>CAWJIJ010000007.1:0-417429 GCA_963842955.1 uncultured Gammaproteobacteria bacterium
ACAACATGGACCCCAAACCGGTCCGTGCCTCGCGCACGACCATCACTGAGCTGATGATTCCATCGTATGCGAATTTCGGCGGCAAGATTCATGGCGGCATCCTGCTGTCGCTCATGGACAAGGTGGCCTACGCTTGCGCCAGCCGGCATTCGGGCGCCTATTGCGTCACCGTGTCCGTGGACGGCGTGGACTTCCTGCAGCCCGTGGACGTGGGTGATCTCGTGTCCCTGAAAGCTTCGGTCAACTACGTGGGCCGCACCTCGCTGGTTGTCGGCATCCAGGTCACCGCGGAGAACGTGCAGGGAGCCTTCGTGAAGCACACCAACACCAGCTACTTCACGATGGTGGCGCGCGACGGTGACGGCCAGCCCGTGGTCGTCCCGCCGCTCAGACTCGAGACAGACGACGACATCCGGCGTTTCGTTACCGCCTCGGAGCGGCGAAAATTGCGTTCCCGCGTGCGGAAACGGATGGAGGCCTACCGCGCCGAATTCCAGGTCGACGATCGGACCAAGGCGGCGCTCGAGGGAGAGCGTTGTGTCATCGCGGGCAGTGCTGACGAGGATTGAGGTTTCTGCCTGACCCGGTCTGAGCCTGATCCGGTCTGAGCCTGGGTCTGAGCCTGACCTGGTTCTGAGCCTGATCGAGGCTGACGGTCCGCTCCAGGAAGTGTGATCTGCCTCACGCTCAGGGGACCGGCCGGGCCGTAGCCTCGCTGGCACGGCTTGACTTATCCCCCCTAAGGCGGCCCGCATGAAAATCTCGAACCCGGCCAGGGTGGCCTTGGCGTCCCTGACTCTTGCGCTCGCGGCCTGTGGCGGCGGTGGCGAGAGCGACACCCCTACCAACGATCAGCCGGGGAATCCGCCGGTCACGCAAAATCAGGCGCCAAGCGTCGGCTTTGCACAGCCCGCGAGCGGAACCACCATCGAGGAAGGCGGAACGGCCCACGTGGTGGTCAATGCGGTCGACGCGGATGGTTCGGTGGTGAACGTCACGCTGATCCTGAACGACAGCATGATCCGTGAAGATAGTGCGTCCCCCTACGAATGGGGTGCGCCCGGCTCGACGGGCGACACCATGCTCAGGGACCTCGCTCCCGGCAGCTACACGCTGACCGCCATTGCCCAGGACGATGCTGGCGCCCGGTCAAGCGCGACGACGAACTTCACGGTGACGCCGAGCAGCCCCGGCGGCGGGAACGCCGCTCCCGCGCTGAGCTTCTCCCAGCCGGCGAACGGGAGCAGCTTCGACGAAGGCCAGGGCGTGTACGTGATCGTCGATGCCAGCGACAGCGATGGGAACATCGATAACGTCCGCCTGTTCCTGGACGGCGCGTTGGTCCGACAGGAAAACGTCGCCCCCTACGAGTGGGGGAACCCGGGCGATACCAACGACGCTGCCCTGCGCAATCTCGCCGCGGGCGACTACACTCTGTTAGCGATCGCAACAGACGACGCCGGCGCCGAAACCACGGCGGAAGTTTCCATCACGATCGCATCCGGGCCCGGACCGGGTGCCGGCGCCTGCGCGGCAGGCGGCGATCTGCGACGCTGGCATCGCGTCGCGATCTCGTGTGCCGGCTTTACTGCCGACGAGGGCAGTGAGAGCACTTTCGCCGACTACCGCTTCAACGTCACGTTCACGAACGGCGACGTGACGATGACGGTGCCCGGCCACTTCGCGGCCGACGGCGAGGCAGCCGATACGGGCGCGACCTCGGGGGATACGTGGCGTGCGTATTTCTCGCCCCCATCGGTCGGCGCATGGGATTACCTCGTCTCATTCCGCAGCGGGACCGGTGTTGCCGTCGAGACGGCGCCGGATGCGGGGGCGCCGATGGACGTCATTGACGGCCTCCGGGGCACCTTCACGGTTGCCGAGGCGCCTGCCGCATCGGTCGACATGCGTTCCCGCGGTCTCTTGCAGCACGCCGACGGCGAGCGTTACCTCCGCTTTGCGGGCGACGGCAGCGTCTACATCGAAGGCGGCATGGACAGCCCGGAGAATATTTTCGGCTACTCGGAGTTCGACAACACCAGCAAGTTTTCGGACGCCGGCAGCTGCAAGGGCATTCTCCATGACTTCGCCGCCCACGCCGGCGACTGGAACCTGGGCGATCCGGTCTGGCGGGGCGATCGCGGCAAGAGCCTCGTCGGCCTTGTGAACTACATTGCCTCGACCGGCGTCAACGCCATCTACATCATGGCCAACACGGTGCGCGGCGATGGCTGCGACGCCCACCCCTGGGCAGAGTACAACGCCAGCGGCACGGAGAAGCGATTCGACGTCAGCAAGCTCGACCAGTGGGAACGCGTCCTCACACACATGACGGCCAAGGGCATCATGATCCACGTGGTGACGCAGGAAACCGAGAATGATCAGCTGCTCAACGGCGGCGATCTGGGGCTTGAGCGCAAGCTGTACTATCGCGAACTGATTTCGCGCTTCGGACACCATCCGGCGCTGCAGTGGAATCTCGGCGAGGAGAACACGAACACTGCCGACCAGGAGCGGGCTTTCTCCGACTATATCCGCGAGCTCGACCCCTACGATCACCCGATCTTCATGCACACCTACCCGAACGAAAAGGACCGCTACACGGCGCTGCTCGGCCATGACAGCTTCGACGGGCCGACGATGCAGTTCGGTGCAATCCCGACCGACGCCAGCGGGTCAAGCGGGGTTTACGGCACGGCGCTCGACTGGATCACCCGGTCCACCGAGGCCGGCAAGCCGTGGGTGGTGACGTTCACCGAGGCTTCCGGTGGCGATGCGCCGACTCCGAACACCGAGGTCTCCACGCGGCAGCGCGTCTACTGGATGTGGGCCAGCGCGATGTCGGGGGGCGGCGGTTTCGAGTGGTATCTCAAGAACGCGGGCGCCGGGCACGCGTATGACCTTGCCGTCGAAGACCTGCGCGAGTTCGACGCGCACTGGCAGCAGTCCGGTCATTTCGTTCGTTTCTGGCGCGACGTGGTGCAGGGCGACCTCGGCATCGACCCCCAGGACCTGGCGCCCGACAACGCCGTGACGACCGCGGACACCGACTGGGTGCTGGCCGGCCCGGGAGATGCCTACGTCATCTTCCTGCGCGAAGGCGGCGGCACGGACATCAACCTGCCGAACGCCGTGAGCTATGACGTGCTCTGGTTCAATCCGCGCACCGGCCAGCGGCAAAGCGGGGCGACCTTGCAGGGACCGGGCCTCCAGTTCGTCGGCACGCCTCCGGCCGAGTCGGCCCAGGACTGGGCCGTGCTTGTCAGCGCCAACGGGGGCGCCGGTCCCGCGCCGGCCCAGTACCAGCAGGTCGACGGCCTGGTCATCATGGAAGCCGAGAACACGGCGACGGCGGATCTCGGCCTGTGGCTGGAGAAGACCGCGGTGGGCGGCTACACCGGCCCCTCCTATATTGAGTTTGACGGCAACAGTCCGCTCAACGGCCCGGCGCGCTCACCGCTGACCTACACGTTCACGGTCAACCAGGACGGATTGCACTATCTGCACCTGCACGTGGCGCGTGAAACCGTCACGATCAACGGCGAGGTCCGGACCGACGTCGCGAACGATGCCTATGTGCGTCTGGACGGCGACTACGGGGCCGGGCCGAATGCCGGCAACAACCATGCCGACGATGCGCCGCTCACGGCGCTGCAGTCGGACACCAAGTTCTTCGGTGGCAACGACAAGGCGTTTGTCTGGGCGACGGGCAATCGGCTCGACCTGGGGGGGCACAACAACAAGCGCGTTGCCGTTTACGACCTCAAGGCAGGCCAGACCTACGCCTTTACGATCTCCGGCCGTTCACAGTACTTCAAGGTCAACCGGATTGTGTTCCAGCACGAGTCCGTGTCGCGGAGCGCGGCCCAGGACCTTTCCAGGGCCGAGACCCGCTAGTATTCGCGTCGGTGACCGGCGGTGCCCTGCCGGTTCAGAAAGCTCGGCTCCCGGGCGTAAGACGAACGTAATGTCGGACGAAACTGCCTGATAGGCAGCCGAGTAGTCCGTCGATTCTCCACATTCAGCCGGGCCTGGCTCAGGTCAGGCTCCGAAATGTTTCTCGTGCGCCTATACTGCCCTTGACTCGCTCGCGAGAGGGACTCTCTCTGGAGACTCGTTCGCATTCCGCCATCGCTGGTTTCACGGTGCACGCATGGAAATGCTCCAGAAGCTGTTCGAGACTGCTCCTGTCTCGGCGCTATTTTTGTCGGTTGCTCTCGGGTACACGATCGGCAAGCTCAGGATCGGGCGGTTTCGCCTGGGGGGCATGCCTGGCACCTTGTTTGCCGCGATCCTGATCGGCCAGGCCGGTGTGACGGTCGACGAAAATATCAAGACCTTGTTCTTTGCGCTGTTCATTTACTCCCTGGGCTACGTCAGCGGTCCCCAGTTCTTTCGCAGCCTCGGCCGCAGCACCCTGGACCAGGTCCATCTCGCCGTTTTCAGCAGCGCAGTCGTCTTCGGCACGGTCTGGCTACTGGCCTATTTCCTCGATCTCGACAAGGGAACGGCCGCTGGCCTGCTCGCCGGTGCGACGACCGAGAGCGCCTCTGTCGGCACGGCCGGTGAGACCCTGGGCCACATGGGCCTGGAGGCCGAGGCCGTGAGCAGCTTGCGGACCAACATCGCCGTCACGTATGCCGTGACCTACCTGTTCGGTTTCACGCTGGTGGTGTTCTTCGTCAGCGCCATTGCGCCACGCCTCCTCGGTATCGACTTGAAGGCAGCGGCCCGCGAATACGAAATCAATCTGGGCGATGTGGGCGACGAGCTCGACCCAGGCCAGGAACAGGCCGTGCGCCAGATCGTGGTGCGCGTCTATCGGGTTACCAATCCTGATGTGGTGGGGATGACGGTAGAGGAGTTCGATCATCGTTTCGATCCGGAGCTCCATATCCAGCAGGTGGCCCGCGGCGGTCGAGCACGGCGCCTGGTGCCCGGCCTCAAGCTGGGGCGCGGCGACCGGGTGCTTCTCGTCGGGCAGCGCGACACGATGGTGTCCGCGGGCAAAGTGATCGGTGTGGAGACTGGTGAAACCTCCGGTCTGGAATTTATCGGCGAGACCCGTGATGTCGTGGTGACCCGCAGGCAGATTGTCGGAATATCCCTGAGCGACGCGCGTCATCTCATGGATCCGGAGGAGCGGCGTGCGGTCTTCGCCACCCGCATCGTTCGGGCCGGCCAGGACATTCCCGTTCGCAAAGGAACGCTAATGCAGGCCGGTGATGTGGTGACCCTATACGGCCCCGCCGGCAACCTCGACCTGGTCACCAAAGCCATGGGCTACGAGGTTGAAACGGGCAACGTCACCGACTACGTGTATCTCGGTCTCGGCATTCTGACCGGCATGTTGATCGGCATGATCACCGTCCCGATCGCCGGCGCGCCCGTTGCGCTGCACACCGGGGGTGGGTGCCTGATATCCGGGCTGATCTTCGGATGGCTGAGATCCAAGCGTCCGACCTTCGGCAGCCTGCCGGCGGCTACGGCGATCCACCTTCGCGATTTCGGCCTGGCGATGTTCATCGCCTCCGTCGGCCTCGCTGCGGGGCCGGAGGCCATTGTGGTTCTGAAGGAAAAGGGCCTGATTCTGCCCGTGCTCGCCATCTCGCTCGTGCTCACGGTGCTCCTGTCCACGCTCTACTACGCGCGCTACGTGCTCAAGATGCACCCGGTGGTGATCTGCGGCGCGCTCGCCGGGGTCCTTACCTGCACCCCGGGCCTCAATGCCGTCGTACAGGAGGCCGACAGCGAGGCGCCGGTGCTCGGCTACACGGTGCCCTACGCCATGGCCAACGTCTTTCTCACGCTGCTGGGCCCGATCATCGTTCTCACGGTCTAGTCCTCCCAACTGCCTTGGCAGACGAATCGGGGGACAGTGCACTTATTTGACTGGCCGCTCGAGTATTTGGGCGCACTGTCCCGATTACTCACCCGGAGCCAACGAAATACAGATTTCTGGCTGCGTCCCCGTTGTTGCCGGCTCTCCTGTCCGCCAGCGAACTCGACGGCAACGACCTTGGCTGGCTTTCGGGCTGCTGGATATCCGGTGACAAAGAGTCGCGCTCGCCATAGACACTCATTAAGACGCGGGCGCCCGGATGCGCACCGCCTTTGCGCGGCCTGGAGCGCGATCGCTCTGCTATGCTGATGAGACGTTGCGGAATCCCGCCTGACAGAAAGCCCCGCAGGCTTGGGAGGGACCGATGCCACAGGACATCCCCCTGATATCCGGCCGTCCCAGGATCCACCTGGCGGGCCAACAACGCCAGGACCTGGAGTCCGGTCTTCTTCGGTTGGAAATAGCTGAGCACCTCGGCCGGCCCTCGGCCTGCCGGATCCGCGTGACCAACTGGGGCTCGGGCAGGGGTGGCCGCCCCGGATACGAGCACTTCGATTCCGAGGGGCCCTGGTTCGGCGAAGAACTGCTGGTCCAGGTTTCTTACCGGGACGCGCTGCTGAATATCTTCAGCGGCCGTATCGTGGGTCTGGAAGGTATTTACCCGGACAACCGGCCCCCTGAAGTCGAGATTCATGCAGAGGATGCCCTGGAGACGCTGCGGCGATTCACGCGCAGTCGCGAGTTCCGGAACATGACCGACGGACAGATCGCCGGGTCAATCGCCGGCGAGTACGGTCTGACGCCGCTGGTGGAACTCGAGGGTGGAACCCACGATACGGTGGTCCAGCTGCAGCAGGATGACCTCTCCTTCCTCGTCGAACGAGTGCGCATTGCCGGAGGCGATGTCCGGGTTCGGGACGGACAGCTCCTGGCCCTGCCCAGGGGCAAGTCCGATGTTCCCACGGTGCCCCTGGAGTTCGGCGCCGAACTCGCGGCTTTTCGAGCGACGGCGGATCTTGCCGGGCAGGTCAGTTCGCTGCGCGTGCACGCCTGGGATGGTCTGAACAAGCAGCCGGCCGTGGGTCCGGCCTCGGCCGGCTCAGCGGCAGACATGCCCGGGTTCGCCGACGGCGGGGCGGTGCTCCAGTCGACCCTGGGCCCGGGGGAATGGCAGGGTGCACGCAGCGGCGCGGGGGATGCGAGCGCGGCCGAGATGCTTGCCCGGACCTACTATCGCGAACGGTCGGGTCGTTTCTTGCGAGGGTCGGGTTCAGGCCCGGGCCTTCCGCAAGTCTGGGCCGGTCGGCGAGTCCTGATCGGCGGCCTGGGTGACTGGTTCGACGGCGAGTACCAGGTCAGGCGTGTTCTGCACTTTTATGATCAGGACAACGGTTACCGGACCGATATAGAAACGGAGCGACCCTCGTGGCGAGTGAAACGACTGAGGAGGCGACCCAATGACCACCGCTGACACGACTGCAACACGCGAGACCCCGGCTGATCGCTGGTACGGAGTCTATCCGGCCGTCGTCCACGATGTGGCCGATCCGGAACACCTGGGCCGGGTCAGCGTGCATTTGCCTTTCTCGGCAGACCAGGGCGGGCCCGGCCCGACCAGCAAGGCCCAGGCGCTCGTGCTCTGGGCCAGGGTCGCCGTGCCCTCGGCAGGCTCCGGCTATGGCCTGTGGTGTCGTCCCCACTCCGGCGACGAGGTCCTCGTGGCGTTCGAGGGTGGCGATCCGGCGCGCCCGTACGTTGTCGGATGCCTCTGGAGCCGTCCTTCTCCTCCGCCCCCGGACCGGGACGACTCGTCCGACAACCGGACCACGGTGCTGCGCACACGGCAGGGCTCGGTGATCCTGCTCGATGACTCGCAGGGCGAAGAACGAGTCGAGATCCGGACGCCGGGCGGAGTTCGGCTGACTCTCGCTGACGGGCCTTCGGCAAACCTCGAACTCCAGACCGCCGAAGGCCGGAAGATCGAGCTGGACGACGGTGTCAACCGGATCAAGATCACGGATCCCGCCGGTAGCACGATTGAGCTTGGCCCGGGAGGTGTCACCGTGGCCGCTAACCAAGTAGCGATCGATGCCTCCAACGTCACGGTGAACGCGGCGAATGCCTCCTTCAGCGGGGTCGTCCAGTGCGACACGCTGATCGCAAACTCGGTCGTGGCCAAGTCCTACACGCCGGGGGCGGGGAATATCTGGTAGGGCTACGCGGCGCCGTACTGAACCTGGGCCGAAGAAAATGAAGGCGCAAGGATTGTCCGGATTGCCGGCCGGCCAGATAGCTGAGCACCGCACCCGATCGTGCCGGTCTCGCAAACACGGCAACGTGCACGAATTCCCTTGCCAGCCCGACGATTGAGCGTAGACTCCGCCGGCGTCGGTTGAGCAATTGTTGCGTCAACCGTCGGCATCGCGGCTGATGCAAGTCAGATACACCGGCCGCGTCTCCTCGGGAGGCGTTCATGCGCTGGTTCATCCTGCTTGCGGCCCTTTCGTGCGGCTCCTGTGTCTTTCGAACACTGGACGTTCAGCCCGTCGAGCTCCAAGGCGAGGCTCCCGTTACCATCGAGTCACCGGTCAAGGCGCACCTGATCGATGGCTCCACGATCGTGTTCGAAAAGGGCGCGACCGTGGCAGACGGGGAAGTCCGTGGCGACGGCCGCAAATACGATCTCGCACTCGATGCCAGCGTCCGGATAGGCTCCGTGCCCCTGGACGAGGTCGCTGCAATGGAGAGTTTCCAGACCCCGGTCAACGAGCCATTGACCGTGGGAGCGAACGTCGCAGCGGCGCCGGTAGTGGCCGTGGGGGCCGCCGCTCTCGCCCTTGCCATCTTCGGCTCCTGTCCGACCATCTATGCCCTGGACGGTCCGGACCCGGCCCTCGAAGCGGAGTCCTTCTCCTACAGCATCGCCCCCGCCTTCGAAGCCCGGGACGTGGATCGCCTGACGGTGCTGCCGGTCAGTGGGCGCATCGCCCTGGAATTGCGCAACGAGGCCCTGGAGACCCACTACATCAACCAGCTGGAGCTGCTCGAAATCAGCCACGCTGCCGGGGAAACCGTCATTCCGGACGAGAGGGGAAGGCCCACTGCGGTCAGGTCGATGCGCCCGCCGGTCGCCGCTACGGACAGTTCGGGGCGTGACGTCGGCATTCTGCTGGCCAGCGCCGATGGAGAGGCCTGGAGTACGCCGGCCGAGCGTCTGCGGCGGGTGTCACAGGAAGACTTCGAGGATCGCATCGACCTCGTGTTCGATGTGCCTGACTCAGCGACCCACGCGGTTCTGGTTTTCCGCCTGCGCAACAGCCTGCTCAACACGGTGCTGTTGTATGACGTCATGCTCAGGAGCCAGGGATTGAAGGCCATAGACTGGATGGGCAAGGACATCAATCGCTTGCCGAACCAGCTGAAACTGGGCTACTGGTACAAGACCCGGATGGGTCTGCGCATCGCGGTCTGGGATCGGGGGAAATACCGGGAGGCGGGCCGGCTGGGGGATAGCGGGCCCATTGCGTGGGACGAGGTGGCCGTCCGTGTTCCGGTCCCGGAGACCGGCACCCTGAAAGTGCGCCTGTCTTTTGTCGCCGACAACTGGCGTATCGATCGTGTCGCCGCCGCGACGGAGGTGCGCTACCTCAAGCCCAGGGTCGTGTATCTGACCGAGGCCCTGAATCCCGACGGCAGCGCACTGCAAGCTGCTGCCGCCTACCTTGCGCGCGCGGATGAGGATTACCTGATCACCCAGCCGGGTGACCGGGTCACGCTCCACTTCGATGTCGGGGAACCGGCTGCGGGAGCCAGGCGGACGTACTTCCTGGCGGCCCAGGGGTACTACATGGAGTGGATGCGCCGGGAATGGTTCGAGACGGCAACGGCTTCGAAGTTCAAGCCGTCGGATGACGCGCTGCTGGACGCGCTGTCGCTCTGGAGCACCAATCGGGATGCACTTCGCGCCCGGTTCGAAGCAACAAAGATCCCCGTGCGATGAAGAACAAAGCCGGCAGTCTGCTGCTGCTCGTCGTGCTGTCGGCCTGCCAGGTGGGGCCCCGGCTGGAGACCTTCGAGCCGGCCCACCAGCCTGAAGGCGTGCTTGCCACGCTGGACTTGGTCGATGGCCTGGTTCGAGGGGATCGCATCGAAGGCGAACTGCTGGAGGTGCGCGACGACGGCCTGTTGCTGAACGTGGCGCCGGCGTCCGAGACCCCGGCCAGGGACCGGCGGGTTACGTTCGTCGACTTTTCGCGAATCGACCGCCTGAGAATCGCCCAGCGGCCGGGATGGGTCTCGGACCTCGACACCGCGAAGCGTGACAAGCTCGCTCTCCTGAGCCGTTTTCCCCAGGGCTTGTCACCCGAGCTTCTCGACGCCCTGCTCACCGCCCAGGAACAGGACACGGTCGCCGTTGCCGGCGAGTAGTCCGCATTCGCGGTCAGCTGCTGGGTCCCCGAAACCAGTTTCTAGGGAGCCCTGAGGTAAAGATCCTCTCCTGCCGGCTGCCAGCGCGGGTCGCCATCGACTCCCATGCGTCGCGCTCGGTTCCCGCTCATCATCAAAATCGTACCCGGGTCGGGTTCGTCAATGGCGTTGTCGAGACCCGAGGCCTCGGCCCGCGAGATTACGGGATAGAGATACCGGGTGAAAAAGACGCGGCGCCGGTCGTCCCCGAACTCGTATTGCTGCCAGTGCATGCCTGGATCACGTTTGTGACTTCGCAATTCCAGCCCGCTTTCGAGGAGTTGCCGGATGACAAACTGGCTCCGTGTCCAGTCCAGCGTAATGACTCGTTGGTCGCCGCCCCGGGGATCCGGCAGGAGCCGTCCGAGCGAGTCGAGTCGAGCCACCGTTTTTTGTCGGGTGTCTCTGTGCCAGCTGGGCGCCATGACGATACCCGAGCCGAGCCGGCCGCCGTTGTTGGCCACCTCGATCAGGGGCGGCAGGCCCAGCGCGGGAGCCGCCATCACGGCCCGAACGCGCCCGCGTTCATCGGCCGTGGGGAACGTGGCGAGAACGGCGCCCCTCTCGGAGGATTCGGGTTTCACAAGCGGATAGGAAAAGAAATACTGCCCCGCAAATGCGACGGCGAGCAACACGGTCCATCCGTACGCCAGCGGGTTTCGCGGGGGCCAGGCGTGGCGAAGGCCGCTCGCCGCGAGCAACGCCACGAAGGGCAAGATGTAATAGAGATAGCGCGGTGTATCCAAGCCCCCCCAGTACAGGATCGCCGTCGGCACAACCCCGGCGGCGACCAGAACCAGAAGGTCCCGGCGTCCCGTGCGCAGCAGCACCACGGACCCGGATGCAGTCAGGAGTACGCTCAGGACGGAAAAGAAGGCGATCAGGCTGCGGGTCGTGTTCTCGAAGTCCCGGCCGGCGTCGAACAGAGCTTCCTTGAATGCCAGTGCCGATCGAACTTCCTCAGCGCTGAAGCCGCTGAGGGCGAGTGCCACTCCGAGCGATACCGCCGCGACGATGCCCACGACGGCCAGCCGCCGCGGCGCGCCGCCACGCCCGTCCAGCAGAATCAGCGCCACTCCGGAGGGCGCCACAAGGACCGCGTCGAGCCGCATGAATCCGGCGGCCGCGAAGGCCAGGCCCGCGGCAACATCGGCAAGAACACCGCGGCCACGGACGAGGAGCAGTAACGCGGCGAAGGCAAATGCACTGGCGAGCACGGTGCTGTTGCCGTAGTAGGCTGCCGAATAAGCCTCCTGGAAAAGCAAGACAGAGGCGAGCGAGAGCGGGTAGCTGACGCCCAGGACATGAGCGACGAAAGCCGCCGAGCAAAAAACCGCGGCGAAAGCAGCAACGGCGCATAGCATAAGCAACGACGTAGTGGTCGTCAGCCCGGTCACCGAACTGACCGCGGCCGTAAGCACATAGGACCCGGAATGTTGGGAATACGAGTAGGTCAGGGGATTTGGGCCGACCTCGGAACGCTTGATTTGCTCGGCGCCGTTGGCGATTGCCAGGCCGTCGCCGAACACCGGTACAGGGGGCCACGCGCCCGATCCCAGATAAACCAGGAGCGCCGCAAGAAGCAGCAGCTTTACAAAACGCATGATGGATTCTTCCGGCTTATGGACCGGACAGCCAGTCAGCGTCTGTCGTTATGGTCAGGGTCATCGCGTTGCGCGGCTTCGCGGGGAGGCCGGGTCGAAATTGAATGTTCGTCTAGATAGTATGCACCCGACGGGCGACAGTTGGATCAGGAATTGACAACGAATCAGGGGGACAGTGCACTTATTTGACTGGCCGCCTGAGTAGTTAGATGCACTGTTCCCATAGTCGAACCGGAGCCAACGATGTACAGATTTCTGGCTGCGTCCCTGTTGTTGCCGGCTCTCGTGTCGGCCAGCGAACTCGACGGCAACGACCTTGGCTGGCTCGTGGGCTGCTGGGTGTCCATAGATAAGGACTCGCACGAGGTGTGGGTTGCCGAAAGTGCGGATCGAATGGTCGGTTTCGGCGTTGCCGTCAATGACGACACGCTGGGCTTTTACGAAGTTCTCACGCTCAGTCGCGGCGAAGGCGGTGCATGGGTCTACACGGCGCATCCCGCCGGCCAGGCACCGACGTCCTTTGTCGCCAGTGACGTCACGGACCAGCACGCGGTGTTCGTCAATCCCGCTCATGACTATCCCCAGGAAATCCGCTATCGCAGGGACGGGAACACTCTTCACGCCACCATTTCCCTTTCAGGTGGAGCGAATCCGACGTCGTTTACCAAGGCGGCCTGCGGGGCGGACTGATACAGTCCCTGCGAATCACCGCCGTTTCTCATCGCCTGTAGTAGTCCGCCATGCTGGAATCGATGTTGTCGACCTACGGGTATCCGGTCTTGCTGGCCGGGACCCTCCTGGAAGGGCAGGCCATCCTGTTCATGGCAGGACTCGCCGCACACATGGGCTACCTGGACCTCAAATGGGTCATTTTGATCGGAATGATCGGCTCGATGCTGGGCGATCAGATCTACTTCTACCTCGGACGTCGCCACGGCAAGGCATTGCTCGATCGGCGACCCTGGTGGAGGTCGAAAACGGCCACGGTCCTCGAACGACTGGAGCGGCACCAGACCGCTATTGTGCTCGGCTTCCCGTTTCTCTACGGCCTGCGGTCGATTACGCCGTTCGCCATCGGCCTGACAACGATTCCGTACCGTCGTTTCCTGCTGCTGAACTTCATCGGCGTCGCGGCCTGGGCAACCACGATCAGCCTGGCCGGCTACTTCGGCGGGCAGGCCATCGAGGCGGTCCTGGGGGATATTCGGCGCTACGAGATCGAGGTGATGATCGCCGTCGCAGTGCTGGCAATAGCCTTCTGGCTGCCCCGTCGCTTCCGTCAGCGACAACGGGGCCGCGCAGCCTAGCGGGCTTTCGCGTTATGTGGACAGTTCACTTAACTACGCGAACGTACGTTGAGTTAGGTGCACTGTCCCCATGTCCTGGAGCGTTCCGACAACAGCGTCTTCGACAAGCAGGCAACCGACCTCAGTCAGGTAATCGCCGATGTTCGAAGCGCTATTTCTGTGAGCGACGGACTTAGCACGCCGGGTTCCATGGATGCCTGAGGTCATCTCGAACTGAACGGAACCGGGCTTGGCGTCCGTAGCCCGAGTCCAAGAGCTAATGTCTATTCCGGCAGGCAGCGCTTCCCCGTGACTATGCTACGGTCTTGGGTCGCCGTTCGCCCACCCATCAGGAATTAGCCTCCATGCCAGCAGCGCCCGCTTTGAAACCCCTGACTGAGTCCACGCTTCGCCGCCTGACCAACGACGCCCTGGTGACGTTTCTGGGCGAAGCCGAAATTACGAGGCCAGCGCCAGCCCCGGATTGCTGACGGCACTTTGCAACGAACCGATCGCTGATCTGAACATGATCGTCGTGGGCGCCCGGGCAAGCGCCGAGCGGTTTCGCGCTTCGGCCCAGGCCTGTCTGGACCGGGAGCTGCCCTTTCTGACCATCATTTTTCCCGAGGCCGGCCTCAGTATTGATGAGACGGCCTCAGCCCTCGGGCTTGTCTATGCCGTGGATTTTCCCTTCATGGTCCGGGAGGATGTTCCGATGGAGCCGGCGGGCCATCCCGAGGTCAGCGTCGTGCGTGGCGCCGGTAGCGAGGATGCCCAGGCGGCGGCGCGGGTTCTCGAGTCGGCGTTCAGCATGCCCTATGACTCGGTGATGCGCGCCATGCCGCCGGAGCTTTTGGAGAGCCCCGGCATCGACGTGTACGTCGCACGCCTGGGCGACAGGCCGGTCGGCACGGTCACCCTGACCTGGCACGGGGATACCTGCGGCATCTGGGCCATGGGAACGGACACCCGAAGTCAGCGCGGCGGTATCGGCCGGCGGCTGCTATCCACCGTCATCGCCGAGGCCCGTGCCGAGGGCGCGCGGCGGTTCTTCCTGGGTGCGACGCCGGCCGGCTTCCGTCTCTATGAAAGCCTGGGATTTATCACGCGGATCACGACCCGCGTGTGGGTGTACGGGGAGACGAACCAGGCCTAGGCCCGCGTTGCCGATGTTCGACAACCGAACGTCGAAGAGGCTTGCCGGTCGTGCGGCGCATGACTCATGAGCCGATGAGCCCGTTTGCCTGGCGACGTACCATCCCGAGACCGTCCAAATCTCTTTGAAGGCCAGTTCGCGCGTGCCGTGGCGCTGCTGGCCGGGGCGGAGAACGCCGAGCCCCAGCACCGCATTCGACAGCTCGAACACCGGCAGCGAAGCGCCAGCTTGTATCATTCGCCGATGACTACCGCCGCCCAATCCTCTTTCGCCGCCCTGCGCCGGTTGCTGAACTATGCGACCGGCTACCGGCGGCGGATCGTCCTGGCGACGTTCTACTCGATCATGAACAAGCTGTTCGATGTGATGCCGGAGATCCTGATCGGCATCGCCATCGACGTGGTGGTCCGGCAGAAAGACTCGTTCGTGGCGGCCCTCGGCATTCCCGACCCGAAATGGCAGCTGGCGCTGCTCGGCGTGCTGACGCTCGTGGTGTGGATCTTCGAGTCCGTATTCGAATACCTGCTGCTGGTGAGCTGGCGAAACCTGGCCCAGGATCTCCAGCACGAGATGCGTCTGGACGCCTACGAGAACGTCCAGAATCTCGACCTGGCCTATTTCGAGGACCGCAGCACAGGTAATCTGGTCACGATCCTCAATGACGACGTCAACCAGCTCGAGCGATTCTTGAACGGCGGCGCCAACGACCTGATCCAGGTGGTGACCACCGTCCTCGTCGTCGGCGCCGTGTTTTTCGCCATCTCGCCGATGATTGCGCTGATTGCCTTTACGCCTATTCCCCTCATCATCCTTGGTGCGTTCTACTTTCAGCGCCGTGCCCAGCCGCTGTATGCCGACGTTCGCGAGCGCGTCGGCAACCTGGGCGCGCGCCTGTCCGCCAATGTCTCCGGCATCACGACCATCAAGAGTTTTGCCACCGAGCAATTCGAAGCGGAACGCATCCGCCAGGACAGCGACGCCTACCTGGAAGCCAACCGCAAGGCTATTGCGATCAGCTCTGCTTTTATCCCGATCATCCGCATGGCGATTCTCGCGGGCTTTGTCGCCACGTTCCTGATTGGCGGCTGGATGACGCTGGAGGGAACCCTGAATGTCGGTGCATACGGCGTGCTGGTCTTCCTGACCCAGCGCCTGCTCTGGCCGCTCACCCGGGTTGCCGAGACGGTGGATCTCTATGAACGTGCCATGGCCTCGTCGCGGCGCATACTCAACCTCATCGAGGCGCCGGTCTTCATCAGGGACCCCAGCAACGCCCGGCCGCTGGAGGACGTTCGCGGCCGTATCGACTTCCAGCACATCGATTTCGGGTATGCCAGCGGCGAACAGGTGCTGCATGACATCGACCTCACAGTCACCGCCGGCAGCACGGTTGCGTTCGTCGGCCAGACGGGCTCCGGCAAGAGCACTCTGGTCAAGCTGCTGCTGCGCTTCTACCAGCCGGACTCCGGGGAAATCCTGATCGACGGCCAGCCGATCGATACGATCGGCCTCCAGAGCCTGCGCCGAAATATCGGCCTGGTCAGCCAGGACGTGTTCCTGTTCCAGGGAACCATCGCGGAGAACATCGCCTACGGCCGCCCGGACGCCACGCCGGAGCAGGTGCGCGAGGTGGCCCGCGCAGCAGAGGCCACGGAGTTTATTGACCGTCTGCCGCAAGGCTACGACACCGTCGTCGGCGAGCGCGGGCAGAAGCTCTCCGGCGGTCAGCGGCAGCGCCTGTCCATTGCCCGCGCCTTGTTAAAGAACCCGCCCATTCTGGTCCTCGACGAGGCCACGTCCGCGGTGGACAATGACACCGAGGCGGCCATCAAGCGATCCCTCGAACGGATCTCACACACCTGCACGACCCTGGTCATCGCCCACCGGCTGTCCACCATCGTCAACGCCGATCGGATCTACGTCATGGACCAGGGCCGGGTGGTCGAGAGCGGGACCCACGAGGAACTGCTGGGAAACCACGGCATCTACGCCACGCTGTGGTCCGTACAGACTGACCAGAAGAAGGTGGCGGGCGCGGCCTAGACCCCCAATACGGATTTACAGGGTCGTAATTCCCTCGAGGCTTCGCGGTCGGCTTTCAGCTATCGAGGGCTGATGGCGGCGAAGCCAGCGCAGCCAGGATATGCCGCCAGATCGTCGGGCTGAACGCCATGCCCAGGTGGGCACCCTTTACCTCGATGTGCTCTACGTTCTGACTGTGATGATCAATGGCCGCGCTCCATTGGACGACGCCGTCGCTCTTGCTGAAGATGGCCGTGATCGGCCGGCTGATGGGGCGCACCTCGCGGTTCCGGATTTCAGTCTCGATCCAGTCGAGATCCATGCCCCGTTTTCGGAAGAACGGCGCAGCGGCGGTGTATTTGGGTCCGCCGATGGTCGGCGAGCCCAGGGTGATGACCTGGTCTACGATGCCGGGAAGATCCCTTGCAACCTCGCGGGCGAGATAACCGCCGAGGCTCCAGCCGATCAGAGTGATGGGCACGCCGTGGTCGGCATATCGCTCGCTCACCCGATCGGCCAGCCGGTCGGCAAGAAACGGAACCGAGGCTTCGCCGCGGTAGAGGGGCCGGGGAGAGAAGTCCCAGCTTGGGGAAAGGTCGTCGAGGCTGTGGGGCAAGTTGACCCCGGCGAGGTTCTTTCCCAGCCCCCAGCCCTCGGCCGGATAGCCCAGACGATTGAGGTAATGACGAAGCGGCGCGGTCCAGCGGTCGTCCGACCCGAACCCAGGAATAACCATGATGCGGCAGTTGTCTTGTTGTGCCCTTTGCCGGAGCTGCGAGCCAAGCAAGGGCACAAGCATTTTGGCCATGTCCGCGATCGCACGGGTTTCCAGCAGCATGGTCTTGCGCGCTGGCGGTGCGGAGGGGTGGGGGACTGAATTCATCGGCGTGATGGCTCCGTAGAAGTGGGCGGGGGCGTCGCTTGTACCCGGGCCACGATGGCGTCGGGATCGATGGTGAGCAGATGTGCCCGCATCCGGTTCATGTGGTTTTCGGTGGTTTTCAATGCGTCGTCATCGAAGGGAGCCAGCTGCTCGGCGATGAATGCCGCCGCCGCCCTGCGGGCCTGGTTCAGCCGGGCGTGTCCCGCATGGGTGAGCGCGCATACAAAGGACCGGCCGTCGTACTCATGGGTCCGGGTCACGAGAAGTCCGTGGTCCTGCAGCCGATGAAGCACGCCCGTGATGTTGCCCCGGGTCACCACCAGCTGGTCGGCGATCGCTTTCGGGGTAGCGGCGTCGCCGAGCTGTATGACCGCGTTGAGCACATCGAACTGGGGGATCGTCAGATCAAACCCGTTCAGGAGCTGCGCGTAGCGCCGGGTGCACTCCTGGTACGTTCGAACGACCGCCATCCACGAGTTCATCTGCAGTCTTGATCGATCCGGGGTGGTCACGTGGGTAGCTCAGGCCAGAGATAATTTAAGCATAAACAATAATAGTCTAAGCTTCAACTAAATGACTCGGTCTTGGGAGCTTCCTGTCGGGTTTCCATGATTGACCTTCTCGGAGTCAAGCAGCTACCGGGCCCACCGGTCTTCCATCGTCCGTTTCGGGCTCAATCCGGTCCTCAACGTTGCCCGCGCGATGCTGGTCCGGCAGAACGCCAGCGGCGGCCCCGTGCGGACGGCTCCATGCTGCTTCGGAGAGTGCCGGCCGGTCACGGCCCACCGATCAGTCCCATACCGGGTTCCGCCGGCAGCAGCACCGATTTACGGGCGTGCCGGAACACGCGCGTACCCGTTAGACTAGCCGCAGTCCGATGGTCCGAGAGCGTATGAGCGGTGGCCTTGTCAACGAGCTGAGGAAGCGTCAGGTATTCCGGGCGGCAGCCATGTACGTGGTCGTGGCCTGGTTAATGCTGCAGGTTGCCGACGTGGTCGTTCCGGCGCTGCGGCTCCCGGACTGGACTCTTACCCTGGTCCTTGTGCTGCTCGCGCTGGGGCTTCCCGTGGCGGTCGTCCTGGCGTGGATCTATGACCTGACACCCGAAGGCATTCATCGCGAGTCAGAGAAGCCCAAGTCCGACTCGCCGGATTCGAAGAGGCCGGAAGGGACCCGGCGTTTCGATCGGATTCTGATCGCGCTGCTTGGCCTGGCAGTAGCCGCGCCGCTGTCCGGATCCGGCCGGGCGCGACCTTGACTTTGGGCGGCCGTGAGCCATTCTCGGGAGAGGAGGCTTGGTGTCCGAGTCCGGGCACCCGGCGTTTCTTGGGATCCGCAGGATCGCGGTTCTGCAATCACTCTGAAGGACAGAGCTCCACAAGCCTTGCGGGTCTCTTCGACAAGCGGAGACTGACGTGAGCGCTTACACCCAGGATATCGGAACGCTTTCCCGGAGAAATCTCCTCACGGGGTCCGCGGCCTTGCTGGCCAGCGGGGCCATGGGAGGCAGTCTCGGTGCGTACGCCGCCGTCGCACCGGCCGGCGCGGAGGCCCCTGCTGCACCGCCTCTGCCCTGGAAGTACGTCAACCTCGATCCACTCGAGGCGGGCAGGCGGGCCTACCGGAATTACTTCGACAAGGGCGGCTGTGGATCCGCGACCTATCTCGCGCTGGTGAGCATGCTCAGGGAGAAGGTCGGCTATCCATGGACGACACTGCCCGACATGATGATGATTCACGCTGCGGCTGGCTACGGTGGTCACGGCACCCTTTGCGGTGCCCTCGGCGGTACCTGTTGTGTCATCAATCTCGTGGCCTACAGCGACAAGGACGACATCTACCGGCAGATGATCGACCGGCTGTTCTACTGGTATGCCAACCAGAGATTCCCTACCAACAGGTTCGACGATATTTCTCCCATTCCGAACCAGGTCCAGGTCAAGGCGTGGTCACCGCTTTGCCATACCTCGGTTTCGAAATGGACCCTGGAAGCCGGCGAGGAGGTCACCTCCAAGGCCAAGAAGGAGCGCTGCGCGAAGGTTTCCGGTGAAGTCGTCTTCATCGTGACCACGTGCGCTGAACGAGTATTTCGACGGAAACTGGAAGCCCCCGGTCTGGGAGCCTTCGGAAGACATCGCCCACTGCATCAAGTGCCATGGCCCGAGCGACATGTTTCACGAGACGGCCGGAATGAATCAGCAGCAGGGTCACATGGAATGCTTCCTGTGCCACGACGACCACACTGTCAGGGGCCGCCGCTGAGCCCCCGCTGAGCGCGAGGCTCGGGTTCTGATTGCCGCCGGTGCCCGTTTTCCCACTTTGTTGAGGGAAACCGCCCTGTTTGCACAGATCGGTTAAGCCGGGCTTGCCCCGGGCAAGCCCGGACGCCTCTGGGCCTTTCCGGCTCGAGAGGAGGAGCCACTGCCTCACCGGCGCGAGGGCAACAGCGTAGACTGTGGGCTCCTGTTCCCACGTACGTTTTTGCTTCTGACAGAGAGGCTCTCATGTCAATTCAGGATTTCCTCAAGACGCGCCTGGTTGTGGTTGCCACGCTGGCGCTCGTGTCGGCCCATGTGAAGGCCGTCGAGCCGCCGGAAGCGGGCCCATCGGTTGATACACGGATGGATACGCTCGTCACGGCCGAGTGGCTGCACGAGCACCTCGACGACCCCGACCTCGTTGTGCTGGACTCCACTGTCGTCGTCGAGCAGGACGAGAACGGATTGCGCGAGGTAAACGGCCGGGCCAGCTATGAGAGCGGCCACATCCCAGGGGCGGGCTTTGCCGACCTGATGGGGAATCTTTCCGACCCCGATGCTCCGCTGCCGTTCACCGCCCCGACACCCCAGGCGTTCGCCAAGTCCATGGGCGAACTGGGTGTCGGCGACAATACCCGGGTCGTGCTCTACGCCGGACAGAACCAGGCGTGGGCCGCCCGCGTGTGGTGGATGCTTCGCTGGATCGGATTCGACAATGCGGCCCTGCTCGATGGCGGGCTGCAGGCTTGGACTGCCGCCGGCTATCCCCTGTCCACCGAGCCGGAGGTCCGAACAGCGCGAACGCTGACGCCGGCCGTTCGACCCGGCCTGATCGCCGGCTATGACGAAGTGCGTGCCGCTGTCGATAACGAAGAGGTCAGCCTCGTCGATGCCATGCCCGATCCCCACTATCGGGGCGAAATGGCGATGTACGACCGCCCGGGCCACATCCTCGGCGCAACCAACGTGTCGGTGACCTCGCTGGTCGACGAGACCGGCAGATACCGCTCCCTGGAGGAACTCGCTGAACTCGTACCCGGAAAACGGGATGCCCGCAGCATTACCTATTGCGGCGGCGGTATCGCGGCCTCGACGGTGGCCTTCACCATGGTGAGGCTCGGCTTCACCGACGTGGCGATCTACGATGGCTCACTCGCCGAGTGGGCGGCCGATCCGTCCAACCCGATGGAGGTGTCCCCCGATCCGGACTGGGACGACGACTGAGCCTACGACTGAGCCCATCGCAGTCCTGGTTCCAACTAGCCGAACGAACCGGTGATGCAGAACGCGTTGAGCTTGTTGCCGTCCGGATCGCGGAAGTAGCCGGCATAGAAAGCTTCCGACCTCGCCCCCGGCGGGCCTTCGTCGGTGCCGCCCAGCTCGATGGCCTTCGCATAGATGGCATCGACCTTCGCCGGCGTATCCGCGCGCAGCGCGACCATAACCCCATTGCCCACGGTTGCATCCTTGCCGTCGTGGGGCCGCGTAACGGACAGGCCCGGCTCGTTCATGCTCGTGCCCCAGGCGACGAATCCTTCGGTGTCCATAATCCGGCCGGCGCCGACTTCGGCCATGAGGCCGTCGTAAAAGGCCACGGCGCGCTTGATGTCGTTGGTTCCCAGGGTGACGTATCCGATCATCGCGATCCCTCCGTCTGATGTGTAGTAGTCAGCTTAGTCGCTTGGGGCGTCGATCCCGCCCATCGCGTTCAATCGTGCACGAGCCGCCTCGAAGCGGGCCTGCATGCCGGGAGTCTCGACCTCGCCATAGGCCCCGCGGGCGCGGGACTCGGCGGCATCCAGAGCACGCAACAGGTCACTGGCCGCGGCCGCCTGTGCTGCCGGGTCGACACTGCCGACCTCCCGATCCAGATCGGCGAGCTATGGGCGAAGGGCCGCGCTGCCATGGTGGGCCAGGCATCTGCCGGCCGTTCCGAGGCATAGGCACGCGCGGCAATCCAGCCGCCCGCGGGCAAGTCCACCTGGCCTGAATAGTTTCGCGTCCGTCCGGCGGCCACACCCTTGTCCGTGTGCACAACGGCCCCGTTCACGACAATCTCGAGCCGATCCACGGCCGCCGTGCTGGCCAGCATGACCTGCCAGGTCTGCGCCCCGGCAGTCGTGACAGTCCCCAGGACGGCTACCGTCCCCGAGCTCGAATATCAGCGCCGGCCCGGTGGTAAGAAAGCTCCGGCCCTTGACGGCTTCGGCAAGGACGTTTTCGAACTCCCGACTCCCTTGGGGCGCCCGAACATAGGCGCGGGCGGTGCCCATGGCCGGCGTGCGGTGGAAGTCCACCCAGCCGTCTGTCCCCGACATCGCGGCAACGGGCTGGCCGATGTTCAGGAACCGGTACCACAGGGCGGATGTGCCCAGCGGGCTGGTCCAGGCGCAAACGAGTTCCAGCCCGATTCGCTCGGCCAGGACCCCGTCGGACACCAGTTCGAGCGGTATCGGGTTGGCCGCCAGGTCGTCGAAGGGGTCGGCATCGCCGCCCACCGGATGCACGTAGGTTGCGAACGCGCCGTTGGCGTCCGCAAAGGCCAGCACCTCGCCGTTGGTCTGGTCGGTGTCCCCAAGGCGCGGGTTGACCGGGCCGAAGAACCAGGGGGTATAGGCGGTCTCGTTGCCGACCAGTCCGACATGGCCGTGGAAGTGGGATCGGACTTCCTGCCCCTGGTAGACCGTGCGCCCGCTGCGGCTCGAAGACTTACCGATCAGCGCCTCGTCCAGGCGGCGCTCCCAGCGGTTCCAGGACATCGGACTGATCTGGTCCAGGTCTTCGCCGTCGAGCAGCCGTAGCGCGTCGGCGTGGGTGGCGCGATGCTGGCCGTCACCGTTGAGATGCACATGGTAATCCACCGAGACATAGCCGGCCGCCTCGGCGTCCCAGATCGTCTCGAGGGTGAGACTGGCCGTCGCGGGACCATCAGGGCGCACCTGCGCCTCATCTCGTCCCATTGTCGTCATCGGTCCGTGGGCTGCCAGGACTGAATAACGGCCCGCCGGCACCGTCAGCTCGGTGCGGCCGTTGCTGTAGATGTAGTGCCGGCCCGTTTGCGGGTCGAAATAGGTAGGGCCGTCCTGCGAGGCGACCGGGTGGCCGTTCGCGTCCACGATTGACAGGCGCGCGGCCAACGGCTGGCCCTCGCCGTCGCGTGTTTCGACCACGAGCATTCCCACGTCCATCCCATAGTCCCAGCGCTTGATCTCTACTTGGCGGGGCGAACCGCCGAAGGCCGGGATGGTCTTCAGGTGAAACTGCTGTGTCTCGTCGGGCTCGACATAGAAAATCGACTGGCCATCGGCGCTCCAGCTCGGCGTCAGCGCATAGCCTGACCCTCGGGTCAGCCGCGAAGCGATCCCCGGCTGGTCGATATCCATGGTGTAGAGGTGATAGTCGTCGTCGATGGGCGAGCTGAACACGAGCACCCGTTCAGCCGGATGCACATCCGCGGTCAGGTGATAGGTCAGGGTGTTTTCCCGAACGGGGATGTCCTGCCCGCCAACAAAGTCGCGAAGGCGCAGGGTGCGGCGAGGGCCGTCTCCATGGAGATAGATGATGCCCGACCCGTCCGGCAGGCGGCGGACATGGCGTTCGACCTGCGGAAGATCGGTCAGCTGGTCCTCCACGCCTGACGCCAGGTGCCGCCGCCACAGGCTCAGCACGTCTCCCTGCCCTGACGTGTAATAGAGATAGGCGCCGTCGGCGGAGAACTCGGGGTCGAGTTCAATCGTGGGCGTGTTGATGAGGGTCTCGTCGCCGGTCGCAAGCGTCAGAACGACGATTCCCGTGTCCTCGCCAGTGTCACGCACGAACGCAATGCGCGATCCGTCCGCGGACCACCGGGGGCGGCTATCGACATCGGCGCCCGACGTGATTCTCCGTGCCGTGCCGGTCTGCAAGTCGAGGAGCCAGATCCATCCCCGGGCCGCAAGGGCAACGTGGCGGCCGTCCGGCGCCGGCGCCGGATCCGTCGGGCCGTAAGCCAGGTAAGGCAGTTCGTGCTGCTCGAGATAGACGTGGTGCCTGAAGTCGGAGAGCTTCGCATACCGATTGGTCCATTGTGCGGATGCATTGCCGGCAGCCAGCAGGCCGAGGGCTGCGAGCATGCACAGCACGAGGGTGGGGTGTCGAGTCATGAACGGGTCTCTCCGGTGGGCGGACGTGGGCCATTGTCGGTGATCAATAGTGGGGCGGCTTCTCGGCTGCCGGGTCGCTGTCCGTCTGCGGGTCCCCGCCGGCCTGGATACGTTCGTGCAGGCGATCCAGGCGCTGCTCGAGTTTTTCCAGGTGGGCCTGCTGACGGATCAAGGCGTCGTTCAGGACATTCACGTAGTCCTCCAGGTGGGCTGCCTTGATCTCCAGTTCCATGACTCGCTCTTCCATCTTGCCGCTCCGTAGACTGCCGGGGTCGGACCACTCTACAGTCCGGTTCCCCCAATCAAGCCCGCCGGAGGGCATTTCAGCCGCCGCCTCGCCGAAAATACCGCTCGAACCGCGCCATGAACTCCTGCCTCTGCGTGACCGGGAAGCCCTCGAACGTGAAGCGAACTTCGACGTAGGGAAGGCGCAGCGACGCGATGGACCGAACCTGCTGTGGGCCGAGTTCGAGGATCACCTTTCGGTCTCCGTAATCGATAAGAACCCGGTTCTCATCCACCGAGAACGCGTGGTGGGCGATGGCCGGCGGAAGGCTTCGATAGAACTCGCTGTGGGTGAGGCCCAGTTCGCGGGTGAAGCTGTTTTCCCACGCCTCTCCCTGCCCCGGACACGGCCCCCTGGTCACCGGTACCCGCTCAGCCGCCGGCAATCGGCGGCCAGACGGCCACGGTATCGCCGTCCTTGAGTACAGCAGCGTCCCGCTGGGCCTTGTCCGCGAAGACACCGTTCACGAGAACCAGGTGGGTGAGGCGTCTCGGCACGTTGTAGCGGTCGATGATCGAGTGCGCAGAGGCATCCGCGGGCACCTCGATTTCTATGGCGTTGCCTTGAGTTCCCTCGGGCAGATAGCGGCCCAGGCTCGCATAGAGCTTGAAGCGAATTCTCATCGCATCGGCGTGACGCCGCCGTGGGTTGCGCCGAGATAGGCCTCCATGATGCGGGTCGGATCCTTGATGAGGCGCTGCTTCCAGCGGCCCAGGCGAAGCCGGCTCTGGATGAGTCCCCGCAGGACGCCCACGTGTTGTATCAGACCGAGGCTGTTGGCGCCCACCAGCCTGTCGCCCTCGAACTGCAGGCTCAGATACCGGTAGCGCTCGGCGTCGATCAGCTCGGCGGCATCGCCGCCGTCCACCCCGCTCCATGCGCCGAAGGATGCAGAAACGAGCCCGAGGGTATCGAGCACGTTCATCGCGACGCTGCCCTGGTGCCGGATGGCACCCGCCTCAGCCATGTTGGCGGCGGCGATGCGTCCGTGATCCGCCGCGGTCGGCTGAACGGCCAGCACCGAGTGTTCGCCGGTGCAGAAGTCCTTGCCCCGGGCCACGTCACCGGCGGCGAAGACGTCCGGATAATTGGTCTGGAGGTGCTCGTCGACCAGCACGCCGCCATCCAGCGCCACGCCGCTGTCGTCGAGAAATTCAGTATTCGGGAGCACGCCGGTAGCCCGGATGACGAGATCGGCGGGCAGAGCTTTGCCATCGTCCAGCATCACGACGAGAGGGCTTTCCCCGCTCGGGGACTCTATCGATCGAACCCGGGTCGAGGTGTGCACCTGCACCCCCTTGCTCTCGCACCACCGCGTGATCATTCCCCCGCAGGTCTCGTTCATCATCCGCGGGACCATGCGATTGGCCATCTCGATCAGGGTGAGTTCGACCCGGCGCAGGGCCAGCGACTCCAGGATGATGGAGCCGATAAAACCCGCGCCGATGAGTACGACCCGGGCGCCGGGACTCGCCCGACCGAGGATCTCGCGGGCGTCCTGCAGGGTCCAGCAGGGATAGACGCCCGGCGAATCGATGCCGTCGATCGGCGGGGTGACGGGGCGGGACCCGCTGGCAACGAGCAGCCGGTCGTAGGAGATGGCGCCTCCTTGCTGCAGTTGCAGGGTCTTGTCCGCCGGCGATACGGAGCTGACGCGGTCCTGGACGACGGTGGTCCCGATGCGCTTGAAGTAGCCCTCCTGCTTGCGGAGATAGGTGCCCTGCTCGTCGATCCGGTCGATGAGGTAATAGGGGATGGCCATGCGCGAATAGGGCGGCTCGGGTTCGTCGCCAATCAGCGTAACGGTGGCGCCGGGGTCCCGCTGGTGAAGCGTTTCGGCCGCGATCACGCCTGCCGGTCCGGCACCGATAATCACGTGGTGCATCCTCGATCCTCCCGTGCTGATCCTCGGCGACCGTCTACTGCATCAGCCGTGGCTCGGCAGGCCGAGACGCTCGCGAACCTGCGGCGTGACGATGCCGTCCGGCGTCCAGCCCCTCAGCTCGTAGTACTCCGGCAGCATCCGGTCCAGCTCGGAGACCTTGCCCTTGGCCGGCCCGGTCTTCGCCGCGTCCTTCAGCAGCCGCTTGGGCAACGTGTCGTCGGCCCCGGTGAGGCCGGCGGCCAGGTTGAACTCCCGTTCGAGGTTCCAGATCCGCTCGCCCACCTCGACCAGTCGATCGGTGGACCAGTCTCCCTCGCAGGCCGCATCGATTTGCGGGGCAATGTTCTCCAGCGTCCAGGCGAAGGTGGTGAAAACGCACAGCCCGGAGGAATCCACGGCGGCCGTGGCATCCTGGAACGCCTTGACCAGCGCTGCCTTGCCTTCGGAGACCAGCGGGTCGGTCTTCTCCGGGATCCCCAGGATCTCCGAGGACACCGTGTAGCCACGCAGGTGGCAGGCGCCCCGGTTGGAGGTGGCGTAGCCCAGCCCCATACCCTGGATGCCCCGCGGGTCGTAGGCCGGGAACTCCTGCCCCTTCACCGTCATCGACAGCTCCGGATGCCCGTATTTCTCGCACAGCCGCTTGGAGCCCAGCCCCAGGTCCTTGCCGAAGCCCTCGCCCGAGGCAACCAGTTCCGCCGCCTGGGCCAGCGCATCGGCGGAGCCGAATGTCAGCTCGAGGCCTCCGGTAATCTCGCTGTCGATAGCGCCCATCTCGTAGAGTTCCATGGCCGCGGCTACGGTCGCGCCGAAGGTGATGGGGTCGTAGCCGTCTTCGTTGCAAATGAAGTTCACGTAGGTGACGGCATCCAGGTCGCCGACACCCGTGTCGGTGCCCATGGCCCAGGCCGCCTCGTACTCCAGGCCCCCCGAATTGCCCCAGTACTCGGGCTTGTTCTTGACCGTGAAGTGACCCTGGTCGATGGTGGAGATCCGGCCGCAGGCGATCGTGCAGCCGAAGCACGCGGCGTTGGTGGTGAGGTTGGGCTTACCGTCGCTCTTGCGCGGCTCATGCATCGCTTCCCCGGAAATCTTTTCCGCGTCCTCGAACTGCACGTCCCGGGCATTGCGGGTGGGCAGCGCCCCCACCTCGTTGATGACGTTCATCAACACCTGGGTGCCGTAGGTGGGCAGGCCCTCGCCGGTCACCGCGTTTTCGGCGAGCACCTGTTTCTGCTCGGCCGTGACCTTCATGAAGCGCGGGAAATCCTTGATGTTGCCCACCCCGCGGGTACCGCGCACGGCCACCGCCTTGAGGTTCTTCGAGGCCATCACGGTACCCACGCCCGAGCGGCCTGCTGCCCGGTGCAGATCGTTGATGATGCAGGCGTAAAGACATCCGGCTTCGGCGGAACGCCCCACGGCCGCAATACGCAGCTGCGGGTCCTGGTGTTTCCGGTGGATCATTTCGTCTGCGGCCCAGACCGTCTGGCCCCACAGGTCATCCGCCGGCAGCAACTCCGCCTGGTCGTTCTCCACGTAGAGATACACGGGCTCGGGGGCTTTGCCCTCGAAGATAATCATGTCCCAGCCGGCGTTCTTCATCTCGGCGCCAATGAAGCCGCCCGAGTTCGAGCAGGCCACCGCGCCGGTCAGCGGGCTCTTCGTGATTACCGAGTAGCGTCCCCCGGTGGAAGCGGTGGTGCCGGTCAGGGGCCCGGTCGCCATGATCAGCTTGTTCTCGGGCCCCAGCGCGTCACACGTGGGGTCGACTTCTTCGACGAGATAGCGGGTCGCCAGGCCCCGCTGCCCGAGGTACTCCTGGGCCCACTCCATATTGAGGGGCTCGGCCGCGATCGTTCCGCTGGTGAGGTCGACGCGAAGGATGTTCTTGGTCCAGGCCATGATGTTCCCTCCGAGGGTTACGGGTTCGCCCGGTTGCCGCTGTCGGTCCTGGCCGCCCAGGCGCGCATGCGGTCAAGGCCGGTGGAACCCGCGTCGATGTAGGTAATGGCCTGCGTCGGGCAGGCCTCGGCGCACTTCGGCTCGCCGCCGCACAGGTCGCACTTGATCACCTTGCCGGTGTCCACGTTGTAGTTCACCGTGCCGAAGGGGCAGGCGATAGTGCACACCTTGCAGCCCACGCATACCGGGTCGAGGACATCCATGGAGCCGGTTTCCGCGTTGAACACGATAGCGTCTACCGGGCAGGCCTTCATGCACCAGGCTTCGTCGCACTGCGTGCAGGTATAGGGAACAAAGCGGCCTTCGTGGTGGAAGGTGAAGACCTTGATACGCGATTTTGCGGGATTGAAAACGCCTTCGTTTTCGTACGAGCAGGCCATCTCGCACTGCAGGCAGCCGGTGCACTTGTCCGGATCGATGTGTAGTGATCGCTGCATTGACGCTCCTCCTGGTATCCGAGAGGATCGGGCGCCTGGCGGACCGCCCGATCAGTCTCCTGAGCAATCTTAGTACGGGAAAGGCGCCGCTGCCGTTGGCCGTTCGTCTACGCCGGCGGGGGGGAGCCGCCTCGTCTCAGCTAAAAAGCCTGGGCGCCGCCGACAATGGCGCGACCGGGCCTTGCACCCTCCACGAGGGCCCCATCACGCACGACGAAGGTCCCGTTGACGAGTACGTACTCGACACCTTCGGAATAGGTCAGGTTGCCGTCGAAGTCGGCGGTGTCGATGATCGTTTCGGCATTGAATACGGTGAGGTCGGCGTCACTGCCGACCTGCAGGCGCCCCTTGCGCTTCATCTGCGGGGAGATCGCGGCGAGACGCTCTGCGGGTTGGAGGGTGATCTTCTCCAGGGCGCTCATCAGGGGCAGGACGCCCTGGTCGCGGACATAGCGGCCGAGATAACGGGAAAACGTCCCCGCGCTGCGCGGATGTGCGCCGGGCGCGTAGGGCATGCCGTCCGAGGCCACGATGATCCGGGGGTTGGCGATCTGCGCCTTGATCCACTCAGGTTGCATGAGATGGATGATGACGAGGCCGCCCTCGGCCTGGTACTTCTCGAAAGACTTCGGGGTCAGGCGCTCACCGGTGTCCTGCCACTGGATATCTTCGTAGCTGATCCCCATCCGTTCCTGCCAGCCCTCGTCGAACATGGCTGATGAAATGCCGGTGGATGCGGCCGTGTAGGGATAGGCTTCGGCGGTGACGTCCACGCCGCGGGCCTGTGCGCCGAGGACCATGTCGAGGTTGGTCTGGTAGTTCCACAGGCTCGAGCTGTTGATGTGCAGGATGTGCAGTGGTGCGCCCGTTGCGGCGGCATTGGCGAGGACCTCCTGTATCCCGCTGACACCGGAAGACCGTACGTGCGTAAAAATCGGCGCCTGTAGCCGGGCCGATACTTCGAAGACCCGAAAGACCTCGTCGTAGGAAACGCCGGGATAAAGCTGCAGCGGCAGGCCGATGCCGAGAGCCCCGTTCCGAAGGCCCTGCGTGATTCGCTGGTCGAGGGCGGCATAGCGTGTCGGGTCGAGCGCGGTATCGCGGGTCGGACTGACGCCTCCGCCGAAGGCCTTGAAAACGCCCATGCAGTCATCGCCCGTGGTACCGAACTCCGCGACCAGGTCATCCACGGCTTCCTCGTGTTCCGGCGTAGCCCAGCTCCGCAGGATGCCGTGGGAAATGGTCGCGCCGAAGTTGGCCACCGCGTTGCCTTCGCGCGCGGCGAGAAACTTTTCGATGTCCGGCACGCCGAGCTCGAGCTCGAGGGCGGTAGTGACACCGTCCATGGCCTGGAACTCGTTGGACCGGGCGCACTGGCCGTGGGCGTGCAGGTCGACGAAGCCGGGGGCCACGACGAGACCGCTGGCGTCGACTTCCGTCCTGCCCTCCAGGGTTTGCTCGGCGATCGCCGCCACGGTGCCGCCGCGAATGCCGACGTGGCGGATCGCGTCGAAGCCGGTCTCGGGGTCCATGACCCGGCCGTTGAGAATGACGACATCAAAGGGCTCCACGGCGGATGCCGGGGAGCCGGATGCGAGGAACAGCGAGGCAGTGACAACCAGGGCCAGCAGCGTGTGGGTCGATCTGGTGTTCAATATTGAGGCATCCTGTCTGAGTCCAGGGAGGCTTGCAGCCGCCAGTGTCCGGGCGCCCCGGCTGATGCCGCTCGGGCCCCGGGTTTCGATCGATTCCCATCGTGTGACATCAACACCCGATTGTCGAGAACCCGCTGGCGTCCCGGACGCCCGTTTCTGAAACTGCGACGCCGGCTGTGGTCGAAACAGGCACACTGTCGCAACATCGACGAATTCCATGCGAGCAGGTACGTAGTTAATGATCCATCTGAAGGTGAACGGCGCCGACCATGAGGTGGATGCGGATCCGGACATGCCGCTGCTTTGGGTGCTGCGCGACGAGCTGGCGCTCACCGGCACCAAGTACGGCTGTGGCATCGGCGCCTGCGGAGCCTGCAGCGTGTTGATCGATGATGTTGCCATGCGCGCTTGTCTGCTGCGCGCGGGTGACGTATCCGGCGAGGTCACGACGATCGAGGGCATCGGTACCCCGGAGGCGCTGCATGCCGTGCAGGAGGCCTGGATCGAGGCGCAGGTCGCGCAGTGCGGCTATTGCCAGCCCGGACAGATCGTCGGCGCAGTGTCGTTGCTGAGCCGAAATGCCTCCCCCTCGGATGAGGACATCGACCGGGCGCTGTCGGCGCATCTTTGCCGCTGCGGCACCTATGTCCGCATTCGGCAGGCCGTGAAGGCCGCGGCCGAGCGCCTGCAGGCAACGGCCTGAGGGGCGTGCGATGACTACGCGCCGGGCGTTTTTGATCGGATCCGCCGCCGTCGCCGGTGGCGTCGCCGTCGGATTCAGGCGGTACACGTCAAGCCTGGCGCCGGCATCCGTCGAACTGGAACCGGGGGAATCGGCCCTGACCCCGTACGTGATCATTGACCAGGACGGCATCACCATCATTACGCCCCGGGCCGAGATGGGGCAGGGAATCCACACGACCCTGGCCGCCCTGGTGGCCGAGGAACTCGACGTGGGATTCGAGGACGTGCGCGTGGAACACGGGCCGGCGTCGGACCACTATGCCAACCACGTCCTGTACGGCGCGCGGCCGTTCTGGCGGCGTCTTCGCTACCGTCCCGAGCAGGCCACCGGCGGTCAGACCTCGATCCGGGATGCGTTCGTGAAGATGCGCCAGGCCGGTGCGGCGGCGCGTCTCATGCTGATCCAGGCGGCGGCCGGTCGCCTGGGTGTGGATCCCGAAACGCTGGAGACGAAAGACGGCGAGGTGAACGGTGCCGGTGGACAGCGCCTGGCCTACGCGGATCTGGCGGTGGCTGCTGCAGCTCTGGCTCCCCCCGAGGATCCGCCCCTGAAACCCCGCGAGGCCTGGCGCCTGCTTGGCACCTCGTTGCCCCGGGTGGACATGGTGAGCAAGTGCACCGGATCCGCAGAGTATGCGAGTGACGTCACGCTGCCGGATCTCCTGTTCGCAACGGTCCGGCGGTCGCCTCGGCTGGGCGGCGAGATGGCCAGCTACGATGCCGAAAAGGCGTCTGGAATGCCCGGCGTGGAACGCATCGTGCCGATGGACAGCGGCGTGATCGTCGTGGCCAAGAACACCTGGTACGCGATGCGCGCCGCGGAGCAGATCGAGTTCCAGTGGGGCCCGGCGCCTTATCCGGAAACCTCCGAGGGCCATCGGCAACGGATCGAGCAGGCTTTCGATCAGCCGCTCTACTACCGGCCGCGGGACCGCGGCGATGTTGAGACGGCACTCCAGGGTCCGGACGTCATCGAGGGCATCTACCGTGTTCCCTACCTGGCCCACGCCACGATGGAGCCGATGAGCGCCACGGCGTGGCTGCGGGACGGCCGGCTGGATATCTGGGCCGGCAACCAGTTCCCGACGCTCGCGGTGCTGGTGGGCGCGAACCTGACCGGACTGCCGCGAGAGGCGGTCCGGGTACATACCACCTATATGGGCGGTGGCTTCGGGCGCCGCTTCGAAATGGACGACGTGGAGGCAGCCGTACGGGCAGCAAAGGCAACCGCCGGGCGGCCGGTGCGCGTCACTTATTCTCGCGAAGAAGACCTGACCCACGATGCCTACCGGCCGATGGCGTCCGCCCGTTTTCGCGCCGCGGTGGCCGACGGCAGGCCGGTGGCCCTGGACCTGGACCTGTCCGCTCCGTCGCTCTTTGTGTCCGGCAACCGGCGGCGGCACCGGATGACCGGCGAGGCCAGGGCGAGCGTTCCGGAAAAAGACGTGTCCATCACCATGGGGGCGAAGGAACAGCCCTACCTCATCGACCACTACCGGGTCACGGCGTATCGGCCGGACGATCTCCTCCCGGTCGGCTGGTGGCGCTCGGTGGGCGAGTCCCAGAACTGCTTTTTCCATGAAAGCATCATGGATGAGCTGGCCCACGCTGCCGGCCAGGACCCCTTGCTCATGCGCTTGTCGCTGGTCAAACACGGACCCGGCCGCAAGGTGCTCGAGAGCGTCGCGGAGATGTCCGGCTTGGGGATCGGATCTGCCCGATGGGCATGCCCGGGGCGTGGCTTTCGCGCTGGCTTCCGGACAGGCCACCGCCGAGGTCATGGAAATCAGCCACGTCGATGGCCGCATTTCCGTGGAGAAGGCCTGGGCTGCGGTGGACGTCGGCATCGCGCTGGACAAGCGCAACATCGAGGCGCAGGTTCAGGGCGCGCTGATCTTCGGGCTCAGCTCGGCGATTTTCGGAGAGATCACGGTGAGCGACGGTGCCGTGGAACAGCGCAACTTCGACACCTACCCGCTCTTGCGTATCCACCAGGCTCCTACTATCGAGGTGCAGATACACGAAAGCGGCAAGCGGATCTTCGGCGTCGGTGAAGCCGGTACGCCCACGGCCGCCCCGGCCCTGGGCAACGCGATCTTTGCGGCGACCGGCCAGCGGGTTCGTGAACTGCCGTTCAGCAAGTCCTTCCGTTTCAGCTGACCGGAAACGGACTGCACGACAGCTCGATCGGGACCGACTCCAGAGATCGTTTTCGGATGCGGCGAGCGCCATACGGCGCCAGTTTGCCGTCCAGGCGTGTCGAAACGAAACAGGAAGGCCGGAGATGCAGCCCACAGACTATCTTTAATCGGACTTGCGCTGCGCCTGGGTCCTGGGCGGCTTCGCGCCCGCCATTTGCTGGGCGATTTCCTTGAACGGGTAGAGGCTCTGGAGAATGGGCAGGAACGGCACCTGCCACCACTTGTAGTCCTGCTCCACCGGAAAGTACTCGTTGATGCCGGTGTCCGGGTAGACCTCATAGTCGCGGACCTGCGTGCCGAACATGTGATCCCAGATGGCGAAAACGCAGCCGTAGTTCTTGTCGTGGTGTTCGGGCTGCAGCGAATGATGCACCCGATGGGACTGGGGCGTCACCAGGAAATATTTCAGCGGCCCCAGGTTCGTGCGAATGTTTGCGTGGATCAGCAGAGGGTGCCATTTCTGGATGACGAGAATGGCCCAGATCTGAGGGATCTCGAAGGACAGGAATACGAACGGCAGCACGGACGCCAGATTGAACGTGAGATCGTCGATGAAGTGGGTCCGGAAGTTGGTGAAGAAATTGATCTCCCGCTGAGAGTGGTGAACCTTGTGAAACTTCCACAGCACTGGGACCTTGTGCATAAGGAGATGCTGCGCCCAATCCAATAGGTCAACCAGCAGCAGCCCGAAGACAAGCTTTGCCCACAAGGGCCACGCTTGCAGCGTGTCGATGGCCAGATGGGAAAAATGATTGTCGAACCCCGCTTTCAGCCAGCTCACATAGGTTCCGACCATGATCCAGAGGAACAGGTGCTGGTAGACGAACCAGATGAAATCTTGCAGCAGGCTCTTGCTGAAAAACCGTTCCTTGCGGGTTGCCGGAAGGACGACGGCCAACAGCGCGGTCAGCGTGAAGAAGAACGCAAACTGTTTGGTCAGAATGATGCCGTGCAGGAGATCTGTGGCCGGAGCGGCGACGTGGTTGCTGAAGAACTCTGTTACACCAGCGGTGGCTGAACTTTCTGTCAGCGCATTCGCCGCAAACGCACTGCCGCCGACCATGGCCAGCCCCAGGAAACAGGCCATGGCTATCCTGAGATTCCGGCTCTCCCGGGCCATCAGCGTTGATCGCTTCACGCAGGCTGTTCTCGATGCTAGGGTTTTCCGTGACTACAAGTAGCAAGCCTTGGGCCACTCGGCTCGAACAGTTAGAAAATCAGATGCTTGGTGCGAACCACGGGCCGCGGCGACCAGGGCAACTTGTAAGGAAATCCGACACGACTATCGGTGTCGCAGGCCGGAACCGGGACCTCAGGGGGCTGCGGGGCTCCCAGGTTCTCAGGCCGTGACAACGAGGAGACTTCCTGGATGAATCTGCAGCAGCTGACGGATTTTGCGACCCGCTATGCTGCCGCCTGGAGCAGCCAGGACCCCAAGGCGCTGGCGTCCTTTTACGAGCCGGCTGGATCTCTTGCCGTCAACGATGGTGCACCCGCCCTGGGTCGGAAGGCCATTGCCGCGAAAGCGGGCGACTTCATGACAGCGTTTCCCGACATGGTCGTGAAGCTGGACAAAGTGACCCTCGAGAACGGTTGCGGAGTGTTCCACTGGACCTGGACCGGAACCAACACCGGGCCGGGGGGCACCGGGCGGGCCGTGTGTATCAGTGGGTACGAGGCATGGTCCTTCGGGCCAGGGGGTCTGATCGCGCAGTCGAAGGGTCGCTACGACGAAGCCGATTACGAGCGCCAGGTGAACGGCGAGGGCGATTAACGGCGGAGCGGGAAATCAGGAAGACTACAGGTGCTGTGCGCAGCACCATCCCGAAGCCCACGCCCACTGAAAGTTATAGCCGCCCAGCCAGCCGGTGACGTCAAGGGCTTCGCCAATCGCGTACAGGCCGGGATACTTTTTGACCTCAAAGGTCTTCGAGGAGATTTCGTTCGTGTCGATGCCGCCCAGCGTGACCTCGGCCGTGCGATAGCCTTCGCTCCCGCCCGGCCTGAACTCCCACCCGTTGAGCCTCGCACCCACGTCGGCGACCTCGCGGGGCGAAAGGGATCCGATCTTCGTATCCGGGTACCAGTCCCCGGCGAGCGTTTCCACCAGCCGGTTCGGCAGCCGTTTCTTCAGCAGCGATACGATGCGTTGCTGTGGGTTCTTCTCGCGCTCAGTCCCCAGCCACCGGGCTGCCTCACATTCCGGCAGGAGATCGACGACAACGGAATCCCCTTCCCGCCAGTACGAGGAGATCTGGAGCATGGCGGGGCCGCTCAGGCCCCTGTGGGTAAAGAGGATGCTCTCGCGAAAGCTTACGCCATGGCACGAGGCCTCAGCGTCCAGGGAGATCCCCGAGAGATCCGCGTACTTTTGCTTGTCGTCAGAATTCCAGGTCAGCGGCACCAGCGCGGCGCGAGGCGGGACAACCTGCAGACCCAGCCGGTTGGCCGTCCGAAACGCCAGATCGCTCGCAATCTTGGGCAGCGACAAGCCGCCCGACGCGATGACCACTTTTCCGGCGCGGTAGGTCGTGTTTCCCGTGATGACCTCGAACCCGCCGTGTTCAGATGGTGTGACGGCGCTGACCTCCTCTCGGAGACGGACGTCTGCACCGGCCGACGCGCACTGGTCCAGCAGCATGGCGACGATATCCTTCGACGTGTTGTCGCAGAACAACTGGCCGAGGGTCTTTTCGTGGTAGCTGATGCCGCGGGCCTCGACCATGTCGATGAAGTCCCCAGGCCCGTACCGGCTCATGGCCGAGATGCAGAAGTTGGGATTGCCGGAGAGGAACTGCTTCCTGGGATCGGCAAAGAGATTCGTGAAGTTGCACCGGCCGCCGCCCGAGACCAGGATTTTCAGACCGGCTTTCGGACCCTTCTCCAGAACCAGCACGCGCAGCCCGCGATAGCCGGCATGTATCGCGCACATGAGCCCGCTGGCCCCCGCGCCGATGATGATCACGTCAGGTACAGGTTTATTCGCCATTCGTCGGGGTTTCCGTATGGGTCTGCTCGACCGCCTGTTGCCGGCCGAGGCAAACGGGAAGGTGCGATAACCGGGAGGAAGTCACCGGCGCCATGGTTCACCTCCACCGGGGAGCGCGGGCTGGATGCCGCATGACGGCCAGGTTCGGGTTCGCTGGCGAAATTCGCTCGCCGGTTTCATGTTCCGGTATTCCGCAAGAGGAGGGAAGCCCGGATCGTCGTCCTGGGGAGGAATGCAGGGTCCTGGTGCGCCAACCGTCTCGCAACCTGGCCAATCGTGTCGCGCAGCGGACAGGTGCAGTCGTAATGGCAAACTTTTCTGGCGAGGTCCGGAAACAGCGTCTATACCCACCCCGTCCCTTCGACATGTCCATCGCGCTCGACGTGTCGCCCCAACGACTATCCATCCGGAGAAAAACTCAATGCTCAAAAAACTACTTGCCGCGGCGACGCTGGGCGGCCTTCTCATGACCTCTGGCTGCTCGACCACGGATGTCATGAAGTCCGCGGCAGATATGTTCGGAAATGATGCCCTGGTATCGAGCCTGACGAGCGGGCTCGGCCTGAGCGCCGGACAGGCCGCCGGCGGCCTGGGATCGATGATGTCCCTGGCCAAGAACACGCTGCCCACCACCGATTTCCTGTCCCTCGCCGGCTATCTGCCGAATGCCAGCGAGTACCTCAAGTTTGCTCAGGATGCCGGCGTTATTTCCGGGCCCCTCAGCAATATCGGCGGACTGTCTTCCAGCATGGATGCCCTGGGCATTTCGCCCGCGACGGCCCAGGACATGTACAAGGAAGTCGGCAAGTTCATCGGCGACGCCGGCGGCAACGCCGAGAGGGACATGCTCATGGGTCTCCTGAAGTAGGAATTCTACCGACAGGTATCGGGTGCGCGGCTGTTCCATAAATCAACGTCGTGCCCCCGGGTTGTCGCTGGAAAAGGGCCCGCCGCCTGCACAAGCGTGCCGGCGGAAGTTTCCTGTGATTCTGCCTCCCGGGTGTTCGCAAGACTCATCCAGGGGCGCGCCGTAATTCCCTTTTCCGGTTCCGGTAGCCAAGTCCATCGCAACCTCTTCAAGCATGCATCCAGGCCGGTTTCAGGGGCCTGTTCCATCCTTGCGGTAAACACTGTGGCAGCCTGGTGGGGCCGCGTTTCCGCATGGGCATTGCTGCCCCTGGTCCGCCGCAACGTTGCCCGTGATCGATCCGTCGGAGTAGAGTCCGGATATCTCAGCGATCTGCCGGAGTGAATGCATGCCCTGTTTCCGGGCGGCTGATACCCACCGACGACGGCCCTGGAGCTGCTCCATGACGGCGGTGGCTATGGGCCTGTTGGCTTTCGCAACTCCGGTGGCGGCGCAGGCTCCACCGACCGGCAAGCTCGGAGTGATCGGAGACAGCATGTCCTCGGCCACCCACACCAGCGACATGTGCGGCCGCCGGGACATCATTCAATGCGTCGAGAACCTGGGCGGCCTCCATAGCAGGGAGTGGAGCCATTCGGCGGGTCACGAGTCATGGTCCATCGCCTCCCTGCTGGGGTTTACGCCTGACCGCGTCGTGGATGCCTCCGACGACGGCGAGGAATGGAAGGATGCCCTCGAGCAGGCCCAGCAGGTGACCACCGACCCCGACGTGGACACCGTGTTCATCGGCCTGGGGGCGAACGACGTCTGCCAGCCGCGAGGCCACGATTACGCCGGTGACCTGGCGATTGCCGAGTCCCACATCGACTCAACCTTGCTGCACCTCACCGACATGCTCTCGGCTGACGGCACCATCTACTGGACAGGCGTACCCAATGTCACCCGCCTTGCCGAACTCATGGCCGGGCGGGATCACAACTATGTGTTCGAGAGCTGCCAGGCTACGTGGGACCTGGACAGCAACAAGGTGAAGGACGGAGCCGCGGCGGATGCCTGCGACCATTTTTTCGACAACACGGTCTGCGGAACCCTGGAGGGCGGGGAAGAAGCGAAGGATCTTCTCGTCGAGCTTCTGCTTGAGCAGTGGCTGGACAGCGAGGGGGTCGAGGAGGGGCCTTGCGGCAAGGTGCTGAGCAGCCGCTCGAGCGCGCAGGACCGTGAAGAAGCCCTGGCGTACGTGGTGGAGCTGAACGAACTGATGGCCAGGAAAGCCCGCCAGTACAGTGGCCGCAATGGCGTCCGCGTGCTGTTCACCGACCGGGTATTCAGTGCCACCGAACGAATGCAGCCTTTTCATATTTCCCGGTTCGATTGCTATCACCCCAGCCGCGCCGGCCAGGCCTTCCTGGCCGGAGAAATCTGGGAGGGCTTCATGCGCCAGGGCAACGCGTTCGGCACCCGGCATGCCGACACGATGTACGTGGACGAGTTCAATGCGAGGGACTACTGCAACGAGGACCTGACGCCGTGGGAAGCCTGCTGGATCGAAGTCAACGATGACGGCACGGCTACGGGCGGAGATATCCGGGTTGAGGGTCAGCGCTTACGGGTTCGCGACAACGCCCGCGAGGTTGGCCGCGCCATTCCTTTGTCCAACGTGGACCGGGCCTGGGTGTCGTTCAACTGGCGACGCAAGAACCTCGATCGGGCCGGCGACTACGTGGTTTTCGAGGTGTCGCCGGATGGGGGCCAGAGCTGGGCCGAGCTGGACCGCTTCGCGGGCGACGGCGACGATTTTGGTCAGCATCGCGGCGACTATTACGACATCAGCGAGTATGCGGGCGCCGACACGTGGATCCGTTTTCGCAGCGCGCCGGGACTCGGCGGCCAGGACGAGGTTTTTCTGGACAACGTCACCGTGCAGGCCTGGCGAGATACCGGCGTGAAAGTGCCCGCGGTGCTCTACGAGCTGAGCGGAGGGCAGGTGTGGCGAAAGATTCCGGCGCGCCCGCAGTGATGCGGAGAATACTGAAACTGATCCTGTTCTGTGCGTCCCGCGGACAGCTTGCCCGGTACAACGACGGCCGGTAATGGCCGGATCCCTGATTGGAGGCTATCGATGAAACGACGAAACGTACTGCTGAGTGCATTGGGAGCAGCGGCGTTGCTGTTCGTCACCGGGAGCAGGCGCCGATACCGCCAACGTGGAGACGTCCATCACCAAGACCCTCGTGTCCGGCGACTCCGCCTACGGGGGCTGCATGGCCCAGCTGGGCCGACGGCTGGAGGGACTGCTGCCGGCATGTCGTGGAAACTGGGTGACATTCAGCTGCGATGGCACCTATACGGATCCCGTGCGCGCCTATCGCATGCTGGACCAGGCCCAGCTCGCGCTGGCCACCGGTATGAGGGTTCTCGTCGTCGTCGACGACTCGAAGCAGCACAATGGGTACTGCTTCGCCTCGCGCATCGATGTGACTACCGAGTTTTGATTACCCTCGATCGGCGGCACGGTATTTCGGAGTGACATCATGATCACTTATATCTACTGGGCACTCATCATCGGTCTGGCTTTCGGGCTCGTCTACGTGTTCGGCGGGCGGATGGGCAGCTGGAAAGGCGCATCCATCGCCGCTGCCGTCGTGCTCCTCACCGGATTGTTGGCCTTCTACTTCTATTTCGAGCAGGTGTTCGTCAAGCGCTATGGTGGGGTGATGGCCATCCGGGTTCCGGCCGGTCAGCTGCACATTGCCGCCACCTGGAAGGCGGACAACCTCTGGGTCGAAAACTATGATCCCGCGACCAACGAGTGCATATTCTCCGAGTACTCCAAGGGCAGCGTGCTGGAAGGGCGGGTGACCATCAAGAACTGCAACCCGATTGCCGCTGGCCGGCCCGCCGTATCGCCGCCGCCGGAAGCGCCGCCCGTCGCCGAGTAGCGCCTGAGAGTCTTCGGAGGCTGACTGACGCGAAGGCGCTATCCATCACCACAATCAGCTTCTGACCCGGCGAGGGCGGGTTTGACGAGTCGTGGCTCTCCCACAGGCAACCGGACATCATGTGAGTTCCTCGCCGAGGGCAGGCCTGGACTCCGACACTCGACTCGGGAGAGTGACGACTCGATCCCTCAGCCATCGGCCCCCGTCGGTATCCGCCTCATGGAGTTTTGCCAATGTTGCATCGTCGTCAATTTATTCGGGCCTCCGCGGCCCTTGCTGCCTGGGTCGCCCTGCCCCTGACGGGAATCGCTCGGGCCGACCAGCCGCGCCTTCCGCGACGACCTATCCCCGGCACCGGCGAGAGTCTGCCGATTATCGGCCTGGGGAACTCCCAGGCGTTTCGGGATGGGGACATGGTCCGGTCCCGGGCGCTGATCGACTATTTCCACGACCAGGGCGGCGCGTACATCGACGTGAGCGGTGGCAGCCGCTTCGTCACCGGAGAGATCGCGAGAGAACTGTCCATTGCCGACGACCTGTTCTTCGGGACCTACATCGAGACCGGCAACGACGCTCAGGACCGCAGCGAGGCCCGCGAGGTGCTGGCGGCCCAGGACAGAAAGCAGTTGGACCTGGTGCTCACACGGGACCTGGCGGGGTTCGCCGCAAGGCAGGCCAGCTACCAGGGGCTGAAGTCCGAGGGCCTCACCCGGCACCTGGGGGTCGCCCGTCACCAGCAGCAGTATCACGAGCCCATGATGGCCCTGATGAAGGCGGGTGCGGTGGACATGGTGCAGGTGAACTACTCGATTCTGGAGCCCGAGGCCGCCGACCGCTTGCTGCCGATGGCCATGGATCGGGGGATCGCCGTTCTGATCAACCGCCCGTTCATCAACGGCGCCTATTTCTCCGTGGTCAAGGGCCACGAACTGCCGGCATGGGCGGGCGAAATAGGCTGCGACACCTGGGCGAAATTTTCGCTGAAATATATTCTGTCGCACCCGGCCGTAACTTGCGTGCTGACGGAAACCGCCAATCCCAAACATGCCGCCGACAATATCGGCGCCGGGTTCGGGGCCATGCCCGACGAGGCCACCCGGGTGCGCATGGCCGCGGCGGTCCGTTCGCTGGTCTGAAACTCGCATGGGTCGAACATGACAGCGGCAAGCGCACAACCGGGTCCCGGCGGGTCTATGCTCTGAACAGGCGCCTTATTCCAAGGGGAGAAGCCATGGAACTCAACAAGCTGTTGAAGGAAAAGATCGACACGCAGATGGCGAGCTGGAACGCCGAAATCGAGGCCGCAGAGGCCAAGGCGAAAGCGCGTCAGGCGCATGCCGAAGCGGAGGCCGCCGATGCGGAACTGGACGAAGTCTTCTGGGCCCGGGTCAAGGACCTCAGGGCCAAGGTGGTCGAGGGTCGCCAGTACCTGGCGGAGCTGGCCGATGCCGGCGACGAGCAGGCAACGCGAATCAGGAAGAAACTCTCTTCCCTGTTTGAATAGGGCCGGCTAGCGGCGCAGGACGGTGAGCCAGCGGCCGAGGTTCAGCAGGCTGGCCAGCGAACCGGCGACATAGGTCAGGGCGGCGGCCTTCAGAATTTTCCTTGCGTGCACGAGGTCTCCCTCGTGCAGGTAGTCGCCCTTTTCCAGGATCGGAAGCGCTTTCTTGAAGCTGGCGTCCAGTTCCACCGGTAGCGTAACCAGGTGGACGAGGGTGGCCAGGCCCATGGTGGCGAAGGCCCCCAGGGCCATCAATAGTCCTGCCGAAGGAGCCCGGGTGAGCAGGATGATGATCGGCGCGCCGATCAACAAAACGCTGCCCAGTTTCTGTCCCGAGATCGAGGCCCGGACCAGCCGCTGACGAGCCTCGAAGAGCGATTCGCCGCGGGCGTGCTGAATGGCATGGCCGACTTCGTGAGTTGCGACCGTGACCGCCGTCAGGGAATGACCGCTGAAGTTGCCGGGAGTCAGCCGCACCTTGCGGGCCTCGGGGTCGTAGTGGTCGCCGGCCTGGGTCTCCTCGACGCCGACGTCATTTAATCCGAACTGGTCCAGCAGGTGACGCGCCAGCTCGCCGCCGGAGCCCTGTTCACGATAGCGATCCGCCGGCTCGCTGTACTTGGCCAGGACGCGCTTTACCCACAGGCCGGGCCCGGCAATCGCCGCGACGAGCACGAGGGCGAGAACCACCCAGGTCATGTGTTTTTTTCCGTTGCCACGTGGGTATGGTATTCGCCGGAGAGCGTGAGAGGGATTTGATTCGTGCGTTGGAGCAAGCGTATCGGGAAAAGACGCATCGGGTATGGAAGAGCCCGCGTCGGCAGCTTCGCTGAAAGGCACGATGTCGGCTCGCAGCTGCGGGCGGAGCCGGGCGCTAAACCCGCCATCGATCCGAGGAACAGGGACGGGTCAGGAAAAAGACTTGTTGGCAAGAAGGCACTGAGCCCCGCCGGTGGAATTCCGGCGCATCTCGCTGGCCCGGTATCCCGGCTCACCGTTTGCTGCGCGCGCGAGGGCGTCGCGAGCGGGGCTACTATCCCTCTCCCGCGTGCATTGTATCGCTCCCAGGAACGGGAATTGCGTTCGCACGCCGGGACGCCGGGGGCGGATGTCGCCGTCAGCGCCTGTAATCCTCAGGAACCCGGGTCCTGCAGCTCGAGGATGCGCTCCTGCTCCCGCAGCATCTCCTGCTCCCGCCGCATGATCTGCTGACGCTCCTGCAGCGCTTTGTGCTCGCGCTCGAGCAGTTGCATCCGTTCTCGGGCCTGGTCCCGTTCCTGGCCGGCGATTCGCGTGCGTTCCTGAATCTGGTTAATCTCCCTGGTAGCGAGTTCCTCGCGTCGGGTGAGCTGCTCCCGCTCCTGTGCCAGTGTCTGTCGCTGGTCGCGAAGCTGGCTCCGCAGATCCCTACTGCCGCCCTGGCCGGATCCCGGCCCGGGATCCGCCACCGCGCGCTCGCGCTCGCGCAGCCGGTTCTCGGCCTCGGCGCGCATTGCTTCCTGGTGGGTGGCCCTTTCCCGTTCCCGGGAAAGCGCCTGGTTCTCCTCGGCAATCTGCTTCCGCTCGCGATTCAGCGCCCGATCCTGTTCCTTGACACGAGAGCTGTCCTCATTGTGCAGCCGTTTCTGCTCCTTGACGCGAACCTGGGACTCTTCCGTCGCCCGTCGCGCCGCCTGTGACTGGCCCCGAGGTGTCTCGGCATCCCGGGCCTGTTGCCGGGGCTGGGACTGCGCCGGCTGCTGGACCCGGGGCCCGCTCTTGGCCTGGCCGCCGCCCTTGCCCGATCCGCCTGCCAGCGACACGCTGGATACGAGGGCAATCACCAGCATCGCGACGATCAGTTTCGCTGCGTTCATGACCTGTCCTCCTGGATTCGGCCTTCCCTGCCAAGAGCGTAGGCCCATCAAGCTGCGCCGCGGTATACGTATTTATGGAAGCGGGCGGTCCGGGGTCCGCAATAATCGGACAGGCGGACTCGATCTGCGCCATCAGCAGGTACCCGGCGCCGCGCACCGTCTTGATCGATCGGGGATGGCTGGATCCTTTTCCAGCTTCTTGTGCAGCTTGCCGAATTGAACCCGGAGCCGTTTCCCACGATCCGGTCTCGGTGGTCTTCAGCCCCCTCGGTGACCGAACAGCATCGTGATGTTGATTCGCCGGTTTTCGTAACCGTCGCGAAAATGAATGTCGTCGGTGCGATGCAGGAGATTGGAATTGAACACCGCGCAGCGGTTCTGCCGGTGGGGAATCACGATTTCGTTCGCGTTGTTGTCGGCAAGAAACTTGCGTATGGCTGCCTGCTGAGCCGGGTCATACGTGTTGTATTCGTCCAGCGTCCATTCCAGCGGCGCCTCCACGTCCCAGATCACCATCCCGCCGTGCTCCGGGTCCAGGTTGGCCTCGGTGGGCGTGATCCAGAAGTTCACATTGACCGCCGCGAAGTCCGCATGAATGTCGATGCCAGACATCCGGCTGTCGTACTTGTAGGCCCACAACTGCATCAGCCGGTGGTCTTCGAAAATGCCGGGCAATGTGTTGCGCAGGTCGTCGGCGATCTGGAGCAGGAGGGGATTACAGAAACCGTCCTGCAGATACGCGCCCAGGTAGCCATTGGGGTGATCGCAGTCGTACCAGATCGTGGAGTTGAGACAGAAGCGGCGGAGCGCCCCGAGGGCTTCCGGCGACAGGAATTCGTCGATCCAGGTAATGCCCGGCGCCCGCCTGTGATAGTCCGCCTCGACAACCGCCGGATTTATCCCGGGCCCGAGGGCTCCGCCGGGAAGGCGTTCCCCTGACTCCAGGTAGTGACAGCGGTTGTACCACTTCCACGACGCGGGGGCTGGAACGAGTTCGCCGTCGTCCGCCGCGGCCGGCAGAGCGGCCAGCGCGGTCCGTGTGGCGCTGGCGATCGGGCCCAGCGTATCCACCTGCAGACCCTGGTCCATGAGCCACGCGAGCTGCTCCTCGTCGTGGCGAAGCTTGGCGCGGGTCGTCGTATCAAAGGTGGGCAGGCCCGGGGTTGCCGCCTCGGCCGGATCCCGAAAAATCCCGTGGGCCTTGCGATACACGTCCCCGGCCTCCGCCAGCTGCCCCAGTGCTTTCAGGCAATGCCCGAGGCTACGCAGGGCATCGGGATCATCGGCATCGCCGGCAACCGCCGTGCGAGCGGCGGCCAGCGCATCGTCCAGCCGGTGCTGCCGGCGTCGTACGACGCTCAGCCGGCTGAGCGCCTTGGGTCGAATGTCCGCGTCGCGGTCGGCGGCGGCCTCGAACGCTTCCGCCGCATCATCGAGATCTCCGGTCAGTTCCCGGGCCCGCCCGAGTTCGAACCTGAGCTGGGCATCGTCCGGCGCCGCCGCCACGCAGCGGGCCAATGCCCCTTCCGCCGGCGCGCCCTGGCGCAGGGACAGCAGCGCAAGACCCAGATGGCGTCGCGCCTGGACGTGGTCCTCGTCAAGCCCCAGGGTCTTCCGGAAACAGTCGCAGGCCTCGGCATGGCGGTGACCCTTGCGGCGGGCAAGACCGAGATTGAACCACGCCTCGGGCTGACGGGGCTCGAGATCCAGCGACGCCTGGAACTGGGCTTCCGCTTCTGCGGCGCGGCCCTGGTCCTGGAAGACCAGCCCCAGGTTGGCGGCGACGGCGGGATCCCGGGGCTTGAGCTGCCGCGCCTGGCCGATCAGCCTGGCGGCCTGGTCCGGGTCGTCCTGTTGATAGGCGATGACACCCAGGTAGTGCAGCGCATCGGGCTGTTCGGGATAGGCCGCAAGAACCGCGCGGTAGGCGGTCTCCGCCGCCGCCAGGTCGCCGGCCTGGTGGGCGCGGATTGCCATCATCATGCGTTGGGAGAGATCAGCCGACATGTCGAGGGACCTCGGGTCCTTGCCAGGCGCTGATTCTATGGCCTTTGGAACCGGAGCACCCGGGCCGGCAAAAAACTTCACCAAATCAGCTCGTTGGGGGCATTCTCGACGCGGAGACCGCAGCCACCTGGGCGATTCGGGCTCCAACACGGAGAACCTCCCTTAGAATCGGCAACTCATGAGCTGCCGGAGGGTCTGATCCTTCATGCCCGCCGCAACCTGTACCGTCGAACAAATGGAATTGCGCCCCTCATGCGGGTGGGAGACGACATGCCGCTGAATGACATCTGCCGATACCGTTCCCGCCACGGTCGGCCTCGCGAATCCGGACGTTTGGGCGTCCTGGTGGCTCTCCCGCTCCTGGTGCTCGCCGCCTGCGGTGGAGGAGGGGGCGGCGGCAGCGGCAGCGGCAATCCCGCGCCGGCGGTCCCCACGGTCTCCATCGGTGCGGCCAGCGCCGATGAGTCCACCGATCCCACCGACCTGGTGTTTCCGGTCACCTTGTCCGCACCTGCCGGCTCGGCGGTCACGGTGGACTATCGCAGCGAGGGGGGAACGGCCGAGCCCGGCTCGGACTTCATGTCCGCCAGCGGCACCCTGACGGTGCCTCCCGGAACCACGGCCGCATCGATCCGTGTCGGCGTGCTGGACGACACCGACGTCGAGCCCGACGAAACCCTGGTCCTGCGCCTGTCCAATCCGGTCAACGCACGCCTGGGCACCGCCGAAGCCGCAGGCCTGATTCGCGACAACGACGTTGCCCAACCCGCGGCCGTCGTCGGCCTGGACGAACGCCCGTCCAACACGACCTGCGTCGCGCCGCCGCGTGGGACCGGTGACGCCGAGGTGATTCTCGAACCGGCCTTCGGGGGTTTGCCGGATTTTGCCCAGCCCACGGGCCTGGTCCAGGCGCCGCCGGCTGATGGTCGCTGGTTCGTGCTGGAAAAGAGCGGCCGGGTGCGGGTATTCGCCGACAATCCGGCCGCCAACGCCGCACCGGTCTGGCTGGACATTGCCGGGCAGGTCAACGATCGCTCCGAGGGTGGTCTGCTCGGGCTGGCCTTTGATCCCGACTGGCCCGCAACGTCCGAAGTCTATGTCTCCTACACCGACGGCGGCGGCGGTGGCATGCGCTCGGTCGTTTCCCGCTTTGTGCCGGACAACCCCACCAGCCCTGCCAACTGGACCGAGGAAGTGGTCCTGACGGTGAGCCAGGACTTCGACAACCATAACGGCGGCCATATTGCCTTCGGTCCGGACCGGTTGCTCTATCTCGGTCTCGGAGACGGCGGCAGCGGCGGCGATCCCAACAACCGGGCCCAGGACACCACCCGCCTGCTCGGCTCGTTCCTCCGGCTGGACGTCCGCGGCGTACCCTGGCCCACACCCGCCTATCGGATTCCGCCAGGCAACCCGTTCGCCGCCAACGCGGTCTGCGGCCCCGGCGCCAACACGGCTGCCTGCCCGGAAATCTTCGCCTGGGGCTTTCGCAACCCCTGGCGGTGGAGCTTCGATACGGCCTCCGGCGTCCTCTGGGCCGGCGACGTGGGGCAGGGGGCCTGGGAGGAAGTGGACCAGGTGGAGGCCGGCGGCAACTACGGCTGGGACTGCCGGGAGGGGGCCCACGACTTTCAGCCGGCCAACTGTTCCGGCGGCGGCCTCGTCGAGCCGGTGGCCGAATACAGCCACAGCCTGGGTAACTCCATCACCGGGGGCTATGTCTACCGGGGCAGCGCGATACCGGCCCTGGCGGGCCGCTACGTCTTCGGTGACTTTGGTTCCGGCCGCATCTGGGCGCTGGCGGAAGACGGTGGCGGCTATGCGCTGGAGGAACTGGTCGATTCGAGTCTGAACATTTCGTCCTTCGGCCAGGGTGCGGACGGCGAGATCTATGTGGTGAACCTCGGCGGTGATTTCCGGAAGCTGACGGCTGCCGGCGGTGGTGGCGTGGATCCGGTGGCGGATTTGCTGAGCGAGACCGGCTGCACGGCCGCCGGCGACGCGACTCAGCCTGCGTCGGGCCTCGTGCCCTACACGCTGAACGCGCCGTTTTGGTCGGACGGTGCGGACAAGAGTCGCTGGATCGGTCTGCCGGACGATGCCGTGATCGAAATCGACGGCGACGGCGACTGGCAGTTCCCGGCGGGCACCGTCCTGGTCAAGCAGTTCGAACTGACCGGGCGTCTCGTCGAGACCCGACTGCTCATGCGCCATCCGGACGGCGAGTGGGCGGGCTATACCTATGCCTGGAACGAGGCGGGCACCGACGCCGACCGGGTTCGCGGCGGGCTGGTGAGGACCATCGACGGACAGGACTGGATCTATCCTGGCGAGAGCCAGTGCCTGGAGTGCCATACCCAGGCGGCCGGCGTGTCCCTGGGGCTGGAGACCGCACAGCAAAACGGCGATCTGACCTATTCATCCACCGGTCGAACGGCCAACCAGCTGACCACCCTGGAGCACATCGGGTTCTTCGCCGACCCGCTGCCGGGGGGGGCGGAAGATTTGCCAATGCTCACGGACCCCGCGGACGCCGCTGCCGACCCCGGTCTTCGCGCCCGTGCCTATCTTCACACCAACTGCAGCCAGTGCCACCGGCCGGGCGGACCGACGCCCGTGGACATGGATTTCCGCTGGACCGTGGCCCTGCGGGACACGAACACCTGCGGCGTGCGGGCCACCGGGGGTGGCATGGGCATGATGGGCGGGGTCCGTATCGACCCCGGCGCGGCAAACCGCTCCGTCGTCGTCGATCGCATGGGCCGGCGGGACGCCGGCGGCATGCCGCCGATCGGATCCGCGTTGGTGGATGCCGGCGGCGTGAGCCTCGTTTCCGCATGGATCGACAGCCTGACCGGCTGTAATTGATCGAGGTATCAGGCGTGAGTGCTCTGGTGGTTTCCCTGGTGATCGCCCTGGGCTATGCGGGCCTGGTGCTGGGCGTGCAGCGCACGGTCATGTATCCGGCCCCGGCGGCGCCGCCGGTGGCCCCCGTTCTCGAGGGGACCGGCGCCGAGCGGATCGAACTGGGTCCGAACGGGCAGCGGGAGGCGTGGCTCCTTGCACCGACCACCCCGCCAGCTAGTCCTTCGCCGGCCGTGCTGTTCGCCCATGCGAATGCCGAGATCATCGACGACTGGCTGCATGGCTTCGGCCCGCTCCGGGATGCGGGCTTTGCGGTGCTGCTCGTCGAATATCCGGGCTATGGCCGCACGCCCGGCAAGCCCACCGAGGCGTCCGTTACCGAAGCGGTCCTGGCAGGTTTTGACGCGCTGGCCAGCCGGCCGGATATCGACGGCTCGCGAATCGCGGCCTGGGGCCGGTCCCTTGGCGGCGGCCCGGCCTGTGCGCTGGCTGCGGCCCGGCCCGTTTCCGCGCTCGTCCTGGAATCCACGTTTTCCAGCGCCCGGTCCCTGGCGATGCGGTCCGGCGTGCTGCCGTTCCTGGTACTGGATCCCTGGGACAACCTCGCCTGTCTCGACCGGTACGCGGGGCCACTACTGGTCATTCACGGCGAGGAGGACACCCTCATTCCACCGTCCCACGGCAGGCGTCTGGCAGCAGCCGTGGATGGAGCCCAGTGGCTGGGCCTGCCCTGTGGTCATAACGACTGCACTCGGCCGTGGGATGCCATCGTCGGATTTCTGGCGGATCCGGGAGACGAACGGCAGACTTCCCCTGGCGGGTGACGACCGTTCGGCCGGGGACGGAAAGTCCGGGTCGCCGCCGGAAATTCGTTACCCTACTTCCCGGACCCGATCATCAAATCCCTGTAGCAGGAGAACACAGCCCGGTGACTGACGAACAGACCGAACGCGAGTTTCGCGAAACCGCCGATACGTTTATCAAGCTGGCCAACGAACACATCGAATCGCAGTCCAAAGAGAATGTGGGCATGGCGCTTCTGTACGCGGCGTCGCGCTTCAACGCCTTCGTGGTGGCCGCCCATAACGACAATCTGAAGGACTTCGAGGGGGACCATGACCGCGCCATCGGCTTTTTCATGGTCGAGTACCTGCGGATGCTCCAGGAAAACCTGGACGACTACAAACGGGCCTACAAGGACCAGCAGGAGGCCGCGGACCCGGAATCCGGCGCTTAGAACCGGTCCGGCCGCCAGGCTGCGCGCCACGGAGGCGCGGGTCTGATATGACCGTCAGGGGCCGTCAGGCTGAAAAGCCAAGGCGGCGTCTTCGATGGTCCGGGATGGCGGCGTCCGTTCTCCTGCCTTCATCCCCCCCGGGGCCGTTGAGCCAAGGATCATGTCGGCCGCCTTTTCGGCGATCATGATCGTTGGCGCATTCGTGTTGCCGCTGATCAGCGTCGGCATGATGGAAGCGTCCACGACCCGGAGACCGTCGACACCGTGAACCCGCAGCTCGGCGTCCACGACCGCCAGGTCGTCGGCGCCCATCTTGCAGGTGCCCACCGGGTGGTACACCAGGCCGAGGCGTTCCTTGGCCTTGGCCAGCAGATCCTCGTCGGACAGCGCCGCCGGTCCGGGGTGAACCTCCTCCCCGCGCCATGGCTCGAACGCCGGGGCCGCCAGGATGGTGCGGGCCAGCCTCAGGCCGTCCACGAGGGAGCGGCGGTCCGCTTCCTCGGTCAGGAAGTTGAAGTCGATTACCGGTGCCGCTGCGGGGTCCGCGGAGGCCAGCGTCAGCTGGCCGCGGCTCTCGGGGCGCAGCACGCACACATGCAGGGTGTAGCCGTCCCGGCTCAGCAGCTTGAAGTCGCGTCCGCAGTCGTCGAACAACAGGGGCACGAAGTGCATTTGCACATCGGGAACATCCAGGTCCGCGCGGGTTTTCAGAAACGCACCCGTGTCGGTAATGGATGCGGCCAACTTGCCGGTGCGTCCGGTCAGGTACTTCAGAGCCTCCGGGAGCATGCGGGCCAGCCCGCTGGGGGAGCTCGCAAAGCCGTCCCCCTTGAGGCTGGCCTGCAGCACGCAGGCATCCACGTGCTCCTGCAGGTTACGGCCCACGCCGGGCAGGGCGTGGCGGGTCTCGATGCCCTGCTCACGCAGCTGATCCGGGTCGCCGATGCCGGACAGCATGAGGAGTTGGGGTGAGTTGAAGGCGCCGCCGCTCACGATCACCTCGCGGCGGGCCCTCACGACCTGTTCTCCGCCCTTGCCGCGCCAGGCCACGCCCTTTGCGGCACCGTCGTCCAGCAGGATCCGGCTGGCGAGCGCGCCGGTCAGCACGGTCAGGTTGGGCCGCAGCCGGGCCGGTTTCAGGAACGCTCGCGAAACGCCGCAGCGTTGGCCGCCGTCAATGGTGAACTGGAAAACGCCCGCGCCTTCCAGCTCGGCGCCGTTGAAGTCCCGGTTCGCCGGAAAGCCCGCCTCTTCGGCGGCTCTCAGGAACACGTTGCTGAGGGCGTAGGGCGGATCGCAGTCGCTCACCACCAGCGGTCCGTCGGCGCCGTGCAGCGCCGAGGCGCCGCGCACGTTGCCCTCGGAACGCTTGAAGTAGGGCAGGACGTGGTCCCAGCTCCATCCGGGATTGCCCGCCGCCGCCCAGCGATCATAGTCGGAGGCGTGGCCGCGGATGTAGATCATGGCGTTGACCGCGCTGGAGCCGCCCAGGGTCTTGCCGCGGGGGCAGAACACCGGCTTGGCCGTTGCGGATATCCGGCCGGGTGGTGGAGTTGTAGCGCCAGTTGTACTTGCGGCTGAACATGAAGTAGGCGAACGCGCCGGGAATGCCGATGAGCGGCGAACGGTCCTCGGGGCCGGCTTCGAGCAGGCAGACCGAGACTCCCGGGTTGGTCGAGAGCCGGTTCGCGAGCACGCAGCCCGCGGAGCCGGCGCCAACGATCACGTAGTCGAATTCATTCATTGCATCACTCTCCCCGGCGCATCGCCGTTCCCGGCCGCTGTCACCGAACGACCCGGCTCGGCGGTCAGGTCACCGCGCCCTTCGACGCGCAGCTCACGAGCCGGGCGTATTTTCTCAGGACCGCCCCCGCCGGGTGAGCTTCCGGTTCCCAGGCTTCCAGCCGGCGGCGAATTTCTTCGTCGTCCAGGAGCAGGTTGATCTCGCGGCTCCGGGCGTCGATGACGATCTCGTCACCGTCCTCGACAATGGCGATCGGCCCGCCGGCCGCCGCTTCGGGGGCGACGTGTCCCACGACGAATCCGTGGCTCCCGCCGGAGAAGCGCCCATCGGTGATCAGCGCCACCGAGTCGCCCAGTCCCTTGCCCATGATGGCCGACGTGGGGCTCAGCATTTCCCGCATGCCCGGCCCTCCCTTTGGACCCTCGTAGCGGATCACCAGCACGTGACCTGCCGACACCCCTCCGCCGAGGATGTCCGCCAGGGCCGCTTCCTCCGAACCGTAGACCCGGGCGGTGCCGCGGAAGGCTTCGCCCTCCTTGCCGGTGATCTTGGCCACGGCCCCGTCCGGGGCGAGATTGCCGGTGAGCACGACCAGATGGCTCTCCGCCTTGATCGGGTCGGAGACGGGGCGCACCACGGTCTGTCCTTCCGGATATGGCGCGACAGCCGCAAGGTCCTCGCCCAGGGTCTGGCCGCTGACGGTCAGGCATCCGCCATGCAGCAGGCCCTCGTCCAGCAGGGTTTTCATGAGCGGACGGATCCCGCCGATGGCGATCAGCTCCGACATGAGATAGCGGCCGCTGGGCTTGAGGTCCGCCAGCACCGGAATCTTCGCCCCGACACGAGTGAAGTCGGCCAGCTCCAGCGGGACACCGGCGGCGTCCGCGATGGCGAGCAGGTGCAGGACCGCGTTGGTGGAGCCGCCCAGGGCGACGGTCACCGCGATGGCGTTCTCGAAGGCCTCGCGGCAGAGAATGTCCTTCGGCCGGATGCCCCGTTCCAGCAGGGCGCAGACGGCAGCCCCCGCGCGCCGGGCATCGGCGAGTTTCGCGTCCCCGACGGCCTCCTGGGCGGAGCTGTTGGGCAGGCTGAGCCCCAGCGCCTCGATGGCCGAGGCCATGGTGTTGGCGGTGTACATGCCGCCACAGGAGCCCGGCCCGGGAATGGCGGTACGCTCGACCTCCAGGAGCTGGGCGTCGCTGACCCGGCCCGCAGCGTGCCCGCCCACGGCCTCGAATACGGAAATAATGTCCCGGCGTTCCGCCCCGGGGCGGATGGTACCGCCGTAGACGAACACTGCCGGGCGGTTCATGCGGGCCATGGCCATGACACAGGCGGGCATGTTCTTGTCGCAGCCGCCGATGGCCACCAGGCCGTCCAGACCTTCGGCCTCGACGACCGTCTCGATGGAATCCGCGATCACCTCCCGGGACACCAGCGAGTAGCGCATGCCCGCGGTGCCCATGGAGATGCCGTCGGACACGGTGATCGTGTTGAAGACCAGGCTCTTGCCCCCGGCCTCGTCGGCGCCGGCGGCCGCTGCCTTTGCCAGCGTATCGATGTGCATGTTGCAGGGAGTGACCTGGCTCCAGGTGGAAGCGACCCCGATCTGGGGCTTGCCGAAGTCGGCATCGGTGAAGCCGACAGCCCGGAGCATGGCCCGGCTGGGTGCGCGAGTAACGCCGTCTACTACGGCTCTGGAGTGTTCTCTGGGGTCTTTCTTGCTCATGTCCGCCGATCCGGGAAATAGGGGGTTGTATATAAGGTGTTAAATCCGAGGTTTTTGCCGCACTGCATCGAAGCGGTCACAAAGTGGGCAATTTATTGTTGACTCGGGCAAAACGCTCGTGCTTAGAATCGCTTCAACGCAGGAAACAGACCAGCCAGAAGACTCAACCGTTTTGAAGCCAATGTCTACCCGAATCGCCCACAGACGACGCCAGGATGCCGCGGTGACCACCGCCCGGGCCGGCGTGCCTGCGCGCGAGTCCCTCATTGCGCTTATTAGCCTTCTTATTCTCGTCCTCGTAGTAGGGACACGCGGGGTCATGGTCTAGCGAACGCCTAACAAGCAAACCGAAAACCAGAAACCCCGCGACCGGCAACGGAAGCGGGGTTTTTTTTACCCGGAATTTTTACCGAAACAGAACTAACCCCCCGGACTGAATTGACCGAATCGAACTGCAAGGACACCAGGAGCCGCCATGAAGATTTTTGATGAAACCGATGTCGACCCCCGCCACACGAGGGGACTCAAGGTCGCCGTCATTGGTTACGGGAGCCAGGGCCGTGCCCACGCCCGCAATCTGGCCGACAGCGGCTGCGAGGTGACCGTCGGCCTGCGGCCGGAGGGCAAGAGCTGGGCCCGGGCCACCGCCGACGGCATGCGGGTGGCCACCCCGGCCGAAGCGGCCGAGGGCGCCGACATCGTGGCCCTGCTGACCCCGGACATGGCCCAGCCCGCCGCCTACGAGGCGGTGAAGGACAGCCTGAAGCCCGGCTGCGCCATTCTGTTTGCCCACGGTTTCAACATTCATTACGGCCGGATCAAGCCGGAATCCGGCCACGACGTGATCCTGGTGGCGCCCAAGGGGCCGGGTGATCTGGTTCGCCGCCAGTACCAGGAAGGCCGGGGCGTACCCTGCCTGATGGCGGTAGCCCAGGACGCCACCGGTAAAGCCCGGGAGCGGGCCCTGGCCTACGCCCACGGCGTGGGCGGCACCCGCGGCGGCGTGCTGGAAACCACGTTTGCCGAGGAGACCGAGACCGACCTGTTCGGCGAACAGGCGGTCCTGTGCGGCGGCGTCACCGAGCTGGTCCTGCAGGGTTTCGAAACACTGACCGATGCCGGCTATCAGCCGGAGGTGGCGTATTTCGAGTGTATGCATGAACTGAAGCTGATCGTCGATCTGCTGCACGAGGGCGGCCTGGCGAAGATGCATGAGTTCATCAGCGAGACGGCCAAGTACGGCGATCTGACCCGGGGTCCCCGGGTCGTGGACGAGCACACCCGCGAAAAAATGCGCGAGGTCCTGACGGATATCCAGGATGGAACCTTCGCGCGTCAATGGACCGAGGAATACGAGTCCGGGATGAAGGACTACCAGGCCATGATGAACAAGGACCTCGAGCATCCCGTGGAGAAAGTCGGCCGTGACCTGCGCGCGCGCATGTCGTGGCTGAAAGCCCGCAAGCAGGCCGCGGCCTAGGGGCTGACACGATGAAAGGCGCCCAACTGCTGGTTAAAGCCCTCGAACAGGAAGGGGTGGAGACCATCTTCGGCTACCCCGGCGGGGCGATCATGCCCGTCTATGATGCGCTGACCGAGTCGCCGTTGCGGCACATCCTGACTCGCCACGAGCAGGGTGCCGTGTTTGCCGCTGACGCCTATGCCCGGGTCACCGGTCGTCCGGGGGTGTGCATGGCGACGTCCGGACCCGGCGCGACCAACCTGGTCACCGGCATTGCCAACGCGTTCCTGGACTCCGTGCCCATCGTGGCCATCACCGGCCAGGTGCCGACCGGGCTGATGGGGACGGATGCCTTTCAGGAAGTCGACATTTTCGGCATGACGATGCCAATCGTGAAGCACAGCTACCTGATCCGGTCCGTGGAGGATATTCCGCGCATCATTGGCGAGGCGTTCCACGTGGCCCAGGAGGGACGCCCCGGTCCCGTGCTGATCGACCTGCCCAAGGACGTCGCAATCGCGGAGACCGACCTGCCCACCCTGTTCGAGATGCCCCGGCCCGGAACGGGGGCACCGGATCCTGCCCAGATGGCGACGGCCCGGCAGCTGATCCGCGCCGCCCGCCGTCCGGTCCTGTACGTTGGCGGCGGTGTCGGTATCGCCCGCGCCGTGCCGGAGTTCCGGGCCTACGCCCAGGCCAGCGGGATCCCGGTGGTGGCGACCCTCAAGGGTCTTGGGGCCGTGCCGACCCGGGATCCCCACTTCATCGGCATGCTGGGCATGCACGGCACGGTGGCCGCCAACTACACGGTCCAGGAATCCGATCTGCTGATCTGCGTCGGCGCGCGGTTCGACGACCGCGCGACCGGTCGCCTGGACGGGTTTGCGCCGAACGCCCGTGTCATCCACATGGACGCAGACCCCGCCGAGATCGGCAAGCTGCGGCAGGCCGATGCAGCCCTGCTGGGTGATCTCAGGGTGGCTCTGCCCGGGCTGCCGACCGATCTGTCCCTTGCCGACTGGCAGCGGACCTGCCGGCAGCGCAAGACGGCGAATGCCTGGCGCTATGACGCGCCCGGCGACGGCATCTACATGCCCGACATGCTGCGGCGGATCTCCGAGGCCGACCGGGACCTGACCATTACCTGCGATGTGGGTCAGCACCAGATGTGGGTGGCCCAGCACTGCCAGTTCGACCGGCCCGACCAGCACCTGACCAGCGCGGGCCTGGGCGCCATGGGTTTCGGGGTCCCGGCGGGCATTGGCGCCCTGATTGCGCGTCCCGGGACTCGGGTCCTGACGGTCAGCGGCGACGGCTCGATCATGATGAATATCCAGGAGCTGGCGACCCTGCGCCGCTACGATCTGCCGCTGAAGATCCTGCTGGTGGACAACGCGTCCCTGGGCATGGTTCGCCAGTGGCAGGAGCTGTTCCACAACGAGCGTTACAGCGAAGTGGATCTTTCCGATAACCCGGACTTCGTGCAGGTCGCGAAATCCTTCGGGATCGACGCCTTCCGGGTCACCCGCCGAGACGAAGTGGACGGCGCCATCGAGCGGCTGCTGAACGCAGAGGACGCGGTGCTGGCCCATGTCTGTATCGATCCCACGGCCAATGTCTGGCCGCTGGTCCCCCCCGGCCAGACCAACGACGTCATGATGGAGGAAGCGAGCGCATGAACCACACCCTGAAACTGACCATACAGCGAGTGGAAGGAGCTGTGATCCGGACGCTCGGGCTCATCGAGCGGCGTGGGTTCTCAGTGACCTCCATCAACACCGTTTCCGAGGATGCATCGCCCCACATGGAGATGACCCTGGAAATTCATTCTCCGCAGCGGTCGGCGGAAACCCTCGCACGGCACGTCGAGAAGCTGTTCGACGTGACCAACGTCCACCTGATCGCCGCCCACGCCCCGGCGGTACGCATGAAGGAGAGCGTGGCATGCTGAGTTCCCCCACCGCCGCGTCGGCCACGCTGGCCCGGCACACCGAACCTGCCCACCCGGTCTCCGTCGATGACGTGCGCCGTGCGCACACGGTCGTCATGGAACACCTGCCCCCCACGCCTACTCTTAGCCATCCGCTGCTGAACGACGCGCTGGGATTCGAGGCCTTTATCAAGCTGGAGAACGCCCACACGGTGGGCTCCTGCAAGATCCGCGGCGCCCTGAACCTGCTCGCCGCCATGTCCGAGGACGAGCGCGCCCGTGGCCTGGTGACGGCCACATCGGGTAATCATGGCCACGCGATGGCGCGGGCCGCGCAGATGTTCGGCGCCCACCTGACGGCCTTCGTGCCCAGGAACAACAGCCGCGAGCGCAACCGGGTGATGGTGGGGCTCGGTGCCGAGGTCGTCGAGGCCGGCCATGATTTCGACGCCGCCATGCGCGCCGCGGAGCGTTATGCGAAAAGCCACGGGGCCCGGCTGGTCCACCCGGCGCTGGAGCCCGAACTCATGGCGGGCGTGGCCACGCTGGCGCTGGAGATGATCGAGCAAAGCGACCCGCTGGACGCCCTGTTCCTGCCGGTGGGCGGCGGCCTCGCCGCGGCAGGCACGGCGATCGTGTTCAAGGCGCTCAGTCCGAAGACACGCCTGTACGGCGTTCAGTCGGAAAACGCGCCGGCCATGCATCATGCGTGGCACACCGGGGAAAGACGGGCATTCGCCGTCGCCGGGACGGTCGCCGACGGTCTGGCGCTGCGCGCACCGGTCGAGTACACGCTCGGCGTGCTGGAAAACACCCTGGACGGAATGATGCTGGTGTCCGAGGCGGCGGTCTACGACGCGATCCGGACCTACGCGACCACGATCCACCAGATCGCAGACGGCGCCGCCGCGGTTGCGCTGGCCGCCGCCGCCGGCATGCGCGACGAGCTGGCCGGCCAGCGGGTGGGCCTCGTCCTGACCGGCGGCAATATCGAGGCGGAAACCCTCCAGCACATTCTCGGTGGGGGCGCGCCCCGCCATCATCCCCAGGCGATGCCCTACTATCCGATTACGGAGCTGTCCTATGGGTATTGAGCGCCAGGGCGCAACGCCTCCCGCGGCGGACCGGCTGATCGTATTCGACACGACCCTGCGCGATGGCGAGCAGGCCCCGGGATGCAGCATGACGCATCGGGAAAAGCTTCGGGTCGCCCGGGCCCTGGCCGACCTCGGCGTGGATATCATCGAGGCCGGATTTCCCGCCGCCTCCAACGGCGACTTCGATTCGGTCAGCGGCATTGCGAGGGAAATCCGCGGGCCCGCGATCTGCGGCCTGGCCCGCTGCCATGAGAAGGACATTCGCCGGGCCTGGGAGGCGCTGCAGCATGCCGAGCGGGCACGGATTCACGTGTTCATTGCGACGAGCCCGATCCATCGCAAGTTCAAGCTCAAGCTGTCCCGGGACGAAGTCATCCGACGGGCAGTGGAAGGCGTGCGCATCGCGCGGGAATTCTGCCCCGACGTGGAATTCTCCGCCGAGGACGCCGCGCGCACGGAGCGAGGCTACCTGGCCGAGGTGCTGTCCGCCGTCATTGAGGCCGGGGCGGGGACGATCAATGTGCCGGACACCGTGGGCTATGCGATGCCGGGCGAGTTCGCCGATCGCATCGCCTATATCCGCGAGCACGTGCACAACGTGGACCGGGCGGTGATCAGCGTGCACTGTCACGACGACCTGGGGCTGGCGGTCGCCAACAGCCTGGCGGCGGTCGAGGCCGGCGCGCGGCAGGTGGAGTGCACGGTCAACGGCATCGGTGAGCGGGCCGGCAACTGCGCGCTGGAAGAGGTTGTGATGGCGGTGCGCACGCGCAGCGAACACATGGGCGTGACCACGAATATCGACACCACACGCCTGTATCCGGCCAGCCGCCTGGTTGCCGCGGTAACCGGTGTGCAGGTGCCCCGGAACAAGGCGGTGGTCGGTGACAATGCCTTTGCCCACGAGGCGGGCATTCATCAGCACGGCATGCTCGCCCACCAGGAAACCTACGAGATCATGCGTCCCGAGGATGTCGGCATGGGCCGGAGCCGACTGGTGCTGGGCAAGCACAGTGGCCGGCATGCGTTTCGCGAGCGGATCGGCTCGCTGGGCCTGGAACTGGACGAGCCCGAGCTGGATCGGGCCTTCATGGCCTTCAAGCAGCTGGCCGACCGCAAGAAGCAGGTCTACGACGAAGACATCGAGGCCCTGGTCCTGCGTTCGGATGCCGCCGAAGGAGGAGAATGGCGGGTCGCCAGCATTGCGATCCGCTCCGGCGGCCCGGGGCCGGCCAGCGCCGAGGTGGAAGTCATCCATGCGGACGGCCGGAGCATCCAGGCGCAGGCCAACGGCGACGGGCCGGTGGCGGCCGCCTTCCGCGCCATCGACACCGTCACGGGGCTGGACTGCGAACTGAAGAGCTTCGACATCCGCAACGTCACCGACGGGGATGATGCCCAGGGCGAAGCGGTGGTCACGGTGGGCCACGGCGGCCGGGTGTTCCAGGGCAAGGGTTTCGATACCGACATCATCGTGGCCAGCGCCCAGGCCTACATGCAGGCCATCAACAGGATCTGTGCCCTGGCACCGGGGCACACCACTCTCGACGCGGCGGAATCGGCCTGAACGGCCGGGATTGGAGAAAACAGCTGTGAGTAGCGAGCCCAAGGGATTTATCTGGTTCAACGGAAAAATGGTGCCCTTTGCCGACGCCAAGGTGCATGTGCTGTCGCACGCGCTGCACTATGGGTCCTCGGTATTCGAGGGTATCCGCGTTTATGAGACGCCTGCCGGCTCGCGCGTATTCCGACTGCGCGATCACATGACACGGATGTTCAACTCCGCGCGGCTGTACCGTATCGAGATTCCCTACGCGCTGGACGAGATCGAGGCGGCCTGCAAGGAGGCCGTGGTCAGCAACGGCCTGGACCGTGGCGCGTACCTGCGCCCCATCGCCTTCCGTGGCATGGCCGGCCTGGGTCTCGCGGCCCCCTCGGATTCACCCGTTGACGTGGCCATCGCCGCCATCGAGTGGGGCGCTTACCTGGGCGAGGAAGGGCTTAAGAACGGTGTCGACGTGTGTGTGTCCTCGTGGCAGCGCGTCGCCCCCAATACGATTCCTTCCGGCGCCAAGGCGGGCGGGACCTACCTGTCCAGCCAGCTCATCAGCATGGAAGCGAAGCGCAACGGCTTTGCCGAGGGCATCGGCCTGACCACCGACGGCACGGTGGGTGAGGGCGCTGGTGAGAACCTGTTCCTGGTCAAGGACGGCCGTCTCATGACGCCGCCCGCGGCGTCGTCGATTCTTGCCGGCATCACCCGTGACACCGTCATGTGTCTGGCCCGCGATGCCGGTTTCGAGGTGGTGGAGCAGGCCATCCCCCGCGAGATGCTGTATTTCGCCGACGAACTGTTCTTCACCGGAACGGCTGCGGAGATCACGCCGATCCGTTCAGTTGACCGGATCGAGATCGGGGCCGGCAGCCGTGGCCCGGTCACCGAGAGTTTGCAGAAACAGTTTTTCGGGCTGTTTTCCGGCAAGACGCCGGACACGCGTGGCTGGCTGGACCCGGTTGAGCCGGCAATGCGCCCGTCGGTGGCTGTCTGATGCCGGCGGCTATGCCGGGGTCGCGGCCCCGGACGCTGTTCGAGAAGGTCTGGGATGCTCACGTAGTCGAGGCGGAAACCGCCGAGACGCCGGCGGTGCTCTACGTGGATCTGCATCTGGTTCATGAAGTGACCTCACCCCAGGCGTTTGCGTTGTTGAAGGCCCAGGGCCTGACCGTGCGTCGGCCCGACCGGACACTCGCGACGGTGGACCACGCGATCCCGACGGATCCTGCCACCTGGCGAGCCGGGCTGGTGGGGATGCCGGAGGCGGCAAGGCAGCAGATTCGCACCTTGGGCGACAACTGCGCCGATGCGGATATCCAGCTTCTCGGCATCAACAGCTCGCGCCGCGGCATCGTGCACGTGATCGGCCCGGAGCAGGGCGCTACCCAGCCGGGTATGACCATCGTCTGCGGCGACAGCCACACGACGACTCATGGGGCGTTCGGCGCCCTGGCCTTCGGTATCGGGACCACCGAGGTCGGCCATGTTCTTGCCACCCAGTGCCTGCTTCAGCGTCGGCCGAAGACCCTCAACGTGGTTCTGGACGGCCGGCTGCCGGATGGGGTGACCGCCAAGGATGCCGTGCTGGCGGTGATCGGAACCATCGGCGTGGACGGCGGTACCGGGTACGTGATCGAGTTCTCGGGACCCGCCGTGCGAGCCATGGGCATGGACGAGCGGATGACTCTCTGCAACATGGCTATCGAGGCCGGTGCGCGTTCCGGCATGGTGGCCCCGGACGACACGACCTTCGAGTACCTGGCCGGTCGGCCGAAGGCGCCGAAGGGCGAGGCCTGGGACAAGGCTGTGGCCCGCTGGCGGCGCCTGGGCACGGATCCCGGTGCTTCCTACGATGCGGAAGTTCGTCTCGACGTGTCCCGACTGGAACCGCAGATCACGTGGGGTACCGATCCGGGTATGGTGACGCCGATCACCGGCAGCGTTCCGCTAGCGCCTGAAGGCAGCCCGGCGGCGCGGGCGGTCGAATACATGGGTCTGGCGCCGGAAAGCTGCCTGCAGGGCCAGCCGGTGGATCTGGTCTTTGTCGGTAGCTGCACCAACTCTCGCCTGACCGACCTGCGGGACGCTGCACGGGTGCTCGAGGGCCGCAAGTTGGCGCCAGGCGTTCGCATGCTCGTCGTGCCGGGGTCCCAGGCGACCAAGCGCAAGGCGGAGGCCGAGGGCCTGCGGCGGATTTTCGAAGCCGCGGGTGCCGAGTGGCACGAGTCTGGTTGTTCGCTGTGTATCGCGATGAACGGTGACCGTGCCCGGCCCGGGGAAGTCGTCGTAAGCACCAGCAACCGCAACTTCGAGGGGCGCCAGGGCCCGGGCGCGCGCACCTTCCTGGCCAGCCCGGTGACCGCGGCGGCAGCGGCGGTGGCCGGCGTGGTGACCGACCCCCGCCCGTATCTGAACAGCCAGCGGCGGATTGCCTGATGGAACCATTCAAGACCCTGCATTCCCGGACCGTCGTCCTTGCCCAGCCGAATATCGATACCGACCAGATCATTCCGGCCCGCTACCTGACGACGACCCGTCGCGACGGCCTCGGAGCCGGCCTCTTTGCAGACCGGCGATTTGACGGCGACGGACGGCCGCGTTCCGATTTCCGCTTGAACCATCCCGAGGCCAAGGGCTGCAAGATTCTGCTTGCCGGCCACAACTTCGGCTGTGGGTCGTCCCGTGAACACGCGCCCTGGGCCCTGCTGGACTATGGATTCCGGGCCGTTATCAGCACCGGCATTGCGGATATCTTCCGGAGTAACGCCCTGCGCAACGGCCTGCTGCCGGTCGTTGTGAGCGAAACCCAGTGGAACAGGCTCGCAGCTGCCGAGGGCGAGGAGATCGCGATCGACCTGGAGGCATCGGAGGTCGTGGCTGCCGATGGCGAACGAATGGCCTTTGAAGTGGAGTCCTTCGGACGCTTCTGTCTGCTCAACGGCACCGATCCGCTGGGTTTCCTGCGGTCTCGCGAAGACCGGATCAAAGCCTACGAGGAGAGTGATCCTTGGCACCGCTGATCGTGCTGCTGCCAGGAGACGGCATCGGCCCCGAAGTCAATTCCGCGGCCCGGGCCGTACTCGTCGCCGTGTCCGAGGCTTTCGGACAATCCTTCAGGTTCGAGGAGCACGCAATCGGCGGCGCCGCGATAGATGCCTGCGGCGATCCGCTGCCGGACGCGACCCTGGCTGCGTGCCAGAGCGCCGATGCGGTCATGCTGGGCGCCGTGGGCGGCCCGCGCTGGTCGGATCCCGGTCTGAGCGTCCGGCCGGAGCAGGGTCTGCTGCGGCTGCGCCAGGGCATGGGGGTCTTTGCCAATCTCCGACCCGTGGTTCCTCACCCGAAACTCCTGGCGGCTTCCCCGATCCGGGCCGAGCTGCTGGCTGACGTGGATATCTGTTTCGTACGGGAGCTCACCGGCGGCCTGTATTTCGGGGAGAAGAGCCGGGACGGCGACACGGCCCGGGACGTGTGCACGTACACGGTGGCCGAGATCGAGCGGGTGGTGCGTCTCGCTGCTCGCCTGGCCCGTCAGCGGCGCGGCCGGCTCACGTCGGTGGACAAGGCCAACGTACTGGAAACCTCGAGGCTGTGGCGTGAGACGACCGAGCGGATCGCCCGCGACGAGTTTCCGGATATCGAGCTTGAGCACGCCCTCGTGGATTCCGCGGCGATGCGGATACTGCAGACTCCTGGGCATTTCGACGTCATTGTCACAGAGAACCTGTTCGGAGACATTCTGACCGACGAGGCGTCGGTCCTGGCCGGTTCCATTGGTGTTCTGCCGTCGGCGTCCGTGTCGGAGTCCGGGGCCGGCCTCTACGAGCCGATCCACGGCTCTGCGCCGGACCTGGTGGGACAAGGGGTTGCCAACCCGGTCGGCGCGATTCTGAGCGCAGCCATGCTGCTGCGGCACTCCCTGGGCATGGCCCGGGAAGCGGATGCCGTCGAAGCCGCAGTGAGCGACACCCTGGATGCAGGGGTCGCTACCCCGGACATTGCCCACGACGCCGGAGCCACAACGTCCACGTCTGCGGTCACCGGCGCCGTTGTTCGGGCGCTTGTGGGGCAGGCGCCGGCGGCCGCCGCCGGCTGACTCCGGTTTAATCGAGCCGGCCCGCCAGGGAAATGGCCGGAATCTGCCTTTTTTGGGCAAAAAACAACAGCTGATTTCCCCGTTTGAAGGGGGCATTCGGTATGATTGCGGCCTTTTCGCGACGCTACCCGGCGCCGCGCGAGCCAGAATCCTTCAACGGAGCGCAACACCGATGACAGATCCGCGCGGCGGCCGCCGCTTTCACTTGTTTCTGACCACCATGTTTTTGAGCGCCATCGCGCTGTGCGCGCCCGTCGTGGCATCCGCACAGGAGACCGAAGCCTGGACACCTCCGGGGCCCGCCGAAATGCCGGACACGTTCGACTGGATTCAACTGCCGTCCGGCGAGTGGCTGGGCGGCGAGATCAGGGTCCTGTACGAGGACTCCGTGGAGTTCGACAGCGATGAGCTGGGCATGACGAAGATCGACTGGGGCGACGTCGTGGAACTGCGGACGGTGCGGATTCTCCAGGTGCGGTCGGTCAGGGGCCCGGTCGTGACGGGGCGTGTGCTGGTCAGGGACGGCAAAGTCACGGTGTTGGGGGACTCGACTACGACCTTCGATCAGGCCGAGATCCTGACAATGACCGCCGGCATCCCGAAAGAACGCAATTTCTGGTCCGGCGAGGCCAGCGGCGGGGCTAACTTTCAGTCCGGCAATACCGACAAGAAGACCGCGAATGCGCGGGCGATTGTCAAGCGGCGCACGGTGGAACAGCGCGGAGTGCTCGACTACATCGGCAACTACGACGAGACGGATAGCGAGGAAACGGAGAACAACCACCGCCTGACCGGCGACTGGGATCGATTCGTGACGGACCGTTTTTTCTGGACGCCTATCTCCGCTGAATACTTCAAGGACAAGTTCCAGAACATCAAGCACCGGGCAACGGCCGGTGTCGGTATCGGTTACGAGATCATCGACACGCCGAAGACCGAGTGGCGCGTGAGCGGCGGTCCGGCCTACACGAAGACCTGGTTCGAGGACGTCCCGGAGGGCGAGAGCGACTCCGAGGCCAGCCCGGCCTTCCAGGCCAAGACCCGCTTCGATCACGAGCTCACCGACGACATCGACATCTGGTACGACTATCGGCTGTTGCTGGCCAATAACGACGCGGGCGGCTATACGCACCGGATGGAATGGGGCCTGGCCTACGACATCATCGGCGATCTGGATTTACGGGCCAGCTACGTCTGGGATTACATCGACCAGCCTTCGGAAAGCGAGGACGGCGTGACGCCGGACGAGAGCGACTTCCAGCTGTTGATCGGAGTCGGCTACAGCTTCTGACTGACCCACAACCTGGCGGCGGGCGGCCAACGGCCCAGCAGGGATGCCCTGCCGGGCCGTTTGTCGTAACGGGAACGGTGGATGCCCTGGTGATCCGGTCACAGCCATCCTGCGCAACGTTTATTCGGAGCAAACTTGGCCCCTGGCGGTCCACCGGGCCCAGCCGCGAGCGAAATCCACCAGCCCGTAGATGGTCAGCTTGCCGTGCCCGCCCTCGATCACGATAGCCTGGGTGCGCAGCTCGAAAAGACCGGCTGAGTCCAGTGGCTTGAGCATCGCGTTGTCGCGAGTCGTGACGCTCATGCTGCCATCCACGGCCGTCAGCGTGTGACTCGTGGACGCCCGCAGGCCGGCCCCTGTCTCCGCCTGGCTCAGCAACGCGACAGACACGTTCAGGTCGCCGAGGCTGGAGTACGCGCTTCCCTCGAAACCCGCTCCGTTGAAAAACGTTTCTCCAGCGGCGACAACGAAATCGCAGCCACCGGAGGCCAGGGTCGTTTGCACGTTGCCCATCAGCAGAAGGGCCAGTACCGGGGTCAGGGTTTTTTGCAGCATGTGCATGATCTGGATACCTCTTGTGGTCCCGGCTGCCATCGCCGGGTCAGGGGCAGTCTCGCAACCCCGGGGAGCCGGCGTCCCGAGGTTCCGGCGAGGGTTTTGCGAGGGGTGTCTGCCATGGTCCCGAATCGACCAGCTATTCTGTAGGTCGGGTCGCGTTGGGAGCGGTATGAGCGCGCATACTCGTCGGGGCTTTCGAGTGGGCTCTTTCCGGGTCTGGCCGGAGCGAAACCGGATTGCCGGTACGCACGGTGAGATGCGTGTTGAACCCAAGGCCATGGCGGTGCTCCTGGAACTGGCCTGCGCCGAGGGTCGAACGGTGAGGCGCGAAGACCTGCTCCAGGCGGTCTGGCCCCGCGGGTTCGTAACCGACGATGTTCTTACACGCTGTATCGGCCAGCTCCGCAAGGCGTTCAGCGACACCGCCCGGGGGGGCCGGTATATCGAGACAGTGCCGAAGGCCGGCTACCGGCTGCTCCCCCCGGTTGAGCGCTAGAGTTTCTTGCATCGCACATTCCTTCCCCACCCGATCGATCCGACTGGGAGGGACTGATCGTCCTGCCATTCCAGAATTTTTCACCAGCCGATGACGATCAATATGTCGCCGACGGATTCACGGAACTGCTGATTGCGCGCCTCGCCCAGGCACGGGGGCTGCATGTTATTTCCCGGACAACAGCGATCAGTTTCCAGGGCGATCGGCGAAGCGGTCCGGAAATCGCCGCGGCAGTCGGAGTGCGCTGGCTCGTCGAAGGCTCGGTCATCATGTCGGGGGGGCGGATCCAGGTAGTCGCGCAACTGATCGACGCTCGGAGTGATCGGCACGTCTGGGCTGATACCTTCCTTCGCGATTTCCCGGATCTGCTGGTCGTGCAGAACGAAATATCCCACCAGGTGGCGAGGGAGATCTGCGGCCGGTTATCCGCCGGTATCCCGGGCGCTGAAGACGTGCCCAAGGTCCCGGAGCCGGCCATGCGGGATTATTTGCGTGGCCGCCAGTATCTCAGCCGCCGGACGGCGGAATCGCTGCGGCTGGCGGAAAAGCGTTTCGCCGCCGTGGTATCCGAAGTGCCCGGCTATGCGCCGGCCTGGGCATCGCGGGCCGAAACGGACATGCTTCTTGCGCACTACGGGGCAGAGCCAGTCCGCGACGCTATGGCCCGAAGCCGTCGGCACTCTGACCGGGCCCTGATCATCGATCCCGATCTGCCGATGGCCATTGCCCAGCGCGGCGCCCTTGCGTTTTTTTTCGACCGGGATTTCGTTCGTGCCCGCGATGACCTGGCGCGCGCCCTTGAGCTGCAGCCGAACTACACGCTGGCGGCGCTGACACTGGCTAACCTGAGTGCCATCAATGGGCAGTGGGAAGAGGCCCTGGACTGGGTAAGTCACGCGCGCGCCGCCGATCCGCTCGACGTCGGTGTCAGGATGAATGAGGGCGATCACCTGATTCTGCAGCGGCGCTACCAGGAGGCGGCCCGGGCCTTGGGGGACGCCTTGCACGTTGCGCCCGGACACGAGCCTTGCCGGTTGCGCATGGCGTGGGCGCGCGCTCTTGCTGGCGATGTCGATGCAGCGACGGAGATTTCGGACGAGGCCACGGCTTCGGGACCGCAGGCCCTGGAGTACGGGGCGCTGGTAGCGGCTGCGCTGGGAAATCAGAAGCGAGCCCGGGCTTCATACGGCCTGCTGGCCGAGCTGGCCGGTACGGCCTATGTCTCCTCCTGGGCACTCGCTCGCGCAGCAGCGGCGGCCGGGGATATCGACTGTGCCTTCGCGGCATTGGAACGGGCCGTTCGGGAGAGCATCAGCTCACTGGTATTCGTCGCCGTGACGCCGGCCTTCGATGCGCTGCATGGCGATCCGCGCTTCGCCAATCTGCTCCACCGGCTCGACCTGCAAATTCACGCGCCACCCGGGTCAGCGGACGCGCGGGTCTGAACCAATACGTGGAGATAACCCCGGGTCCGGTTGACTCAGGCGCCGAGCTTGTCCAGTGATGCCGCTCGCTTGCGGCCCTTCTCGGACAGGTGATGCAGTACGCGCCTGGCCAGTCCCGGAAACGCGTCCAGCAGGTTGAGCATCAGGCCGCGACGCTTCGGAATCGCCCTTTCCAGCGGCCGGTCCACCATGACTTCATCCACGATGATCCGGGAGACCTCGCCGGTTTCCAGGAACCGCCTGGCCGTCAGGCTGGCGCCCACCACGTCGGCGTTGGCCAGGTTGATGTCGTACATGGCGGTCTTGACCACGTCCGGAGAGACCACGGTGATGTCCACTCCCCGGGGCGACAGCTCTTCCGCCAGCAGCAGCGAGAAGAAGCGCACCGCCGCCTTGCTCGGGCTGTAGAAGGTATAGCCGGGGATTGGCGTGCATCCTGAGAGGGACCCGATGTTGATGATGTGCCCCCGGCCGGCCTCGACCATGGCGCGGGCGGCCGTTCTTGTGCCCAGGACCACACCCTTCACGTTCACGTCGAAGTGCAGGTCGTAGTCTTCCGCGGGCGCGTCCAGCAGGCGGGCCGGCTTGACCACGCCAGCCACGTTGAGCAACGCGTCAGGGCAACCCCAGCGGGTCAGGATCCGCTCAAGCCCTGCTTCCCACTCAACGAGATGCCGCACGTCCAGGGAGATCCGCTCGACCCGGTCTTCGGGCCAGCCGTCGTCCCGGGCGGCCCGGGCGAGGCCCTCGGCAGCGATGTCGCTCGCCGCAACGCGGTGGCCTCGGGCGAGCAGGTCTGCGACCAGCCGCCGCCCGATGCCGTTGGCGGCGCCCGTGACCCAGGCCACGGGCGCCGTTCCGGTGGCGGTTCGTGCCGTCACGCCGCCTGTCCTGCGGCCCGCTTGCCCGGAAGGATGTCGACCAGGGAGATCCAGTCCAGCGCTTCGGCTTGTTCCGGCGTGATGCCTTCGAGCGCCTTGAAGAAACGCATGCCGATGTGGAAAACCGTGCCGTCCTCTAGAAAATTGTCCAGGTAGAGGCCGTTGTCGCCCCGGAAAATCAGGAGCATTTCGGTGCCCTCATCGCTCCAGGGCGTGTGTTCATTGCCGGGGCCCTCGTAGACGAAGTCGCCGGCGAAGTTCGGGCCTTCGTCATAGTCCCAGCGGCCGCTCAGCGTGTAACCGATGGCCGTGCAGTGGTGCAGGTGACGGGGCATCCGTCCGCCTTTTCCGAAACGGGCCAGGGCGATGACCTCATCGGCCGCTTCGTCCGCGCGGATGATTTTCACGGAGACATTGTCCGATCCGGGGGCTTTCAGCTCGATCCAGTCTTTCGGGGCCTTGATGACGTGCATCTGGGGATTCATGGGCATCTCCGACAAGCGCAGTGAGTGTGCGCGTGAGTTTGCGCGCCCGGGGCTGGGCAGATATTGTGATTTTGCGACACATGATTGGTATTTCACGACAGAAGATCCCATGACGGCGAATTCCCGAGATCCCGCGGCATGATGGCGCGACTTCCGCCGGATCGTGTGCGAACGTCTGCCCTGCAGGGCTTCGGGTCGCTCGTGACCGAGCTGGGCGGGGATCCTGAGGTTCTGCTCATCGCCCGTGGCATCGAGGGCGCTGATCGGCCTGTCGGCGATGGGTCAGTCCCCTACAGTGCCGTGATCGAAGTCCTCGAGGACGCAGCCGCATCGCTTGGGTGTCCGGACTTCGGGCTGCACTTGTCCAGGATGCAGGACGTGGATGTCCTCGGGCCGGCGGCAATGATCATGCGGTACTCGGAGACGGTGGGTGACGCCCTGTCGGCCATTTCCACGTGGTTGTTCGTGCATACCCCTGCGGCCGCCGTAAACCTGACTGCCATGGGCCGTGAGGACGTGCTCATGACCTACGAGGTCCTCTTGCCCGGATTGCGGGGACGCCGCCAGATCATGGATTTGAGTCTCGGGCTCGCCCAGAGTCAGCTCGAGATGCTGCTCGGCGAGCGCTTTCGTTCCAGCCAGGTCCGGCTGGGCTATCGGCGGCCCGCCAGCACCGCTGGACTGCGGAGCCGGTTCGGCGACCGGTTGTTGTTCGACAGTGCCGCAAGCGGTATCGCGATTCCGGCCGCGGCCCTCGCGCACCCGGTTCCCACGGCCAGCGCCAACTATCGTCAGGTAATTCTCGATTACCTTCGCACCGGGGGCCTCGCACCGGAGAAAGGCGTGGCCGGGCGGGTGCGGGATCTCGTGGGCCAGCTGCTGCCGACCGGCCGGCTCAGCCTCGGGGCCGTAGCCGAGGTTCTCGGCCTCACACCCCGCTCGCTGCAGCGTCGCCTGGCCGACAGGGGGCTGGAGTTTCGCCGCCTGGTGGACGAGGAGCGCCGGGCCCGCGTGGCCGACTACCTGCGGGACACGGATGCGCCGCTGGCCCGCATTGCCGGCATGCTCGGTTACTCCGACCAGACCGCGTTCAACAAGGCATTTTCGCGCTGGTACTCGATGTCGCCAGGACGCTGGAGGCGCGAGCGCGCGAACAATCCATCGGGGGCGGAGTGACTCCTGTCGTCCCGGCTGCTTGCGTCGGGACGCCGCCGCGGGCAGATTGGCAAGCCCTTGGGGCAGAAGACGCAGCGAATCCGTGAGCGAGACCAACGGGCATCACGTGCCTTTTACCCGCAGCCTCGCGGGTCGCATCCTGTTGCTCGGGGTGCTTCCCAGTCTGCTTCTGCTCACCGCCATTGTGGTCTACACGGGCTACTCCACCCTGCGCTCGGAGCGTGCACGAACGGAAGCGGGACTGCGCATTCGGGTGGAACAGATAGCCGCGGAGATCGAGCGTGGCAACACCCGGGCCATCATGGCGGTGAAAACCATGGCCTTCGCCCAGCAGAGCGGTCAGTTCGGCCGCCGCGCGGAATCCAGCGCCTACGCCCGCCAGGTCCTGCAGGCCTTCCCGGAGTTCACGGGAGCCTATTTTGGCTATGAGCCCGATGCCGACCAGGACGATGGCAAGTTTCTCGCTTCCCGGGAAGGCAAGGCCCTTTCCCCGGGCCTGGACGATACCGGGCGTTTCCTGCCGTACTGGCACCGGGGTGTAACCGACGGCGCCCTTGAACTCGAGCCCCTCGTGGACATGGAGGAGAGCCTCTACTACCAGGGTGTGAAGGACCAGTACCTGGACTCCGGCGAGCCGGGCCATCTCGTGACCGAGCCGTACGATTACGAGGGCAAGCTCATTGTCGAGCAGGTTTATCCGATCGTTATCGGCGGCGAGTTCAAGGGGGTTGCCGGCGTTGACCGGGCACTCGATGACATCGTCGCCGACCTGCAGGCCATCGGCGATCGAGATGGCCTGGACGTGTTCCTGGTCAGCCGAGCCGGGCGCCTAATTGCGGCCACCACGACTGACGGCGAACTACTGAGGACCCGGCCCGTATCGGATACGCCTTATGCGTCGGTCATGGCCGCCGGTCTCGGCAATCGTGCCGAGACCCAGCTGGCATTGCTGGACGACCCGGTGGACTTCGAGCGCTACTACTTTGCGTCGGCGCCGGTGCGCACCGGGGACTGGCTGGTCATGATCCGGCTTTCCGAGGACGTTGTTCTCGCGCCCGTGCGGGCAGCGATTCTGCCCATCGGCTTGCTCTCTCTGCTGGGCCTGGGTCTCGTCGGCGCTATTTCCCTGGGGATCATCCGGAGAACGGCGAGGCGGATACGCCGGGCGGTCCGGGCCGCCGACCAGCTGGCCGCGGGAGCCGCGCATGAGTCCATGCGCCTGGAGACTGGCACCGCCGACGAAGTCGGCCAGCTCAACGAAAGCTTCAACCGGATGCTGGCCGGGCAGGCCCGGGTGGGGGAGGTCGTCAGCGCCATCGCCGAGGGCGACTATTCCCAGCGGGTCCCGCTTCGTTCCAGGAACGACAGCCTGGCGATTGCCATCAACGAGATGGCCGACAGGCGGGAGAAGGCGGATACGGAGCTGCGGGAAAGCCGGGAGCGCTTTGAGCGGACGGTGGCTGGCAGCGGTGAGGGCCTGTGGGACTACGACCCGAAATCCGGTCGCGCCTGGGTGTCGGATCGCTTCGCAAGAATCCTCGGCTTCGCCCACGGGCTGGAGGATAACCCCCTGGACGCGTGGCTGCGTCTCATTCATCCGCTGGACGTGCCCGACTGGATCGCCGCATTCCAGGCCCATGTGGACCGGGACGTGCCGCTGGACCTGGAGCTGAGACTTCGCGAGCGTGGAACGGAGCAGGCCTGGGTCCGGATTCGCGGCAAGTCCACGCGCGACGAAAGCGGTCGTGCCGTGCGCACCAGCGGTTCGCTGTCCGACATTACCGAGGCCAAGGCGGCTGAGCGGGAGCTGCGGGAAAACGAGGCCCGCTTCCGGTCCCTGTATGAACAGACCTCCGAGCCCTTCCTGATCCTGGACGCTGAGGGCATCAGGGACTGCAACACTGCTGCGGTGAGCCTGTTCGGTTTCGAAGACCAGGCGGAACTGGTCGGGACGCCACCGTACGGTCCTCTCTTGTCCCCGGAGCTCCAGCCCTCGGGTGAGGCGTCTGCTGCCCTGGGCCGGACGCACGTGGACGAAGCCTACGCCACCGGGCATTCCGTATTCGAGTGGATCCACCGGCGTTCCGACGGCAGCGAGTTTCCGGCGGAGGTGCGCCTGAGCCCGATGCCGGCCATCGGCCAGAATGCCGTGTTCGCCATCATTCGCGATCGCACGCTTGCCAAGCGGGCGGAGGCGGACCTGCGCGCGGCTCGCCAGGAGGCGGAGTCCGCCAACCGGGCCAAGAGCGCTTTCCTGGCCAACATGAGCCACGAACTGCGCACCCCGATGAACGCCATCATCGGCTACAGCGAGATGCTGCTCGAGGACATCGAGGATGCCGCGCAAGAGGATTTGAGTGATGACATCCGGAAGATCCACGATGCGGGTCGCCATCTGCTCTCGCTGATCAACGACATCCTTGATCTATCCAAGATCGAGGCCGGTCGCATGGACCTCTATCTCGAGCGCTTCGAGCTGGGGCCTATGGTGATGCAAACGGCAGACACCGTGGAACCCCTGGTGGCCAAGAACGGCAATACGCTCGTGCGCAAGGTGCCCGATGATCTCGGAGCGGTGCGCATGGATCTCACCAAGACTCGCCAGTGTCTTCTGAATTTGCTCAGCAATGCGGCCAAGTTTACCCACGGTGGGAAGGTGACCCTCAGCGTCTGGCGCGAGACCGCCGAAGATGCCGAGGACGTGGTCTTCGAGATCAGCGACAGTGGGATTGGTATTCCGGCGGACAAGCTGGGGACCATTTTCGACGAGTTCCGGCAGGCGGACGATACGACCACCCGGCGGTACGGGGGCACGGGCCTGGGACTCGCGATTTCACGGCGCTTCTGCCGCATGATGGGAGGCAATATCACGGTCAGCAGCGAAACCGGTCGCGGCTCGATCTTTACGATGCGTGTGCCCGCCCGCGTGGATGCCCTTGAGGCCGCGCGCAGCGCGGCCAAGGGTGGTCCGCTTGAGGTCCGCGAGTGAGGCAGCGGAGGGTGACGGACCTGTCGTGCTCGTGATTGAAGACGACAAGCACGCGGGCGAACTGTTGGCCCGGACGCTGAAACGGGGCGGGTTCAGGCCTGTCGTCGCCACCGGCGGGGAGCAAGGGCTGGAGCTTGCTGCAACGCTCCGGCCGGCGGTCATCACCCTCGACGTCATGATGCAGGGTCTCGACGGCTGGGCGGTGCTGGAGGCCCTGAAGGCCGATCCTGACCTGGCGGATACGCCGGTGGTCATGGTCACGATGGTGGGGGAACGAGACCTCGGCTATGCCCTGGGAGCCGATGAGTACCTGACCAAGCCCGTGGATCGAGAACAGCTGATCCGCGTGATTCGGGGCCTTGCGGACGGCGCGACAGGCCCCGTCCTGATTGTTGACGACGATCCCGAGGCCCGCGACATGATTCGCCGCCAGCTGGATGCTTTGGACTGGGCTGTGGCGGAAGCCGGTGACGGCCGGGAGGCGCTGGAAAAAGCCCGGGAGCTGACTCCATCGGCCGTGGTCCTCGACCTGATGATGCCGGTGATGGACGGTTTCCAGTTCATCCGCGAGTTCCGTCAGGATCCGGCCTTCGCAGCCGTTCCTGTTGTTGTCGTAACCGCCAAGTCGCTGGGCGCGGCCGAACGAGAGATGTTGCAAAGCCACGTGGAAGCGGTGCTGGAGAAGGGTGGCTACACGCGGGAAGACCTGCTTGACCAGGTTCGGCAGGCCTTGCGGGCGCGACGCGACGCGGCGGTGGCATGAGAGCGTTCGGAGCGATGCTGCTCCACCTTCTGCTCTGGGGTATCGGTCTTTGCGCACTGATCCTGCTGGTATCGATCGGATCGACGTCGGTCGAGGACGGCCAACGGACGGTGAGCGCGCTGGGCGAGGTCGTGGCCTGGATCATGTTGCTCACCATCGGCGCCCTGGGCGTGCTGGGCGGCGCCCGGAGAATTCGCCGGGCCGATGCCTGGCGCTACGTAATGCTGGCCGTGATCGGGGCGATGCTGGGTCCGGTTTTCGCTCTGCTCATTCTCATCCCGTTGCTGGTGGTCTTGAAGACGAGCATGGATCTCAGCCTGGGACCGGTGAGTCCGGACAACCCTGTCGCCGTGTTGGGCGCGCTGGTCGCCGTGAGCCTTGCCCTGGCCCTCGTCGCGGCGTTTGCGGTCCGCCGCCGGGCGTCGGCTCGCGCTTCGGGCTTTCTCAGATAAAACGAATGCGCGGTTCCATGGCCGGAATCTGCTAGATTCCCGACATGCCTGGTATGAGTTCGTGCCCCAGCTCGACAGTTCGGTGCCGCCATGTGGCGGTGGGGATACTTGCCGCCATCGTCTCGTTGCCCGTCTCGGCCGGCGACTTCCGCGCCGGCCCCGTCGAGGGGATTCTCGACGTCACTGCGTCATACGGGCTGGTCTACCGGACCAGCGACCCTGACGACGAGTTCATTGCCCGGGGCAACGGCGGAAAAGGCAACTCCGCCGATATCGACGATGGCACCCTCAACTACGACACCGGCCTGACCTCCAACATGGTGTCCCTGGCGGCCGAGCTGGATGTCGAATGGGGTGATGTGCGGACCTTCGTCCGGACGGTCGGTTTCTACGACCACGAGAACCAGGATGAGAACCGGCGCCATCGGCAGTTCGACGGGGACACGAAGAACGCCATCGGTTCCGACGTGGAGGTGCGCGACTGGTTCATCGAGAGCAGTTTTTCTCCGGGCGGGCTGCCGATGGTCTTCCGGGTCGGGGACCAGATCCTCAACTGGGGCGAGGTGTTGTTCGTGCGCGACGGCACCGACGTGATCAACCCGTTCGACTTCGTCTCGGCCTTCCAGCCGGCCCGCCAGGCGCGGGACAGCCGTCAGCCGCTCGGCATGATCTGGGGGGCCGCGAACATCACCGAGACTTTCGCCGTGGAGGCCTTCTACCAGTACGACTGGGAGGCGGTGAGAACCCCACCCATCGGTTCGTTCTTTTCCGCCCTGGATCTCAACGGCGAAGGCGACATGGGATTTTCGCAGCTCCAGGGCGCGACGTTTTCGGACCTGGGGACGGACCTGGATGATGCATTCGGATTGCCCGGCGGCACGCTGGGATTCAACGGTGAGTTTCTCCAGATCCCCGAGCTCGAACGGGACTACCCGGACGATGGAGGACAGTACGGGTTTTCTCTGGTGGGCATCACTCAGGGTAACAACGCTCTCAAGCTGGGTTTCCACTATGTGAGGTATCACAGCAGGTTGCCGCTGGTTGACGGTTTCACGGGCAGCCAGGCGGCCATCGACGGCACCTCCCAGGCCGAGGTTGACCGCATTGCCGCCGGCCTGACACCGATCTATATCGGTGAAGGTCTGTCACCGGAAGATGCCGCGGCGACGGCCCAGGACACGGCGGGCCAGCTCGCGCTGAGCAATTATGCAAATGACGCGGGCTACATCGCGACCTATCCCGAAGACATCGACATGTACGGGTTGACCTTCAGTACGGCGACGATGCGGACGGGCACCCTGCTCAGCGGCGAGCTGTCCCATCACCGGGACTTTCCGTTTCAGCTCGCGCTGGGCGATGTCTTCGGCGCCATCCTTTCCCCCGTGCAGTTCGACGATGCCTTCAAGAACAACGGCATCGGTGTCTTCGGCGCCGAAGAGCGGATCCGCGGCTACGAGCGCCTCAACCGGTCCCAGGTGGCCCTCTCCGCTTTGCAGATCGTCCCGGGGATCCTCGGTGCATCCCAGGGTTTCCTGGGAGTGGACGGCGCCTGGGTTCACGTTCATGACTACCCGGGCAACAACGACGTTGGTTTGCAGGCGTACAAGGGCGGTGACGAGAGCTCCTGGGGATACCGTGTCAGCGGGATCCTGCAGTACAACAGTGTCTTCGGGGGTCTCAACCTGTCGCCGAGCGCGACTTTCGTTCACGACGTCAGCGGCAACACGCCGGCGCCGATCTCCAGTTTCAGGGAGGACCGCAAGGCCTTCATCGTTGCCCTCAATGCCAGCTACATCAATCGCGTGGACGCCTCGCTGAGCTGGACCAATTTCTTCGACGGCGAGCCCGCGAACACGCTCACCGATCGGGACAATATCCGTTTCCGGATCAGTTACGGGTTCTGAGCATGCGCGCCAGACATCTCCTGTCCGCCATCCTCGGCGTCCTCTATTGCGCTGCTGTTGCGGGGGCCGATGCGCCCGTGGCGACACCCGGGGATCTCGGCGGGCCGATGTTCACGCCGCTGGGTGCCGAACGGGCCGGTAACGCCGCAGGCACGATTCCAGCCTGGGAGGGTGGGATTCGCGAGGTTCCGGCCAGCTATGACCCGATCCGCCACGAAACCGATCCGTTCCCCGACGACCCGATCCTCTACACGGTCACGGCCGCCAACATGGCGGAGTACGCCGCCGTACTGTCCGACGGACAACAGGCCCTGCTTGCCGCCTACCCGGACACGTGGCAGATCAACGTGTATCCGACGCGACGCTCAGCCTCCTATCCGGAGTGGGTGTATGCAAACGTCATCGCCAACGCCACGCGTTCCCGCCTGGTGACGGAGGGCAAGGGCGGCGTGGACGGCAGCCGCGTCAGCTCGCCGTTTCCTGTTCCGACCCAGGGCGTGGAGGTCATCTGGAACCACAATCTGCGCTGGCGGGGGATACGGGTGAAACGAGGGCTTGGCCAGGCGGCAGTGACCCGGCGGGGCAACTTCACCCTGGTCATCGGCGATGCAGACTTGGGTTTTCCCTACGGCCTGGAGGAAGAAACGCCGTTTACACGCGAATATCCGAACCTCATGGTCGCGGTCAAGTCGCGGACCACCGGGCCGGCCCTCCTCTCAGGCACGGCGGGACTGACGATCGAGCCGATCAACCAGACCCGTGACCCCCGGAAATCCTGGCTTTACAGCCGCGCACTCAGACGGGTCGTCCGGCGCCCGTTCTTCGGCTACGGATTGCCGGCCCCGAACTCCGACAATCTCAGAACGGTAGACCAGTTCGAGCTGTACAACGGCGCCCCGGACCGTTTCGAATGGACCCTGCAGGGAAAGCGGGAAATGCTGATTCCCTACAATTCCTACCGTCTGCACAGCTCCGACGTGCCGTATCGTGACATTCTGCAGGTCGGCCACATCAATCCGGACCTGACGCGTTTCGAGCTGCATCGGGTCTGGGTGGTCGAGGGGCGCCTGAAGAAGAACGCCCAGCACGTCTACGCCAGGCGGGTCTTCTACGTGGACGAAGACAGCTGGCAGATCGCGATGAGCGAAAGCTACGACGCCAAGGGCAGACTCTGGCGCACGAGCCACGCGCACGCGCTCAACTACTACACGGTGCCGGTGCACCTGAGCACACTGAACGTCTTCCACGACCTGCAGCAGCAACGGTACTTCGTGGACGACCTGGACAACGGCCGGGAGCCCTGGCGGTTCCTGGAGGGCGCCGATCCCCGGGAGTTCAGTCCGAACGCCCTGCTTTATTACGTTCGCTAGCCGCTGGCGGCTTACCGACTCTGCATGGACGGTGGAACCCGGCGCCTGCGAAGCGCTGGATGCGCCGCCTGAACCGGCCGAGGCCGGTCAGTAGCCCCGGCTGACGTCCACAACTGACAGCATCGGCTCACCGGCCGTGTAGCGGCGGAGATTCTCCGCGATGACCCGCCAGAGACGGCCGACACGCAGATCCGAACCCGCGGAAATGTGCGGCGTGATGATGACGTTCGGGGCGCTCCAGAGCGGGTGGCCTTCCGGAAGCGGCTCGGGGTCTGTTACATCGACGGCGGCGCCCGCGATGCGTCCGGTCTCCAGCGCTTTCACCAGGTCGTCGGTCACGACGCTGGCGCCGCGGCCGACGTTGATGAAGTACGCGGCCGGCTTCATGCGCTCGAAGTACTCGGCGTTGAAAAGGCCGCGGGTTTCGGGCGTAAGCGGCGTGGCGTTGACGATGACATCGGCCTCGGAGGTCAGCCTGGGCAAGTCTTCGGCCAAGCCCACGTAGTCGACAAAATCCGGGCCGCTGCGGCTGCTGTTGCGGGTCGCCGTCACCCGCATGCCCATGGCATGGCCGAGGCGCGCGACTTCAGTCCCGATCCCGCCCAGCCCGACCACGAGCAGCGTCTTTCCCTCCAGCTCCCACAGCTTCTCCTCCGGGACCAGGTCACGCTCCCACGCGCCGCGCGCCTGGGCCTGTAAGTAGAGGTGAAGACCGCGGGTCATGGAGAGCATCATGGCGAGCACATGCTCGGCAATTTCCGGTCCATAGATCCGCTGGGCGTTGGTGACCAGGATGTCGCGCTCCGCGATCGCAGGGATAGCGACGCAGCGTTCCGCACCGGCATACGGGAGCTGCAGCCAGCGAATATCCGTGCCCGCGGCGAGCAGGTCCTCGTCGCAGAACCCGATGACCCCATCGGCTCCCGCCGCGGCCTCGAGCGCGGCTTCCAGTGTGGGTGCCGGGACGAGTTCCACGCCCGGTGCAAATGGCGCCAGTGCGGCGATCCGCTCTGCGTCGCCGCGCACGATGACCCGTTCGGGCTTCGACCAGCCTGCCCGTTCGCTCACCGGTTCGTTCGCCGACCTCAGCCCGAGCCGATCGATGAGCTGGTCGATGCCGGGATCCGGTAGCTCACGGGCAAATGCGGAGATGCAGGTGAGAGACAGGGCGGCCATAAGAATGATGGCGAGCCGGGATCGAACGGGGTGGGTCATAACGAGACTCGTGAGCGGCGATGGTCACCGAAGCCTAGCGCAACCCGGCGCTTCCGGCATCCTCTTGGGCGGTGCTGCTGGTTCGCAAAATATTCATGCTCCAGGGCCCTTGGCGCCCATAGACTTGGTGAATGCGCCGCAAGCCCACCTCACGGCTCGAACTGTTCCTCGTTTTCACGCGGCTGGGCCTGACTTCATTCGGGGGGCCGATTGCCCATCTCGGCATTTTCCGCGATGAATTCGTTCGCCGTCGGGGCTGGCTGACGGACGAAGATTATGCGGACCTGCTGGCTCTCACCCAGTTCTTGCCCGGCCCGGCCAGCAGCCAGGCCGGCTTTGCCATCGGCGTGCGGCGCGGCGGACTGGCAGGCGGGCTCGCGGCGTTTGTCGGCTTCACCTGGCCGTCCGCCCTCGTCATGCTGGCCGCCGCCTTCGGACTGCCATGGCTGACCGGCGGTGCCGCGGCCGGCTTCGTCAATGGCCTGAAGATCGCCGCGGTTGCGGTAGTGGCCCACGCCGTTCTTGGCATGGCGCGCAGCCTTTGCCCCGACCGTCCCCGGGCGACCATCGCCTTGCTGGCGGCGGCGACCCTCGCCCTGTTCCCGTCGGGTCTCGCCCAGCTCGCGGTGATCGCCGCGGGGCTCGTCGCCGGCATGGTCCTGGCGCAGCCCGAGCCAGGTCCACCGGGGGTTTCCCCGGTTGAAGCTCCCGGCCGGGGATTGGGCTTCGCGTTGGGCTGGCTGATCCTGTTTCTGGGCCTGCTGATTGGTCTTCCGGTACTCGCGGCGGTATCAGGCTCGGATGCCGCGGGGTTGTTTGCCGGCTTTTACCGGTCCGGCGCGCTGGTCTTTGGCGGGGGCCACGTCGTGCTGCCGCTGCTGGAAGCCGTTGTCGTGCCGAATGGATGGGTCGCACCGGACGACTTCCTCGCGGGCTACGGTGTCGCCCAGGCGATGCCCGGCCCGCTGTTTACGTTCTCGACGTATCTGGGCGCCGTGGCCGGCAATGATGTCGGAGCCGTTTCCGGAGCCCTGCTGGCGACCCTGGCCCTGTTCCTGCCGGGTTTCCTGCTGGTTCTTGCGGCTTTGCCCACGTGGGAGCAACTGCGCCGCCAGAGCGGCGTGCGCGCCGCTCTGGCCGGAGTGAATGCTGCGGTCGTCGGTCTGCTTGCTGCTGCGCTGTACAACCCGATCTGGGTCTCGGCGATCCGCGGCGGAGCGGACTTTGCCCTCGCTCTGATCGCATTCGGGGCTCTCAGTGTCTGGCACTGGCCTGCCTGGCGGATGGTGCTGCTCGCGGCCGGCGGCGGTGCGCTTCTGACGCTGTTGGCCGGCAACTGAACGGTCCGGCCCCCGTTCACCGGCCTGCAGGGCAGGAAATTGACCTGGATCATGGCGCCGCCGTAGGGGTTCGGCAAACTAGCCTGCGTAAGGGATCAGGGCACACGATCCCGAACAGGGTTAAGAATCAGGCACGTCCCCTCTCCAGGGACACTTAGACCCCCCGGACTCCTCCTCCCCGGGGGGTTTTTTATGCCTGAATCCCTTGTGCGGAGTACGAGGGTGACGTCGCCGGACCCGCTCCCCCCGCCAAGAAGGAGATCAGCGGCCGGCGACACCCGCGGTGCCGGGGCTGAACCGGAATACGAAGTAGGGGGCCTGGGCCTGGATGTGCTTGCGGCTGCGCAGAACCAGTTCCGGGATCGCGCTGTCCGCGAGATACAGATAGCCGTCGGGCCCGTAGGACAGGGCGTCCGCCCAGCGAATCCGGGGCGAATTGACGATGGTCGTCAGTTTGCCGGCCGGGTCCATTCTCAGCACCGCCGAGTGCTCCACGTCCGTGATATAGACGTTGCCCTCCAGGTCCGCACTCAGGCCGTCGCTCAGGGGCTTGCGGCCGACCACCTCCACGGTTTCTGTCAGCTCGGCTCGAGTCAGACCCGCGTCGGCCAGAGCGTCCGTGGGAATGCGGTACAGGGTGTCGTGGCTCATCGCCCCGTAGTAGAGCCAGCCGCCGTCCGGGCTGATCGCGAGGCCGTCGATACCGGGTTTCATGGAGACCAGTCCGCCGATAAAGGTCATCGGCCGGGTCGGTGTGCGGATAATCCAGTCCTGCGGCGTTACTGATGCGTGCCGCTCCAGGACGCGACGCGCCTGCCGGGTTTCGACATCGTAGATAACGAGCGCGGGTGACTGGCGCCAGAAGCTGACATCGGCGATGTAAATGGTCTTGCCGTCGGGGTGAACCTGAAGGTCCTGGAGAAACGATCCCAGCGGCGCGATCTCGCGGTCGAAGGCGTGCTCATGGAGCAGGGCGCCGGTGGCGCTGTCGTACGCGAGAATCTTGGCCACGTGCTTGCCGTGGCCCCCGGTGTCGATGACCCAGAGCCGGCTCTGTTCGTCGATAACGACGCCTAGCGGATTCGAGAAGTGCTGGGCCTGTAGTTCCGCGTCGGGGAACGGACGCAGACCGAGGCCGTCCTTGACCATGAGCCGCGGACCCGGCGCCCGGGATTCCGGATGTATCGTGAAGAACACCTGGCCCGCCGCAGAAACCGCGACGTTGCCCACCGGCTCGTCATAGCTCAGGACCTCTTCCAGGCCCCGCTCCGTGATCATCGGTTCACCGGCGAGAACCGCGTAGTCGTCCCCGCCGCCGAACTGCCAGTAGAGCAGAGCGCCAAGGCCCCCCAAGAGGGCGAGCGCGATCAACAGCAACCTTGCCAACGTCCGGACTCCTCCTTGTCGTTGCCCGGACTTTACAACAGGACGGGCGGGGTGCCGGGAGGAATCAGGTCACAGAAGCCGGATCGCGGTGCCGGGGGGATCCGCGCCCAAGCCACTAGTCGCCAAGGGAAACTGTCTCGATCTGGGCGCGCAGAATGGCGGCGGAATGCTCGAGCGCGGCGCGTTCATCCTCGGTCAGGTTCAGGTGAATCAGCCGCTCCACGCCGTTCACCCCGATCAGGGCCGGGACGCTGATACACAGGCCCGGCAGCTCGTAGACCTCGTCGAGCCGAACCGAGACCGGCTGGATGGAATGGCGATCCTGCAGGATCCGGGCCACCAGGCGGGAAATGACCAGGCCGATCGCGAGGTTCGTGTAACCCTTGCCGTCGATGATCTCGTAGGCGGCATCGCGTACCTGCACGAACAGTTCCTGCATTCGCTCGGAGTCCCATTTCCGGCCCAGGACGGTGCTTCGGACGGGACTCTTGCCGCCGATCGACACCGTGCTCCACGCGGCAAACTCGCTGTCGCCGTGTTCGCCCAGGATGTAGCCATGAACGGAGCGGGGGTCCACGTCGTAGTAGTGTCCGAGCAGGGATCGGAACCGAGAGGTGTCCAGCATGGTCCCGGTGCCGATGATCCGGCTGGCCGGCCGATCCGACAGTTCCTGCATCATCCACGTGAGGATATCCACCGGATTGCTGGCGACGACGACGCAGGCGTCCGGCGCGTGCCGGTCCAGGTCTCGCGCGATGCTCCGGAACACCCGGGCATTGTTGTTGAGCAGATCGAGCCGGGTTTCCCCGGGTTTCTGCGCGGCGCCTGCCGTTATCACGACCACCTGGGCCCCCGCGAGGTCCTCGTAGCCGCCCGCCCGAACGGCGATGCGGCCGCTGTAGGCCTGGCCATGCATGAGGTCGAGAGCTTCGCCGTGGGCGCGCTTCGCGTCCAGGTCAACCAGCACCATCTCGCTGCAGGTGCCCTGCACGAACATGGCATAGGCACCGGCCACCCCGACGTTGCCCGTGCCGATGATTCCCACCTTGTGTACGGCCATGCTGATGTTCTCCAGACGGGCGGGTTGCAGCCCGCGAAAGCCCCAGGATCGAGTATAGACAGGCTGCGTGACAGCCGTGAGCCACGTCGCGACGGTCTTCGCTGCCGGACTTTTTGCTGTAAAGCAGGGGCGGGAGGCTATGCTGGTATTCGAGTCCGCGCCGGGCGGCTTGCCAAAGCAACGTGGAGAACGGTCATGGGGGAGCGAAAGCTGGCCAGGGTGGGCATCATCACCAGCGGTGGCGATGCGCCGGGGATGAATGCGGCCATCCGCGCCCTGACTCGCACCGCCATCCGTCATGGGCTGGAGGTTATCGGTTTTTATCGTGGCTACGAGGGCATCCTGACGAAACAGTATGAGGTCATGGACCGGCGCTCCGTGGCCAACATCCTCCAGCGCGGCGGCACGATCCTCAGGTCGGCCCGATGCCCGGAATTCCGCACCGAGGAGGGCCGGCAGAAGGCCGCGGACAACCTTCGGGAGCTGGCCGTCGACGTCCTTTTCGTGATCGGCGGTGACGGCTCTTTGAAAGGAGCCCAGTCGCTGATGGAAGTTTGGGACGGCCAGGTCATCGGCCTGCCGGGCACAATCGACAACGACCTGGCGGGCACGGATTTCACGATTGGCTACTTCACCGCCCTGGACACCGCCCTGGAGTCCATTGACAAGGTGCGGGACACCGCCGATGCGTTCGAGCGAATCTTTCTGATCGAGGTGATGGGGCGCATGGCGGGCTTTATCGCGCTGGGCGTCGGCCTGGGCTGTGGCGCCGAGAAGATCCTGGTGCCGGAGGAGCCGACCGAGGTCAGGGACCTCGTGGCCGATATCCAGGACAGCCGTGCCGTCGGCAAGCTGTCCTGCATCATCGTCGTGGCTGAAGGCGTGGTCGCCAACGGCCTGCGGTCCATTGACGGCCGGATCACCATCCACGACTCCACGGTGCTGGCCAAGGAGCTCCAGCGCGAAACCGGCCTGGAATGCCGCGCCGTCGTGCTCGGGCATATCCAGCGGGGCGGCAGCCCGGCTGCCCTTGATCGCATCCTCGCCTCGACGCTGGGCACCTATGCGGTGGAGGCGGCATTCAAGGGGCATACCGGCGTCATGACCGGGATCCGGGCACAGGAGCTTTGCCTGGTGCCGTTCGCGGAAACCTGGGCCGAACACAAGCCGCTGGATGCCTACCAGCTCAAGGTGCAGAAGCTCCTGGTCTAGGAAACGGCCCCTGCCGCGCCGGAGAGCGCATCCTCGACGCGGCGCAACAGGATTCGGTCGATCACGGGTTTCTCGATGAAATCCACGGCGCCCGCCCGCATCGCGCCTACCGCGGTGGCCACATCCGAGCCCTCGGTCAGCAGGATGGCGGGGATCCGGTGGCCCCGGGCCGTCAGCTCCTGGAGTAGATCGAGTCCCGACATCCCAGGTAGCTCGAGTTCCGTCACCAGCGCGTGAATGGCATGTTCATCGAGAGATTCCAGCAGGGACTCCCCACTGGAAAACGTTTCGACCTGAACCGCAAGTTTTCCGAAAAGACCCATAAGGGCCTGCCGCTCGTGCTCGTCGCCTTCGACAACACAAAGCGTCGGAAGACCGGCGGCGGACGGACTCGGGGGCGGTCTAGCCATATATCGAGTTCAGGTTTGGGTCCCGAAAGCGGAACCTTCACCGCGCCGGCGATCATCATGAATCAAGGCTTCCTGAGTATTGGCCCAGCTACAGGCGTAGGGAATACGCGGAACTACCTAATCCGGAACGTGGGGCTCCGTGACCTCGGGTTCGGCGAGCATGACCATCCGGACCAGCTGGGCCAGCGAGCCGGCGCCCATTTTCTCCATGACCCGGGCGCGGTGAATTTCCACCGTTCGCTGGCTAACGCCGAGGTCCGCCGCGATCACCTTGTTCGCTTTTCCGGTGACCACCTGGTCCATAACCTCCCGTTCCCGGGCTGTCAGGCGGTCCATGCACTCGAGAATATCGATGCGCTCACGGGCCTCGGCCCGGTGTTTGCCCGCCTCGGCAAGGCTGTCCCGGATGCGGCTGACCAGTTCCTGGTCATCGAAGGGTTTCTGGATGAAATCCACGGCGCCCCGACGGACCGCTTCCACGGCCATGGGGATGTCGCCGTGACCGGTAATAAAGATGATCGGCAGTTCCGACCCCCGTTCCTCCAGTTCCCTTTGCAGGGCCATGCCGTCCATTCCCGGCATCCGGATGTCAAGGACAAGGCAGCCGAAAGCCTTGGGGTCCCAGGCCTCCAGGAACGCCTCGCCGCCCGAAAAGCAGCGGGCCCGGTAGCCCAGCGAGCGCATGAGAAGGCCGAGTGAATCCCGCACCGCCTCGTCGTCGTCCACAATAAAGATGATTCCTTCGTCGTCGCGCATCACATGCTCTCCACTGCCGCCGGCAAGTGTATCGTGAAGATACTGCCTCCGCCCGGCCTGGCCGCATAACGGAGGTGGCCCCCGTGGGCCTCCACGATCGAGCGGCTCAGCGGCAGGCCGAGTCCCATGCCTTCGTCCTTGGTAGTGAAAAAGGGTTCGAACAGTCGCCGGGCAATCTCTTCCGGGATGCCCGGGCCATTGTCCTCGACCACCAGGGTTACCTCGTCGTCGTCGCCGCGCCCGGTCTCCAGGGTGACCGCGGGATTGTCCTTGCCTTCGGCGTAGACCGCTTCGATGGCGTTGCGAATCAGGTTGAGGATGACCTGCTGAATCTGCACGCCGTCCACCTGGACCGCCGGGATATCTTCGTCCAGGTCCAGGTTCAGGGTGACGCCATGATCCTTTGCCCCCGGTTCGGCGAGGGTGAGGATGTCCCGGATCAGCTGGTTGAGATCCTGGAGCCGTCGCTCGATGACGCCGCGGCGCACGAACTTCCTCAGCCGGGAAATGACCTGGCCGGCTCGCTGCGCCTGTCCCGCTACCCGGGACAGCACGTCGCCCAGCTCTTCCTCGTCCATCTCGCCGGCGCTGACCAGGCGCTGAACCGCCTGGGTGTAGGTGGCGATGGCGGCCAGCGGCTGGTTCAGCTCGTGGGCGATGCCCGCGGCCATTTCGCCCATGGCGCCGAGGCGGGCGACGTGGGCCAGCCGTTCGCGGTGCTGGCGTGCCTCCGCTTCGGCACGCAGTACGTCCGTCCGGTCGACGATCTGGGCAATCAGCATCAGCGGGCGGCTGAAGCGATCGAGGACCAGCGAAAACCGCGAAGTCGCCGGTATGAGATCGCCGTCCTTGCTCATGTAGCGCTTGTTCAGGCGCAGGAGTTCCGCGCTGCCGTCGATCAGGGACTGTATGCCGCTCTCGGTTTCGGCGAGGTCCTCAGGCGCGACGAGGTCGAACAGGCGCCGCTCCAGCAGCTCGTTCAGGGGGTAGCCGAGCATCGTGCACAAGGCCTGGTTCGCCGAAATCATCGGACCCAGCCCGGCAGGCCCGCCGTTCTCCGAGGGCAGAAGGGTGAATGTCGCCATTCCGATGGGTGCATGCTGGAACGTCAGGCGAACCTCTTCCTCAGCCTTGCGGAGCTGATCTTCCATGCTTCGCTGCTCGGTGACGTCCTCGCCCGCACTCAGCGTGCCGACGACCACGCCGCCGGCGTCGCGTATGAACTGGGTGCGCCACTGGACGAGCCGCTGTTTACCGTCGCGGGTCAGTATCGGCGCCTCCCTCAGCCCGAAGTCGGGATAGCCGCCGCGGATTGCCGCCTGGTGGGCGAGCCAGCTCTGATCGGCGATTTCCGCGGGCAGGCATTCGGTGAAGAAATCCCGCCCGAGCAGCTCGACTTCCCGGTAGCCCAGGAGTTCGCAGCCTCGGCGATTCATCAGCGTGACCCGGCCCTCCAGATCCAGGGCCATGACGACCACATCAACCAGGTCCAGGTATCGTTGGGCCCGGTCCCGCTCCATGCGCAGGGCATACTCGATACGCTTTCGGTGGGTCAGGTCCTGCATGGTGCCCGACAGGCGAATCTGGCCGGTCGAGTCCACGGCCGTGATTTCGAAATCGGTCTGCACGTGCCGGACACGCCCGTCGGGCCGGATCACCCGGTACTCGATCCGGTCCTTTCGGGGACAATCCTTGATTCCCCGCGAGATCGTTCGCGAGACCCGTTCCCGATCCTCCTTGTGGACTGCGGTCTCGATGAACTCCCTCATATCAGGCACGCTGGCGCCCGGGCTCAGTCCGACGATGCGGAACATCTCTGCGGACCAGTAGCGGGACGTCTCGCCAGGCAGCAGGGTTTCGAAACTGCCTAGATGAGCCAGGGACTGGGCGTTGCGAAGCCGCTCCTGGGTGGCTTCCAGCTGGGCCAGGGTTCGCTCCCGGATTGTCACATCCCTGATGATTCCGACGAAGGCCGTTCCGGAATCCGCCGCGATGCGGCCGATGGTCAACTCGATGGGAAACTCCGACCCGTCGCGCCGCCGGGCCATAAGCTGCCGGGGCTGAATAGTGACCCGGGGAGTGCCCGTGCGCGCGAATCGGGAGACATGTTCGCCGTGGTCGTGGCCGACATCGTCCGGCATGAGGATTTTTACGTCCTCGCCGACTGCCTCTCCCGCGGTAAAACCGAACATCTGCTCGGCGGCCGGGTTGAACGACAGGATCCGGGCCTGTACGTCAATCAGGATCACCGCGTCCGGCGTTGCCGATAGCAGCGCATCCAGCCGCCGCGAGGCGCTGGAGGGGTCGGCTGCATCTTGAGCGCCGTGGGTCGACGGGACTTCGATGTTCATCGGGTTGCGGTGGCGTATCCTGGATTGGGCCCTGCTGGCCGCATGCTAGGATACCGTCCGCCCGAAAGGGCTACCAATGCCGGCATTTGCCGGGACTTCGCTTCACCTGGCAACGACAGGTTTCACGTGGCCCCTGAATCCCGGACCCCCGCCATTCGAGCAAGGCAACGGTCACCCGCAAGTGCGGGCGCGTCCCGTCGCCGTCGCCTCGCGGTCGGGATCCTGGCGGGGCTCGGCCTTGCGGTCGCCCCGTTGGCGATGGTTCATGCGGGTGGGCCGACCGCGGCCGGTGTCCGCGCCATGACCAAGTACAGGAGCGGCGGCGAGTACCATGTCCAGGGCGGATTTCTGCGCTGGCGGAAGACGGAGTCCCGTCTTGGCTGGGAGGCGGCCCTGGGAACGTTCTACCGGCGCGATCAGCACCGCGTATTCCTGTCGGGCGGCCCGACCTGGCGATTCCGCCCCTGGTCGCGGTTTCATCTGGACATGGGCATACATCCCACGCTGCTCGGAGGGAGCCGGTTTCATGGCGCCGATCTCGGCGGCAATTTTCATTTCACGACTTTCGTTTCCGGCGGCGTGACCCTCGCCGGCCGCCACGAGATATCCGCCCGCGTCCAGCATACGTCCAACGCCGGCCTGAACGACGACAATCCGGGTGCCGACGTTGCGGGTCTCGAGTACGCCTACCGGTTTGGAGTTCCGCGCTGAGTCCGGTTGGAGCCGGCGCCCTCATCACCCGTAGCGGTGACCGTCCAGGATCGCCGCCAGTCCCCTGAAAGCCGGCACGTCGTCCAGTACCAGCCAGGTCGGAATGTCGGTCATGTAGCTGCTGTAGCGCCCCTTGGCCTCGAACTTGGCGCGGAATGGCGAAGCGACGAAGACATCCTTGAGCCGGGGGGCTATGCCGCCGGCGATATAGACCCCGCCGAACGCGCCGAGGGTGAGGGCCAGGTTGCCGGCCACCGTGCCCAGGAAACTGAAAAACAGCGTCACCGCGTCGTGGGCGAGCGAATCGCCCTTGAGCGCCCGCTGGCTGATTTCGTCGGGCCTGAGCTCCGGGGCCGGTACGCCCGACAGCATGCACAATGCCTGGTACAGATTCACCAGGCCACTTCCCGAGATGAGCCGCTCGGCGGAAACGTGGCCCTCCTCGCCGCGGAGCAGGGCGATGATCCCGGCCTCCCGTTCGTCCGTGGCGGGCAGCGTGACGTGACCGCCCTCGCCGGCCAGCGCGAGCCAGCGGTCACCCACCGGAAGCAAACCGGATACACCCAGGCCCGTGCCGGGACCCAGCACGGCCATGGGCGCGCCGGAGACCGCCCTGCCGCCGCCGACCGGGAGCAGATGCTCATCGCCGAGATCCGGGAGACCCATCGCAATGGCCGTGAAGTCGTTGACGACATGGAGCGACTCCAGGCCCAGCTCCTTGCGAAGCTCGTCTCGGGAGAACGCCCAGCGGGCGTTGGTGAGCTCCACCTGGTCGCCGGTGACAGGCGCGGCCACGGCGATGGCGGCACAGGCCGGGCCCGGGCCTTCCGTGGTTTCCAGGTAGCGGGCGAGGGCGGCTCCCAGTCCGGGGTGATCGGCAACTTTCATCCGCACAACCTGCTCTGCCGGGCCCCCGGCCCGCTGCAGGGCGCAGCGCACATTGGTGCCGCCGAGATCAACCAGCAAACGAGGGGTGGCGGTGTTCATGGAGACCAAGCTTAGCCAATCCTGGCGCCCCGGGAACCCGCGATTGCTATTCTCGGTCACCATGAACGACTTTCTGCCGGTCTGCCGATCCTCGCGGGGCTTAAACCCTAACGCGTCCTCCGGCGTCTATATGGCTGAATCGGGAGCACGAGGACGTGCGCGGAAGGTGCGAAAGACGTCAGACCCATGGCCGCCGTGACGGTCGAGGACCCGGCATTGCCAGCCGGAGTTCCGGAGGATTCGGAACCCCGCCTGATCCGGGAAGCAGCCGACGGCAGCGTGCGCGCCTTCGAAGGCCTGTATCGGCGCTATGAGCGGCGCATCTACGCTCTCTGTCTGCGCATGACGGGCTCCCGGGACCGGGCGGAAGACTGTGTGCAGGAGACGTTCGTGCAGGCATGGCAAAAACTGGACAAGTTCGAAGGCCGAAGCGGCTTCGGGACCTGGTTGCACCGAATTGCGGTGAACAAGGTCCTGAGCCTGCAACGCTACGATTCCCGGCGGCCCCGCCTCGCACCGGTGGATGACACGTTGTCCGATCCGTACGGGGCCGCACCCCTGACCGCGGATGCCGGCGCCCAGATGGACCTGGAGCAGGCCGTCAGCCGGCTTCCGGACGGCGCGCGCAACGTGTTTGTGCTGCACGCTGTTCACGGCTACAGCCATGAGGAAACAGCCGGGATGCTTGGCGTGGCCGTGGGAACCTGCAAGGCTCAGCTGCACCGGGCCAGGCGCCTGCTGGGCGAGAGGCTGGACGCATGACCGACGACAACAAACCCGGCGTTCGTGAGAACGGCCTGCTGGCCGCCGCCCGTGACCTGCCGCGGGAAGTTACCCCGGAGCGGGATCTCTGGCCGGAAATCCAGGCGCGCCTAGGCGAGCGGGGGCAGGAAGCGGCGCCCGCAAGCGAGCCGCGGGCCAAGGCCTGGCCGATCCGGTTTGCGGCTGCCGCCGCGCTGGTGGCGGCGACCGCGCTGGTCACGCTAAGCCTGGTTGAACGGCCCGCGCCGGGGACGGCTGGCCTGGTGTCCCCGGAACCCGCGATGTTCGGCGCCGGCTACGACCTGGGTGCAAAGCATCAGCTGGTTCGGGCGAACCTGAGCGAAGACCTGGCTCGCCACCTGGAGGCCCTGCCGCCGGAAACCGCGGCGGTGGTCGAGCGCAATCTCGCGCAGATCCGCGCGGCGGTCGCCGAGATCAACCAGGCCCTTGAAAAAGACCCGGGCAATATTTTGCTGGAGCAGCTGCTGATGGCTGCCTATCAGGACGAAATGGAGGTCCTGTCGAACGTGAACCGCATGGCTGGAGCCGTGCCCTCGAGGAACGAGATATGAAGCGCATGATGCTGAGCCTGACCCTGCTGGTGGCCTCCTACGCGGTTGCGGCGGAGTCCATCGACGAGATCGCGGACGTCCATCCGCGCGGCGAGGTCGAGGTGTCCAACGTGGCCGGTACCGTGACCGTCGAGGGCTGGGACCGGGACCAGGTCAAGGTGGGTGGCGAACTGGGCCGGGGTGCGGAGCGCCTGGAATTCCGGGCCGACGGGCGGCATACGCTGGTCAAGGTGATCTATCCGAAAAGCTCACGCCGGTCCGGCGGCACCGATCTGGTGATCCGGGTGCCGGTGGGGAGCCGGTTATCCGTCAACGCGGTTTCCGCGGATATCGAGGTGACCGGGGTCGAGGGCGCCCAGCGGCTGCAGTCCGTTAGCGGTAACGTGACGACGGAGGCCCGGGGCGAGGACGTGCGGATCGAAACGGTGAGTGGCGATCTGTCCCTGCGGGGACACGGCGATCCGGTCCTGGTGAGCATCACGACCGTGAGCGGCGACGTGGACCTGCGCGACCTCCAGGGCGAGGTCAACGTCCAGAGTGTCACAGGGGACGTGGACCTCGACAGCCGGGAGCTGGAACGGCTGCGGATCCGAACAACCAACGGGGACGTCGAAGCGCGAGCCGGAATGACCGATCGCGGATCGATCGAAATGGAAGCTATCAACGGTGATCTTCGCCTCGATATACTGGGCGCTGTCGATGCGGAATTCGATATCGAGACCTTCAATGGTTCGATCAGGAATGATTTCGGGCCGGAGCCGCGGCGCAAGAGCCAGTATCAGCCGGGCACGACCCTGCGCTTCACCGAAGGCGAGGGCAATGGCCGCGTTCGTATCAAGACCCTCAACGGGGGCATCACACTTCGGGGTGACTGAGCTCCCCGGTGCCGGCGGCTGACGATGCTCGGTCTGTTCGCCGAGCTGAAGCGGCGGCGCGTATTTCGCGTCGCGGGCATCTATGCGGTCGTGTCCTGGGTCACCACGGAAGTGGCGTCCGTGGTATTTCCGGCCCTCCAGCTGCCCGAGTGGACCGTCACATTCGTCATCGGCCTGCTGCTGCTCGGCTTTCCGCTGGCCATGATCCTGGCCTGGGTTTTCGATATCGGACCGGGCGGCATCGAGCGCACGGCGCCGGTCGAAGAGGCGCCGATCCGGGGCTGGCATCATGCCGTCTACCTCGTTCTGCTGGCGATCGCGATGGGGGTGCTGGCGTGGGTGCTGTACCCGCGGTTCATCGGCCAGGACCAGGCATCCCGGGACTCCATTGCCGTGCTGCCCTTCGAGGACCTCAGCCAGTCCCGGGACCAGGAATACTTCAGCGACGGCATCTCCGAGGAACTCCTTAATCTCCTGGCCCAGGTGCCGGATCTTCAGGTCGCGTCGCGCACCTCGTCGTTCAGCTACCGGGGCCAGAACATGGACATCCGGGACGTGGGCCGCCAGCTCGGTGTGGATACCGTGCTGGAGGGGACGGTCAGGAAGTCCGGCGAGCAGGTGCGTATCACCGCCCAGCTCATCGACTCGTCCACCGGCTATCACCTGTGGTCCAACACCTATGACCGGGAACTGCAGGATATTTTCTCCGTTCAGGACGCGATTGCTCGGGAAATCGTTACGGCGCTCAAGGTCGAGCTCGGGACCGAGGCCGAGCCGGTGATCGCCGCCCGGACGGCGCCGCCCACCAGCAACATGGATGCCTGGCAGACTTATCTGCAGGCCCGGCACCAGTGGAAACGGCGGGGCGAGGAGTCGATCGCCCGCAGCATCGACCTGCTCAAGGAAGCCACCGAGAGCGATCCGCAGTTTGCCCGGGCATGGGCGGGTCTTGCCGCGGCCTATGTCGTGTACCCGGGCTACGCGGGCACGGATCCCGAGGAGTGGAACCAGCGCGCGTCGGAGGCAGCCCGCCGGGCGCTGTCGGTGGACCCGAACATCGGGGAAGCCCACGCGGTACTCGCAGAGATCGACAACATGAGCCGGCGCTGGTCGGACGCCGAAGCCGGGTTCTTTTTTGCCACCAACCTGGATCCCGCGGATCCCACAGCCCGGCACTGGTACTCCATCCTGTTGCGCACGACGGGCCGGCTGCAGGCCTCCCTGGAACAGGGGCAGAAGGCGCTGGAACTGGATCCCACGTCGCCGGTCCTGCATTTCAACGTGGCCGAAACCTACATGGCGCTGGGCTATGACGACCAGGCTGCCCGTCACGTGCGCTCGGCGCGTGAGCTGGGCTTCAACGAAGGTTCCAGCGGAATCGAATATGTACTGGCCCTGCGCAAGGGAGACCTGGACGGGATGACGGCGTTTATTGCCGATGAAATCGGGAAAGCCGGGGCCGATCCCGAGCTGGCCGATGTGTTCATGGCGGCGGCCACCGATGATGCGGCGCTCGCCGAACTCGAAGCGACCCTGGATGAGGCCGGCGATACGCTGGGTGGCCCCGCCACCCTGATGCCGCTCCTGATCCTGAGTGGTCGCACGGAAGAGGCGCTGGTGCTGATGGATGAATTGACCCAGGACGGGCGACGCGACCTGGAGCTGGGCCTGATCTGGACGCCCGAGGCCGCCGAAATCCGCCGGGATCCCCGCTTCGGTGTCATCATGCGGCGTCTCGGATTGACGGACTACTGGAAACAATACGGCCCCCCCGACGACTGCCGGCTGGATGACGGCGACCTGCGCTGCGGATTCCTCGCGGTTGCCGGACGCTAGGCGGCTTGAATCCGTGGCGGCGGTTATAATCCGCCAAAGCGCGACTGCCCCGTCCGGCGTCGAGGCCGCGACGCCCCGTCGACGCGATCAGACACAAATGGCCGGCTATGCAGGGCTCCACCCCCGAGCCGGCGTCCACAACCCCCCGGAGACGCTTGTATGAAGCTTCTGAAGCTCCTCGGCTGGCTGGCCGCGGCCCTCCTCGTACTGATCGTTCTCGCGGCCCTGCTGCTGCCGCGCTTTTTCGACAGCGGAGAATTCCGGGATCGTGTTGCGCGGGAATTCGAAGCCGGCACTGGCCGGACGCTGAGCCTGGATGAAGACCTGAAGCTCAAGGTCTTCCCCTGGTTGGGCGTCGAACTTGGCCGGACCCGGATCGGCAACGCCGAGGGTTTCGGCGATGACCCCTTCGCGGTGATCGACGAAGCCGCAGTGGGCGTGCGCCTGATGCCCCTGCTCAGTCGTGAAATCGAGGTCAGCAAGGTCCGCCTGTCGGGCCTGAAAGTGAACCTTCACCGCAAGAAGGACGGTTCGACCAACTGGGATGACCTGGCCGGTGGCGACGCTGCCGACCCGGCGCCCGCGACCGAGGGACAGGCCGCATTCGATCCCTCGTCCGTGCGTATCGCCGGAGTCGAGATCACCGACGCGGAGGTCGTGCTGGTCGATGACCTGGCCGGGCAGCGCCAGGCGCTTGCCTTGCCGCGGCTGTCGACCGGCCCGATTGCGCTCGGCCAGCCCTTTGACATCGACGCGGAGCTGCGGGCGGCCATCGACGCGCCGCCGTCGGCGCTGCAGGCGCGGGTTTCGCTGAACCTGGCGGTGGACGCGGCGATGACGGCGATTGCAATTCGCGATCTGAAGGTCGCCGGAACGCTGGAGGGTGAGACGTTGCCGGGTGGCAGCCAGGACGTGGATGTACAGGCGCCGGCCGTGACCCTGGACCTGGACGGCCAGACCCTGTCCCTGCCGGAGCTGACCGTGAGAGTCCTGGGCCTGCAGGCGGACCTGAGCGCGGAAGGCCAGCGTATCGTCGACGACCCGGAGATCGCCGGGACCCTCGTGATCGAACCCTTCTCGCCGCGGGAGCTCATGCTGGCGATGGCCACCGAGGTGCCGGTGACCGCGGACGAGGCCGTGCTGGGGCTGCTGGAGGCCAGGGCGGGCTTCCGGTACGCCGGTGACACGGCCGAGCTGACGAACCTGGAGGGGCGGCTGGATGACAGCCGGTTCGACGGACAAGCCTCGGTCGGCCTGAGTGAGACGACGCTCGTCAGGGCCCGGCTCAATATTGATGCCATCGACGTGGATCGTTACCTGCCGCCTGCCGGCGAGGCGGCCGCCGACGCCGGGGAGGAAACCGCGCCATCGACTGACTTTCAGCTCGACGCCCTCCAGGGCCTGGACGTGGAAGCCGGGCTGACCATCGGCCAGGTGACCGTGATGGGCATGAAGATCACCGATACCAAGGCGGACCTGACGCTCAAGGACAGCCGGCTCGAGCTGAACCCCGTGGCTGCGGCAATGTACGGGGGTGGCACCACGATGAGCATGGTCTTAAATGGCCGGCAATCGCCGGCTACCTTCCGGCTGGAGCAGCGCCTTGACGGGGTCAATCTGAAGCCATTGCTCAGCGATTTTGCCGATACCGACCAGGTCAGCGGCACGGCCGTCAGCCGCATGAAAGTTTCTTCCCGCGGGAATTCGGCGGATGCGCTCATCGCCGACCTGGACGGTACGATGTCCTTTGCGGTGGAAGATGCCCGACTCGAGGGGATCAACCTCTGGTACGAGATCTCACGGGCCTACGCGCTGATCAAGCAGAAGCCCGCACCGGAGAAAACCGGCACCGACACCGTTTTCAAAGACTTCAAGGGCAGCGCGAACATCCAGAACGGCGTGGCCCGCACCGACGATCTGGAAGCCGGGACGCCATTTCTGAGCCTGACCGGGAAGGGCAAGATGAGCCTTGTCGACAGCACGCTGGACTACAAGCTGGCTGCCACCGTGTTGTCCACCGCGACGGATCCGGAAACCGGTGAGGTCAGCGACATCGCCGGCCGAAGCATTCCTATACGGGTAACCGGCACTCTCGATAATCCGAAGGTGCTGCCGGACATGGAAGCCATCGTGAAGTCCGAGGCCGAGGACCTGATCAAGGACCAGCTGAATCTGGACGAGGACAAGAGCCTCCAGGAGTCGCTGGAAGAAAAGGCCATGGACGAGCTGAAGAAGCTTTTCGATTAATGATCGCCGCTGCTGTTCTCCTTGCCTCGGCGGCCGCCTCGGCCGCGCCGGTTACGGAAATCCGGACGCTGGAACTCGTCAAGGCAGACGATCTCTACACCGTGAATGCGGAGACGTATATCGCCGCACCGCTGGAAGGGGTCTACGACGTGCTGGTGGACTACGAGGGCTTTCACCGGATCTCCAGCTTCATCGACGAGACCCGCTTCATCGATCGTGTCGACGACGACGGGGAAGGCCTGGTGTTTACGCGGATCAAGGGCTGCCTGATGCTGTTCTGCAAGACCATCGAGCGAATCGAGAAGCTTGAGGTGATCCCGAATCGCCGCATCATCGCGACGGTGGTCTCGGACCAGAGCGACGTGAACTATGCGCGCGCCGTCTGGGAGCTGTTTGCCGAGGGCGAGGGCACGCGGCTCACGTACCATCTGGACGTGGACCTGGGTTTCTGGCTGCCGCCGGTGCTCGGCCCGGCCGTGATCAAGAGTCTGCTGCGAAGCCGCGGCCACCGGGCCGCCGTCCGGGTGGAGAAGCTGGCGCTGGGCGAGGAACCGGAAGGGGCGCTGGCGGTGGTCCGTTGACGCGACCGTGCTGAGGCGCCTTGGCGGTTTATGGCTGGTTGCATGGGCGGTACCGTCGGCGGCCATGGATGTGGGCACGGTGGAGTTCTCCAACGCCGAGGGGCTCTACGTGCTGACCCTGAGCGCCCGGCTGGAGGCGCCGATTGATGCGGTCTTTTCGATTCTCACGGACTACGTCCGGCTGCCGGAGCTCCACGACACCATCGAGGAAAGCCGCGTTGTCGATCAGCCGGACGCGAACACCGCCGACGTGTTCACGCGGATCCGTGGGTGCGTGGCGTTTTTTTGTCGGAGCCTGACCCGGACAGAGCGGGTAACCAGCGTTGCACCGTCGCACATCGAGGCGGTCATTCTGCCGGCAACCGGGGATTTCGACGCGGGACTGGTGCGCTGGGACATGCGGGCGCTCGGCGATAACGTGACCCACGTGGACTATGTGGCAGAAATCCGGCCCCGGTTCTGGGTGCCGCCCCTGATCGGGCCCCGTTTGTTGTCTCAGGCCATGCGCAAGACAACGGGGGAACTGCTTGAGGCGGTAGAGGTTCGCGCGCGGGAGTCGCGATGAGACCGAATGCCCGCCCTCCCTCCGCGCGTAACTCCAGCCGCGCGGTTTGCTCAGACGTAACGGGTGCCAATGATCCATGACCGCTGAGGACGACTTTTCCGGACGGCTGCTGGCCTGGTGGGACGATCACGGCCGTCATGATCTGCCCTGGCAGCGGGATCGGGATCCCTACCGGATCTGGGTCGCCGAGATCATGCTGCAGCAGACCCAGGTGGCCACCGTGATCCCCTATTTCGAGGCGTTCCTGGAGCGCTTCACCAACGTCCAGGCCCTCGCCGGGGCCTCCGAGGACGACGTGCTGCACCTGTGGTCCGGCCTCGGCTACTACGCCCGGGGGCGGAATTTGCGCCGCGCCGCCCGGCTCATCCAGGAACGCCACGGCGGCCAGTTTCCGCGGGACCTCGACGACCTGCAGGCCCTGCCCGGTGTCGGGAGGTCCACGGCCGGGGCCATCCTGGCCCAGGCATGGGGGGAGAGGCACCCCATCCTCGACGGCAACGTGAAACGCGTACTGGCCCGTTATCACGCGGTGGAAGGCTGGCCGGGGCGGTCGGCGGTGCTCAAGCGCCTGTGGGCGCATGCCGAAGCGCACACCCCTGAGGCCCGGGTGGCGGATTACACGCAGGCCATCATGGATCTCGGCGCGACGCTGTGCCGCGGCCGACGCCCGAATTGTGCCGCCTGCCCGGTGGCCGGGGGCTGTGCCGCGCGAAAACTGGGCCGTCAGGCGGACTTTCCCGGGCGCAAGCCACCGCGGGCGAGGCCCTTGCGGCATACCGCGATGCTGCTCGTCGAGGACCGGGAACGACGGGTTTTGCTGCAGCGCCGCCCCAGCCAGGGCTTGTGGGGTGGTTTATGGAGCTTCCCCGAGGTTGAGAGTGTGGAGGCGGCGGCAGACTGGTGCGTCACCCGGCTGGGCTCGCTACCCCGGCGGACAGTGGAGCTGCCGCCGGTACACCACGGCTTCACCCATTTCGAACTGGAGATTCGTCCCGTACTCGTCGAGATGGCGCAGGCTGGCCTCGTGATGGAGGGGGACGCCTGGCTCTGGTATAACGGCGACCCGTCCGAGCGCCTGGGGCTTGCGGCCGTAGTAAGCCGCTTGCTGAAGTCGCGCAAACCGCATGTCATGGGAGAAGTCGAGTGAGCAGAACGGTGAAGTGCGTCCTCCTGGGGACCGAGGCGGAGGGGCTGGACCGCGTGCCCTATCCGGGTGAACTCGGGCAGAGAATTTACGACAACGTGTCACGCGAGGCCTGGCAGCAGTGGCTGGCGCACCAGACGATGCTCATCAACGAGTACCGGCTGACGCCCATCGAGCCCAAGGCAAGGAAATTCCTGGTCGAGGAAATGGAGAAGTTCTTCTTCGGCGAAGGCAGCCAGGCCCCCGAGGAATTCGTCGCGCCCGAAGAGTAACGTCCCCGGGCAGAACTGGACCGGGGCTATCCGCGTTCCGGTTCCAGGTACATGACGCTGAAGTACTCCGCGGCATCGCTCCAGACCTGCGCCACGTCCAGGCCCGATTCCGCGGCGAGATCGCTGAAGGCTTCGAGGGTGTACTTGTGGGAGAACTCGGTGACGATCACCTGGTCTCTTGCGAAGCCCAGGCGTTCGCCGGCCAGCGACACCTCCTGGTCGGTCTTGCTGACCAGATGCATTTCGATCCGGCTCGCCTCGGTCACCCAGGGGGCCCGATGCTCGAACGCCAGGGGGTCGAAGTCGCCCTCCAGCACCCGGTTGAGATGGACGAGGACATTGCGGTTGAACTCGGCTGTAACGCCGGCGCTGTCGTTGTAGGCCGCTTCCAGGACGGCCGGATCCTTGACCCGGTCCACGCCGATCAGTGCGCCCCCGTCCGCTCCGGCAGTCTGGCGGATCCCGTCCAGCAGGCGAGCAGCATCGTCCCGGGCGAAGTTGCCGATGGTCGAGCCGGGGAAATACACGACCCGGCGGCGGGCGGGACGGCTGGGCTCCGGGAGCTCCAGTGGCTGCGTAAAGTCTCCGGCGACCGGGATGAACTCGATGTTGGGAAAGTCCCGCGCCAGATCCTCGGTAACGGCGAACAGGTGCTCGGCGGAGATGTCGATCAGCACGCAGGCTGCCGGATCTTCCAGGGCGTCGAGGAGGAGCCGGGTCTTCAGGCTGGACCCTGACCCGAACTCAACGAGGGTTGCTCCTGGGCCGATGCGCTGCGCCATATGCCTCGCATCGGCCTGCATGATCGCCAGTTCCGTCCGGGTCAGGTAGTACTCGGGCAGCTCGCAGATCTGATCGAACAGCTTCGAGCCGCGTTCGTCGTAGAAGTACTTCGACGGCAGACGCGGCGGGGTCTCCGCGAGGCTGGTGAGCACTTCGTCGGCGACCTCGGAGTCCGTGGGCTGCTGATCGCTCACCCTGAGAGTGGCGGAACGGAAATTCGACATAGGGGATCCTGATTCGGACGGCTGTCAGCCGGCGTTGCGGGCCAGCCGGAAACCGGCAAACTGCCAGCGTTGATGCGGATAGTAGAAGTTACGGTAGCTCGGCCGGGGGTGGCCTGTGGGCGTGACGCAGGCGGCGCCGCGAAGCACCATCTGGCTGACCATGAATTTGCCGTTGTACTCGCCCAGCGAGCCGCCCAGGGGGCGAAAGCCGGGATAGGGCTGATAGCCGCTCGCGGTCCATTCCCAGACTTCGCCGCAGGATCCGGCGCGAGGTTGCAGAGACTGCGGCCGGCCGGGATCCACCGTGGTGGGGCCCCCGGCGGACATGATCTCCCATTCGGCTTCGTTGGGCAGCCGGGCGTCCCGCCCAGCGGGCATAGGCATCTGCCTCGAAGTAGCTGAGATGGCAAACGGGCGCGGCCGGGTCGATGGGCTGGATGCCGTGCAGGGTGAATTCCCGGTCCAGATCCGGTTCCCAGTAAAGCGGCCGCTCCCAGCCTTCCCGCTGGATCGTGGCCCAGCCGTCGGCGAGCCACAGTTCTGTATCCCGGTAGCCGCCGTCTTCGATGAAGGCCCGGTACTCGGCGTTGGTCACGGGACGGTCGGCCATTTCGAACGGATCCACCCAGACCCGGTGGCGCGGCGTTTCGTTATCGAAGCAGAACGTGCTGCCGTCCGCGCCGATTTCATGCACGCCGCCTGGGTGGGAGATGAACTGGGTTGCCGGGCCGGACGCGGCGACAGCCGCGGAGTCCGTCTGGTAGGCGGGCTTCAACGGGTTGCACGACAGCAAATGCTTGAGGTCCATGAGGAGCAGCTCCTGGTGCTGCTGTTCATGGTTCAGGCCCAGGGTCACAAGGGCGGCAAGCCCTGCATCGTCGGTCCGTTCTGCCATCAGCTGACGCATGGCCTCGTCCACGTGGGCCCGGTAGGCCAGGATCTCTTCCAGCGATGGCCGCGTCAGCAGCCCGCGGCTCGGCCGCAGGTGCATTTCGCCGACCGAGTAGTAATAGGAATTGAACAGGTAGCTGAACTTGCCGTGGAAGGGGGAGTATCCGGAGTCCGAGGTCAGCACGAACTGTTCGAAAAACCAGGACACATGGGCCAGGTGCCACTTCGCGGGGCTCGCGTCCGGCATGCTCTGGACCTGGCAGTCCTCTGCCGACAGCGGGACCACGAGCGCCTCGGACTCGCTCCGGACGCGGGCATAGAAATCCGACAGGCTCCCGGCCGGATGAGCCGGGCGGGCGGTTGCGGGGGACGGCATGAGACCTCGGGGCTGGGTTTTGCCATAGCCTAGCCGCCCCGGCCCGGATCCGCAAAGAAGCTCTTGTGACCAGATCCGGCCCGAGCACCCGGGGGCATACCGGGAAACCTCCGGGATCGGTTGACTGTATTCTGAACAATCGCGTTTAATACGCGGCCTTGGAGGCCAGGTAGCTCAGTTGGTAGAGCAGCGGACTGAAAATCCGCGTGTCGGCAGTTCGATTCTGCCCCTGGCCACCATTCACACCGGCCTCTCCGCCTGGCACCGAGCCTTTCGGCTCGTCCTGACGAGATCGACGGGGCAGAACGGCTGCCTTCGACCGTTCGATAGACGAAGTCCGTCCTGGACTTCGCCCTTCGGGCCGACTCGCTTTGCTCGGCGGTCCAACATCGCTCCGGGCGATGTTGTCTGCCCCTGGCCACCATTCACACCGGCCTCTCCGCCTGGCACCGAGCCTTCCGGCTCGTCCTGACGAGATCGACGGGGCAGAACGGCTGCCTTCGACCGTTCGATAGACGAAGTCCGTCCTGGACTTCGCCCTTCGGGCCGACTCACTTTGCTCGGCGGTCCAACATCGCTCCGGGCGATGTTGTCTGCCCCTGGCCACCATTCACACCGGCCCCTCCGCCTGGCACCGAGCCTTCCGGCTCGTCCTGACGAGATCGACGGGGCAGAACGGCTGCCTTCGACCGTTCGATAGACGAAGGCCGTCCTGGACTTCGCCCTTCGGGCCGACTCGCTTTGCTCGGCGGTCCAACATCGCTCCGGGCGATGTTGTCTGCCCCTGGCCACCATTCACACCGGCCCCTCCGCCTGGCACTGAGCTTTCTGGTCGAATTTTCAGGTCCCTACTCTGGCCTTATTGCGGGTCAGGACTCCTTTCGCCAGGCTGGCTGCGCCCCGTCCACCAGTTCGCGCAGCTTTTCGAGCAAGTCTCCGGTCGCTTCAGCGCCCTTGTTGAGCACCCGCTCGACCTGGCCGCTCAAGCGCTGGCGATCCGCCTCCGTAAGGTCCTTGGCCGTCAGGACGACCACGGGGAGGCGCCGCCACGCTTCGTGACTGCGTAGTGCGTCGATGAACTCGAATCCATCCATTTCGGGCATCATGAGATCGGTGAGAATCAGGGCGGGGTCCGCTTCTGCCAGCTTATCGAGGGCGTCACGACCGTTCTCCGCGGTCACCGTCGCCCAGCCTTCTTTCTCCACCAGCTGAACCAGCATCTCCAGGGCAGCGGGTTCGTCGTCGACAATCATGATGCGGCCCGAGTGCCGGGACGGAAGGTAACGGCGCAGAATCCGAACCAATCGCTCCCGGTCTACGGGCTTGGTGACGAAATCCGAGGCTCCGAGGGCCTGCGCCAGCCGGTCTTCGCCGAGTATGGACACCATGATCACCGGAATGTCCTGCAGCTCGGGCTCCGCTTTCAGCGAGGTGAGCACGCTCCAGCCGTCCGTGCCAGGCATGAGAACATCCAGCGTGATGGCGACCGGTTCGAGCTCCCGGGCTTTTCTGAGCCCGTCCTCGCCACCGCTGGCTGTGACTACACTGAATCCGCCGCCGCGGACGGTGCGGCCGATCAGGTCCCGGGCTACCGGATCGTCGTCGATGACGAGCACCAGCGGTCCCTCGCCCGCCGGCATCGCGTCGTCCCGACCCTCGTCGGCATTTCCGTCGTTGACCCGCGCCGGGACTTCGATGGTGAAGGTCGAGCCCTTTCCGGGGGTGCTGGCGACGGTCAGATCTCCCTCCATCATCCGGCAGAAATGGCGGCTGATCGGCAGCCCAAGGCCGGTCCCGCCATAATTTCGGGTCGTCGATTCGTCAGCCTGGGAAAACTCGTCGAACACGGAGTCGAGGCGATCCTCAGGAATGCCGATACCGGTATCGGCGATCTCGAAACGTACGAAATCACCATCGGGCGTGCGCGAGACTTCCAGTGTGATGCTTCCCTGATGAGTGAACTTGGCGGCGTTGCTCAAGACGTTCAGCAGGGCCTGGCGTAGTTTCGTGGCGTCAGCACGCATGCTGCCCAGGTCGTCCGGACAGCGCACCTCCAGGGTGTTTTCATTCGTTTCGATCAGCGGTTGCACGGTCGTGGCGACATTCCGTACCAGAGTTCCGATGTCGAATGCCTCCAGATACAGCTCCATACGGCCGGCTTCGATCTTCGAGATGTCGAGCACATCGTTAATCAGCCCCAGCAGGTGTTGTCCCGCAGCGTTGATTTTCTTCAGGTCCGGGACCAGGTCCTCCTGATCGGTGTCCTCCAGTTCCTCGATGAGCATTTCGCTGTAGCCGATGATGGCGTTCATCGGCGTCCTGAGCTCATGGCTCATGTTCGCCATGAAGGTGCTCTTGGCCTTGTTTGCCGCTTGTGCGTTCTCGGTCGCTTTCGCGAGTTCCGCGGTACGGTCCCGTACTTTGCAGTCCAGATTCTGATTGAGCTGCAGGAGCTGCTCGTGGCTGGCCGCGATTTCGCGTCGCCAGCGGTTGGCGACGCGAAGCACGATCCACCAGCCGACGATCAGCAGCGGCAAGGCGATCAGACTGCCGATGACCTGGAGCCAGGCCCGCTCCTGCAGAGACCTGGCGGTCGAGCGGGCTACGGTCTCGAGCTGTTCTCCAAGTTGCCGCATACCCTCGGCATATACGGCCTTTTGGTCGGTGTATTCCTGACCGTCGAGTATCGCTGTTGCCTCCTGGTTTCGACTGGCAAGAGCCAGCTCGAGCGCCTGCTCCTCCAGGGTGACCAGCGCGTCGTTCGACGCGTTGGTCTGCCCGGTGGTCCGGAAATCCGGTATCAGCCGTTTCGCCTGTTCGAGGGCTTCCGCAAGCCTGGGCTCCGTTTCCCTGTAGCGTGCCTCCCAGCGCGGGTCGCCGGTGGCGGCCGCCATCCGGGTCGACATGGTCAGAATCTCGTCATAGCGCAGGATCTGCCCGCGCAGATTCTGCATCTCCAGGCCGGTTGCCGACACCGCGCTGAACTTGCGGGAAGCGTCATAGCCTGCCCATACGGAGAGCGCCATCACGACTACCGTGACCACGCATGCCGCTGTGAGCAGTATCAGCTGCCGGCTTCCCGACTCGCTTTCCCGATACGCAACCATTGGACTTCAGCCACTGTTCAATTGTTTGGGGTGAGAGTTAAGACCAACCCGCAGCACTTTGTCGAGGAGTTCGTGGCACCGGTCAACCGGGTCGCCAACCAGCCCGTGTCAGTGCGCTATATCCCCTTGAGGTGGATCTTTCCGGTGAGACTTTCCGGTTCCTACGAACCTCTTGATCGGCCGAGCGCTTCACGGACCGACCGTCTGAGGTCCGGCAACAGCAACTTTCCGAACCAGGGATTTTTCTTCAGCCAGATATTGTTTCTGGGGCTCGGATGGGGAAGGGGGATGACGTGTGGTCCGTATTCGCGCCACGCCCTGACGGTTTCCGTCAGGTTCTTCTTCTTTTCCGGCAGATGCCACGTGTGCGCGTACTGACCGATCACCAGGGTGAGTCTGAGCTGGCCAAGCTGCTGGAATAGTTGATGTCTCCAGGTTTCCGCGCACTCGGGCCTGGGCGGCAGATCCCCGGATTTCCCGGTGCCCGGGTAGCAGAACCCCATAGGCAGGATCGCCACCTTCGTCGGATCGTAGAACGTGTCACGGGATACTCCCAGCCAGTCGCGCAGCCTGTCGCCGCTGGCGTCGTCGAACGGAACGCCGGTTGTGTGCACCTGCCGGCCCGGAGCCTGCCCCGCGATCAGTATTCTTGCCCCTGGATCGAGCTGAAGAACCGGTCTGGGCCCCAGCGGCAGCAATGGTTCACAGATACGGCACTGACGTACTGAATCCATGAGCTCGGAAAACCGCAGGGCGGTGACGGGCTTCGTGTCCATGCGGCACCTGCCTGGTTATATGAGGTCCAAGCCCCAGAATAGACCGGTTGACCGTATCGAGCTGTCGTGACACCGGCAGTCCAATCAGCCGATGCCCCTTTATTTTGCTTGCTAAAGGCCCTTGGTTTTGCGTTTCGCTTCGAATTGCCGGGTTCTTACTCTGACTCCAGTGGTTCCGGCGGCACCTCGATGCCAGCCGCCTCGAGTGAGGCACGCGCGTCGTCGTTTTTCGAGCAGTCCCAGCGGCGCAGGTCCGGATTGCGGCGGCTGTCGTTGTAGGGAATCGCGAGTCCCATTTCGAGCAGAACCGAACTGATGTTTTCGCCGTCGGCCTCGAGCTGCCCGACGCGGGACCGGGGCTGGCGGCCCTCGCGCACGTTGCGGACCCGAAGCCGCTTGCCGCGAAGATAGCCGCGCACGAAGTCCCGGGTTGCGATACCGACGGACCGCTCGCAGGCCTGGCTCGTGGAGGTGGACGATGCCGTATGCACATCGCCCAGGTGGAATCGCCCGCGGCTTCTCGAGCGGGGCCCCTCTTGCCAGCGCAGGTCGTACCGCCAGCCGTCGACCACGCGTTCGAGACTGACCCGGAATGGCCCCTGCTGGTCGGGCTCCCGGAAGCCCCCCTCGTCCTGTGCGGTGCCGGGGAAGGGAATGGTGATCAGCAGTACGGTGATAAACGTACGGGCAAGCCGGATCGATAAGTCGCTCATGGCTGGAGTCCGGCCGTTCTACCGATGTTCGGAGGAGCGTTCACTTGGCACGCCTGGGGTTCGTGGACTGTTGTTTTGTCTACCGCGCCAGGCCCTCCTGCGGCTTAGAGCGCCAGCGCCAGGACAGCTTGTGGAGCTCCATCACGAAGAGAATCGGCAACGCCAGCGACAGCAGCAACAGCCAGCGGCTGGCCGACACCGGCTCTGCGGCGAGCAGAGTCTGGCCGAACGGCAGATGCATCATGAGGACATGGATGGAGAACGCGACGACCATGCCGGTCATCAGGAACGGGCTCTCGAGCGGCGATCGGGCGAAGGCGGACTGGGTCTCGGAGCGGCAGTTGAAGATGTGCACGTTCTCGAACAGCACCATGAGCAGCAGCAGCGCGTTGCGGGCCTCCGCCTCGGTCCAGCCGGCGGCCAGCCCGTAGTCGAACAGGCCGAAGCCGACTACCCCCATGAACAGCGCGGCGACGACCGTGCGTTCGATCATGAGCCGGTTGAAGATGGGCTCACCCGGCGGCCGTGGTCGTCTCTGCAGCACATCCGGCGCCCCGGGCTCGAAGGCCAGGGCCACGTCCTGGATACCGTTGGTGACGAGGTTCAGCCACAGCAGCTGGACGGGCAGCAGAGGAATCGGCGTGCCGCTGATCAGAGCGAGCGCCACGAGCACGACTTCCGCTGCGCCGGTTGAAATCAGCAGATAAATGACATTGCGAATGTTGTCGTAGGCGATCCGGCCTTCCTCGATGCCCGCCGTGATTGACCCGAAATGGTCGTCGCTGATGACCAGCTCCGCGGCCTCGCGGGCGACATCGGTGCCGGACTCCCCCATGGCCACGCCGATGTTCGCCGCGCGCAGGGCGGGCGCGTCGTTGACGCCGTCACCGGTTACCGCGACGAAGTGTCCGGCCTTTTGGGCGGCCTTCACGATCTGCAGTTTCTGGTGGGGGGCGACCCGTGAGAACACTCGCGTGCGGCCGATGGATTCGGCGAGGGCATCGTCTCCGGCAGCATCGATCTCGGTCCCGGTGGCGACCTGGTCCATGCGCTCAGCGAGACCCAGGGAACGGGCAATGGCCAGCGCCGTGACTGGATGGTCGCCGGTCACCATGATGGTCCGCACACCCGCCAGCCGCGCCTGGTCCACCGCCTCGGCAACGCCGGCTCGGAGGGGATCGATCATGCCCACGAGGCCGAGAAAGGTCAGACCTTCCGGCGGCGGGGGCGCATCGTCGGGCCTCAGGTCCGGGGGCGCGGCGCCTTCGGCCACCGCGAGCACCCGATATCCGGAGGCCGCCATGTCCGCCGCCATGGCACGCAGTCGGTCCCGGCTCTCCTCAGGATCCGCCGACATTTCCAGAATCCGCTCTGGCGCGCCCTTTACGAGCACCCGGATGCCATCGTCCATGCGGTGGTAGCTGGCCGCGTACTGGCGCTCCGGTTCGAATGGGATTTCGTTCACCAGCGGATGCAGTTCCAGGGAGTTTTCGCGGCGCCACCCGAGCTTGTAGGCCATCGTGAGCAGGGCCACATCGGTGGGGTCGCCGTGCCAGATCCAGCCGCTATCGGTCCGCAGCAGCTCTCCTTCGTTGCACAGCACCAGGCCGCGGCAAAAGCCGTCCAGCGGCCGGGCCGCGCCGGGCTCGATGGGCTGGTCGTCCCGGCAGACCCGGCCTTCCGGTATGAATCCCTCGCCGGTGACCGTATAGATCGAGCCGTCCGGCAGCCGGAGCTCCCGGACCGTCAGCTCGTTGCAGGTCAGCGTCCCCGTCTTGTCGCTGGCGATCAGGGTGCAGCTACCCAGCCCCTCCACCGCCGCCAGGCGGCGAACGATGACGTGACGCTTGGCCATCCGCGTCGTGCCGATGGCCAGTGCCACGGTGAGCGCCACGGGCAGTCCTTCCGGCACGGCGGACACCGCGAGCGCGACGCCGAACAGGAACATCTCGGTGACCGTGTAGCCGCCGAAGACCACGCCGCCCACCGCGATCAGGACGGCGGCGCTGACGACAAGGATTGCGATCTTTCGGGTGAAGCTCTCCATGCGCTCGATCAGGGGTGGCGTGCCGGCCTCCGACTCGAGTACATCCCGGGCGAGGCTGCCGATGACCGTGTGCATGCCGGTGGATACGACGACGCCCTGGCAGCGGCCCCGGGCGACGATGGATCCGGCCCGCATCATGTTGAGTTGATCGCCCAGGGGCGTATCGGCCGGTCCTGTCCACTGGGCATTCTTCGCCACGGCCAGGGATTCACCGGTCAATAACGATTCGTCCGCCTCCAGCCCGTGGCTGGACAGGATGCGCAAATCTGCCGGCACCCGGTTGCCGGACTCCAGGAACACGACATCGCCGGGGACCACGTCCTCGGCGGAGATGTCCCGAACCTGTCCGCCGCGACGCACGGCTGCCCGAATCTGCAGGAGTTGCTGAAGGGCTTGGCTGGCCTTCTCCGCCTTTGCCTCCTGCACCGTTCCGATGATGGCGTTGATCAACAGGACGCCGAAGATGAACGCCGCGTCCTTGACCTCCCCCAGGGCGAGGGAGACGAGGGCGGCCACCCCCAGCAGATAAATCAGCGGGCTCTTGAACTGGCGAAGCAGGATTTCTGCGATCGTCGGCGGCGGTTTTCGGGGCAGGGTATTGGGCCCGAATCGAGTAAGCCGGGACTCCGCTTCAGACGGGGTCAGACCGTTTCGGCTCGCTCCCAGTCGCTCGAGGGTCGTGTCGGCGTCCAGGGCGTGCCAGGCAATTCCGTTTTCCCGACGTACGTGCCTGGTCTTTCGTGGTTTGGGGCGCGCTGAGATCCGTTGCCATTTGGGGACTGCCTTAGAGGCCGTCTTCTCCGCAAGCATAGGACTCGACGGTGGATTTCTGCATAGGCACTAACCGTGGGCAGCCTGTTCCGGCGCAAGGGGGGCCGGCGGGAGATCAGCGTCGAACCGGCCGCAGCCGGGCCAGACGCGTCTCCTCTGCCTCGCCAGGACATGCCGCATGCCCGAGCGGTCCGGTACGCTCGGGTAGCGGGCCACCCGGGCGCGCGCGGTTGTCCCGCTCTGCGCCATGCCGCAAGATCCTGGACAGTATGGGCAACAGCGGGAAAACGCCGCAGCAATGAGCCAGGATGATCGTGAACGCTGGAATCAAGCGCTATCGGGAGGGGGCTTACGCCACCCGGACCCATGCCAGCGTGTTCGTGAGCGAGTGGCTGGCGCAACTCCCGCAGCCAGTGACCGGCGGCCGGGCCCTGGATCTGGCGTGCGGGCGGGGCAGGAACGCGCTCCACCTGGCCCGCAAGGGATGGTCAGTGCGCGCAGTGGACATCTCGCCCGTGGCCCTGGAGGCGCTGCGCACCGCCGCGGACGCCGAGGGCCTGGACGTGAGCTGCGGCGAGTGGGACCTGGAGGCTTCGCCGGGTGATGTTGCGGGAATCACGCCGGAGGGTCCGGCGAACCTCGCGCTCGTGATCCGCTATGCGAATCTGCCGCTCATCCGAGCCATGCACGACCTCCTGGCCCCGGGCGGGGTGCTCATCGCCGAGATGCATCGCCAGACCGACCGGGAGGTGGCGGGCCCGGGCGGCCGCCGCTTTCGGGTCGAGCCAGCGGACCTCCTGGCCGCCGCAGGCGACCTGGAGGTCATCCATGCCGAAGATGGCCACTACAGCGATCCGGACGGACGGGCCGTGGCGCTTGCCCGCCTGGTGGCCCGGCGACCGGCCTGACCACCCGTGGCGGGCTCCCGGCGCCAGGGTGCCGGGAGCCAGGGTGCCGTTGATGCCGGCCCGGCAAACGGGCTTCCGCGGTTTTCTCGAGTCAGGCGAGTCCGGAGGCGGCCTCCGAGGCCGTCATCGGGAGGCTTGGGCGAAGCCGCTGCTGCCGTGCCATGTCGCGGCGACGCCTGACTTGTTCCGTAATGATGGACTTGGCGCGGCGGAGACCGCGGCCCAGGGCCCGGCGCATTCGCGCGCTGCGGTCCTGGACGACAACCTGGCCGCCGCCCGCCAGCTCGGCGCGGACCACGCAGACCTTGTCCCGGCCACCCCTGGGACCGTTCACGTCCTTGAGCGTGATGTGCAGCCGGGCGACGCTGGGCGCAAGGCGGTCGAAAACGAAACGGACCCGGCGGGCGATATCAGCGCCCGCGTGGGCCGGCAGGGTAACGCGGTGACTGTTGACGTGGATCTCCATGAGGGCTCCTCTACAGGTGTGTGCTGGAGCCAGAATACCCGCGTACAAGCTTCGGACAAGTCGAATTAATGTGCTGAAATGATCGGCGTTTTCGATGCTTTCAGTAAGCGACCCAGGCCGCATCGGAGACGAGGCACAGGCCGCCAGAGCGCTTGAGCGTGGCACGTATCGTGTCGACGATTCGGTCCAGCTCGGCGTCGTCGCAGGCCACGATGAACACGCAGTTCGTGGCGGTTCCTGTCGGGTCGTCGGCACGCCGTACGCCGCGATCGCCTCGGCCGCCGGCTCTGCGGATAACCGTGTAGCCGGGCGCGCCGGCGGCGTCCAGCTGGTCGGCCATGCGTCCCGCAAAGTGTTCCTCGATTACGATTTCAATACGCTTACAGGGCTTCATCGGTCACTCCGGATCGGTCCAATCATGCTCAGCTCCCGATGATGGACCGAAGGGCCAGGTGGTAGGCCGGAATCCCGACCAGCAGATTGAAGGGAAAAGTCACTGCCAGGGCCATCGGCAGATACAGGCTCGGATTGGCCTCCGGCAGGGCCAGGCGCATGGCCGCCGGCACCGCAATATAAGACGCGCTCGCGGCCAGCACGGTCAGCAGCAGGGCATCTCCCTCCGACATGCCCAGGAGCAGCGCGATGGACCCGCCTGCCACGGCGTTGACCAGCGGCAGGACCAGAGCGAATCCCACCAGGGTTGGCCAGGGAGTGACCCCCTCGCGAGCCTTGCGCAGGTCCATGATCCGGTGGGCGGCGACGAGTCCCATGTCCAGGAGGAACAGGCAGAGAATGCCGATAAACGGTTCCACGACGAAGGGGGCGATCTGTTCCATGCCCCGCGGGCCGGTGATCCAGCCGATGAGCATGCTGCCCACGATCAGAAAGACCGAGCCGTTGAGACAGGACTCTCGAAGCAGCTCTCCCCAGTCCAGCGCCTCGGTACGCCCACCCGTCTCCCGTTGGCCGAACACACGGTACAGCAGGATGCCAATGATGATCGCGGGTGATTCCATGAGCGCCAAGGCCGCAACCAGGTGCCCGCCCCAGGCCACGCCGAGGCTGTCCAGGTAAGCGGCCGCCGTGACAAAGGTAACCGCGCTCACTGAACCATAGGTGGCCGCAATCGCCGCGGCGTCAGCCGCGGACAGCCGTCGGCGCAGAAGAAAGAAAACATACACTGGCACCGCGGCGGCGAGCCCGATCGCAGCGAGCAGACCCAGGCCCACGCTCGCATCCAGCGGACTCTCGGCCAGCGCGACCCCGCCCTTGAAGCCGATGGCAAAGAGCAGGTAAACGGATAGGAACTTGGCGACCTGGGTGGGGATCTCCAGGTCTGAGCGGACAAACGCGGCGGCGACCCCGAGAAAGAAAAACAGCAGGGGGGGCGAGCCGAGGTTGGCGAGGAACAGGGAGTCCAAGGCGTCAGGACACCCGTTGGGAGGGAACGCCCCCGCCGGCAAAACGGACTGCTGGCGTTGCTTTCACACGTACCCCCCTCAATTTTCCGACCGCTGCGTGCGTCGTGCACCGGAGTATCCCGTCGCCGCCGCCATTGTCAACGCATGTCCACCGCGATCGGATTCCCCGGCCGTTCGCCAATCGCTCCCGTGGTCCCCGGTTCTCTGGGGCCGCCGGCATGGGCCCGTCGCTCCGGCAGTCTCTGTTCTACTAAGGAAAAACCGAGAGCAGGGCGCCGATCAAACGAGAAATCCGAACTATTGCTTCGCCCGGGACTCTGATAACCCGGTGCGCCTTCCTTGCCGACGCGAGGTATTCGGGAATACCGGGAAGGCGAGGGTCGCGGTGTAGGCGCGGCAGATCGTTGGACCGACAAGCCCGTTGTGGAGTGATCCATGCGTCATCTGAATTACAGTCATCTGCTCTATTTCTGGACCGTGGCCCGGGAGGGCAGCATCGTGCGAGCGGCCGAGGTTCTCCACCTCACGCCCCAGACCATCAGCGGCCAGCTGAAGCTCCTGGAGACTGCGGTCGGGTCGCCTCTTTTCCAGCGCGTAGGGCGGGGCCTGGTGGTAACCGACACGGGCCGCATGGTCCGGCAGTACGCCGACGAGATTTTTTCGCTGGGCGCGGAACTGGCCCAGCGTTTGCGCAGTGACGAGCCCGCCGTGCCGGCGGCACTGAACGTGGGCATCGTCAACGCCATTCCCAAGCTTGTTGCTTACCGGATCCTGGAACCGGCTTTGCAGATGGACCCTCCCATTCGTGTCGCATGTTTCGAGGGTGAACTCGATACCCTGCTCGGTGATCTCGCCCTGCACCGGCTGGACCTGGTGCTATCGGACCGGCCCGTGCCCACGGGCCTTAACGTCCGTGCCTACAACCACAAGCTGGGTGAAACGGGCGTGGCCTTCTTCGCGGAGAAAAGCCGGGCGGCGGCCTATGCTCGGCGTTTCCCCGCTTCGCTTGACGGCGCCCCGGTGCTGATGCCCATGTCCAACACACCGCTGCGCCGGGGCCTGGACGACTGGCTGGATGCCCATTCGGTTACGCCGCGCATCGTGGCGGAGTTCGACGACAGCGCGCTGCTGAAGGCTTTCGGCGAAGCCGGGGCCGGCCTTTTTCCCGCCCCGGCGGCTATCGCAGGCGCCATCGAGCGGATGTATCGCGCACGGCTAGTCGGCGAGGCCTCGGGCGTCACCGAAACGTTCTTTGCCATTTCGCCCGAGCGAAAGCTCAAGCACCCGGCCGTGATCCAGGTGACACGCACGGCCCGGGCCGAGTTGTTTTCGAGCTGAACCCCGTCGGCTCCCGGGGGGCGCCCGCCAGCTTGCCGAGGAGGGCGCGGCAGCCGCCGGAGCCCCGGTTCTCCAGTGTCAGCTGCCAGCCCATCCGCTCACAGACCTGGCCGACGATGGCGAGCCCCAGGCCAAAGCCCTCGCTGCCCGCACCGCGGCGGCCGCGTTGCCTGAGATCGGCCGCTTCCGTGGCCGGAAGTCCGGGTCCGGTGTCCAGAATTTCGATGGCGTCGTCGTGAAACACGACGTCAACACGGCCTTCGTTAATGTTTTGAAATGCATTGCGCAGCAAATTTGCCACGGCAATCTCCAGCAGCTCCGGGCGGCATGGCACACGCAGGGCATTATCCTGGTGGATTCCAACCTCCACCGGCTTGCCGTCCAGCACGGGCAGGGTCCGGCGCAGTGCCTCCTTGACCACGGCGTCGGCATCACAGGACATGTCTTCGCTTTCCGGGTCCGATTCCCGGCCCAGCCATAGAAACGCCTCGGTAAGGGATTTCATATTGGCGGCGGCCCGGCCGATACGCTCCACCAGACGCTGGCCGCGTGGCCCGTTGCGGTCCGCCAGGGTTTCCAGGATCTCGGCTGCGCCCCCGATCACTGTCAGCGGGGTTCGGAGTTCATGGCTGGCGTTTTGCATGAACACTCGCTCCCGCTCGAGGAAATCCCGGTTTCGCCGGATCGTCGTGTCCAGTGCACCGGCCAGGGCGCCCACCTCGCCGTCACCATAGCGGTGCGAAAAATCGCCGCGCCACTGTCCCGGCGCCTGGGCTTCGATCTCGGTGGCGAAGTGTTCAAGCGGCTTGGAAATCCGCCTGGAAATCGTGCTGGCCAGCCATCCTCCGAACAACAGCAGGGCGGCGCCGTAGGCGAGCGCCAGCTCCGAGTACTCTCGCGCAATGCCAGCAATGGTTTCCACGTCCGGAATATCGAACAGGACCCACAGAGGATCCTCGGTGGCTCCAAGCGTGCCGGCCCAGATTGCCAGGTCACGGGCCGCGGCAGGTCCCGTTTCACGGTCGATTTCGTGGAGCCCGGGGCCGAGGCCTGCGGAAAGGTTTCGGTGAAGCTCGGACATGTCATCCAGGGAGCGGTACGCGTAGACCGGGCCGTCGCGAGGGAGCCGGAGCGGCCCGGCGTTCGCAAAATCCTGCTGGATACGCGCGACCTCGCCGAGCAGGATGGATTCCTGCAGCGAGTCCTGGCCGTCGTAGTAGGCCTTCACGAAGGTACCGAGGGAAAACACCACCAGGGTCAGGCCGAACAGCACGAGGCCGGCGCGGATTCGGCCCCGCAGGTGACGTCTAGCCCTCATTGTCAACGCGCAGCCGAAAGCCGATCCCGTGCACGGTCTCCACCATCTTGTGCGTGAACGGCCGATCGACGACCTTACGCAGCGCGAACACGTGGCTTCTCAGGGCATCGCTGTCCGGCGGATCATCGCCCCAGATAGAACGCTCGATATCGTCCCGGAACACGAGATTGGGGTAGGCCAGCATCATCTCGTGAAGAAGCTTGAATCCGGTGGGGCTGAGGTCGAGCTGATGTCCGTCGCGGGTCACCCTGAGGGATCGGGCATCGAGTTGCAGCTCGCCCACCCGCAGCACCTGGCGGGTTCGACCGCTCGCGCGCCGGGTCAGCGCAAGCAGCCGTGCGCGAAGTTCTTCCAGCTCGAACGGCTTGGTCATGTAATCGTCGGCCCCGGCATCGAAGCCGTCGAGCTTGTCGCTGAGTTCGTCCCGGGCGGTCAGCATGAGTACCGGGGTGTCAATATCATGCTGGCTGCGCAGACGCCGGCAAAGGGAAAGCCCGTCCGTGCCCGGCAGCATCACGTCCACGATCAGGATGTCATAGCGATTGACCGCCGCCAGACCCAGCGCCTGGTCGGCGTTCGCCGCGTAGTCCGTGGTGTGACCGGCGCCATCGAGATACAGGCAGATGTTCTCCGCGATATCCCGGTTATCCTCGATCAACAACACCTTGAGGGGAATGTCATGGCGCATCTCGCCTTCGCCGCCATTGTTGCGCGCGTCCTGCCGCGCCTGTTCGCTGGATGATCGCATGGCCCGTCCGATGGTTACAGCAGCGAGATGATAAGCCCCAAGAGCGAACCGCCGAGGGCGATGCCCAGAACGATCTCCGCTCTCGAGATCTCCTCGTCACGTTCGCCCATTCCGGTCTCTCCTGTCGCTTGAGGGGCGGCGGCGCTAGAAGCCATAGCTGAGCCCTATGGAAAGCGTGAGCGGGTTGTAGTCGAGGCCTTCGAGCTTGACCTCATCGCCCGTGTCAAGGTCGGCCTCACCGAAGTACAGCCAGCGCAGCTCGGCTTCCCAGCGCAGTCGCCGGGACTGCTTGTAAGAAACTCCGCCGATGAGCTGAACCCCGAAACCGTCGTCCTCAAGATCCTCGTATCGTCCGTCGAAATCCCTTCCCTCCAGGTCGATATCGATTTCGTTGACCCACGCCACGCCAGCTCCCACATAGGGACTCCAGCTTCCCACCGTGGAGGCATCTGCAAAGTGGTAGTAGCCGTTCAGGGCCAAGGTCGAGGATGCATAATTGCCGTCATCCGCGACGCGCCCGTCGTCCAGCTTGATTCTGTCGTTGTCATTGCTGCGATAGGCCCATTCGGCGTCGGCGCGCCAGCGCTCGCCGAACCATCGACCCAGCGACAAACCGCCGATCCAGCCCGTGTCGAAGGACGCGTCGGCGCTCTGCGCGCCGCCGGCGTCGTTGAAGTCGTTGCTGTCATCGTCGGCCAGCCACGAAAGTCCGCCGGTGGCGCGCACGTACCAGTCGTCCTCCGCGCCGGCCGTACCCTGTACGCCCAGAAAAAAGGCAGCAGCGAGAGCGACAGTGGCCCGCGCAGACCTGGATCGGGGCCGGGATATGCAATGGGTCATGGTGTACTCCTGTTCGTTGAGCTGTTGCCTGGTCGGCAGCCGCCGGAGGGCTGGATCAGGTTCGTGCGAAAGGAGGCTATGGCTGACGGCGTGAAACGCCCGTGAGGCGAATGTGAAGGGATCGTGAAGAGCCGTGTAATCGCAACCGGCGTGCTGCGTATTGAATGGCCTTCGGGGGCCATGACAGTCCCCTATAAGGCAACGGCTATGAGGCAACGGCTATGAGGCAACGGCGACGCCTAAAGCAGAGCAGCCTGCTGCGGGACCGGCCAGGGTGGGAGATCGGGAAGGCCCGGCGCGGCGACGCAGGCCTGGAGTATCCGGTGAAAGCGCAAGGCCAGTTCGGGGCAGTGGCCGTTGTTCGGGCAATGAATCATGACCCAGCTCTGCACGCCCTCGGCCAGGTGCGCCGCGCTGCGTTCCGCCCACTCGTGCAGATACGGCCCATTGCTGACGCGGTCCGGGTGAAGAATGAGACGGGTGAACGACAGGTCGTTGTAGACCACCGCCCGAACCGGCAGATCGGGTTTTTCGTGGAGGGCCTCGAGCACCTCCGGATGGGACCGGTCTCCCTCGTATAACGGTCGGGAGTCCAGGACGACCCGCCCCAGCCGATGGCGATGCAGCGTTTCGTCGAGAATTTCCGGCTCGGAGAAGAATGCCGGATGGCGAAGCTCCAGCACGTGCTGGTGATCCGCGGACAGGCGCTTGAACAGGGCATCGAAGCCGGCCAGTTCATCGGGCCCGACCCAGGCCGGGAACTGCAGGAGAAGGGGGCCGAGGTGGTCGCCGAGGGGCTCGATGGCCTGCAGGAAGGCGCCAAGAAGCTGTGGGTCCTTCGCGCCCTCGTGGGTGATTTCCCGGGGCAGCTTGAAACAGAAACGGAAGTCGGTGCCGCGGACGGCCGCCAGCCACGCGCGGACGGTGTCTGGGTCCGGAATTCGGTAGAACGTCGTGTTGCCCTCGACGGCGTTGAACACCCGCGCATAGCCGTCGAGGGGCGTGAGGTGTGTGGGGAAGTAGCGGCCCCGCCAGGCGGGGAACGCCCAGGCCGGGAGACCGAGCCGGTAGGACGGACCCGGGCCTGCGCCCGCGGGGGATCCGCCGGTGGCATCGCTGGGGGGCTTATCCAATGGAACGTGTTTCGGGGGTCGGGAATGTCACGATGGTGGTTTCGTCGCAGGCGGCCCCAGGGGATTCCGCGAGGTGAGGGTGCGTTGTCCCGGCCCCGACGCCCGAGGAAGGACAGGACGACGTATCGGGCCACGCGGATAAAAAAAGGCCCCGCTGTGCGGGGCCTTGGATCGGTTTTTGTCGTGTCGCCCGTTCAGGCTCAGGGCTCAGGCGTTCTCGGGGACGGCCCGCAGCGCTGCGGGGCGACGCCGTCGGAAGGCCAGTCCAATGAGGCCGGCGCCGATCAGCAGCAGGGCACCCGGCTCCGGAATGCCGGTGGGGGCATCTTCGACGGAGATGTGAAAAATCCGGGACGGCAGCCTGAGGCTGTGGCCGTGGGCATCGGCAACCTTCAGAACCCGGAGAGAGTTCTCGTCCAGGTCAAATACGAAGCGAAACAATTCGGTGAACTCGTAGCCCAGAATCGTGATCCCGCTGAACTCGGTCACCTCGAAGGTGCGCAGGTAGCCGTCCCCGTTGGCGTTGTGGCCGACAACCTCCCAACTCGAATAAAGCCCGGAGACATAGGACTGCCCCGTGATGCGAATGAGGCTGGCGGATGCTGCAACCGGCAGCAGGCCGAGGGCGATGACAAAAATGGCGAGGGTTTTTTTCATTGTTCTTGCCTGTCTTGTTTTTCTTCCAATCCGGCGCCGCCTTCTGTGAAGCGTTACCGTCTGATTCACTAGGAGTGCTGCAAAGCGCATGCCAGACAGGTTTTGCTTTTTAAATCAATCATCTAAGTAGGCGAGGAATTTCGGCGCGCAGCGGTATGTAAGGCTGGCCGACGTTATGTCCGCCAGACAAAATGCCTTTCCGGCCGCGCGCCGGGTGTTTGCGCCGCCTCGCGCGGGTGAGGTTATTGCCTGGGTTCACCCTTGCCGCTGACTTGTTGGTGCCGGGGAAACGGTCTGCCAACGAAAAGGCCCCGCAACGCGGGGCCCCTCAACTAATCGTCTGTCCCGACCCCTATAGGGTCCGAGGCTCAGGCTTTCTCTGGGCGTCGACGCCGACGAAGAGCGAGACCGACGAGGCCCGCTCCGAGGAGCGCAAGGCCGGCGGGCTCGGGAACGCCGACCGCTCCGGTCTGCACGATGTAGTCACGAACGTTCGCGTCCAGTCCGAAGAACGTGTCTTGAAATACGCCAAAGGACAGCGTGACAAGATTGCCAGTTGCCAACTTGTACTGAAAACGCTGCAGGTTCCGGATCAATGCGTCCGTGACGGAAACAGAGGCGTCATCTCTCCTCGTTCCGTCGGCGGTAGCGCCGGAGACGATGGCAACCGAAACGAGTTCATCCCGGGTCAGCTGGCCGAGATCGTTGGCCGTCGTACCGACATTGTCAAACTGGGCCGTCAAGACCAAACCGTTGCCATCAGTGAGGGTGACGTCCACGAGCGTTGCGTGGGAACTCAGCGGCAGGGCGATCAGGGCGATGGCAGCAAGTAGTCGTTTCATCGAAAGCATCCTCAGTCGGGAGACATGCACGTTGTTGCTGAAAGGATCAGATTCACCGACCTGATCGGTAGATACGCGCACTTCTTATCTGCTATACGGGAGAAAGCAAGAAGTGCGCCATATTCTGATTGCTCTAATTATCAGGCAGTTACGCCAAGTCTGTCTGGTGGGTCCCAGAGTTGTGTAAGCTAATTCGACGTTATGTTATTTCGATCAACAGAGCTTCTCACCTGCCTTTTGGGGTCGTTCGGGCGGTGAAAAAGAGGGCTAATTATCTTACGATCCTTCCGACGCGTTACACCGAATGCCCGCCCGGCGCTGCACGCCCACGGCATATGGTCGGAGTCCAGGCGCGAGCGCCGGAGAAAAACGGAAACTGACTTCAGCTCCGGGAGAGGCGACGCCTCAAGGGCCTCCAGGCAAAGCCGAGCAAAGCCAGCCCCAGGAGAAGAATCGGCGCGGGTTCCGGAACGCCGACGGCTCCGTTCCCGAAAGGGCCTCCAGCGAAGTGGACGGTGAGACTCCTGAGCAAATCCTTATCGGCTTTCTGTACCCCGGCCAAGCTGTCTGCTTTGTACTTCAGCCTGGACACGATGGCGCCGGAATCCTTCACCTTGATCTTCAGCCCCTTCAGGGCCGCGAGCTGGAACCCGTCCAGTTTCCCTAGCCCGACGTCGCTGACATCCTTCTTCTCCAGAACGAGTGCGCCGGGCTCACCCAGGTCCGCGTCCCAGGTCCCTGAGAGGACAACCTGGCCGCCTTGTTTGATTTCGAAGCTGATGGGCACGGCGACACTGATGGCCGGTGCCAGGCCAATCAACAAAACGGTCAGTCCGAGAAGCTTTCTCATCGTCATCCCCGCTCTGGCGTGAGCCTCGATGGCCGCCTTGCAAGCCGTACTGAGGCAGGTAATCCTGAAGAGACCCAAGCAAGGCCTGTGCCAAAAAGATAAAGTTAAACAAAAACAGGGTAGTAGAGGAGACGTCTTCGTCGGTGCGTGCTGCGATGTAAGACAGGCCGACAATATGTTAAGTCGGCCATGTGGACCCGATGGCCATGCCACTTTTTGCGGGCGATTTCCGTGCTCGATGGTCTATCCGAAAGGAAGACTTTCCCGATGAGGTCATTAATGGCTCAGCAAAAACCTCGCATCACAGCCGGTGTCGGCATTCCTTACATAGAAGCTGAAAGTCATCACTCCCGTTATGTAAACCCATATCCAGCAAGGGCTTAAGAGGATATTGGCCCGCCAGTTGCAGCGTTTTGGGCAGGACAGACAGACCGCGCGATCAAGGAGCACGATCGATGCAACGCTTTAAGACAGCCCTTATTCTTGCCGCCGCCTGCGTGAGCCTGCCGACCGCCGCTTCCGCCGGCATGATCGATTTCACCAGCAACGTCTGGGCCGGCGCCAACGGCAACGCCCAGGCTACCCGCGACCTTCGACGGAATCGACGTCACGGTGCGGGCGGCGAACGGTACCAGCGGCGCCAACTCGCTCTCGTTTACCCGCTTTGACGGCAACGTGCCGGGCAGCGTCTGCGGACCGCTCCTGTCCTGCAATTACGACGGCATCGGCATCGTCGATGACGAAATCACCTATGGCGATGGCAGGAAGGAAGACGTCGAGCGGGTCATCGTGACCTTTTCCGATGCCGTGACCATCACCGGCATTCATTTCTTCGACCTGTTTTTCAACACGGGCGTCGACCCGGTGCCCGGTGAGATGGCCCAGGTACAGGCCTTCTACGCCGGCGGCGGTTCCACGGGCTTCGGCGTCCAGCAGGCGGATGCCGGCACCGGCTGGGAATACTGGTCGGGCACCCTGGCTGACGTGACCAGGATCGAGTTCTTCGCCGACAGCTACCGCCTGGCTTCGCCGGCGTTCAGCGACTTCGCGCTGGCCGGCATCGAGGTCACCGGTGTACCCGAGCCCGCCGGCCTGGCACTGCTCGGCATCGGCCTTGCGGGACTCGCGTTCCGCCGCCGTGCAGCGGCGGCCTGATCCGAAAGAAACCCTACGCTACCTGGGGGGGTAACGGCGGCGAGCTCCACTGGAGCTCGCCGTATTTTTTTCAAACCGGGCTAACCCTGTGACCGGGCCGGACTTCGCGGGATCGGCAGAACGCGGCGTCACACGGACACCTCGCGATCCGTTGCGCCACGACAGGCCCGCCGCTCGTGGCCGCGGCTCATCGTCTCCCCGGGCACCCGCGTCGGTCCCCGATTGAGACCGGAAGGCGGATTTCTGCGACGGGTCGAGCGCAAGCAACCGTGACCCCGCCGGCATTGTCTATATAGTGTCCGCCCTTCATCGAGAAAATCATCGGGAGCGCAGCATGGCGCCAGGCTCACGGCTATTCGTGTTCGGTTTCTTGCTGGTGGCGTGGGCAGTACAGGCGGCGGACGCCGACTGGGTTACAACCAGCAACCAGGATGCGCAGCAAGTCCTGAAGCTGCTTGCCGAGTTCAATCCCGAAGGCGCCGGCAGCATCGGGGTTGATGGACTGGACGAGGAGATCCTCGACCTGAAACCGGGGATCTATGAGCGCAGCCGCAGGGCAAGCGAGAAACTTCTCGCGGAACTCAACGGCCGGCTTGCCGCTGAGACCCATCCCAAGGTGCGCCAGGACCTGGCGATCCTGATCGAGTCGGTCGAGAGCAATCTCCATACGAGCCAGCTCGAGCGCGACAACATGCTGCCGTACTTCAACGTCAGCCAGACCGTTTTCCAGGGCATTCGTGGCCTGATTGATCCGCAGATCCCCGCCGAGCGGTATCCGGCCGCGGTGGTTCGCCTTCGCCGCTATGCGGGCCTGGAGGAAGGCTATACGCCGATCACGGAGCTGGCGCGGGCCCGGACGGAAGAGCGTATGGGTATCGAGGGTCTCAGCGGCCCGTTCCGGGGCCAGGTCGCGCAGGACCTGGAGCGTTCGCCGACCTTCATCGATGGCATCGAGCAGCTCCTGGCCGGAGCGGATCTGGAGGGCTGGCAGAAACCCTACGCAGTTCTCGCCAACCAATTGCGCGAGTATGACGACTGGCTACGAGGAGAAATGCTGCCACGGGCCCGCGATGATTTCCGGCTGCCCAGGGCGATGTACGACGACGCCTTGCGCCAGTGGGGCGTCGATGCGCCCGCGGAGGCCCTCATAGAGCAGGCCACCCAGGCTTACATGGATATCCGCAACGAAATGGAGGCCCTGGCGCCGCTGGTGGCCGAAGCGAAGGGCTACGAAGTGACCAATTACCGGGACGTGATTCGCCTGCTGAAGCAGGAACAGATCCCCGGCGACGAGGTCCTCGAGTTCTATCGTGAAAGGCTGGGCGAACTGGAGACCATCATCCGTCGCGAGCGGCTGGTTTCGCTGCCGGATCGCGAGGCGGGAATCCGCATCGGGTCGGCCGCCGAGACCGCCGCGCAGCCTTCGCCGCACCTGGACATCCCCCGGCTGGTCGGCAACACGGGCGAATATCCGGACTTCGTCCTGCCCCTGCTCACGAAGGACGACAAGGGACAATGGGTCGGCAGCGACGATACCTTCGATGCCGGCAGCTGGACCCTCACCGCCCACGAGGCGCGTCCGGGCCACGAGCTGCAGTTCTCCACCATGCTCGAGGGCGATGTGTCCATTACCCGGGCGCTGTTTGCGTTCAACAGCGCCAACGTCGAAGGCTGGGCGCTTTATGCCGAAGCCATTGCCAAACCCTACATGCCCCTCGACGGACAGATGATTTCCCTGCAGTTCCGCCTTGCCCGGGCCGCGAGGATGTTCCTTGATCCCATGCTCAACCTCGGACTGGTTACTTCGGAGGAGGCCAAACGCCTGCTGGTCGAGGACGTGGTCCTGGGGGAGGGGTGGGCGCAAAATGAGATCGAGCGATACACGTATCGAATTCCCGGCCAGGCCACGGCCTATTACTACGGCTACGCCAAGCTGCAGGCCTTGCGGACCCAGACCGAGCTGGCCCTGAGGGAACAGTTCAACCAGCAGGCGTTCCATGATTTCGTGCTCGCGCAGGGCTTGCTGCCGCCGCACCTGCTGCGTTCCGCGGTGATGGAGGAGTTTGTACCGGCTCAGCGCAAGACCGCGGAAGCCGCGGGCAGATAGACCGCCGCCGGGGGATGAGACCAATGGCCCGAGCCGGTGCGCACATCGGCCGGGCCGGTCGATCCGATGCCAATGACTCAGACGCCCGGCGCGGTATACCTGAACCGCCGCATCTGGCGTCGATGAGTCGACACAAGCGCGTCGATCTGGTCGGCGCGCAGTCGCCCTGGCCACTGGTTTTTCTTGCCGACCCGGAAGAACCGCCTGGCATTCGGGCTGCGTTCAACAAAGCCGAAAGCCGCTTCCTGCTTCCGGAGGGCCCCAAAGGTGCTGTGGGCAATAGCCTGCCTGATTCTTGCCTTGTCACCCGCGATGTTCAGGAACTTCAGGATCTCGCCAAACGACTTGGCCGGTTTGTCGAGAAGGTCCTCATAACGGACCACGTGGACAGGCGCGCCGGAAGTCCCGGTCCAGCTTTCGACATGGTTGGACCAGGAGGTGAGAACCGCGGCGACGTTGGCCTCGTCCGTCGGCGATCCGGTGAGCGGATCGTTCATGAACGCAATCGCCTCGTCCAGGGACAGGCCGAAGTGGTCGGCCAGTGACAATGCAACGTCCAGCGGGTGCCTGATCACATAGATCGCGCCCGCGGTTACCGTCATGTCGTGCAGCGTATGGCCTTCGTAGGCGCCCATGAAGCCGTGGGTCTTGGCGATCACCGTGCCCTGCCGGCTGGCAGCGATGTCCCGGTGCACCCGGGGCCGCAGCGCGCAGACCTCCGCCAGGCTCAGTTCCCCCAGGGGCCCTTCGACGTATGGCTCATACCAGTAGGGTTTTGACTCGTCCGCGAAGTGCTCGTCGAAGGCATTGATGTCCGCCGGTCCCGGCCCGTTTCCCAGGTAGTTCTGCAGGAAAGCGCGTATCCAGGTGTTGCCGGATTTCGGGTAGGACGCAAGCCACACGATGCTGCTCATTCGCGACTGCCGGTCATCACTGCAGGTGAGGCGCCAGGCTTGAGCCGGTCGCCCCCATGGATCGTACCGGCATGGGTAGCGGCCAATGTTGCTCATTGCCCGCCAGGCAGGCGCCACAAGGGTCCCGCTTACTCCTCCCCGTCGCCGGCCGGGGGATTCCTGCTGCGCAGCCCCAGCGCCTGCCAGGTCTCCAGCATGACCCCCAGCGGCGCGAGGAACTCGTTGAGGCGCTGCTCGTCCGCCGCTTGGAACGGCCGGCCGTCCCGCCGGTTCAGAAGCTGGGCCACGGCAAATACGTCGCCTCGTGCGTCCCGAATCGGCACCGCAAGAACCGAGCGGGTCTGAAAGCCCGTGGCCCGGTCCAGGGCCGGATTGAAACGCGGATGGGCATAGGCATCGTCTACCCGCAGCGTCTTGCCGGTCTGGGCAGCCGCACCCGCAATGCCGGTGGTCAGCGGGATCCGGATCGCCTCGCCCGCGGTGTCTGCGTCCTCGCTGACGGTCAGCACCAGGGACTGCCGCGGCTGGTCTACGAGGAAAAACGATGCCCGCTCAACGTCCAGCAGGCCCGCGACCCTCCGCGTGAGCGCGGCGATTGCCCGACCGATCATGCTGCCTACCGCCTCGTTTTCCGCCAGACGGAGCGTGGCCATCACCTGCTCTGACTCCCGTGTCATATCGTTCAACAGGCGGCGAAAGCCGGTTTCGTCCAGGGCCGCTACCGTGGTGTCCAGGCTTTGCTTGCGCTGGTTTTCCGCCAGCGTATGCAGTAAGTGCCGGGTGCCGCCGAGGACAGCCTCGGTAAATGTGGAGAGCCGGCCGTCTTCGAGGTGCAGGATACGGTCGGCGATATCCAGGATCCGGTTGTCGTGAGTGACCAGGAGGATGGTTGTGCCCTGCTGCCGGGCCAGGGTCTGCATGCGGTCAACCACGTCGCGCCCGCTCTGGCTGTCCAGCGACGCCGTGGGCTCGTCGGCCAGCAGAATGGCGGGCTCCGGCGCCAGCGCCCGGGCGATCGCAACCCGCTGCCGCTGGCCGCCCGACAGGCGCCCGGGTCTTGTGCCCATAAAGGCGCCCAGGCCAACAGCCTCCAGCATCTCCGCGGCGCGTTGACGTTGTTTTCGGCCCGGCCACTTGCCGGTCACCCGGACACCGAGTTCGACGTTCTGACGGGCGGTCAGCGCCGGCAGGAGGTTGTGCTGCTGGAAAATAAAGCCGATGCGCCGCCGCACGCGCTCCAGGACCGCGGGCCGGGCACCGCGAAGATTCTCTTCCAGTACCCGAACCTCGCCGTCCTGGGCGGCGCGCAGCGCACCGATCAGCGTCAGGAGCGTGCTCTTGCCGGACCCGGATGGTCCCGTCACGATCACGATCTCTCCCGCCGGCACGCGGGTCGTGATGTCGTACAGGATCTGCCGGCGCAGTTGTCCCTTGCCGAAGGCGTGGCAAAGCCCCTCCGTCTGGATAGGGTCGTCCGTTGCCATCAGAACACCTCCGCCGGATCCAGTCGCCGGACCTTCCGCAAGGCCAGCAAACCCGAGAACGCACACATCGCCAGGGTGAGCGCGAACACCAGGATCAGACGGTCCGCGGTGAGGTACAGCGGCAGGTTCGTGGCCGCGGCGGCCCGGGAGCACAGCCACCGGCTCGCCAGCGCTCCCGGGATGAAGCCGAGGAGGGCCAGGATCAGCGCCTGCTGCACGACAATGCCCGAGATGAAGCGGTTGCGGTAGCCGATCGCCCGCAAGGTGGCGTACTCCTCCAGGTGATCCGAAACGTCGGCGAACAGGATCTGGTAGACCACGATACAGCCCACCACGAAGCCCATGATGGCGCCGAAGGCGAAGATGTAGCCGATGGGCGTTGCCGCGTTCCAGTAGGCCGTTTCCCGGTCCACGAAGTCCTGGCGGGTCATGACCAGCACATCGTCGGGAAGCAGGTTCCTCAGTGCATCCCTCACGACGATCGGGTCCGCGCCGGGCGCGATGTGTATCAGGCCCAGTTCGATATCGTTCCTCGGCCGATCCGGAAACAACCGTAGCCAGTTGTCGTCGCTGGTGATGACCGTGCCGTCGATGCCAAACGACGTTCCCAGGGCAAAGACGCCGGCGATGTCGATGGCACGGTCGTTGATCTCTGTGCTGACCGGCTCACCGCGTTCGATGGCCGCGGCCACCGGACCGAACTCGGGACGCGAGCGGGCATCGAAGAGCACGACGTCCTGCTGCCGCAGGTGATGCAGATTCTCCGAGAAGCCGGGAGCATCGAGGATGTCGTGCTCCGCCCGGATGCCCATGGCGTTGATGCTGCGCCGGTCAGCGCTCCACGGGTGTTTCCACACCGCCGGGAAAATATATACCGGGCTGACCTGTTCAACGCCGGCAACGGCCAGCGCCTGATAAAGCCGGCGAATCGAGAAGGGCTGAGGGCGAACGATGAACACGCTGTCTGTGCTGAACAGGGCGACGTCGTAGCGCAGTCGCTCGTGCAGGCGCACGGCGCTTTCGAACAGCGCAGAGCGGAATGACAGCTGCATCAGGATCAACAGTACGGCGAAGGCGATGCCCAGGATCGCCACGCCCAGCCGCAGGGGCTTGTGCTTTAGCTGGAGCCAGCCAAGGGGAAGGGCTAAGCGCATGCGGCCGACTCGCTCAGGGCCCGATGACCACTTCGACCTGCAGGTGGGTGAGGTTGGCAACCGCCGCGGCATCGTTCAGGCGAATTTCTACCTCCACGATGCGGCCATCCTTACGGGCTGCCGGGTCCGTATCGGTCCGGTCCTGCTTGCGCACCTGCGGCCGGATCTTTTCCACGACCCCCCTCAGGGGGGTGGAAAAAACCGGGCTGCTCACCCGGGCGCTTTGCCCCGGGGAAACCCGGGGAATATCCGTCTCATAGACCTCCGCTATGGCGTACATGCGGTCAATACGGCCGAGGTCGAGCAGGCCTTCGATACCCGCCAGTTCGCCCTCACGCGCATGCACGTCCACGACCCGTCCGGTCACCGGCGAGCGGATGTAAGCCCGCTCCCGGCTTGCCTCCGCCCGTGACAGGCTGGTGGTGGCCACGTCGATGCGGGCGGCCGCCACCTTCGCGTTCTCGCCGGCCGCCTCGCAGGCGGCTGCCTGTGCTTCGGCGTCACCCTCGGCCTTTTCGGTTTCCTCTTCGCTGGCCAGCGCCTGGGCAAGCAGCCGGGTCAGCCGCGTGGCTTCCCGGGCTGCGACCCCGGCCCGGACGCAGGTTACCCGGGCGTCCGCCCGGGCGGCTTCCGCCTCCTGGCGGGCCAGGGCAAGGCCAGCCTGTGCCTCCGCGACGCGAGTATCCAGAATCGCAGCGGTGTCCATAACGGCAAGCAGCTGTCCGGCCTCTACGTCATCGCCGATCTCGACATGGAGTTCTTTCACGACGGCACCAGACAACGCGTCCGGGGTTGAGGCTGCGGCTATCCGAATCACGCCATGCCAGGGCTCGATTCTGCCCAGGGCGGACACGCCCATGGCCGGTACCCCGTTCTCCTGGGACAGGCCAGATGTGGTCCAGAGAAGCAAAGTGGTCGAGAGAGCCAGGGCCATCCCGAGGACGGCGCCGGCAGGAGAGAGCCGGGCGGGCGTCTCCCGCCGCGACATGACCAGCCGCCGGATTTCTCCAGAGAACATCAAGGCAGTGCTTCCCGTGCCGCGAGATCCCATCCCGCCCGCTCCTTGAGCCAGGGGCCAACGCGTTCCAGCGCATGTTCGTAGCCGGCTTTCACAATGTTGTCGAAAGACTTCACGTCCGTGATGCCGTATTGCCCGACGGGCGGCTCCAGGACCAGGTCCGCCAGCCGGCGTGTTTCCCGCGCATGAATCAGGCTGCCCACTTCCTGTGCCTTCAGCATGAGGCTCATGATGCCCGGTACTCGCGGTGCGCTGACAAACGGCACCCATCGGCCCGCCAGCAGGCGAAGCGCGCCTGGTACTTCGGAATAGCTGACCTCGCGTTCCTTCTGACGGGACAGGTCAACGGCAATAATCGTGTCGACCGGCTTGTCGCGCATGATGTCGACCGGCAGGTTGTTCAGCACGCCGCCGTCCACCACGAGCTGGCGATTCATCACCGCTGGCGGAAAAACACCGGGCAAGGCGGTGCTGGCGCGCAGCGCCCGCCAGATGCTGCCCTGCTCATACACCTCCAGTTCGGCCTTGCCGATATTGGTCCCGGTGCAGAAGAACGGGATGCAGAAGTCCTCGATGTTTCCGGGCAGCATCGCCCGGGTCAGCCGGCGCATTCTCCGGCCCTTCAGAAGAGACACGACGGGGAGCGTCAGGTCGCCGAAGGGCTTGCCCCGGACGAACGCCTCCCGGGCCCGCGCAACGATTTCATCAGGGGATATCCCCTGGGCGATGCCCGCCGCGAATACTCCGCCGATGCTGGTCCCGCCGACCCAGTCAATGGGGATGCCGAACTCCTTCAATGCCCGAAATACGCCGATGTGGGCAAAGCCTCTTGCTCCGCCCCCGCCAAGGACAAGCCCGACGCCGCGGCCGGCGGACAGCCGGGCGGCGCGGGCGATATCCTGTGCGTGTCCGGCCCGGATCTGCAGCAAGCCGTCCAGTCGCCTTCCGGACAGCCAGGGGGCGGCGGCAGAGCGCTCGTCCTGGCCGGGCGGGTGCGCCAGCATGAGCAGTCGGCGGCTGGAGTGCAGGTCGCGCCGCTGCTCCAGCTCCGCCTCCAGCGCCGAAACGTCGGGCGTGGCTGTGGAGTCCGCTATGAGTACCAGCACGTCGGCGTGGCGCACCGCCAGCCGGCTCCAGTCGTCGGGTTCGGGTCCACCCTCGAGCAGGACAAACTCATGATGTTCTTCTTCATCGGCCAGCCAGCGGTTGAGCGCCGCCGGGGAAGACGCAGCCCCTGAGTCCAGAAAGTTTTCGGACGCGTATTGGTCGTGCCCCAGCCGGCGCGTCCGGCCCATGCTGTCCAGGGCCGCGGCGAAATCGTTCGCGGTCTCGTCTACGTGCGCAGCCTTGTGGAGTCTCAGCACGGCGATGCTGCGAACGCTCCTGACATAGGAGGCACGCCGCGCGGTTCGCTCCTGCAGCCGGTTTGCAACGACCGCGGCAACCCGGAGGGTTGCGGCGGGATGTTCCCGGCCCAGGTGATCCATGGCCGTACGGTCCAGCTCGAGGACCGTGCTGTCCCGGATTGCACGGACGCCCGCCGATCGGCGCCCTCCGGTCAGCAGCCCGACTTCGCCGATGCTTTCTCCTGCGCCGAGTTCGGTGACACAGTGGATCCGTTCCGGGTCATCCGCATCCGATATCCAGACCTGGAGTCGCCCGCGCAGCAGGAAATAAACGGCTTGAGCCGGCTCGCCCTGTCGAAACAGCCACTCTCCGCCCCGGAGCGTGACGGTCCTCAGGTCTCCAGCCAGTGCATCGATAGCGTCCGGGCCAACGCCGAAGTAGGCGCAAAGCAGCTGCCGGCGCCGCGTGTTCAGCACCTGGTGTGTTTCAGCATCCTGCGGCTCGGCTGCCGCGCCGGGCTTCCCGGCGCCGGAGTTCAAGGTGAGAGCCTCCCCTGTTGCGCGCCTGCGTGGCCGGGTGGACGTCACGCGCGTTCAGTTTCCGGCGGACGCTCCCGGATGTACCCGGTCTACCCCATCCGGCTAAACTCTCTTCAATGTAGTCGGTTATCGACGGGAAATGTGGGCCAAGATCATCGAGCCAGATCCGGCAACGCCTGAATGTCGCCCACTGTGGGCATAGGGCGTTCCCTGTCCTCCCCGGCTGACATCGCGCGGGATTCGGGGCACGATCCCGAACTCATCGACGCGCTCGCCGAGCGTCTGTATGCGGCCGAGGCTAGTGCAGGTCTGGCCTGGGGCCATCTCCCGGATCCTGCGCGGCGTATCTGGCGGAAGAGGGCGGCCGCGGCCCTCGAGAGCCTTCGGATTCTGCGCCCCGGCAGGTTTTCGCTCGACGGCGATACCGGGTCCGGTTCGGCCGCGCCGGCCGAAAGTGAATCGGGGCGATTCATCGAGGATGCCGAACGCCTCCTGCAGGCGGGTGAGCCCCTCATGGCGTACAACGCCGTCCAGCAAGGGCTGAGCCTGTATCCGAGCCTGATCAGGCTGCGACAGCTGGAAGGCTTGTCCCTGGCACGCAGCGGGGCGCTGCGACGGGCCAACAAGGCTCTTCGACGACTCTATGATGAGGGCGTCGCCGACGGCGAGACCCTCGGCATCCTGGCAAGAACCCACAAGGATTTGGGCCTGGCGGCGTTGCGCGCCGAGGTGCGCGAGCGTCACCTGGCCGCGGCCTTTCGTATCTACGATTTCGCCTATCGAAATGCCATGGAGTCCGGCAGGGCGGCAGACGCGTACTACAACGGGGTCAATGCCGCTGCCCTCGCGCTGCTTCGCGGCCAGCCGGATCGGGCCCGGGCGATTGCCCTGGAGGTTCAGGAGCTCTGTACCGCACTGGCAGAGGCCGACCCCGCGGCCCCGGAAGACTACTGGCTGCGTGCCACACTGGCCGAGAGCGGCCTGATACTCGGTGACATAGAGGCTGCGGGCCGCGAATATGCCGCTGCCGCACGCATCGCCGGCCGGCGCTACGGTGATCTTTCCCGAACCCGACAGCAGGCCCGGCTGATCCTGGAGGCGCTTGGCCAGGATACCGGGTGGCTCGAGGCGGCCCTCGCCATACCGCCGGTTCTGCTGTTCTCCGGTCACATGATGGACAAGGCAGACCGGGCGCAGCCGCGATTCCCTGCCGAACTCGAGGCCGAGGTCGCGGCGCGAATCCGTGCCGTCGTGGACTCGTTCAAGCCGGCCGCTGCTTACGGGTCGGCGGCCTGCGGGGCCGACATTCTCTGTCTCGAGGCCGTGGCCGGTGCCGGCGGAGAACTGCATATCGTGCTGCCGTTTCCGGCAGAGGACTTTCGGCGCGTCTGCGTGGCGTTCCCCGGCCGGGACTGGGGCCAGCGGTTCGACCGCCTGCTGCAAACGGCGGCCTCGGTTCACGTGATCAGCGATCATTTCGCGACCGGCAGCGAGTCGACCTTCGAATACGCCAACCTGGTGCTCACGGGTCTGGGCAAGCTGCGGGCCCGCATGCTGGAGACCTCGGCGGCGGGTCTGGCGGTCTGGGACGGTCATCCCGGGGATGGCCCTGTGGGAACGGCTTCCATGATTCGTACCTGGGAGCGGCACCACGTGGCCACCACAGTCGTTTCCATGCCTGCAAGCCCCGCAGGGCAAGGCGCCCTTGTCGAGGCGGCCCCTGCCGGGGATGAAAGCCCACGGGTGCCGCCGCCGCCCCGGTCCGCTCCAAGACCCGGTTTCACCCACGAGATGAAAGCCATGCTCTTCGCCGACGCCGTGGGTTACTCGAAGCTGACCGAGGACCAGATTCCCGCGTTCATCGAACAGTTCCTCGGCGACATCGCGCGTCTTCGGCTGGACAGCCCCGACGGGCCGATTCACGTGGAAACTGCCGGCGACGGCCTCTACATGGTGTTCGAACAGGTCGGCGCGGCGGGCCGTTTCGCCCTCGAATTGAGCCGCATCATTGGCGGCCGGGACTGGCGGGACGCTGGTCTTCCCCCATCCATGGGGATCCGGATTGCCCTGCACTGCGGTCCGGTTTTCTGTACCCGCGACCCGATCACCGGCAATCCGATGTATACCGGGCCCCACACCAGCCGCACGGCCCGGATCGAGCCCATTACCCCCGTGGGCCAGGTGTATGCGAGCGGTGCCTTTGCCGCGGTGGCGACCGCCACGGACGTCAGTGACCTGCGCTTCAGCTACATCGGCCGGGCGCAGCTCGCGAAAAAGCATGGTTCGCTTGCGCTGTACCACGTGCGCGCGGCCCGGACAGCCGTATAAAGCGTAACCGGGGCGCTTTCGAAGGCCAGTCCGGTCATTGAATCAGCGCAGCATCGAAGCCGTACCGCATCTTCCGGGCCCAGCCCGGCGGGTCGGAAAACCACGATGATCGGGCCAGTGCCATCGACTATATTTCGACGAACAGGTGCCAGGTCGGCGCCGGAGGGAGTCCAATGATCATCAAATACACCGATGCCGCAGGCCGTTCTGGTGTCTCGACCGACGCCCATACTCGCTGGACGATATCCCGCCGGGTCATCGCGGGCGCGGCGGCAAGCACTCTCATGCTCGCCCTTGGATCGGGCCAGGCCGTGGCTGCCGACGGCCAGAGCATCGACCTGGGCGACCTGAGTCTGAATGTGTATGGCTTTGTCATGGCCGACGCGATCTACGACTTCAAGCGTGTCGATCCCGACTGGAACGACACGCTGCGCGTCTCGACCATTCCTACCCGCGGCGAACCCTATGGCGGCGACGGCGAGTTCGTCACCAGTGTCCGCCAGTCCCGGTTCGGCGTGTCGGCCAGCTACCCGACCAGCAACGGCGACGTGACGGCGCTACTGGAGTTCGAGTGGTTCGGGACCGGCGGCGATGCGGGCCAGACCACGCCGCGTCTTCGCCACGCCTGGGCCACCTGGAAGAACCTGGGTGCCGGTCAGTACTGGTCCAACTTCATGGACGCCGACGTGTTTCCGAACACGATCGACTACTGGGGTCCGACCGGCATGATCTTCTACCGCAACCAGCAGATCCGCTACACCTTCGCGGTGGGCGATGACGATGAGTTGGCCTTCTCCCTCGAGGATCCCGGCACCGCCCTGACCGTGGGCCGCTTCCGCGATGAGTCGACCTGCGAGATCCCCGGCGCGCCCATAGGAAACTGTGACTCGACAATCAATGACATCTTCCAGGCCAAGAACGACGTGCCGGACGTGACGGCGCGTTATCGCAGCAACAACGGCTGGGGGCACTGGCAGGTGGCCGGCATCGTTCGCAAGCTCGGCTACGAGCGGCTGGACAACGGCAACAGCGACTACGAGACGGGCTACGGCCTGAACGCAAGCACGGTTATCAACACCTTCGGCTCGGACCAGCTGAAGCTGCAGGTGGCCTATGGTGACGGCATCGGCAACTACTTCAACGACGGCGGCCTGGACCTGGCGCCGGACGACGCCGACCTGGACCGCGCCAGCGCGACCGCAGTCACGATTCTTGGCGTGGTCGCCTACTACGATCATTACTGGAACGATCGCTGGTCCAGCACGATCGGCTGGAGCATGACCGAACTCGATGACGAGGACGGCATGGGCGACGAGGAATTCAAGAAAGGCCAGATCGCTTCGACGAACCTCCTCTACCGGCCTACGGATCACGTCTTGACCGGTTTCGAATTCAGCTGGGGCCAGCGGGAAGACGTAGACGGCACCGATGGCGACGACTTCCGCGTCCAGTACTCCCTGAAGGTGGACTTCTCGCTGAAGAACAACTAGCGGAAGAACGCGCCGGGGAGTTTGCCCGGAGCCTCGACTTCGATCGCCTGCGCGCCGTCAGGCAGTCTTCGCGACCGTGCGTCCTTCGCAGAGATAGCCGTGCCAGAGAATACGCGCCGCCACGGCCCGCCAGGGGGACCACGCGGCGGCAATCGCCAGTTCCTTCTCGCCGGTGGGACGCTCGGGAAGGGCCATGGCCCACTGCAGCGCTTTCTGCAGTGCTAGGTCTCCGGGAGGCCAGACGTCCGGCCGGCGCATGGCCATCAGAAGATAGACATCCGCGGTCCACCGGCCGATGCCCTTGTGGCGGGTAAGGGCGTCGCGGATTTCATCATCGGAGCGACTCGGCAGGCGGCGCAGATTCAGGCTTCCCTCGCCACAGGCCCGGGCAAGGCCCACGATGTAGCGGGTCTTCTGTCGCGTGATGCCCACCTCCCTCAGGCCCTCTTCGCCCGCTTCGATCAGCCGCCCCGGCGATAGCCGCCCAAACCGGCGCTCGATACGCCCGAGGGCCGCCTTGCCTGCCGCGAGGCTGACCTGCTGCTCGAGGATAATCTGGACCAGCGTCCGGAACCCGCCGGGCCGTTCCCACAGGGGCGGGGGACCGTGACGGCCAACGATCCGTCTCAGGCTACGATCTCGTCGGGTCAGCCAGCGGACCCCCTCGGCGAGGCCTTCGGCGTCCAGCCGCCGCGAAGCGAGAGGGGTCTTTCTGTCGCCGGAAGTCACGAATACAGGCCCGTCTTTTCTTGTGGGACGGCAGTTTATCGCGCCCGGGCAAGGGCGGCCCGGGCCGCCAGGAAGTGGCTCGGGTCGGCTAGCCGATCCCGGCGGCGCGCCGCTCCGCCTGTGCTGCGGTGTGCAGCGCGGCTTCCCGGACCTTGGTGGCCCAGGACTCGGCCTCGGGCTCCTCGCCCGAACGGGAGCGCCAGTTCATGGTGTGCTCAAGCAGGACCCGGCCCTCGTCTTCAATGACCTGGTTAATCAAGAAGCCTGTGAACTCGGGATCGTCCAGCAGCACGAAGCAGACCGTGCGGGTCGACGGTGTCCAGGATACGCGCTCCTTGATCCGCCGGTCCCCGTCGAGCTCGACGGTACGCACGAGGCATTGCGGGTCGCCCATTTCCTCGACCGTGGCGCCGTGGACACCCGGAACATAGCGCTCGGGGTGCTGGATCTTGTCCACCAGGAACTCCCAGACTACATGGGCCGGCGCCTGGACCTCGACACGATGAGTACACAATGGCATGAGGGCAAACCTGTTCTAAGGAAATCCAGACCGGAATCGCATTCCTCGGGGGCCCTGTAGCCTAGCGCCTCTGGCTGCCGGCCTCCAGCATGATCAACCCGGCCGGGATTGATTGCAGACGCCATGCGATGCATCGTGGCCAAAGTCTGGCCGCGAGAATCCTGGAGAGCCGATGCCACACCAAGGGAAGCCGAAGGCGCCGATCGCCGCCATCCTGGCCATCGGCAAGGACCGTGAAAGGAAGGGATACTTCGTTCTCTGCGTGTTGCTTGCGGCGTTACTGGTCCTGGCCCTGGCTGTTCCCGAAACGCCCTGGAGCCAGACGCTGATCGATCTGATTTTTGTTTTCACGCTGATTTCCGCCGGATACTCGGTTGCCGACAGCCGGGGCATGTCGATTTGCGTGCTCGGGTTGGGCCTGCTCCTGGTCGTGCTTGCAGTGCCGAGCGCCCTGGCGACTTCCCCCGTGTGGGACTTGCCTGCCCGGATTGCGGCGGCCGTGTTTCTTGTCACTGTAACCGTCTCCCTGCTCGTGGACGTGGTCACCGGAGGGCATGGCCGGGGTGTCAGCCCGGGTCTTATCGCAGGGGCCACGGCCGTCTATCTCATGATCGGCCTGACCTATTCGAGTTTCTACACGGTCGCCTACCTCATCGACCCGGAGGCCTTTCGGGGGGCTATTCTGTCGGACACCGGCTCGCGGCCCCACGATATGCTGTACTTCAGCTTCGTGACCCTGTCCACGCTGGGCTATGGCGACATCACACCCACGAACGGGCTTTCGCAAATGCTGTCGATAACCGAAGCCCTGGCGGGTCAGCTGTACCTGACGATCCTCGTGGCTCGGCTGGTCGGCATGCACATCGCCGAGGGGCCGCCCCACAAGTCAGACGGACCCTGAGACAGGACGGGCGCCGCAATGCACCACCGTCGGCTTCTCGTCCCGGTTCTTGCGCTGCTGGTGCTGTTGCCTGCGGAGATGGTGTTTTTCCCTGTTCACGCGGAAACGGACATGGCGAGGCCGAGCGATTCCGCCCTCTCGAGTCCGGGGGTCCGACCCGGGGCAACTCTCGATGCCCGGCGCCCGCGAGTCGCGCTCGTCCTGAGTGGAGGTGGCGCCCGAGGCGCTGCCCACATCGGCGTCCTCAAGGTCCTCGACGAGCTGCGGGTTCCGGTGGATTGCGTGGCGGGCACCAGCATGGGGGCCATCGTGGGTGGTCTCTATGCGACCGGCATGAGCGCCGGCGAAATCCAGGCCACCGTGGACCGCATCGATTGGCTGGACACTTTCGATGATCTTCCGGCACGGGAAGATCGAAGTTTCCGGCGAAAACGCGACGATGATCTCTTTCTGGTGAAGGCCCGCCCGGGGTTCAGCGACGGCCAGCTGAAGTTTCCCCAGGGGGCGATCCAGGGCCAGAAGACCTTCATGGTTCTCCAGGACCTCACCCTCTCGTCGGCCGGCATCGAGAATTTCGATGAGCTGCCGCTTCCGTTTCGGGCCGTGGCAACGGATATCGTCACCGGCGAGCCGGTCGTGCTGCGGAGCGGCAACCTGGCCGAGGCCATGAGCGCCAGCATGGCCGTTCCCGGTGCGTTCGCGCCGGTGCGCATCGGCGACAACTTGCTCGTGGACGGCGGCGTCAGCATGAACTTGCCCGTGGGTGTCGGCCGGGCCTTGTGCGGGGACGTCGTGATCGCCGTGGATATCAGTACGCCGCTGCTCGACGAGGACCGGATCGATTCCGTTTTCGCCGTGGCCGATCAGCTGGCGAACATCATGACCCGCAAGAATACGGAAGAGCAGCTGGATGGTCTGGGCGCCGGCGACGTGCAGATCGTGCCGGACCTGGGCGACATCACGACGGCCCAGTTCGACCGCGCCGCGGAGGCCATACCTATCGGTGAGGTGGCGGCCCGGGAACGGGTGTCCGAACTGCGTGCCTTGTCGCTGACCCCGGATGCCTGGGAAGATCACCTGGCCCGGCGCGAGGTGCGCTCGAATCTGCCGCCGGTTGTGGACTTCATCGAGATCTACAATGATTCGGGACTGTCGGACCGGGTGATCGCCGATCGCCTGGGCGTGCAGGTCGGGGAGCGGCTCGATGTCCGTGCCCTGGAAAGAAACATCCAAGCCATCTACGGGCTGGAGAACTTCGAGAAAGTCAGCTACAGCATCGAATCGGTGTCCGGCGCGACCGGACTCAAGGTCAACGCCCGGGCAAAGTCCTGGGGGCCTGACTACCTGCAGTTCGGCATGCGCCTGGAAGACGATTTCGACGGCGATGCCAACTACACGCTGGCCATGGCGTACACGCGCACGGAGATGAATGCCCTCGGCGCGGAATGGCGCAGCCAGGTCGCGGCCGGCCAGGAACCGCTGGTCTTCACCGAGTGGTATCAGCCGCTGGATACCCAGGGAAAATGGTTCGTCAATCCGAAGGCGTTCTGGCAGCGGCAGGACTTCAACCTCTTCCAGGGAAGCCAGGAAATCGCGCGTTTCAATCTGGAGCAACTGGGCTTCGGTGTGGATGCGGGCCGGGAGTTTGGTCAGTGGGGTGAGGTCCGGCTGGGCTACCAGCGCGGTTTCGGCGAAAGCGACCGGCGGATCGGCGATCCCGGCCTCGATGAACCTGATTTCGATATCGGCTTCGCCTTCGGTCGTTTCTGGGTCGACCGCCTCGACAGTCCGAATTTTCCGACTGCGGGGCGGCAGCTGATCGTCGAGTACCGAGTCCATCGGCCCGGTCTCGGTGACGACGAGCATTTCGACCAGCTGGTTCTCGAAGCAGAGCAGGCGCTGACCTGGGGCCGTTACACCCTGCTGCCAGGATTAACGCTCCGCCGCACGGTCTCCGGCGATACTCCGGTCTACGGGCTGGCCCGCGCCGGCGGGCTCTTCAACCTGAGCGGCTACGAGACCAACCAGTTCGCCGGTGAGAATTACGCCCTCGGGCGCGTGATTTTTTACCGCCGCATGGGCGATATCGAGTTCGCCCCGGTTTATTTCGGCGGTTCCGTGGAGTACGGCGACGTCTACGACGATACTCCTGATATCGACGATCTTCGCGGGGCGGGGAGCGTGTTTCTCGGCATGGATTCCTTTGTCGGACCACTGTATCTGGCCCTGGGCCTGGCCGAGGGAGGGGACAAGTCTGCCTACCTGTTCCTCGGACGCCCGACGGGCTCGCCCGCCAACTGAGGCCCCGGAGGCCATCCCGCGCCAAGCTCCGGCGGCTACCTTCAACCGAAGGGAACGATTCCGGCTGGATGGCGTCGATATTTGTCCGGCTGCCGGTTGGTGGACCGGGCGGGCGTTCCCTGTCGGCGACGGGGCTGACCGGCCTATGGCGCTGAAAACTCGTGCATTCCGGGCCGCGGACCCGGATTCGGAAGGTTAGATCGAGGTGGATTTTCGATGGTAAACTCAATCCGATGAACCCACCGATTACCAGCGTGGCGCCCCAGCCTGCGCCCGAGACAAGTGCGGTAGCCGATCGGCTCGGCCGGCCCTTGAAGGACCTCCGAATCTCGGTCATTGACCGCTGCAACCTTCGCTGTCCGTACTGCATGCCCGAGGAGCACTATCCCGAGCACTACGAGTTTTTCTCGCGGGACGAGCGCCTCTCGTATGACGAAATCGAGCGCGTCGCCCGCAGCTTTGTCGGACTCGGCGTCACAAAGCTCAGGATTACCGGCGGCGAGCCCCTGTTGCGCAAGGACCTGCCCGAGCTGGTGCGCTTGTTGCGGGCCGTGCCGGGCGTGGAGGACCTGGCCCTGACCACGAACGGCATCCTGCTCGCCCGCCAGGCCGAGGCCCTTGCCGATGCCGGTTTACACCGGGTCACGGTCAGCCTGGACAGCCTCGATCCGGAGGTGTTCGCGGCCATGAGCGGCGGACGTGGCGATCCGGCTGTCGTTGTGGGCGGCATCGAGGCCGCCCTCAGGCACGGGCTGACGCCCGTGAAGATCAACACGGTCGTCAAACGGGGTGTCAATGACGGCTGTGTCACCGACCTCGTGGAGCGCTTTCGGGGAACCGGAGTGATACTGCGCTTTATCGAGTTCATGGATGTGGGTACGCGCAATCACTGGAGCCGCGAGCAGGTCGTTCCGTCGGCCGAATTGCTGGAGCGCATTGGCAGTCGCTGGCCCCTCACCGCCATGGAAGAGAGCTATCGAGGCGAAGTGGCCACGCGGTACCGGTTCGATGACGGCGGTGGAGAGATCGGCTTCATCTCCTCGGTTACTGACCCGTTCTGCGGCGACTGCACCCGGGCCCGGCTTTCCGCCAACGGTGAACTCTATACGTGCCTGTTCGCCGGCAAGGGCACCGACCTGCGCGGCATGATGCGCGGCGGCGCCTCCGACAGCGACCTCGAATCGAGCATTGCCGAGCTCTGGGGCCGGCGCAGCAACCGCTACAGCGAACAGCGGGCAGGTATCGAGCATCCGTTGCGAAAGGTGGAAATGTACCAGGTGGGAGGCTAGATGCTGACCCACGTGGACGAAGCGGGCAGGCCCCGCATGGTGGACGTTTCGGCGAAGGACGAAACCTTTCGCACCGCCCGCGCCGTGTGCGAGGTCTATCTTCCCGAGGCAGTCACGCAGCACGTCCGGGACGGGGTGCTGGACACCAAGAAGGGGCCGGTTTTTCACACGGCGATCATCGCCGGCGTGATGGCCGCGAAACGGACTCACGAATTGATTCCGTTCTGCCATCCCATCGGCCTGGACCGGTGCAATATTCGAATCGAGATGGCCGGGCCGAACCGGGCCGTCATCGAGTGTGAAACGGCGGTTCGGCACCGGACCGGCGTGGAGATGGAGGCCCTGACCGGCGCCACCGTCGCTGCACTCACCATCTACGACATGTGCAAGGGCTTGTCCCACGACATCCGGATCGAGCAGGCCAGGCTCCTCGAAAAGCGGGGCGGCAAGTCGGACTACACCGGTGACCCCGCGCCGGCGACCTCCGGGACCGACGCCCGGTGAGCCGTGTCTGCGTAAAGTTCTTCGCGTTGTTCCGGGAAGAGGCTGGCACCGAGGCGGCCTGGGTGGACACGGACGCGGCGAGTCTCGGCAAGCTCTTCATGGAGATGGGCGAGCGCTTCAACCTCAATCAGTCCCTCCAGGGGGTCAAGGTTGCGGTCAACGACGAGATGGCGAGCTTCGACGACCCGGTCGTGGATGGCGATACGGTGCTCTTCTTTCCGCCGGTGGCCGGCGGATGAGTTTCTCGATCTCGACGGACACCCTGGACCCTGTGAGCCTGCGCGCGGCGCTGCTTCGACATGATGCCGGCGCGTTTGTCGCCTTCGAGGGCTGGGTCCGAAACGTCAACGACGGTCGTCCGGTTACCCGCCTCGTTTACGAAGCCTACGAGCCTCTGGCCATCAAGGAAGGCGCCAGGATCCTCGAGGAGGCTCGCAGCCGTTTCGGTCTGCTCGACGTGGCCTGCGTGCACCGGGTAGGTGCCCTGGACCTCGGCGACATGGCGGTATGGGTCGGCGTGGTCTCCGGTCATCGCGATGCTGCATTCCCCGCCTGCCGCTACGTCATCGACGAGGTCAAGGCGCGGGTGCCGATCTGGAAGAAAGAGCACTACACCGATGGCGTGACCGGCTGGGTCCATTGCCCCGCCGAACAGCAGTCCGCCGGGAAGGCCGGCTAGCCCGGGCAAGCGCCCGTTCGCGCCGGGGCGCGGTTAGCGATCCGGCAGCGTCTTCAGCCTGGCCAGTTCTTCAGGCGTATCCACATCGTCCTTTGCGGCGGGCAACGCGACCGCCGTGGCTCCGCCCGGCCAGGCCCTGAGCCACGCCTGGGCGCCTCGTTCCGGGGCAAACCTTGCCTTGCGGGCGGCCGGCATCGGCAAAACGGCCGGTACCCCGAGTACGCCTGCATAGGCTGCGGCCGCCGGCCGGTCCGGGTCGCGGCGCCAGGCGTCGACCAGCAGTGCCAGGCGTTCGCCGGACACGCCCGGCTGGTCGCAGGCCAGGACCAGGAGGCCGTCGCAGGCCGGTGCCGTGTCAATGGCCGCCCGGAGCGTACTTCCCAGTCCCTCCGCCCAGCCGTCGTGATGCACCAGCCTCACCGGAAGACCGGCCACGGCGCGGGCCACCCGTTCTGCATGGGCTCCCGTCAGGACGGCTACGCCCGCTTCGCAGAATTCGAGGGCGTTGCGGGCCGCCAGCGTGATCATGGGGTGGCCGTTAAACGTTGCCACCTGTTTGGGGCGCCCGAAGCGTGTCGCGCCGCCGGCTCCCAGCACAGCGCCCGCCAGCCGGGGACCGCTAGCCGTCACGGCTCGCAGCACCCAGTGAGGCGCCGCTGCGGCCGGCGAGGAAAGCGTGGATCTCCGCCAGCGCCGCCAGCGCGATGGAACCGGGCATTTCGCCGCCGATGTCGAAACCCACGGGACCCACCGCCCGATGGGCCACGGCATCGCGCTCGCTGTCCTCCAGAGCATCGAGCAGCCGTTGCTTGCGGCGCGCGGGGCCCAGCAGGCCGATGTAGGCGGGCGGGTTGGACGCCAGCGCCTTCAGCCAGCGGATGTCCGCGGCGAAATTGTGGGTCATCAGGAGGGCCGCGGACACGCTGGCAAGATCAGGGCCGGCCAGGTTCTCAGGGTCGAGGAACCGAACCTCGCATCCGGGCGCAAAGCGCTCGAGTCGCGCGAGGGCTTCGCGGTGATCCAGGACCGTCACGTCCCAATACAGATCCCGGGCGATCCGCGCCACGGGTTGCGCGTCGGGCCCCGCACCGACGATAAGCAGGTGCGGCGCCGGACCGCAGGGAGTCAGCAGCAGGTCGAGCGGCGCATCAGGCGGGCCCGTCTGGACTCGCGTCGATCGGGCTTCGCCGAGGTGCTTCTTCGCGGCCGCAGCAATTTCCGGCGCCAGGGCATCGTCCATGCCCAGCGGCGTTACGGTCTCGTCGTCGACGCCAAGCGATGCGCCCGCCGGCAGGCCGCCTGCGGGCCGCAGCAATGTGGCCAGGACTCCTCGGCGTTTGCGCTCCACCAGCCGGGACAGCCAGCCGAAGGGTTGATAGTCCAGTTCGGGGGCCAGCGGCTGGAGGAGGATTCTGACGAGACCGTCGCAGCCCAGGCCCAGCCCCCACAGGAGGTCGCCCTCGCCCCGCATGTCGTACTCAACGAGCTGGCCTGTGCCTTCGGCAATGGTGTTCGCCGCGCGCTCGGCCAGGTCGCCCTCGAAACACCCGCCACCCAGAATCCCGTGCCAGTTGCCGCCGGCGTCGATGAGCATCCGGGCCCCCGGCTTGCGGTAGGTCGAGCCCTCGGTCTCCACGATCGTGGCCAGGACCAGCGGTCCGCGGTCGCCAGTCAGTTCCCGAAACACGGGCAGGAGTGCGGGGATGTCCGGGTTCATGGGTCCAATTCTCCTGCGTTGCAGATTTCAGGCTCCAGGCTTCGGCCCTCGAAGGCGACTGACCGGATCAGTACCCGGACACGACTCCCGGAACCCAGGTCAAGGGCCCTGACCGTGGTTGCGGGCAGCCTGACGGCCAGTCGCGCCGACCCGAGTTTTAAGTCGATACGGCAATACCCATCCTGCGATGCGATGGCGCCAATCTCAACCGGAAACGCGTTGCGAACGCTGATTCCCGCGGGTGCCGACCCTGCGCTCGACAACAGCAGGTCGCGGCCGCGGACAACCAGGCGAACCTGTTCCCCGGGGAGGGCGTCGATGCGAGGCAACAGGAAGGTCTGGCCGTCGAGGGCGAGACGTGTGGCGCCGGCTGCCGTGTGCTCCGTGACCGTCGGCTCCAGTACCGACCACGGATCCGGATCCCCCGTCAGGTCTACGAAGGCTTCGGATGACAGGACATCATGGGCCGCACCTGCAAGCAATACCCGGCCGGCGCGCATCAGCACCGCCTCGTCGGCAAAACGGGCGATCTCGCGGGGCTCATGGGTGATGTAGATCAGCGGGAGGTCCAGGTGGTCCCGTAGCCGGCGAAGGTAGCCCACCAGGCGCTTGCGCCGGTGCGGGTCAATGGAGGCGAGGGGCTCGTCCAGGATGAGCAGGCGTGGGGCTGCCAGCAGGGCCCGGGCCAACGCGACCCGCTGGCGTTCACCGCCCGACAGGCGATCCGGGGATCTAAGCAGGAGTGCGCCGAGTTCGAACATTTCCACCGCATCGTCCCAGCCGATCACCGGTGAGTCGCCGCGAGCCTGTCGAAGGGCAAAACGGAGGTTCCCCTCGGTTGTGAGATGGGGAAACAGGCGGGCTTCCTGGAACACGCACCCGATCCGGCGGCGCCTGGCGGGTTCCCACAAGTCCTTGTCCGAATCGAACAGGACATCGCCATTCAGCTGTATCCGGCCCCGGTCTGGCCTGATCAGGCCAACAATCGCGTGGGCAAGCGTGGTCTTGCCCGCGCCCGAGGGGCCAAAGATCGCCGTAACACCCGTCGAGGCCGACAGAGACGCGTCCAGCTCAAAACCCTCGCGATCCAGGCGAACGGCGAGATCAAGCACGATGGAGCCTCCGCGGGCGGGCCAGCCATTCCGCCGCGGCCAGCGACACCACGGCAATCACCGCCGCCACGGCGGTCAGCCGCCAGGCGGCCGGTTCGCCTCCCGGCGTTTGCAGGGCGGTCCAGATGGCCAGCGGCACGGTCCGCGTTTCACCGGGAATATTCGCAGCGAGCGTGATCGTGGCACCGAACTCGCCGAGGGCTTTTGCAAAGCCGAGAACCGCACCTGCTATCACCCCTGGAGCGGCGAGGGGCAGCGTAATGGACAACAGCGTCCGCAAGCGGCTTGCCCCGAGCGTGGCGGCCGCCTGCTCGAGGCCGGGATCCACGGCTTCGAGGGCTACCCGCATCGGACGAACCATGAGCGGGAAGGCCATGATCGCCGCGGCCAGCACGGCGCCCGTCCACCGGAAGGCCAGTTCGATGCCGAAATGTTCCTGCAGAAATTCCCCCACCGGCCCAGCGGTTCCGAAGACGGCGAGCAGTATGTAGCCGGTGGCGACGGGCGGCAGAACCAGAGGCAAATGCACGAGCGTCTCGACCAGCAGCTTGCCGGGAAACTGTTTGCGTGCCAGCAGAAGGGCTACGCCGATGGCGAAGGGCAGGCTCACGACGAGGCTCGCGCCGGCGACCCGGAGGCTGAGCCGAATGGCGTCCCACTCCCCTGGCTGCAGTGCGTCAATCACCAGGGGCCTGCGGGGGTTCGAAACCCTGTTCGGCCAGCGCCGCCTTCGCTCGCGGTCCGCTGAGGAAGCGCAAGAAGGCCTGCGCGCCATCCGCACCGCCGCGCACGGCAGCCGCGCTGTAACGGATCGGCGAATGCAGGGTTTCCGGCAAGACCGCCACGACGGCGACCCGGGCAGAGGCCACTGCGTCGCTGAAATAGACGACACCGGTGCTGACTTCACCGCGGGCTACCAGGAGCAGGGCCTGGCGCACGTTGTCAGTCGGGACGACCCGTCCCGCCAGTGTGTCCCACAACCCGAGCGACGCCAGCGCCTCGCGCGCATACCGTCCGGCCGGAACGTGATCGGGATCCGCCAGGGCAATGCGGCCACGGGTCAACGCGGCGATCGGATCGGCTGCGGGGGGTGCGCTGGCGGCTTGAATGACCACCAGCCGATTTCCTGCGAATACGGTACGTGTGCCAGGTGCGAGCTGCTGCCGTGACTCCAGGAAGTCCATCCATTCTTCATGCGCGGTGAGGTAGATATCAGCCGGCGCTCCGCGGGCAACTTGCCGCGCCAGGGTCGAGCTTGCGCCGAACACGCCGCGAATGCAGCCGGACTGGCCCCCCTGCTCCACGCAGAAGTCCTCGCCGAGGCGATTCACAATATCCGTCAGGCTGGAGGCCGCGAAAACGTTCAGTGGTGCCGGCTCCCCGCGGGCTGCCGGACCCACCGCCAGTAGGCCGGTCAACAAGGCGCTGGCCAGTAGCGCGATTCCGGCACGAACTCCGATCGGTACCGTGCGTCCGGACGGCGTCAACGCGCTGGCCTGTCAGGCGCGCTCTCGCCGGTTCGTTCCTTGCGGCTCATGCGACCATGGTAGCGAACGAATCGGGCGGTGCCGCTGCAGCGGCACCGCCCGGGCGATTTCATCGACGAGATTCAGGTTGTTTTCTTGCGGCTCGGCGATTTTTTCTTCGAAACCCGGCGGGCTGCGCCCTTCTTCTTAGACGCCGCCTTGGCCACGGCTTTCTTTACCGCGGCCTTTTTCTTCGAGCGGGCCTTGCGCGTGGTGGCCTTTTTCCGGGAGACCGTTTTTTTCGCAGCCTTCTTCCTGGAAGCCGTCTTTCTTGCCGGCGCGCGCTTTTTCGCTACAGCCTTTTTCTTTGCCGTGGCCTTTTTCTTTGCCGTGGCCTTTTTCTTTGCCGCGGCCTTCTTCTTTGTCGCGGGCCGCTTCTTCGCTGCGGTCTTTTTCTTCGCTGCGGCTTTCTTCTTCGCCACTCGTTTGGCTGCCGGGCGCTTCTTCGTGGCGGTCTTGCGGCGACCGCCGCCTGTCCGCCCCGAAAACTCCTGTTCGAATGCAGCAAGCGCCTTCTCGGCGCCCATGGCCTTCATCAGGAACTCCTTCGCCTCGTTGAGCTGGTTGCGCACCCAGTCCTTGTCTTCCCGGATTCGCGCAAGCTCCTTGCGCGCGTCCCCAAGAGCCTTTTCCATCTGGGACATGCGTTTCTCAGCGGCCTTCGAAACCGGCCGGGCGGAGGTTTCCGCCTGGGCGATCAGTCGATCACGCAGCTTGCGGACATCGTCCGCGGAACGGTTGGCTCGGTCGCTGAGCTTCTTGAGTTCTTCGCTGAGGCGGCGGTACGTCACTTCGGCGGTGCGGGTGAATTCCCGACGGGCCTCCTGGAATGCCTTTTCGATATCGCTGAGCTGATTGGCCATGAATGCTGTCCTCGTTCTTGGGGTTCCGCGCAGAAGATCTGCCTGAGGGAATACTAGTACACGCACCGAAAGCATCCACTGCGGGGTGTGGAGCGAACTTCCGGCCATGTAAAATAATTCGCTCCGGCCGGCTCGAACTCCGCCTGCCAACCCAGCCCCTGGAGGGCTTCCCGGATCGACACCATGACCCATGCCCCAGCCTACGCTGCCGCCTGCCAGACGGATTTTCCGGCACCCACCAGCCGCAAGGAAATCCGCGAACGGGTGACGCGCATGTGCGTCATGGTCGAACAGACCCTTTCCGGATACGAGCCGTTTTTTGATGTCCGCCTGTTTGCCTTTCCCGAGTTTGCCCACGCGGTGCCGATCCACGACACCGTTGAGAAGCTGCGCCGCCATCTTGCCGTGCCGGTGCCGAACGAACATACGGACCGCTATGCTCGTCTTGCCCGTGAGCACGGCTGCTATATCCAGACGGGCAGCTTCCTGGAAGCGGACCCGGACTACCCGGATCTGGTGTTCAATACGACCGTACTGATCGGTCCGGAAGGCGTGCTCACGAAATACCGGAAGGTCAATCCCTGGATTCCCTGGGAAGTGCATTCCAGCCCACACGATCTGCCGCACTATCCCGACGATCCCTTTCCTGTTGCGGACACGGAAATCGGCCGCATTGCGGTGGCGACCTGCTACGACTGGCTGTTTCCCGAAACGATCCGTGAGCTGACGTTCCGGGGCGCGGAGATCCTGATACGGATCTCCGCCTACATGGACCCCTGGGGAACCGCCGAGCCGATGAACTGGTGGACTCTCGTCAACCGGACCCGGGCGCTGGAAAACACCGCGTTCGTTGTCGCCGCCAATCAAGGGGCCTCGCTCTCCCACTATCCGCCCTTCAGCTGGCCGGGCGGGAGCATGGTCGTGGACTACGACGGCCGGATCCTGGCCCAGGCCGACCCGGGTCCCGGCGAGAAGATCGTCGTAGCCCCCATCGATGTGGGAGCCCTGCGCGCCGAGCGCCAGCGGCGCATCGGTCACGATCTCCGCGCGCATCTGCGCAGCGAGCTTTACACTTACCTGGACCGGCAACACCTGGCTCCCGGCGGGAGCGAGCCGCCGTCGATCGCCGGCCTGCGGCAGCGAATCGCCGAGGCCAAGGGCCGCATCGGGGCCGATCCGGAGGAGCCGTCATGAGGCAGAAGCTGGCGTCCGCAATCCGGGTGGGCGCCGTGTCTGTCGGCTGTGCTGGCATCCTGCTGGTCGCCGCCTGCGGTCGTGGCGGGTCCGCCACCTATCCGGCGGAGGACGTCGCCCTCAATAACCGGGGCGTCGGCCTGATGGGATATTTCGACTATCCAGGCGCCCGGGAGACCTTCGAAGAACTGGTGACCCGTCAGCCGGGCTGGCTGGACGCCCGGGTCAACCTGGCCATAGCGACGCTGAATCGACAGGAAGACGGCGACGAGGAACGTGCGCTGGCCATTCTCGAGAGTGTCCTGGCCGACGATCCAGACCACCTTCGCGCCCACTATGTGAGCGGTTTGCTGCGCCTGTATATCGGCGATACGGCCTTGTCCGCGGCGCATTTCGAGCGCGTCCTGGCCGTCGACCCGGACGATGCCTACGCTGCCTATTTTCTCGGCCAGAACCTGCTCCAGGAGGGCCGCCTGGAGGAAACGCTTGCGTACTACGAACGGGCGATGCACCTGGATCCGTATCTGCGCAGCGCCTATTACGGAGCCGCCCTGGTGCTGCGTCGCCTCGGTGATCGCGAGGATGCGCGCGCGATGATCGAGGCCTATCAGCAGCTGGAAGATAACCCCAGGGCGCGTCTGGCGGAGTTCAAGTACACCCGCATGGGGCCCAGGGGCGAGGCCCAGGCGGTGGGCGAAAGCGCGGCTCGGCGGGCGCCGCTTCCCTCTGGAGCCCTGTTCGGAACGGTGGCGGACGCAGGGGGTGACGGGCTGTCCGGCACGGGTCGCGCCGGGCTGACCGCGGGGGACGCTGATGGCGATGGCGTGCTCGAGCTGATCGTCAGCCGGGCCACCGGGCTTGCCATGCTGGAAGAGGTAGAAGGCCGTTTTGTGCCACGAGCCGGCCTGCCGTTCACGGGCACCGAGAACGTCAATGCCGTGGCCTGGGGCGACGTGGACAACGACGGTCTGATGGATCTCTACTTCTGCCGCTCGGGGCCAAACCAGCTCTGGCGGCAAACCGGGCCGGGTGCCTGGGAGGAAATCGCCGCCGCGTCCGGCACCGATGACGACGATCGAGTCTGCGCGGACACCGCCATGCTGGACGCCGATCACGACGGCGACCTGGATATTTTCGTGGTCAACGCCGGGTCCGGGGATGAGCTGTTCAGCAATGACCGCACCGGCTCGTTCCGGCGCCTGGGCGACGCGCAGGGGATCTCCGGCGGCGCGGAGAGCGGCAGCCAGGTCATCGCCGCGGACCTGGACACGGATCGCGATCTCGACCTGATAGTGCTCAATCGCCAGCCGCCCCACCGGATTTATCTCAACGACCGGCTGTGGCGCTACCGGCCGGCGGAAGGCCTCGAGTCGTTTGCCGCGGCGCACCTCGTCGGGGCTGTCGCCGGTGATGCCGACGCGGACGGACGTCTGGAGCTTTACGGCTTGGGCACCGCCGGCGAAATTCGCATCTGGCGGCGCGATGGCGCTGCCTGGGACAGCATCGAGCTGAAAACGCCGCCAGCGCCCTGGGCCGAATCCGTCGCTCTCCAGGATTTTGATGGTGACGGTGCCCCGGAACTTCTGCTGACGGGGGCGGGGACCTTGCGCGTCACGTCCCCGGCAAGTGGCGCCGTGCTTGCTGAGCTCGCCCCGGGCGAGGGCCTGGTATCGGCCGCTCTGCCGTTTCTTCGTGTTGCTGAACGCGGGCCGTCCCTGGTCGCTATGAATACCGGTGGCGCGCTCCGGGAGTGGCCCCCGGGCCCGGGCCGCCACGCGTTCCTGGCCCTCCAGTTCAGCGGCAAGGAAGAGCGGGCCGATTCCATGCGGTCGAACCGGTCGGGGATCGGCACCCAGATCGGCGTCCGGGTCGGAGACGAGTGGGCCATGGCGGCGGTGCTGGACAACCATTCGGCCCCGGGCCAGAGCCTGCAGCCCCTGGCGGTAGGCCTTTCCGGCGCCACGAATGCCGACTTCATCGCGATCAACTGGTCGGACGGCGTTTTCCAGACGGAGCTCGGTCTTGCGGCCGGCGGACCGCACCTGGTTCCCGAGACGCAGCGCCAGTTGTCCAGCTGTCCGGTCCTGTTCGTCTGGGACGGGACAAAGTGGCGCTTTACCAGCGACGTGCTGGGAGTCGCCGGCCTCGGGTTCCTGATCGAACCCGGCCGTTACAGCGAGCCCCGGCCGTGGGAGTATTTCCTGCTTCCGGACGGGCTGGCCCGGGCCCGTGACGGGCGGTATGCCATCAAGATCACCGAACCCATGGAGGAAAACGCCTACCTGGACAAGCTGCGCATGCACGTGTTCGACCTGCCGCCCGGCTGGAACGTGATTCCGGACGAGCGCATGCAGACCGGAGAGCCCGCCGTGACCGGGGCGCCGCTGTTTTACCGCAAGACTGTCAGTCCGACGCGGGTCGTCCGCGGCGACGGTGTGGACCTGACCGCCGAGCTCGCCGCCGCCGACCATCTCGCCGCCGATCCGGGCCCGCTGGACGAGCGCTTTATCGGCCGCCTTGCGGAGCCCCTTGAGTTCACCCTCGAGTTCGGCAAGGTCATCAATCCGCCGGGCACGCGGCCCGTGCTGACCGCCGACGGCTGGGTGGAGTATCCTTACTCGCAAACGGTTTTTGCGGCCTGGCAGGCCGGCGCGCGCTACGAGCCGCCGACGCTGGAGGCCCGGCGTGCCGATGGCCAGTGGCAGACGGTCCATGCCGGTTTCGGTTATCCGGCGGGAATGCCCCGGCGGATGGCGCTGCCGCTGGACGCCCTGCCGCCGGATACCGTGGCGCTGCGACTCACGTCCAACCTGGAGATTTACTGGGATCGTATCGACCTGGTCTACGCAGAGCCGGCCCCCGAGGAGGTTCTCCACGCGGTGGTGCGTCCCGACCGGGCGCGCCTCGCTAAGACCGGGTTTCCCGAGCGCCTGGCCCGTCCCCAACGCCGTCCCGACTACGATTACTCGGTTCGCCAGGCGTTCTGGGACACCCGCTATCTGCCGGGCTTCTACACTGCCCTGGGACCGGTGCGCCCGCTCGTGGATACTGCCGACGACGCGCTGGTGATCATGGGGCCGGGCGAAGAGGTTCAGGCGGAGTTTCCGGCCCCGGCGGAGGCGCCCGACGGATGGCGGCGCCGGCTCGTGCTGGAGGTTCACGGCTATGCCAAGGACATGGACCTGTATACCGAGCATGGCGATGCCGTGGGACCGTTGCCGCGGCGCTACGCCGACGATCCCGAGGCCGTGGCCCGACGGGAGGCGCTGGATGCGCGCTTCCAGACCCGCTACCAGGCCGGGCGCTGACAATGACCGGATCGGGCTTGCGCCGCACGCCGCGGCCGGTCGTTGGGCCGGGGCTGCGCCGCGCGCTCTTCGTGGTGTTCGCCCTGTTTGCCGTGCTGTCGGTGAACGCCGCCTACCTGGGCGCCGTGACCTTCGCAGAGTCCGTATCGGGCGAAAGCCTGCAGGGCCACTTCTACCAGTACATGTTCCTGGCCCATGTGGCGCTCGGACTGATCCTGATTGCGCCGTTCCTGATCTACGGCTTCCTGCACATGCAGCGTGCCCGCCACCGGCCAAACCGGCGGGCCGTGCGCGTGGGCTATGCGCTTTTCATTACCGGTCTCGGACTCCTGATCACCGGGTTGCTTCTGACCCGGGGCTTGCCCTGGGTGGAAATTCGCAATCCGGCCGGCCGAACGGTGGCGTACTGGCTGCACGTGGGCACACCATTTGTCGCAGCGTGGCTCTTCGTGCTGCATCGTCTCGCCGGCCGTCCTGTTCGCTGGCGCATCGGCGGCTGGGTGACCGCCGGAGCGGTCGCCCTCTCAGGCCTGGGCGTTGCCTTGCACGCGGGACTCGCTCCCGAAGCCGCTCCCCAGCCGGAGACGCCGCCATACTTTCCGGCGCTGATCCGCGTCGACGCGGAGGGCACCGTGGCCCCCGAGCGGCTGATGAACGACGAGTACTGCGCGGAGTGTCATGCGGACGTGCACGAAGCGTGGTCCCACAGCGTTCACAAGCACGCCTCGTTCAACAATCCGGCCTACCGGTTCTCGGTCAACGAAACTCGCGCCAAGGTCCTCGAACGGGACGGCAATCTGGACGCCGCCCGGTTCTGCGCCGGCTGCCACGACCCGGTCCCCCTGCTGTCCGGTGAACTTGCCGACCCCGCTTTCGACCTGGGATCCAGTCCCTCGGCCAGCGCCGGGGTGACCTGCACGGTCTGTCATTCCGTGACTGCCGTGAACAGTCCGCGGGGCAATGCGGACTTCACCCTCACGCCCCCGCGGCACTATCCGTTTGTGGATTCGGAGAACTCCGCCCTGGCCTGGGTCAACCGGGCGCTGATCAAGGCGAAGCCGGACTTTCACCGGCGAACGTTTCTGAAGCCCCTCCACCAAAGCCCGGAGTTCTGCGGGACCTGCCACAAGGTCAGCCTGCCGGAGGCCCTGAACGGGTACCGCTGGCTTCGCGGACAGAATCACTACGACAGCTTCCTCCTGAGCGGCGTTTCGGGCCACGGCATCCGCAGCTTCTATTACCCCGCGCAGGCCCACGACGGCTGCAACGGCTGCCACATGCCGGCCCGTCCGTCCGACGACTTCGGCGCGCGCGTGCTCGACGACACGGGCGTGCTGGCGGTGCATGATCACCAGTTTCCGGCGGCCAATACCGCGATCCCGGCGCTGGCCGGAATGCCCGACTGGGTAAACGCGCGCCACCGCGAGATGCTCGAGAACAGCCTCCGGGTGGATGTCTTCGGTCTGCGCGAGGGCCGGGACATCACGGCGCTGCCGTCAGCGCCGCTGCGGCCCGGTCTGCCGTCCGTCCGGGCCGGCCGCGACTACGTGGCGGACGTGGTCCTGAGGACCCTCACCCTGGGGCACCTGTTTACCCAGGGCACGGCGGACTCCAACGAAATCTGGCTCGACGTGACGCTGACCGTGGACGGGCAGGTTGCGGGGCGCAGCGGAGCGCGGCGCGATACGGACGGCGCCGTGGATCCCTGGTCGTACTTCGTCAACAGTTACGTCATCGACCGCAGCGGCCGGCGCATCGACCGGCGCAATGCGGAGGATATCTTTACCGCGCTGTACAACCACCAGATTCCTCCCGGCGCCGCCTCGGTAACGCACTACGGGTTCCGGGTGCCCGACTGGGCCGAAGAGAGCGTCGAGCTGGAGGTGGCCCTGCGCTACCGGAAATTCGATGCCACCTACATGGCGCATTTCCAGGGCGAGGATTTTGCCGGCAACAATCTGCCGGTGACGACGATCACGTCGGACCGCGTGGCATTCCCCGTGGCCGGAAATGTGCCCGAATCGCTGAAAGCCCCCGAGGTGCCTGGCTGGCAGCGCTGGAATGACTACGGCATCGGTCTTCTGCGCGCCGGTGAACTCCGCCAGGCAGAGGCGGCGTTCAGGCAGGTGGAGGCGGCCGGAGAGTCCCATGGGCCGTTGAATCTCGCCCGGGTCTATCTGCGCGAGGGCCGCCTGCCGGAGGCGTCCGGAGCGCTCGCACGGGCCGCCGCCTTCGACCCTCCGGCATTTCCGTGGTCCGTTGCCTATTTCACGGCGGTCCTGAACCGTCAGAACGGCTTCCTCGACGAGGCCATCGCCGGATACCGCGAGCTCGTGGCGACCCGCTTCGAAGATGCCCGCCGCCGCGGGCTGGACTTTTCCCGCGACTACCGGCTCCTGAACGATCTGGCGGCGGCGCTGTTCGAGCGCTCCCGGCTCGAGCGGGGAGACAAGCGCCGGGCGGCCCGCGACGGGTTTCTGAACGAGGCGGCCGGCCACTACCGGGACGTCCTTGCGCTGGACCCGGAAAACGCGGAGGGTCACTGGGGGCTGTCCCAGGTTCTTGCCGAGCTGGGTGACCGTACCGCCGCGAATCATCACCGTGAGCTTCACGGCAAATACAAAGTGGACGATAATGCGCAGGATCGGGCCGTTGCACTGGCCCGTCGCGCGGACCCCGCGGCCGACCATGCGGCCGAGGACGTCGTCATCTACGACCTGCAGCGAACCGGGGCCTGGGGCCTCGGGCCGCCGCGACCGGCAACAGCCTCACGTTGAACCATCCTTCTCACAACAACGGCCGCGGAGAAACGGACCGCGGCGGCAACGATGCCGTGATCGGCGTGGCCCTGCGCCGCTCCCTCCTGGCATTCGGAGCCATGGCTGCGGTGGCCGTGGCTGCGTGGTGGCTGACCCGTGGGGAAGCGCCCGAAGCCGTAGAGGAGCAGGCCTTGTCTGCACCGCAGCGGCTCGAGCGCGCCGATTCCCCCGAACCGCCGGCCCTGATGTTTACCGAGACGGCCGTGGCCGCCGGCGTGTCTTTTGTGCACGCCAACGGGGCCGTGGGGGACCGGTTGTTGCCGGAAACCATGGGCGGGGGCCTGGCTTTCTTCGACGCCGACGGCGACGAAGACCCGGACCTGTTGCTGGTGAACAGTTCCGGATGGCCCTGGGACGGGGTGGCGTCGGAGACGATGGCCCTTTATCTCAATGACGGCACCGGCAGATTTTCCGACGCCACCGCCGGATCCGGTCTCGACATGCCGCTTTACGGCATGGGTGCCGCGGTTGCGGATTACGACGGCGACGGGCGCACGGACGTTTTCGTAACGGCCGTCGGTGAAAACCGGCTGTTTCGCAACCTCGGAGCTGGGCGATTTTCCGAGGTCACCGCAGACGCCGGCGTCGGCGGAGGCGAGGCAGACTGGAGTACCTGCGCCGCATGGCTGGATCACGATCGCGACGGTGACCTGGACCTGTTCGTCTGCAACTACGTGGCCTGGTCCCGGGAAATCGATTTCGAGGTCGATTACCGGATGACCGGTATCGGGCGGGCCTACGGGCCGCCGACCAACTTTGCGGGGACCTTCAACTTTCTGTTCGAGAACCTCGGTGACGGTACTTTTGCCGATGTCAGCGAGACGGCCGGTATGCGGGTGGTCAACCGGGCCACCGGCGAGGCGTCCGGCAAGGCACTCGCGGTCCTGCCGATGGACCTCGACGAGGACGGCTGGCTGGATCTGGTCGTGGCGAACGATACCGTGCGCAATTTCGTCTATCTCAACCAGGGTGACGGGCGATTCGTCGAGGACGGCGTGGCACTGGGTATTGCCTTCGACAACGCCGGGCACGCCACGGGAGCCATGGGCATCGACGGCGGGCGGGATCTCCAGAGAGACGAACGGGTCATCGCCATCGCCAATTTTGCCAACGAAATGACGTCGTTCTATGTGGCCGGCGCCGACAGCGCTGTCTTTACCGACGAAGCCGTCATCTCCGGCGTGGGACCGGCAAGCCGCAGTGTCCTCAGCTTCGGGCTGTTTTTCTTTGACGCGGACCTGGACGGCCGCCTGGACCTGTTCCAGGCCAACGGCCACGTGGAGAATCAGATTAACGCCGTTCAGCCCAGCCAGCGCTACGAGCAGCCGCCCCAGCTGTTCTGGAATTGCGGCGACAGCTGCCCCCGGCAGTTCGTTCCGGTGGCCCAGGCGGCGATGGGTGATCTTGGCGAGGCGGTGGCTGGTCGAGGTGCCGCGTATGCGGATATCGATGCCGACGGCGATCTCGATATCGCCGTTACCCAGCCGGGCCGCGCGGTACGCCTGTACCGCAATGACCAGGAGACGGCCCACCGGTGGCTGCGGGTTCGCCTGGAAGGCCAGGGTGCAAATCGCGAAGCCATCGGGGCCGTGGCCAGGCTGCGCTGGTCCGGAGGGGTCCAGGAACGCGCGGTCATGCCGACCCGGAGCTACCTCGCCCAGGTCGAGTCCATCATCACCTTTGGACTGGGTCCCGAAGGCCGGGCCGATGCGCTGGAGGTTCGCTGGCCCGACGGTACGATCTCAACGCACCCGGCGCCGCCCACGGGCGGTGAATGGCGCGTCGTGCAGCCAGCCGGCGTCGGGGAGTGATCTCGTGAAGGGTTTTTCGCCAACGGTGCCCGCGACCTTGTCCCGACAGCTTCTGGCAATGCTTCTGGTTGCCGCCGCGCTGCCGCGCCTGGCCGCCGCCCAGGAACTGTTCGTGGAGCGCGATTCGGGCCTGGATTTCGTGCACTTCAACGGCATGACCGGGGCCTACTATTTCCCGGAGATGATGGGCTCCGGTGCGGCATTCTTCGACTATGACGGCGACGGCGACATGGATGCCTACGTAGTCCAGGGCAATATGCTGAACCCGGCCGATGCCCTCGAGGACGCCTTGCTTCCGCCTGCCCACGACGGGCTGATCGACCGGCTGTATCGGAACGACGGCGAACCCGGCGGAGACGCGGTGTTTACCGACGTCACCGCGGCCAGCGGCATCGCGGCCCCGGGCTACGGGATGGGGGTGGCAGCCGGAGACTACGATAACGACGGTCACGTGGACCTGTATGTCGCCAACTACGGTTCCAACCAGCTGTGGCGCAACCTTGGGGACGGCCGCTTCGAGGACGTTACCCGGACTGCCGGCGTGGACGACATCCGCTGGAGCGTGAGTTCGGCCTGGGTGGACTACGATCATGACGGCGATCTGGACCTGTATGTCGGCAACTACGTCAAGCACAGCCTGGAGAACCGCAGGACCTGCCGGTTGTCGAAGAGGGAACTGGACTACTGCGGGCCACTGGCCAGCGCCGGTGACACGGACTCGCTGTTCCGAAATGACGGCAACGGCCGGTTTACCGATGTCAGCAAGATATCCGGCATCGAGACAGCATGGGGCGGTGCCCTGGGTGTCATCGCGGCGGATTTCGACCGCGACGGCTGGGTGGACATCTACGTTGCCAACGATGGCGTGGCCAACCAGCTCTGGATGAACCAGCGGGACGGGACCTTCAAGAACGAAGCGCTGATCGCCGGCGTTGCGGTCAACCGGGACGGAATGCCCGAGGCCAGCATGGGTGTGGATGCCGCGGATTTCGACGGCGACGGGGACGAGGACCTGTTCATGACTCACCTGCGCCAGGAAACCAACACGCTGTATGTCAACGACGGCAGCGGCTGGTTCGATGACGATACCGCCGTGCTCGGCGTCGGCAATGCCAGCTTCCAGTACACCGGTTTCGGGACCGCGTGGTTCGATTACGACAACGACGGCTGGCTGGATATTCTTGCGGTCAACGGCGCGGTGAAGAAGATCGATGCCCTCGTGCGCGCCGGCGACCCGTATCCGCTGCACCAGCGCAACCAGTTGTTCAGAAATGTCGGCAAAGGCAGGTACAAGGAAGTGACCGATGCCGCCGGGCCCGCATTCCAGGCGTCGCTGGTCAGCCGGGGCGCTGCCTTCGGCGATGTCGATGACGACGGCGACGTGGACGTGCTGATCACCAACAACGCGGGTCCCGCCCGGCTGTTGATCAACGCGACCGGCCAGGATTCGGGCTGGCTGGGATTACGGCTGGTGACGGCCAGTGGCCGCCGCGACGCGTATGGTGCGAGGGCGGTTCTGGAAGTCGGCGACGGCGAACTGTGGCGCCGGGTCCGTGCCGACGGCAGCTATGCCTCGTCCAATGACCCGAGGATCCTGTTCGGGCTGGGCGAGGCGGATAGCGATGCCTACCGGGCCAGGGTCGTCTGGCCCGACGGCACCGAGGAGGCCTTTCCCGGGCTCACGCCAGGCCGCTATCACCGCCTCGAACAGGGTGGCGGCCAGGAGATCAAATGATGAAGACAATCAATATGCGAACCGCCGCCTGCTGCCTGCTCGTCCTGCTGGCCGTCTCGGCGGCACGGGCCCAGGAAGATTCGGCCCCTGCCCTGGAACTGGTGCCTCACCCGGAACTGTCGGCCCTGAAACCCGAGGTCCGGGACCGCCTCGGCCCGGCCGTGGAGTATTTTCGCAGCCAGCGCGGCCGGCTGGAGGGCCGACCGCTGGGCCTGGCGTACGGCCGGATGGGGATGAACTACCAGGCCTGGGAGCAACAGAATGCAGCCGCGGCCTGTTATCGCAACGCCATGGCGCTGGATTCCCAGAACCCTCGCTGGCCCTATCTTTATGCGGTCTATGCGGAGGAGACCGGTGACCTGGAGGCCGCGATTGCCAACTATCGGAAAGCCCTGTCGATTCAGCCGACTTACACTGCCGCGTATGCGCGGATTGGCCGGGTGTTTCTCGACGCCGGGATGCTGCGCGAGGCCGAGGCCGCGTTCGACGTGGTCCTGAACCAGGATCCCGACGCCGCGGCCGGGCTTGCGGGCATGGGTGAGGTCGCTGCCGGAAACGGGGAATTCGAACGGGCGGTCGGCCTGTATCGCCGGGCCCTCGACAATCAGCCGGAGGCCACCCAGGTGCATTATCAGCTGGGCCTGGCCTATCGGGAACTCGGTCGCCGGGACGAGGCGAAAGCCGAACTCGACAAGGCGGGGCAGCGGGTGCCCACCATCGAGGATCCGCTGCTCGCATTCGTCCAGGCCCTCACCCAGGGGGCCGATGGCTATCTCGAGGGTGCGCGCACTGCGATCAAGGTGGGCCAACCGGACGTCGCCCTGCGTTTTTTCGACCTGGCCACGTCGATTGAGCCCGACAACGTCGATGCGCTGGTGGAAATGGGTAATCTCCAGGCCAGCACTGGTGACCTGGACGGCGCGCTGCTGACGTTTGCGCGGGTCCTTTCACAGCAGCCGGCCCGGGCTGATGCTGCATTTTTCATGGGCGCGATCTTGGAGCAGAGGGGCGAACAGGCGGAGGCTGACCGCTACTACGCGCGGGCGCTCGAGACACGACCGGAACTGGTCCAACCGCGGATGCTGCTGGCCAATTCGCTGATGCGACAGGGAGAGTTCGGCGAGGCCTCGGAGCATTACTCGCAGATCATTCGCCAGCTGCCGGAGGAAACCGAGGTCCAGTACCTGCTCGGCCTGGCCTGGCTGGCCGACGGACAGTGTGATCTTGCCCAGCAGTCGCTGCTGCGGGCCCTGAAGCTGTCCAAGGGGGAGGGCGACATTCTTGTTGCGCTGGCCCGGGCCTACTCGACCTGTCCCGCGGCTACCGCCGAACAACGTCAGCAGGCGCTGGACGCGGCCGAAGCCCGCTATGGAAAAAGTCCCGGTCTGAACGAGGCGGAAACGCTCGCGATGGCGTGCGCGGCGAACGGCCGATTCGAAGATGCCGTGGATTTTCAGACCCAGGCGATTTTCGAGGCCCTCAAGGAGGGCGATACGACACGGGCTGAGTGGCACAAGGCCAATCTCGCCCTGTACGAGAATCAGCAGCCGGCCACCGTGCCGTGGCCGCTGAACGACCCGATCTACCAGCCCAGGCCCCTGGCGCCCCCGATGCCCGCGGCGGCACCACAAACGGGGTCCGGCGGCTGAGACCGGCACCGGGCCAAACGGGTGGCCACGGGCCGGGCCCGCGAACTACCAACAGGAGATAACGATGGCATTTCAAACCCAGGAAGAACTCGATGCCTACAGCGAGTGGCTGAAAGACCAGATGCGCGGCATGGTCAAGCATGTCCAGGACAGCGACCTGTTCACCGAAGAGGTAATGGGGCATGCGGTCTGGACGCTGCCGCACCGTCTCTTTATCGGCAAGGCCTGGCCGCAAGGGGACCAGGGCCGCGCCTTCTGGATCATCTCCGGAGAGGGCCTGCCGACGGACCACCTTGACGGCACGATGGCCGGATCCGCCAGGGAGTCGGCCCGCCACTTTTCCATGAAATGGCAGCTGCAGAGCGCCCAGCTGGAAAAGCTGGCGGAGACCGGTGGCGACAAGGATCCCGGCGTGGACTGGGAATCAGTCTCCGCCCGTTTGCAGCAGCAGGCCGAGGGGCTTTACCAACTCGTCGAGCGCGAGGACATGTGGAAGGCCACCGAGGGGCCGCTGGTTCAGGGCAACGCCTGAGGTGAACTGCCTGCCGCCTGAACGGAAGCTCATTCGATCCGTTTGACCTTGATCTTCTTGTTCACGCCCTTCACCGAGAGGCGGTAGACGCCGAACAGTCCGCGGGAGACCGTCACCTCCGGATTCTCGGCGCGCCACGACATCCGGCCCTGTTCGGCCTGCTGCCAGACCTGGCCGTTCTCCAGGCGGAAGATGGTTTTTCCGTCCCATCCGGTGAACTCGCCCACAACCCGGGACTTGACCTTCTTCGGCCCATCGCCCGAAGTGTCCTTGCCGAAGTTGTCCTCGGGCGATGCGGATGCCGTCTGCGTGGAAGGCGGCTGGGCGGCCGGGGCCGGGTCAGGCGACGCCACGGGCGCGGATGATGCCGGCGCGGCGGGCGCCGGGGAGGGTGATGCACTGGCCGCAGCGCCTGCCGTGGCGCCTGCGCCGATGGCCGGGGCGGCGGTTCCCTGAGTTTGGCCGGACAGGCCGATTTCGATGACCTCGGTGGCAAAGCGGTCGTAGCAGGCCAGGCGTCGTGCGTCGTCTGCGATTCGGGCGCAGGCGAGCAGGTTCTGGGCGAGATCGGCCTGGGCGGTCGCCGAGAAAGCCGTGAGGCAGAGGATGATAAAGGCCTTGCGCATGGCCGCGTTCCTTGAAGAATTCCTGCACGATTGCTCGGCATAGGATAAACGCCCCGCCCCGGGCGGTGTCCAGACAACCGCCCGAAACTCGTGAGCTACATGCGGTCGATGGAGTGGTTGTAGTACTCCAGCGGGGCCTCCCGGTAGATCACCGCCTCCCACTCGTCTCGCCGTCCCCCGGTGAATTTCGCACCGACCCAGTACTTCATGCCGGCTTCGACAAAGATCTTCATCCGGCCGGGCTGCTCATCCCGCGGCGTAAACCCGCCTCTGACGGATCCGGTAGCCTGGGTCAGGTCCGCGGCCACCACGATTTCGTGATCCCCGGGGTCCAGGGTCCAGGTGGTCCGACGGTCGCGGACGGTCGTGCCGTCTACCTCGACCAGGAACACCGGATAGATGTAATCCGGAATCTCGCTCTGGCCGACCACCACGACGCCGTGGGGCCGGTCGGGAACGGCCTGGCGGACCTCGGCGCATGCGCCGGCCAGCGTGACCAGGAAAAGCAACAATATCCGCATACGCATGACCGACTCTCCTTTGCGCTCCGGGAACGGCCCGGGGAAACCTGGCCAGCCGGTTGCGCCTCGTAGGGAAAGGGCGATAATCCCTAGCCTCTTGGACCGACGACCGTGTCCGATGATTCCCCACACGCCATGAAAGCCGATCCCGCTACCGTCGAAGCCCGTTACAAGGAAGCCCAGGGCCTCCAGCGACAGGGCAACCTGGAAGCCGCAAGGGCCCGTTTCCTGGACCTGTTGCGCGACGCCCCCGAGCACCCCGAAGCGCTGCATTCCCTGGGCAACATCGACGCCCGCACCGGGCGCCTCGATGAGGCCGAGTCGCTGATCCGGCGGGCCATCGCCGTGAAGCCGCTCCAGGCCAGTTTCGTCAACAGCCTGGGAAACATCTTCAAGGCTCGAGGCAATTTCGGCAAGGCCGCGGAACTATACGCGCAGGCCATTGGCCTGCAGCCCGACTTTGCCGTGGCTCACAACAACCTGGGGGCCGTTCTGCTGGCGGCAGGAGATGCCCAGGCAGCGATGGAAGCGATTCTCAAGGCCCTCGAACTGGACCGTAACTATGCGGGCGCCTTCGACAATCTCGGCCGGGCGCTGAACAATCTCGGCCGCCACAAGGATGCCGCCAATGCCTTGCGCAGGGCAGTGATCATCCGCCCCGATTTTGCCCGCGCGTACAATCACCTCGGTCACGTCCTGCGAGCCATGGGCGAGCTGGACGAGGCCCGGGATGCCTTCGAGCATGCGCTGCGCATCGATCCGAGCCTGGTCAATGCCCGCCGCAATCTTGCAACGGTCCTGATGTCCTCGGGTCGTTACGAGGAGGCCATCGAAGCGTTCGAGGCCAGCCTTCAGAGCGAACCCCGGGATGTACCGACTCTCGTAAACCTGGGGGTCGCTTACCACACGATTCGCCGCTTCAAGAAATCTGCCGCGGCTTATCGGCGGGCCCTGGCCATTGACCCCAAACATGCTCCGGCCCATCTCAACCTGGGCCTGGTGCTGGGAGAACAGCGGCGGACCGAGGAAGCCGAAGCGGCGTTTCTCGAGGCCCGCCGCCTTGCCCCTGGCAATCCGGACGTTCATGCGGAGCTCGCCGCGCTGTACGAAGAAACCAACCGACTCGACGAGATGCGTGCGGCGCTTGCGGCGGGGCTGGAGCAGGCCCCGGCACATCCGCGGCTCAATCTCGAAGCCGCGAAGCTGGCGCGGCGGGACGGGGATGCCGAGGCCGGAGTACGTCGTCTTCGCAGCGTCCCGCCGAACCGCTTGCCGCCGCGACTGGCCGAGCAGTATCACTACCAGTTGGGCTACCTGCTGGATCGCACCGGTGACACCGGTGCGGCCTGGGGACACTTCGAAGCGGCCAATGACCTGGCATCGCGAACGCCCCGGGCGGCGAAGGCATCGCCGGAGCGTTTCCTGGCGATGCTCGAGGCCATGCACGCCTTCTTCGCTTCCGCCGATCCGGCGAGCTGGCCTCCGGCACCGGCGACGGATCGTCCCGCCCCCGTGTTCATGCTCGGCTTTCCGCGTTCGGGTACAACCCTCACTGACCTGCTGCTGGACGGCCATCCGGATATCCGTGTTGTCGAGGAGCAGAATACGATCCTCGACGTGGTCGAGAGCCTGGCCGGCCGGCCAGGAGGCTATCCGGCCAGCCTGGCCGGGCTGGACGAGGAATCGATTCGGGAGCTGCGGCAGCAGTACTTCGCGGCGCTGGATGCTGCCGCGGGAGATACCGGCGGCGCGCTGGTGGTCGACAAGATGCCGATTCGATCTTTCCAGGTCGGCCTCTTGTGGCGGTTGTTCCCCGATGCGCGATATGTTTTCGGACTGCGTCACCCCTGTGACGTTGTCCTGTCGAATTTCATGCAGCACTACATGCCCACGGATGCGTTCGCCAATTTCCTGACCCTGGACGGAACGACGCGTGTCTACGATGGCGTCATGAAGCTCTGGCATCTGTACCGCGAGAAGCTGCCCCTGACGATTCACGAGGTGCGCTACGAGCGGCTCGTAGAGGATCTCGAGGGGCAGGCCCGCGGCTTGCTGGAGTTCCTCGATGTCCCCTGGGACCCTGCGGTCCTGGACTTTACGCGCACGGCCGAGTCCCGCGGTCAGATCAATACGAACAGCTACCACCAGGTGACCGAGGCCCTCTATCGCCGGGCCAGTAATCGCTGGAAGCGTTACCAGGGCTTCCTGGAGCCGGCCCTGGAACGGTTGGATCCACACCTCCGGGCCTTCGGCTATGAGCGGTGATCAGGCGCCGGGCCAGCCCGGCGGTCCGCGGCTGGCGGATCTCGTTCGCGTTTACGATGACGCCCTGGATGCCTCGTTCTGTGACCATGTGATCGAACTCGTCGGGAACGATCCGGACAACCAGTTCAGGCGCCCCGGTCAGAGCACGTGGACGGAATACCTGATCACCCATCGGCCGGAACCGGAGTGGAAAGCGGTCGAGCAGGTGTTTCTCAAGAGCATGGCGGTGGCCCTCAGGGACTATGCTGCGCAGCCGGCGGCGCGATCCCTGGGCGCGAGGTTCCCGTCGGCCTTCGAGCACCTGAAGCTCAAGCGCTACGAGGCCAGCATGGGGGACGGTGACCATTTCCCCCTGCACGTGGACGCCTTCGATGCCAAGACCTCGGTGCGGGTGCTGGCGTTTCTGTGGTACCTCAACGATGTGGTGGACGGTGGACAGACGGACTTTCCGGCGCTGGGGGTCAAGGTCGCGGCCAGGCGCGGCCGGCTGCTCGTCCTGCCGCCGTTGTGGATGTACGAGCATCGGGGGGAGGCTCCGCGCTCTGGCGACAAGTTCATCGTGACCAGCTACCTGAACTTCCGGGACCCCGAAGACGCGTGGCGCTTCTCCTACCCGATCCGATGAGGCACGGGTCGTGAGCGGCTCCGAAGCCCCGCCGTCGGCCGGGCCGCAGCTGATGGATCTCGAATCGGCGGCCGCGGCCGAGCCCCAGAACGCCGCGGCCTGGATGGCGCTGGCAGAGGCAGCCTATCGCGCAGCCCGCCTGCAGCAGGCGGAAGCCGCGGCGCAGCGTGCCGTCGCGCTGGATCCGGACTCCGCCCGTCAGTGGCTTCTGCTTGGCCAGGTCCTGCGGGCCGGCGGCCGTCTGCCGGCGGCCGAATCGGCTTTCCGGAAGGCCACCGTGCTGGATCCCGGCCTGGCGAGGGCATGGCTGCAGCTCTCGACCCTGCGGCCTGCCGCCGAGGCGGCGGAGCACCTGGCCCGGGCCCGCGCGCTGGCCCCCGAAGACCCGGTTGTGTGGCTTGCGAGCGCGGACCTGGCCAGGGCCCGGGGAGACCTCGACGCTGCGGCAGATGCCTACGGCCGGGCCGCCAGGCTGTCCCGCAATCCGGCGGAGGCCCTCGCGGACCTCGGCGGCGTTTGCCAGCTCATGGGGGATTACGCGGGCGCAGAGTCGGCATATCAGGAGGCGATGACCGCCAATCCCGAGCATCCACGCGTGCGCCTGGGCATGGCGCAGCTGGAAGAGCTGAAGGGGCGCTATCGGGAGGGTCTGGACCTGATTGCCGACGCGCTGGAACGGGAGCCCGTTCCGCCTTCCGCGGCAATCACCGGGGCGCGCCTGCTGCGTCGGTTGAAGGAGCCGGGGAAGAGCCTGGAGCTGCTCGGCCGCGTGCCACCGCTCCCGCCGGGGCATCCCGAAGCGGCCAGGCTCGCGTATGTGAAGGGCGACCTGATGGATGAGCTGGGCCGTCGTCGGGAGGCGTTTCAAAGCTATGCGCTGGCCAATCGCTCGAAAGGGTCAAGCTTTCAGCCCGCGGAGTTCCGGCGGGCGGTCGATACTCTGATCGAGTTTTTTACCGCAGAGCGGATGGCGATGCTGCCGAGGCTGCAGGCGGGTGAAGAGCGGCCGGTGTTCATCGTGGGAATGCCGCGTTCCGGAACGACCCTGCTGGAGCAGATCCTGGGCGCGCATCCTTCCGTCCGCGCCCTCGGCGAACGGCCCGGCATTTTCCGCGCCGTGCGCTCGTTTTCGGCCCAGGGCCTGGCCTGGCCGGGGTGCCTCGCCGGCTGCACCGTCGAGCGCCTTGCAGAAATCGCCCGGACCTATCTGTCCGATGAGCGGATTCAAGCCGGTGACCTGCGAATTACCGACAAGATGCCCGGCAACGTTCTGCACCTGGGACTCGTTGCGCTGCTCTTCCCGGATGCGCGGATCATCGAGGCCCGGCGCGACCCGATGGACACCGGCTGGTCCTGTTTTACCCAGGATTTCCAGGCCGAGTCGCTGGACTACACCCGGGACCTCGCCCACATCGGGTTCTATCGACAAGGCATGGACTACCTCATGAAGCACTGGCGCAACGTTTTGCCGCTGGCGTTTACCCGCATCGAGCACGAGGCGCTGGTCGCCGACCCGGAAGCCGAGACCCGGCGGCTCCTCGAGTTCCTGGGTCTGCCCTGGGCTCCCGACTGCCTGCGCTTCCACGAACAGGCCCCGGCCAGCATTACGGCGAGCTTTTTCCAGGTCCGCGAGCCGCTCAATGCCCGCGGAATCGGCCGTCATCGCCCCTATGCGGAATATCTCAAGCCGCTGGAGCAGGCGCTGACGGAGCCGTGGCGGCCGGAAAAGCCTCGATAAGACCCCCGAAGGCCTCCACCCGGCTGGCCGCCTGTCGTGCCCAGGACAGTCCGGCCTGGATTTCGTCCGCCGATTCGAGGCGGGCGCGCTCGAGATCGGCGCTGCGCGCCAGGGCTCCATAGGCTCGGCCAGGGCGTTTCGCGTCCGCATCGAGCAACTGTGCCGTCACCGTCTCCAGGCTCTCTGGGTCCTGAGGTTTGCCGAACCAGTCGCAAAGTCGGGCAAGGACCGGTATCGGGTGCATGAGCAGCGTATCGAGGTGCAGGAGGCGAACCCGGCCGGCGCTTCGTGGGTGACTCAGCAGCCTGGCGAACTCGCCGGCCTGCAGAAGCCAGGTCATGGCTGCGAGAGCACCCGGCGTATCAGGGGATTCCATGGCGTCCCCGGCGGCCTCGTGGAAGTCCGCGAGACGGACGTCCCGGGCGAACAGCCGGGTCTCCCGCCGGACCTCGGGTCTCAGCATCAGGGGCAGCCAGTCCTCCAGGTGAACGTAGAGCAGAACCGACCGCTCTTCTCCGGTGCGGTTCATAAGGGCGGGCAGCAGGTTGCCCACCGCGCTGGTCGGCTTTACCACCGTGACATCGGTCGGCCGCCAGGTTCGCTGCATCATCAGTGCCGCCAGTTCCAGGAGCTGCCCCCATTGGAATCCGTCCAGCGGGAATCCCGGCGTGTCGATCCGGCGGAGAGATCTGGACAGGCCCACGAGAACCGGCGGCTCCCGCAGGCAGTGAAATCCGGGCAGTTCTCCGAGAAGCCGGGAAAGCAGAGTAGAGCCGCAGTGGCCCATGTGGCCGATATAATGCACGGGGCGGGCAGGGCTCGAGCTGCGCTGCCAGAGCCGCCCGAGCGCGTTGAGACTCAAGGCCAGGTCCCGCGCCCCGCTGCGAACGAGCCGGTCGTCCATGAATACGGACTGGCGGTAGCTCGCCTCGGTCATCGGCGACAGGATGGCGAGGTCCCGGTCGGGATTGAAGTCCTTGAGGAACAGTTCGGGGGTCAGCGTCAGGCGTTCGAGGCGCGGATCGGATCGGGGTGTTTCTGACTCCGCCATGGCGCGCGCATATTAGCACGGGGTCCCGCCGGCCCCGGACGACGAGAGGTACGACGGACCAGCATGAAGGGACTTGTGACACGCAGGGATGAGGTTCACCCGGGCCGTGCCTCGCAATGGGCAGCAACCCGCGCCTGGCCTATGGCCGGTGCGTTGATCGGGTTCGCCATGGCGGCTTTACCCGCCGCGGCCGAGCCAGCGGCCGGCAGCCTGTTTTCCGAGTCGCCCGGGGGGCCGGATTTTGTCCATTTCAACGGAATGAGCGGTGAGCTGTACTTTCCTGAAATGATGGGTTCGGGCGCCGCGTTGTTCGACTATGACGGCGACGGGGACCTGGACGCCTATCTTGTTCAGGGAGTCATGCTGGGTCCGGGCAAGAGCCTCGCCGACGCGGTATTCCCGCCGGCGGACGACACCCTGCTTGCAGACCGGCTCTACCGCAACGACAGCACCAGCGAGCCGGGGCGAACACGGATCCGGTTTACGGACGTCACCGCGGCGTCCGGTCTGCGCGCGGACGGCTACGGCATGGGGGTCGCGGCGGCGGATTTCGACAATGACGGACGGGTAGACCTCTATGTGACCAATTTTGGCGCCAACCAGCTTTGGCGAAACCTGGGCGGCGGGCGGTTCGAGAACGTCACGGCTGCCGCCGGCGTTGGCGACGAGCGCTGGAGCGTGAGCGCCGCCTGGATCGACTACGATCGCGACGGCGACCTGGACCTCTATGTGGGCAACTACGTCCGCTATACCTTCGACAACGCCAAGCCGTGCCGGTCCTCCACCAGTGCCCGGGACTATTGTTCGCCCCTCGTCTACAAGCCGGATGTCGATACGCTGTATCGCAACGACGGGGACGGACGGTTTACCGACGTCAGCGCTGCCGCCGGGATTCGCGCGCACTTTGGCGGCGCCCTCGGGGTCGTTGTGGCCGATTTCGACGGGAATGGCTGGCAGGACCTCTACGTCGCCAACGACGGCGTGGCAAACCAGCTGTGGATCAATCGTGGCGACGGGACCTTCAGTGACGAGGCGATGCTCGCGGGCGTGGGCGTCAACATGGATGGGTCCCCGGAAGCCAGCATGGGCGTCGATGCCGCTGACTTCGACGGGGACGGCGACGAAGACCTGTTCATGACCCACCTGGCCCGCGAGACCAACACGCTGTACATCAACGATGGCGAGGGCTGGTTCGAGGACCGCACCCTGGCGATGGGGCTGGCCAATCCGAGTTTTCAGTACACCGGCTTCGGTACCGCCTGGTTCGACTATGACAACGACGGCTGGCTGGACATACTGGCGGTCAACGGCGCGGTAACCCGTATCGAGGCGCAGCTGCTCGCCGGCGATCCGTTTCCTCTTCGCCAGACCAACCAGCTGTTCCGCAACGAGGGCCAGGGCCGCTATCGGGAGGTGAGCGGGGAGGCCGGCAAGGCCTTCGAGGTCGCCCTCGTGAGCCGCGGCGCCGCCTTCGGTGATGTGGATAACGACGGCGACACCGATGTGCTGATTGTGAACAACGCGGGTCCCGCCCGCCTGCTGGTCAATGAGGTCGGCCAGGATGCCGGCTGGATCGGCTTCCGGCTCGCCGACGCCGATCGTCGGGATCTCTACGGAGCCGCCCTCGTACTCGACGTCGGCGAACGAACCGTCCTGCGCCGCGTGGGCGCCGACGGAAGCTATGCGTCCTCCAGCGACCCCCGTCTGCTGGTCGGCCTGGGACGGCGGGCTGATGCGCCGCTGACCGCCCATGTGATCTGGCCAGACGGGAAACGGGAGCGTTTCGACGGCCTGCAGCCGGGCCGGTATCACGAGTTGCTCCGCGGCCAGGGCAAGCCCGACGGTGAATAGGCTTTTCGCGGCCATCCTGCTGCTGGGCATGACGGCGATTGCCACCGCAGCGGACCCCACCCGGGCGGTGACCCAGCCGGACCTTTCAGAATTCGAGCCCGGGGTCCGGACGGCCCTGGAGTCGGCCATCGCCGAGTTCCAGTCGGCCCTGACGGATGCCCAGGATTCCGCCGCCGCCGGTGAAGCATGGGGCGAACTCGGCATGCACTATCAGGCGCACCATCTCCAGGGCCTGGCTGATACCTGCTACACGCAGGCTGCGGCCCTGGACCCCGCGGATCCCCGCTGGCCGTATCTCGCCGGCTTTCTCGCCCTGGAAGGCGGTGACTTCGACACCGCCGAGAGCCGCTTGAGTGCGGCGGCCGAGCTGAGTCCGGACGATGTAGTCATTCGCTTGCGGCTCGCGGAAACGGCCCTGGCTGCGGGGCGTCTTCCGCTGGCAAGGCAACGCTTCGACGAGCTGACCGGAGGACCGGGCATGACGGCGGCCCGCCACTCCGGTCTGGGCAGGATAGCCGTGCGCGAGGGACGCTACGATGCGGCCACCGAGGATCTCGAGGCGGCGCTTCGGCTGGCGCCCTCGGCAACCCGGCTCCGCCATCCGCTGGGCATGGCCTATCGGCAGCAGGGCGATCGTGAGGCAGCGGCTGCCAACTTCGCTGCCCGGGGAAACGGCCAGGTGCCGGTGCCTGACCCGCTGCTGATCTCGATCGGGGAACGTTCGCAGAGCGCGCAGTTTTTTCTCGAACAAGGCTACGCCGCTGCGCGGGCGGGCCAGACAGATCGCGCGCTTGAAGCCTTCCGTCGAGCCGTGGCGGCGAGCCCGGACGATGTGAGCGCCATGCTCAGCCTCGCACAGGGGCTGAGCATGGCCGGTGAGACGGCAGAAGCGCGGGAATGGCTGGACAAGGCGGTCGAGAGTCACCCGCAAGACCCCGTGGCCCGGCTTCGGCTCGGCATGGCTCAGGAGCGCGCCGGGGAGGAGGGGCCCGCGCTGGCTGCCTACGAGCAGGCCGTGACCCTCGATCCCGGCCTCCACCAGGCCCGGTTTCTGCTGGGCGATTCGCTCATGCGCGCGCGCCGCTATGCCGATGCGGCAACGGTGTACGGACTGTTGCCTGACGAAGACCCCTCGGGAGCACTTTTTCGTTACCGGGAAGGGCTGGCCGCCGTGGCGGCCGGAGACTGCCAAAGCGCCCTGCGGGCGTTCTCGACCGGCCGGGGCCTGCGTCCCGACAACGGCGAGCTCATGCAGGCCTGGGCGCGCACTGCGTCAACCTGCCAGACTGCGTCCGACGCAGAGCGGGCCGAGGCCGAAGTGATGGCCCGCCAGCTCTTCGGTGCGCTGGCGAACCGGGAGCATGCGGCTACGCTGGCCATGGCGCTGGCAGCAAACGGCCGTTTCGAGGAGGCGGCGGACCTGCAGGCCCAGGTCGCGAGTCGGCCCCTGGCTGGCGTTGCCGACCAGGAAGCACTGGCGCGATATCGTTCCGGGCGGCCCGCTGTCGCCCCATGGCCCGCCGACGATGCCGTATTCTATCCGCCGAGGTTGAATAACGATGGCTGAAGAAGAACTGGCCCCGGAGGGCGAGAAGAAAGAAAAGCGGAGCAGCCGGAGCATCCTGACGGATGTCCAGCATGCCGAGCGCTCGCTCGCCGAATCCCGGTTCGGCGAAGTCGAGGCGATCTGCATCCGCGTCCTGGAAGACGATCCCGAAAATCGCCGGGCGCGGCAGATGATGGTGGAGGTGCGGCTGGCCCGCCGGGACATGGACGAGGCGCTGCGGCAGATCCGCGAGTTGATGGACGAAGACCCCTACGACGCCAGGCACCACAATCTTCTCGGCCGCTACCACAACAACCTCGGCTTCCTGGATCCCGCTGAGGAGTGTTTCCGGGATGCTATCGACCTGAAGCTCGAGTATCCCGACGCCTGGAACAACCTGGGTCATGTCCTGCGCCGCCGTGAGATGCGGACCGAGGCCCAGGCCTGTTTCCGCAAGGCCCTGACCTACGAGCGCCGCCACGGCCTGGCGAATATCAACCTCGGTTCGATGATGTTCGAGGAAGGGCATCTGCTGCCCGCCATCAAGCATCTCCAGCTGGGTCTCCAGCGCGAGATGACGCACCTGCCCGGCCAGTATAATCTGGCGCTTGCGCTGCATGAACTCGGCCGGTTTGACGAGGCCATTGCCGGTTATCGCCGTTTGCTTGCGGCAGGCCAGCAGGATGCCGACGTCTATTCCAATCTGGGCAGCGCGCTGCAGGCCGCGGGTGACACCGAGTCGGCGGTCACCGCCTTCCGCTGCGCGCTGCAGAAGAATCCAGGCCACGGACCCGCGGTGGCCGGTGTTGCCGGGATCCTGGAAGTCAACGGACACCTGGCGGAAGCCGAACGGCTGCTGGTTCCGTTTATCGACCAGCCCGGACACCCGCCGGCCATCGACGTAGCCTACGCCAACGTGCTCAAGCGCACGGGCCGCTCGGCAGAGGCGCTGCTACGCCTGGCTCCCGTCGCCAAGCAGAAGGTCGAGGAGCCGGCGATCATGGCGCCGGTGCACTACGTCATCGGGGATCTGCTCGATGAACGCGGCGATCACGATCGCGCCTTTGCCCACTATGCCCGGGCCAACCAGCTTCGCCGGGCCCAGTTCAGCGAGGAGGTTCGCCACGATCAGATCAGCCGCCTGATGACCTTCTTCGCGCGCGACCGCTTCGACATCCTGCCGCGGACGCACCGGGACACCGAGAGCCCGGTCTTCATCGTCGGCATGCCCCGATCGGGAACATCACTCATCGAGGAGATCATCGCGGCCCATCCCGAGGCCTATGGCTGCGGCGAGCTTCGCGAAGTCACGACCCTCGCCATCCGGGCCAGCTACGAGACCCGTACCCACGTTCCGTATCCCGACTGTCTCGAAGTCATCGGTGATCGCAAGCTCTACGAACTCAGCGGTTTTTACCTGACTCGCCTCTACGGGATGAATACCAGCGCAATCCGCTTCACCGACAAGATGTGGCAGAACTACGAGCATCTCGGGTTTATCCAGATGATGTTTCCGCAGGCTCACATCATTCATTGCCGGCGGGATCCGGTGGACACCGGCGTGTCCTGCTTCGTGCAAAGCTTCGGGACCGCCGGGCCGCCCTTCAGCTACGACCTGGCCCACATCGGGCAGTACTACAACGAATACATGCGCCTCATGGATCACTGGCACCGGGACCTGGATGTGCAGATTCTCGATCTGAACTACGAGGATGTGGTCCAGAAACCCGAAGAGACGATACGCGGGGTGCTCGATTTCATCGGCCTGGACTGGCATCCGGCCTGCATGTCGTTCTATGAGAACAAGCGCCAGGTGCGCACTGCCAGCCACCTGCAGGTCCGCCAGCCGATTTACACGAACTCCGTCGGCAACGCGCGGCGTTTTCTACCGCACCTCGGGCCCTTGCTGGAGGCGCTGGACAAGGGCGGAAACCTGCCCGGGGAATACGCCCGATGAAGATGGCGAATGTAGCGACGGGTGCGGGCACGCGCCGCCGTGGCTGAACGCCCTGCGGCCCCTCCGGCGCCGGAGTCGGTCGCGTCATTGCTGGCCCGGGCCCGGGTTGAGGCAAGTCGTGGCCGGTTCGGCCCGGCCGAGGAGCTTGCCCGCCGAGCCGCCGAGGCCGACCCCACGCCGGCATCAGCGGAGGTGCTGGCCATGATCCTTGCGCGTCAGCGCCGCTTCGGCGAAGCGGTTCCGCTCTTCGAGCGGGTGGTGGCTGCTGCGCCCGGACGCTGGCCCTCGTGGAACGGCCTCGGGGAATGCCAGGGCGGCCTCGGGGCAGGCGACAAGGCCATCAGTGCGTTCCGCAAGGCTCGGGATGCTGCGCCTTCGGAGCCGACGCCGCGGCTGAACCTCGCGGAGGCCCTGGTCCGTGCCGGTCGCGGCGCTGAGGCGGCCGAGGAGCTGGAGCAGGTGCTGGCTATAAACCCGGGGGATGCCGCAACGCTGTCGCGCCTCGGCGGTCTGCGCCACGGGCTGGGTGACTACGCAGGTGCCGTCCGCTGCTTTGAACAGCTGACCCGGGAGGATGCCGGCCGCGCCGAGGCCTGGACCGGACTCGGCGCGGCGCTGCAAATGGTGGGAGATCTCGAGGCGGCGCGGAACGCCTACGAGCAGGCGCTGGCTGCCGATCCGGACCTGGCCGATGCCCACTACAATCTCGGGACGGCCTGGCAGGGGCTGCGGGACATGGTGCAGGCGGAAGCCTCGTTTCGACGGGCCCTGGAAAAAGACTCTTCCCACATGGGCGCCGTTTCAGGACTGGCAACGCTGCTGGATCGACACGGCCGCTATGCGGACGCGCTGGATCTCATCCAGCCCTGGCTGGACCAGGGGGCGGAGGACCCGGAGCTCGTGATCACGGCCGCCCAGGTTCTGCGTCACCTCGGGCGCGCGGGGGAGGGGATCCGGTGGGTCCGCGAGCGGATTGCCCGGCGCGGGCTGACGGCCAGCACTCGCCAGCGGCTGGCCTTTCAGCTCGGTGACCTCCTCGATGCCGAAGGCGCTCATGACGACGCCTTCGAGGCCTACCGCGCCGGCAATCGCCTCAAGCCCGTGCGCTTCGACCGGGCGGAGTTCCGCAATGACGTCGAGCGCCTGCGGCGCGTCTTTGCCGCCGGCTGGCACGAGCGGCTCCCTCACCTGGACGAGCCGAGCGAGCGGCCGGTATTCGTGGTCGGCATGCCCCGGTCCGGCACCTCGCTTACCGAGCAGATCATCGCGGCCCATCCGGACGCGGCCGGGGCCGGCGAACTGACTGACCTCCCGCGGCTGGCCATGGGACTCGGTCGCGGACGGTTCCCTGACAACCTGCCCGCCCTGGCCGCCGCGGACCTCGGGCCGGCCGCGGCCGCCTACCTCGGGCGGCTCGATGCGACCGACCCAGACGCCCGGCGGGTTACCGACAAGACGCCGTCAAATTTCCTGTTTCTCGGCATTATCGAGATGCTTTTTCCGCGTGCGCGTATCGTCCACTGTGTCCGCCATCCCCTGGATACGGGCCTGTCCTGCTATTTTCAGAACTTCGCCGGCCAGGGCATCCCCTTCTCCTATGACCTGGGCGACATCGCCGCCCACTACAACGGCTACCTGGCCACCATGGCGCACTGGCGATCGGTCAGCCGGCTCGAGATCTTCGAGCTGGTATACGAGGAACTCGCCACGGACCAGGAAGGGATCACCCGGGCCCTGCTGGACTTCCTGGGCCTTCCCTGGTCGGAGGCCTGCCTCGACTTCCACAACCAGGACCGGCTCGTGTCCACCGCAAGCCACGCCCAGGTTCGGCGGCCCATGTACCTGGGATCCGTTGGCCGATACCGGGACTATGAAACCCATCTCGGTGAGCTTCGCGAGAGCGTGGACTGGGACGCCTGGCGGGCAAGCGGTCTGGCAGAGCGGGTGGATCGCGCAGCAGCCAGGACCGAACGGCCATGAGTGTCGAGTCCGGACTGGCCGCGCTGCGAAGCGGTCGGCTTGCCGAGGCCCGCCGTGTGGCCGAGTCCTGCCTGGCGGGTCAGCCCGACGACATGGCGGCCCGGCACTTGCTTGCAAGGGTTCACGAGGCGAGCGGCGACTTGGAAAAGGCGCTCTCGGTCAACGGTTCGGTCGACCCCATCCGGATTCCGGGGGCGACCCGGACCGTGCCCGACTGCTCGCCCGGTCGGGTCGGCGTGAAGCCGCCCTCCAGCTTTGTCGCCAGTCGCTCGAGCCCGGGCAGCCAGGGAACGTATCCGCCCTGAACGGCCTGGGAGAAGTTGCCGGTCAGCTTGGTGACTTCGGGCTCGCCGAGGCGTGTTTTCGCGGGGCCCTGGGCGCGGACCCGCAGGCCTGGGCTGCGCGCTACAACCTGGCCCTGGCGTTGCTGCCCCAGGGCCGGACGGCGGAGGCCTGTGAGTCCCTCGAGGCGGTGACCGCCATGGCGCCTTCGTTTGCCGGCGGGTGGCTGCAAATGGGTGGCGCTCTGAATGCTGCCGGGCGCTACCGGGAGGCCGCCGCCGCCCTGCGCCGGCATCTCGACCTGGCTCCGGCCAGTGGCCCGGGCTGGACGTGGTTCGGTGCCTCACGCCAGTACCTCGGCGATTTTGCCGGCGCCGAGGCGGCCTACCGGAAAGCCATCGAACTGGATCCGCAGTCGGCCGACGCGCGAGCGAATCTGGGCCGTTTGCTCCTGGCCAACGGCCAGGCAGAAGCCGGAGAGCGATCGCTTTCCGAGGCGCTGGCGCTGGCGCCCGATCACGCCATTGCCCGGGCGGGCCTGGCCGGACGGCTGGAGCGGGACGGACGCATCGACGAGGCGCTGGCTTTGCTAAAGGGAGACGCGCCGGAAACCCGTCTGCACCGGTCGAGACTGCTGCGGCGGCTGCGCCGCCACGACGAAGCCCTGGAGGAACTGGCAGCCGTACGCCGGGACGGCGCCGCGCCCGCGGACGCACTCCGCCAGGCCGCGTTCTCCACCGCCCAGGCGCTGGACGAAGCGGGCCGCTTCGACGAGGCTGCCGCCGAGCTGGCTCGGGCCAATGCGGACCGATGCGCTGACTGGCGTGATGCGGGATGGGACGAACACGACGAGCTGGCTCGGCTGGAAGCAGCCGCCGCCGATCTCGAGCGGGTATTCGCAGCGGGCTCCGGCCCGTTGCCCCGGTCGGCGCTGGACGGCGGAGCAACGGTACTGATCGTGGGCCTGCCCCGAGCCGGCAAGAGCCTCCTGGAGCAGGCGCTGGCTGCGCATCCGGATGTGGCTGCAGCCGGGGAGCTGACCGCGCTGGGGGATATTGCCGCCGGCTTGCCCCAGTGGCCCGGTGGGGCCAGGGTGCTGACGCCGGAACGCCTGGCACATGAGGGCACACGCTATCTCGAGGCTGCCGGAGCGGCGGCGCCCCGGGTCCTGGATACGATGCCGTTCAATTTCCTCAACGTGGGGCTGGTCGGGATGTTGCTGCCCGGCGCGCGGGTCATCGCTCTGCAGAGGGACCCGGCGGATCTTGCCCTGCGCTGCCTGTTCAAGAATTTCGCCGGCCGCAGCCTGGCATTCACGACATCTCCCGCCGCGCTTGGCCGCTGGCTCGCCGCCTACGATCGCATCATGGCCCTCTGGCGCCGAGCCGCCGTGACTCCGCTGCATGAGATCCGCTACGAGGACCTGGTTTATCAGCCCGAGTCCACGCTGCGTGGGGCCCTCGATTTTCTGGGCCTGCCCTGGGATTCGCGGGTTCTCGAATTCCACCGCAGCGATGTCTCTCGCACCGGGGATCGGCCGGTTTTCGAACCGCTCAACGACCGGGAGATCGGCGCCTGGCAGCAGTACGCTCCGCTTTTGAGTCCCGTGCTGGAGGCTGCCGGTGACCCGCGCTCGGCAAGGCCGGAGCCGTGAGCTACCCGGGACCGGAAGACCTGCGCCTGGAGGCCGGCCGGCGCGCCCATCGGAGTGGCGATCGAAGGTCCGCCGAGGCCCTCTACCGGGAGTGCCTGGATTCAGGTGCCGCCGCGGTGCCCGCCGCGCTGCTCCTGGCCCAGCTTCTGGGTGAGACCGGACGGCTTGGCGAGGCGGAGGCCGTGCTGCGGCCCCTTGTTGCCACGGGCGGGCCGCCGGCCCGTCTCTTGCTCGCCCGGGTCACTAGCGGACTGGAGCGGCACGAAGAGGCGCTGGGTCTCCTGAGCGATCTGGACGGCTGGCCCGCGCCGCTGCTTGCCGAGGCGCGGCTGCTGGCTGCCGAAGCCCTCGAGGGCCTGGAACGATCGGGCGAAGCCCGCGCGAGTCTCGAGGCGGCGGTCGCGCAGTTTCCGGAACATCCCGTGCTCTTCAACCGGCTGGGGGTGCTCCTCCATGGCGAGGGCGACGCGGACGGCGCCGTCTCCAGATTCGAGCGCAGCCTGGCCTTGCGTCCGGGGCATCCCGGGGTTACCGCCAATCTCGCCGCCGCGCTGGCGATGGCTGGCGATTTCGATGCCGCCATGGCGCGGTATCTCGACGTCCTCGAGCGGCTCCCCGGCCATCGCCAGGCGGTCATGGGCTACGTGGGTTTGCTTCAGGAGCTGGGGCGCGTGGAGGAGGCGCTCGTTCATGCGCGGAAACTCTTGGCCGCCCATCCGGATGACCCGGACATTCTTGCGCTTGTTGCAGGCCTGGACCAGGCGGCGGGGGATACGGCGGCAGCTGAACAGGGGTTCACCGCGGCGCTGGCGATTGACCCGGGGCACCCGCGGGCCCGCGCCGGCCGGGCCGAGTTGATGGAATGGACCGGCCGTTACCCTGAGGGGCTGGCGGCGCTGGGGCCCGGGGGGGGCGGCGAGCCGGTTCCCGTGGGCATTGCCCGGGCGCGCCTGCTCAGCCGAATGGGGCGGAACGACGAAGCCGCCGAAGTGCTGGATCGAATCGACCGGGGTCTGGGCGGGGAGCCCGCTATCCGCCGGCGGCTCGCTTTCGCCCGGGGCGACGTGCTGGACCGCCTGGGGCGCCATGAGGAAGCATTTGCAGCGTATACCGCAGGGAATGCGCTCAACCCCAGCCGCTGGGACCCGGCGACATTCAGGTCAACGGACGAGCACGCCATCAGCTTGTTGCCCGCTCCGTCGCCGGCCACCGGCGGAGGCGGCGCAGGAGAGGGGATTACCCTTATCGTCGGCATGCCCCGCTCCGGGACGACCCTGGTCGAGCAGATGCTCGCGGCGCACCCGGGAGTCATTGCCGGCGGAGAACGAGTCGAGCTGGGCCGGATCGCCAGGAATATCGGGGGCCGAAGCACCCCGCTGTCGCAGGACGAGGTCTATCGGCTGGCCGGCGACTATCGCCGCGACCCGGTGCCCGAAGGCATGGTATTCACGGACAAGATGCCCTTGAACGTGTTGCACCTTCCCATTGCCGCCAGGCTGCTGCCAGGCGCCCGGGTCGTTCACTGTCGCCGGGATGCCCGGGACACGGCCCTGTCCTGCTATTTCACCGATTTCCTCGACCCCGCGCTGGCATTCGCCTGCCGCTGGGACTGGCTGGCCGATGCAATGGGGCGCTATCGGTCCCTGCTTGCCGCCGGGCTGGACGAGCCGGGCCTGGCGACCCATACCCTGGACTACGAGTCCCTGGTGGCGGAACCCGAGGGTCAGCTTCGGGAGCTGCTGAATTTCCTCGGTCTGGACTGGCACCCGGACTGCCTGGAATTTCACCGCCTGGCGCGCTCCGCCCACACGGCCAGCCATGCCCAGGTGCGCCAGTCCGTCTATACCTCGTCCATCGGACGCTGGCGCCACTACGCGGCATGGCTGCCCGCCGAAATCCTTTCCCTCTAGCGGCCGGCGCGGCCTAGCCTGTCGTTTCCGTCAAAGGCCCGAGCAGGTCCTCGAACTGCCGCCAGCGGCCGACGGCGCCGGTGTGCAGCGGACGGCGAACGTCCGCGTGGCTCAGCGTGCCCACTGCGGCCGTGTTTCCGGCCGGGTCCAGGCAGGCCGGGTCCCAGGGCTGGCCGAGGAACTCGAGGACCGCCCGAAGCGTGGCTTCCGGATGCTTTACCAGGGCCTCGTAAGACACTTCGTGGATCGCTTCCGGAAACAGGTCCGTCCAGCGGTCGGTTAGCGCCTCGACGCCGTCGAGGTAGGCGCGAATGGATTCCAGGTCCGTGGTAAACCTTGCGGCGTCCGGGAAGTCCCGAAGGAACATGGACAAACCGGTGTCCCGGAAATCCCGGGTTACGCGCAGGAACCGGGCCCCCGGATAAAGCCGCCGGAGGACGCCGGCGATGCGAATATTGCCTGGCAGCTTGTTGACCGTATTCAGCCCGCCGGCCGCATAGGCTTCGCGTATCGCATCCAGCGCGGAATCGGCGGGCGGCGCGTGGGGCCAGTCGGGCGCGAGGGATGCGAGCATCCGCTCGATCAGCGGATCCTCGCCCCGGGATGCGAGCCCGGGGAGCGCCGTGAGCATCTGTTCCAGCAAGGTGGCACCAGAGCGCGGTGCGGTGAGCAGAAAAACGGGTGCCGGGCCACCGGGGAGCAAGCCGCTGGCGGGATCCGCGGACTCCGACACCCGGATATCCGCCACCCGGCGCCGCCAGGCCGGTATATCGAAAAGCCCCACGCGGTTTTCCCGGTCGTCGTTGGCCTGTGCCGCGGCGGCAAAGGCGTCGGCGGGCCGGCCCAGGTCGAGGTACGCTTTCGCCAGTCCGTAGTGGGCATGCTCGCGGGACTCCGGGGCCAGGTCGTCCTGTCGGGCCAGGTCCTCCAGGGCCGCCAGGTCCGGGTCGTCCGGGCTGGCCACCGTCTTGATGCTGACCAGCTGCTGGCGGGCCAGGGCCAGGGTGGGATCCGCCTCGAGCGCTGCCCGATAAGCCTTCTCTGCTGCAGGGCGGTCGCCGAGTGCTGCGGCGACCATGCCCAGACCCACGTGCGCGCCCACATCATCGGGTGTCTCAGCCAGAACCTGGCGATACTCCTCCGCCGCCTCCGCCGGGTGCCCCGCGAGGGCCAGCACGCCTGCGAGCCGAAGCTGCACATCCCGGGGGTCGCTGATGCCGCGGTCTATTGCGGCGCGGTAGGCTTCGGCTGCCTCCGGCCAGGCGCCGGTCTTTTCCCTGGCGACACCCAGTTGATACCAGCCCTCGGCCCGGTCCGGATTCTGGGTCGTGTGCCGCTCGAAGAGGCTCGATGCCCGGGACGGCCGCCCGGATGCGAGTTCCACCATGCCGAGTTCCAGCAGCGCCGCAGGAGTTTCCGGCGCGAGGGTCAGCGCCTGTTCGAGACGCTCGCGGGCCCGGGGCAGATTGCCCAGCTCCCGGTGGAGCCGGCCGGCCAGGCAGAGGATCGGTACCAGCTGCGGCGAACGGGCCAGCATCGCCTCGCAGCGCGACAGGGCCGCTGCGGGGTTGGAACGGCTTTCCATTGCCAGGGCCTGAAGAATGGCCATTGGGTTGTTCATGATTTCATGCGCACCCAGCAGTTGAAGGCGACCACAACCCGCGGTCGCACACCGACGTACGGAAATATTTCGTGCATGACATAGGAGGGAAACACCACCAGCTGTCCCGGCCGATGGCGAATGTCGTAGCCGCCGTGATGAAACGGCGCCTTGAGCCGCCGGTTGCCGGCGTCCATGTAGTGGGCGCTGCACCAGCGCGGGTCGTGGAAACGCACGAGCCCGCTGTCGGGTCGTTCGGGGACCTCGTCCCCCGGATCCACGCAGAAAATTCCCGACCAGCTGGCGTTCTGGTGATGGTGCAAGCCCTGGTAGCCGCCGGTTCTCGTGACGTGGAACCAGGCGTGGTAGTCGAAGCCCAGCCGGGCCCGCTCTTCGGCGCCGTAGTCGGACAGGGAAGTAACCAGGCGTGCGACCGCGGCGTGGCAGAAACCCGCGACCCGGCGCACCGGCGGGTCGTCCCAGTCGAACAAGTCGAAGCGGCTCTCGAACAGCGCGCCCTTCTGGGTTTCCCGGCGGGTCTCGTTTCGCCAGCGATCGCCCGCGGCCTCTTTCTCGAGGAACAGCGCGGACAGATCGCCGCACAAGGCCTCGTGATCGGGCATCTGCTCGACGGCGAGGGGCATGGCGAATAGGGGCTTGATCTCCATGGGCTTCCCTAGGACTGAACGGCCCGGTCGCCGAGGGCGGCGATCATGGGTCCGAGATGGTCTTCAAAGCGCCGCCAGCGACCGACTGAGCTGGTATACACGGGTTGGCGGACCTGGGTCATGCTCGCAGTGACCACCGGGCGCGGGTTGCGATGGAAATCGAGACAGGCATCCGACCAATCAAGGCCCAGCGCGTCCACCAGGCGTCGGGACTGGCCCTCCAGGTCAGCAACCAGCTCTTCGTACACAATCGTAAACAAGCCGCCGGGCAGGACCCTGGACCAATGCTCCATGAGCTCGGCGTGCAGCCGCCAGGTTTCGCCCAGCTCCTCCAGATCGCAGGTGAAGCCCCGATCGTTGCCGAAGGACGTCATGTAGCAGGACAGACAGGTGTCCCGCGGATCCCGCAGGCAGTGGACAATGTGGGCGTCGGGCAGCATGAGGCGGATGATCCCGAGCAGCGTGTAGTTGAACGGCAGCTTGTCGACGATGCGCGAGGCCTGGGGGGCGTGGCTTTGCATGCGTTCGACGAGCTGCTCTCCCAGCGCGCGCCAGGCAGCGTCGGGGACCAGGCTCACAGCCTCCGGAAGCGCCTGTCCCGGGGGCAGCCAACGGGTGATTCCGGCTACCGTCCGCCAGAGATCGTTCAGTTCTCCGGCGCCGTGGACCTCGGGATGGCTGTCGAGGATCTGCTCCACCAGGGTGGTTCCGGAGCGCGGCATGCCAACCACGAAAACCGGCAGGTCGGAACGATAGCCGGGCAGTGCCGGCCGGTCGAAGAGGGGTGCCGGAAAACTGTCGATGATGCGACGCGTGTTGGCGCGCTCCGCCTCGATGGAAAAGTCGGTCAGGGTGCGCTTCAGGCGATTGGCCTGGTCAAAAGCGGCGAAGGATTCTCCGGTCTGCCCGGTCTGGTCCAGCGCTCGCCCCAGGGCATACCAGAGCGATGCGGTCTCGTTGGTGTCCCGGGGGCGGGTCAGCGCGTGGCGGATCTGGGCGATCTGCGGATCATCGGGTTCGAAACGCTTCAGAAGCGCCAGGCCGTAGTGGGCGGTACCGTTGGCCGGGTCGCGGGCAAGCGCCCGGCTGTAGGCATCCCGCGCGGCGGCCTCGTTGCCCAGGTCGCTGTAGACGTTTGCGAGCTGCAGCAGGGCGGAGACGCTGTCGCAGTCCAGTGCTGCGGCGCGTTCGAAAGCCTCGGCGGCTTCTTCGAGGCGGCTTGCCTTATGCAGCAGCACGCCCAGGTCCCGCTGATAGTGTCCGTTGTCGGGTGCCCGTTGCGTCGCCTTCCGCATATGGTCGGCGGCTGCGTCGAGCCGGCCCTGGCGATGCGCCGCGAGGCCGCGCAGCTGGTGAACCCGGCCGGGCGGGTCCAGCGCCTCGGGCAGCCGGGCAAGGACCTGCTCCGCCGACTCGTGGTCGCCGTCGCGCAGCAGCTGTTCGGCCCTGGCGAGTTCGGTGGCCGCCTCCTGCCCGGTGAGGGTGGCCGGCGCGGCATCCGCCGTCGCGGGCTCGCTGGCCGGCATCAGGTCGAACGCGATGCTGATGCGTTGTCCGGCGCCCGTGAAGGGCAGGGTGCGGTGATAAAAGTAGGAGGGAAACAGCAGCATTCGGCCTTCGGTTGGCTCGAACTGCCGCAGGGGAAACCCGCCCAGGGGCTCCAGCGCTGCCGGCGGTCGCCCGAACTCGATCCAGCCGGCATCCTGGCCGCTACCCGGCGCGGCCGGCGGCACGCGGACGTAGTAGACGCCGCTGAGCCAGCCCGTGGGGTGAATATGCGGCGCCTGGTGACCGCCTTCTTCCAGAACGGTCGCCCACAAGGTGAGCGACCAGTCATCGGGGGCCGTCGACAGGTAGGGATGGTGCGCGTCCACCGGGATGCGGGCGAGATAGGCTGTCAGCGCCTCCCGAATCATCCTTTCCAGCACCGCAACCGGGCCGCTTTCCGATCCGGACAGCTCCCGGGTCTGGCTGCCGCGGCGCGTGGACTTGGAAGCCGGCTCCCAGGTCAGCGTGGCATGGCCCAGCATGTCGTGGGCCAGGGCATCGTTGAAGGCCTCGAGGCTCGTGTAGCCCGGCGGCGCGCCCCACTGGCGGTCGGCCATCAGGCTGTCGAAATCCAGTAGCCGGTCCCTCTGCGCGGTGTCGCCCCGCGCGCCAGCCGCAATGGCCGACAAGGCCAGTGCCTTGCGGTCACCCGGCCTGAGCGCCAGGACACGTTCCAGAATGCCCGGGGCTTCGTCGGTTTGCCCGGCTTCCAGCAGGGCGGTGGCCAGGTTGGTGTGGCCCGCCACGAATCCCGGATCGACACGGATGCTTTCCCGGTGCGCGGCGATACCCTCGGCGAGCCGCCCGGCGGATTTCAGCGCGCTGCCCATGTTCGAGTGCAAACCCGCCTGGCCTGGCGCCCGTGCCAACGCGCGGGCGAATGCCTCCACCGCGTCGTCATGCCGCCCCAGCGTATCGAGAGTGGATCCGAGATTCGACCAGATTGCGGGATCGTTCGGTGTCGCCTGCCCGGCCTTCTCGTACCAGGTGACGGCCTCGTCATGCCGGTCCATGGCGCGCAGGCTGTTGGCCAGGCTGGCCATGGCGCCGGCGTGGGTGGGTGCAAGTTCCAGCGCACGGCGAGCGGCGTTTGCCGCGTCCTCGGCCCGGCCCTCGGTTTCGAGGATCATGGCCAGGTTCGCGTGGTAGGCCGATGCCCCGGGATTGCGGGCTATCGCATCGCCGATGAGATGCAGGGCGGCCTCGGTCTGGCCCGCCTGATGGGCGATCAGGCCCAGCAGGTGCAGGGCATCCGGGTGTCCCGGTGCCGCCTGGAGGATGCGCCGGTATACGCGCTCAGCTTCCACCAGCCGACCGGCCTGATGATGGCCGATGCCGGCTTGTAGCAGCTCGCTCGGGCTGGCGTCGGGACCTGCGCCAATAGGTGGGGTCATCGAAGGGCTTGGGGTGGCTCGCCCTTGTCCGGGCTATCCGGGAATCATATCAAGCCGGAGCCTTCCCGGCGCGGCCTTCGCTCCTGGAGAGCCGTTGCGGCGAACAATCCAGAACGGGTCAGCTGCCGCGAGATCCCGCTTTGCCGCCCACCGCGTGGCGCAAAAAGAAAGGGCCCGCCGAAGCGGGCCCCCCCCTGGTCATCCCTGACCTGCCGTACGTCAGGATTCTTAGAGGTCCTGTTCGTAGCGGACATACGGTACACGACCGTAAACATCATGCAGGTAGTTCGTGTAGAACGGGCTGCCGATGTTCGTGGAGGTCGGCGGATCTTCGTCGAAGATGTTCCGGGCGCCGACGGTGATCTGACCGTTCCAGGGGGTGGCGTAGCCGAAGCTGAGGTCCACCGTGGAGTAGTCGTCCACCTTGGCGTAAACCGGAGAATTGTCGTCTGCGTTCTCGGCCTCATCCACGTAGTTCCAGGTCGCGTTGGCGTTGAAATCGCCGAGGCTCCAGCCCAGGTTGAAGCTGGCCCGGTTCTCGGGATCGAACGTGCCTTCGAGGCGGCGCTTTCCGAGGCCGTCGCCGTTGTCACGCTCATACTCGAGCACGTGGGTCCAGAGCAACTGGGTGCGGAAGTCGCCCGCGGCACCGGCAGAGAACAGGTAGGAGGCGTCGAGCTCGAGGCCGTCGGTCTCCGTCTTCGCGATGTTCGTGTTGTTGTTGGCCACGAAATCCACGAAGCCACTGCCCGGGATACGGGTTACGGCACCGACGACAGTGCCCGTCTGACCGGCCTGGCGTGCCCGGAACTCCTGGTCGAACAGAGACTGCAGCGGCGCAACGCCGATCTCGTCTTCCAGCTCGATGTTGTAGTAGTCCAGCGCGACCGTCAGATCGTCCAGCGGGTTCCAGACCACACCGGCGCCCCACTGGGTGCTGGTTTCGGCGTCCAGCTTGGGGTTGCCGCCGGTCAGGTTCTGGTACTGCGTCAGACGGCAGGGGTTGCCCGGGGGCAACGTGCCGGGATCGACGTTCGGCACGCCATCACCATCGGTGTCCGCCGGATCCTGCGAGCAGCGGAACGTATCGACGGCGCCGTCGAAGCTCTGGGACTGGCCGCTGTAAAGCTGGGTCATGGACGGGGCCCGGAAGCCTTCGCCATAGCTGGCCCGGATCAGCAGGCTGTCCAGAGGCCGGAAGGCCAGCTTGGCCTGCGGCGTCAGGGTGGTGCCGAAGTCGTTGTAATCGTCGTAACGCAGCGCGACGGTGGCATCCAGCATGCTGATGATCGGGATGTTCACCTCGGTGAAGATGGACTTCACGACGCGGGCGCCGCTGTTGTCCTGACCACCGGAAGAACCCGCGACGTTGCCGGCGTTCGACTGGGCGTCATAGTTCTGCTCGAACTGCTCGTCCCGGTATTCCGCACCCAGCACGATCGGCACGGGGCCGGCGGGCATCTGGAACAGATCCCAGCCGACGTTGCCGTCCACGCTGGCGATACGGGTCTTGGCGTCGTAGACGCCGTCGAAGCCGGCCGCCTGCTGCAGGGTAGAGTCCGTGTCGCTGTTGACCGCGAAAATGTCCAGGGCGCCGGAGTCCACTTCCCGCTGCAGGAAGGGCACGATGCCCAGGCCCGGCGAAGCGGAGTTGGAGGTCTGCTGAGACCACTGGCCGGCCAGCTCCCAGTCCATGCCGCCGAGGAAATCCACGGTGCCGTTCACGCCGACCATGTAGTCGATCAGGGTGTCGTCGATCAGGGTGTCGCGGAAGCCGCCCGGCACGTTCCGGTAGTAGAACGAGAGGTCGAACGGACCCTGCACCACCGTGCCGTCGTCCAGCGTCACCGACTGGCCGCCGAAAGGCTGGCCGTTGATGTTGGTGGGGTTGGCGGGGTTGGTGGGGTTGTTGGGGTTGTTCTGGGTGATGTTCGGGAACGGCGAGGTGAACGGGCTCGGCGCGTAGCGGCCGAAGCTCTCGTTGAACGCGAAGTTACCGCGGGCAAAGAACTGGGTGGTCTCGTTGAGGTCGTAGTTGACGTTCACGAAGAAGGTCTTCGTGTCGTTCTCCGCCTCGTTGGCGGCCACGCCGGCGTAGTTGTAGCGGCAAAGGGAGCCGACCTGCTGAGAAGCCGGGAAGTCCGGGCCGTTCAGCTCGGCCGGGCAGCGCGGGTCCGGGAACGTCCCGACCGACAGGAACTCCCCGGAGGGATTGCGCGGATCGTTGGTCGTGAGATACCCGAAGTAGCTGCCCGGGAAACCGAAGGCGGACAGGCCGACGGCGGAGTAGGAGCGATCACCCTGGAAGATGATTTCCTTCTTCTCGACGTCGAAGCCGAAGGTGATGTTGCCCTTGCCGGACGACAGGCCACCCACGACGCTGTAGCTGTCTTCGTCACCGCCGGTCTGGGTCGGACGGCCGATGCCCCAGGAGAGGTTCATCCCCTCGTAGTCCTTGCGGAGGATGATGTTGACCACACCACCGATGGCGTCGGAACCGTACACGGCCGAGGCGCCGTCACGCAGCACTTCGATGCGCTCCACGGCGGCCAGCGGGATGACGTTCAGGTTCTGGGCGGAACCGGCGCCGAAGGTCGGCGCACCGGCCATGCGACGACCGTCGATCAGCACCAGGGTGCGTGTCGGGCCGAGGCCGCGCAGGCTGACGGTGGACTGGGACTGGGCGGAAGAACCGGAGCGCTGCTTGAAGGAGCCGAAGCTGTTCCAAACTGAGCCGCGCAGCACTTCTGCCACGGAGATGTCGCCAGTGGCGTCGATGTCGTCACGGCTGATTACCGCAACCGGGGAAGGGCCTTCGATGTCGACCCGCTTGATGCGCGAGCCGGTGACGGTGACCTTTTCCTGGACCGCAACGTCATCTTCCGCGAAAGACGCCGCAGGCGCCCCCACGAACGATGCCGCCACGCCCGCGGTAAGGGCGTATCGCACCGCGTCCCGAACTGGGTTTCGCTCTGTCATTTAGTAACTCCTCCCTAGGAGTGATTTGCGTTTCCAAGGGCCATGAATTCTTACGTTTCAAGGCTAAAACTCCCGGGTCGGCCCGGGTAGTGGGTGGGATACTAGCAACAGAAGTTGCGTGAGGGAAGCGCCTTGTTGCTTTCAGGGTACGGAGTTTTACGATCCCGGGCGCGGGGTGGCCGGGTCCCCCGATGCCCTTTGTCCGGCCAAAGCCGTCAATCGCGGTCTTTCTTTCGCAGATATAGGGGCTTCCAATGTTTTCTTTAGAAGCGCTCTTGATGCTGCCGGGGAACCGGTCTACGGGGGCTGGACAGCAGGGTCCGGACGGGCTTGTGGCGTGTAGGCGACCCTATTGTGTTGCATTGGGGCAACAGCTCGAACCGTTGCCCGCACGCAACACTCAGCGAGGGATCAGGCCTTGCGGCCCCGCAGCACCCAGCCCATCAGCGGTCCCCCGTCATGGTGCAGGTGCTCCGCGGAGTCCAGCGAAAACCCCGCAGTTGCCAGCTCAGACCGAATCATGACCATGCGCTCGGGGGTAACCTCCGCCTGCATCAGGTCCTTCAGCCGGTCGGCATTGGCGGTGATCATGGTCTGCCCTGCGGCCAGGATCTCCAGCGCCTCCGCGAGGCCGTTCTTGCCGCTTAAGGCCTTGTAGGCGTCAGCGACCCTGTGCATGGCCATCTGCAGGAGCTGGGGGTGGGGGGAGCTGTCGATCGCCTGGGTCACCCGCTCCGCGGCGGCATTGAGCGCGTGCCGGCTGGCTTCCGCCTCGGGATCGGAGGCCAGGCGGCGTCGGGCTTCAGGGGTCCCCGCTGCACCCACCTTCCTGACGACGGCTGTCGCGTGCTCGAACAGCCGGGTCTCGTCGAAAATGATCCTGGCATTGGCCAGCTCCTCCCGGGAGGTCTCCATGACGACGGATCCGGAGTGATGCAGGACGAACATCAGCCGCGCTCCGGGGGCCGCGATCCGGCCCAGCTCGGCCGCCGCCCGGGCGGTGTCCGTATATTCGAAAGCGTACTGGCCGGTAATCGCAGTCACCGAATCCGGCTCGAAACCCGTGGCCTCGGCCGGGGTCCTGGGGTGAAAGCGGATCTGCTCGAGCAAATGCCGATCCGTCTTGACCGTCTCTTCCGGACGTATGGACGCCAGGTCGATGCCATGGATTTCGAAGCGCCGGTTCGCGCTGAGTCCGGCGGCCGCCGCGATCAGCGGGATTGCGCCGTTCCCCGTCCCGATGTCGAGGATCCGGGCGCCCGGTTCCAGACCGGCAAAGAAGGCATCCCACAGCGCGCGCACCGTGCCCTCGTAGTTCCCGGAGAACGCATTTCGGCACGAGGTCAGGAAGCCGTGGGCCCAGTAGCGGTCCCAGGCATCGTCGGGCGCGGGCAGGTCGGCGCCCGGGGTACTGGCACTTGTGGGTCGATCCGGCATAGGCGGGGAATGGTAGGGAAAGGCGTAGCATAGAGAAAGGCATCACGGGAAATCGCGATCAATGGAGCGAGGAAAAGCGGCCGGGCCGCCGACCGCCGACCCGGGGCTTGCGCGCGCAGCGGACGCCTTGGCGGCTGGCCGTCCCGACGAGGCCCTGAGCCTGGCCGGGCCAGCGGCAAAAAGGGGCAGCGTGCAGGCGATCCTCCTGAGCGCGAGGGCGCGTCTCGCCCTGGGTCAGCCCGGGCAGGCCGAGCGGATGCTTCGGGCCAGCGCCGCGCGTCATCCCGGTGAAATCCGCCTGTGGGAAGCCCTCGTCCAGCTCTACAGGCAGGGCAATCTCGCCGCCCCCGCGGCCGAGTGTCTCGCGCATGAGGCGCGGGCCCATGCGGCGCGCGGAGACCTGAACCGTGCAGTTGCCCGGCTGGCCGAAGCGCGCACCCTGGATCCGGGCAATACGGCCCTGGCTCACGATCACGGCGTGGCCTGCTTACACGGGGGGCGCTTTGCCGAAGCGGAAGCTGCGTTCCGGGAAGCGCTGCAACGGGACTCCGGCCATGACCTGGCCCGCCTGAACCTGGCCCGCGTCCTCGAACGGATGAACCGGCTGGACGAGGCCGCGGTCCTGTACAGGAAACTCATCGCGGCTCGCCCGGACGAGCCGGCTCCGGCCCGGGAGTACGCCTGGCTGCTGCGGGCTGCCGGACGATTCGAGGCGGCCGAGGAGGCCTTCGGCAACGTGCTGGACCGATGGCAGGGGGATCCCGAGGCCACGGTGGGCCTGGCCGGCCTGCTCGAGATGCGCGGCGAGGCGGCTGCCGCTCGCGTTCTCCTTGAACGACTGCCCGCGGGAGCCCGGGCCCGGCCGGATGTGGCGCTCAGTGAGGCCCGACTGCTCCGGCGGGCAGGGACACCGGCTGTGGCCCGCGACCGTCTCACCGCCGTGGCGGAAGCGGCTGCCCGGGATCCGGCCCTGGCGCCCCGCTGGCATTTCGAAATGGCCGCGGCCCTCGATGCGCTCGGCGACACCGGCCCGGCGTTTGCCCAGGCGAAGCTGGCCAACAGGATGCGGGCCACGGGCTGGGACCGGCACGCACACCGGGCCTGGGTGGACAGGATCATTGCCGCCTTCGGCAGCGACGGGTTTCCCGAGGGCCCGGCGTCCGCCGAACCCGGATCCGGGGCAAACGCCAATGATCCCAGCGCCGTTTTCATCGTAGGAATGCCTCGCTCCGGGACCACCCTGGCCGAACACCTCCTCACCGGCTTTCAGAACGTGGTGGCCTGCGGCGAGCGCGATGACGTCCGGCGTTACGCAGCGGCGATTGCCGGCTACCCGGAGTCTCAGCGCGGACTGGCTCCCCGGGCGCTTGCCGGGCAGGCGGCGTCCTATCTCGGTGATGCGCGTGCGGGAACGATTCTCCTGGACAAGATGCCGGTGAACTTTCTCCACCTGGGGCTGATCGCCCGCATGCTGCCGAAGGCGCGGGTGATTCACTGTGTGCGGGACCCCCTGGACACCGCGCTGTCGTGTTTTTTCCAGGACTTTACCGCTCCGTTTCTCGGGTTCGCCAATGATCTGGGGGACCTGGGCTGGTATTTGCAGGACTATCGCCGTCTCATGGACCACTGGCGGGCGGTACTGCCCCTGCGGATGCTGGAGCTGCCCTATGAGGCCCTCGTGGTCGACCCGGACTCCTGGGTGCGCCGCATGGGAGAGTTCGTGGGTGCGGACCCGGGCTCTGCCACGGCACCGGACCCCGGCCGCTTTATCGCCACCAACAGCGCCGCGCAGGTGCGCCGGCCCGTGTCGGGCCATGCGGTCGGTCGCCACCGGCCCTACCTTGACGAACTGGCGCCTCTGACCCGACTCCTGGGTCTCAGCCCGCGCTGAGCGCCGTCCGCAGGCCGGCGCATACCCGATCCATTTCCGCCTCGGTCAGGCCCGGGAAGAAGGGCAGGGCCAGGCAACGGTCGGCCACGTCCTCGGTCACGGTCAATGGCCCCCGCCGCCAGGCGGAATCAATGGCGTAGGCGCGAAGCTGGTGGATCGCGGGAAAATAATGCCCGCTCCCGATACCGTCGGCGTCCAGTCTGGCCGCCACCCGGGAGCGGAGTCCCGGCCGGGGCGGCAAGCGGACCACGTAGGTAAACCAGGCAATACGCTCTCCGGGGCCGGCCGGGGCGGGCAGATCGAGCCCGGGTAGTCCCGCCAGGCGCTTGCTGTAGCCCGCGGCGAGGCGGGTTCGGGCGGCGATCAGCTCTTGCAGCCGGGTCATCTGGGCGGCGCCGAGGGCGGCGTGGAGTTCGGACAGCCTGAAATTGAAGCCCGGCGTCGGATCGTCGAAGGGGTCGCCGCCGCGGCTCCGCCCGTGGTTGCGGAGCCGGCGGCAGCGCTCGAGGAGCGCTTCGTCGTTGCTGACCACCGCGCCGCCCTCTCCGGTCGTGATCAGCTTGTTGGCATAGAAACCGAAGACGCCGGCCCGTCCGCCGCCCCCGGCCCGCAGGCCGTCCCGCTCGCTGCCCAGGGCCTCGCAGGCATCCTCGATCAGCACCAGCCCGGCAGAATCCGCCAGGCGCTGAAACGACGTCATGTCGGCAAGCCGCCCGAAAAGGTGCACCAGCAGGATTCCCCGGGTTCTCGGGCTGACGGCCTCGGCGGCTGACCGGGAGTCCAGGTTCAGCGTGACGGGATCGATATCCGCGAAGACCGGCTGCGCGCCGACTCGCCGGATCGCGTTGGCCGTGGCGACGAAGCTCAGGCTCGTGGTGATGACCTCGTCGCCAGGCCCGATCCCGGCGGCTTCCAGGGCCAGCTGAAGACCGCTGGTACCGGAGTTGACGCCGACCGCTCCGGCGACACCCGAGGCGGCCGCGAGTGCGCACTCGAACGCTTCCAGGGCCGGACCGAGACTCAGCTGGCCGCTTTCGAGAACGGCTTTGACGGCGCCGAGCTCTGCGGGTCCGATATCGGGCCTGGCCAGCGGGATCCGGTCGGTCACGGTAGCCGCCCCGTGGACGGACCGCCGCGATCCGCCGGCCGGTACGCGCCAGCCGGCGCGGAGACACGGAGCCCGCGGCGATTTTGGCGGAGAAACTCAGCGATCGGCAAAGGCGGGCGCCTCCCCGGAGGTCAGGGGCAGGGCCCGCTTGTGCAACAGGGTCGCCCGGTCCGGGGCGCCGGCGAGGGCCTCGGCAATCCGTTCACCGGCACGGCCGTCGCCGTAGGGGTTCACCGTGTCCGCGCATGAGTCCCTGGTCTGGGGGTGCAGCGCTTCGCGGAGGGCGGGGAGAATACGCTTCGCGTGGGCCGGGACGTCGACGACATTGGCAGGCCTCGTGCGGCCCGCCTGGCGGCGGCCGATGTTGACGGTGGGCAGGCCGACGGATGCGGACTCCATGATGCCGCTGGAGGAGTTCCCGGCAAGCGCCCCGGATTCGCGGAGCAGCGTCCAGTACAGGGACGGATCCAGGTTCACCACGAGCCGCGCGTCCCCGCGCCGTTCACAAAACGCTTGAGCCGCCGCCATGATCCGGTAGCTGCCGGCGTCGGCGTTGGGGAAACAGAACACGACCGGATGGTTCAGCTCTCCCAGGGCCGTCATCAGCGCCCCGGTCTCTGCGGTCGTGTCCGTCTCCAGGGTCACCGGGTGGTAGGCGACCACGCAGGTCCGGCGATCCACCGCCACGCCGAGCGCCGTCTCCAGTTCGGCTCGGGTGGCCAGGTTTCCGTAGCGCAGATAGTCCAGCGATGGTGCTCCGGTGCAGTGGACCCGCCAGGCTTCCTCGCCCATGGCGCGAACCCGACGGGCAGCCTCGGCGGTCGGCGTGAAGTGCAGGTGGGCGAGCTTGGTCAGGGCGTTCCGAACGGCGTCGTCGATGGCGCCCTCGCTGATTTCACCGCCCTCGATATGGGCGATCGGGATTCGTAGGGCGAGCGCTGCAGATGCGGGTGCGAGCATCTCGTAGCGGTCGGCGATCAGCAGAAGGATATCGGGCCGCATGCGGGCCAGCGTGTCGGCCAGTGCCAGTGTGGCTACGCCGGTGGTCTTCGCCATGCCCACGTCGCTGTCGGAGCTCAGCAGGCATTCCAGCCGTTCCTCGATGATGAAGCCGCCCGCTTCGATGTCGTCCACCGTGTTTCCAAAGGCCGGTGACAGGTGGGCGCCGGTGACGATCAGTCCTGGATCCAGGTCGGGGTGCTCGATGAGGCGTCTCAACGGCCACTGGAGATGGCCGAAATCCGCCCTCGACGTGGTGAGTACGGCGATCTTGCGCATGGCCGTATTATTCCCGGCTGGAGCCCAAGCAAAAAGGCCCGGCGCGTCGCGCCGGGCCCCGTAAGCCGAAAGCGGGTCTTGTCAGTCCGGCGATCCGAACGGAATCTGGACGCCGATGTTGGCGATGAGGTCCTGCTCCGTGCTGTCCGTGCTGTCCTGGAAGTCCAGCCGCCAGCGGAGTTCGGTGCGCAAGGCGATACCGCCGTTGTTATCCCCCAGATCGGTAAGGAATCCGAAGGCCAGGGAAGCGGCGGAGTTCTTGTCACTGTCGCCTTCGTCCCGGTCCTTGTCGATGTAGCCGTAGCCTCCGAGGAGATAAGGGGAGATGCGGTTGTCACGGTAGAACACCGCCATGGCGTCGATATCGAAGCCCCACATCTCGGTGTCGTCGAATCCACTCAGGTCGTAGTAATAGGCGCCGAACTCAAGGTTCCAGGCCTCGCCCATGACGACGCCCGCGGCGATATGTCCGCCAACGTCATCATCCACGGCCCGGCTGTTGTCCACCCAGATCACGGAAGCCATGGGGGCAACGTACCACTGCCCGGGCTGGTCTTTCGCCACGACCGTGTTGGAGACCAGGACGCCGGCCGCCAGCGCCACGAGTGCCTTTGTTCTCATTGTGCTCCTCCTCCCGTGCCGCCTTGAATATTCCGGGAAGCTGATGTGCCGCCGGCGGCTTATTCGCGCTTTGTTTTATAGTCGCGCGGATTTGCGAGGGATACTACCGGAAATGTCCGAGGCTTGGGAAGCGCCGCATCCGGCCGTGGACCCCCCTCAACCGCCGACGCCCGATTCCTCGACCAGCTGGTTACGGCGGCGAAGGATGGCTCGCATCTGGTCCTGGATGAGCAGGTCTCCCATCTCGGTCCGCAACTGTTCGAGGGTCAAGCCCTGCAGGGCCTCAACGAGGTCCTGGGACATCACCAGGTCCACCTTGCGGATATCCTTCGGACGGCCGGTGTTGAGCCTGAAACCACGGGAATGGTCGATCAGGTACAGCATCCAGGTGTCCTTGTCGTAAACGATATTCTGCAGCGTCCGGTCGACGTTGTAGATCAGCGTGTCAAAGGCCACCATGAGGTTGTATTGCTCCGACAGGGGGCACCAGCCGGTGGCCGCCACGCCTTTTTCCTTGCGGTCCAGTTCGCTGATCAGGTTCTCGACCCAGAACTGCATTGCGCCGGTTCGGCCGTCGATAGTGCGCCCGACCGTGACCGGGACCAGGTCAAGGCCGAGTATCCGGTCCAGCTTGTAGGCTGCCACCTCGTGCTCCCAGCGGTCGCTGTTTTCCACCAGTCGCTGGGTCTGGCGCCGGCTGCTGGCCTCAATCGGCGTGGACTCGGTCTTGAACAGCGCCGAATACTCATTGCCCTCGTGCCGGATCGTGACCTTCTGTGGTTTGGTCACGCCCTGGCCCACGTCCTCGATGGCCACGATCTCTCCCGTAGCGAGAATCCGCTCGAGTTCGTCGTCAGTGATTCCGCCGGGGCGCTGGCCGACGCGACGGGGCAGGGGCTGGATCGGGGCCGGGTTGGCCTGGCCGGCATAGTAGGCCTGCAGCGTGTCGCCTTCGATAACGAGGGCCGAGGGCCTGCCCTCATACACGGCCCTGAGCATGCCGGTGTCGATCATGATCGCGCGCCCTTTCATCCGGGAGTGCTGCGACGAATCCCGGGTCGGCGTGTGCCCGATGACCACTCTCTCGGCTCCCAGGCCATCGAGCTGCCGCTGGAGATGGATTACTTCGGTCAGCGGGTGACACCATGCCGTGCCCCGGTACCAGACCGGGCCGTCGGCTTCGAAAACCGGACTGGACAGCAGGGTTTCGAGCTGGCCAGCGAGGGCCGCCGCTTCCGGGGCGCTCGCGCCCCTGGCGGCGGTCAGGCGATCGTTGAACGGCGTTTCCGGCCCGAGGGCTCCGGCGGCGGTCAGCTGTCCGAAGACGTCCAGGTAGCTGCGGATGTCGCTGGCGGCGGTGTCGTTGATGCTCTCAGCCCCCCGCTTGCTGATCATCTCGGACAGCCCGGCGTGCACGAACGCCGTGCTGTTGATAACAATGAGGACCTGTTGGTCGAGCAGCCACCGGCCATAGGTGCCGTCGGGCGAAAACGCGTCGCGGTGGGCGAAATAGCCCGGCGGGAACGCCGCGTCGAAACTGGCCTGGGCATCAGGTCCGTCTGCTCCCCCCGTTCTGCCGAGCCAGGCCGAATACTCCTCGGCACGCCGCCCGTCGCTGGCGTCGGCGGCAAACGCCGCGTACTCCTCGGCGCTCACATAGTCGAGCTCGCCGGTCATGTTCATCACTTCATGGTTGCCGAGGATGAGGTGAACCCGCCCGCCGGCCTCGGCTGCCTCGGACTCCAGGCGCATCAGCAGATCCATGACGTCCCGGGAGCGCGGGCCACGATCGACCAGGTCTCCGAGGCTGACCAGGTGGCTCGAACCGCCGCTCCACCGGCCGGTATCGTCTACGATTCCCGTCTGCCGCAGCGAAGCGAACAGTTCGTCGTAAGCCCCATGCACATCGCCCACCGCCACGATGCGTGGCACACCGTCCCATCGCCATTGCGTCTCGGCGAGCGCCGGCGAGGCGATTGGAAGCAAAGCGGCCAGGGTCAACGCCACGATGGCGGCACCGCTGTGCCGCAAGCCCATCAGTACTCTCATTGGTGCAATTCCCCCCGAAGCCAGGATTTCAGGATAAGCCAGCCGCAGCGGTCATGCCACGAAGGCTTGCCGCAGAGGATGACCTGACCTACCTTGGCGTTTTTTCCCGGAGAGATCCGTGCGCCGAAAGTTGACCCTGGGACTGATGCTGATCGCGGTAATGGCCGCTTCAGGCTGCGAATCCACGTTCCATGACCCGACCGAGTACCATCGCCACAGTATGAGCGGCCTCCGGGAAGACCCGGGCAATTCGGAAGCGCTCTGGTTCGAGGTGCGCACCGACAGCCTTTATCCCGAGGACAGCGAGGCGGCCGAGGCGGCGCGCCTGGACTGGCTGCAGACCTGGCTGGACCGCCGGGGGCTTTGTCCGTATGGCAACGAGATCGTGTCCCGGGATCCGATTGACCGATCGGAGGTTAATCCCTACGGGTTCAACCTCCGGTACCGGCTCAAGTGTCTGCCGCCACCGGCGGCGGACGCCGGCCGGTGACGTGGATCAAAACGAGGCGCGGGCGCGCGCGCTAGTCTGGTAACCGGCCGCTGAGGCCACGCGAGGCTTTTGACATGTTGACTGCTGTTTTCGACCGGGATCTTATCCAGCGCTATGACGGCCGGGGCCCCCGCTATACGTCCTACCCGACCGCCGTGCAGTTCCACGAAGGCTTTTCGGCCGAGGACTATGCGCGGGTTGCGAAAGCCAGCAACGGCCCCGACCCCGCGAACAACCCGCTGTCGGTCTATGTGCATATCCCCTTCTGTCACTCGCTTTGCTATTACTGCGGCTGTCACAAGATCGTCAGCCGCCACCAGTACAGCGCAGACGAGTATCTCGACTATCTCCTCGAGGAAATCCGTCTGCAGGCCGAATTGTTCGACGAGCGCCGGCCTGTGGCACAGCTGCACTTCGGGGGCGGCACTCCCACGTTCCTGACCCAGGCGCAGTTCAGTCGGCTCATGGACGGGCTTTCGGCCCACTTCAACCTGAGCGACAGTCCCGAGCGGGAGTACTCCATCGAGATCGATCCCCGCAGCACCGACCTCTCCACGATGCCGTATCTTGCTTCGGTGGGCCTCAACCGCGTCAGCCTGGGCGTGCAGGATTTCGATCCCGACGTCCAGAAATCCGTCAACCGGATCCAGTCGCAGCAGGACACGCTCGCTCTCGTGGCCCAGGCCCGGGAACACGGCTTCGGCTCCGTGTCGGTGGACCTGATCTATGGACTCCCGCTGCAGACCGCGGAACGGTTCAGGAAAACCGTGGACGCGGTGGCCGAGGCGCGGCCGGACCGGCTGGCCATCTACAGCTACGCGCATCTGCCGCGCATGTTCCGCTCCCAGCGGCTGATTCCCGACGAACAGATCCCGTCGGCGGCGGAGAAGCTCCGCCTGTTCCAGAGTACCGTCGAGCGCCTCACCGAGCTCGGGTACGAGTACATCGGGATGGACCACTTTGCGCTACCGCAGGACGATCTCGTGCGGGCCCGGGACGATGGAACCCTGCACCGCAACTTCCAGGGATATTCGACCCATGCGGACCTGGATCTTGTCGGACTGGGCTTGTCCTCCATCGGCAAGGTCGGTCCGTCATATGCGCAGAACCTGAAGCTCCGAAAGGACTATTACCCGACCATCGAGGCGGGTCGGCTTCCCGTGTACCGGGGGGTGGCGTGCACGGGGGAAGACCTGATGCGTCGCCATGTCATCCACGCGCTGATGTGCGGTGGCGTTGCCGATTTCGAGGCGATCGGCCAGCGTTTCGGAATCGATTTCAAGGATCACTTTGGCGCCGAGCTGGCACGGCTTGCGGAGCTGGAAAAAGACGGCCTGGTCGCCGTCGAGGATCGACAGGTCACCGTGACTCCGGAGGGGCGCTTTCTCCTGCGCCCGATCGCGATGTGTTTCGACGCCTATCTCGGTGGCGAGAAGAGCGGGGGATTCTCGAAGGTCATTTGACCGTTTCGCGAACGCTGCCGTGCCGGGCATTGTGTGCGGGCGCGGATCGCTCAGCCTCGGCCGGACCCCATAAGGAACTCGCGGAGTTCGCGAAAGCCGCGCTGCACCTGGCGGCCGAACACCGGATCGGGCCGTGCTGCCAGCAGGGTGTCGATGGCACTCCAGTCGTCCGCCGTCAAGACAAGCCGCGCCTTGGCGAAAACCGCAAGTTCTTCGCACTCCATGTGCCCCTCCTGGAGCTCGATGTAGCCACGGGTCTGTGCCCGGAGTTCGGCTCCCGGTAGCCGGTCGGCGGCCAGATGCTCGTCGAAGACCTCGCGCAGTGCCAGGCTTTCCTGGCCGAGGAGTACATGCTCTTCCTTCAGCCGGCCGATGACGTCGCAGCTCGCCGCGTCTCGTTCCGAGAGCGGTGCGAACATCAGGTCCTCCCGCGGGTGATGAAACTGGTCCGGGTAGCCGGTCATGTAACGCATCACGTCCGCGCCCCGTTGCAGGTAGTGCCGGTCGGGAGTTACCCCGGGGTCAATCGACAAAAGCTCCAGCAGGCGTCGAATACTGCGGTGGTCATCATGGAGCTGAACGAGGATCTGGTGCATATCGGTCCCTCCGCGGCATACCCTAGCCTGCGGTCCCCGCCCGGTCCATCGGCCGGTCAGCAGCGGGCAGGACGTCGTCCAGAAACCGCGATAGTCCACGGACGTAGTGTTCCGGAGCGCCTGTCGAGACCGCCGCGTGCGGGCCGGTGACCCCATGAAAGCGTCCCCGGTTGCCCGCCGTGTCGAGCAGGCGCCGGGCATGGACGATAGGGATCAGTTCGTCTTCCGGACTGTGGATCACCAGAACGGGGCAGCGGGTCCGCGACAGGTGGCCCTGGGTGTCCAGGTGAAAACGGCAAAGGATCCGGGCGGGGAGCAGAGGGTAGAGCTTCTTGGCCAGTGCCGGCATCGAGGAAAAGGTCGATTCCAGCGACAGGGCGCCGGGGCTGTTCCTGGCTGCTAGCCGTGCCGCCACCGGCCCTCCGAGCGATCGTCCGATGACCAGGATGCGTTCCGCCGGGATCCCGCCGGTTTCTGTCAGCCAGCGCCAGGCGGCCTCGGCATCCGCGTAAAGCCCGGACTCGCTGGGCTCGCCCTCACTGCGGCCATAGCCCCGATAATCGATCGCCAGCACGGAGAGACCCATGCCGGCGAGGAGCCGCAAGGTCTCCACACGGGTAGACAGGTTGCCCGAATTGCCGTGTAGAAAGAGGATGGCCCTGTCCTCGCCCGGATTTCCGGGAGAGAACCACGCGTCCAGCCGGACACCGTCCGCCGATCGCAGCGGTACCCGGCGCCAGGTCGGGCCGGCGTCGCCGGGTTCGACATGAGTGCTCGTATCCGGCTTGAAAATGCGCTGCGCCTGGCGGACATACAGCCAGCCCATGAGCCCCATCCAGCCCACGAGGACGATTATGCCGGCGACCACTATCCAGATCATGCCGAGACGTTACCCGACGCCGCCGCCGCCCGCACGGGTTTGGGCTAATTCGCCGTTTCGGCGAACAGCGGGTGTTCGACCTGGTCGCCATCCTTGATACCAAGACGCCGTGCCGTGCCGGCAGCCAGTTCGATGACGGCGAGCACGTCACCGTGGGATGGAATCATTTCCTTGGAAAATGGCCGTGTGTCGCTGGCGATATTGGCAATTCGGCCATCGGCGCGGACAAAGAGGATATCCAGGCTCAACGGTGTGTTCTTCATCCACATGCTCACGCTTCGCGGGACCTCGAAGTCAAACAGCATGCCCCCGTCCGGCTCGAGCCGGGTAACGAACATCAGGCCACGGCGGCGGTGGTCGGGTGTGCGGGCCACATGCAGGCTGAAGTCGTGACGGTCGCCCGACACCGTGACGATCGTGACCGGTTCCTCGGGCAGTTCCTCGTTGATGCCGGACGCCAGGGTCAGCGTGTGTAGCGCCGCTAGCAGGGCGGTCAGGGCGATGCCCTGGAGGACTCTACGGGTCGACACGCAGAATCTCTTCTTCGGGTATTTCCCAGGACACGACGGCCGAGAACTCGAAGGCGGAGACGGTGATCTCTCCCTCCCGGGCCACCGCCTCGAGCGCGTCCTGGCAGCGCCCCTCTCCGGCCAGGCGCCAGAGATCCGGGTCACCGGCCGGTTCGTGGGTTGCGATGTCCACGGTACAGCGGCCGGGGCCTCTGGCGCCGAAAAACTCCCCTTTGCCTTCCCGTACGACGGTCACGTTCAGGGGAAGCTCCGTGCCGGTCTCTCCCCTGAGGATGCCGGGGATCGCGAGAATGGTGAGGATCTGGTCATCGCTGCCAATCGCGGAACTCCGGTAAGCGACACGCAGGCCGTCTCCGTCGGGGCGGGGTCCCCCATCGCAGCTCTGGCGGGCCGGCGGGCCGAGCCGGGCATCGAAGGCGCCGCGATAGCTCACCTGCAGGTCACCGACGCAAACCGGGTCCAGGGCCCTGGCCGGGGAGGCAAGCAGGCAGACGGCAAGAACGGCGATGGACAGCGTGAAGCGCATGGCGGCGGCAGAATAGTGCAGTGCGGAAAACTGTCAACAGGCCGGGGAATATGTCATGGCGATTTCCGCGAGGGGCCCGCCGCTGGCCACCGGGCCGCCGTGGGTCGCTGTGCCGTATCTATCTGATTTATAATACTTTTGTTCAATTGCTCCATCCCGGGCTAGGCATCGGCGGGGAAAAGCCGCTATCCTCTCCTGCCCGGTCCTGCGAACCAGCCTGACCGGACAATTTCCGGCGAATCGGTCATTTCGCGCGCCGGCTCGAAGGGGTTCGAAGGCGATAAGCCCCCAGGACCGCGTTACCGCGGATCTGCCAGGATGTCTTATCTCCGTGTTCCGGCCCGCTGTGACCGATTCGCCGATTTGTTTCGCCGATTTGCTTCTCCGAATGCCCGTCCCCGCTGAATTCCTGCTGACTATCGCTTATCCGTACGCCTGTGCGGCCGCCCGGCGATGGTCGATGGCCGATTCGTAGACCCGCAGATAGCGCTCCGCCGGCGCGCCCCACCCGGAGCCCTTGCGCATGCCGTTGCGCTGCAGCTCGATCCACTGGGCGGGGTGGTTGTGATAGAGGTCGAGTGCGGCCCGCACGGAGCCTATGAGTGCCGTGGGTTCCGGCTTGTGGAACAAGAAACCCGTGCCGGTTCCGTTCTTGATATTGGCCTCGGTCGCCTGGGTCACCGAATCGGCGAGGCCGCCGGTGCGATGGACCACCGGCGGTGTACCGTAGCGCTGGCTGTAGAGCTGGGTCAGGCCGCCGGGTTCGAACAGCGACGGCATCAGGAACAGGTCGGCGCCGGCTTCCGCCAGGTGGGCCATTTCCTCGCTGAAGGCTTCGACCACAGCAAAGCGGCCAGGGTGCTCCTTTGCGAGGAGCCGGAGCGCGGCCAGCCAGGGGCCCTCACCGCCGACCGCAACCAAACGCAGGCCGTCCGCGAGCAGCGCGGGTGCGGCCGCGACAAACAGGTCCCAGCCCTTCTGCGCCGTCATGCGGGCCATCATCACGGCGATCGGCCCATCGGGGTCCGGTGTGAGCCCGGTCCGCTCTTCCAGGGCCGACTTGCATTTTGCCTTGCCCGCAAGGCTGTCTGCGTCGAACCGGGCGGGAAGGTGCGGGTCGCGGTCCGGGTTCCAGGTCTGCTCGTCGATACCGTTGAGGATTCCTGTTAGCCGGTCCGCCCGTTTCCTGATCACGCCATCCATCCCGCATCCGTGCTCCCGCGTCTGGATCTGACGTGCATAGGTCGGGCTGACCGTCGAAATCTGGTCCGAGTAGTACAGACCGGCCTTCATGAAGCTCAGGTTGCCGTGAAACTCCAGCCCGTCCATGTGAAAGGCCAGCGAACTGATGCCCAGCGCCTTTCGGACCTTGCGGTCGAAGTTGCCCTGGTAGGCCAGGTTGTGAACCGTATAGACGGTCGCAGCGGTGGCCCGCGGGTCGAAATGCGTATAGGCGGACGCCAGCCCCGCGTGCCAGTCGTGGAGGTGGAGCACGTCCGCTTTCCACCCGTCCAGACCGCCGCTGCTGCCGAATAGAGCGCCCACCTTCGATAGCACGCCGAAGCGGATGGCGTTGTCCCACCAGTCCTTGCCGTAGGGATCGCTGTAGGGTCCCCCCGGGCGGTCGTAAAGGGCGGGGGCGTCAATCAGGTAAATCGGTATGCCGCGGCCCGGAAGCTCCGAGCGCAGAAGGCGGACCCGGTCCGCGCTGAGCAGCGGCCTGAACGGTTTTCCGACCGGCCGGGTGCGCAACAGGGAAATGACCGACCGGTAGCCGGGCAAAAGAATCCGTACGTCGACCCCGCGTTCCTTGAGGGCCTCCGGGAGGGCCGCGGCGACATCCGCAAGGCCCCCTGTCTTCACGAGGGGGAAGACTTCCGCGACCGTGAATAGTACTTTCAGTTGTACTGGCATCAATGACCGCCCAGTGGATTGCGCCCCAGTGGACTGCGCGAAGGGTAGCACAGAGGCAGGGAACTCCTCGGGTCACGCCAGCGTAAGACGGGGATGCTATGGGTGCGCATCCTTCCCACATCACCAGGACCATGGGATCCCATGCAAAACGACAAGCCAGGCCGCTACGTCAGTAGCCTTACGCGCAATACGCTAGCCTTGATCCTGGCCGGCGGACGCGGTTCGCGATTGAAGAACCTCACGCTCAGGCGGGCAAAGCCCGCAACGCCTTTCGGCGGAAAGTACAGGATCATCGACTTCCCGTTGTCGAACTGTGTCAATTCAGGGATTCGGCGGATTGGCGTTCTGACTCAGTACAAGGCCCATGACCTCATTCTTCACCTCCAGCGGGGCTGGGGGCACTTCCGCGGCGAGTTCGGTGAGTTTGTCGAGCTGATGCCGGCCCAGCAGCAGATCGATGCCTCCTGGTACAAAGGTACGGCTGACGCCGTTTTTCAGAACCTGGAGCATCTCGAGTTCCATAGTCCCCAGCACGTCCTCGTGCTGGCCGGCGATCATATTTACAAGATGGACTACGGACTGATGATCGCCCAGCACGTGAATAACGACGCGGACATAACCGTCGGCTGTGTCGAAGTGCCGGTAGAGCGTGCCCGCGAGTTCGGCGTGATGCGCACCGATTCGTCTTACAGGGTTACGGGCTTTGTCGAAAAACCCGAGCACCCCGAGCCCATGCCCAACCGGGAGGGGGTCGTGCTGGCATCCATGGGCATCTACGTCTTCAGCCACCGCTTCCTGAGCGAGGTGCTTGCCGCCGACGCCGCCGATCCCGAGTCCAGTCACGATTTCGGCCGGGACATCATCCCGTCGTCCATCGACAGCCACAATGTCATGGCCTACGTGTTTCAGGACGCAGAGACCGGCGTTCAGAATTACTGGCGGGACGTGGGGAACATCGATGCGTTCTACGAGGCCAATCTCGACCTCACCTACGTGGAGCCGGAACTCAATCTCTATGACCGGCGCTGGCCGATCTGGACCTACCAGGCTCAGTGTCCGCCGGCGAAATTCGTGCTCGACGAGGATGGCCGCCGTGGCAACGCCATCAACTCGGTGGTATCAGGCGGCTGCATTGTTTCGGGAGCGACCCTGCGCCAGTCCCTGCTCTCGTCGAATGCCACCGTGGGCCAGTACAGCTACCTGGAAGGAGTCATCGCGCTTCCGGATGCCCGTATCGGCCAGGGCTGCCGTCTGCACCGGGTGATCATCGACGAAGACGTCGTCATCAAGGACGGCACGATCATTGGCGAGAATCCGGAAGAAGACCGGCGCAAATACTATGTAACCCAGGGCGGCGTCACCCTCGTGACCCCCGACATGCTGTCCAATGTGGAACGCCGTAAATGACGATGCGAAAGAAGAATCGTGGTCTCCTGGCCGGTGTCGCTTTGGCCGTTGTCGCTTCAGCCTTTGCCGCAAGCGCGGCCGCCGCGGACAGGGACTACGCTGACGCGATGAGCCGCGAGCATGCCGCGGATACGGCGAACGCTTCTCCGGCGTCCCTGACAGCACCGGCCGCACCGGTCGCCGGCTCGGCCGTCGTCTATGGCTCGGTGGGCGGCCGGGACCTGTCCGGCTGGCTGGCTATGCCGAGGGGCGCAGGGTCCATTCGGGGCGCGCTCATCGTGATCCACGAATGGTGGGGACTGAACGATAATATTCGCGCCATGGCCGAGCGGCTGGCCGGGGAAGGCTACGCTGCCCTTGCGGTCGATCTCTACGGCGGCGTGAGCGCGGTCGCGCCGCAGGAGGCCAGGGACCTGATGCAAGAGGCCATGGCAAACCGGCCGGCGGCCGAGGCCAATCTTCGTGAGGCCCATGAGTACTTGCGCGAAGAACTGGGTGCGGCCCAGGTGGGGAGCATCGGCTGGTGCTTTGGCGGTGCCTGGTCCCTCAGCATCGCCTTGATGTACCCGGACACGCTGGACGCAGCAGTCATCTACTACGGCCGGCTCGTGACCGACCAGGCGGCACTGGCACCCCTCGAGGTTCCCCTGCTCGGCATCTTTGGCGCCCAGGACCGCGGGATTCCGCTTCAGAGTGTGCGAGCCTTCGAGGCGTCCCTCGCCGCACTGGGCAAGGACGCGGAGATTGTCGTTTACGACGACGCCGACCATGCTTTCGCCAATCCGTCGGGGCAACGCTACAACGCAATCGCCGCCGCCGATGCCTGGCGGCGTACCCAGGCGTTCCTGGCCCGCTACCTGGAGCCGGCTACGCCGCGGACTCGCTGATCCTTACGTTGAAACTGACGCCCACCCGGTCGCTTGCGCTGCGGTTCGGGCGTACCCCGTGTTCCAGCCAGGAAGGAAATACGTACATTCGGCCCGCTTCTGCTCCGAGGGCGACCTCGGTGGCGGTAAACCCCGTTTCCGAGGCGATCGGCGGCCGGTACATCAGTCCCGGCGTTCGCGGATCCTTGAAGTAGATTTCGCCGCAGTTGTCGGCGGTCTGCGCATAGTAGACGCCGCTGTAGTGGCTGTTGGGATGGAAATGCACGGCATTGGAGGCTCCCGGAGGACTGATGTTGACCCACGCCTGGAGATCGAAGCGGCAGTGATCGCGCAGTTTCTGGGAAACGCCGATCTGGCGGCAGACCGCCAGGATCCGTTCGGTAACCGGCCGGAACTCCTCCATGGCCTGGATGACGTTGCGGCTCTGCCAGCCCAGGGTGTTCGTGTTCTGGACACCCGTCGGATCCTTCTCCCGAAACCGGTAGGCCAGCTCCAGCAAGCGGGCGTTGAACGCGGCGTGGTCCTCGAAGAACGTGGTCCACACCAGGGTGGGAAAGAGTTCGCTGGAGAGAATCTGCATGGAATTCGCGCTGGCCGATGGTGTCGAAGAGTGTAGAGGCCGGCATTATCCGGTCCGCCCTCACGGCGGCGCAAACCCTGGCCGTCCGCATAACGGGGCGAGGAGTTCTGCCGTGGCCGGTCGACATGCCTGGATGCCCTTACGCCCCTGGCTCATCGGGGGCTTCCTGATGCTCGTTTTTCTTGCTGGTGCCCGGCCCGCCAGCGCCGGGGATGGCGCGGCCGGCAACGTGGCCTCAGGGTTCGTCCAGCAGTCCGGAGCCGGCGCTGATGCTGACCCCCAGCGGCCCCCTCGGCATGAACATCTGCATGCGGCTGCCGTCCCTGACGATTTCCAGAGACACGGTCTGGCCGGCCGAGCCGCCACGGCTGGCCTCCCGCAGCGCGCGTCCCGAGTAGAGACGTTCTCCGTCGTAGCGCAGGATCACATCGCCGTTCACCAGGCCGGCTGTCTCCGCCGGTGAACCCTCGATGACCGACGTGACCCGGATATGGTTGGGTTGCCCCATGGCGTACAGGTACCGACTGAACGTGGCGTCGTCCATGCTTTCTCGCAGAGACGCCCGGTTACCCGGAAGCTCGGCCATGGCCTTGGCGAAGCGTTCGTCGCGCAGCCAGCCTTCGCGAGTGGCCTGGTCGCGCAGGTACAAGCGAGCCAGGGCGTGTTCTTCCTGGAGCCGCTGGTAGTACTCGGCCTCGGTCTGGGAAAATCCGGCGGACCGGAATGCCTCGATCTGCTGCCGTCTCACCGAGACCTCGGTGGGGGCTTCGTTTTCGGCGTCACGAGCGCCGCCCGCGGACCGGGCTACCGGTTCTTCCGCGCTCGGTTCGCTCACCTCCGGACGCTGGGCCCGCCGGCCTTCAAGCTCCGCGACGCGGCGCCGGAGTTCCGCCAGCTCGTCGGACATGGCGAGCCGCTCCTCGACCTCCCGGTCGAGCAGCTCCGCGAGCGAGTCAACGACCTCCCAGGAGGGTGAAGTGGCGGGTGAACCTGCCGGGCTGCCCGCGGAATTACCTGGCGCTGGCAGATAACCGCCGAATATCAGTCCCGCAACAAGAAGCGCGATGGCGCATGCGATGAGAAGTGTGCGTCCCATTGGGTCCGAGGCTAGTGATTCTGTGCCCGGGACGCCACCCGGGCCGGGAAGCCGTCCCCGCTTGCCATGACCACGGCCCGATCATGCTGGCTGGAGATACGCGTGCGCACGCGGGCAAACAGCTCCGCCATCTCCGGCTGACGGCTGAGTCGGGTCATTGCGGGATGGCGGAGAACCTGGCCCGGTCTCGCCCATCCGAGCCGCGCGGCGGCCGCGAGATAGGCGGCGGCTGCCCCGTCGTGCCCCTGGGCCGCCGCGACGAGGGCCTTGAGCACCTCCATCGAGGGTCCCGCAAAGCCTTCGCTGGCAGCCCGGGCCAGGACGCTCTCGGCCCGTTTAATGACTGCCTCGGCATCCTGGCCCCTGGCGGCCTTCCGATAGGCCACGGCCAGGAATGTCAGCGCCTCCACGTCTTCGGGCGTGTGATTGATGATGTCGCCGTCCTCGAGGGCAGCCTCGAGCCGATCGATGGCGGTGTCATAGTCGTGGGTCAGCACGGCCGCGATGCCGGCCCAGGTCCGGTAGATACGTGTTCCCGCACCTTTCGCGACCGCCGGGTCAACGGTGCGCATCCGGGCGGTTGCCAGGGACTGTAGCCGTGCATGACGGCCCTCATCGAGCAGCAGCTGGGCCTGGAGGCCGAAGATCAGCATGTTGTCGGCGCCGACCTTGCGGGCCTGGTCCAGCCATGCCCGGGCCCTGACCGGGTCTTCGAGCCACAGCCAGGCCTTTGCCATGGCCATGAGGCTCAGCGGTGACTCCGGCTCGATTTCGACGGCCCTGCGAGCGGCCAGTACGGCGTCATCAAGGCGCCCGTACTCGCCATTCCACATGGCCTGGTGGCGATGCACCTGGCCCGATTGCGGGTGCTCGCGGGCGAGCTCGTGGAGCCTGCGCATGCCGTCGTCATATCGACCCAGATCAAAAAGGACGGTCGCCTGGTTCACGCCGACGATCGGGTGTCCCGGCGCCGCCTCCCCGGCTTCGGCAAATGCGGCCAGGGCTTCCTGCACCCGGCCCTGGGAATGCAGCGCGGTGCCCAGCCACATATGGGCCATGGCGTACTGCGGGTCCAGCTCGATGGCGCGCCGGTAGGCGAGTTCCGCCGCCTCCATTTCACCGGAGAAGGCTTTCAGAAGTCCCAGTGACGCGTTGAGTTCGGCCACGTCCCGGCCAATGGCAAGACCCTTCTGAAGCGCATGGTCGGCTTCCGCGAGCGCGCTCTCCGCATCCAGGTTGCCGTAGCCCGACAGCAGGAGTCTTGAATCCGCATAGCCCGAGTAAGCCAGAGCAAAGTCGGGATCGCGTTCTATCGCTGCCGCGAATTGCCGGCTCGCTTCCATAAGGCTGGCGGGGGTTCGTTCGCGAAACAGATGCCGGCCCTTCAGATACAGGTCATAGGCAAGCCCTTCCGGAACCGGTCCGGCGGGGCCCAGCAGCTCCACCTGAAGAGCCTCGCTGATGGAGCGGGCAATGTCGTCCTGCACAACGAACAGGTCATCCAGTTCCCTGCTGTACGAATTCGACCAGAGCGTAAAGCCATCCGCCACGGCGGTAAGACGGGCCGTCACGCGAAGCTGGTTGCCCTCACGGCGCACGCTGCCTTCCACCACGGCATCGACACCCAGTTCCCGGCCGATGGTCCGGACATCCTCCTGCCGGTCCCGGTAGGCGAATGACGAGGTGCGGGAAACAACCCGTAGCCCCTCGATACGGGCGAGCCGGTCCAGCAGCTCCCCCGCTATGCCATCACCCAGGTACCGCTGGTCGCCTTCGCGGCTGACGTCGCTTAGCGGCAGAACCGCAATTTGGCGAGTGTGCGATGCCGCCGGGCCGTCGGCGCCCCGAAGGATCAGGAGTCCGATCGCGCCCAGGAGGCTCGCTGCCACGATCCAGTCGCGAACCGCGCCGGACCCGCTGAAACCGGCGCGCTCGCCGTCTGTTGCCCACGCCATTACCAGGACGAAGGGCAGGCCGATGATTGCGACGGCGAGCACCAGGCGGACGCTCCATTCCGGGAGGAACAGGGCCGGGAAGAGGATGTCGGCAATCTGGACGGTCAGCCATGCGAAGAACACATAGGCTCCGCCGATACGTGCGAGGCGTCGCCGTTTCAGCTGGCGAAAACTGCCCTGGAGCCCTTCGGTAAATGGATGCATGCCCGGCCTTGCCTGAATTCGCCACGCGATGGCCCGGACCCCTTGCTCAGGGCCCCGGTCGTTGAGTTATAGACCTTGCTGCCCGGCGCCGGTTCAGTTTCCGGGGGGCGGTGTCGATGAGCTGACGGATACGCGGGACGGACCGTGGGCTCACCACAATGAGAGCTGGTTTTTGTCCCGCGCCGGCGGCACGAACCGGCTCGTGTCGAGGGGCGGCAGGGGGCCGAAGCCCAGCCGCCGGCTTGCCAGCCGGAAGCGCTTGTCCAGTAGCGCAGGAATCGGGCCGTGGCCGCGCATGCGCCGTCCGTAGCGGGAATCGTAAGCGCGTCCGCCGTGACAATCCGCCATAAGTCCGAGCACCCGATCGGCCCGCTCCGGGTAATAGGCGCGCAGCCATTCCGTGAACAGGGGCAGAACCTCCAGCGGCAACCGGAGAAGGATCCAGCCCGCGGCGGTCGCCCCGGCGTCGCGGGCTGCGGCAAGCAGCGCCTCGAGTTCCTTGTCATTGATTCCGGGAATCACGGGAGCCAGCAGCACGCCGCAGGGGATGCCTGCGTCCGCCAGAATCCTCAGGGTTTCCAGGCGACGTGACGGCGATGCGGCCCGCGGCTCGAGGCTGCGCTTCAGATCCGCGTCGAGGCTGGTGAGGCTGACGTAGACCCGGGCCAGACCCCGATCGGCCATAGGCGCCAGGAGGTCGATGTCCCGGGCCACCAGGCCGCTCTTGGTCACGATGCTGAGCGGGTGTTTGCAGTCCGCGAGTACTTCGAGGATGTCGCGGGTGATCCGATGCGTGCGCTCCACGGGCTGGTAGGGGTCGGTATTCGTGCCCAGGGCTATGGGGCTGCAGGCATAGCCGGGCCGGGCGAGTTCGGCCCGCAGGCACCTCGCGGCGTCCGGCTTGAAGAACAGGCGGGACTCGAAATCCAGGCCGGGAGAGAGCCCCAGCCACGCATGGGTGGGGCGGGCAAAGCAATAGACGCACCCATGCTCGCAGCCCCGGTAGGGATTGATGGATTGCTCAAACGGCACGTCGGGAGACCGGTTACGACTGATGATCGTGCGGGCCTGGTCGGCCATGAGCACCGTTTCGAGGCGAACCTCTCCCTGGCTTTCGTCCACGCTCCAGCCGTCGGCAACCGGTCGGGTGCTCAGGGTGTCATAACGGTTGTCCGGATTGGACAGCGCGCCGCGACCTCTGACCGGAATACTGGACATGCATACAGTATTGGCGAGAGGCGAATGGAGCGCAAGGCCTGGCTCCCGTCAGATCAGGACAGCGGCTGCGAGCCCCAGAAATATGAAAAAACCCATGCTGTCGGTGACGAATGTGAGCATGACGCTGGAGCCGAGGGCGGGGTCGCGGCCCAGCCGGTGCATCACCAGAGGTACGGTGACGCCGGCCAGGGCGGCGACGATGAGATTCAGCAAGGTGGCGATGGCCATGACCATGCCCAGCTTCGGATTGCTGTACAACAGCCAGGCGACCGCCCCCATGATGCTGCCCCAGATCAAGCCGTTGAACGCGGCAATACCGACCTCCTTGCGGATCAGATAGCCCACGTTGTCGCTCTTGATCTGATCCAGCGCGAGGCCCCGGATAAAGAGGGCCACCGTCTGGTTTCCGGTGTTGCCGCCGATGCTGGCGACAATGGGCATGAGCGTGGCCAGCGCGACCAACTGCTCGATCGTGCCTTCGAAGACGCCGATGACGCGGGAGGCTATGAAGGCGGTCAGGAGATTGACGAACAGCCAGAGCCAGCGCCGGCGAGCGCTGAACAGGACGGGTGCGAACAGGTCCTCGTCACCGCGCAGGCCCTCGCGGAGGAGTGCGTCTTCTTCCGCCTCCTCGCGGATAAAGTCCATGACATGGTCCACGGTGACTCTGCCGATAAGCTTGTCCTTGGCGTCGAGGACCGGAGCCGAGATCAGGTCGTATCGTTCGAAGGCCAGCGCGGTCCGGGCGGCCGGCGCATCCGCGTAGAAACGTGTCGGATCGCTGTCCATAAACTCGGTCACCGGCGTGCGCAGCGGATGCAGGAACAGCTTGGTCAGGGCGAAACTGCCCACCAGCCGGCCGCGAGCGTCCGTGACAAAAACCCGGTCCACCTGTTCCGGCAGATCGCCCAGCCGGCGGATCGTTTTCAGCGTTTCCTTGACCGTCGCTGAATCCGCGACGGCGAGCATGTCCGGGGTCATCAGGTGGCCGACGGAATCCTCGGGGTAACGCTTCGACGCGTCGACCCAGTCCCGGTCTTCCTGCTCGATGCTGGCATAGACACGGGTGCGGACGTCTTCGGGCAGCAGATCGGCCACGTAGACCAGGTCGTCCGGATCCATGTGACGGCACATGGCCACCAGCCGTTCCGGATCGGTCTTCGCGATCAGCGAACCGGCGAGGGTGTCGTTAACGTCCCAGAGTACGTCGCCGCCTTCAGTGTCCGAAACCTGGCTCCACACCAGCATCCGTTCGTCCGGCGGCAAACGCTCCAGCAGATGTGCGATGTCCGCCGCGTGCAGTTTCTGCAAGGCATTGCCGAGCTGGGCGAGGTGCTGGCGGTGTACCAGTCCCTCCACCAGTACCTTGCGGGGCTGCTGCTGTTGCCGAACGAGTCCATCGACGAGCTCGTGCCGGTGCAAGAGATCGAGTATAGGCCGAAGGCGGCGGTCGAGGCGGCTGGAAGGGTCGGACATGAAAGGCGATCCTGCTTGTCCGCGCCAAGCATAGACGCCCGTGCGGCCGCGGGGCTAGCCGGCGGCGCCCGCCAAGGGCAGGCGGGCGCCGCTGCGGATCATCGACCGGATTTCCTGCCCTTCGACCGGGCGGCTGAAATAAAAGCCCTGCGCATATCCGCAGCGCAGAACTCTTAACGCGGTAACCTGGTCTTCCCGCTCCACCCCCTCGGCGATCGAGTCCAGGCCGCAGGATTCCGCGAGCATCGCCACGGCGCGAGCAATGCCGTTGGCGACCGATGATCCGGGGAGATCGGTTACAAAGGCCCGATCGATTTTCATACCGTCCAGGGGCAGCCGGCCCAGATAGCCCATGGCCGAGAAGCCGGTCCCGAAATCGTCCAGCGCGATCTTGATGCCGAGCTTGCGCAGGGCCTCGAGGGTTTCCACCGTGTGCTCTCGCGTTTCCATGAACGCATGCTCGGTGATCTCGATCTCCAGGCACTCAGGCGGCAGGCCGGTGGCGTCCAGGGCGCGGCAGATGCGTTCCGGGACATCGCGCAGAGCAAACATGCCGGGTGTGAAATTCAGCCCGACGGTCACCGGTGGCCGGCCCGGCTGCTGCCAATGGACGGCCTCCTTGCAGGCAGTCCGGAGGGCCCAGCGGGTCAGCGCGTAGATGAACCCCGTTTGCTCTGCCAGCGGCGCAAACTCTTCCGGCGAGACCGATCCGAGTTCATGGCTGTTCCAGCGCATCAGCGCTTCTGCGCCGACGATTTCACCGGTATCCATGCGGACGCGCGGCTGATAGAGGAGGCAAAGCTCGCCGCGTTCCGCCGCGGTTCTCAATTCACGGTCAAGGACGCCGCGCCGGGTCACCGCCGCCCCGATGTCCTCGTCAAACAGGCGAATCTCGTTGCGGTGCCCGTCGGCTTCACGCGGCACAGCAAGGTCCACCTGGCGGGCGAGTTCTTCCAGGTGGGGGGTCTGCTCCGACGAATCGCCGATGACCCTCAGCCCGATGTTGCTGTAGAGGTAGAAGCGGTGACCCGGGGGCCCGAACGGTTCCGCCAGCGTGGCGACAATCGAATCGGCCACCGCGCGCGCTGCGTCCGCCGAGTCCAGATCCCACAGCAGGATCACGAACTGGTGCAGGGTCCATCCCACCCGTCCATTGGACGGCAGACAGTCGGCAATTCGCTGCCCTGCTTCCCTCAAGACCCGGTCCCCGTCCCGGTATCCCGCATTCTGATAGACATGCCGGACGCTGCCGAATTCCACGATCATCACGGCCATGAGGGCGGCCGTCCCGGTCTGGCGCTCGAGTGCTCGTTGGGCAAGATGGATTAGCGCGTCCCGGCCCGGCAGACCGGTGATGGGGTCCACGGCCAGGCTGGCGTCGAAGGCGTTGATATCGTGTTCCAAGATAATTCTCCGCTTGCCGCGGCAAGTATATGCACAGCGTTTGCGGCCTGCGCCCGGACACGCTATACCGGGTCCGGGCAACCAAATCCGGGGAAAGTCATTGGAAGGGTTTCAGAACGTCTCCCGGTATATCCACATCGTGTTTGGGTTTGGCGGCCTCGCGGCCTTCTGGATTCCGATTCTGGCCCCCAAGGGCAGTCCCCTGCATCGCGCCGCCGGCCGGGTATTTTCGTTTTGCGCGGGCGTCGTGTTGCTGTCCGCGGGCCTGTCCATCACCCTCGTCGCCACGCGACTCCTGGCCGCCGGAGAGGGGCCGACGGATTCGCCGGGAACCTGGTCCAGCCTGGTGTTTCTGGCCTACCTGGCCTGGGTGACCTGGCTTTTCGTGCACCACGGGCGGCTTGTGCTTCGCAGCAAGGGCTCGCCCCGTGCCGCGGGAAGCCCTTTGAACCGCGGACTTGCCCGCTCGGCCATAGCTGCCAGCGGCTTCATCGTCGCCTGGGCGCTGGTCCTCAGGCCGCCCAACATGGTCGTTCTCCTGGCCCTGTCCCCCATCGGGTTCCTGTCCGGGCGAGGCATGCTCGAGTACTACCGGGGGACCGACCCGTCTCGGCGCGCCTGGCTGTACGAGCATCTCGGCGCCATGATCGGCGCCGGAATCGCCTTCCACACGGCCTTTGCGGTGTTCGGCTCGCGCCAGTTCCTCGCCTGGGAGCCCGAGGGACTGATTGGTGTGCTTCCGTGGATTCTCCCGACGCTCGTGGGGCTGCCCGCGTCTGCCCTGTGGGCCCGCCACTACAGAAAACGGTTCAACGAATCGTCCGCATCCACCGTCAGCCAGGGCTCCGGAAAAAGCTGACGTCGCCGGCCGGTCGAAATCACAGGCAAGGGATAACGGGTCGCAATTCGCGAATCGGGCTCGTGGCGGACCCGCGAGAACGGGTTGTGTGACTCCGGTCACGGATGCCGGGCGCGGCGCGTGGCAGCTTAAGCTGAAACCGAAAAAGGCAAACCCGTCGTGAGGCGGGGACGCAAAGCCACCGGTCCCGAATGCTCGGGACAGCGGGGCTGCCGGATCCTCGACGAGGCCCAAGGGCCAAATGTTGCTTCTGCCTTTTCGGATCGGCCCGACCGGTGTTTCCGGTCGGTACTGCCACACGGAGGAGCACGCATGAAAAACGTAAACCGATTGTTCTCAGGCCCGGCCGCCGCTCTGTTGGCGGTAACGGCGTTCGTTGCTCCGGCCGGGGCCGCGGACATCGCCGTGGAGCCTGCCACCGAGGGGCGGTACGTGTCCGAAGTGAGGGTCAGTATCTCGGACGAGCTGGCCCAGGTGGTCGTGCATGCCTGTGACGGCAGCCGCACGGTTCATTCGCCGGAGGATCTTCCCGACAGCAGCGTCTTTCCGGTCTCGGTGAGCGGCAGTCACATGGCCGGCATTACGGTAATGGCCGGGGACAGCGTCCGGGCCGTGGCGTTTGCCTGCCCCGATGCCATGAACACCAGGCCGGTCTCCTCGAAGAATTCCCGGCGTTCCGAAGGCGAAACCATCGAAGGCGCGCTCTTCTAGGACGCGCTTGTCCGGCCGCCGCGTCGTCCGGCTCGTTCGGAGCGGCTTGTGTGTTAGCGTTCTCTCCTGCTCGGTAATGGAAGCAGGGTGGAACCCATGACCGCCAATCCGCTGATCGGCCCGATGCTGGCCATGGTTTTGATGACATGCATCGTGTGGGCCACGATGGGGATCCGCAGAACCCGTGCTGTCGCTACCGGTGAGACGCATCTGAGCCGTTTCGCGGTCCGCGGAATGGGCGGCATCGAACCGTCGGCAGTGCAGGCGTCGGACCATTACTCCAACCTGTTCGAGATGCCGGTGCTGTTCTACGTGGCCTTGCTGACCGCCATGCAGCTCGGTATCCAGGGCATTGCGATGCTGGCGCTGGCCTGGGTCTACGTGGTCCTTCGGGCCGCCCACGCGTGGGTCCACCTGGGCCGGAACGAGGTCCGTCACCGGTTCTACGCCTTTGTCGGCTCGACTGTGACCCTCATCGTCATGTGGCTCATCATCGCGAGGCACGCCCTGGTCGGCTGACGGCGGCTATGCCCGCTGCTGTGCAGCACGGCAGTCTGCCATCCCGGTGGAACTCCCGGCGTCAGCGGCCGTCAGGCCATGCCCCTCATGGAGGCGGCCCGACTGGCGGACGCCTGCCCGTCCTGTACCTCGATGAACACCCGAGTGATTTCGGGGCGGGTCTTACGGATTGTGTCCTCGAGCCGCGTGATGGATTGCTCTATGGCACCCGCGTTCAGGTCGTTGCGGTAGTCCAGGCTCATGGCGAGGAGTACGTCGGTGGGCCCGATATGCATGGTGCGCATTTCGTTGATGGAGCGAACGGCGGGCTCGCCGCCGACGATGTCGCGGATGGCGTCGAGCGTCGCGGGACTCGCGGATTCGCCGATGAGCAGGCCCTTGGTTTCGATTGCCAGCAGGAGCGCCGTGCCGGCGAGAATGAGACCGATCAGCACCGAGCCGACGCCGTCGAGTACCGGCATTTCGAGGGCATGACTCAGCGCGATGGCAATAAATGCGATCACCAGGCCGAGCATCGCGGCGGAGTCTTCGAACAGCACGGTGAAAACCGCCGGATCCTTGCTCTTGTGGACGGCTGCCAGCCAGCGGTCGTCACCCTTGGTCTTTCGGAACTCCTTGAAGGCCACCCACCAGGCGGCGCTTTCAAAGACCATCGCGACGCCCAGCACCACGTAGTTCACCATGGGGTTGGTGACCGGATGAGGGTCGGCGATCTTGTGAATCCCCTCGTAGATGGATACGCCGGCGCCCACGGCAAAAATCAGGATGGCCACGACAAACGCCCAGAAATAGATTTCCGCGCCGTATCCGAAGGGATGTGCCGCGTCGGCGGGACGCCTGGAACGGCGGATGCCCAGCAGGAGCAGGCTCTGATTGCCGGTATCCACCAGCGAATGAATCGCCTCGCTGAGCATGGCGGAACTGCCGGTATAAAACGCTGCCGCAAACTTTGTGACGGCGATCAGGCCGTTGCCGATGAGTGCGGCGATGACGACCTTCACGGAGCCTCCGTGGGCCATGTTCCCTCCGGATGTCTGGGCGAAGTCTGCTAGTCCCGGAATCCGGGGTCGAGGCGATCGGCCTTGCGTAGCATTGCCGGCCAGGCGAGCTGTCCTCCCTGTCCGAGGGTGACCTTGCTGGCCTGCGCCTGGATCCCCTCGATGATCGGGTCGGGTACATGGACCAGTTCGGCGCCGCCGGACTGGGCCTTGATCTGGATGTCGCAGGCCCGTTCAAGGACGTGCATGGCCAGGTAGGCTTCGGCCACGCTCCGGCCTACCGTCAGCGTGCCGTGGTTGCGCAGAATCAGGAAGCTGCAGGTTCCCAGGTCCGCGACCAGGCGAACCTTCTCCTCGGCGTTCAGCGCCACGCCCTCGTAGTCGTGATAACCCAGATCCGACGCGGGAAACAGCGCGGTCTGGGATATCGGCAGGAGTCCGGCGGCCTGCGCGGATACCGCGATCCCCGCATTGGTATGGAGATGCATCACGCAGCCCGCGTCCTCGCGCGCCTCGTGAATGGCACTGTGAATGGTGAAACCCGCCGGATTGATGGCAAACGGCGTATCCATGGCAATGCGGCCATCGAGGTCCACTTTCACCAGGCTCGATGCGGTGATTTCCTCGAACAGCAGCCCGTAGGGATTGACGAGGAAGTGGTCCTCGCCGCCGGGGACCCGGGCCGAGATATGTGTGAAAACCAGGTCATCCCAGCCGTTTGCGGCCACGAGCCGGTAGGCGGCGGCCAGGTCAACCCGCACTTGCCATTCCTCAGCCGTGACTTGCTTGCGGACTGAAGAGACCTCGTTCGGGATGCTCGCTGCCATGGCGGTTTCCTCGATGCCGGCGTTGATCAACAGCCTTCAGGATAGACGCGCCGGAGACTTTCCTACAATCTTGCCAAGGCGCGACCGTGCGGCGGCGACTGGCATAAGGGGCGAGGGGATCGCAATGAGGCTTCTGATCAGGGCAGGCCTGGTGGCGGGATTCATCCTCCTGTCATCCTGTGCCACCCAGGGATCGCAGTCCGACGAGCGCCTGCACAGCACGCTGTGGGTGCAGACGAGTGCCGAGTACGCGGTGGCTGCCGTGCAGGTGTTTGCGCTTGCGGCCGCGCAGGCGGATGCGGCCATCAACGATCCGGACTGGACCGCGCTTCCCGGGCTCCAGGCGTCCGGTCCCGGCCTTCCCATCGCGGTGATCGCGGACGTGGACGAAACGGTGCTCGACAACTCGGCGTTTGCCGCACGCAACATCCTGCTCAATCGCCAGTACTCCGGCGAGACCTGGGGTGACTGGGTTCGGGAGAGCGCGGCGGATCCCGTGCCTGGCGCGGTGGACTATCTTCGCTGGCTGGCCGCCGAGCGCGGTGTCACGGTGTTCTATGTCACCCGGCGCGAAGCCAGCCTGGAAGCGGCGACTAGGGAAAATCTCAGTCGTCTCGGCTTTCCTCTGTCAGAGACCGAGGATACGCTGCTCATGGACTACGAGCAGCCGGAATGGGGCAGCGACAAGAATTCGCGCCGCGCGAAGATCGCGAGCCGCTACCGGGTCATCCAGCTCTTCGGCGATAACCTGGCAGACTTCATGGATGTTCCCGAAGGCGCCTCGCCCGAGGAACGTGTTCGCCTGGCTCGTGCCGCGGACCCCATGTGGGGCTCGCGCTGGTTCATGCTGCCCAATCCCATCTACGGGGACTGGGAGTCAGCGCTGATGGAGGGCCTCGACCCGGCCAGGGAAGAACACGAGACCCTCCGCCGGAAGATGGGCGGGCTCGAGCCCACCTGAAGACGGCGCTATTTCTGTTTCCAGTCGCCGCCCGCTGTCTGATACCACCAGCCGCCGCTGAGCTGGGCGACGTTGCGATCATAGAACGTCTTGCGAATATCCCCGACCCAGTCCGGATTGCCGTTGGCCTTGGCGATTTCCGCATACAGGGCATTCCAGTCCTTGCTCTGCTCCTCGACCAGCTTGAGCACCCGGTTGCGATCGGCCAGCGGAATGAGATTGCGGTCACGGATCGCCACCGTCGCGTCCTTGCTTGTGCCGATGGCGCCGGATTGATAGAACGGCCGGAGCTGATCCACACGCTTCCTCAGGTTTTCCTGCAGACGCTCGCTGGTCGGCGTGGAAATGTTGAAATCCTGGGCGTGGGCCGGCGGCACCAGGAAATCCAGGACAAGGCCCAGGCCCGCCACGAGGAACCCGGGCTGGTGATCCTGTGATGTTGCGGGGCTCCGTTCACCGACGGGTTCACCGTCTTCGCCATACACCCGCTCCAGGATCACATCCGCGGCCTCCGCAGCCTCGGCAGACGGAAAGTAGACGTTGATAGTGACGCAGGAAGCAGAGAGCGCGAAGAACAGCATTCCGACTGGAAGGGCTAGACGCATGGTGGAATCCTCGAGTTGGCCCGATCGGCCTAGCATACCGCTAAATCGGCTCTATTCGACCCGGAGATCGCCCTCGAGGCTGACGCTCTTGAGCTGAGCGACCAGCCGGGGCCAGTCCACCTCGTCAGCGTAGCCCACCACGTCGATTCGCGGCAGACCGCGCCCCTCCACCAGGTAGTAGCCGCTTTGTGCGGGAGCGACCCCGCCCATGTGGCAAACGCCGCGCTCCAGCCGGCAGCGGATACCGATTTCCCGATACGCGAAATCCTCGAAGAAGCGCATGAAGGTGCCCGAGAGGGCGGCGGCGGCCCCGCCGCCGCCGATGCTGGAGATGTTCTCGACAGCCCGCTGGCTTATCCGCCGCCGGTCCCTGCTGCCGGGCGACGAATAGAGCCGCGCATCAAATGCGGCCGGTGACCAGGCAATCATTTCCAGTCCCTGCACATCGCCGTCGAGGCGACCCGTGATGCGGCCGAAGGAGAATGCCCGAGTCAACGCTTCCAGATCGAGGTTCCGCACCGTTGCGCCGGCAAACAGGCGCGGGAAATCCCCCAGGGGCTCGACGAGCCGAAGCTGGTCCACGGTGATCTCGCCGTCGAAGACGCTGGCGCGAAGCGAGCCGCCGACAACCGCCTCGCCATTTTCGTAGCGAAGCAACGGCAGCGTGCCCGACAGCTCCCCCGCGAAAGCCGGCCAGCCGAAAGCGAGAGTCAGCCGTTCCAGGCTGACCGGCTCCAGCGTCGCCTGTATTGCGGCGCTCGTGTCGTCTCCGCTGATTCCCGCGATTTCGAGGCGTTCGACGCGCAGCGCGCCGTCAAGGATGGGAAAGCGGGTGGATTCCAGGAGTCGAAAGTGTTCCGGGCCCGCCGAGAAGGCCGCGGCTGCGGGGCCGAGGGACAGCCCGTAGAGAGCCCCGCCGGCCCAGGCAAGGTAGGAAGGGTTCCCGGCGCCGGCCTCGGCACCCGGCCACGCCAGTCTTCCGCGCAGATCCGTGAAAGCGAAGCGTTCCTGCCGGTCCGCGACACCCACCCCGTCGAGATCCACGGACAGTGAAGCGAGGTCCAGGCCCGCGAGCCGCCCCGCGCCGCCGAGACGCCCCGAAACTTCCAGGTCATCCAGGGTCGTCGCGTAGAGGAACGGCTTGAGGAGGCTTTCGTAGAGCATTCCCGCGTCGCCGGACTCGAAGCTCAGATCCAGTTCCCCCGTGGGGGTGTCCCCACTCCAGCGCATATCGCCCTTTGCCCTGGCCACCAGCGTTGCGCCGAGGTCCAGCGTGGCCTGCCGCAGGGTAAGCTCTCCGGCTCCGTCGGACAGCCGCGCCGAGAAGTCCCCCGGGGCGGTGCTGAAGTCGAGAAACACGGGCTCGGCATAAGCCTGGCCACCGCCAACCCGAAGCGTGATGGCCAGATCTTCGGTGAACGCCTTCTCTGCGCGCAGGTCGGCGCTCAGGCCCTCGAAAGCCAGCGTTCCTTCGGTGTTGCCTCCCGTAAGCCCCGTGCCGGTGGCGAGCAACTCGCCGCTGACGCCCTCTGGCGTTGAATTTGCCTCAATATCGGCGCTGACCCGACCGTCCAGGCTCAAGCCCGGTTCCGGTCCTCCCACGGCCGCAACCAGGGCCATGAGCTCGGCGGCCGCCAGCCCGCTCCCGCGCACCCGGTAGGCGCCGTTCCCGGCGTGAATCTCCGCATCGAGACTCACGGCGCCCCCGGCAATCTGCAGACCGTCTATCGAGGCGCTGATCGTGTCCTGCCGACGGTCCCATTGCCAGGTGGCCCGGCCACGCAGGCTGCCCACATAGGGAAAGTCGCCAAGCAGGATTCCTTGCTTGCAGGCCACCTGTTCGGCTTCCCACGCCATGCGGGGACACTCCACGGCCAGATTGGCGAACCTGTAGTTCCCGCCCAATGACAGTGCTCCGATGTCGAGACGGCCCGAAGGCCCGTTTTCGCTCAGCGCTGCGGTCAGGCGGACGTCTTCGGCACGAATCCCGGCACCCTCGAGGGAGGCGAATGCGAATTCCAGCCGCACTGCCTGGCCCGCCGCAACGGCCCACGCCAGCAGACCGGCGGCCGCCAGCCAGACTGTGGGGCGCATCGCGTTCATGCCTGCCTAGGAATAACACAGCTGTGCGGAGTGTGCCTGTGTGCCGGTGCGAGCCGCGGGACGGACAAAACGGCGCATTGACGCGGCTGCCCGGGGCCAGGGCTTGGTCCCGCCGTCGCGGGACGGCAGAATCCGGGTCATGAGCCCAGGGAGCGACATTGACGGTCCCGCGCGCTGGAGCGCGGGTCTGGCGCTGGCCGGAATCGTTGCCGCCATGCTGCTGCTGGCGATATCCCGTCCTCCTGAGCACTCGGTCTGGTGGACAGCGGTGTATGACCTCGGCCATGCCCCGTTGTTCGGTTTTGTGGCGCTTGCCGTCCGCGTGGCTGTCGGCGCGCTGGCGAACGGGCGCCTGTCCCTCCCGGCGCAGTATGGCCTGGCTTTTGCCGTGACCGCGATACTCAGTGGCGCCAGTGAAGTGGCGCAGATCGGTTCCGAGCATCGCGATGCCAATCTCGGCGATGCGCTTCGCGATCTCGCCGGCGCCGCCGCCTGTCTGCTGGTGGCAGCCGGCTTCGAAGGGCTGTTTCGCGGCGCGGTACCAAGAGCGATCCTGGTCCTTTCCGGGGTGTTCCTGATGAGTGCGATTCTTGCGCCCCTGGGCCCCCTCGCCTGGAGCTACAGCATGCGCCGGGCGAGCTTGCCGGTTATTGCCGATTACACGAGCGAGTGGCAGAAGCCCTTGACCCAGGCCTTGCGGGTCGACCTGTCGTCTACGATTGCGCCGGATGGCTTTACCGGTCGCAGCGGCGAACCGGTCGCCCGGGTTCGATTCCGCCAGGCGGCCTGGCCCGGCGTTGATGTTGTGGAGCCCTGGCCTGACTGGCGGGGCTACGACAGTCTGCGCTTCCAGGTGTATGCCGAGATGCCCGCGCCGAAGATGCTCGTGCTCAGGATCGACGACGAACAGCACAACGGCGCCCACTCGGACCGGTTCAACCGCAGTTTCCGGATCGACCAGGGCGTGAACGATATCGTCGTTCCGCTGAATGACATTCGCAAGGGCCCCCGGGGCCGGGAACTCGACCTGTCGCGGATCGCGCGCGTACTTGTGTTCAGCCGCCGACCGGATGCACCGTACGAACTGCTCTTTGGCCCGATGAGCTTGATTGAGGAACCAGGAGAACAGCCATGATTCCAGCAAATCCGACCCCGCCATACGCCATGATTCGCCGCGGGGCGTGGCTGACCTTAGCCTGCCTGCTCATCAGCGGTGGTTGTGCGACGATGGACGAGACGCAATGCCAGGTCACGGACTGGTATCAGCTCGGCGTTGAAGACGGTAATCGCGGCTACAGCACCGGCCGGCTGGACGAGCATCGGTCGGCCTGTGCCGGTATCGGCGTCGAACCGGACGTGGCGCGCTACGAGGAAGGTCGTGAACTGGGCCTGCAGTCTTATTGTGTGCCGTCTCGTGGGCTTCAGGCCGGCGTACGCGGCGAGATGTATCGCAGTGTCTGTCCCGAGGAGACCCGTTCGGATTTTCTCGCTGCCTACCGTCACGGGGAGAAGATGCACGAACTGGAAGACGACATTAACGACAATCGGCGCGAGATCAACCGCATCGACGGCATGCTCAATGACAAGAAGCGAAGCGCCGGGGAGAAACAGCAGCTGTATACCCGCCAGCAGAACCTCAAGCGCCAGAACGAGCAACTGCGATTCGAGTACGACCGCCTGGCCAGCCAGGCCGGCCGGTTCCGTTAGCCGCCCTCGACTGCGACCGCGCAAGCCCGGGCGGCGATAAGCGGACTATGCTTTTCGGGAACGCTGGTATCGGCGGCGTTCACATTGACGTACGGATAGCTCGTCGTGCGGAGCCGTCGGCACGACCCGGAGACATCCAGAGGGGGATACCATGAGAGCAGGGCGTGTTGCGTGTTTTATCGGCATGGCGTTTTTCGCCATGGCCTGTAGTAAAGAGGGCGGGGAAAGCGGGTCTGCCGCCACGGCGCCGCCTCCGGCGGCCGAGGCGATGGCCAGCGTGACGGGCACCGTCGCCTACCGGCAACGCATCGCCTTGCCACCCGGCGCCGTCGTGACTGTGAGGCTGGAGGATATTTCCCTGGCCGACGTCAAGGCGAAACTGCTGGCAGAGCAGGTCATCGAGAGCTCCTCCCAGGTTCCGATCCCGTTCGAGCTGAACTACGATCCCTCCGCAGTCGATCCCCGGCATCGCTATGCCGTGCGGGCGCAGATCCGTGTAGAGGACGAGTTGTGGTTTACAACGACGAGGGTGAATCCTGTCCTCAACGACGCCGGCGCAGGCCCTGTGGAACTCGTGCTCGACATGGTTCGGCGCTAGCGAACTCGGCTGGTTTGGCGACGGGCTCGGAAGACGTTGCGAAAAATACGCCGGGTGGATCGTTTACACTTTGCCGCGTTTAGAACAGGGCGAGCCCACCAGGAATGAACCGCTTGGAGACCGTGCAGCCCGGCCGGGGGCCGCGAGCGCGCCTCGCCATTCTCTATGGTTCCGGCCTGCTGCTGGTCGCCGCTCTACTGAGCTTTTCCGAGCCGCCGGTGCAGAGCCTCATCGGTACCGAGCTTTATCGGTTCCGGTACCTGGTCATATTCAGCCTGGCGGGGCTGACCATACTCGAGTTCACCGCGCTGGTCGGGCGCACCGTGATTCGCCGGCGTTCGCTCTACTACCTGATTGCCGCAGTGGCCGTTGCTGGCCTGGCCTACGGGCAGCAGCTGCTCGAGCTGACCCACGGCGGCGGAGAGCCGAACTGGCGGCTGGCCACCAGGAACTGGCTGGGAGCCCTCGCCGTGCTGACCCTGAGCGCCGGTCTCGACCGGTCGCTGCGCCGGGAACACGGGTGGCTGCGGGGGTCGCCCAGAAAAATCATCGCCGGGCTTTCGATCCTGGTGCTGGTATTTATCCTGCGTCCGCTGATTCCGATAGGTCTGGCCTACGCCGGGCGCGACGGGGCGTTCCCGGTGCTGGTGGATCTGACCGCGAGCTGGCAACGGCCGTTTCTGGAGCTGCGGGATTCCGAGCTCTATACCGGGGTTGCGCCGGACGAATGGGAGAATGCGCCGAAAAAGGAGGTGGCCATGGTGATGTTTCGTCCGGGTGCGGGCGGCAGCGTTATCGTCAACGAGCCCTTCCGGGACTGGCGGGACTACGGCGAGGTGCGATTTCCGGTGTACGTCGACGGGCCGCGCCCGATTACCCTGGATCTTCGCTTTGAAGACAAGCGCACGCCGGATCATGAACAGGACCGCTACGCCGGCCAGTTTATTCTCGAGCCCGGCGCCCACGTGATCGTCGTCCCGTTCGTCGAATACCATCAGGGACCGGCGGAACGGCACCTGAGGATTGCCCGGATGCGGCGGATCGTGATCTCGGCCAGCGGTCCGCCGGAACTGTTTCGCATTTTCGTCGGTCGCATGCGACTGGCCGGCTCCCAGCCCGACTGAGCGCGCCGGCCATCCCTTCAGCTACAGGGCCTGGCGCCGTGCGCAAAGGAGAGCGGTTTGAATTCCATGAGCAAAATTATGATTTCCGCCCTGATTGCCGGCGGATTGATGATGGCCTCGTTTTCGGAGAGCCGGGTTCTGCCGGATGATCCATGGCTGGTGCGTCCGCTCCTGACCGGAGCGCCCGCGCCAGCCTTCACGGCCCGGTCCCCCGACGGTCAGGCCTGGTCCTTCGATCCGGCTGAGCTGGACGGGCCCGTGATCCTGACCTTTTACCGCGGCAGCTGGTGTCCCTACTGCACGCAGCACCTGATGGACTACCGGAAAGTCGAGACTGACCTCGTAGAGCTGGGATACCGGCTGGTGTTCGTGTCCCCTGATCGCCCTGAAGTCATTGCCGAGGGTCTCGGAGAGGAAACGACGGCCTACGACATTATTTCCGATAGTCGGCTGGCTGCCGCCGAAGCGTTCGGCGTTGCCTTTCACCTGGACGACGTCACGGTGGCGCGCTATCTCAAGGCCGGTATCGACCTGGAGGAGGCCGCCGGCGAGGATCATCACGCGCTGCCGGTCCCGTCTACCTGGATCATCGGCGAGGACGGCACGATCCGCTTTTCGTACGTGAACCCGGACTACAAGACCCGGCTGGCGCCGGCCGTTCTGCTGGCCGCGGCACAGTCCGTCGCCACATCGCCCGGTAACGAGGATCGCTAGCGACTGAATTCCCCTGCCACGTGGGCAGGGGGTCATCCGGCCGGATAACTGGCGATTCGGTTCAGCAAGTGAGGTTCGAGCTGTTTTTCAGGAGCGGCGTTCGCTTCGCGGGCATGTGCCACGCCGCCTTGGGCCGGGCCCTGGCCTTTCCCTCGGCTGGGCCTGGCCTGTCCCTCGCGAGAGAGCTTGCGGCGCGTTCCGGTTCTCATGCTCCGGGTGCCGTCGTTTCTGCTCCTGAGCTGGTCGACTGCATCTGCCGGGCCTGCGCGCCGCCTGGGTTTCCTCGGCCCGGGTAACGCCCGGCTCAGGTCGGCTCGGCTATTGCGTCAGGTTCCTGCGCGGGCTCCAGCGGCTCGATGGTGAACCCCTTGAACCCGTAGGCCGCGGAGATAAACGGACTCAACAGGTTGAAGAAGCAGAACGGCAGATAGGCCAGGGTGGCGACTCCAAGGGTGGCCGACATATAGGCGCCGCAGGTATTCCACGGCACCAGCGGTGAGGTCAGCGTGCCGGCGTCCTCGATGGCGCGGGAGAGATTGCGGGCCGCAAGTTTCCGCCTGCGGAACTCCTCCCGGAACATCCGGCCGGGAAGAACGATGGACATGTACTGGTCGGCGGTGACGATGTTCGAGCCGATCGCGGTCACGATGACCGCCGAAATCAATGCGCCCGTCGTGTTGGCTGCACGGATAACCGCCTGGATCAGCCGACTGAGCAGACCCGTGTGTTCCATGACCGCGCCAAAAGACAAGGCACAGATCACCAGCCACACGGTGTTCAGCATGCCGCTCATTCCGCCACGGGATAGCAGTGCGTCCACGGTCTCATCGCCGGTGGAAGCGACGTAGCCGTCGAAGAGGGCGGTCCAGACGCCCTTGAGCAAGGTCATTCCGGTGGAAAGGCCTTCGCCGCCGGCAAATGCCAGCACGCGCTCCGGCTGCTTCCATGCAGCGATCAGCACCCCCAGCGCGGCGCCGCCAAGAATGACCGGCAGGGCGGGTCGGCGCATCGCCGCCATGCCGAAGACGAAAAGCAGTGGCAGGAGAGTCCAGGCCGACAGGTTGAACTGGGCTGCCAGAACCGCACTGGTATTGCCGAGTTCCAGATCGGCGGTCGCGCCGCCGCGCAGCCCCAGGACCGTGAAGATCGCGAGGGCGATCAGAAACGATGGCACTGTGGTCCACAGCATGTGCCGGATATGGGAGAACAGCTCTGCGCCGGCCACCGCGGGGGCGAGGTTCGTCGTGTCCGACAGCGGGGACATCTTGTCCCCGAAATACGCGCCGGAAATTACTGCGCCCGCCGTGGCGGCCGTGGACAGGCCAAGGCCCTGGGCCACACCGATCAGGCCGATCCCGATGGTGCCGGCCGTGGTCCAGGAGCTGCCAATGGCCAGAGAAGCGACGGCGCAGAGCAGGGCGCTGGACACGAAGAAGAAGCTCGGATCGAGGATTTTCATGCCGTAGAAGATCATTGCGGGAACCGTGCCGCTGATCATCCATGCGCCGATCAGGGCTCCCACGGCCAGCAGAATCAGGATTCCGCCCATACCCGTACTGATGCCCGCAACGATCGCCTTCTGGATATGCGCCCAACTGTGGCCGTTGCGTATGCCGATGGCCGCGGCCACCGCAGCCGAAATCACGAGAACGATCTGGTTGGCTCCGTAGGAGGAATCGGAGCCGAACAGGTGCACCGACAAGGACAGAAGAACGATGAGCACGGCCAGCGGGACGAAAGCTTGGAGCAGTGTTGGAATGCGGTTGAGGCGTTCACCTCGAGCCATGCTGGCGTCTCCCTCACAAGTCGCGGCAGTATAGGGGGCGCCATCGCAAACAGGCCAGCATCCTTGCGCCAGATCAACATTTCCTGCCGGCGGGTTCGAGTATTCCGCTGTGGAGGCCGGTCCCGCTGACGGTCCGCTGGTGCTGTGCCTGCATGGCTTTCCGGATACGACGGCGACCTGGGTGCGCCAGCTGCAGGCGCTGGCAAGCGGCGGTTACCGCGCTGTTGCGCCCATGCTTCGCGGCTACGAGACCCACACGGCAACGACACCGCGACGGTTCTTCGCCGGTGACCTCGCCGAGGACGTCATCGGCTGGCTGGACGGCCTGGGCGTGGATCGAGGCCATGTGCTGGCGCACGACTGGGGCGCGGCCGCCGGATACGCCGCCGCCGCCGTTTCACCCGGGCGCCTGCGATCCCTCACTGCACTGGCGGTACCGCCTGCCGGGCGATTTCTCGAGAGTCTCCCGCGGCGGCCCGACCAGGTGTGGAGGTCACGCTATATGGCGTTCTTCCAGCTTCAGGGCTTGAGCGAATGGTGGCTGCTGCGGCGTCAGGGGCAGATGATCCGCCGCTACTGGCGTCGTTGGTCGTCCGGGTGGGATCCGCCGGAAGAGGTTCTCGGTCCGGCCCTCGAGGCCTTGGCGCAGCCCGGCGTTCTGCCGGCCGCGTTGGCCTACTATCGCGATCTGTTTGCCGTGACCGATCCCCGGTGGCGAGGAAGCCTTGAACAGCTGACGCGGCCTATCCGGGTCCCGACGCTCATCATGATGGGCGAGACGGACCGGGCCGTCGGGGCACAGCTCCTGGAGACGACGGTGCGGCGAGACGACTTTCCTGCTGGTGTGCGAGTCGCCCGGATTCCGAATGCGGGCCACTGGCTGCATCTGCAGGCTCCCGAAACGGTGAACCGGGAACTGCTGGGATTTCTCCGGGGACTTGAGGACTAGCGTCGGCCCGTGGCCGGCCGCCCGCCTGTTCTCTAGCGGTACCAACCCGGTGCAGGCGCCGTCAGGCGAAGCACGGAGGTCCATGCGGGCATTGTCTGGACGAGCCCGGACCGGATCTCTGGCCGCGAAGGACCCGGCGACGCAAGCGCCCGGCGCGAGTGTCCGCTGCCGGACAGAAGTGTCCGATTCGGTGTCCGGCGGTACGCGAACCGGACACTCGGCGGTCTTGAGTTGTGCCGGCGAAATTGACAAAAGCCCATAATAAACAATTATCTATGGGGCCTCTGTCGGGTGTCTGGCACAGCCTTTGCAAATGCTCACTCGTACCGGGAATCACCGGCAACGAGGATCGAAACGCCATGAGAACCCAAGTCCTGCTGCTCCCGCGCTCTCTGGTCCTGGCCGCTTTCCTTCTTGCGAGCGTGGCCGCCATCGCCGGAGGCCGGGATACGTCGTCGCCCACGGTCGACGGCATGACGGTCCCGGCGCCCGCTGCCTCCTGCCTCGGCGCCACTGGCGGCATTGTCGAGCCGGGCGCCTGTGCTCGTCGGATCGTGACGCTGTGACCAGTCTGCACGCTGTTTCGGGCGGATCGCGAGACGACGGAGTCCCGGCCGGCGTGCGGATGCGGGATACAGCCGGCCAGGATCGACCTCTGGTGGGGAGTCGTCGCCGGCGCTTCGTCGCGCCGATGGCGGCCTTGCTTCTAATCGCGTTGGCCGTTGCCATCGCGGCGCCGGCGGCCAAGCGCTGGTTCGGATCGGAACGGTCCGTGGCCGCCGACCGCCTGAGAACTGCGGTCGTCGAGCGCGGACCGTTTGTGAGGGACGTCTCGGTGCAGGGTGAAATCGTCGCCGCCGTGAGCCCGACGGTCTTCGCCCCCGCCGAGGGAACGGTCACTCTCGAGGCCCGCCCCGGTGACCAGGTGGTCGAGGGCCAGCGGGTCGCATCCGTGGACAGCCCCGGACTGAATAATCGGCTGGCGCAGGAGCGGGCGACGCTGGCCGGCCTGGAAGAGGAGCTCGGCCGCGAGGAGATTCGCGCCCGCAAGGCCCAGGCGGCCGCCCGCCAGGCCGCCGACCTGGCCCGCGTGGAAATCGTTGCCGCCGAGCGCGAGCTGCGCCGGGCACAGCGTTCCTGGGAGTACCAGGTCATCAGCCAGCAGGACCTGGAGAAAGCCCGGGACGACCTGGAGGCGGCCCGGGTTCGCTACCGGCATGCCAGTGAGGACGCCGAACTCGTAACCGACACGGCCGGGTTCGAGGTCCGCACCCGGGCACTGGCCCGGGACCGGCAGCAGCTCTTCGTCAATGAGCTGGAGCGCCAGGTGGCGGCGCTGGATATGGGGTCTCCGGTGACCGGTGTGATCGGCGACCTGGCCGTCGAACAGAAAGCCTCGGTGCAGCGAAACCAGCCCCTCTTTACCGTTGTCGACCTGACCGCACTGGAGGTCGATCTCGCCGTTCCGGAGGCCTATGCGGATGACCTGGTCCCCGGTATGCCGGTCACGATTCGTTACGGACCCGAGACCTATCCGGGCGTCCTGGCCTCCGTGTCTCCCGAGATCCGGGACAACCAGGTGGTGGCCCGCGCCCGCTTTGCCGAGGGTACGCCGGAGGGGCTCCGTCAGCGCCAGCGGGTGTCGGCCACGGTCGTTCTGGAGAACCGCGCGGACGCCCTGTCCGTGCGCCGCGGACCGTTCCTGGATAACAGCGCCGGCCGGTCGGTGTGGGTCATAGAGGACGGTCATGGCGCGCAAGCGCGAGGTCACTGTTGGATCGGTGAGCATCGAGCGGGTGGAGCTCACATCCGGGGTGGCGGAAGGTGAGGTAGTGGTCATTTCCGGCAACCGGGCGTTCGAAGACGCCGACGTCGTGATGATCAGGGACTAGGCAAGACAAGCAGCACGGTTGGAGAACTCATTCATGCTCGAGATGCAGCACATTGGAAAGGTCTACCGCACGGAACTGGTCGAAACCCACGCGCTGAGGGATTTCAGCCTTACGGTGAACGAGGGCGACTTCGTTGCGGTGACCGGACCCTCGGGATCGGGGAAAACCACGTTCCTGAACATTGCCGGCTTGCTGGAGACCTTCGGGGACGGGTCCTACCGTTTCGACGGCGAGGACGTTTCGGCGCTTTCCGACACGCAGCGATCGCGGATCCGGAACCAGAAAATCGGGTTCATCTTCCAGAGTTTTAACCTGATACCGGACCTGGACGTGGCCGACAACGTCGAGTTGCCCCTTCGCTATCGTCGCCTGGATCGCGCCGAGCGAAAGGCGCGGGCGGCCCGGGCCCTGGAAATGGTCGGGCTGGCTTCACGCACACGCCATCTGCCGTCCCAGCTGTCCGGCGGGCAGCAGCAGCGGGTTGCGATTGCACGCGCCCTGGCCGGCGACCCGCGCCTCATCCTGGCTGACGAGCCAACCGGCAATCTCGACTCCCTGATGGCCCGGCAGGTGCTCGATCTCCTGGAGGAAATCAATGCCCGCGGCACGACGGTCATCATGGTGACCCACGACCCGGATCTTTCCCGACGCGCCCATCGCAATGTCCACGTGCTGGACGGCCGGGTCACCGACTTCAAACCCTACGATCCGGTGCCGGGCGGCCTCGCGGCCAGCGCCGGCGCATAGGAGGGATCGCGTGTTCGCTCATCATCTACGCACCGCGTGGGCGTCGATTTGCCGCAGCCCCGTCCTGTCGATGCTGATTGTTGCGGCTATTGCCGTTGGCATCGGCGTTTCCATCACGAGCCTGACGATCTATCACATGCTGGCGAGGAACCCGATTCCTCAGAAGAGCGACCAGCTGTTTCGCGTTCAGCTGGACAGCTGGGATCCCAACAGCCCCTTCTTCGAGGGCGGCGACGGCGAGCCGCCGGGGCCGCCATTCTGGTTGACCTACGCCGATGCCATGGCGCTCCTGGAATCGGACATTCCCTTACGCCACACCGCCAACTATCGGTCCGCCTCTGTCGTGGAAACCGGCGAGCCGGGCAGCACGCCGGAAATCTACGGCGTTCGCGCGACCACTCGCGGTTTCTTCCCGATGTTCGAAGTGCCGTTTCAATACGGATCGGCTTGGGGGGGCACGGCCGACCGGGACGGCCTGCCCGTGGTCGTGCTCGGCAAGGAGGCCAACGACAAGCTGTTCGGCGGCGAAGACAGCACAGGGCCGAACGCTGCGCCTGGCGGATGACGATTTCCGGGTTGTCGGCGTGCTGGAGGACTGGAACCCCCTGCCGCGCTTCTACGATGTCAACACCCAGGTATTCGGCAACCCGGAGCAGATCTTCGTGCCGATGAGTTCCGCTGTTCACCGCGAGTGGGACATCAACGGCAACACGAGCTGCTGGAAGCCCGAGCGCCTCGTCAGCTTCGAGGACTTCAAGGGGTCCGAGTGCGTGTGGGTGATGTTCTGGGCCGAGCTCCCCGATGCCGAGACCCAGGTTGCCTACATGTCCTACCTCAACGGCTACGTGGAGGAACAGAAGGTCGCTGGCCGGTTCCCCCGTCCGGTGGACAACCGGCTTCGGGACGTCGAGGAGTGGCTCGCCCACCGCCAGGTCGTCAGTGACGACAGCCGGGTCGTGGTGGCCCTGGCCTTTCTGTTTCTGCTGGTCTGCCTGCTCAACGCCGTGGGCCTGCTGCTGGCCAAGTTTGCCGGGACCGCACCGTCCGCCGCTATCCGTCGAGCCCTGGGGGCCAGCCGTGGCGACATCGTTCGCCAGTATCTCACCGAGGTCGGTGCGATCGGCATCGCCGGCGGTCTGATCGGGCTGATGCTTGCGGCAGCCGGACTGTGGTCCTTGCGCCAGGGCTTCGATGACCTGGCCAATGTTGCCCGGCTTGACCTGAGCATGGGACTCAGCGCCGTTGCGCTGGCGTTTTTCGCGGCGCTGGCTGCCGGGCTTTATCCCGCCTGGCGGGTGGGCCGTGCAGTGCCCGTACGCTTCTTGAAAAGCCAGTGATCCGGCCGCACCGGGGAGTCGCAAGATGGAACTAGGCAGCATTATTAAAGGGCTTGGCCGCAACTGGGTCGGTCCGCTTCTCGTCGCTCTCCAGGTGGGCATCACGATGGCCGTCATGGTCAACGCCCTTTACGTGATCAAGGAGCGGCTCGACGTGATGGCCAGGCCGACCGGTGTGGACGAAGCGAATATTGCGCGCGTCACCATGTTCGCCTACACGGAGGACTTCGACTGGGACGGGGAAGTCCGCGCCGACCTGGAAATGCTCAACGCCCTGCCAGGCGTGCGGGCGGCCGGCACGATCAATGCCCTGCCTGGCACCGGATCCGGATGGTCGTCAAACTGGCTGGTCAAGGCCGGTCAGCCCGAGTCGGCGGTGCAAACCGCCATGTACATGGTGGACGAGCGCGGCCTGGATGTCCTCGGCCTGGAGCTGCTGGAAGGCCGATGGTTCACCCGGGACGAAATCATCGAGGTTGATCCGACCGGTTTCGAGGGCTTTTTCTCAGGGGTCATCCTGACCGAGTCGCTGGCCCGGAGGATGTTCCCGAAAGGTGCCCTCGGGCAGTTCGTTCATACCGAGAGCGGCGACCAGGCTGCCGTGATCGGCATCGTAAAACGGCTGGCCGTACCCTGGCCCAACTACCTGGAATGGGAAGACTCGACCTTGCTGCCGGGCCGGATGGCCGGGCCCTGGCTGGGCTACGCGGTCCGTTCGGAGCCCGGTGCGCTCGACGGTCTGCTTCCGGACGTCGAGGCGCAGCTGACGGAGCGCACGACGGGCCGTACGGTCATGCCGCCCGAAACCCATCGCGAGCAGCTCGCCGAGGAGTTCAGCGACGAAAGAGCCACCGTGCGGATCCTCGTCGTCATCATGATCCTGCTGGTTTTACTCACCGGGCTGGGTATTGTCGGCCTGGCAAGCTTCAACGTGCGCCGCCGCACACGCCAGATCGGCACGCGCCGGGCCCTCGGCGCGACGCGTGGCGACATCCTGCGCTACTTCCTCGCCGAGAATGCGGTACTCACCGGCTTCGGGCTGGTGATCGGCGTTGTCCTCACGTTCTCCCTCAACGCCTTTCTCGCCACCCAGTTCGGTGTTGCCCGCATACCCGGGAGCTGGCTGGTGGCCGGCATGCTGGCGCTGCTGATTCTTGGTCAGGTCGCGGTACTGGGGCCGGCGCGGACCGCCACGCGAATACCGCCAGCGGTCGCGACGCGGACCGTTTGATCCATCGCATGCCGTCTGACGGGAAAAGCCGGTTGCGATATGGTGAATGCAGACCATGACGATGGGGAGGCAGTGAACTGATGCGGGCACTCATTCTTGCTCTTGGAGTGCTGGCGCCGCTGACGGCGCAATCTGAGATCTGTGGCTCGGTGCCTTCGGAAGTACTGCGCGTTGATTCTGCGTCGACTCCCGAGTTCCAGGAGGCCAGAGCCCGGGTGGAGGCCTGGATCCGTAGCTGCGGCAGTCTGAACGTGCAGGTCGATGCACGCCCCGGTGAACGTGATACCGACGGAGAGGGGTCTGAAGCGGCCGCAGCCGAGGCCGCGATCACCGGCCTCTTCGAGGAGGTCTCGGCCCTGGCGGTCCTGGACCCGGACCAGCTCAATCGCCGGCCATTCCATCTCGAACCCTCGGTCATTCTGAACGGCGTCGACGAGACCTTGCTTGCAGCACTGCTCGCCGGCTCGACGGTGGAGACGATTACGATCATGGAGGCGAGTGCCGCGCCGTGACCGAAACGCTGCTCGTCATCGACGACAACGAGGCTGTGGGCACGGCGCTCGAGATCCTCTTCTCGATGGAGGGCATCCGCGTTCTGACCGCGACCGGGCCGGAGGAGGGCCTGGCGCTCCTGGACGAACAATCCGTGGACCTCGTTATCCAGGACATGAATTTCACGGCCGATACGACTTCAGGCGAAGAAGGGCGGGCCTTGTTCCACGCTATCCGCGACTGCGACCCGGATTTGCCGGTCATTCTCTTTACCGCCTGGACCGACCTGGAAACGGCGGTTGCCCTGGTCAAGGCGGGCGCGGCGGACTACGTGGCCAAACCCTGGGACGATGAGCGGCTGGTGACAACGGCTCGGAACCTGCTGGCTCTGCGGGAGAACTCGCTGGAGCGTCACCGGCTGGCCGAGGCACGTAACGCATCCCGGCGTCGCCTGGCCGAGCGCTACGACCTTCGAGGCATCGTCTACGAGAGCGACGCCATCCAGGAGCTGCTGGCGACCGCCTGCCAGGTGGCGGGGGCCGACGTGCCCGTGCTGATCACGGGACCCAACGGGGCCGGAAAGGAAAAGATCGCCGAGATCATCCAGGCCAACTCCGCCGTTGCGGACGGGCCGTTCGTGCGGGTGAACATGGGGGCCCTGCCAGCGGATCTCGTGGAAAGCGAGTTGTTTGGCGCCGAAGCGGGCGCCTACACAGGTGCCGGGAAGGCGCGGCCAGGGCGGTTCGAGATCGCCGACGGCGGGACGCTGTTTCTCGACGAGATCGGGAATCTCCCGCTTGCCAGCCAGGCCAAGCTGCTGCGTGTCCTTCAGACCGGAGAGTTCGAGCGCCTGGGCAGCAGTCAGACTCACAAGGTCTCGGTACGCATCGTCTCGGCCACGAACGCCGACCTGGGCCAGGCGGTGGCCAGTGGAAGCTTCAGGGAGGATCTCTACTATCGACTCAATGTGATCGAACTCGCCGTTCCGGCGCTGGCCGAGCGGATGGATGATGTGCTGCCATTGGCGCGGTTTTTTGCGGGCGCGGACCAATCCCTTCGGACCGACGCGGAGCGCGCGCTGCTGGCCCACGACTGGCCCGGCAATGTCCGCGAGCTCGCCAATCGCATCCAGCGGGCATCGGTACTTTCCGCCGGTCCGGAGATCGGCGCGGATTCGCTCGGCCTCGATTCATCGTCCGCGCCCGGAAAGCCGCGTGGCGGGGATATGCCGCGGGCCGAGGCCGGCCGTGAAGCGATTGTTGCCGCGCTGAATCGTCATGGAGGCACCGTGGCCAGAGCCGCAAGAGAACTCGGACTGTCCCGACAGGCGCTGTATCGGCGCATGGACAAGTACGGCATCCCCCGGGATTCGGTCTGACCGCCTTGGCCGGTAACCCGGGGCCCAGGCGCAGCCTGGAAGGCAAGGTCACGCTCCTGGTCGGCGTGCTGGTTGCCCTTGCCGTGGCCGCAGGAGCGATTGCCGGATCCCGGACCGGGAGCACTGGCCTGGGCCTGCTGTTCGGCCTGGCCCTGGCCTTGCCGCTGGCAGTTGTCGTCACGCGGAGATTCATGACGCCCATCAATCGAGTCCTCCAGGCTCTCGCGGACGGCACCGGCAGCCTGACCGACAGCGACTTTTCCATCAGCCTGGCCGAAACCCGGAACGACGAACTCGGCGCGCTGGTGAAGGCGTACAACGCTATAGGTCAGGTGCTCCGGGACGAACGCCACGACCTGTTCCAGCGGGAGCTGTTGCTGGATACGGTGATCCAGGCGACGCCGCTGGCGCTCGTCCTTGCAGGTCCGACGGGTGCCGTCATTTATTCGAATGCCGCGGGGAGACAGCTGTTCCTGGGAGGACGGAAGCTCGAGGGTCTTGCCTTCGAACGCATTCTGGAGAATGCGCCGGAGCCGCTCCGGGAGGCCGTGCGCACCGGCGGCGACGGGTTGTTCACCATCGAAGGGGAAAACGGCCCGGAGACCTTCCACCTGTCCCAGAAGGGATTCATGCTCAATGCTCGCACCCATCGACTTTTTCTGTTCAAACACCTGACCCGCGAGCTGAGCCGCAGGGAGGTCGCGACCTGGAAGAACGTGATCCGTGTCATCGGCCACGAGCTCAACAATTCCCTGGCGCCGGTGTCGTCCCTCGCACATTCGGGCGGGCGGCTTGCCGAAGCACCCGAAGCACCTGACAAGGAAAAGCTAAAGACTATTTTCGCCACGATCGAGGACCGGACCCGGCACCTGAAGGACTTCATCGAGGGCTATGCACGGTTCGCGCGACTGCCCCGACCGGAACCCCGGGCAGTGGACTGGGATGGCTTCGTCGCCGGCTTGTCCGGGCTGGCCCGATTTCGTGTCGACGGCGATCTGCCCGTCAAGCCGGGCTGGTTCGATCCGGCCCAGCTCGAGCAGGTGCTCATCAACCTGGTCAAGAACGCCCATGAATCCGGGTCGTCACCGGAGGCGGTGAGCCTGACGGTCAGCGACGCCGATTCGGGCCAGCGCATTGTCATCGGCGATCGCGGCTCGGGGATGTCGGAAACTGTGCTCGCCAGCGCCCTGCTGCCGTTCTATTCCACCAAGCGCACCGGCACCGGGCTAGGCCTGCCCCTGTGCCGGGAGGTGGTCGAGGCCCACGGCGGGCGCCTGTCGCTGAATAATCGCGAGACTGGCGGCCTCGAAGTCATTCTCTGGTTGCCCCCGTCCCCCGCGCCGGGCGACAGGTCGATGGGTTAGACTTCCCCCGAGCCGGCACAGCCGGCAGGGAGAGCATGCTTGGCAGGGTTCGCTTCGGAGCTACGGCGCAGAAAGGTCGTCAGGGTGGCGGTGGCCTATGCGCTGGTCGCATGGGTGCTGATCCAGGTGGCCGAGACCACGTTCGAGCCGCTGCGGCTGCCTGAGTGGTCGGTAACGCTCGTGGTCATGCTGGCCATTCTCGGTTTCCCTCTCGCGCTGGTGCTCGCCTGGATATTCGAGGTGACTCCCAAGGGCGTGCGCGTGGATCCGGGTCCCGGCTCCGGGGAAGACACGCCGTGGCACGCAATCGCCCCGGCGCAGCCCGGGCTTGCCGATGGGCAGGCGTCGCCCGACGCCGGTGTTGCCGCCGACTCACACATGCCGGCCTCGCCGTCCGTCGCCGTGCTGTCGTTCGCTGACCTCAGTCCGGACCAGGATCAGGATTATTTCTGCCGCGGGCTGGCGGAGGAGATTTCCGGCGCGCTGGCGAGAATTCCCGGGCTGCGTGTCGCATCCCGGGTTTCCGCCGGCCAGTTCCGGCACGGCGGCGCGGACGTGGCGGAGATCGGCAGGCGTCTGAATGTGTCGACGGTGGTCGAGGGCAGTGTCCGCAAGGCCGGCGATCGGCTCAGGGTGACCGCGCAGCTGGTCAACGGCAGCGACGGATTCCAGATTTGGGGGGACCGCTACGATGCCGAGCTGTCCGACGTCTTTGCCGTCCAGGACCGCATTGCGGAAAGCATCGCCGCGGCTTTTCAGCTCGGCAGCAGTCCCGACAGCCAGGCACAGGCCCGCATGCAGGGCACCCGCGACGTAGAGGCCTACGACTACTACCTCAAGGGTATGAGCTACCTGGACCGCATCACCGGCCACAACATGGGCTTTGCCCGGGACATGTTTCGGAAGGCTGTGGCGAGGGATCCGGGCTTTACCCGCGCCTGGGCGGGTCTGGCGATCGCCGGCTTCATGTTCTACCAGTGGCTGGACGACACCGACGAGGTTTTTCGGGAAATCGACGAGGCCAGCCGGAAGGCCCTCGATCTCTGCGCGGAATCCGGCCTCGCGCACCTGGCGCGAGGCCTGTCCCTTACCTTGGGGAAGCGCCTGGACGAGGCCGCGGTTCATCTCGAGCGCGCCACCGAGCTGGAGCCCGGGTTGTTCGAGGCCTGGTACTACTCCGGGCGTGTGGCCATGCAGCAGGGGCGAACCGAAGAGTCGATCCGGCTGATGGAGCGCGCCGCATCGGTCCGGCCCACGGACTACCAGTCGGCCATGTTGCTGCCGCAGCTCTACACCGAGCTGGGCAACGCCGAGGCGGTTACGGCATGGTCGCGGATCGGCCTGGAGCGAGCGCAGCGACAGCTGGAACTGCACCCGGACGATCATCGGGCCCTGTACCTGTCCGCCGGGGCCTTGCTGGCACTCGGCGACGAGGCAGCTGCCCGCCAGGCGATTGACAAGGCCATGGCGCTGGACAGCGGCGACCCGGGCATGCTCTACAACGGTGCGTGCTTCTTCGCCCGGGCTGGCGAACTCGAGCGGGCGCTGGACTGCCTGGAGCGCAGCCCGGCGAGCCGGCTCCCGGCGCGCGAGTGGATGGAAAACGACAGCGACCTCGAAAATCTGCGCGATCATCCTCGATTTCTCGCCCTGCTGAGTACCTCGGACCAGTCCCGTAAAGGCGAGGATCAGCCGGCCTGAATCGCCCCTTCTTATCCTTCAGCCTACGGAGCCTCCTGATGGCGGATCTGCTCAATGCACGGGACCTGGAGTTCCTGCTTTACGAAGTCCTGGACGTCGAGACGCTCTGCGCTGCGTCAAAATACGCCGGTCACGACCGGACCACCTTTGACGCCGCGCTCGACGCGGCGGCGCGCCTGGCCCGGGAACAGTTCGCGCCCCATGCGGCGGCGGCCGATCACCAGGAGCCCTCGTTCGACGGTGAGCGGGTCACGATCATCCCCGAGGTGAAGGCTGCCCTGGACGCGTTCGCGGCGGCCGGGTTTCTCGCCGCCCCGTTCGACGAGGACCAGGGCGGGTTCGACATGCCCTGGGTGATCTACCAGGCCTGCCAGGCCTGGTTCTCGGCGGCCAATGTCGGCACCCATGCCTACGCCTTTCTGACCGTGGGCGCGGCCAATCTGCTCAGCGTGTTCGGAAGCGAGGAGCAGAAACGCCGCTACGTGGGGCCTATGCTGGCAGGCCGTTATTTCGGAACCATGTGTCTCTCCGAGCCCCAGGCGGGTTCGTCGCTATCGGACATTCGCTGCCGCGCGGAGCCCACCGGTGACGGCGACTACCGGATTACCGGGACGAAAATGTGGATCTCCGGTGGCGAGCACGATTTGTCCGAGAGCATCGTTCACCTCGTCCTCGCCCGTCTTCCGGGCAGCCCGCCCGGGGTCAGAGGGATTTCGCTGTTCGTGGTGCCCAGGCATCGGCTCGGCGCCGGCGGCGAGCCCGGCGATCGCAACGGCATCGCCCTGGCAGGGACTGAACCACAAGATGGGCTACCGGGGCACGGTGAATACGGTGCTCAACTTCGGAGAGAGTGGCGAGTGCCTCGGTGAACTGGTTGGCGAGCCCCACCAGGGTCTGCGCTATATGTTTCACATGATGAACGAGGCGCGGGTTGGCGTGGGAGCCGGTGCGACGACACTGGGCTACGCTGCCTATCTGCATGCCCTGGAGTACGCCCGCGAACGTCCCCAGGGTCGTTTGCCAGGAAACAAGGACCCCGAGTCTCCGCCGGTGAGGCTTATCGAGCACGCGGACATCCGCCGGCTGCTCCTGACACAGAAGTGTTTCGTGGAAGGGGCGATGGCCCTCGTGCTCTACTGTGCCCGGCTCGTGGACGAACGCAAGATCGCCGCGACCGAAGCAGAGCACGCCGAGCTCACGCTCCTGCTGGAGATCCTTACGCCGATCGCCAAGTCGTGGCCGTCGGAGTTCTGCCTGGAAGCCAACAAGCACGCGATCCAGGTTCTCGGCGGATACGGGTACACCCGTGACTACCCCGTGGAGCGCCTGTACCGGGACAACCGGCTCAATGCCATCCACGAGGGGACCCACGGCATCCAGGCCCTTGACCTGCTGGGCCGCAAGGCGTTCATGGAAAACGGCGCGGCCCTTCAGGTGCTCCTTGGCCGTGTCAGCGCGACGCTCGATCGGGCCGGCGGCCATCCCGAGCTGACCGTCGAAGTTGCGGCGCTTCGAGAGGCCGTGGATGCGGTTGGCCGCGCGACCCAGGCCGTTGGCGGGGCCCTGCAAAAAGGCGATGTGCTGCGCGGGCCTGGCCAACGCGTCGGTCTATCTGGACATGCTGGGCCACGTGGTCATTGGCTGGCTCTGGCTTGAACAGGCCAGCATCGCCCTGGCGGCCGGAGAAGTGACCGGGCCGGACGCCGATTTTTACGCCGGCAAGCTCGTCTGCCTGCCGCTTTTTCTTCCGCTACGAGTTGCCGAGGGTCCAGGCCCAGTCGGCGCTGGTTGCGAGTCTGGACGACACGGCGCTCGGGATGCGCGGCGCCTGTTTCTGATCGTCCTGGACAGGCGATAGAGCCGGTCCGACGAGCCGGAGTCGGCGACGTCGCATGCTAGACTCGCGCCGTCCGAATCCAGGGGAGTGGATTGAAGAACCTGTTCGCCGAGCTGCGCCGCCGGAACGTAGTCCGCGTGGCGGCGTTCTATGTCGTGGCGTCCTGGCTGATCTTGCAGGTCGCCGACGTCCTGTTTGGTTTGCTCAGCGTTCCGGACTGGAGCCTTCGATTTGTCCTCGGGCTGCTCATTCTCGGTTTCCCTGTCGCACTGATTTTCTCCTGGGTCTACGAGATCACCCCGGACGGGCTCAAGCGGGAGCGCGATCTAGAACCCGCTGACACGGCCAGCCGCGCGTCCGGCAAGAAGCTGGACGCCGTCACGATCGCCTTGCTTGTGCTCACGATCGGGCTCCTTGCCTGGGATCGTGTCACGCGGGAGCCGGGCGCCGGAGGCGCGATGACCGCGGACCCGGGCGCGGCTGCCGACCCCACTGCCGTCACACCCGGGTCTCCGGGAACGGGTGCGGACTTGTCTATCGCCGTGCTGCCGTTCGCGAACATGTCGGACGATGCATCCAACGAGTATTTCTCAGACGGCCTTTCCGAGGAACTGCTCAACCTGTTGGCCCAGGTGCCGGATTTCCGCGTGCCCGGGCGGACCTCGTCCTTCGCTTTCAAGGGTAAGAACGAGGATCTCCGGTCCATTGGCCAGAAGCTCAATGTCGCGCATATTCTCGAGGGCAGCGTCCGCCGCCAGGGGGACCGGATTCGGGTAACAGCCCAGCTGGTCGGTGCCGAAGACGGCTATCACCTGTGGTCGGAAACCTACGACGATCAGCTCGAAGACGTGTTCGCCATCCAGGACGCCATCGCCCGCTCGGTGGTGGAGGAACTCAAGACGACGCTGCTCCCCGCGGAACGGGAGGCGATTGCCTCGTCGTCCACCCGGGACGTGGAGGCTTATCGGCACTATCTGAAAGGGCGCGCCCATGTCCGGACCCGGACACCGGTGTCGCTGGACCAGGCACTGGCCGAGTTTCAGCAGGCCACGCTGATCGATCCTGACTTCGCTCCGCCGTATGCCGGCATGGCGACGGCCTACGCCCTCATGGAAAACTACGGCTACCGCAGTCTTGGCGAGACCGGCCCGGTGGCCGAACGGGCCATCGAACGGGCCCTGGCACTTGACCCGACGGATAGTGACGCGTGGGCTGCAAAGGGACTGTATCTCACTCAGCGGGAGCAATTCCAGCCCGGCAGCGGCAGCAAGTCGGCTGCTGTGGAAGCGTTTCGAAAGGCCTTGGAGTTCAACCCCAACAACGCGCATGCCTACCTGTGGATGTCGACGACGCTGTTGCCCGACGAAAAGGCCAGCCAGGAAGCGGAGGACAAGGCTTACGAACTCGATCCCTTGTCGCCGATCATCGTGCACCGGCAGGCGGTCACCGCGCTGGGCCTCGGGCAGATCAATGAGGCCCGGTCCCTCGTTGATGAACTCAAGACGGAAGCGCCCGAGTGGTTCCTGACCTACATGCGGGAAGCGGATCTGGCTGCCCTGGAAGGGGATGCCGGCCAACGTGCTTTGGCACTGGAGAAGGCCCTGTCGCTGAATCCCTACTACTGGAATTCGATTCTCAATCTCGCGAACCTGTATTTCGACTGGGGCAAGACCGACGAGGCGTTGGCACTGCTGGACGACGCGCCGAGCCCGCCCTTTCAGGCCGACGCGATTCGCGGCGTGGCCTGGCTGCGTGCCGAGGTCGAGGTCGCGCGCGGCGATCCGAAGGCCGCGCTCGCGGGTTACCTGGAGATGACCGCAGAGTTGCCTCCTGGTCCGAACCGGGTCGCCGAGGCCGCGATGCTGGAGATTGCTTCCGGCGATCCCGCCGCCGCCGAACGGCGCATACGTGAGTCGCCGGGCCTGGAGAACCTAACTGCAGATGACTTGACCGACAAGACGGGGTTCCCGATCTACGCCCTGTCCGTTGCCATGCATTATCAGGGCCGGGATAAGGAGGCCGCGCCGCTCGTGGCCCGCATGCAACAGCTGATCGCCGAGCAGGATGCCGCGAGCGAGGCCGTTGCCCGTCTCTCCATGATTCGCTCCTGGCTGTTTGCCCTGGAGGGCAGAGAGGCCGAGGCGGCGGAGTATTTCCGCCGCGCGCTGGACCGGGGATACCGCGACAACCGGAGCGGGCTGGGGCTCGCTGCCCCGCAGCTTAGAGATCTGGAAGGGGCTGATGCCCTGTTCGACGCCATGGATGAGCGGATCAAGGAGGATTCGAGTTCGTACGAGACGCAGGCCGCGCAGGCAAGGGACTTCAGCGGAGGCTCCCTGCAGATCGCGGGCTTCGCCTGACGTCCGGCCGGTTAGTCCTCTCCGGCAGCCACATCGATACCTTACCGGCGCGGGGCGAACCGCCACGGGGCGGGGCCGCAATCAGGTGCCGTCGGCTGCCTTCGACAAACCCGGTCGATGCTCGGGCACCTGTTCCGTCTCGCTATCCGAGGCGACTGCTGCCAGCGGTCTGCGGTCTTCGTCCCTTGCTGCCCGTCCGGGGTCGAAACGATCGACGAAATACAGGGGCCTGCGCTTTACCTCGTTGAAGGTCCGGCCCAGGTACTCGCCGATCACGCCCAGCGCGATGAGTTGTATCCCGCCGAGAAACAGAATCACGACCATCAGGCTGGCGTAGCCCGGGACATCCCGGCCTACGATGAGCGTCCGGGCGATGATCACCAGGCCATAGACAAACGAGCCAACTGCGGTGGCGAGGCCGATGTAGCTGGCCAGCTTCAGCGGCGCGGCGGTGAACGACGTGATGCCCTCCAGCGCCAGGTTCCACAATTGCCAGTAGGACCATTTCGTTTCGCCTGCAGCTCTCGAGTCCCGGGCGTAGGGCACGGCCGTCTGCGGATAGCCCACCCACGTATACAGACCCTTCATGAACCGGTGCTGCTCTCGCAGCGATACCAGCGCCTCCACCGCCCGGCGGCTCAGGAGACGATAGTCGCCTGCCTGCGGCGGGATGCGTACCCGGCCTGTCCGTTGCATCAACCGGTAGAACCATCGGGCCGTGGTCCGTTTCGCCCAGCTGTCCGCCTGCCGGTCCGTACGCTGGGCATAGACTACATCGAACCCGTCCCGCCAGCGCTGAAGGAGATCCGGAATCAGCTCGGGTGGATCCTGGAGATCGGCGTCCATGACGATGACCGCGTCGGCCCGGGCATGGTCCAGGCCGGCGGTGATAGCCGCTTCCTTGCCGAAGTTGCGACTGAGTTCGAGGGATCCGGCACGGGGATCGTCGTCGCGGATGGCCGCAAGCACGGATCGGCTGCCGTCCGTGGAGCCATCGTCGACGAAGAGGATCGACGCGCTGATATCCAGGGTATCCAGCACGGCAACCAGTCGACTGTGAAACGCCTGCAAAACGGCGGCCTCGTCGTATACGGGGACGACAATCGCAATCGACTCAGAACCGGCCTCAGTCACGTGTAGGGTCCCCGAATGTCCAGTGACGGTTGGCCACGAAGTTCCAGAGGAGAACGACGCCCGTCGCCACGATCTGGGCGACAAGATAATGGATCCCGAGTGGCCCGGACAACAGCGCCATGATGGACGCGTTGAGAATCAGGCCCGCGCCGGCCACCAGCAGGAACCGGGGCAGACCCCGCGCATGGGGCACGCCGCTTTTGAACGTGTAGCGGCGGTTACCGGCATAAGCGACGAGGGCACCGGCGATGGAGCCCAGCACCGTTGCTGCCACCGGCCCGACGTTCATGGTCTCGACGAGACCGATGAGCAGGACATAGTGAATGGCCGTTGCCAGGGCGCCGACGGCGGCAAAGCGGACGAACTGCACGCCCGTTCCGCCGCGTGCGTTGCCCCCGGCAAGTGCTTGGCGAATGGCCGCCACGAGCGGAACCACGCCCGGTCCGGGACGCGCCAGCGCCGGTTGTTCTGCGGATGATCGCCAGCGTCCATAGATGGCTATACTGCCCGCTTTGCGTCCGCGGTGCCCGCCCCGTCTGATGCCCAGCCTCCCAGAATTCGCCGGCCGTATCCGGCCCGGAACAGCCCGCCCTGGAGCCACGTGTCACCGGCACGCCGGCCGGGCGACGGCCTGCGCCAGGGTCTGCCTGAGCTCCCTGCTGTGCGCAACTGGGGCCTTGGCAGAGGAGACTGTCGACGCGGACGGGGGCCATACGCTGGAGACCGTTCAGGTCACCGGGTCCCGGCGGCTGGAGACGGTTCACGAAGTTGCCTCCGCGGTGACGGTGGTGAGTGGGGAGCAGGTCAGGCAGGCGATGCCCCAGACGCTCCCGGAGGCTTTGCGCGCGCGCACAGGGACGTATTTCCAGCAAACGACTCCCGGTCAGGGCACCGTGATACTGCGGGGTCTGAAGGGCTCCCAGGTACTCCACCTCGTGGACGGCATGCGGCTGAACAACGCGTTTTTTCGCAGCGCGCCCAACCAGTATCTCGCGCTGGTCGACCCCTATAACGTGGCTGCCCTGGAGGTGGTCCGGGGGCCATCGTCCACCCTGTACGGTGGTGATGCCATGGGCGGGGTGGTGCAGGTTCTCACCCCGGAACCCGTGCCCGGCGAGGCCTCAGGTGTCACGGCGGTGGAGACCCTCGCCATGGCGGGTACAGCGGACCAGGCCCGGGTCGGCCGGGTCGCCGTGACCGGTGGCGGCCAACGGATTGCCGCGTCCACCGGATTTACCTACCAGGAGTACGGGCACCGCAAGACGGGCGACGGCGACCGCGTCGTGCCCAGCGACTACCGGTCCCGTGCGTACGACGCAAAGGTCGTCGCCGACCTCGGCCGGGACACGGATCTGATGCTGTCGGCCCAGTATTCCGAGCAGCCCAATACGCCCCGGGTGGACGAACGGGTTCCCGGTTTCGGGCAGACCGAACCGGCCTCGGAGGAGTTCGCCTTTCAGCCGAACAGCCGGCGCTTCTACCACGCCCGCTTGCGGGTGGCCGAACCGGTCCGCGGGATCGACCTGCTGACCCTGCATGCGGCCCGGCAGGTCATCGTAGACGATCGCCGGACCCGCGACACCGGCAGCCCGGACCGCAATATCGAGGACAACGAGAGCGAACTGTATGGCCTCACGCTGCAGGCGGACTCGTCCATCGCGGATGCCGTCCACGTTTCCTGGGGCCTGGAATACTACACTGACGAGATCACCAGCAGGCGGCGGCGCGAAGACACGCAAACCGGTGCAGTCGGGGCGGTGGCCAGCCGCTTTCCTGACGGATCGAGCCTCGACAGCACGGCCGTTTTCGCCACCGGCGACGCGTGGCTTGGCGACGCGGTGCGCCTGTCCGGAGGACTGCGCTACAGCCGCTTCGACATCGACATAGAGGCCACCGACGGCGCCCCCGCCACCCGCCTCGAGCCGGATGACCTCACCGGACACATCGGTCTGTGGATTGGCCTGACACCCGGTCTTGCGCTGGTCACCAATGCCGGACGAGGATTCCGTCCGCCGAACATCTTCGACCTGGGCACGCTGGGTCCGCGTCCGGGCAATCGTTTCAACGTGGCCAACGACGAACTGGATCCGGAAAGCGTCTACAGCGTGGACACCGGGCTCAAGCTGGACAACGGACCCTGGCAGGCGGAGGCCTTCGCCTACTACAGCCGTTACGACGATCGTATCGAATCGGTGCCGACCGGTGACATCACCGAGGACGGACGCATCGTCGTGCGTTCGGAGAACATCGGTGAGGTGACCCTCTACGGTGTCGAAACCGGCGCCCGCTATGTGCCGAGCGAGCGCTGGGAGGCCTACGGCGTGCTGAACTGGACCCGAGGGGAGGATGATCTGCCGGGGGGTGGCGACCAGCCGGCGGACCGGGTGCCCCCGCTGAACGGCCGGGCGGGCCTCCTGGTCCGGCCCTGGGCCGGGGTTGAGCTGGATGGCTATGCCCTGTTCGCCGCCGAGCAGGACCGGCTGAGCGACCGGGATGTCGGCGACCCGCGTATCGATCCGGACGGCACGCCCGGCTGGACCACCTGGAACCTGCGTGCCGCCTGGCGTCCGCGCGCGGGGCTGGAGCTGGAACTGTTGTTCGAGAACATGCTCGACAAGCGTTACCGGGAGCACGGATCCGGGATCGACGCGCGGGGCTTCAACGGCGTGTTGAGCGTCCGCTGGGTCCTTTAGCCCTTCCCGCACCAGAGCCCGGGGTCGATCTGGCGATTTTCCGCCCGGCTGCTACTTTTTCTTAGCCAAGGGCGCGATTCTGCGCCGATTTACGATGCCAGCACCGGAGAGTTCCTGATGACGACACCAAAAGACAAAAGCCTGCTCGACAAAGCAAAAGATCTGGCCGAAGACGTGGCCGAAACCGCCGGCGAACTGGGCGAGACGGCCTGGGAGAAGACCAAGGATGCGACTCGCCTGGCCGGCGACGCCACGACCGACGCGGCCGACGCCACCTGGGAAGCCAGCAAGGACGTTGCGGAGAAGACCGCCGACCTGGCAAAGAACGCGACCGATGCCAGCATCCAGGCCGGTGACAAGGGCTGGGACGCGGCGAAGGACCTGGCCCGCAAGGCCGCCGATATGAGCAAGGACGCCGGCGAAGCAACGGTCGCGGCATCGGACGAGGCCTGGGAAAAGACCAAGAAGATGGCCAAGGATGCGGCGGACAAGCTGAGCTGAGTCCAGGCTCATACGTCGCCGGTACCGGAATATCCGGCCCGCCGACGCCTTTTCCTCGAAAGGACGAGGTTGCCGGGGCAGGCTTTTCGAGAAGGCCTGCCCCGGTTTCGTTCGGCCCGATCCGGCGCGCATCCGGTCGTGCCGGATTGCAACGGACAGCCGGGGCGATCCCCCGGGTATCGCGCACGGCATTCGGCCTGCGGCGTGGCGCGGCGTTCAGCAGGATTCGCAGGAGGCCAGCAGTACCGGGTGCCCGTAACCGGCGTCGATGAGCTGCCGGGCCAGGGTCCGGGCACGCGCCGTTTCGCCCTGACCGATCAGCGCGCGAACCGCCTGCAGGCCAAGAACCGGGTCGCCTTCGCGGCCGCCCACGGTCTCCACGACGCGAGCGAACGCCTCATCCGCCAAGGCGGGCTCGCCCTGGGCCCGCAGCCCGTAGGCCAGCGCCAGCCAGGCATTGGCCGCGGTTCGCCGCAGGTCCGGGTCCGCCGGTGATCCGGACAGCAGTCGCTCGGCCAGATCCACATTGCTGTCCAGGGCCAGCGCTTCAGGGGCCGGGGCGCCCGCGCCCGGATCCTGATCGAAGGACTCGATAACCGCCAGCGCGAAGGTCGCCTCGGCGTCTGACAGGGTCATGAGCCAGTCGATGTTGGCGGGATCCGACGCGACGATGGCCTCAGCGAGGTCAACCGCCAGTGCGGCGTGCTCCATGGCCTCGGCGGCCCGGCCGCCGGCCAGATGGACCTCCGCGAGGCCGCGATGGCAGGCAATGAGATCCCGTCGCCACTCGAGGTTCCGCGGATCGTGCCGGGTGGTCTGGCGCAGATTCTTCAGCGCGCGTTCGTAGGCTTCGCTGGCACCGGCCATGTTGCCGAGCTGCAGGGAAACCCGGCCGAGGTGCTGCTGGGCATTGGCAGCAGGCTGCCGCCAGGCCATGTTGCGGGGCTCAGCGTCGATCAGCAGCTGCAGGCGCTCTGCGTGCTCTTGATACAGCTCCAAAGCTCTCGCAGGCTCGCCGTTCTGCTCGGCCACCAGGGCCTGCCAGGCAATTTCGTCGGCCAGCGCGTAGGTGATGTCCGGGTCTGGCCCCTGTGACGCCAGCAGGGACTCCAGGCGGTTCCGGGCTGTCGCGAACGCCGCGGCCGCCTCGACCGGCCTTGCCGCCCTCAGCCTAACGACGCCGACGTTGTGCAGGGCATAGGCCAGTTCCTGCTGCCAGTCGGCGTTGCCCGGTTCCTTCGAGACCAGCTTGGCCGACGTGTCCTGGTAGCGGGTCAGCCAGGTTTCCGCTTCGTCGAGTTCATTGCGTTCCAGGTGGACGAAGCCAATCCAGAATTCCGCCTGGCCGCGATCGAACAGCCGTTCATTGCTCTCCGGGTCGCGCAGTGCGAGCTCGCGGGCTCCGGCATGCGCCTCGCGGAATGCCGTCAGCGCTTCCTCCGAGCGGCCCTGCTGCAAGCGAATCTCGCCGATCTGGGTGAGCGCCCGCGCCCGGTTGGACAAGGTGCCATCGGTGACCTCGCCGGACTTCAGCCCGGCAAAATAGTCCATGGCCTTGTCCCCCACCACGTCCAGCACGTCGAGTCGGCCCACCGGTTCAAGACGCTCGCGCAGATCGCCCACCATGAAGCTCACGAGGTCCTCGGCCTGCTCGCGGCTGCGCTCGGCGTCCTGGCGCGCCAGGTAGGCGGACACCGCCAGCACCAGGGTTACCCCCATGCCGGCAAGCGCGCCCGAGGCTACCAGTGCCATCCGCCGATGCCGGCGGTGCAGCTCCCGGCGCACCAGCTCGCCGTAACTCACGCCGGTGAGGCCGGCGGCCAGGCGCATGACCGTCCGGCGCTTGCCGTCACCACCGGCGCGCAGATCGGCCGCCGCGGGCTCGGCGTAGCGGGCCGGATTGCCCATCCCCCTGAGCGAGTTCCCTTCCGTGAGAGCGGGCGGCAGGCACTCTTGCTCCGGATCCCCGGGCTCCCCATCGACGATAACGGCGAGCACCCGCTCGCCGCGCCCGGAGTCGCGAAATACCCGGATCTCCTCGTTGACCCATCGTGACTTCGCGGCTGCCGGAGAACAGATCACGATCAGAAAGGCCGATTCCTCGAGGGCACGGCGAATGCTGGCGGACAGGTCAGCCGCCGTCGCGAGTTCGTCCCGGTCGAAGAACAAGGGCCCCAGAGTCCGGGGAATCGGACCGATCGGCGTCTCCCGGCCGACGAGATGACGGGGGACGCGAAACGACTCCAGCGCCTCCACCAGCCATTCGGCCCAGCGCTGGTCTGAGTGCGCATAACTCACGAAGGCCCGGTAGGGATACGCGTTGGCCTGGGGTATGGGTGTGATGAGGGGCATGTGTGGAGCCTAGTCGCGGCGGCGGCCCGGCTCCAGTGCGGTCCCCGCCGCCGATACGGCCCCGCCACCCGGCCCGGGCTTCCGCAAGCCGCTCCACCGCGCTGGGCTATCATCCTTCCATGGATCGGACCGAACGCTTTTACAAAATCCAGCGTCTCCTGAATCAGCGCCGCGTCGTGCCCATCGAGTCCTTTCTCGAGACCCTGGAGATTTCCCGGGCCACGTTCAAACGCGATCTCGAGTACCTGCGCGATCGCTTCGGCATGCCGATCGTCTGGGATCGCGGTCGTGGTGGCTACTACCTCGACGGTTCACAGCACGAGGCTGACGCCTGGCAGCTTCCGGGGCTGTGGTTCAGCGCCACGGAAATTCATGCACTGCTGACAATGGAGCGGCTGCTGGAAACCCTCCAGCCGGGTCTGCTCGGCAATCAGATCCGGCCGCTGAAGGAACGGATCCGGCACCTGCTGGAAGCCGGGGACCATTCTCCGGACGAACTGAACCGGCGAATTCGCGTATTGCAGATGGGCCATCGTCTCGTCGAACCCGACCACTTCCAGGTCCTGGCCTCGGCGCTGCTGTCCCGGCGCCGGCTCCGGATCACCCACTATCGCCGCCAGGCAGGCGAGGCCCTGGAGCGCATGGTTTCCCCCCAGCGGCTCGTGCACTACCGGGACAACTGGTACCTGGACGCCTGGTGTCATACCCGGCACGCGCTGCGGACGTTTTCCGTGGACGCCATTGACGCAGCGGCCATCGATCCGCACCCGGCCCGGGACGTCCCCGATGAAGAACTGGACGCGGTGCTGGCGGCCGGGTTCGGCATTTTCTCCGGACAACGGACCGAGACTGCCGTGTTGCGTTTCAATCCGAAACGGGCTCGCTGGGTCGCCCGGGAAACCTGGCACCCGGATCAGGAAGGCGACTACGAGCTGGACGGATACTTCGTGCTGAAAGTGCCCTACAGCGATCCGCGAGAGCTGGTCATGGACGTCCTGAAGTATGGCCCGGACGTCGAGGTGCTCGGTCCCCCCGCGCTCAGGGAAATGGTGAAAACGACCCTCGTCGAGACGCGCGGCGTCTACAAGGACGACTGAGCCGCCAGGGTCCTGAATCGGGCGATTCTGCTGCCCCCCGCGCGGCTTGCCGAGACATCGGCCTGACCGATCCCCGGCGTGAATCTCCGGCCCCTTGGGGAACTGGCTCATCGCCTGAGCCCCCGGCCCGGCATGCTGTGGCGGTGGTCCAGCGTGGAGTTTCCGGCGATGAATGATTTCGGCAATTACCTGTATTCGCTGGCCATTGGCCGGCCCCGATCCCACAACAACCTGGTCGTGTGGCCCCTGGTCAGCCGGCGCCCTGGGCCGGCCGCAACCGCAAGCCTGGCCGGCGCTCTCCGGGACGGGACCTGCTCCGCATCCCTGCTGCGTGCGCCCGGGCGGCTCCCGGCATGGCTTATTCGCAACCGGTTGTCGCGGGCACTGTTTGCCGGTGCGGGCGAAGTCCTGTGTACGGGAACCCGGTCCGCCACCCTGATCCACAGCGTGGTCGTGGGAGCGCGAGCGTGCCTCGAGGTGCCGGCGACCTGGTTGCGCCCGGCGGCCGGGTCTCCGGGAAACGACAGCTTGCCGTCGCTGGCCTGGACCACCGGCCAGGTGGGCGCCGTCTTCTGCGTGGACGGGGTCCTTCGCGCCACCGAGTGTTTCGGCAATCCGGATCTCGCCCGGCGTGCCTGCGCAGCGAGCCTGAAGCGCTTCGCGGCCGAGGCCGCGGGTTCCCGGGATGTTTCGACCCAGGTACCGGGCGACCGGGTCCTTGCCGACTGGATCCGGAAGATCTCGAACATTCCGCTGGAGCCGGTCCCGACACTGGGTGAAGGACAGTCGTTCCGGCCGGTCTCCGGGACCCATGTCGGGCAGTTGCTTACCCGGGGCGGGTCCGTGCTGCATGCCCGTTTCAGCCGGGCCATGCGGGTCCGGTCCCCGGTCGAGGGTAGATTCAGTCCACGTCTGGTGAACTCGCGGAGTGTGCGCCAGGTCACGCTTGCGGATCCCTGGGCCGGCTAGCATCGATAACCCGGGGTGCCAGGGTCCGCTGATCCGTCGCCCCGATCCTTGGGGGAGGATAATGGCCTTGATGATCACAATTGCTGTTGGCGTTGCCGCCGGTGCGCTGTTACTGGCCCATGTGTCCCGGGAAGGCCGGGAGCAGGCGGCCATGGAGGATGCATCCCGCAGCCTGGCGGGGCTGTCTGACCACCGCCTGGCGGAAGCTCGCCAAAGATGTATCAACGCGATCGGGGTGGAACGCCGGGGCACACCGGATCCCGGTGCGGCCAACGCCGTGCTGCTTATGGGCGTTGCCGCACACCGGGAGCTGGAGCGCCGCCGGGGCCGCTACATGAGCGCCCGCGTCGCTCGCGCGGAGCTCAAGGGCCTGGCGGCCAGCGGAGACAACGTCACCGCCTGACCCCGTCTCCGGTCTCGCCGCAAAGACACGGCGAGAAAAGCGTGCGTCGCAAGCCTCGGGATCTCCAGCCCGGGTCTTAGCTCATGTGAAGCTCGACGATGTCGCCGTCTTCCACAGCGTGCTCCGGGCCGACCTGCTGGCCATCGAACACCGATGCTCCCCAGATTCGGGCGAACCTGAGCTTGCCCGCGATGTCCTTGTGCACGAGCCTGGCCACGTCGAGCACGGTGTCCCCGCGCCGGAGTGTAAAAGGTTTCTCCGTCTCTGCCGGCTTGCCGGGCGTCTTCGTATAGACCCTGACAATCCCCAGCTTGTCAAAGAGAAAGGGACCGATCGCGGTCAGTCCGTCCCCGGTCTCGGCGGACACGGACACGGCCGGAAAACGCACGCCGGTCAGCTCCTCGAGCACCGCCACCTCGCCGGGATCCGGATCCAGGTCGCACTTGTTGGCAACGAGCAGCGTCGGCAGGTCCTGTCGAAACGGATCATCGTCGCCGTCGGATTCGCCCTGGCCGGGTGAGGCCGCGAACGGCCAGTCGGCAACGAGCCGGATCCGGTGCCCCGAAAGCCAGTCCATCACCTCGATGAGCTGGTCCACGCAGTCGGGGTCGCTCACATCGACCACCAGCAGTGCGGCATCCGCGGGCTGCAGGGCGGCCGGAAGCCAGGCGGGCGCATGGCTGGCGGAGACGGGCGGCAGGTCGATCAGCTGGAGGTTCGCGTCCTCCACCGGCAGCATGCCGGGTTCCGGGAACTGCGTGGAGTAGGGGTAGGGACCCACTTCGGTGTGCGAGCCGGTGAGTTTGCGGTGCATCAGCGACTTGCCGGCGTTTGGCGGGCCAACCAGGGCCACCTGGGCGGCGCCTTCGGCGCGGATGACGGTCGCCGGGCCGGTACGTCTTCCCCCCTTCTTCGGGCCGCTCAGCGCTTCCGTGAGCTGCTTGATGCGGCTCTTGATATCCGCCTGGAGATGTTCGGTGCCCTTGTGCTTCGGGATCGTGCGCAGCATCTCCTTCAGGCAGTCCAGGCGCTCCCCGGGATCGCGGGCCGCTCGGAACGCCTCCTCGGCCTTCTTGTAATCGGGTGTGACGTTGGTGGGAATCCCTGTACCTCGCTTTAGCCCGGCCCGTCAGGCCGCGGTTGGCTGGCCACGATCCTCCGGATCCAGCTCGCTGCGTATTCCGATGCGCATGAGGTCGCGGAAGTCCGACACCGCAATAAAGAACTCGCGCATCATGAGAACCCACAGGTACATGCCGCGCTCCGTGAGACGCCAGGCATCGCCGTCATCCCGAATTGCGCCGACTGCGCGGAAGGCCGCGAATTCGCGCCACATGCTGCGGGCAAATCGCCCGTTCCACCGCTGCTCCGCATCACGCTTCGATACGCTCAGCCCGAAGAACGACATCAGGAAGAAATAGCGCATCTGGTCGCGCTCGGAGAACTGTGCGCGACGGGTGATGCCGCAGTGTCCGGACTCGACCAGGCGGATATAGCGATTGATGGAAAACGAGCTGGCAAACAGCTGGCCGTCGATGTAGCTCATCGCCCCGCTGCCCAGGCCCATGTACTGGTCCTGCTCGATAATGTATTCGTCGATGGCGCCTTCCGACTTCGAGAAGCACCAGGCCGAGGAGGGCACGTAGCCGGTGCCGATATTGTCGAGTATGGCCTGGTAAAAACGCCGCTCGCGGCCATACGTCACAAGCCCCATGCCCTTCTTCATGGCCCGCGTCGTCGTCTTCGACCCCATGAGGGGATAACAGGAAACCTGATCCACCCGGATCTGCTCGGTGAGGATTTCCAGGTCTCTGAGCATGGAGTCCATTTGCTGGTGGGGCAGATTGAAGATCATGTCGACATTGAGCGTGTCGAACATCCCGTTCACCTGGCCAAGGCGCTCCTGGACGAGTTCGCTGCTTCCGTATTTGTCGTAGCGCTGCATCTCCTTGAGCAGCTGGTTCTCCAGGCTCTGGACGCCGACTGACAGCCGGTTCACACCGGCTGCGATCAGCGGCTCCAGGCGCTGGGGAAGCAGGTCGTCCGGGTTGGTCTCGACAGAGATCTGCCGGATGGGATTGAGGCGTGTGGCAGTGTCCAGGGTCCGTGCCAGCTCGTCCACGATGACAGTCGGTGTTCCGCCGCCGACGTAGATTTCCCCGAAACGATAGCCGGCGTCGTGGCACAGCTCGATTTCACGGCGCAGCGCCTTGAAATACCGGGTGGCCTTGTCCTCGCGAAACTCCACCCGGTGAAACGAGCAGAACGGGCACAGCACCTGGCAGAACGGCACGTGGAGATAGAGCATGTACGTCCGGTTCGGGTCGGGAACCGGCGGAGCCACCGCGTGGGCGAGATGCTCGAAGCGCGTATAGCGTTTGCCCATTCGCCGCAGGATTGCGGTCATCGTTTCTTCAACGATCATCACAGGGTGCCGAGGCAAGTGGATACGGTCATAGAAAACGCTTCCTCGCGGTCATGTCGCTCATTCTGGCGTCCGAGTATAGCCGGGAGATTCCGGGTCTCACCCGGTCAGGATTCCGCGTCGCGCTGCGGCGTTTCCCAGGCGCCATCCTCGGCGCTGGCGAAATCCGCCCGGTCGCCACGCAGCACCTCGAACAGGTCTTCCGTTCCCCGCCGGGCCCGGACCCGATAGCGCTGCTGATCGCCCCACAGCTTGTAGAGCTCGCTCATTTCGCGCTGGTCGTGGGCGTCGAAGCGCATGGCTGCCCGGCGTGCTTGATAAGCTCTGAAACCCAGAAGCGTCAGCGCCTCTCGCCCTGCGTCCAGGGCCGAGCCGAACGTTTCCCGTGACAGGTACTCGACGCCTCGGCGCATGAGTTCATAGGCATGCCGGCGGTCCAGCGCCCGGGCCACGACCGCCATTTGTGGAAAGTGCTTCTGGGCCGTCTCGGCCAGCTCGAGGATCTTTTCCCGGTTGTCGATGGCGATGATCAGCAGTTCGGCCCGGTCTGCCCCGGCGGTGCGCAGCAGATCCAGGCGTGTGGCGTCCCCGTAGAACACCTTGAAGCCGAAACCGCGAAGTAATTCCACGTGGGCCGGATCGTCATCCAGCAGTACGGGCTTGAAGCCGTTGGCCATGAGCAGGCGTCCTGCGATCTGGCCGAAGCGTCCGAATCCAGCGATGATCACCGCCGCACCGGTGTCTTCCACGTCGCTGTCCCGTTCGGCCTTGCGGGTGTCGCCGGCACCGAAGGTCGGCTGAAGCAGGCGTTGATCCAGGATCAGCAACAGCGGCGTCACTGCCATGCTCAGCGCGGTCACCGCAACGAGGAGATCGGCCACCTGCGGCGGCAGCACGTTTTCGTCGACGGCGTGGGCCAGCAGAACAAAAGCGAACTCGCCGCCCTGGGCCAGGATGAGGGCAAGGCTAAGGCTGCGGCGGTTCTGATGCCCCCAGGCCCGAGCAAGCCCGAATACGATGACACCCTTGATCAGCACCAGCAGGGCGACGAGCGCGATGACCAGGCCCGGTCGTTCGAGCACCAGACCGAAGTCGATTGTGGCGCCGATAGAGATAAAGAACAGTCCCAGCAGCAGGCCCTTGAAGGGTTCGATGTCCGACTCGAGTTCGTGGCGGTACTCGCTGCTGGCGAGCACGACGCCGGCAAGGAACGCCCCGAGAGCGGGGGAGAGCCCGGCGGCCTCCATGGCGAGGGTGACGCCGACGACAATGAGCAAGGCGGCGGCCGTGAAGATCTCCGGAATACGCGCCGCCGCGATGGCCCTGAATACCGGCGTGATGACGAACCGGCCGCCAGCGACCACCGCCGCGGCCACACCGATGACAATCAGCACCGACCCCAGGCCACCGCTGCTTGCACCCTCGGCGGCGGCCAGCGGCGAGCCGGCGGCCAGCAGCGGCAGAACCGCGAGAATGGGGATTACGGTGATGTCCTGGAACAGGAGCATGGCGAAACCGCTACGCCCCGCCGGCGTCGTCATCAGGCCGGTTTCCTGCAGGGACTGCACCGCGATAGCCGTGGACGAACCCGCGAAAATCAGGCCGATGGCCAAGGCCTGGGGCCAGGGCAAACCGAAGGCCAGACCGACGCCCGTGATCGCTGCAACCGTCAGGCCCGTTTGCAGTCCGCCGAGGCCGAGAATCGAGCTGCGGAGCTGCCAGAGCAGTTCCGGACGCAGTTCCAGACCAATGATGAACAACATCATGATGATGCCGAATTCGGCGAGCGCCATCACGCCTTCCGGATGGTCCCCAACCAGCCCGAGAGCCGACGGGCCGATCGCGATGCCGGCGATCAGGTAACCCAGAATTGAACCGAGTCCCAGTCGGCGAGCGAGCGGGACGGCCACGACCCCGGCCAGGAGGTACACAAAGGCTTGCTCGAGCAATCCCGGTTCATGCATGGGTTGATGACTCCCGAATGAGGGGCAGGTCAAGATCCAGGCGGTCCCGGCCGGACAGTGCCGCAACATCCACGCGATCCTCGGTGAATGCCTCAATCACGCGGGTATAGGCCTGGGCCCGGGGCAGGATGTCGGCCTCGCGCTTGAGCCGGTGGGTCGCGTAGGTGACGAACGGCGGCAGATAGTTGATACCGCAAAGCCGGCAGGTCTGTTCGAACGGAGTGAGCAATTCGCTCAAGTTGAAGTAGTTCAGGCCCTCGCGGCGATAGGCGTCTTCGCCTCCGCCCGCGGAGATGGCGCTGAAGGCGATCTTGCCGGCCAGCGCGGTGCCCCCGGTGCCGTAGGCAAAACCGTATTCCAGGACGAGGTCCTGCCACTCCTTCAGGAGCGCCGGGCTGGAGTACCAGTAAAACGGGTGGTGAAAAACGATGACATCGTGTTCCACGAGGAGGTCCTGCTCCCGCGGCACGTCGATCAGGAAATCCGGATACTGCTCGTAGAGATCGTTGACGGTCACGCCGGGCAGGTCCCGGACGGCGCGCACCAGGCGGGAGTTTACCCGCGAGCGTTGCAGCGCCGGGTGGGCGAAAAGGATCAGTACCTTGCGGGCGGCAGTCATGGCGGAGCCTGTCGAGTAACGGAAAGCGGCATGATCATACGACCCGGGTCGCGCCGCCAAGCCCCGGTGCCGCCGCGGTATTCCGCAGGCTTCAGAGAAACTCGCCTATCAGCTCGCGAACGTTGACCCGCGCGCCGATTCGGGCGCAGAGCAAAAACGAGCCGACCAGCTTGCGGTGGAGAAACGCTGTGGACGGCGGCGGCGACTGGAAATGCTCGCTCTGGAACACCAGGTCCATGCCGGCCTGCGCCGCGCGCTGCAGCAGGTTCGAAGCCTGGAAGTCATAAACGCCGTCATGGGCCAGCGGCTCGCACACCAGGAGGATGAGGTCCACGACCTGCTCGGCGTGCGCCGGCGGATCGTCGGAATTGAGATAACCGAGCCCCGCGGCTGCCTCTGCAACCCGGGTCCGGTCGCCGGCCATGATAGCCCGGCACACATCCGCATAGCCGCGCACGAACCCGGGCTCGAACTCCACGGTCGAGCCGAAATCCAGGAGGGTGACCGTTCCGCTTGCCGGGCTGTAGCGATAATTTCCGAAGTTGGGGTCGGACTGCATGAGGCGGAACTCGAACAGTTCGCGGAACAGCAGGTGCTCGAGTATCCCGCCGACGCGGTCGCGTTCCGCCTGCTCGATGTCCGCGTGGGAGAGATGCTCCAGGGGCGAGCCCGGAGCATAGTCCATGGCGAGGATCCGGCGGGTAGTGAAGTCCCGGTGCAGAGCCGGCACCCGGAACCCCGGCTCATCGGCCAGCTGCTCCCCGTAGCGCTCCAGGTATTCGCCTTCCAGCAAATAGTCGGCTTCCTGGCGGAGCTGGCGTTTCGCCTCCCGCATCAGCGGCGCCATGTCGACCCCCGCCGGGATCAGGCGGCTGGCCTTCAGGAGCATCCCGAGATTGTCCACGTCGCTGGAAATGCTCCTTGCTACGCCGGGGTACTGGATCTTCAACGCCAGCTCGCGCCCGTCCGCCGTGATCGCATGGTGTACCTGGCCAATCGAGGCGGCCGCGTCGGGCTCGAAGTCGAAACTGGAGAATCGGGATTCCCACCCATGGCCGTACTCCCGGCCCAGTATTCCGCGCAGCTGACCCGGCGGCATGCTGTCCGCCGAGTCCCTCAGCAACGTCAGGGCTGCTGCGAATTCCGCCGGCAGCAGGTGCTCGCCTTCCATGGAAAGCAGCTGGCCCAGCTTCATGGCGGCGCCGCGCATCTCTGACAGCCGCCGCGCCAGGCGGCGAGCGTTAGCCGGCGTCAGGAGAACCGAGTGGGAATCGTCCGTGGTGCCACGCCCCAGGCGCCGGAACCCCTCGGCAACGCCGCCTGCTGCCATACCCCCGGCGGTGAGACCGAGCTTGATCAGGCGGGCGGCCGGGCTGGCCGGAACACGGGACTGGCGCTTGGGGCTGGAACGGCTCATGGGGAAAGGCCTGGCGGTAGCGGTTGTCCAGGGTCTTCGGCAAGCCGGGCAATACGGATGGCGGCGATCCGGCACACGGGCCAGTACGCGATAGCCCACAAGGGCAGCTCGAAGACCACGCGGATGTGGCTATTCTCATCGTCCAGCCGATGTCCGGTGGCCGCGATGCCCGCGACGCGCCAGGTCCAGAAACGATGGGCTTCGAAGCCGGTAATTTCGTAGTCCAGCCACAGGCCGGCGGCGGTCAGCACCCGGCCCGTGCTTCCCGCGGCGATGGCCGCATCGGCGGGGTCCACCGCACGGACCGACGGGCCCCACAGGGGCCAGTAACGCGTCTCGGTGAGCATCGACCAGACCCGCTCCCTCGGGGCATGACACAGGGCGCTTGCGGTCAGCCGTCTAACCATCACGCTCATCAGGCGCTATGGGCCAACAAGCGTCTTGTTGGCGGAAACTCCCGGCCGGCAGAGGCGGATGGGAAGCCAAGGAGCCGAACGCTCCCTTCGCAGCAATAGAGACAGTTGTACGGGGGGCAGATTTCCATTACCGGGCACTATGCCGCCCCGTTGGACCCAAGGCGAATTCCGGCCCTTGGGATACAAGTGAGTTCGGCGGGTGACCTGCGTGTTCCGCGACGGCCGGGCGCGGCTTTTTCCGAACGAACGATACTGGCTGCGGGAACGGCTTCAGCGCAGAGCGCGCGGCCGGTGGGCGCCGCGATTTCGCCGACGTTGCTGCAGCCGCCCGCGGAGGGGCCAGGGCAGCGGCCTCGTGTCCCGCTCATCGCCGGGGGGAGGCTGTGGCGCGTCTGAATAGTTCGTGTCTGTCTTCATGCGATCCGAATGTTGTAGCTTTGGTGTTATGGATCTAAGACATTCGGATGGCGGTTTGGTGCCCTCGGGTGTGCGAGTGGTCTGCTGCATCCGCCTTGAGCAACCCGGCGAAACGTCGTAGAGGAACCGCCACACAGCCGGTTGCGGGAGGACAGATGAACATTCGAATGATCAATCGCAAGGCCAGGCTGCCATCCCGGGAAAATGCCCTTCCGGGCCGGGAGCAGCCCGTCGCGGTGCCCGAGGTCCATTTCGTCAATGGCAATCCGCTGGTCCCGCCATGGCCTGAGGGCTTTCACGAAACGATCTTTGCGCTGGGGTGTTTCTGGGGCGCCGAGCGGGTCTTCTGGGAGCAGCCCGGTGTATGGACCACCGCGGTGGGCTATGCGGGCGGATTCACCGAGAACCCCACATACGAGGAAGTCTGCTCCGGCCTCACCGGCCACACGGAGGCGGTTCGGGTCGTGTTTGATCCCGAAACCGTGAGTTTCGAATCCTTGCTCAGGCGTTTCTGGGAATCCCACGATCCGACACAGGGAATGCGCCAGGGCAACGACGTCGGGACCCAGTACCGGTCGGCGATTTTTACGACCACCGGGGACCAGGAAGTCGCCGCGGCCGCTTCCAGGGAAGCCTTCGGGGCGAAGCTGGCTCGATCCGGCTTCGGCGGCATCACAACGGAAATCCTGCCCGCCGGCAAGTTCTACTACGCTGAGGCCGGCCATCAGCAGTATCTCGCCAAGAACCCGGCCGGCTACTGCGGACTGGGCGGCACCGGAATCAGCTGTCCGGCGGTGTCTACGAGCTGACCGCCCTGACCGGATACTATTCCGGCGTGAACCCGATCCTCGAAAACCGAGGCGGCCCGTGGCAGGGTGATCGACTTTGCACAGCGGCCCGGGCCGAGATGAGCGCATCCTCAAACCAGATGTCTTCCCGAAAGGGTTTTAACCGGCTTGACGCCGATTTCGCGAGTGGCAGCGAGCGTTGCGCGGCATGGCTGTATTTGCCGGCGGGTGCCGACAATCCGCCGATCGTGGTGATGGGCCACGGATTTGCCGCGGAACGGGATTTTCGTTTGCCGGCCTACGCCGAGGCTTTCGCCTCACGGGGTTATGCCGTTCTCCTCTTTGACTACCGGGGCTTTGGTTCGAGTGCAGGCTCGCCCCGCCAGCTGGTCAGTCCGCGCAGACACCTGGCGGACTGGCAGGCGGCGGTGGATCATGTCCGCAGCCTGCCGCAGGTGGATGCCACGCGCATGGTCCTCTGGGGCTCGTCCTTCGGCGGTGGCCATGCCCTGGTCACCGCGGCTCGCAACCCCGATGTCGCAGGAGTTATTGCCCAGGTTCCGTACGTGGAATCAGTCTCCACGCTGCGGCGTCTCACCCTGGGAGAACTCCTGCAGGCCGTGGGCTCCGGAATTCGGGACCTGTTTCGTGCCCTGACCGGGCGTGCGCCCTATACCGTGCCGGTCTACGCGAATCCCGGAGAGTTCGCCTGCATGAATACGCCGGAGAGCGCTGCGGGCTATGCGGCCATGGTGCCCGCGGGTTCGGCCTGGACGAATGCCTGTCCCGCGCGAATCTTTCTCACCCTGCCGCTTTTATCGGCCGATTGCGTCGGCGGCGCGCATCGACGCGCCCGCCCTGCTGCTCGCGGCCGAGGACGACGAGCTCATTCCGCTGGCGGACGTGGAAGCGTGTGCGGCACGCATTAGGAACGGGCGCATTGCGCGGGTTCCCGGCGGCCACTTCAGCGTCTATACGGGGGAGGGTTTCGATCGCGCTACCGGTATCTACCTGCAGTTCCTCGATCGCTACCTCAAGTCGGCGCGCCAGGGCCAGAAAGTGTCCAGGACCGCTGCCTAGGCGAGGTTTGCCAGCAGTACCAGGCCCACCGCGACCGGCGCGACGTAGCGGAGCGAGAACCGCCAGGACCGGAACACCCAGCCGTCCGGGATGCCCAGTTCATCCCGGGTGGATTCGCGGGTCATCACCCATCCCGCAAACACGGCAATAAGAATGCCGCCGGCGGGCAGCATGATATTGCTGGTGGCGTAGTCGATCAGGTCGAACACGGTTTTGCCGGCGAAGGGTTCCAGACCTTCCAGCGGGTGCACGTCCTTCCAGATGTTGAAGGAAAACACCGTGGCCAGCCCGGTGATCCAGGCCAGCAGGCCGGCTATGGCGGCCGACGGGCCTCGCCGCCAGCCCCGGTGCTCTTCCGCCCAGGCAACAATCGGCTCCAGGACGGCAATCGTCGAGGTCAGGGCGGAAACAATCAGCAGCAGGAAGAAAATGGACCCGAACAGCGAACCGCCGGGCATCTGGCCAAAGGCGATGGGCAGGGTCACGAACAGCAGGCCGGGGCCTTCAGCGGGGTCGAGGCCGTTGGCAAAGACGAGGGGGAAAATGGCCAGGCCCGCGAGCAGGGCCACCAGCGTATCCGCGCCGGCGATAAGGACGGCGGAGCGGGTCAGCGAGGCCCCCGGGTCCAGGTAGGATCCATAGGCAATCAGCAGACCCATCGCCACGCTGACCGAGAAGAATGCCTGGCCAACAGCGCCCAGCGCCACCGCGGGCGTGATCTTCGAGAAATCCGCCTTGAAGAGAAACGCCACGGCCGCGGCGAAATCCCCGGCCACCGCCGCATAGACCACCAGCAGCAGGAGCATGACGAGCAGGGCGGGCATCAGGAAACGAACCGCCCGTTCGATGCCCTTCTGCAAGCCCCTGCTCACGATGAGTACGGTCAGGATCATGAACACGGCATGCCAGAAAGTGAGCAGCCCCGGCGCGGCCAGCAAGTTCGGTGAAGACCGAACTGACGGTGTCCGAATCGGCGCCGGCGAAACGGCCCGAGGCCAGCTTGGGCAGATAGGCAAAGGCCCAGCCGGCGATCACGCTGTAGAAACTCAGGATCAGGAAAACCGCCAGCACGTTGAGCATGCCCACCAGGCGCCAGGCCGGGGAGGCGCCGGCTTCGCGGGCCAGGTTGGCAAAGCTGTTGACGGGACTCATCCGCCCGCGGCGGCCGATCAGGAGTTCGGCGGCAACAATGGGAACTGCCACGACCACAATCGCGCCGATATAGACGATGACGAAGGCCGCCCCTCCGCTGACTCCCGCGGTGTAGGGAAACTTCCAGAGATTGCCCAGGCCGACGGCGGCGCCCACCGCCGCCATGAGAAAAACGAAGCGGGAAGACCAGTGCTCGTGTACGCCGTTGTTGCTGTTTTGCATCGTCGTCGCCGCTGCGCCGGGAAAGCATTCGGAAGTTTCAGTCCCGGATCATAGCGGATGCGCTGTTTCGAAGCCCCGCGCTACCGGGGGGCCACCGGCGTTATCATGCGGGCATATCCGGGAGCTTGCCCGGGGAGAACCTTCGATGATTCGATTCGCCATGGTCCTGGGCACGATGGTTCTGGTAGCAGCAACGGGCTGTGCCAGCCGCAGCCTGTCGGGTGATGTTTACAGTCGCAGTGACGCGCAAAAAGCGTGGCGAGCTCACTGGGGCGAGGTCGTTGCCGCACGCCCCGTGACAATCGAGGGCGAACCTACGGCCCTGGGCACGTCCGGGGGCGGACTGGTCGGCTACAGCCTGGGCCGCGTCGTGGGCTCCGGCTCAGGGTCGCGGGTGGCCGGTGCCGTGGGTGGCGTGGCCGGTGCCGTTGCCGGGCAGCAGGTGGAAAAAGCCGCGACCACCGAGGGGGGCGTTGAGCTCACCATCGACATGGACCGTGGCGACCTGCTGGTGATCGTGCAGTCCGACGATGTCAGTTTCTCCCCGGGCGAGCGTGTGCGAGTGCTGCTGGGGCGCGGCGACCAGGCCCGGGTCGTCAAGCCGCCCGGCAGCTGACGCCAGGATGTTGTGCAGAGCCGCCATGCAGCCGATGCAACCATCCGCTACGTGTGAGCGAAACCTCGGTGCGTGGACAGACAGATGATCAAGCCGACTTTCGGCCGACCGGCTGCTTTGCGCCCGAAAACGGGCATCGTCACTCCGGGGTCTTCGTGACCACGCTGCTGCACATCGATTCCAGTCCGTTGGGAGATGCATCCGTGACCCGGCGGCTGACGAGGGAGTTTGTGCGCGGCTGGTGTGAGGCGCATCCGGCCACCGACGTGCTCAGGCGGGATCTCCAGGACCCGCCGCCGCCCCACCTGGACGAGAGCGCCCTGGCCGCGTTCTGGAACCCCTGACGCGCCCACCGATCCGGATTCCGGCGCCGCGCTGGCGCTGTCCGATGCGATGATCCAGGAGCTCGAGGCCGCAGACCTCGTACTGCTCGGATCCCCCATGTACAACTTCACGGTGACATCCACGCTGAAGGCCTGGATGGACATGGTGGGCCGGGCCGGGCGGACATTCCGCTACACCGCCGACGGCGTGCAGGGCCTTCTCGGCGGCCGCCGGGCCGTGATCATTACCGCTAGAGGGGGCTTTTATCGGGGCGGCGGTCCGACCTCCGGCGCCGATCACCAGACTGCGCTGCTGGATACCTATTTCCGGTTTCTCGGCATGGACGATGTGATGTTCGTCCACGCAGAAGGGCAGGGCATGGAACGGGAGCGGGCCCGGGTCGAAGAAGACCGGGCCCGCTCGGAGATCCGCCAGCTTGTCAGTACCGGAGCTGCAGGCGCTCTCGCCTGAGGCGGAAAAGCCTATCGCGGCACGGGCCGGCAGCCACCCATGATGACAAAGGCCGCGCCGTCCGTGGAGGCAGTCAGCGACATGATGCCCTCGTCCAGCGTGATGGCGGCCGTCCAGCCCAGTCCGTCCCGGATGCCCTCGATACCATCCTCGGCGCCCTGCAGGATGATCTTTTGGTCAATCACCACCCGCTCCTTCACCTCGGTGGTCCGCTGGTCCTCCGGTCCGGCCCGGGAGTCGATCGAGCCGTCGCCAAGGTCAACCATGAACAGGGTCGGTGCAGCAATATCAGCCGGCGCGACCTGCTTGCAGCCCCTGTGCAGGACGCATTCGTAGTACTGCATGCCCGTGCACAGGATCTTCTCGTCGCCTTTCAGCGGATAGTCCGCGTAGGCGGCGGACGACAGGGTCAGGGCCGCCAGGCCCAGGGCAAGGTTTCTCATGTCGAAGTCTCCTATCGGACCGTGTAGCCGCGGCCTTCGAGGCAGGCGCCATAGGCGCGGTTGTAGTTGTTGCGGGCCTGGGTGTACTGGGCGACCTGCTCCTGTTCCCACTGCTGCTGTGCGGTGTCTTCACGCCGCTTCTGGTCGCTGCGCCGCATGCCGCCCATCAGGGCGCCGGAGGCCGCTCCGATCTTTGCGCCTTGCTTCGTATCGCCGGCGATGGCGCCGATCGCCGCACCGGTCACGGTTCCGCGCACGGCTCCCCGGCCGACCCCGCCCTGCTGGGCTTCTTTCCGGGGCGGCGGCGCCGTGGTCGTCGGCGGCGCCATGGGATCGAAGCCGGTCTGGCCCTTGGCCCAGGAGTAGCACTGAAACTGGTCCTGCTCCTGCTGGTCGGGGCTCTGGTTGTCGTTGGGGTAGACGATCAGCTCCTGGGCCAGCGCAGTGCCGGCCAGCGGGATCATCGAGATAAGCAACAGCACTCGTTTCATAGGACGTTCATCCTCCTGATTCCTCGGGGAGCTTCGTTGTGCCACCGGTTCCCCAAGGGTCCGGCAGAACCTGACCCTAGTATTTCTGCGGTACATAGGTATAAACGCGGTCCGGCTCCTCGTAGCCGTCCGGTTTCTGGCGCTTGGGCAGTTTCACTTTCGGGTGCTTGATTTCCTTGTACGGAATCTGGGACAGAAGATGGCTGATGCAGTTCAGCCGCGCTTTCTTCTTGTTGTCCGCCGGGACCACGTTCCACGGCGCCCAGCCCGTGTCGGTGGTGGCGAACATCATGTCCTTGGCCCGCGAGTAATCGTACCAGCGGCCCATCGATTCCAGATCCATGGGCGAGAGCTTCCACTGCTTCGTGGGGTCCTCGATGCGGGCCTCGAAGCGCTTCGCCTGTTCTTCCTGGGAGACCTCGAACCAGTACTTGATGAGGATCATGCCAGCCTCGACCAGCGCCCGTTCGAATCCCGGGCAGGTGCGCAGGAATTCCTGGTACTCCACTTCGGTGCAGAACCCCATGACCCGCTCGACGCCGGCCCGGTTGTACCAGCTGCGATCGAACAGAGCGATTTCCCCTCCGGCGGGCAGGCGGTTCATATAGCGCTGGTAATAGAACTGGGTCTTCTCGCGCTCGGTGGGCGCCGGAAGAGCCTCCACCTTGAAAACTCGCGGGCTGACGCGCTCCGTGATTCGCTTGATCACGCCGCCCTTGCCGGCGGCGTCGCGGCCCTCGAACACGACGCAGATTTTCGTTTTGGTAGCCTTGACCCATTCCTGGAGCCTGCAGAGTTCCACCTGCAGACCATAGAGCGCCTTTTCGTATTCCTTGGTACTGAGCTTATCGCTCTTCCCGGCCTGTTTCTCTTCTGCCTTCTTCTTACTCACGGTCGATCTCCGAAAGACTTGTTAATGATGTTCCTGGTCCTGAGCGTGCCCTCAGTCTGCCTTGTCGGGGGCCACGGCATCGGGGGCCTTCGCGTCCCCCAACTGGTCGGCCGGGATCGCCTCGTCGAGCAGAAGAATGGGTATGCCGTCGCGGACCGGATAAATCGTGGCGCCATCGCGGGTCACGAGTGCCGCCTCCATGGGCCGGTCGACCACCCGGCCGTCCACGTGCCTGAGTTCGCCGGTTTCCGACTCGCCGGTTGGCGAGTCTGAGGCGATGCTTGTCGAGCAACGCCAGCGGCGAACCGCTCGCCGGGCAGCGAAGCATGGCTATGAAATTCCGATCGAGCATGGGAACTCCTCCACAAGCCTAGTCTGTCCGGGCCGGTCTCGCCGGGCGGGTCGAGTGCTCATCGCCCGGTCTGGCGGCCGAAACCCCGGACCGCCGCGGTCAGCAGGTAGGCGCCACCTGCGAGAAGAATGATAACCGGCCCGGTGGCAAGATCCGGCCCGTAGGAAAGCGCCAGGCCCGCCGTGGTGAAGAATGCGCCCAGCAATACGGCCGCAACCATGATGGCCGAGAGGGACGACAGGAAACGGCTGGCGATCGCTGCGGGCAGCGTCATCAGCGCGATGACGAGGATCAGACCGACCACCTGGATCAGCATGACCACGGTGAGCGCCACAAGCACCAGCAACAGCAGATAGTAGCGATCCACCCGCACGCCTCTGACCCGGGCAAATTCGGCATCGAAACAGACCGCGAGGAACTGCCGGTAAAAGAGGCCTACCAGCAGCAATATGGCGACATCCAGCGCGGCAATCAGCCACAGGTCCCGGGTCCCGATCATAAGAATATTGCCAAACAGGTAGCCCATCAGGTCGGCGTTGTAGCCCGGCGTTTTCGTGATGAAGACGATGCCCAGCGCCATGCCCACGGCCCAGATGGCTGCGATCACCGTGTCCTCCCGTTCCCTGAGCTTCAGCTTGACGAAGCCGATAATCAGGGCGGCCACGATGGCGGCGACGAGGGCGCCATTGAGCGGAGCATGGCCGAAGAAGTAGGCAACACCCATGCCGCCCAGGACGGCATGCGCGATGCCGCCGGCCAGCAGGCTGATACGCTGGACAACCACATAGGTGCCCATCACGCCGCAGCCGACGCTCGCGAGCAGGCCGCCCGCGAGGGCGCGCTGCAGGAAGCTGTGTTCGGACAGGGCCGCAAGAAACTCTGTCACGGGTGCTCCCCGTGATCGTGGTGCACCAGGCGGACCGAGTGGCCGTAAAGCGCCTCGATGGCGTCTCCCGTCAGGCCCCGGGTGTCGTGACACAACAGAGTGCGGTTCACACAGGCCACGCGCTGTACGCCGCCGGCAACGAAACCTACGTCATGGGTGACCAGGATGACCGCCATGCGCTCACTCAGGCGTGCAAGCAGCAGCAGAATGTCTTCTTCGGCCCGCTGGTCCAGGTTGGATGTGGGCTCGTCGAGAAGCAGCAGTTTCGGTTCACCGGCCAGCGCCCTGGCGATGAGGACCCGCTGCAGCTCACCCCCGGACAAGTCGCTGATCGGCCGGTTCTGCAGCGCTTCCAGCCGCGTTTCCGCCATTGCACGGTCAGCGGCATGCCGGTCGTCGGCCCGCCAGCGCAGCCCCCCCGAGCCCAGTCGCCCGAGCTGAACCGCCTGGGCCACGGTGATCGGGAAGTCGCGCTCGAACCCGGCGAACTGGGGTACGTAGCCGATTTCCTGGCGCGCGGCGCTGGGTGACCGGCCGCAGACCCGTACGGTTCCCGAGTCCGGTTTGAGCAGTCCGGCCGCCAGCTTGATCAGCGTGCTCTTGCCGCCCCCGTTGGGGCCGATGAGACCCAGCAGCTCGTTTTCGGCCACGACCAGGTCCACGTCGACCAGCACGGGCTGGTGATCGTAAGCGAACGAAACCCCTTCCAGGGACAGGGCCGGCCGGGTCATTCGAAGGACTCCGCCAGCGTGGTTGCGATCCGCCGGAGGCTGTCCGGGTAGTCGGCTGCCAGGGGATCGGCTTCGACGAGCCGGGCGTCCAGTTCCATCGCCACAGCCATCGCGGTGCGCCGGCTGAACTGCCGCTGGACCAGCAATACCCGCACGTCGTCCCGCCTGGCCCGATCGATGACGCCGGCCAGGCTTCGTGGGCCGGGTTCATGCCCGCCCTGCTCGATAGCGATCTGGCGCAGGTCGTAGGCGTCCGCGAAGTAACCCCACGATGGGTGCACGGCCATGAAGCTGCGTCCGGCATGGGGGGCGAGGGTGCGCGCCAGCTCTTGGTCCAGGCCAGCGAGTCCCGACACCACCGTCGCATGACGGCGCCGGAATTCCTCGGCGCGCTCCGGTGCCAGCTCAGCCAGCGTTTGCAGCACCGGATCGGCCATACGGGCGAATAGTGCCGGGTCGGTCCAGCGGTGGGGATCGACAGGCCCGTGATCGGAATCACCGCCATCCGTGGGCCGGGACGGCAGTCCAGCGGTCAGGTCGACCAGCATCAGTCCCGGCCGGTCCGCCTGGATTCTCGACGCCCACACGCTCTCGAACGGCACACCGGCCAGCAGCCAGGCCCGGGCCTGACCCAGGGCGATGAGATCCCGCGGCCCGGGGGCATAGGTGGCCGGGCTGTCGTTGGGACCCAGCAACGTGACGACCTGGATATCGTCACCCCCTATTTCTCCCGCCAGCCACGCGAGCGGCGCGATGCTCACGGCCACGGTTACGGGCGCGCTGGCCCGCGCCGCCGAAACCAGGAGCATCAGGAGCAGGGTTGCGGTGAGTCGCGCCATGGGTCGCGCCATATCAGGGGTGAGCCGGGAAAGGGCCCGTGTTATATCACAGTGCCTGGCGCTGCCCGGTCCCCGGGCGTGGGTCACCGATTTACCCGGGGCCTGGCTGGCCAGCGACGGGCGGGGCGGGGTGGTTCGCCCGACGGTCTGCTTCCCGGGCTTTCTGGCGCATGGACCGGCGGTTTATTCAAGTCATTGTTCTGGAAAAGTTTTTCTCCCTGCCCCGTCGTTGCCGGACTGAATGGATGCCCGACCGGGGCGTTCATGCAGGCATTGATCTGCGTCAACAGTCTTCCTTGCCGAGATGAGCCAGATCAAGTTCCCGGCCTGATGGCCCTGGGCTAGAATTCCGGGTCCGCACCTCGTATCAGGTTCGTTCATGGCCAGCCCGGCACCCCGCCCGTCCAATACGTTTCGCCGCCTGGAAGGGCAGCTTCGGGCCAACGTGGGCCGGGCGATCGAGGATTTCGGCATGATCCGGGGCGGAGACCGGGTGATGGTCTGCCTGTCCGGCGGCAAGGACAGCTATGCGCTGCTGGACCTCCTGATGGCCCTGCAGCGCCGCGCGCCCGTGGATTTTGAACTGCTTGCGGTCAATCTGGACCAGAAACAGCCCGGGTACCCTGAGCACGTGCTGCCGGAGTACCTGGAGAACCTGGGCGTCGGCTACCGCATTATCGAGCAGGACACCTACAGCGTAGTCCAGCGAGTCATCCCGGCGGGCAAGACCACCTGTGGCCTGTGTTCACGGCTGCGTCGCGGCGCTCTCTACGAGTTTGCCGCAGACAACGGATACAACCGTATCGCCCTGGGGCACCATCTCGACGACATCATGGAAACCCTGTTCCTGAACCTGTTTTACGGCGGCCGGCTGAAAGCCATGCCCCCAAAGCTGGTCAGCGACGACGGGCGTAATGTCGTGATCCGGCCCCTGGCCTACTGCCGGGAGCGGGACCTGGCCCGGTACGCCAATGCCCGGGCGTTCCCGATCATTCCCTGCAATCTGTGCGGCTCCCAGGAGCAGCTCAAGCGCAAGGAGGTCAAGGCGATGATCGCCGGGTGGGAACGCACGGATCCCCGGCGGGTGGAATCCGTGATTGCGGCCTTAAAGCACGTGACCCCGTCCCACCTGATGGACATCGACGCCCACGACTTTTCCACCGGGGATCCGGTCGACGGGGAACAGAAACCGGGGCCGTAGCCTGGACTCTCGCTCACCGGGCGGTGGGCTGATGCCGTCGCACCCGTTCAGGGGTTGGTGTCCTCCCGGCAGGGACCGAACGCTAGCTGATATCGCCCTCGTCAGGTACCCGCGGCAGTTCGAGATCATGATCCGGAGGGGGGTGGGCGACAGGGGGTTCCGGCTTCCTCCGGGCGCCGCTAATCGAGGCCGTAATGGCCGAGTCCACGCTGCGCAAGTGGAGATCCCGCTGCGGGAAGGGAATCTCTATGCCGGCTTCGGCGAGCGCATCGTTGATGGCGACGTTCAGGCGGCTGACAGTCCCCAGGCCGGAGTCGAAGGGACACCAGCAGCGCAGTTCGAAGTTCAGGGAACTGTCGCCGAACTGGTTGAAGAGGGCGTAGGGTTCGGGAAACGACAGCACATCCGGGTCCTCGCGGGCGACGTCAACAAGCAGGTTCAGGACCGTTCGAGGGTCGGTCCCGTAGGCGACGCCCACCGGGATAATCAGGCGCTTGTAGCTGTCCGACAGGGTCCAGTTGATCACTTCCTTGGAAATCAGGTCCGCATTCGGAACGATCACTTCGGCACCGTCAAACGTGCGCACCGTGCTGGACCGGATGCCGATGCGGGTGACGCGGCCCATCAGCGTACCGAGTTCCACGGTGTCGCCGGCTTCGATCGGCCGCTCGAATATCAGAATGAGGCCGGACACGAAATTGTTGACGATGTTCTGGAGGCCGAATCCGATGCCCAGGCTCAGCGCGCCGGCGAACAGGGCCAGCCGGCTGAGATCCAGGCCGCTGGCGCTGATCGCGGCAACAACGGCGAGGGCGATCAGCCCGTAGGTCGTGAGCTTCGTGATCGCCTGGGGTACGCCGCGGGCCATCTTCACGCGCGGGAACACGTCTTCCTGGAGCACGAACCGGGTGGTCTCCGCCAGCTTGAAGCCGAGCCATACGATCAGCGGAAACAGGAGGATTCCGGCGAGGGAGAAGTTGAGGGAGCCTACGGAAATCGTATGCGTGAACAAGCTGGTCAGCGTGTCCCAGATCGGCGCCTGGATGTCGAACAGGACCAGGGTCACGATCGCCCAGGCGATCAGCGAGAGGGCGTGTATGCCCCCGCTGATCTTGTTCCGGAGGCGATCACCGTGGTGGCGGACAATGAGAAGTTTTTTCAGAGCCGGCGTCCGCAGAGCGGCCCCGACCATGCCCGAGAGAACCAGGGAGGCGATATTAAAGACCACCGCAACGGCAACGCTGGCGAGGACGCCGTTGACAAGCAGGCGGGCGAACGTGACGTGGCCCAGCACGTTGGCGACGACGGAGGCCAGGCTCAGAAGCGCAAAGATCTGCAGAACCCAGTTCAACTGGACCCGGTGGTGACTGGGCACAGCCTGCAGGTCGCGATACAGCAGGAGCATGAAGCGGGGCCGAGACTGCCGCGACGACCAGCAGCAGGAGGCGCTCGGCCAGGCCGTAAGGCAGGAAGATTTGTCCGGCCCGGTGGATCACGAAGACGACGATGACCGCGAGCAGCGCCCGCATCGCCATCGCCCGGCCGCCCGCACCCATGCGCGGCGTCAGGAACAGCGCGGCCGGGATGATGACAAGCAGGTTGAGCTGATTCACGACGCGCGGCGCGTCAGGGTAGAACCAGGGCGTGCAGAGCAGGGTCAGGACGGTTGCGACGGCCGCGGGGTGTTTCACCACGGTCTGGTAGGCCCTGAACGCGGGATCGTCTTCCGGCAGCGGTTCCGTGTTTCGCGCCACCCACGTCATCGACAGCCAGATCAGAACGAACAACAGAGCCTGGTAAACCGCGTGAAAGCGGTAGCGCTCCCAGAACTGGCCGAGGGACCGGGTCTGGCGCTCGATCTGCGCGGCCACCGGCTCATAGAGCGCGGGTTCCTCACCGGCTCCCATGAGCTGCCAGAGCGCGGGCTGGTCCTTGGCCAGCAGGCTGCCCCGCAGTTCCTCGATCCGCAGATTCACGGTGTTCATCTGCTGATCGAGGCGGCCGCTCAGTGACTCGATCCGATCCTCAACCACGAGCAGGGCGTCGAGCCTGTCCCGGTATGTCTTGCCGATGTCGGTAACGGTCTTGCGCATCCGCTGAAGGCGCTCCTTCAGGGCCTCGGGCAGTTCCTGCCCGGCCAGGGAGTTGGCCGTGAGTGCCCAGCGCTTGTCCATCCGTTCCAGCGTCCCGAGGCCTGTTGCGACCTCGTTGGCGCGGGCGGCGATCTTCGCTGCGGCGTCGTCCAGCCGCCCACTGGCGTTCTGCATCCGGTTACGCAGGCTCTGTGCCGCGTCCAGGGACATCTGGCTGAGTCCGGCGAACTCGGGGCTGTCCGCCAGCGCCGTCACTTCCTTCTCCAGCGTTTCAGCTCCGATACGCCACTGCGCCAGCTGTTCCGCCGTCTTGAGCGGCTCGGCGAGGGCGGTGAGAGTGCTGGCGTCGACTTCGAGTTCCCTGGGAAGATCCGCCAGGCTGACCGCCACGGGTTCGGCGGGCGCGGCGGTTTCCGGAGATTCCGGCTTCGGGGTTTCAGTGTCCTGGCCCCAGCCTGCCGCGAGCGGCGCGCAGGCAAGAAACACAGCGGGGATCAGCCAGCGAACGACTCGGAATCGTGCCTCATCGCCAGGCCCGGGCAAGGGTTCAGGATCCAACAAATCAGTCCTCGCTCGCGTGTTCTGTGAACAGCAATAAGGCCGGATCATACCCCCGGTCCCCGACCAGGCGCAGGACATGCGCCAGCGTGGTATCCGGCAGCGTGGGGGTTCGGCTCAGAATCCAGAGGTACTTCCTGCCGGGCTCGCCGACCACCGCCCAGCCGTACCCCGGGTCCAGGCCAATGACCCAGTAGTCGGCCCAGAAAGGCCAGAAGAAGGTGACTTCGAGCTTGGCCCCGGTCGTCTCATCGACCACCCTCGCTTTGCCCTCGGCCTCCCTGAGAGCGCCGTCCGGGCGGTCCACATGGCAGCGGTTGTCGACGCGGATGAGGCCGTCATCCCGCAGCGAGTAGGTGGCTGTGGTGGCGGTACATCCCTTCTGGAACGGTGCGTCGTAGCGGGCGATTTCGTACCAGGTCCCCAGGTAGCGATCCAGGTCCACCTCGGAAACGGTTGCCAGGGGCGGGCCGCTGGCCGTGCAGCCGGACAAAGCCAGCGCGAAGCAGAGTCCTGCCGCGCCGCCAAGGGGGTTGAAGCGCGAACTGCGGAGTGGATTGCCCACATCAGGTAACCTGTTCATCGCGCCAGACTGGCGCCCGGATGCCGAATCAGGATAGACCACCCTTGCATGATATCCGCCGACGCGGCCGATTCGTTATCGTGGCGGGCCTGGTCGCCGCGGCCGTGTTGCTGGTCGTGTTCTGGCCAGACGAGCCGCTGGACCGGCTGGCAGAACTGGTTGGGTTTGCACGCTCCAGGCCGGGACTCGCGGTGGCCGGGCTGGCGGCGCTGCAGATCGTCGCCAGCGTCTTTCTCGCCCCGGTCTGGCCGGGACTCGCCGCTGCCGGCTATCTTTTCGGACCCCTGCTCGGGGGCCTGATCGGGATGCTGACGACCGTCGCCGGAGCCATTGCGGCTTTCGTCGTCGGGCGATATCTTGCCCGGGACACTATCCAGCGCATTGTCGGCAGCCGACCGAAACTCGCGGCGCTGAACCAGTCGGTCGGCGTCAACGGATTTCGGGTCGCGTTCCTCGCCCGGGCCTCGCTGGTCGTTCCCGCCAATCTCCTGAACTATGCGTTGGCCGTCTCGCCGATTGCCGGACGCACATTCGCGGGAGCCACCTTCCTGGGCCTGGCGCCCGTTGCGTTTATCTACGCATTTCTCGGTGCATCCCTGGCAAAGGCGGGCAAGGCCTTCCGCGCGGAAGGCATCGAGATTCCGCCGGCTTTCTGGGCCGTGCTGACGTCGTTTCTGCTGGTGCTGGTGGCGTTTTGGTTTATACGGCGTCGGCGCAAGGCTGCCAGGGCGGCTGAGAGTCCCGAGGATTCCTGACGCCTCCACCGGCCCAACCGAAATACAGACCGGGATCCGGTTTGTCGCACACCTGTAATACGTCGCCCGTAGAGTCAGACCTTCGCGGCGGACTCCCCGAACACCCGCCGCGGGCGGATCGAAACGATCCGCCAAGTTACGGGTGGCTCCTCCTGCGCAACTGAGCACTCGTGCCGCTGTTTCTGCCCGGCTTCGGCCGGGCAGTTTTTTTCCCGTCCAGGTCGGTCCTCAGCCGGCCGACGTCAGCCGGGACATGGCGGTAACGAGCCAGATGCAGGCGATCAGCATGACGACGTTGAGCGCGACGGACAGGCCATGCAGCTGACGAAATCGCGCAGCCGAACCCGGCCCCGCGTCACGAGCGGCATTGATCAGCGGAACAAGGATCAGGGACCCCGCTGCGGCCAGCAGCCAGCTGGCGGCCGGCCAGATAGCGACTGAATGACTGGCCAGGGCGAGCCCGGCGGCGACTACCGACAGAGCGAGCAGCGCCCGGTAATACCTGGGAAACAGGGCCCGCAGAAAGCGACTCGCGCCTGGGCCGTCGATGGTCTTGAATACGAGGGGGGCCACGAGAAACGACAGGCAAACGATGACCCCGGCCCCGAGGGCGCCGGTCACCGCGAGGGCAAGTCCAAAGGAATCTGGCACGTTCATGCTCCCGAATGCGTTCGCGTGAGTATTCGAAGCCATACCGTCGGGGAGATTCCATGATGCCCGGCTGGGCGCCCGGTGGGGGGACGCTGAGTCGATTCGGCGATGCGGTGACCGCCGTGGTTACCGGGGGCAACCGTGGACTGGGCCTGGCATTTTGCCGCCAGCTGCTCAGGGTTCCGCGGGTGACCCGAATCCATGCGACCTGCCGGAGTCCGGAAACGGCGGAGGATCTTGCGGCGTTGTCGGAATCCGAACCGTCGCGCCTGCGTATTCTGCCCATGGACGTGACCAAGGAGTCCAGCATCGCACAGATGGCGGCCCGGGTCGGGGACGATGGCCGGCCGGTCAACCTGGTCATCAACGTTGCCGGATCTACTGCATCGCTATTCCGCCGATGGCGACGGCCCCGGGCCGGAGCGACGCCTGGCCGATATCGATCCTCAATGGCTGGAGGAGTCCTTCCGGGTGAATGCTTCCGGCCCCCTGCTCGTGGCGAAACATCTTCAGCCACTGCTCCCCAGGCGCGCGCACGCGGTGTTTGCATCCATTTCGGCCCGGGTAGGCAGCATCGGCGACAATCGCCTTGGCGGCTGGTATGCCTACCGGGGGTCCAAGGCGGCGCAAAACATGTTTACGCGGGGCCTCGGGATCGAACTGCGGCGCCGCGCGGCCGGGATCGTCTGCGTCGGTCTTGCATCCGGGAACCACGGACACCGGTTTGTCGCGGCCGTTCCAGAAGGGCGTGCCGCCCGACAAGCTGTTCACGGCGGACCAGGCCGCCGGGTACCTGCTGGCGGTGATCGATGGTCTGGATTCGGACGACAATGGGTCGTTCTTCGCCTGGGATGGAACGGCGATCCCCTGGTAGCCTTGGGGCATCGAATCACCGGCAATCGAGCGGGCGCGGCGAGAGCACGTGGAGCTGCTTAGACAACTTGCGGAAACCAGAATACGGCAGGCGATCGAAGCCGGCGAACTCGACCACCTTCCCGGGAGCGGAAAGCCGCTCCGTCTGGATGATGATCGCCTGGTCCCCGAGTCGTTCCGCGTGGCTTATCGCTTGTTGAAAAACGCTGGCGGCGTTCCACCGGAAATACCGTTGCGAAAGGACGTTGCCGATGCCCGGAGATTGCTGGCGCTTGCGGTGGGGTCGGGTGAACGGCGTCGGGCCGCCGAACGGCTGGCGGCGCTTGGCATCCGGCTGGAGCACACGCGTGGCACCGGGCTGGACGCCGGGTCCTACCGGAATCGACTGCTGGATCGTCTGGATCAGGAGGATTCCGGTGTTGCTTCCTGTGGCGATTCATCCAGCGACACGCCGAGTTCTCCGGCGACATAGCGCAGGGCATCCAGCCGCGTGGCGTGCCGGTCGCACTCCCGGATCAGGTCGAGCACGCCCAGGCGGGCGAAAACCCTGGCCACCTGCATGCTGACGCCCACCAGCTCGACCGTGTGATTGCGCCGTCGCGCCGTCTCGATGATGTTGCCGAGCGCCAGCGATGCGCTGGAGTCAACATACGGCACGCTGGACAGGTCGAGAATGAGCGCATCGTATTCCTGGTAACGCCCGAGGCGGCCGTGCAGACCGTTGGCGGCCACGAAACTGATGGGCCCGGAAAGCTGCACCAGCAACACGCGGCCCGCGAGGCGCTCCATGATCGCGCCTTCCTCTTCGCCCAGGGAGTCCTCGCCGGCCGGGTTGTCCAGGGTGCGCACGGCGGCCAGCTGCAGGTCCGCCATGCGCTTTGCGAATAACAGGCTGGCGAGAACGACGCCGACGCCCACGGCTACAAGGAGATTGGCGAACACCGTGAGAAGCAGCACGGTGAACATCAGGAACAGGCCGGTCGGCGGCGCGGTGCGAATGCGCCGAAGATAGCGCCAGTCAATAGTGTTGACCGCCACGGCGATCAGGATGCCCGACAAGCCTGAGACCGGAAGCAGCGGGAGCCCCCAGGCCAGCGCCGGCAGCAGGAGCAGAAGCGTTCCCGAATGCACGATCCCCGAAAACGGTGTTCGCCCTCCATTTCGGATGTTGCTCATGGTGCGCTGGGCGGCGCCCGCGCCGGGAATGGCGCCAAGCAATCCGGCCGCGAGATTGCCAACGCCCTGGCCGACCAGTTCCTTGTCCGAGTTGTGGAGGGTGTTGGTTGCCGTGTCCGCGGCAATCGATGCCAGCAGACTGTCGATCCCGCCGAGCATGGCGATGATCAGGGCGGACAGGAGCATGTCGTAGATCCGTTCCGAACCCGGAACGGGGAGGTAAATCTCCGGCAGCATCCGCGTGGTGGCCGGCAGCGTCGGGACGTCGGGGAAAACGAACGCCGCAAGCCCGATCGCCACGATCAGCGCGGCCACCGGTGAAGGGATCAGCCGGGCGATCCCTGCCGGCAGGAACAGAGCCACGCCGAAGGTGGCGGCTCCGATCATCACCGATTCCAGCTGGATGTCGTGGATGTGGGTGGCAAGAGCGCCGATCGCGGAGAGCGGATCATGGGGATTGTCATGGCCGAGAAGCGGGTCGAGCTGCATCAGGATGATGACCAGGCCGATCCCGGTCATCCATCCCGAGATGACGGGGTAGGGCATGAGATTCACGTAGCGGCCGAGATGGAGCATGCCAAAGAGAATCTGGAACAGCCCGGCGAGCATCACCACCATGAACGCTTCGGGAAGGTTGAATCCGTAGGAGAAGATGACCGCGGCCATAACCAGCGCCGTCGGGCCTGTGGGACCGGAGATCTGTGCCGGTGTGCCGCCGAAGAGCGCCGCGAAAAAGCCCACGGCGATGGCGCTGTAGTAGCCCGCCATGGGGCCCGCCCCGGAAATCACTCCGAAGGCGAGCGCAATCGGCAGGCTGATAAACGCCGTGCGGACGCCGCCCGAGATATCTCCCGCCAGGTGACTTGTGCCGATAGGGTTCAGCATGGCCGGCTGATTCTAGGGTATTCGGGTCGAACTCTCTGCCGCGCGGCTCCTCGAGGCCGGGCTCCATTCGATAATCGGCTCTCCGGTGCCCGGCCCGCGCCGGCATCCGGCGAGTACGTCGCCGTCCCGGAGCAGGTACCAGGCTTCCACGCCGATGGAACCCATCAGCGTTGCGCTGTGGGTATCAAAGCATCCGGCGCTTGCTGCCGGACGCCAGCAGACGCCGATTCTCGTGGCCGGCCAGCCACGCGAACATGGCGCTTTGTTCCTCGCGGCGGTCTGCTTGCCGGGCAGCAAAGGCCAGCGGACGTGAAGCGGTCAGAAGAAAACGCGGATCCGGATCGAGCAGACCAAGAGCCTGGCCAGCCGGCGCCGTGAGTTCCGCCAGGGCCATGACGTCGCGACCGGAGCGCGGGTCATCCAGCGTCGGCCGGCCAAGGGTGGAGAGGAGCACGCCGGTGCCGCAGATGACAAGGACCATGGCCGCCAGCGGGTGGCGCGGGCCCAGAAGAATGCCGATGCCCAGTGCGGGCAGGACCGCCCACTGAACAAAGGGCCAGGGAAAGGCCTCGCCGCTGGTCTGTGCCGCCTGCACGAACGCTGGCGGCCACAGGGCGAACGCGAGCACGGTCAGGGGCACGGCAAACGTCAGGGCAAGCGCCGCCTGCCCCACTGATCTGCGCCGGCTCAGCATGGGCAGCCAGGGGCTCGCCAGCAGGACCACCGCCGGCAGCAGCGGCAGGAGGCCCTGCGCCTTGCCGCCCGTATTGACCACGAGAAACGCACCCGCGAGGACCACCCAGCCACCCAGGAGGAGAACCCTGGGGTCCCGGTTCCTCAGCGCGTCCCGCCATCGGGGCCAGAGCCAGAAAACCAGCGCCGTGAGCGGCAGCCACCAAAGGAGCAGGGTCCACGACGCATCGGGCCAGGCGCCGGATCCCCGGGTCCTTGTCACCAGCCCTTCGGGTGCGAAGCCGGCAGACGGTGCTGACCGTCGTCGCAAGGATCAGTGGTGTGGCGGCAATGACGAGAAAGGCCGCGGCTGCAGCGGCCCACGGAGTGCGGTCCGCGGAACACACCGGCCATCCTCGTGCCCGGCCGTAGCCCCAGGGCACGAGCACGAGCAATGCCAGCCATCCCGTGGAGTGAGCGAGCATGCCGGCTCCGGCCGCAGCCGATCCGGCGACAAACCACAGCGAGGCCGGGCCGATCAGGAGATGACGCAGCAGTCCGTAGAGGGACAGGGTCACGAGGAATGCCAGCAGCATGTCGGGTGACCCGTTACGGGCGGCAGCCCCGAACTGCAGCGTGACCAGCAGGGCCAGGGCCGCGGTAAGGCCCGCTTCCCGGCCACCCAGCCGGCGGGCGAGGTCCCACACGAGCGCCACTGTCACGAGAGCGGCGGCAAACGACGGCACCAGGAAACCTGATCGCACGGATCCGAGTGTTGCCTCGGCGAGCGCGGCAAGCCAGATCGGCAAGATCGGCTGGGCGGATGCCAGGCCGCCCAGGAGCGGGATCTGCCACTGTCCGGTGACCAGCATCTCGGAGCCGGCGAGTGCGATGCCGGCCTCGGCCGGCCACCAAGGGGACCGGGACCCCAGGCCCAGGCCCAGCGTGAGTCCGGTCAACAGGAGCAAGGCGATCAAATCGCGCCAGGTTCCCGGGTTCATTGGCGGGGACCGGCCATCGCGACGATCGGACACCGCTAGGCGAAGACCACGTAGACGCGGCGGTTCTTGCGGCCCTTTTTCTGTATCCGGGAGATCTGAATGGGGCCGATCTCCCCGGTGCTCCTGACGTGGGTACCCCCGCAGGGCTGGAGGTCGACGCCGGGAATCTCGAGCAGCCGCACGTCTCCGGCGCCTCGCGGCGGGCTGACCGACAGTGTCCTGACCAGCTCCGGACGGGCATCGAGTTCGGCCTCATCCACCCAGTAGGCCCGGACGGGCCGGTCGGCGGTGATGAGTTTGTTAACCGCTTCGGTGATGGCGTCCTTGTCGACTCCAGCCGGCATGTCCAGGTCCAGCCGGCTCCGCTCGGCGGAAATATTGCCCCCGGTAACCGGATGCGGGAGTACTGCGCCGACCAGGTGGAGACAGGTATGCATGCGCATGTGCGCGTAGCGGCGCTCCCAGTCGATTTCGGCGCGCACGGTCTCGCCGGCTGCTGGACACGGACACGCCTGGCTCGACCATGTGGACGATGCCGCCGGCATCGTCGTGGACCGTGTTCACGATCCGAACCGCCGAGTCCGTGCCCCATCGGACCCAGCCGGTGTCGCCGGGCTGACCGCCGCCGAGGGGGTAGAACACCGTCTGGTCGAGGACCAGGCCTTCCGCGCCGGAGTCCTGAACCGTCGCCTCGCAGGCGCGGCGGTAGGCATCGGCACGGAACAGTTCCCGGGTCACCGCGATGAACTCCCAGGGGGTTCGACCGCGCCGTCCGTGACAGTCAGCCGCGGCGTGTCCTCCGCATACTCAAACGATTGCTCGGCGAGGAGGCGATCGTCGCCGTCGCGAAGCTCTACCCGCCACGTACCGAGCTGTCCGGGCTCCAGATCCTTCGCCGAGAACACTCGCCAGCGGTAATTGCCTCCCACCGAGAATCGCCGTTCCGCCATGAGCGCGCCGTCCAGCAGCCAGCGGTGAACAATGTCACTGCCGCCGGCGTTGCGGACGTCCGTATAGAAATAGACACGCTGGATATCCGGGGAGGCGGAGAGCACATCGCTGACCGGGCCGATGGGTTCCCGGTCGACCACATCCAGCACAAGCAGCGCCCGGCGGGCTTCGGGAGGACCCTGGGGCGGCAGGTCTGCGCCTTCGCCGGCCACGGTTTGTGTCCCGGACGCGTCGGCTCGATCGATCTGGCCCGGACTTGCCGCGGTGGCCATCGCCGCGGCCTGTGGGTCCTGTCCGGCGCTGGCTTGGGCCACCGGGCCCGAGACCGTTTGCCGCGGTTTCGCCGGCGTTGCAGGCGGGATGTCCGGTTCTCCCTGGCGTTCAGGGCCCGCTGTCGCCGAAGCAGGGGCTTCCGCCACCCGTACCGGGGGCGGGAGCGCGCTGTCATTGTTTGCCTGTGCCGGTCTCACCCGGGGCGCGGGAGCCGGAACCGGTTCAGAGCCCGGCCGAGGCGTGGCCGATGGCAGGGACGCTTCGGCGGAAAGTGAGCTTTGCGGTCGGTCCGTCGACGCCGAAGCCCGGGCCAGGCCGGGATCATCCGGTGGTGAGTCAGAATTCATAACCAGGTAGGCAGCACCGGAAAGCAGGATTGCGCTGGCCGCAATCCCAGCGGCAACTGCCGGCTGCATGGCGCGCCGCCCCCCGGCTGGCCCGGGGGCCTTGGGCTCCCCGGTGCCCGGGTCCTTGTCGGCCTCGCGGAGGGCCCGGGCCAGGGGCATCTCCGGAAAGGTGCCCACCGTCTGCCGGCGCACGATACCTTCAAAGCGATAGACCAGCACCCAGGTCTTCACGCCATTGGGGAATACCGCGAAAAACAGGTTGTCGGCCACCTGGATCTCGTAGCGGCGCTCCCGCGGCGGGAGGTCCCGAAAATCGTCGTCGCTGAAGCTGTTCATCCTTGGTCCGGCGCTGTGTTGCGGGGGCTCGAAACTGGGGGGTCAGGCCACCTGACGGCATCCTTCCCGGGTGCCGTGATCCGTCATACTCGAAAAAGTCGCCGCCCATGTCCAGTGCACAGTCGGCGGTCAGGTTTTGCCGATAAACTCCGCCACGGCGCCCGCCAGCTCCTCGCCAACGTCTTCCTGCAGGAAATGCCCCGCTTTTTTCAGCGTCGTGTGGGCCTGACCCCGTGCGCCGGGCACGTGGGCCTGCAGGACCCGATCGGCGCCCCGAAAAATCGGATCCCGGTCGCCGAACGCCGTCAGGAACGGCTTCTCCCATCGGCCCAGTTCCTCCCAGGCGCGCTGGTTGTCCGGAACCGCGGGATTGTCCGGCTCGGCCGGCACAAGGCGCGGAAACGCCCGCGCACCTGCCTTGTAGCGTTCCGAGGGGAACGGGGCGTCGTAGGCGGCCCGGGCCCCGGCTGACAGGTCCCTGGCACAGCCGGATGCGACAATCCGGCCGACGGGAAAAACCGGTGTGTACCGGGCGAACGCCCGCCAGATCCGGAACGCCCGCGGGGCGGGACGGTCCGCCAGGGGCAGAAAGCCATTGGCCACGACGACCCGGTCGAAACGCTCCGGGATCTCCGCGACCAGGCGCAGACCGATCAGGGATCCCCAGTCCTGGCAAACGAGCGTGAGTCCACCCAGGTCCAGGGCCTCGATCCAGCCCCGGACCCAGGCCACGTGGCGGGCGTAGGAATAATCGCCGACCGCCGGCAGCTTGTCGGACCGGCCGAAACCGATGAGGTCGGGGGCCAGGGCCCGGCAGCCTGCCCGGGCGAGGACCGGAATCATCTTGCGGTACAGATACGACCAGGTGGGCTCGCCGTGCAGCATCAGGACCGGCGCTCCGCTCCCGGGCCCGTCTTCCACGTGGGCCATGCGCATGCCGTCGACAGCCGTGTACTGCGGCGACCAGGGAAAATCATCCAGGGCGGCAAAACGTGCATCGGGCGTCTTCAGTACGGTCATACCGGGTCTCTTCCCGGCAGGGCATGGTCGGAGTAGCGGGCGCGCAGCGCGAGCTTGTTGAGTTTTCCGGTGGCCGTATGGGGGAGCTCGTCGACGACAAGAACGTCATCAGGGATCCACCAGTCGGGCACCTTGTCCTGGAACCATTCGCGAAGGCTGCCTGTATCCACTGCCATGCCGGTTTTCGGCACGACGAGCAGCAGGGGCCTTTCGGTCCAGCGCTCATGCGCGATACCGATCACGGCGGCTTCGGCGACCTCGGGGTGCGCAACCGCGGTGTTTTCCAGTTCGATGGAGCTGATCCACTCGCCACCGGACTTGATCACGTCCTTGGTCCGGTCGGTGATCTGGATGTAGCCCTCCGGATCGATGTTGGCCACATCGCCCGTGTCGAACCAGCCCTCCGCGTCGTGACTGGTGCCGGGGTCCAGCCGGAAGTAGCCGCTGCAGATCCAGGGTCCGCGAACCTTGAGCGTACCGAAGGCCTTGCCATCCCAGGGTAACTCGCCGCCGTCTTCGCCGACGATCTTCAGTTCGACCCCGAAGATACCGCGTCCCTGCCGGGCGCGAATGCGGTCCTGTTCGGATTCCGGCAGGGCATCCATGCCCTGCTTCAGCGAGTTGAACGTGCCGAGCGGGCTCGTCTCGGTCATGCCCCAGGCATGATGGGTTGTCACGTCGTGGCGATCCCGGAACGCCTGCATGATTGCCGGGGGGCATGCGGCCCCGCCCACGATGGTCCGTTGCAGGCTCGTGAGCGTCTTGCCGCTGGATTCCAGGTATTGCAGCAAGGCCATCCAGATTGTCGGCACGCCGAGGGAGAGCGTGACCTTTTCGGACTCCATCAGCTGGTGCAGTACCTCGCCGTCGGCGAGCTTGGGTCCCGGCATCACCAGCTTCGCGCCGACCATCGGGACCGCGTAGGGCACCCCCCAGGCATTGGCGTGAAACATGGGAACGACGGGCAGCACCGCGTCGCGCTGGGTAAGGCCCATGACATCGGCCATGCAGGCGGCCATGGCGTGGATGACCGTGGATCGATGACTGTAGACCACACCCTTGGGATCTCCGGTCGTGCCGGACGTGTAGCAGATCGAGCAGGCCGTGTTCTCGTCCAGGTCCGGCCAGTCGAATTCCCTCTCGTGACCCTCGATAAACGCTTCATAGCTGATCGCGCCCGGGAGCGACGTGTCCGGCATGTGCGCGGCGTCCGTGAGAACGATCCAGTGGCGCACGCTCGGCAGCTTCGGCGCCAGCGCCTCTGCCAGGGGCAGAATTGCCGGATCCACGAACAGGCAACGATCCTCGGCGTGGTTGATGATCCAGGCGATCTGTTCGGGAAACAGGCGGGGGTTGAGGGTATGCAGGACCATCCCGGCGCAGGAGCTTGCGTAGTAGATTTCCAGGTGCCGATGGTCGTTCCAGGCCAGCGTGGCGACGCGCTCGCCGGGTGCCACGCCGGCTGCGGTCAGCGCGTTGGCCAGCCTGGATGCGCGTTCGAAAACGTCGCGGTAGGTGGTCCTTAACAGGGGCTTGTCGGCGGTGACGGACACGATCTCCCGGGCGCCATGATGGCGCAGGGCGTGACGCATGATGGAGGTGATGGTCAGCGGTGTGGACATCATCTGGCCGAGCATGGCGGGGTCTCCATTGGATCAGGGTTCATTGCGTCACCGTCTTCCCGCCAGGGGGCCGCGCGGTGCAACCGTGACAGTCCGAAGCGCTTGTGGAGCGCTGGACCTCGTCCGGCCGAGTGTGTGCCGCCGCCGCCCGGGCTGTCCAGCCCGGGATCGGGACCCTGCCGGTACCCCCCGATTTCGGGCCCGCTTCCGGATGCGCGGACTATGCTTGGAATAGAGGAGTGGATTCGATGCGGCGTTTGATTCTTTCCGTCGCGCTGTGCGGTCTCGCCGGAGCCGGATTGGCTGTTGCCGACGACAGCGGCCCGGTGCTGTACGCGACCCATTGCGCGGCCTGTCACGGTGCCGACGGCACCGGCGAACCCGCCACGGAGCGTGTCCTGGGTGTCGGTGTTGGCGATCTGTCCCTGCTCACTGCAAGCAACGGCGGCGATTACCCGGCCGAGTTCGTAGCCCGCGTGGTAGACGGCCGTGACGGGCCGGGGCCCCACGCCATTCCCGGCAAGCGCATGCCCGCCTGGGGCCGGCTGCTTCAGGAAGGCGATACGGCCGAAGCCCGGGAAGCCATCGCGGCTACCCGGATCCAGGCGATTACCGACTACGTACGCACGCTGCAGGCGGAGGCGCCAGACTAGTCTGCCGGCTTGACGAACTTCAGCGTAAACCGGTCGGATTCGCCGATAGCCGTGTACTTCTTCCGATCCTTGTCGCCCAGTGTAAGGGTCGGCGGCAGGGTCCAGACGCCCGACGGATGATCCGCGGTGTCCTTCGGATTCGCGTTGATCTCCGAGCTGCCGACAAAACGGAAACCGGCGGCCTCGACGAGGCGGACCGCCGTGGCCTGGTCCACGTAGCCGTTCCTGGCTTCCGGATCGATCTCCCGGCCCTCCGGCGAACGGTGATCGGTGACGCCGAGTATGCCGCCGGGTTTCAGGGCTTCAAAACACGCGAGAAGCACGTCCTCGGTCTGCCCCCAACGCATCCAGTTGTGCAGATTGCGGAAGGTCAGAACCATGTCCTGGGATCCCGGCGGCACCATCGCGGTCTGGTCCGGCGCCCACAGGCTGGTCACCGCCACGGCTTCATAAACCGCCGGATCCGCGTCCAGCTTGGCGGCAAACTCATCGTTGGCCTTCAGCATGAAGTCCCGGTACTGGTCTGTCTGGTCACCGAACACCGCCACCGTCAGCTGGCCTTTCCCGGCCAGGTAGGGGGCGAGAATTTCCGTGAACCAGCCGCTTTTCCCCGGCCAGATTTCCAATACGTTCATATCGGGCCGGATACCGAAGAAGCGGAGCGTCTCGGCGGGGTGGCGCCAGGTGTCGCGGGCGCGATGCTCGGCGGATCGATGGGGAGCCTTGACCGCCTCGTCGAGGGCATCGGCCGCCGCGGGGGAGACGGACGCCAGCAGGGAGAGCATCAGGGCGGCGGCGCGCATAGGGTTGGTTACGAAAATCATTGCGGCTCCTGGAGTCGTTCGTTAAACGTGGGTTGGCGGGTCATTCCACCCGATCCGGGCCGAACGTTTCACCGAAAAAATTGCTCTTTCGCCACCGGGGGCGTTCCGGCGTGTCGGCAATCTCGCGAATCATCAGGTAGTTGGTCTTAACGAAACGGCGCATCGAGTCGGCGTGAAACGTGCGGCTCAGATCGTCGGACGGCTTGTGGTAATGGGTGGTCAGAAAATCGCGGACCAGGGTCTCGCCATCGACGGTCGGATCGCTGGAGCCGGTGCCCACATCCATGTAGATAGCCGGGACCCCCTGCTTCACAAAGGAGAACTGGTCGCTGCGGACAAAGATCACCTCTTCGGGCATGGGGTCGGGGGCCATCTTGAAACCGGACGCCTTGGCGGCCCGGGCCGCGATGGGTCCCAGCGTGGTGTGCTCTGCCCCGAAGGCCACGATATCCGCCACGGGGAAGGTCATGATGGCCATGTCCATGTTGGCGTTGGCGACGATGTTGGCGAGCGGGACCGGCGGATGCCGGATGAAATAGTCCGAGCCCAGCAGGCCGACCTCCTCGGCGCCCACGGCGAGAAAGAGCACCGAGCGCGCGGGCGTCCGCTCGTCGTCCGCCATCAGCCGCGCAACCTCCAGGATAAACGCGACGCCGCTGGCATTGTCATAGGCGCCGTTATAGATGGCGTCGCCGTCGACCTCGGGGCCGATGCCCTTGTGATCCAGGTGCGCGGTCACGACCACCCATTCGTCGCGGAGCTCGGGATCGCTGCCGGGCAACAGGCCGCCCACGTTGGCGGACCGGGCACGGGACATCGCCGATACGGTCCTTATCTGCGCTTCCATCTCCAGGTCGAGACGGGGTGGCGTGCCCGCCGCGGCGGCGTCCAGTGCTTCCGCCTCGGTCAGCGGGATGTTGGCGAACAGACCGCCCCTGGCCTCGTCGCTCAAGACAACGGTGCCTTTCAGGCGGGCAAAGGCATCATGAGGCTGGCCATCGCCGTCCAGCCAGCGCATCCCGGGGAACGCGTAGCCCGTTTGCATCCGCTCCCAGGCCACCCGTTCCTGGTCGACGCGCGTCCGGATGGTGATGATTCCCGCAGCGCCCATTCCGGCGGCGATTCGGGCTTTCCGCGTACTGGAAGAGTGGAAGGCCCGCTGATCGTTGGGGAACGTGGACGGCGCACCGCTAAACATCGCGACGATTCGGCCCCGGACATCGAGGCCGGCGTAGTCATCGTGGCCCAGTTCGGGGGCCCGAACACCGAAGCCGGCGAGTACCACGGGGGCGGCGACCTGGCTGTCCTCGGCGAAGAAATTCTTCCCCGGGAGAAAGTCTTCGCCGGGAATCAGCGCCTTTCCGTCGAGAACGAGGCTGGACGCTGCCTGGTCTACCCGGTTTTCGAGCAGCGGGAACTCCTGGAGCCAGTTCCCGTCGAAACCCGGCTCGAGACCGATCCGGGCCATCTGGGTGGCCACGTAGCGGGCCGCAATGTCGTACCCTCGGGTTCCGGCCGCCCGGCCCTCGAGGAGATCGTCGGCAAGAAACGTGATGTCGGCGTGGATTCGCTGATAGGAGACCCGGTCACCGTCTTCGGCCGCGGTGGCCGTGACCAGCGGGATGAGCAGCATCAAGGTCACAATGCACATGACCCGCAGGTATTGAGTCACTATCCTTCTACTCCCCGGTCAGGATTTGGCCGGGAAGCATAGCAACAAACTTCCACTGCGTTGGGGTGCTCTCGTGGACTATGGACTGAGCAAGCGATGGGAGCTGTGGGTACAGCTCTTGACGGGGATGGGCTGGATCGCGACCGGCGGCGACGAAGGCCTGCTCGCGTTCCTGTTGGCCGCTGTGCCCGGCGGGCTGCTGGTCACCGGCGGCGGCGCCAGCCTGTTCTTTCCCGGCGAAGCCGGGGCGACCCGGGTCGCTGCCCTCGGCGCGTTTGTCGGCATGGTCTACGCGGTTGCCATGCTGCTATTCGAACCCGGCACCGCGCTCTTGCTGGGTGGCGGGTCGGTATTGTCGTTCATCGCGGCGGGACGGCTCGCGGCGGAAGACGCCGACGTTCCTCCGCCGCTGGAGCGCCCGGAGCTCACGGCCATGACCGCCGCGGAAGTGGCGGTGGACGAAACCGTGCTCGGCCTGGTCGGCATGGTCATGGGGGTCTTCAACCAGGGGGAACAGGAACGGGTCGGCCGGGATGTGGCCGTGGCGCTGGACTGGCTGGAAGAAGCGGACCGCGACACCTCCCCGGAGCGCTGGCACGTGGCGCCGGATGTCCCGGCCGAACCCTCGATCGGCCGCCGGCACAGCAGGGGCCTGGACTGGGAAGAGTTTTCCTTCGACTCCGGGTTCGAACCGGTGGCCGGCGCCCCCGGCCGCGAACGCTACCTGGCATACCACGCCAACCGCCGGGCATATGCCTGGGTGCTCCGGCGTCCCGGCAATCACCGCTGGCTTGTGTGTATCCATGGCCTCGGCATGGGCCGGCCCGCACTGGACATGCACCTGCTGGATGCGCGTCACTATTTCGAGGACCTGGGCCTGAACGTCCTGATGCCGATTCTGCCTTTCCACGGTCCGCGGCGGCTGGGCAAAATCAGTGGCCACGGCTATGTCATCGGCGATGTGCTCAACACGCTGCATGCCCAGACCCAGGCCATGTGGGACATCCGGCGATTCCTGAACTGGATTCGGGCCGACGGCGCCGAGTCCCTTGGCGTGCTGGGCATGTCTCTGGGCGGGTATACGAGCGCCCTTCTTGCCGGCCTGGAAGAAAACCTCGACTGCGTGGTGGCGGCCATTCCCGCGGTTGCCCTGAACGAACTGGGCGACTATCACGCCAGCCCGCGGGCGACCCGCCGGGCCAATGCCGCGGGTCTGACCGTGGACCGGCTGGAGCGTGTCTTAAGGCCCATCTCGCCCCTCGCCGTGACGCCGGTCATTCCAAAGGAAAGGCGCTTTATCTATGGCGGGCTGCTCGACCGGTTTGTGCCGCCCGAGCAAGTGCTCAAGCTCTGGCATCACTGGGATGAGCCGCAGATTGCCTGGTACCCGGGCGCGCACCTCACCTTCTCCCGCCACCCGGAGATCGGCCGGTTCGTGGATCGCGGTCTTGCGGACAGCGGCGTGATCGCCAGTTCGTCCGGATGAGCGCTTCGTCACTCGCCGGCCGGCTGGGCCTGTCTCTGAAGAGTGCCGCCCGGATAGGCGAGGCCACCGGTGTGGTCGCCGGTACCGGTGTGAGCTGGCTCATGGGACGGCGCCCTCCCGCGCCGGCGCTGCTGCGCCAGACCTTCGAGCGCCTCGGTGCGACCTATATCAAGCTGGGCCAGTTCATAGCGAGTTCGCCATCGATCTTCCCGCGGGACTACGTGGAGGAGTTCCAGCTGTGCCTGGACCGGACGCCGCCGGTGTCGTGGCGGGTCATGCGAAAGCGGCTGCTCGAGGAGCTGGGCGAAGATCCCTCGCGCCTGTTTGACTGGGTGGATCCGGAGCCCCTTGCGTCGGCTTCCATTGCCCAGGTGCATGCTGCCCGGCTGCCCAACGGAGACGAGGTCGTTCTGAAGATCCAGAAACCCGGCGTCGAACGCGTCGTGGCGACGGACCTGGGGATGCTCGCGCTGGCGGCTCGGCTCACCGAGCTGGTCAATCCGGCGGCCAGCCACGCATCGGTTGCCGCCATCGTTGACGAGATTCGCACGTCCATGCTCGAGGAGTGCGATTTCCGCAAGGAGGCGGACAACCTGCGCGACTTCCGGGACTTTCTGGTACGGACAGGCAACGACGAGGCGCTGGCTCCGGAGGTCTATCCCGAGTACTCCACCCGCCGTGTCCTGACCATGGAGCGGCTTCTACGGGTCTCCGCTGACCGACCTGGACGCCCTGCGGCGATTGACCCCCGATCCCGAGGGGGCGCTGCTGACCGCGCTGAATACCTGGTTTGCCAGCCTCATGGATTGCCGCCAGTTCCACGCCGACCTGCATGCCGGCAACCTTCTCGTTCTGGAAGACGGCCGGGTCGGGTTCATCGACTTCGGCATCGTCGGGCGGATCCGGGAGGGCACCTGGAAGGCGTTATTCACCCTGGCGGACTCGGTGCCCCGGGCGGACTGGATGGCCACCGCCGAGGCGCTGGCCACCATGGGAGCCACCCGCGACGCCGTGGACACGGCGGCACTGGCGGCTGATCTTGCCGGGCTGGCCGGGCGGCTGGACAACATGGACGCCGCCCCGCCGGCTGATGGAGGAGAAGACCGCGAGCTCAACGGTCTGTTGATGGACCTGGTTGCCGCGGGCCGCCGGCATGGCATTCGGTTTCCGCGTGAGTTCACCTTGCTCGTCAAGCAGTTTCTTTATTTCGACCGCTACGTCCGCCTGCTGTCTCCGAATCTCGACCTCATGGGAGACCCGCGCCTGAGCGCCCTGCCGTCGCCCGGATGACATGCCGCCGGGCATGCTTCGGGCGTGACCGCCGTTTCGAAATCGAATCCGACGGCCGGCGCACCCTGCGCTACCTGAATACGCCGGGAAAGGAGCTGACGGCCATGGCGTTTTCCCCGCTCATACACCCCTCGTCGCGGCACCCCAACACCTCGTCGCCCTGAACCCCGCTGCCGGGCCGCGAAGGCCTATGCTGAGGAACCGCTGGCACGGACCGGGTTGGTCTCGCTGCTGCGGCAAGCCTCGTTCCGGCGGGAGAATGTCAGATGAAGATCAGGGTGAACGGCCAGGGCTACGAATATGACGGCGATCCGGAGCAGCCGTTGCTCTGGTACCTGCGGGATGCGCTCGGGCTCACCGGCACGAAATTCGGCTGTGGGATCGGCCAGTGCGGCAGCTGCACGGTCCACGTCGATGGGCGGGCGCGGAAATCCTGCATCACGCCGATGGCTCGGGTGGAAGGGCGATCGGTGCTGACCATCGAGGGCTTGTCTGCCGACGGCACTCATCCGGTTCAGCGCGCCTGGCGCGAGCTCGACGTTCCGCAGTGCGGCTACTGCCAGGCCGGCCAGGTCATGGCGGCCGCGGACTGGCTGAACAAGGTGCCCGAGCCCACCGATGACGACATCGACCGGCTGCAGACGAATCTCTGTCGCTGCGGCACCTACTACCGGATTCGCCAGGCGATCGTCCTGGCCGCCCGGTACCTGCGGGAGGACGGCTGACATGGCGACGGCACTGCTAACCCGCAGGCAGTTCCTGCAGGTTTCCGCGAGCGCGGCGGGTGGTCTTTGCCTGGGTATCCGGTTTGCCGACGATGCAAGCGCCGCCGGGGCGGGCCGGCTCAATGCGTTCGTGCGCATCGAGCCCGATGACAGCGTGGTCATCGGCGTTTCCCAGCCGGACATGGGCCAGGGGATGTATACGACGATGAGCATGCTGGTTGCCGAAGAGCTGGATGCCGACTGGTCCCGGGTGCGGGTCGAGCAGCTGCCGCTCATGATCAAGAGGGGTGCTGACGGCAACATGGCCTGGTCGTGGGTTCCCCAGGGCGCCGGCGGCAGCACGAGCGTGATCGACCTCTACCGGCCGTTGCGGGAGTTCGGCGCCATGGCCCGGGCGCAACTCCTCGCGGCGGCGGCTGTGGACTGGCAGCTTCCCGTCTCGGAGCTGTCCACCGAGCCGGGCCGGGTGGTTCATTCACCATCGGGCCGCCGGGCGGCGTTCGGTCAGCTGGCAGCACGGGCCGCGGCCCTGCCGGCGCCGGAGGAAGCGCCGGAGCTCAAGGCGCCGGACGCCTTTCGGCTGATCGGCAAGGAGTCTGCGCCGAAGAAAGTTCGGGAAGTGGTCACGGGTGCGACCCGCTACGGGATCGACGTCCGGTACCCCGGCATGCGCTTCGCCGTGATCCAGCGCTGCCCCTGGTTCGACGGCGCCATCAAGTCCTGGAACGCCGAGGCGGCGAAGGCAGTGCCAGGCGTGGTCGACGTGGTCGAGTTGCCCGGTCCCCCACCGGACGAGTACTACTCAACGATGGCGCCTGGGATTGCTGTGGTGGCCACCTCGACGTGGGCGGCCATGAAGGGCCGGGAGGTGCTCGAGATCGAGTGGGACAAGGGGCCCCATGCGAATGAAACTACCGCCGCCCTGGACGCGGCCTGCGAAAAGGCCATGGCGGGGCCCGGCCAGGTCGTGCGCGACGACGGCGACGTGGATGGCGCGCTGAAATCGGCGGCCAGGACGTTCAGCCGCCAATATCGCCTGCCCTACGTTCACCACGCGACGATGGAACCCCAGAACTGCTTCGCCCACTTCACAGGCGATCGCTGCCTTGTCGAAGGCCCCATGCAGATGCCGTCGGCTGCTTCACGCCTGGTCGCCCGATTGACCGGTCTCGACCGCGAGAACATCGACATACGCATGAGCCGCGTGGGCGGCGGATTCGGTCGCCGGCTGACCGCGGACTACGTGGCGGAGGCGGTGCTGGTTTCCCGGGCCGCCGGCGTGCCGGTCCAGGTCGTCTGGAGCCGCGAAGACGACATGGCCCATGATTTTCTCCGCCCCGGGGGCTGGCACCGGCTCGATGCCGGCGTGGATGCCGCCGGGCGCGTCACGGCCTGGCTACACCGGGCCGCAACACCGTCGAAGTATTACCGTCGGCCCGACCAGGGCCCGGACGATCTCTGGCAGTCGGAAATCTACCAGGACGATCCGCCGGTGGGGCTGGTGTCCAACGTGCGCTACGAGTATCACTCCATGCCCTCGGGAGCGTGGCGTGGTTCCTGGCGGGCGCCGGCCCACGTGGCCAATGCCTTCGCCGTCCAGAGCTTTCTCGACGAAATGGCCCATGAACTGGGCCAGGATCCCCTGGCGTTCCGGCTGGCCTGGCTGGGAGAGGCGCGACAGCTGCCCTATGCGAACCACGGCGGACCCGAGTGGAACCCCGGCCGGCTGGCACGGGTGCTGCAGACCGCGGCCGCGCAGGGTGGCTGGGGCCGGGACCTGCCGAAAGGGGAGGGCCTTGGCATCGCCGGGCACTTTACCTTCGGAGGGTATGCCGCCTGGGTGGCCCATGTCCGGGTGGCCCCCGGCGGGGCGCTTCGGGTTTTGCGCCTGACCGGCGCTATAGACTGCGGCCTGCCGGTCAATCCCAACGGCATTCGCGCACAGATGGAAGGCGGCGCCTGCGACGGTCTGTCCACGGCGCTCGGCGAGGAGATCACGATCGCCGGGGGGCGGCACGTGGAAACAAATTTTCACGAGTATCGACTGATGCGCATGGCGGAATCACCACCGCGAATCGACGTGCACATCGTGCCTGGCGCCACCGAGCCGGCCGGGGTGGGCGAGCCGCCCATATCACCCGTGGCGCCTGCCGTAACGAACGCCGTTTTTGCCGCCACGGGCAAGCGGATTCGCCGCCTGCCCATTGCTGATCAGCTTGGCGGCTGAGCTGTGGCCCTACCAGCGAAACTTGTCGAAGTTCTGGGGGTTGGCCCAGCCGGCAGGCGTGTTCCAGTCCCGCCTGCGGTTGTACGAATCGATATCGTAGAGAAAAACCTCGGTGCCGCCGGTCTTCGAGGGTTCGGCCATCGGCAGAAATTCCAGGGCGAGCAGGGCGTCGCGGCTCCATCCGGCGCTTAGCGACTCTTCTTCCAGGGTCAGCGCGACACGGGCGCAGTGGAGATTTCGAAGCAGACCGATGAACTCGACGCCGGTCTTCGGATCCAGCTCGGCCAGGACGCCGGTGACAAGGCCGGCATCGATGCGCCCCAGTCCGGCGAGGCTTTCCGGGCCGAGGGGCGGGGAGAGCAGGGTCTGTTTCACGCTGCCCAGCGCTTCGGTCACCTCGGTGTCCCAGGGCCGGCTTGCCACCAGTAGCAGGGAGCCGGGCTGAAACTCGGCCAGGGTCCGCAAGGCAAGGCATTGCGGCGAAACGATGGCGTTTTCTGTCATGCCTCGATCTATCCCGGAGTCTGCCCCGATCGGCGTCCGCCAGCGGAGCCGGGCCATGTCCCCATCACGGTTGGAGAGCGCCCGCTGACCGCTCGCGATTCAGAGGCTTTAGTCTCAGCCGCATACCCCGAGTGAAACTGCTACGCTGGGTGAGTCCCCCAAACGGGACGCCAATAACGATAAACCATCCAGCCTGAGGAAACCTGAATGAAACGACTGCTGATTCTTGCGGCCCTGCTTCTGCCGTTCGGCGCGATTGCCGACAACCATCGCTCCTGGGAGCCTGGCACCTACTGGACGGTGACCAGCGTGGACACGAAGCCCGGCAAGTTCGACGCTTACATCGACGATCTGAAGAACAACTGGCGCAAGGCCATGGAGGCCCACAAGGCCAACGGCAAGGTGAAGAGCTACATGATGTTCTCGAACGTCAACGCCCGTGCCGACGAGGGTGATCTTTATCTGCTGGTGGAATGGAATTCCGCGGCCGACATGCTGGACACGCCGCCGGATTACTTCGAGGGCGTCGTCGCGGACGTGTTCGGCTCCATGGATGACGCCGACAAGGCAAACATCGACCGGGGCGAACTGCGCACGATCATGAGCACGAGCCTGCTGCGGTCACTGTCATTCGCTGACTGATTTCGCCGAATGCGGCCGGCTGCTGCCGGTAGTACCCGACACGCCCGCTGTATGCGGGCGTGTTTTTTCGAGAAAGGGCGACAGTTCACCGAACTAAAGATAGGGGGACAGTTCACCTATCTGCTAGCCGGCCGCCACGGCCTGCATCATCAGCCCGCAGAGCCAGGCGGCGTAGGTGCCCACCGCATACCCGAGTACCGCGAGCAGCACCCCAACCGGGGCCAGGGTCGGCGAGAATGCGGACGCGACCACCGGGGCCGAGGCTGCGCCGCCCACGTTCGCCTGGCTGCCCACGGCCAGGTAGAACAGCGGGGCCTTGATGAGCCGCGCCATCACGATCAGCAGCGTGGCATGGATACTGATCCACACGGCGCCCACTCCGAACAGCCCCGGGTTGTCCAGAACCGCGCCGATATCCATGCCCATGCCGATCGACGCGATGAGCACATAAAGCATCACCGAGCCCACCTTGGATGCGCCCGCGCCCTCGAGACGGCTGACCCGGGTAAACGACAGAAGAACCCCGATCGTGGTCGCCACCACGATGATCCAGAAAAACTCGCTGGTCAGCGACAATCGCGCCAGTCCCGGCGCATGGGCCTCGATCCAGGGGCCGAGCCAGCCCGCCACGGCGTGCGCGAAGCCGGTCACTCCGAAGGCAATGGCGAGCATGAAGACCAGATCGGGCAGGGTGACGTTGCGGGCATGCCGGGACTGGAAGCGGGTGACCCGGTCTTTCAGATCCTCGATGGCGCGGGTGTCCGCGCCGTTCCATGCATCAATACGCGCTGCCCGGCCGGAAAGGAACAACAGGATAGCCATCCAGATGTTGGCCATGATGACGTCCACCGCCACCATCTGGGAGAAGGCCTCGTTGCTGACCTCGAATACTTCCTTCATGGCGGTCTGGTTGGCGCCGCCGCCGATCCAGCTCCCCGCGACGGTCGTCAGGCCACGCCAGACGGCATCGGGACCGGTGCCTCCGACGGTTTCCGGGCTGACGAGGCCGACGATCAGCATGGCCAGCGGCCCTCCGAAGAGGATTCCGACCGTGCCGGTGAAAAACATGATGATTGCCTTCGGACCCAGGCGTCCGATGGCCGGCAGGTCGATGGACAGGGTCAGCAGGACGAGGCAGGCCGGCAGGAGAAAACGCGAGGACACGTAGTAGAGCTTCGACTCTTCGGCATCAACGATCCCGAAGGTGTTCAGGAGCGACGGGAGGAAATAGCACAGGAGCAGGGCCGGCACGACGGCGTAAAAACGCTGCCAGAACGGATGTTTGCTCTGCTGAGTCCAGAACACGAGGCCGAGGAGCACGGCGAGCAGTCCCAGGACCACGGCATCGTTCGTGACCAGTGCTTCGGATTGATGCACTCGCTATCTCCGCAAGTGGATGACTAAGGGGACAGTTCACTTATCTCGGTTAAGTGGACAGTCCCCTTATCTCAGTTAGGTGCACTGTCCCCTTATCTCCTGATCTTTGTTGCTGTATTCGGCGGGCTGTTATTCTCCGCCGCCTTCCTTGAAAGGAACCCGTTCCATGGCCGCGATTACCGATCCCTTGACCCTGCGCTGCGGCGCCACATTGCCCAACCGCCTTGCCAAGGCGGCAATGACCGAGGGTCTCGCCGATGCGGAAGACCGGGCGACCGGGCGTCATGAGACCCTTTACCGGCGCTGGTCGGAGGGCGGGGCGGGGCTCCTGATCACGGGCAACGTCATGGTGGACAGGCGCTATCTGGAACGCCCGGGTAACGTGGTCATTGACGGCAATGGCGGGGAGGATGCGCTGCGCGCCTGGGCGAAGGCCGGCACCGCGGGGGGTAATCAACTGTGGATGCAGATCAGCCACCCGGGACGGCAGTGCTCGCGAACGGTAACCCGCCAGCCGCTGGCCCCCTCGCCGGTGCAGCTGGACCTTATCGGCCTGTTCGGCCGGCCGCGGGCGATGACGGACCAGGAGATCCATGACGTGATCCGGCGCTTTGCCCACGTCGCCACCGTTGCCCGGGAGACCGGCTTCACCGGCGTGCAGGTCCATGGCGCCCACGGCTATCTCCTGAGCCAGTTCCTGTCGCCGGTGACGAATCAGCGTGACGACGAGTGGGGCGGGAGTCTTGAAAACCGTGCCCGCCTCCTGCTGTCCTGCGTGAGTGCCGTGCGGACCGCGGTGGGCGACGATTTTCCCGTGGCGGTCAAGCTCAACTCCACCGATTTTCAGAAAGGCGGGTTCAGCCTCGAGGACTGTGTCCAGGTCGCCGGCTGGCTCAAGGAGGCGAACATCGATCTCCTGGAAATCTCCGGCGGCACCTACGAGCAGCCCAAGCTCCTCGGCCATACCGGCGATGCCGGCACGTTTGCCGAACCCGGCCGCGAGAGCACGCGCCGCCGCGAAGCCTATTTCGCTGATTACGCGCGCACGATCCAGGCCGGCTATGGGGGTCAGCTCATGGTGACCGGCGGGTTTCGCAGCCGCGCCGCCATGGACGAAGCCCTCGCTTCAGGTGCGATCGACGTCATCGGCCTGGGCCGGCCCCTGTGCGTCGAGGCCGATGCGCCGGCAGCCCTGTTGTCGGGCCGAGCGGACCGTCTCCCATCCTGGGAAGACGGCCTCAGGCTCGCCGGACCGGGCTGGCTTGGACCTCAGAGTGCGGTCAAGATGTTCAAGGCCCTCAATGTCTTCGGCCAGATGGGCTGGTTCTACCAGCAGCTCATTGCCCTTTCCGAGGGCCGCGATACCGATCCGGAGCTGACCGCGGGGAAGGCCCTCGTCCGCCATTTCCGGACCGAACTGGGCGTGGCGAAACGGCGAACCTTCAAAGGCGTTTAAACCCCGTGGGCGCCCCTTGCGTCCAAGGTAAAGTAATCCGACGACCATGGTGACACCGATGCCTCATTCCGCCGCTGTTCTGGTCCCCCTGGCCCTTGCCGCCCTCGCGCTGCCGGGCGCCGGCCACGCGGCGTGGGGCAACTGCAAACACCAGACCGGACACGTCAATCGTGCGCCCGTGGACGGGGTGACGACCGTGGAGGTCTTTGCCCGCGCCGGGTCCCTGGAGATCACCGGCGAGGGCGGGGCGACCGAGGTGGTGGCCTCAGGCGAGGCCTGTGTCTCCGAGAAGGGCATGCTGGAGGAAACGGGTATCACTCTGCGCCGGGAAGGCGATCGCCTCCAGGTGCTCGTGGAACTGCCCGATACCACGGATGAGACGGGCGATCGCTGGCGCGGCGAATACGCGACCCTGGACCTGGAGGTCGAGCTGCCCCACGGCGTCGAACTGATCGTCGTCGATTCCAGCGGCGATCTGCGCATCCGCAACGTCGCCAGTCTCCAGCTCACGGACAGTTCCGGCGACATCGATGTGCGGGGCGTGGACGGACCGGTGCTGGTCCCCAATGACAGCTCCGGTGACATCTATTTTGCCGACGTCGGCGATGTCGTGATCCAGATCGACAGCTCCGGCGACATCGAGATCCAGCGGGCAGGTTCGGTGACCATCGCCAACGACACGTCGGGGGAGATCGACATCGTCAACGTGGATGGTGACGTGACCGTCGGCAATGACTCGTCGGGCAGGATCAGCGTGGAGAACGTTGGGGGCAGCTTCTCGGTCCAGAACGATACCTCCGGCGGCATCCGCCACCGGGAGGTGGCGGGCGCCGTGAACCTGCCGCCGAGCGACGACTGATTACTGTATGGGCATACAGGTCTTTGTTATGATCCGCCCATGCCTGCCGACCCCGTTGCGATCTCGCCTCAGGATGGACTGAACCCGGAGCAGCGGGCGGCCGCCTGCTACGGGGAGACGGTCCCCGGCGGCGGTGTTTCAGCGGGGCCGTTACTGGTCATCGCCGGGGCGGGGACCGGCAAGACGATGACCCTTGCCCATCGCGTGGCCCACCTGGTCACGGCCGGCGTGGCACCGGAACGGATTCTCCTGATGACCTTCAGCCGCCGGGCTGCGAGGGAGATGACCGAGCGGGCGCGGCGCATCGTCGAGCAGCGCCGGCGGGGTGAGGGCGGCGCCATTCGGCTCCCCTGGTCGGGCACGTTTCACTCGGTAGCCAGCCGGATCCTGCGGGAGTTTGCGTCCAACCTCGCCCTGGAACCGGGGTTCACCGTGCTCGACCGGGGCGATGCCGCCGACCTCATGGATGTGTGCCGCCAGGAGCGGGGCGTCGAGCGCCAACAGCGGCGATTTCCCAGGAAGGACACCTGCCTCTCGATCTACTCACGTACTGTCAATGCCCGGGCCGACCTGGGAGAGTGCCTGGCTGACTACTTTCCCTGGTGCACCGACTGGGAGCCGGAGCTGCGCGAGCTGTTCCGCGCCTACGCGGAGGCAAAACGGACCGCCGCCCTGCTCGACTACGACGACCTGCTCCTTTACTGGCACGAAATGATGCAGGTGGGGGAACTGGCCCAAGCCGTGGGCGAACGTTTCGACCACATTCTCGTGGACGAATACCAGGACACCAACCGCCTCCAGGCCGGCATCGTCAGAGGACTTCGGCCGGACGGCCGCGGAGTCACGGTCGTGGGGGACGATGCCCAGTCCATCTATGCCTTTCGCGCCGCCACCGTGGAGAACATTCTCGACTTCCCGGGCCAGTACACGCCGCCGGCGAGCGTGGTGACGCTGGAGCGCAACTACCGGTCTACCCAGGCCGTGCTGGATGCGGCCAATGATCTGATTGCCGAGGGCCGCCGCCAGTACAGCAAGCGCCTGAGCGCGACCCGTGGCCTGGGCCACAAGCCGGTCTATGTCACCGTAGAAGACGATGCGTCCCAGGTGGACTATGTCGTCCGTGCGGTCCTCTCGGCGCGGGAAACCGGGGTAAAGCTCATGGACCAGGCGGTGCTGTTTCGCAATGCCCATCACAGCGACCGGCTGGAACTCGAGCTGACCCGGCGAAACATACCGTTCGTGAAATACGGTGGCCTGAAGTTTCTCGAGTCGGCCCACGTGAAGGACTTTCTCTGCGTCCTTCGCTGGGGCGACAACCCGCGGAACCGGATAGCGGCGTTTCGCTGCCTCCAGCTGCTTCCGGGCATCGGGCCCGGGACCGCCGCGCGGGCGTTCGATTTCGTCGAGGCGGCCGGCGGATCGCTCACCACGCTTGGCGGGTTCTCACCGCCGCCGGCTGCGCGGGATGACTGGCCGGGGCTGGTCGAGCTGCTCGCCGGGCTGGCAGCCGGTGAGCCGGACTGGCGGCCGCAGGCCAGCCGGGTGCGGGCGTGGTATCAGCCTCACCTGGAGCGGCTCTACGACACCTGGGCTGTGCGCGCCGGTGACCTGGACGCCCTGGAAGCGATCGCCGGGCAGTATCCGACCCGTGAAGGCTTCCTGACGGAGCTGTCGCTGGATCCGCCGCAGGCCACCGGGGATTTGTCCGGACCGCCGCTGATAGACGAGGACTATCTCGTGCTCTCCACCATTCATTCCGCGAAGGGCCAGGAATGGGAGCACGTCTACGTGCTGAACGTCGCAGACGGCAATTTCCCGTCCGAGTTCGCGACCGGCCGGCCGGAGCAGGTGGAGGAGGAGCGCCGGCTTCTCTACGTGGCCATGACCCGGGCCAAGAGCGACCTGCACCTGCTCGCGCCCCTGAAGTACTGGGTAACGCAGCAGCCGAAGCTGGGGGCAAAGCATGTCTACGGGGCCCGAAGCCGCTTCCTTTCCGACTCGGTCATGGCCCGGCTGGCACCGGTTTTTCACGGGACCGGCCGCGCCGATGGGACCACCGGTGGCCGGCCGTCTACAGTTGTGGACGTGGGTGAGCGCCTGAAAGACCTCTGGTAGCCCGCATTCAGTCACAAGGGAGAGACCAGCGATGAGCATCCTCGGAATCGATGTCGGCGGTTCCGGCATCAAGGGCGCGCCGGTGGACACGGACAGCGGGCGGCTGTTGTCGGAGCGCCTCCGCATTCCGACTCCCGATGGCGGGCGGCCGGCGGATGTGGCCGAGGTCATTGCCCAGATTGCCGAGCATTTCGACTGGCGGGGTTCTATCGGCTGCGCGCTGCCAGCGGTCGTGAAAAACGGCGTGACGCTGACGGCCGCCAATATCCACGACGACTGGATCGGTTGCGATGCGGGTTCATTGATCGGCCAGGCTGCGGGCTGTGCGGTGAGTCTCATGAACGACGCTGACGCGGCCGGGCTGGCGGAGATGCGCTTTGGCGCCGGCCGCGATCAGTCCGGCGTGGCCATCGTGCTGACCGTGGGCACCGGCATAGGCAGCGCCATTTTCGTCGATGGCCGTCTCGTGCCGAATACCGAGTTCGGGCGCCTGGAAGTTCGCGGCAAGGAGGCCGAGGCCCGGGCCTCGGACCGGGTCCGCAAGGACAAGGACCTGTCGTGGGAACGCTGGGCGGCGCGATTCGGCGAATGTCTCAATGCGCTCGAGTCCCTGTTCTGGCCGGACCTTTTCATTGTGGGCGGCGGCGTCAGCAAGAAGCACGACCGCTGGGGGAAACACCTCGACGTCAGCACACGGGTTGTACCGGCCGCCCTGCTCAACGAGGCGGGCATCGTGGGCGCAGCGATGGCGGCTCGCCGATAGCGGGGTACGGAGCCCGCTGCCGGGTCATCCGCCGAACGGCGCACCTACATGCCGAGTTCCCGGTACAGGAACGCATAGCGGTCCGCGACGTCCTCGATCTGCATCCATACGGGCTTTCCGGATCCGTGGCCGGCGCGCGTTTCCACCCGGACGAGGATCGGGTTGGGGCAGCCCTGGGCGGCCTGCAAGGCGGCGCCGAACTTGAAGCTGTGCCAGGGCACGACCCGATCGTCCCGGTCCGCAGTGACAATCAGCGTCGGCGGGTAGCAGGTGCCGGGACGGATATTGTGCACCGGTGAGTAAGCTCTCAACGCAGCGAACTCGGCTTCGTTTTCCGACAATCCGTAATCGCTGGACCACTGACGCGCGTTGGCGCTGGGGGTGTGGTAGCGAAGCATATCGAGGACGCCGACCACCGGGATTGCCGCGCCGAACAGGTTGGGATGCTGGGTGAGCACGGCGCCGACCAGCAGACCGCCGTTGCTCCGGCCGTTGATTCCCAGCTTGGGAGTGGACGTGTAGCCCTCGGCGATCAGGTGGTCGGCGGCCGCCACGAAGTCATCGAACACGTTCTGCTTATTCAGCCGCGTTCCCGCCTCGTGCCACTGGGCGCCGTATTCCCCGCCACCGCGCAGGTTGGCAACCGCCAGCGTGCCACCCAGGTCCAGCCAGAGGGCGAAGCGATTCTGATAGCGGGGTGTCTGGGATGAGTTGAAGCCGCCGTAGCCGTAGAGCAGGGTCGGATTCCTGCCGTCTCGCGGGGCATCCCTGGGCCCGACGATGATCATCGGCACCCGGGTCCCGTCCTTGCTCTCGTAGAAAATCCGCTCGGTGGAAAGCGCGTCCGTGTCAAGGGCCGTACTGGCCTGCCTGAACAGGTCGCTCTGACCGCTCGTCAGGTCGTAGCGGAAAATAGCGTCGGGGCTGGTGTAGCTGGTGTAGCGATAGAAGGTTTGCGTGTGCTCCGGCCCCCCCTCGAAACCGCTGACCGTGCCCAGGCCCGGCAGCTCGACAGGCTCTTGCTCGATCCCATGGAGATCGAACGTTCGCACGACGCTTGCGGCGTCTTCAAGGTATTCCACGATCAGCCGGTTGCCCACGCGGTTCGCCGACTCGATGGCGAACTCGCCCTCGGGAACGAGGTCCCGCCAGTTGGCCGGATCGGCAGCGCGCACATCTACCGCAATGATCCGGCCCCGTGGTGCGCCGGCGCTGGTCAGCAGGTAAAACCTCGGGCCGTCGTTGCCCAGGTAGGTATAGCGACCGTCCCAGGCATCGAACAACGGCAGGATGTCTGCTTCGCCGTCCGTCAGTTCGCGGATATATATGGCGTTCGCGTCGTATCCGTCGAAGACCCGGATCAGCAGAAAGCGGCCGTCATCGGTGACCTGCGCGTAGGGATTCCGGGTGGGATGGTCGGTGATCTCGAAAACCAGCCCGTCATCCGACTGCGGTGTGCCGAGTTGGTGAAAGTAGACTTGCACCTGCACGCTGTCGTCGCCGTTGCCGTCCAGGCCCGTCGGGTAACGGCTGTAGAAGAATCCGCTGCTGTCCGGCAGCCAGGCGGCGCTCGTGAACTTCGTGTAGCGCAGGACCTCGGGGAAGTCCTCGCCCCGGTCAACCCGGCGGATACGCCATTCGTCCCAGTCCGTACCGCCGTCGGACACGGACCACGCAACGAACCGACCATCCGGCGAAACGCTGTAGCCGGAGAGTGACACCGTGCCGTCTTCGCTCAGTCGGTTCGGATCGATGACGACGCTGGGCGGCCGGTCGAGATCGTCGGTAACGAACAGAACATTCTGGTCCTGCAGCCCGTCGTTGCGCTCGAAGAAGTAACGATCGCCCCGCTGGATCGGCGGCGTGTAGCGCTCATAGTTCCAGAGCTTCTTGCCCCGTTCGATGATACGTTCCCGGACCGGAATGGATCCCAGCCACGGCCGGGAGAGTTCGTTTTGGGCCGTCACCCACGCCTGGACATCCTGCGAGCCCAGGTCCTCCATCCAGCGATAGGGGTCCGGTACCTGCGTGCCGAAGTAGTCGTCCACCTGTGCGGAGCGGCGCGCCGGGGGATAGTCCAGGGGTGTGGGCTCGTATCCGGCATCGTCATTCGCGGGCCGCGGCGCGCAGCCGACGGTCGTGCCAAGGGCGGCAGCGAGAAGCAACAAACGACGCATTAAGGATCCTCCCCGGGGGCGTGGGCGCCCGGGGAGTCTATCGGCGGGTTCAGCGGGCGGGCAAGCCCGGGAAGGGGCTAGATCTCGCGGCTGCCACGGCGCGGCGGCAGCTTGCGCGCCACATCGCTCATCTGGGACAGCCAGTCCGCGGGGTGGCGGGCCTTTTCGGCGTGGCCGCGCGGATTACGGCTCCTCCGGCCCAGTAGGTTATGGCTGATCTTCTGAATCGAGTTCATCGGTTTCTCCGGGTTTCCTGCGCGGAATTCTCGCTCCCGCTCATGACGACGGAATGAAATTCGCCGCAGACCGGCTTCCGGGTTCATGTGGGCACGGGCTAACCCGCTAGCGCAGAAACATTTCGTAGGCCGGATTATCGGTTTCCTCGACGTAGCGATAGCCGATCTTGTCCAGGAACCGGTTCAGTTCCTGCCGGTCGCCGGGGCCCGCGTGAAATCCCGCCAGCACCCGGCCCCAGGCGGCGCCGTGATTCCGGTAGTGGAACAGGGTGATGTTCCAGCGCGAGCCCAGGCCCAGGAGAAACTTCAGGAGCGCGCCGGGCCGTTCCGGGAATTCGAAACGGTAGAGAAGCTCGGGGCCGGCATCGGCGGTCCGGCCGCCCACCATGTGGCGCACATGGAGCTTGGCCACTTCGTTGTCGGTCATGTCGGTGAAGTCGTATCCGGCGGTGCCCAGCGTCGCCGCGAGACGCTCCCGGCTGTCGCCGGCGCCGATCTGCACCCCCACGTAGACATTGGCCCGCCGGGAGTCGGAATACCGGTAGTTGAACTCGGTGATGCTGCGTTTTCCGATGACCCGGCAGAATTTTCGAAAGCTCCCGGGCCGCTCGGGAATCGTGACCGCCATGATGGCTTCGCGTTTCTCGCCGAGTTCGGCACGCTCGGAGATATGCCGCAGCCGGTCGAAGTTCACGTTGGCCCCGGAGACGACCGCGACCAGCTCCTTGCCGTCGATTCCGCTGGATGCGACGTATTTCTTTACGCCGGCCACGCCAAGGGCACCGGCCGGTTCGGCGATCGAGCGGGTGTCGTCGAAGATATCCTTAATGGCGCCGCACAGCTCGTCCGTCGAGACAGTGATCACCTCGTCCACGCACTGCCGGGCAATCCGGAAGGGTTCCTTGCCAACCTGAGCAACGGAGGCCCCGTCCGCGAAGAGGTCCAGCGTGCGCGCCGGCAGCCGCACCCGACGCCCGGCCGCCATGGCGGCGGCCAGGCACGCGGACCCCTCGGCCTCCACGCCGATGACGCGAATATCCGGCTTCAGATACTTCACATACGCGCCGATGCCGGCGATGAGGCCGCCACCGCCCACGGGCACGACGACGGCGTGCAGTTCGCCGCCGTGCTGGTTGATGATCTCCATGCCCACGGTGCCCTGGCCGGCGATGACATCGATGTCGTCGAAGGGGTGCACGAAGGCGTAGCCGTGGCGTTCGGCCAGCTGCCGGGCATGACCGGATGCCTCGTCGTACGCGTCACCATGGAGAATGACGCGGGCGCCCAGCTGACGGACCGCCCGGATCTTGATCTCGGGTGTATTCCTGCCCATGACGATGTGAGCACGGATGCCGAGGCGGCGGGCGGCCAGCGCCACGCCCTGGGCATGATTGCCCGCCGAAGCGGCCACGACTCCGCGCGCACGCTGGGACTCGGGCAGCTGGACGATCTTGTTGTAAGAGCCGCGCAGCTTGTAGGAGAAAACCGGCTGGAGGTCTTCGCGTTTCAGAAGCACCCGGTTGCCGAGACGCGCCGACAGGTTCGGCGCCTCGTCCAAAGGCGACTCGATGGCCACGTCGTACACTCGGGACGAGAGGATCTTCTTGACGGTGCGTTCCAGCATAGGCTCCGGATCAGACCGGGAATCGCCGGCGGAGTCAATTCCCCGGCATGGCCGGCAAGCTGAGCGCGGGCGGCGCCCTGTCATGATTCATGCGCCGGGTCCTCTGAGAGCAACAGGGTCGCATGGACGGTTCTTTCGGCCCACCGCCGCCGGCCGTCCCGGCCACGAGTCTGCGGTGGGCCGGATCCTGACGGCAAGGGCGAACGAATACCCATGCTGGAATGGGCGCTACAACTGGAACCCGATGTGAGTGACTGGATCCCGACCCGGGCCGCGGGCATCGAGCGGCTGCGCGCCTTCGTTCCGGCGGCAGGCCCGGAATACCGCCGCCAGCGCAACCACGATCTGGGGCCGGGGCGGCACGGGCACGTGAGCCGGCTGTCCCCGTGGATCCGTCGCCGCCTGATCAGCGAGGCGGCGGTGGTGGACCAGGTGCAGGCCTTCCACGGCCGGAAGAACGCCGAGAAGTTCGTGCAGGAGGTCCTGTGGCGGACTTACTGGAAGGGCTGGCTGGAGCAGCGGCCATCCGTCTGGCAGGCCTACCAGGACGATCTCGGCGCGCTGAGGGCGCAACCTCCTGACGGTCTGGAAGCGGCCGTGGCCGGCCGGACCGGCATCGAGCCCTTCGATGCCTGGGCCCGGGAGCTTGCCGACACAGGGTATGTGCACAATCACGCCCGAATGTGGTTTGCGAGCATCTGGATCTTCACGCTCCGCCTGCCCTGGCAGCTCGGCGCGGATTTCTTTTACCGGCACCTGCTGGACGGGGATCCGGCCTCGAACACGCTGAGCTGGCGATGGGTGGCCGGTCTGCACACGAGGGGCAAAACCTACCGGGCCCGGCCCGACAACATTGCCCGCTATACGGTCGGGCGTTTCGCGCCCGTCACCGGGCTTGCCCGCCAGGCGGAGGCCTTGACCGAGACGCAGAGCCATCCCCGCGTGCCGGTATCTTCCGTGGGTGTGCCGGAAGCGGCAGAAGGCACCGGGCTGCTCATCACCGGGGAGGAACTCTCCCCGGAGACCACCGGGATGCGGAGCCATCGATTCGCCGCAGTGGCCGCCGGATTCCCCGGCCGCCTCGCCGCCGACCATGCCCTGGCCAAACCGGTGGTGAACTTTTCAACCGAAGCGGCCCGGGACGCTCTCGCCCGGGCCACGTGTCACTGGTCGGTTGCCGGAACCTGGCTGGACGCCAACACCTATATCGAGGACGCGCTCGACTGGGTCCGGACCCGACGTCTGAACCGGGTGGTTATGCACAAGCCGGCCGTCGGTCCATGGCAGGATTCGAACGCGGCGCTGGCCGAGGCGCTGGCCGCCGCGGGTGTCCGGGTCGCCTGGTTCCGCCGCCCGTGGGACGACGAGTTCTATCCCGCGGCTCGCGCCGGGTTTTTCGGATTTTTCAAAGCCGTGGCGCCCCGGCTGCCAGGCGGATCCCCCGCCTGATTCCCTTTCGGGCGCAGAGGACTGCTAGGGGTTGTTCGGGGGCGGCGCCTGGCGGCTGCCGCCCGCGTCCGGACAGCCGGCGGCCTCTTCCTTGAAGAACCGGACGATCACTTCGTTGCCCCCGTAAGGCCAGACGTGGCCGGCGTTGTACGTTCCCCAGACCAGTGGCGCTTCGCCGTCCAGCCGCTGCAGTTCGTCGTCCCAGGCCCCGGGCTCCCCGCGGGTGCGATTGACCCTGGCGAGAGTCACGACGGTCTTCGCCCAGTCCTCCCGGTATTCGCGGGGCTCGCCGCGCCCGAAAAGATAGATGACGGGCCTGGGCAGAGGCGCGTCTGCCACATAGGGTCCCAGCGCGCCGACCGGCGCAAAGGCCGCGAACAGGCAGGGGCGCTGACGCAGGAGATTGAAGGTCAGGTGTCCGCCGTTGGAGAACCCGGCGGCAAAGGTCCGGCTCGGATCTGCCCCGTAGCGTTCCTGCAGCGCGGCAACCAGCGCCTCGACGAAGGCCAGGTCGTTGTTCGCATCGTTTTCCGGCATGCCGTGCCAGCCGCGCATGCCGTCCCGGTCGGCGCGGGGCTGACCCTCGGGATAGGCGACGACGGCTTCCGGCCACGCTTCGTGGAACTCGACGGCCTGGTCGAAGTTTCGCGCAGTATCGCCAACGCCGTGAAAAATGATGACCAGTGGTGGCGTGCGAGTCTCGCGCTTCGGCGCATGAACTCGCGCGACGCGTTCGACGCCGTCGATCTCAAGGGTCAACCGGTCCAGGGCATGCAAAGCCGGGGATGCGGCCAGCAAGGCCGCAACTCCCAGGCCAAGGACAACAGTCCGCATCGCGATCACGCGCCGCCTGGGGGCTGGCCGCCCGCGTGGTCATCCGCCGAAACTCCCGGCGGATTCGAAGACGGGGATCCGCCCCGGTACAGGACCAGGTCCTGTTTCGGAAACGGGAACTCGATGCCTTCTTCCTGGAAGCGCTTGTAGATAGCGCAGTTCACCGAATGGGCCACGCGCCCGCGAAGTTCGGGTGAGGACACCCACAGCAGCAGCTCGAAATTCAGCGACCAGTCCGCAAACATGCGAAATCGGGTCCGGGGTTCGGGTACGTCGCACACGTCGGGGTGGCGGGTCGCAATGTCCAGAAGCACCGCCTGGGCGTGATCGATGTCGGCGCCGTAGGCCAGCGACACGGGGATTCGAACCCGGAACCACTCCTGGGGACCGCCGGTCTCGTTGGTGATTTTCGAATTGCCCATTACCGCGTTGGGAACCGTGATCTCCACGTCGTCCCGGGTGAGCAGCCTCGTCGTGCGGAGCCCGACGTGTTCCACGCGGCCCCGTTCGCCGGTATCCATCACCACCACGTCGCCCACCTTGTAGGACCGATCGGCCAGGAGGAACACGCCGGAGAAAATATTGGCCAGCGAGTCCTTGGCGGCGAGGCTGATCGCCAGGCCGCCGATGCCTGCGGCGGCGGCCCAGGCCGTGATGTCCACGCCCCAGACCTGGAGAATCATGTACAGGCCGATCAGCGCCAGCAGAATCCGGATCGTGTTGTCGAACAACGGCAGGGTCGCCGCCTGCACGTAGCGGCTGCCGTACTTGTCCTTGCTCGCCCGCCGCAGCAGATAGCGAATGACGCTCAGCGCGAACTTGATCCAGACCAGGATCAGGACGGTCCGCAGCACATGGATGGTGATCTGCTGCGGCATTTCTCCGAGATCGAGGATGACCGTCGCCGAGCCCAACCCGATCAGCATGATCGTCGTGAATACGGGCTGGCCGAGGGCCTTGACGAGCAGATCGTCCATCTCCGTATCCGTTTTCTTCGCCAGGCGCCCCAGCAGCTTGCCCGCCAGGCGGACGATGCTGGCCAGCAGCAGCGCCAGGAGCAGCGCGAGAACCGCCTGCAGCCACCGGTTGTCGCCGACCGAGGTGGCGAGCCCGGTCAGAAATCGTGCAATGTCTTCCGGCATCGGCTCCCGACTCCCGCTGATCCAGGAGGCATTAGACCATTCCGAATACCCGGCCAGCCAGAGCGCTGACCCGATGGCCTGAATGGGACTGCGGCGGCGCCCGGCCTACGGGGCCCGCGGCGGCCGCGGATTGTCCGGCCGTTCGTCAGGGGAAAAACTCATCACCTCGAGCCGCCAGTCGGCGATCGGCGGATGGTCCGGGATCAGCTTGTGGTCCAGGACCTCGCTCCAGTTGCCGCGAATCGGGAACTCCATTGTCGTGGAGCCACGCTGATTGCGTTCAGAGATGCCGACGAACGTCAGCCGGAGCCATCCGGGTTCCGCCGCGCGATCCACTCGTCCGCGCAGGTGAAGGATCCGGCTGTTGGTGTCGTAGGAAATCGTCGCCCGAATGCATACCGGGCCATCTTCGGCGCAGATCCGGTCGTTGCGGGCGAGGAAGTAGAAGGTGCTGGAGGCAGCGCCCGCCGACAGGGCGAAGGAGAAGGCCAGCAGGCCCGCGGCCAGTGAGAAACGAGAAATCACGGGGAAAAGGATAGCAGCATACCCCACTCGAACTGATGTGCATAAGCACTCACCCAGCCAGGCTGCTAGCAAAAAATATATGTGAAACAGGCACTTGACGATCAGGGCCGTCAGCTGTACCCGTGTAGGGGAAAGACTCGCGGAGAAACGCCAATGCTGGAATCAAGCCGAATCCCGGGACGACGCCGACAGGCTTTTTCGGGGTGCCCCCGATGAGCGGCCCGAGTATTGTCGCGGCGGAAAGCGTCAGGGAGTTCTTCCGGGAAACCGTCCACCGGGCCGTGGACAACCAGGGGGTCGAAGCTGACGACCACACGGTGCACTACGTGGTCAATCTGCTCACCCTGTTCACGAGGGCCGACGAACTCTACGCGGACGGCGCTCCGGGCCGGGGGTTGCCCGCCCTGGCCCTGCTTCTCCACCAGGCGGTGGATGCAGAGGATCCCGCCGTCCAGGAGCGGGGTTTGCAGCGGCTGGGGGACATGGCCCTGTTCATCGCCGGGTTCTTCCCGGATGCCCTGGCCCGGCGGCCCGTAGACGTGGACTACTACATTCGCATGGGGGGCGGCGCCTACGGCACCCTCGCCGAGCGAGTAAGCCGCTCGCCACGCCGGGGTGTGTTCGGCAAAGTCTTTGCCGAGCTGGGGGAGAAGTTTGACCGCTTTGTCGACGTGATTGGCGAGGTGAGCGATTCCGGCCGTGGGCACACTCCCGTAGATACCCTGCGGCTCTACGAGGTCTGGATGAAGACCGGTTCGGAACGGATGCGGCGCAGGCTCCGGGACCTCGGCATCGTACCCATTGCTGCCTCGATGAGCCGGGCGCAGCACTGACCGTGCAGCTGCTGGAGCGCATGCAGTCGATCCTCGAGCGCACGTATGCGCTGAACAACGCGCATTGCGTTAGCCGGTTCCTGGTGACGTGTCCCGAGATCCTCGAGAAACTGGGCCTGGCCCACGGGCCTGACGGGTGCGCGGAGCGTGTGCTGGTGGCCGAAGGGGAAGACGGCATGGACCTGGCCGTTTACCTGGAGGCGGATCTGCTGGAACGACTCTCCGGTACCGACCCCCTCGAGGATCTGCACGACGATAATTTCGCCGACTTTCTGACCGCGCTGGAGGGCGTCAGCCACTTCGTATACCTGGTCTGGAACGCCATGCTCGGCAAGCAGATCACTCTGCTGGAGCTGGAACTGCAGGCGGAAGTCGACAAGTTTGTCGTCGCATCCCAGCTGCTGGCCCGTCAGCGGGGAGGCGTTCCCCGGGCCCTGCATGACCGCCTGTTCCGCCATTTCCGGCTTATTCCCGGACTGAACGCCGACCAGCGTCGCCGGTACCTGGATGCCAGCCGCTATGCCGGGGACTATTGCCGGGTCCTGGCGGGACGCTACATGTCTCGAAACGATGGGCGGAAAGAAACCCGCTCCATCGCCCCGGAACTGCGCCACTTCTACCGCCTGACCCAGCGCGGCAAGCTGCGCCATATTGCCGCTCAGCGGGCCTGAGGCTCCCCGCCGGCCGGCGCCAGGTGGCCGGTCTTGATCCAAAGCCGGGTGCCGGGCGCGAGCGTGACACCGGGATCAGTGCCGCCGGGCCGGCGCAGCCAGGCCAGGGCGCCATGCGGGTTGCCATCGACCTCGATTTCGCCGGCCAGCACGAGCATCTCGAATCCCTTGTCCGTCATGGCCAGCGGCACGCGTTCCCCGGGGCCGCTCTCCGCCAGGAACACCGTTTCGTAGTCGGCATCGAACAGGTCCAGCCTTTCGAGGCCCTGCCAGTTACGCCACTTGCCGCTATCCGCGCTGACCCGCGCATAACGGGACTCTGCCTCGGGCATTTGCCGAAGCTTGACGAAAATCGTACAGCCGCCGTCGCTGTGTGGTGAATGGCTGGAGCCCGGCGGATTGCGCACATACGTGCCGGCGGGATAGTCCGCGTGTTCGTCGGAGAACACGCCGTCGAGCACCAGGAATTCCTCCCCCAAGGCGTGATGATGGGCCGGGAACCGACTCTGCGGCGGATAGCGAACGATGCTGGTCGCACGAGCGACCTCGTCGCCGATCCGGTCGAGCATGCGCCGCTGGACACTGCCGTCCGGGGAGGGCTGCCAGGGCAGGGCCGTGGTGTCCACCGCGACGGGCTGGGAGAAGTCGGCGCGGATCCTCATACGCCCATCCTCTGGATGCCTTCGAAGGCAATCATTGTATAGGCGGTCCGGCGGTCTGGTTTCTGGTCGCCGGATACAGCCACCGTCTGGCGTCGCAGCGGCCTTCGTGCTATCCATGCGCCCCATGTCAGGGGCACAACAGGCCGTCGAGGCCTTTATCGAGGGACGCATCGATTTCCAGGGTCTTCAGCGGGAGCTGGAACGGACCCTCGGGCGGGACGTGGAGCTGGCGTTCAGCCTGATCGGTGACCTGGAAGGGCGGCGGGACGAGGGCCAGCTGTCGCCGGCGCTGTTCAACATCGTCGAGACGGAGATTCGCCGGCAGTCCGCGCAGGAGGTCCAGGAGCACACTTTGCCCGAGGCGATGCCGGCGGTTGTGCTTCAGCATGACGACACGCACCCTGAGCGCACAGCCCCCGGCTTCTCGGGTACGGTCGTGTTCGCCGGCGCCCCGACAGCCGGTGGCCCCGCCGAGATCACTGCCGATCTGGGCCCCGCCGCCGGGGCCACGGCCGGCCCGGCGGAAGCCACCGACGCCATGGTGGCGCCCGCCAGCCCGACGGCAAGCCCGCGTCCTCCCGGTGCGCGCCTGTTCCAGGGCCGTCAGGCGCTTCGCGAGGGCGATCTCCTGGCCGGCCGGTACCAGCTGGAGGCAACTCTCGGCCGGGGCGGGCTGGGCATTGTTTACCGGGCCGTGGACGAGCGGCGCGATCCGGCTTCGGATCAGAACAGCGTGGCCATCAAGGTGCTCAGGCCGGAGTACATCGGGACGGAAGACGGCCGCCGGATGCTGGAACACGAGGCGGACCAGACACGCCGGCTCTCGCACCCCAACATCGTGCGGATCTTCGACTTCGATCGCGACGGTGAGGTGTGGTTCATCACCATGGAGCTGCTCCGCGGTGAGCGTCTGAAGACCTTGCTGGCGCGCCGCCACCCGGAACCCCCGTCCGGCAGCGAGGCCCGCCGGATCATTCGGGCAGCCGCAGAAGGCCTGGCCCATGCCCATGCGCGAGGGGTCGTCCACGGGGATATCAAACCGTCCAACATTTTCGTTCCGAATTCCGGCGACATCCGTCTCATGGATTTCGGTCAGGCGGCCAGCATTGACGAGGACGGCGCCGGCGCCCCTGTGCCGGCCCGCACCGCGGCCTACGCCAGTCCGCAGAAGCTCGCTGGCGAGGGCCCGTCCGCGCGCGACGATGTTTTCGCTCTGGGTTGCGTGGCCTATGAAACCCTGACCGGCCGGCACCCGTTCAATCGGCTGGCCGCGGACGAGGCCAGGGCCCGGCGCATGAAGCTAAAACGCCCCTCCGGCCTGACCGGAGACGAGTGGAGGGCATTGTCGGCTGCCCTCGCGTTCTCCGCCGACAGCCGGCCAGCTTCCGCCCGGCACTTCGCGAACGCGTTTTTCGGCGGCCCGGCCGATACCGCCGAGGATTCCGGGGCCGGCACCGGGTCCGTTCTCGGAGCGATCGTGCTGGGGGCTGTTCTTGGCTATCTGCTCGGCATTCTTGTTCCCGCCGGATCGTGGCTGCCGATCGGGCCGCGGTCTGCGGCCGAGGCGCCGACGGGAGCGTCGACCCTCGATGGCGGCGAATCATCGCCCGGCGGGTCCGCGATATCCTCGGCCGTGCAGCCGGAGTCCGGGACGCAAGCGTCCCAGGACTCGCCGGAATGGGTGGCGCCGCCGGCGCTCGCCACGGTGGAAATAGACGCTGACGGATCGACCCCGGCGGAAACGACTGCCGGTGACACGGCTGCGCCGGATGCGGGACTGGAGGACGTGGAATTGCCGGACGAAGGTGACGCCGCTCCATCGACTGCCGAGCCCGTCGCCGCTGTGCTGGCGGGTCCGGGGCGCATTTCCCTGACCGCGGAGACATCACGTCTGCAGGAAAGCGACGGCGTGGCGGTAGTGGACCTGGTGCGCGCCGACGGGACCGAGGGTGCGGTCACGATCAGCTACCGTACCCTGCCGGATTCGGCCAGTGAGCAGACCGATTACGCGGGTGTCGACTGGACGGAGGTTCGGTTCGAGCCCGGCCAGGAAACGGCGCGCCAGTTCGTGCCGCTGGTATCCGACAGCCTCGCCGAGGGCGACGAGAGCTTCGTTATCGAGATCGGGCGGCCCGCCAACGGGGCCACCCTTGGACCCGTCACCCGCATGCGGGTGACGATCGTCGATGACGACTGAGGCTTGCCTCCCGGGAGTTCGCCGGCGCCCCGGGGCCAGCGGGGCGAGCCGTTGTGGTGAGCGCAGCTAGCGCAAACCGGTTTCCTGGCGAGCGATGACCAGCCGCTGGATCTCGCTGGTGCCTTCGTAGATCTCCGTGATCTTTGCGTCCCGAAAGTAGCGCTCCAGCGGCATTTCCCGGCTGTAGCCCATGCCGCCATGGATCTGGACCGCAGCGTGGGTCACGAACATGGCGGTTTCCGACGCAAAGAGCTTCGCCGATGACGATTCCGTGGTGTTGCGCAGCCCGGCGGCTGCGGCGCGGGTCTTGTTCCACGCCGCTCGCAGCGTCAGGAGCCTGGCGGCCTCGATGCGGGTCTTCATGTCCGCGATCTTGGACTGGATCATCTGGAAGCTGCCGATCGGTGTACCGAAGGCCTTCCGGTCCCGGGCGTAGACGAGGCTGGCGTCATAGGCCGCCTGCGCGATGCCCACCGCCTGGGCGGCAATGCCGATGCGGCCGGCGTCGAGAATACCCATGGCGAGCTTGAAGCCCTCGCCCTCGTTCCCCAGCAGGTTTTCCGCGGGACACTCGTAGTCCGTCAGCTCCACCTCGCAGGTGGCCGAGGCGCGGATGCCCAGCTTCGGCTCGGTCTTGCCCCTGGCGAAACCGGCCTTGTCGGTTTCCAGCAGAAACGCCGAAATGCCGCGGGCGCCCGCGTCAGGGTCGGTCACGGCAAAAAGAAGAATGAAGTCGGCGACCGGTCCGGACGTGATCCAGGATTTCTTGCCGTTGATCGTGTAGTGGCCGCCGTCGGCGGAGCGTACGGCCCGGGTGCGCATGTTGGCCGCGTCCGACCCGGACTGGGGCTCGGTAAGGCCGTAGGCGGCAATGGCGTCGCCGGACGCCACCGGCACGAGGAACTTCTGTTTCTGTTCTTCGGTTCCGTACTGGAGGATGCCGTTGTTGTAGAGGGAATTGTTGACCGAGATGATGGTGCCGTGGGCGGCATCGGCGGCCGAGATCTCCTCCATCATCAACACAAAGCCGATGGAATCCAGCTCGGCGCCGCCATAGGCCTCGGGCACCTCGATGCCCATGAATCCGAGCTGGCCGGCTTTCCTGATCGTATCCAGCGGAAATTCACCGCTTGCGTCGACGTCCGCGGCAATCGGCGCAATTTCCTTCTGGGCAAACTCCCGGGCCGCGGCCTGGATCATCTGCTGGTCTTCGGTCAGCTCAAAATGCATGGGTTGTATGTCTCCGTCGGGAGCCGGGAGGGCTCGAACAAGCCCAGTATTCTAACCGGATCGGCCGCTGGTCTCAGTCCCTTGAGGGATCTTTGTAGCTGACCTCGGCGACCAGGAACCATTTTTTTCCCGCCGGCAAATCCGCCTCCAGCTCGTCGCCGGCGCGGCGGCGCATGAGGGCCCTGGCGAGGGGAGAGTCCATGGAGATCCAGTTGCGGGACGGCAGGAGTTCGTCGGCGCCGACAATCCGGTAGACCACCTCGCTGCCGTCTTCGTCCTCGAGACGGACCCAGGCGCCGAAGAACACGCGACCGGGGTCCGATGGTGTCGAATTCACGACCGTCACGACGTCCAGGCGCTTGCGCAGGTACCGTACCCGTCGATCGATTTCCGCCAGCTGCTTTTTCCGGTAAATGTATTCCGCGTTCTCCGACCGGTCCCCTTCAGCGGCGGCCTCGGACAGCGCGCGGGTGACCTCGGGTCGCTTGCGCCGCCAGAGTTCATCCAGTTCCGCGCGCAACGCGTCCGCCCCGGCCTGGGTGATGTAGGGCGAGGAGCGGGGTGCCGGGGGGCGCCAGCGGCCCATGGTCAGGCTTTACCGGCCGCCCCGGGGGACGGCCGGTATCCGTTTGTCGATGACCTCAGGGACGAAGCTCCCAGCGGATGCCGAGGCTGAAGATATCGGCCTCGGCGTCGTAATCGCCTACCGTCGTATTGCCGAGGTCGTTCTCGACGCCGGAGAGGGACTCGAGCAGGTCGCTCGTGAAGGGCTCCGTGTCGTTGATGCTGTAGTCGTCGATGAAGATGTGGGTGTACGCGAAGTCCACGGCCAGCGGCGAGGCGAACGGCCTCCAGGTGAAGCCCAGCGCCAGCCAGTCCCGGTCCTCGTCGGGCACCCGGGGCGTGAGAATGTCCTGGGCCGGTGTCTCGTCGTACTCATAGCCGGCCCGGAACGCCCACTGCTGGTTCAGCTCGAACTCGACGCCCACGCTGTAGCGCCAGCTGTCGTCCCAGTCCTCCGGCTGAAAGATTTCGGCATCGTCGGGAAGCTGGATGACGATTTCGTCGAAGCTGCTCCATTCCGTCCAGGTTGCGGCGAGGGCAACCGTCCAGCGTTCACCGAACTGCTGGGTTGCGCCGAGCCAGACGGAGGTCGGCGAGTCCACGTCGGCAGTGCCGCCCACGTCCAGCGGCAGCTCGACGGGCAAGTCAACGGGCAGCCCATCCACGTAGTCCCGCAGCCCGTCCGAAGGGCCGATGCGCAAGGAGCCGTCGAGCCGGTGCTCGATCTTCGACCGATAGCCCACGCCCAACTTGGTGCCGTCGAGGGGCTCCCAGTGCAGGCCGGCGGTGTAGCCGAAACTGACGTCGTCGCCGCGAACCCGGGCATAGGCGTCAAACTGCGGGTCCGAGGGCGTTGGCAGAAGCGCGGGCGGGACCCCGGGTATCTGGCCCAGGAGGGCGGCGCCAACGGCACCGAAGTCCACGGCGTTGGTCAGGGTGGCCTCGGCATATTCCATGACCCAGCCGGCGCCGATCGAGAGGCGGTCGGTGACCTTGAACGCGATGGACGGGTTGAGCTGGACGATCATCAGCTCCGAGCGATCTGCGTTGTAACGACCCACCCAGCCGCGGTTGTAGCTGGTCTCCAGGCCGTAGGGTGCCGTGATCGCAGTCCCCCAGGACCAGCGGTCGTTGATGGGCTGACCGTAGTAGATGGCCCCCACGAGAGCCGGGTCGGCCCCGTCCTTGTTGGCGCTGCCGACCGCGGGCTGGCCGAAAGCACCGGTGGATCCCGTGTCCTTGAATTTGAACTGGCCGTCGATGTAGTGCGCACCGACATCCAGCGCGGCTGCTTCCAGGCCGGCCAGGTTGGCCGGGTTGAAATACTGGCCCGCAGCATGGTCGTTCATTGCCGCCCCGCCGGCGTTGCGCATGCCCTGGCAGCGCGTGCACAACTCGGTGACCTGAAAGCCGCCCGCGGAAACACCGGCCGACCAGACGATGCCGGCAGCGAGTGCGGCGACGGATAAGTGATGACGGCCCATGGCGATCCCCCTGAAGACCCAAACTGGATGAAAACCTCCGGAAGTATAGTTCAGGCGTGGGCCGCCACAGTTCGCGACAGGGAGCGCCTCGCCGGCGTTCTCCGGGTGATCTGCCGGGACAGGATCAGGACGGGGATCAGCCCGGCGAGCACGATGGTCAGGGCCGGGGTCGCGGCCTCGGTCAGGCGTTCGTCGGCCGCGAGGTGGTAGGTGTAGACGGCAAGGGTTTCGAAATTGAACGGCCGCAGGATCACCGTGGCCGGCAGTTCCTTCATGACCTCCACGAAAACGATCAGGGCAGCGGTGAACAGGGCGGGCCGCAACATGGGTGCGTGCACCCGTTTCAGGACGCCGCCGGGCGTTGCGCCAAGGGATCGGGCGGCAGCATCCATGGAGGGCGTAATGCGGGCGAGGCCCGCGTCCAGGGTCTGCAGCGCCACCGACAGAAAGCGTACCAGGTAGGCATACAGCAGCCCGGCCACGGAGCCGGTGAGGACCAGCGCGGGCGCCTGGCCCAGCCGCTCCTGGAACCACATAACGATACTGTGATCCACGAACGCCAGCGGAATCAGAACGCCCACCGCGACCACCGATCCGGGCACCGCATAGCCCAGGCCGGCCGTACGATGGGCGGCCCGCACGGCCCAGGCCGGGTCCAGGCGCCGGCCGTAGGCGACGACGAGCGCGGCGCAAACGACCAGCGCTGACGCGAGGAAGGCCAGGCCCAGGGTGTTGGTCAGGAGGTCCAGGTAACGAGGGCTGAAACCGGTGCCCGAGACCAGCGCTCGATGCAACAGGATGCCGGCGGGAAGAAGAAAACCCAGGACTACCGGAACCGCACACGCAACCGACGCGAGCAGACCCCGCCAGCCGGTCAGTTCCGTCTGCTCTGCCTCGGTGCCGCCGTCGTCGGCGAAGCGCATCTTGCCCCGGCTCCGGAGTTCCAGCAGCAGCAGCAGCAACACGCCGGCCAGGAGTGCGGCGGAGAGCTTGGCGGCGGCGACCGGATCACCCAGGGAGAACCAGGCCCGATAGATGCCCGTGGTCAGTACCGGAACGCCGAAATAGGAGACGGTGCCGAAGTCGGCCAGGGTTTCCATCAGCGCAAGCGCGACGCCGGACGCGAGTGCCGGCCGGGCCATGGGCAAAGCCACGCGCCGAAACGCCTGGGCGCGGGTGCAGCCCAGCGATCTGGCCGCGTCGAGCATACCGGCTGACTGGCGGATCAGCGTGGCCCGGGCGAGCAGGTAGACGTAGGGATACAGAACGAGGCTCAGCAAGACAATGGCGCCGCCCAGGGAGCGGACGGGCGGAAACCAGTAATCCCGGGCAGACAGGCCGGTTGCTTCCCGGATCCATGTCTGCACCGGACCCGAGACCTGGAGAAAATCCGTATACGCGTAGGCGATGACATAGCCGGGGAAGGCCAGCGGCAGTACGAGCGCCCATTCCCAGGTCTTGTGCAGCGGAAAACGGTAGCTGGCGACGAGCCAGGCGCTGCCTAGTCCGAGTACGAACACGCCCGTCCCGGTGCCCAGGGCGAGCAGGAGGGTGTTGCCCACGTAGGTGCCCAGCAGCGTTCTTGCGACGTGCTGCCAGGCCCCTTGACCGGGCAGAAAGACGTGGGCGGCGACAACGAGAATCGGCACCGCCAGCAGGCCGGCCACGAGGATCGCCCCCCATGCCGCGAAGGGCCGGCGCCCCGCCGTCATCCCGTGGTCGCTCGCACCATTGGGGCCGTGCCTAACGCCACCCGGCCCGATCGAAGACCCGTTGGGCCTCGGCCTGGTGGGTGCCCAGTTCCGCCACGTTGAGCTGATCCGACTTGAACGGCCCCATAGCCTCGAGGGCCGGGTTGTCGAGGGTCACGTCGGTGACCGGATACTCATTGTTGCCTTCCGCGAACCAGCGCTGGGCGTCGTCCGTGGCGAGATACTCGAGGAACTTGCGAGCGGCCTCGGGATGGGGCGCACCGCGCACCATGCCGGCGCCGGAGACATTGATGTGGCTGCCCCGGTTATCCTGGTTGGGGAAGATCCAGCCGAGCTTCTCCACAGCCGCCTTGTCCGCCGGATCCGTCGAGGCGAGCATTCGCGCGAAGTAGTAGCTGTTGGCCACCGCGATACCACATTCGCCCGCCGCCACCGCCTTGAGCTGATCCGTATCGCCGCCCTGGGGGGGTCGCGCCATGTTGGCGACGACGCCGGCCGCCCAGGCCTCGGCCGCCTCGGTGCCCGCGTGGGCGATGATCGACGCGAGCAGGGAAAGGTTGTAGATGTTGTCGCTGGACCGGATGCAGACCTCTCCCTTCCAGCGGGGATCGGCGAGGGACTCGTAGTCGTTCAGGCCGGTCGCATCGATCCGTGTCTTGTCGTAGAAAATCATTCGCGCGCGGGTTGAATATCCGTACCACAGGCCGTCGGGGTGCCTCAGGTGGGCGGGAATCTTCTCATCCAGGGATTCGGATGCCAGCGGCGCGAACAGGCCCGCTTGCTCGGCGCGCCAGAGGCGCCCGGCATCGACGGTGACAAACACGTCCGCCGGGCTCTGGAGACCTTCGGAGCTGAGCCGCTCGATCAGTTCGTCTCCCTTGGCCTCGACCCGCTGAATGCGGATGCCGGTCTGTTCCGTGAAAGCCGCGTAGAAGGCCTCGTCGGTCTGGTAGTGCCGGGAAGAGTAGAGATTCAGTACCCGCTCTTCACCGCTCTTGGCGCCGTTGCCGGCTCCGGCGGTTCCGTTCTCGGGGGACCCGCAGGCGGCCAGGGTTAGCGCGGCGGTGACGACAAGCAAGCGAAGTTCAGCGAAGTATTTCGCCATGGGCCAGCAATCCTTTTTCGGCGTGACGTATGCGTAAGTGCAGGCTGACCAGTGTAATGAGAATCACTCTCATTTGTAAAGAGAGTGCCCGAAGGGTCAGGGCCGGCCGGGAAGATCGAACCCGGCCGCCGTGAATCCGCCGTCCACGGCCAGGCATTGCCCGGTCACATAGGCGGCCGCCGGCAGGCAAAGGAACGCAACGACCGCGGCGACCTCTTCCGGGCGGCCGACCCGCGCCATCGGCGTGGCGGCGTGCACGGCCTTGAGGAAGTGGGGGTCGGCGAGCACCTGCCGGGCGAGGGGCGTTTCGATATACCAGGGTGCAACGGCATTGACCCGGATACGGTCCGAAGCCCATTCCACGGCGAGGTTGCGGGTCATCTGGATCATGGCCGCCTTGCTCATGCCATAGGGAGCGCCCGAGCAAAGATGGGTCAGGCCGCCGACCGAGGCCACGTTGACAATGGCTCCGCCACCCGAGCGCGCCAGCGCTGCGTGCAGGTCCCGTGACAGTTCGAAGGCGGACAGGAGGTTGGTGTCGAGGATGGCGCCGGTTTCCTCCGGCGTATAGGCCGTGGCCGGCTTGCGCAGGTTCGTGCCCGCATTGTTGACGAGAATCTCCGCCTGCTTTCCGGCGGCCGCAACCACCGCCCTGCGCCCCTCGCTCGTTGCCACGTCCGCGGTCACGGTGTCCAGTTTCCGCCCCGACGCGTTCCAGTCCCCGGACATCCGCGCCAGCTCCTCCCCTGACCGTGCCGCGACGAGGACCCGGGCGCCCAGCTTTTCGAGCTGCTCGGCCACTGCACGGCCAATGCCCCGGGAGCCGCCCGTAACGACGGCGCGCTTATTCTCCAGCGACCAGGCGGGGTCCGTCATAACCGAGCTCCTCTCGAATCGTGGCAAGCACGGCGCGTGCCGCCGGCTCGTCTGCCTGGTAGTCGCAGACGCCATCCGGAAAGACGCTCCTGAGCGTCGCCGCCCATGGCCTCATATCCACCGCGCCATAGGTCCCGTCCGTCAGTGCTTCCTCGACCGGTTTCAGGGCGCAGGCGAACCGGTCCCCGGCGTAGTCCTCCCCGGCGAGAATCCGCGACGTGCTGTGCATGGGATACCGTTGGGTGCAGGGGCCGTCGGGCTGGCCGTTCCAGGCGCCGTCCCAAACGGCCGGGCCACTGGCGATTTGCCGGCCTTCCGCATCGAAGCAGGCGTCTTCGGCGTCCGGGGGCCGGGTTTCCGCGGCACTCATTCCGGGATTCCGGCGGCGGTTGGCCAGCCACCGGTCGATGAGGTCCAGCATCTCGGCCATTGGCGCATGGTTTGCCGGGGACATCCAGATCACCTGGTGGGCTGCATGCCCCATCGCTCGCTGCATGCGCCGGCGGGTCTGAAACGAGGCCACCGCATGGTGCATGTCCAGGACGTCCTCCAGGTAGTGGCGAAAATCCACTATGGGGACGTCTGCCAGCCCGAGGAAGACCTCGCCGCTCAGTGCCGCCGCGGCCGCCGCCGAGGGATCTCCCCGCGTGCGGGGCGCCGGATAGGCGCCGTCGAGCGCCGTTGCATTGTGTTCGCTCCATGGCGCGGTGCCGTTGCGGGGCGACGGCGCGCCGGAAGCGCGCCAGAATCGTTCCGGCTGCATCTCGGCGGCAGGTTTCCAGCCGCCGATGCGCGCGTTGATATCGACGAATTCATCGGGTCCCAAAAGGCCGTCGCGAAGCGCAACGAGGCCGTACTGGACGCCGACGTTGTCCCATGGAGAACGGCCATGGCCTGCTTCGTCCAGGCCATAGACATGAGTCATATGGCTCCAGTACGTCCAGCTCACCCGCCGCTGGATATCCGGGCTGAAGCGCCCGGCGAAATGGACGTAACGGGGGTTCTGCACAAGCGGAGTGAGACCGCGCCAGCTCTTCACGCACTCCGACATGCCCCAGCTCGCCCGGGGCGGATGACCCTGGAGCAGGCCGAGAAACCAGAAGCCCAGGGCGCCCGCATCCGGGGGCGAATCCAGCGCATTGAGTCCGGAGACGCTGCGCCTGCGGGACCAGTCGGACCAGCGACCTTGCGCGGCGTTGTCGAAGTAGTACTCCAGCAGTTCACAGTCCAGGGCATAGGCCACCTGGGTCACCATGTCCGGATAGGAGTAGAGGGGGATCAGCGCGTCGAGCAGTCCCGGCTCGTTCTGCGCAATAAGGTATTGCTGTATGGCGCCGCCCGATCCGCCGATACCGACCGTGTACTCGGGTTCCCCGTAACGGCCGGCGAACTGGGCCTTGACCCGCGCCATCGTGTCCAGCGCCAAACCCATGTCGTAGTGGTTCGAGGTCTGGTTGGCGGACGAATAGGCCACCGCGTAACCGGCGGTCAGTTCGTCACTCCGCCGGCCGAGGAATGTTCCGGTTCCGGCGCGCCCCTGGCGGCGGCCGATTCCGACGCCGCCGCGGAACTGGTAGATCAGTCGGCGGTTCCAGAAACGCCCGTCCACCCGGTCCGCCTGGTCGTCGGGACCCTTGAGAGCAGCGATCATGTAGATGTGCCGGTTGATCGTGCCCGTTTCCACCCGGAGGACGAAGTCGGTTTCACGGCCATCGGCGAGGCGTATCCGGGCCGGTTCGCCGGGCCCCTCGCCGACGCGATAGAAACCGCCGTTGCTCGCTTCGTACCAGTAGGCAACCGCCGTCGCCAGCGAACAGTCCCGGCTGAAGCCCACGACCTCGGACCGGGCCTCCGGGTCGGCGTAAACCGGAACCCCTTCACCGGCCTGGTTGTCCACCAGCGGCTGGCCGAGATCCGACTCCTCTGTCATGCAGACCAGGGGGTAGATCAGGGGAATGTCCGCGAGGGGCTTGACCGGGCCGGTCCCGCCCACGGGGATCGGGAATGCGAAGGTTTCTGCAGGCCGGGGTGACAGGGCCGGGTGTGGACCGGAGTAGGCCTCCGACGGACCGGCTGGCGTCGCGGGCATGCCGACCACCGTCGGTTCCCGGGAGTACTTCAGCCGCTGGCCGTGAAACCAGCTCTCCGCTGTGGTCCAGCCCAGCAGCCACGCCGCCGCCGGAATGCCCAGCAACACCAGGGCGAGACCCCGTCCGGCAGTGCGGGCCAGGTTTCTTCGTCTGCGTCTGCCGTGAGACAATACCGCTTCCTGCGTCGAGTTCCCGAGGGTCTTCAGGCGGATGAGTGATTTCAAAGGCATACCCATTGTCCGCAGCGGCGCGAAGTTCCGCAACGACCAGGGAATCGCCGCCATCAAGAACGGGGTCAAGGCCAACCCCCGGGCGGCCGCTCATCCCATTGAGCGCAAGCCCTCCTGGCTGCGGGCCAAACTGCCGGCCGGCGCGGGATTCGACGCGGTCAAGCGCAACGTCCGGGATCATCGCCTGTCCACCGTCTGCGAAGAGTCCATGTGCCCGAACATCGGCGAGTGCTGGAACAACGGCACGGCCACCATCATGGTAATGGGATCCGTGTGCACCCGCGCCTGCCAGTTCTGCGCGGTGGACACCGGGAATCCCGGCGGATGGCTGGACGCCGAGGAGCCCGCCAACACCGCCCGCTCGGTCGCCCTCATGGGGCTGAAGTACATCGTTCTCACATCGGTGGACCGGGACGATCTGCCCGACGGCGGGGCCGCTCACTACGCGGCCTGTGTCCGTGCCATCAAGGCCCGCACGCCCGACACGGCCGTGGAGGCATTGACCCCCGATTTCCAGGGCCGCCAGGCGGATGTCGAGACGGTTCTCGAATCGGGCCTCGACGTCTTTGCGCAGAACGTGGAGACGGTTCGGCGTCTGACCCACCCGGTTCGGGACCCGCGTGCCAGCTACGAGCAGACCATCGCGGTGCTTGCGCACGCAAAGGGGCATCGACCGGATGTGCTGACAAAAACCAGCCTCATGCTCGGCCTGGGCGAAACCGACCCGGAGATTCGCGAAACCCTGGAGGACCTCCGGTTGGCGGGCTGCGACATCGTGACCTTCGGCCAGTACCTTCGGCCTACGCCCCATCATCTGCCGGTAGAGCGCTTTGTCACTCCCGAGTCGTTCGAGCGCTATCGCCGCTGGGGGCTCGATATGGGTTTCCTCGAAGTCGTTTCCGGGCCGCTGGTCCGATCCAGCTACCGGGCCGACCGGGTATTCGAGAAGAACAACGTGGGTCTGGCTGAGTCCGCCGCGGACGTCGGCTGACGGTTTTTCAACCCTTTGTCCATTTCCGGCGTCCTATGAGCGTGGGACACCTGGAAGGACAGTCATCATGAACAGAATTCAGCGCATCGCGATCGAGCTCGGCCTGTCGGATTATTCCTGCCGCAGCAGCTTTCCCCTTCACCGCTACGCCAAGGCCTGGATCCCTTCTTCGCTGCGCTGGCAGCGAAGGATAGCGGCTCGTCAGGCGGAATCGAATCCTTCGACCACGCAGGCCACATTCGGGCCGATGGCCTCCAGGCCATAGCCGCCCTCGAGTATGAAGGTCGTCTGCAGGCCCGCCGACGCGATGGCCCTGCCGAGGTCCGGATAGTCCGTTGTCCGAAAGCGGAAGTGGCTGATGGGATCACCTTCCCACGTGTCTACCCCGAGGGAGACAACAAGCGCGTCAGGAGCGAATCCGGCCACCGCTGACAGCGCCTTGTCCAGGGCCGGCCGATAAGCCCGCCAGTCGGTTCCGTGGGGCAGGGGGAAATTGAGGTTCGTGCCGTTCGCGGTTTCGTCGGCATGGCCCGAGAAAAACGGGAAGGTGTCCCTGGGGTCGGCGTGTAGCGAACAGGTAAACACCGCGGGATCCTCCCAGAAAACGGCCTGGGTACCGTTGCCGTGGTGATAGTCCACATCCAGCACCGCCACTTTGCGAGCGCCGGCTTCGCGGGCCCGTTCCACGGCGATCGCCGCCGTGTTGACGTAGCAGTAGCCGCCGTAGAAGTCCCGACCGGAGTGGTGGCCGGGGGGGCGGGAAACCGCCAGCGCCGCCCGGGCGCCGGCGGACACCAGGGCCTGGGCCGAGGCGGCGACGGCCGCCGCCGCGAGAGCTGCCTCCCAGGTGCCGGAGGTGATCGGCGTCCCGGCGTCGAAGGAATAATGGGACAGCTGGCCGTCGATGCTTCGCGGCACGATGTCCCGGCGCATGCCGGGAGCACGCCAGTTCAGCGGTAGGGCGTCCCGGTTTCCGTATTTTGCTTCCCAGCGGGACCAGGCCGTCGAGAGAAATTGCAGGTATGCCTCGTCGTGAACGCGGGCCAGCGCCGGGCGGCCGTCTTCCTGGGGTTCCAGGACGGGGCCCGCGCCACGGCGGTGGAGTTCCTCGATCACCCGGTCGGCCCGCGACGGCTGCTCGTAGCAGGGAGTGAATATGCCGTCGGTCAGTTCGGCCTGGCCGTGCTGAGCCGCGTGGGCCCCGCTGAAGACGATGTCCAAGGCTGTTCCCTCCACCGTGCCGCGCCGGAGTCTAGCAGTTACCATAGCCGGCCAGCGTTTCCATCGAGGCCCGCCTGTGACCGAGTTCTTGAGCGAGTACGGATTGTTCCTTGCGAAGGTGATCACCGTCGTCGTGGCCCTCGGGGTCCTGATCGCCATGGCGGCAGCCGCCGGCCGCAAGGGAAGTGACTCCGCCGGCCTGAAGGTCGTGGATCTCAACGAGCGTTACCGCAAGCTCGTCGCCCAGGTGCGCAAGGCGGTCTTGCCGAAGGACGCGTTCAAGGCCTGGCGGAAAGAGCAAAAAGCCGCGGCGAAAGCGCGAACCGCACAGCCGCTGCCGCGGACGTTCGTTATCGATTTCCACGGAGACTTGCGTGCATCGGCCGTTGCCAGCCTGCGCAAGGAGGTGACCGCGGTCATCTCAACGGCGTCAGAGGGTGACGAGGTCGTCGTGCGTCTCGAGAATTTCGGTGGACTGGTGCATGACCATGGCCTGGCGGCCTCCCAGCTGCTGAGGCTCCGGGACCGGGGCATTCCTCTCACCGTGGCCGTGGACAAGGCGGCAGCCAGCGGCGGATACATGATGGCCTGCGTGGCTGACCGCGTGGTGGCCGCGCCGTTTGCCGTGATCGGTTCGATCGGCGTGCTGGCCCAGATACCCAATGTCCACCGCTATCTGGATGAGCACGGCGTCACCGTCGAGCAGGTCAAGGCCGGGCGCTACAAGCGTACGGTGACAATGTTCGGCGAAAATACGGATGCCGACCGGGCCAAGCTCCAAGGCGAGCTGGAGGAGGTCCACGAGCTGTTCAAGGCGTTGATTGCCCGCTGGCGTCCGGATCTGGACATTGATGCCGTGGCCACCGGCGAGCACTGGTACGGGCAGCGCGCCCTCGACCTGAAACTGGTCGACGAGCTGGCGACCAGCGACGAACTGCTGTTGACCAGGGCCGATGAGCGGGATCTCTACCTCGTGAGCTGGCAGGGACGCAAGAAGCTGGCCGAGCGTCTCAGCTCGCTGGCGGATTCGAGTTCACGCGGTGTGGCTGACGCGCTCTGGGCACGACTGGTAGAGCGTCGTCACGCCGGCTGACTCGGTTTGGGTCTCCGGCCCGAATACATCGTCCGTGAGACCGAGCATCGATACCCGGCCCTGGGCGGAGCGCCAGGGAGCGAAGCCTGTGGCCCCCGGGACGCTTGCGCCGTGGGCATGCTGCTGGGTCGCCTGTTCTGCGGCTCGCCGTCCCGCGGAACGCCCCGGTGACTGACCCCGCGGTCCTGAGCCCCGGACCCGACGGCCTGTGGTGCCCGGCGGGGGGGTTCCATGTGGACCCCTGGCGGCCGGCAGAGCTGGCGGTAATCACCCACGCTCACGCCGATCATGCGCGCAGGGGCTGCGGGCGCTACATTGCCGCGGCGGACTCCGTCGGCATTCTCCGGCACCGCCTGGGGGCGGATATCGATATCACCGGCGTGGCCTACGGTGAAACGATCGTCCTCGGCGAGGCCCGGGTCTCCTTGCACCCGGCCGGGCACGTGCTGGGCTCCGCCCAGGTTCGCGTGGAAACGGCCGCGGGCGTCTGGGTTGTGACGGGCGACTTCAAGCGGGACCCTGATCCGACCTGCGTGCCGTTCGAGCCGGTTGCGTGCGACGTGCTCGTGACCGAAGCCACGTTCGCGCTCCCGGTTTACCGGTGGCCCGCCCCGGGGGTCGTGGCCCGGCAGATCCACGACTGGTGGCAATCCAACGCGGCCGCCGGTCGGCCCTCGGTCCTGTTCTGTTACGCCTTCGGTAAGGCGCAGAGGGTCCTGGCCGAACTGGCCGCATTCACCGATCAGCCGGTCCATGTTCATGGCGCGGTTGACGCCATTACCGCCTTGTACCGGGAAGCCGGAGTCTCGATGTTGCCGACGCGGCCGGTCACCTCCAGGCAGCCCGCGGACTACAGAGAGGCTCTCGTGATCGCGCCGCCCGGCGCCGGGGGCAGCACCTGGATGCGGCGATTCACGCCCTGCGCGACGGGTTTCTGTTCCGGGTGGATGGCGATCCGGGGACAGCGGCGCCGTCGGGGCCATGACCGGGGCTTCGTGCTGTCCGACCATGCCGACTGGGACGGTTTGCTGGCGACCGTGAAAGACAGCCGGGCGGGAAAAATTCTTACCACCCATGGCCGCGACTCGGCGTTGATCCGCTATCTCCGGGAGCTGGGTCACGACGCCGCCCCGCTGGCGACCCCTTGGGGAGACGAGGGCGAGTCCGATCCGGCGAATCAGGCCGCGGCGGCCGGGTCATGAGAGCTTTTGCCGACCTGTTTTCCGAGCTGGACTCGACGACGTCCACCCTGGCCAAGGTGGCCGCCATGAAGCGGTACCTGGGCGAAGCGCCGGCGGCGGACGCGGCATGGGCGGTGCACTTTCTCTCGGGAGGCCGCCTGAAGCGCCTGGTGGGTGCCGCCCAGCTTCGCGAGTGGCTTCGCGAAGTCGCCGATCTGCCGGACTGGCTGGTGGAGGAAAGCTACAGTGCGGTGGGCGATCTGGCGGAGACTGTGGCGCTGCTGGTTCCGGCGACCGCCGTCATCGAGACGGATCTGAGCCTCGCCGAGTGGGTGGAGCAGCGCCTGGTGCCGCTGACCGATGCTCATCCCGAGGAGCGGCGAACCCAGGTCACGGCATGGTGGCGGGAGCTGCCTCAGGCGCAGGTGTTCCTTTTGACCAAGCTCATGACCGGCGCGTTTCGTGTCGGTGTGTCCCAGACCCTGCTTGCACGAGCCGTGGCCGAGCTGGCCGGAGTTCCCAAGGCCGTGATTCTGCACCGCCTCATGGGCCACTGGCGTCCGTCGGCGGCGTCCTGGGAGGCCTTGCTGGATCCCACCGGCGCCGACGAGGACCCCTCCAGGCCCTATCCGTTTTTCCTGGCTTCGCCGTTGTCAGGGGATCCGTCCGGGCTGGGGGATGTGGGCGATTGGGTTGCCGAATGGAAATGGGACGGCATCCGTGCCCAGCTCGTGGTGCGCGGCGAGCCGTTTATCTGGACACGGGGGGAGGAACTGGTGACCTCTCGGTATCCCGAGGTGGCTGGTGCTGCCGCCGACCTGGAGGACGGCTGCGTGCTGGATGGTGAACTTCTGGCCTGGCGGGAGGGGGTACAGCCTTTCCCGGAACTCCAGCGACGTATCGGCAGGAAGTCGGTCGGCAAGAAGCTGCTCGCCGAGGTGCCCGTGATTTTCATGGCCTACGACCTGCTGGAGCGGGGCGGTCGCGATCTGCGCTCCGAGCCTCTTTCCGTCCGCCGCGCGGCGCTGGAGGACCTCGTCCGTCCGGGCCATCCCGTTTTGCGCTGCTCGCCCCTGATCAGCGCCGCCGAATGGGATGAGCTCGGCGCGCGCCGGACCGAGTCCCGGAGCCGGCGCGTCGAAGGGCTCATGCTCAAGGCCCGCGACAGCGAGTACGGGACCGGGCGGCAGCGGGGACCCTGGTGGAAGTGGAAGGTCGAGCCCTACACCGTTGACGCGGTCATGATCTACGCCCAGGCGGGCCACGGCCGCCGGGCAAGCCTGTTCACCGATTACACCTTCGCGGTCTGGCAAGGGAACGGACCTCGTGCCGCTGGCAAAAGCCTATTCCGGCCTGGACAACGGCGAGATCCGGGAGCTGGACCGCTGGATTCGCCGAAACACCCTCGAACGCTTCGGTCCGGTCCGCTCGGTGAAGGCGGAACAGGTCTTCGAACTGGCCTTTGAGGGAATCAACAATTCCACCCGCCACAAGTCCGGTCTTGCCGTGCGTTTTCCGCGGATCCTGCGCTGGCGCAAGGATCTCGGCCCCTCGGATGCGGATCGGCTGGAGGACGTTCGCGGCCTGCTGGAGGCTGCTTGTGCCTGAGAGCGGTTCTGCGCGCGCGCGAGTGGAGGCCTGGTTCACCGATCAGGGCTGGCGAGTGTTCCCCTACCAGGCCGAAGCATGGGATGCCTATCGGGCCGGTGAGTCTGGCCTGATCCATTCGCCCACGGGCACCGGCAAGTCCCTGGCCGCCTGGCTAGGGCCGCTGACGGAAGGACTGGAGGAGCCCGATCCGGGACTGCGAGTGCTGTGGATCACTCCGCTGAAGGCACTTGCCCGGGACACGGCGGAAAACCTGCAGTCAGCAGCCACGGCCCTGGGGAGCGAGTGGCGGGTCGAGGTCCGTACCGGAGACACCCGTCAATCGGCCCGCGCCCGCCATCTAAAGGATCCGCCTGCCTGCCTGATCACGACCCCGGAAAGCCTGTCGCTGATGCTTTCCTACCGGGACTGGCAGCGGCCCCTGCGCCAGGTGCGCGCGGTCATCGTTGACGAATGGCACGAGCTGCTGGGCAGCAAGCGGGGCGTCCAGCTCGAGCTCTGCCTGGCACGACTGCGCGCCCTGGCTCCCGGGCTGCGGACGTGGGGCCTCTCCGCGACCCTGGGCAACCTGGGCGAGGCCCGGGATGTTCTGCTGGGGGCAAGCGCCCCGGGCCGGCTCATCGAGGGCCGTCTGCCACGTGAAGTAAGGATTCGCGCCCTCGTACCGGAGCAGATCGAACGATTTCCCTGGTCTGGCCATCTGGGTCTCGACCTTCTACCGCAGGTGGTCGGGCAGATCGAGTCGGCGTCGAGCACGCTGTTGTTTACCAATACCCGGGCCCAGGCGGAGCTGTGGCACGAGGCGCTGATCGCCGCTCGTCCGGACTGGCTGGAAACCCTCGCGCTGCATCACGGCTCGGTGGACCGAGGCTTGCGGGAGCGCATCGAGACCGGGCTGAGAGAGGGCGCGTTACGCTGCGTGGTGGCGACTTCCAGCCTGGACCTGGGAGTGGACTTCTCGCCGGTGGACCGGGTGATCCAGGTCGGCAGCCCGAAGGGCGTCGCCCGCCTGCTCCAGCGGGCCGGGCGTAGCGGGCACCGGCCGGGGGTCCCCAGCGACGTCCTCTGTGTCCCCGCCCATGCCTTCGAGCTCGTGGAAATCGCCGCCGCGAGACGCGCCTTTCAGACGGGCCGGATCGAAAGCCGCGAGCCCCTGACCGGCTGCCTGGACGTGCTGGCCCAGCATCTCGTTACGCTGGGCCTTGGCGCGGGATTCCGGCCTTGCGAGGCGCTCGCAGAAGCGCGGCAGACCCACGCCTTTCGGAACCTGGACGAGGCCCAGTGGGGATGGGTCATGGATTTTCTGACTCGCGGCGGGCCGGCGCTGAAGGCCTATCCGCAGTTTCACAAGCTGGTACCGGTGGACGGGCTGTATCGGGTCACGGACCGGCGCCTGGCGCGCATGCACCGCATGTCGGTGGGCACGATCACGAGCGATGCCTCCATGACGGTCCGCTGGCAGTCCGGCGGGCGCCTGGGGACCGTCGAAGAGAGCTTTATCGCTCGCCTCAAGCCGGGCGACCGGTTTCTGTTCGCGGGGCGCACGCTCGAGCTGGCGCGGGTTCGGGACATGGTGGCCTGGGTCCGCAAGGCATCCGGGGGGGCGCGCGTGGTGCCCCGCTGGCAGGGCGGAAGGATGCCGCTTTCAACGGAGCTGGCTGCCAGCGTCGTGGAGCTGCTCGGTGGCCACGGCCCCGAAGAGAAAGAACTCGCCGCGGTCAGGGGCGTTCTGGACCTGCAGGCGCAATGGTCCCGGCTCCCGACCCCCGGTGAGCTGCTGGTCGAGCGAACGGTCACCCGGGAAGGCCATCACCTGTTCGTTTATCCCTTTGCCGGTCGTCTGGTTCACGAAGGCCTGGCCACGCTCCTGGCCTGGCGCATCAGCCAGGCGCTGCCCGTCACCTTCACCCTGTCGTTCAACGACTATGGATTCGAGCTGCTGTCCGGGGAGCCGGTCCCGGTAGAACCCTCCCGGCTTGCGGCGTTCCTGTCACCGGGAACTCTGGCCGCCGATCTGGTCGAATGCATGAACGTCTCGGAAATTGCCCGCCGCCGCTTTCGCGATATTGCCCGGGTCGCCGGACTCGTGTTTCCGGGCTATCCGGGCAACGGCAAAAGTACCCGTCAATTGCAGGCGTCCAGCGGTCTCATCTACGACGTGCTGGTAAAGTACGATGCCGAAAACCTCCTCGTCTCCCAGGCGCGGCAAGAAGTGCTCAGCGCCCAGCTGGAGTCGACCCGGCTTGCACGCACACTCACGGACATCGAAGGCCGCGAACTGATCCTGATGGAAACTGACCGTTTGACCCCCCTGGCCTTCCCCCTCTGGGCAGAGCGCCTGCAGAGCCAGGTGATCAGCTCCGAGGACTGGCGCACGCGAGTCCGGCGAGCCGCGGCGAGGCTCGAACGGGCGGCGGGCAGGGCTGCTGCATGACGCCCGTGGAGCAGGCGGGCGAGCGCCTGAGCCTGATGGCTGAACGCGCCATTTTCTGGCCGCGCCGTCGAACCTTGTTTGTCGCTGACACCCACTTCGGGAAGGACGCGCACTTCCGGCGTTCGGGCATCCCGATTCCGGCAGGCTCCGTGGAAGCGGACCTGGACCGGCTGGGGACTGCAGTGGACCGCAGCGGGGCGGAGCGGCTGGTGATTCTGGGCGATTTCTTTCATGCCAAGCCCCACCCGGACGAGCCGTTCATGGCCGCCTTCAGGGCCTGGTGCGACAAGCGCTCATCGCTTGACGTGGAAGCCGTCATCGGCAACCACGATCGACACGGGGGCTGCGAGACGCTCGTGGGTCGGGTCACCTGGCGGGACGACCCTTTTGCCGATCCGCCGTTCGTCCTCCGCCACGAACCCGGAGCCTGCGACCAGGGCTATGTGCTCGCGGGGCACGTTCATCCGGTCGTGCGCTTTCGCGGTGAGGGTGCGGATCGCCTGCGCCTGCCTGTTTTCTGGTTCGCCCGCCGTTTCGCCGTCCTGCCATCCTTCGGGTCGTTTACCGGCGGCCACGCGATCCGTCCCGCTTCCGGTGATCGCGTCTACGCTGCCGGGCCCGATGGCGTCCTGATGGTTTCCGGGGCCGCGGAGGTGAGCCTTGCGTAACGGTGTCCCGGCCCTGCTGGCCTGCCTGTTGGCCGCTCAGGTGACCGTGCCTGCGGTCGCCGAGACGGCCCGGATCAGAGTGCTGCCGGAAGCGTTTCCGCCGGCCCAGCCCACCCGGCGGTTCGAGGCGGTCAGTCCGGACGTTCACGCGGTCGGCAAGCTTCAGCGCATCATCGCTCACGATCACGATACCTTCGTTGACATCGCCCGCCGGTTCGGCCTGGGCTTCGACGAACTCGTTGCCGCCAATCCGGATGTCGATCCCTGGCTGCCGGGAGCGGGCACCGAAGTCCTGCTGCCGACCCTCTACCTGTTGCCGGATGCGCCACGCGAAGGCGTCGTCCTGAACATCGCCAGCATGCGGCTGTTCCGGTATTCCGAGCCCGACGCCGCGGGCCGCCAGACCATCGAGACGTTCGCCGTCGGCATCGGCCGCGTGGGCTGGGCGACGCCGGTCGGGGAATTCAGCGTCATTCAGAAAACCGAGAATCCGGCCTGGTATCCGCCGGCATCGGTACGCAAGGAGCACGAGGAAGCCGGCGATCCGCTTCCGGCCGTGGTCCCGGCCGGGCCTGACAATCCCCTGGGGTCTCACGCCATACGGCTCAATCTGCCGAGTTATCTGATCCATGGTACGAACAAGCCGGCGGGTGTTGGCATGCGGGTGAGTCATGGCTGCGTACGTTTGTACCCGGAGGACATTGCCGCCCTGTTCGGCGCGGTGGCGGTCGGCGCCAGCGTTCGCATTGTCGATCAGCCCTATCTCGCCGCCGTCCATGGCCAGCGTCTCCTGCTGGAAGTCCACGCCCCCCTGGAAGACGGCAACAAGGACTGGCTCGGGGCCCTGGACCAGCTCGCCACGCTGGCCGGTGGCGACCCGGTGGACTGGCAGCGGGTCGCAGCCTCCGGCCGTGAACTCAGCGGCGTTCCGATTCCCGTGGGGGCGAACGGCCCGACGCCGCGGCGCTGGCGGGCTCTCGCCGAACAGGTGAGCAATCCGGCTCCGCTCGAGAATGCCGGCCCCGATGCCACGGGCGGCTGACGGGGCCGCCGGATCCATGGCGCCGGGGATCAAAATTGCCGGACTGTGCGTCTGGCTGGCGGCAGGCTTCTTGCTAGCCGCCACCAGCGAGGCCTCGGCCTGCTCCGAGGGCTGGATCTGCGTGGAGGGCGAGGACCGCAATGACGGCGGGACGGTTGATCTGGTGGCACGCAACCTCAAGCCCTGGCCCGTGACGGTGACCGTCGCCGTGGAGGGGGACAATCTCAGCGTTTCACCGCGGCACGAGGTGACCGCCACGCTGGAGGGGGATGCCGCCCGGGCCTTGTTGACCCTGGGTGCGGCGGATCCGGATCGGGGCTGGCGTTACACATACCGCTACGACTGGGCGGTGGGCTCCATCGGCGCGCAGCACCAGGACGACTACGCTTACGCGCTGCCGTTTTCCCCTGGCGCCGACTGGCGAATCCTGCAGGGATACGGCTCCCGGTTCAGCCATACCGGGCTGGAGACCTGGACCATCGATTTCGACATGCCGGTGGGTTCCCCGGTGCATGCGGCCCGCGAGGGCACCGTGGTCCGGGTCCGGTCGCTCCACGACCAGTCCTGCTGGGAGCGGGGCTGCGGCCGGTACGCGAATTTCATTGTGGTTCTTCATTCCGACGGCACGACCGGCGAGTACTACCACCTTCGCAAGGACGGCGTTGCCGTGTCGCCGGGGGAGCGCGTGGCCCGCGGTCAGTTGATCGGATATTCCGGAAACACCGGTCGCTCGACCATGCCGCACCTGCATTTCGGCGTTTACCGGGCGACCAGTTGGGGAAGGACAGAATCCGTTCCGGTGAGCTTCGTAACGGCCGATGGCACCGTGCGGGGCCTCAAACCCGGTCGCCGCTATCGTCATCCCTGATCGGTGCCGGCCACGTCGGAGCGAATGGACCGGACGCGACGAGCCCGTTAGGGCGGCCGGACCCTAGGATCGCCAGGCGCGAGTGGAGATCAGCTTGTCGCGAAGGCTATCAGGCAGCTTGCGAAGCAGGGCAAGCGCCTTCGCGTCCTTGCCCACGAGATAACGGTTGTCGGGGTTTGATTCCGTCAGGGCATCGGCGACCACTTCGGCCACTTCTTCCGCGGGAATGCCCTTCGGGTTTTCGTTGAGTTTCCGAAGCAGCTTGAGCACGGGCGCGTAGAGCGATTCGGCCTGCTTGTGCTCATCCGATTGCTCGTGGGCGGCGTCCCGCTCCCGGCCCTTGCGCCAGATTTCGGTCTGAATGCTGCCGGGCTCGACGGCGCAGACGTGAACGTCGAAGGGCGCCAGTTCGACGCGCAGCGCGTCGGTAACTGCCTCCACGGCGAACTTGGAGGCGGCATATCCGCTGACGCCGGGGAGTGCCACCAGCCCGGAGATGGAGCTGATATTCACGATGCGTCCGGAGGCCTCGCGCAGCATCGGGAGAAGCGCCCGGGTTACGCCCATCAAACCGATGACATTGACGTTCATCATGGTTCGAAGCTCATCCATGGCGATGTATTCCAGGGGCCCGCTGATGTAGACGCCGGCGTTGTTGACCAGCCCATCCAGCCGCCCGCCGTTTTCCGCGCTGACCCGCTCGGCCAGCCGTTCGGTATCTGCATCGCGGGTCACATCGAGAATCACCGGGCGCAGGTCGCCGGTGGCGTCGGCCAGCAGGGACTCACCGTCGCTTTCCGACCGTACCCCTGCATAGACACGCCATCCGTCGCGCGCCATGCGCAGCGCGCAAGCCTTGCCGATGCCGCTGGACGTTCCGGTAATGACAACTGATTTCATTTCCATCCTCCCGGCCAGCGTCTTCGCGGTCGCCGAGCGTAGCGATTCATTGCGCCCAGGCCGAGGCCGAAGAACGCCAGTGCGAGGGCGGGATGCTCTACGGCGGCGACCAGCGGCCAGAGCATGCCGCGCACAATCCTGCGCGCGGCCGGCCTTTCGCCGATCCACGCCGCCATGGGCGGCGAGAACCGGTAGTAAAGCGCCACGAAGGCGCGGCCCTCGGGGCGCGTCAGCAATACATTGTCCCGGAAATGACGAAGACTGGAGACCCGTGGATGCAGCGGCGAGCCCCAGGCCGCCGTTGCAATGAAACAGTCGCAGAAGCCCTTGCAGTCGTCATCGTTGCCGCCGCCATTGTCGTCGTCTTCGATGATCGTGATCTCTGCAAAGCGTCCGTCCGGGGCGACGGCCGCGGCGGATGGCTGGGGGTCCCCCACGTAGACGCGGAAGCGGCGGCGATTTTCCGTACGCACATCGTCGTCGATGATCTCCACTTCGAAACGGGCGCGGGTTTCGCCGTCGGCGTACTGGAGCAAGCCCGAGCCGGGCACGTAGTCTTCACCGCCCACCGCGTCGCCCGAGTCTTCGCCATCGATGGTCACCCAGGATACGCTGGCCTCGCCGGTGCTGCCCCGGTTGCGGTCGACAAAAAACGCGACGCTGCCGACGGGTTCGTCGACTTCATCGTTGCCGTCCACGGTAATTGTGAACTCGCCGGGCTGATCGGGTTCCGCATCGTCGATGACCACATTGACGCCCAGGCCCTCGAACCGGGCGTCGTCGGGTGTCGGATTTTCGAGGAAGAGGGTCAGGATTTTGGGGCCGTCCAGGGCATCGTCGGATAAGGTATCCAGCGTCGCCCCGTCCGGGTTTCCGGTTTCCGGAAAGTCCAGGGTGACCGACGGATCCTCATAGTCCACGCCGAGGATTGCGGTCAGCGGCAAGCTGAACAGCTCCCCCGTGGCGTCGCCGGACCCGGATCCCGCGCGCTGGAAACCGATGGCCAGGCTGGAGCCTTCCTCCACGCGAAGTACGTCGGTGTCCGCAAAGCGGAGCTGGATGTCCGCCGAGTCTGTGTCCTCGATCTGCAGGACCAGGGTTGTTGCCGGGCCCAGTACGCCGCTCGACGGAGTTGCAAGGGAAAACGTCCCGAAGCGTGTGCCATTGACGCCGCTGCGGCTGAGGGCATCCACGGGAACCCGGGCGAACCACTCGCCTTCGGGGATATTCACCACACCCGTGGACAGGTCGACCTCGTAGTCCGTGCCCAGGCGTGCCGACCCGGCCAGGCCCACGCTGAGGACAACGCTGACGTTGCGGCTGTTATCGCCGGTTCGCATGACCGTCAGAAAGCCGGAGTCTCCTTCGGCCAGATTCAGGTCGCGGTCCGCGAATTCGATGACGCCGCTGGCGCCGGCTCCGGCGGCCAGGAGGCACCCCGTGATCAGAAAAAGAAACCGTGGCATGACTGCGCCCGAAACCTTCATTGGACAGAATTCTATCGGGTTCCCGCCGTCGGGGCCTGCGCGGATCGCCGAATTGTGGGCTGATGGTGTCTCGCGAATCTTGTGAAGCCTGTCCTTCCGAGGATTCGTGTGGGGCGGTAAAGGTGATCCATGGGGCAAAAGTACTACGCGCGTTTCAGCATCGAAGTGCCCGGACAGGGCGATATGACCGAGTACGACGGGGTCGTCGAGGTCAAGGGTCCGCTGGACGATGACGCGGAGGCCCCCTCCTCGAGGCGTTGATCGCGAAAGGCCTGGAAGTCCCGTCCGCGCAGGTCCAGCTGCTTGACTGGGGCCGGTTGCACTGAGCACCGGCGGCACGTGATACGTTATCGGTCCAGCCCGCCTCGGACGACCTTGCTCTTGTTTCGACGTATCGGATTGATTCTCCTGGTCTGGATCCTGATTACCGGGGGTTCGGATTTCCGATGTTCCTTCAACAGCGATCCCGACAATGACGATGATCGGCCGCGGCCCCCGGTGGACGGAAATCGCGCGCCCCAGGCCAGCGACGCCGCTTATTCGGGCCCCGATGACCAGGAGATCCGCGGTTTCATGCCTGCTGTTGATCCGGATGGGGACGCGCTGAACTGGAGTGTCGTATCGGGGCCATCTTCCGGCAGTCTTCGGGACCTGGATTCCCGGCGCGGCACGTTTACCTATCTGCCGCAGGCCACCGGTTCGGACAGCTTCTCCTTCCGCGCAAGCGATGGCCGGCTGGAGTCCAACCTTGCCAGTGTGCGGATCGCGGTGCTGCCGGCCGCCGTGCGCCTTCCCAGCCCCGTAAGGGGTATCGCCATGGACGGGCGCACAGGGGGGATCGTTGCCGGTCTGGAGAACGGAGAGGCGGTCATCCTGGATTCACAGGCGGGCGGCTACGCGCCTTATCCCGGGGTCGATGCCGCGGCCGGACCGCCGCCCGGCGCGCTGGCGTTTGTTTCGGAAAAAGCCGGCGCGGGCCAGGTGGCGCTGTTCGGCCCATCGCCGAAGCTCTCGTGGAGCGGCGACGGGGGTCAGAGCTGGCAGCCGGCGCGCGTTCCGGCAGGTCTTCGGCCGACCGCGGTAACATGGCCGTTCACCGGTCCCGCTGTGGCCGCTGCGCAGGAACGCGGCGGCGTGCGCCTGCTGATCAGCGCCGATGGCGGTCGTAGCTGGCAGCCAGGGCCCGGATGGCCGGGCGAGGCCGGAGCCCATTTACTGGCCGCGCCGCATCCGCAGGGGGGGCTGGTGGTGTTTCTCGCCTCCCGGGAGGGAACTACGGTTTGGATGGCCCGACTTCTGATCCAGGCAACACCGGCGTCGCGGTAGCGGCCGGCGACGACAAGACCGCGGCGGCGCTGGCCGCTGCGGTAGACCGGCGCCTGGCGCGCTGTGTGCGGCTGGCGTCCGGCGAGCTGCCGCCGGGAGCGGTCGTGCATGGCGTTCGCAAGGACCTCAAACGCGTTCGGGCGCTGCTGCGCCTCGCCACCGATGCCGGTGCGATCGCCGGATCCCACGAGAAGGCCTGTGCCGGGATCGCGCGGAAGTTGTCTCTTCGCCGGGATGCCGACGCGGTACTCGAGGCGCTGGACCGGCTGGCCGACCGGGCGGGCGAACCGGCTGACCTCGCCAGGGTCGTTGAAGCCCGGCAGCTTCTGGAAGGGTATCCCGCAGCCGACAACGACCCTGTCAGTTTCGACGCGCGGGCGCTGCGCCGGGACCTGATGTCCATCCGGCGAAGCGTGGCGGCCCTGGACCTGTCGACCCTGGAAGCCGGGCGGATTGGCGACGCGCTGGCCCTCACCCACGCGACGGCCCGGCGTCAGGCGAGACGCCTGGGCAAGGAGGGCCGCGCTAAACGGTTTCACGCGCTGCGCAAGAGCGTCAAGCGGGAATTGCACCAGCGGGAATGGCTGACGCGCCGTGTGCCCGGCAGCGGTGGGGGCCGGAAGAGCCTGAAGCAGCTCGCGACCCTCCTGGGCGAGAACCAGGATATCGCCGTGCTGAAATCGTTTCTCCGCCGCGAAGGTCTGTATCGGGGCCGGCTGAAGCGGCTGGTCAAGGCCGAGCGGGACCGGGTTCGGGCCGGCGCATTGCGGATCGCAGGAACCTTCTACGCCGACTGAGTGCGGGCAGGCACCTTGCGTGCCGCGCAGAAACCGGACCGCTGCTAGACTGCGGCCACCACGCGCCCGGGCGGCGCCGAGGAACGCGCCTTGATCCCCATTCGGGACGAAAACCCGTCGTCGCGAACGCCATACGTCAGCTGGAGCCTGATCGGCGCCTGTGTCGCCATGTACCTGTGGCAGGTGAGCCTGCCAGGCGATCGGGCTGTCTGGGCCATCCATGTATTCGGCCTGATCCCCGCCTTGCTGACCGGGCAGGCGTCGCTGCCTCCGGGGGTGGAGGTCCTGCCACCGGCCGCCACGGTGATCTCGTCCATGTTCCTTCACGGCGGGTTCATGCACCTGGCGGGCAACATGCTCTACCTGTGGATCTTCGGGGACAACATCGAAGACGCCCTGGGTCACATACGTTTTACCTTGTTCTACCTCCTGTGCGGCACCGCTGCCGCCCTGGCCCAGGCTCTGCCCGCCCCGTCGTCCGAAATACCGATGATCGGCGCCAGCGGCGCGATTTCGGGCGTGCTCGGCGCCTACCTGTTGCGCCATCCGAAAGCCCGCATCGTCGTGGCCCTGCCCATCGGCTTCGTTCTGCAGATGGTGCGTCTGCCGGCCATGGTAGTCCTTGGCGTGTGGTTCCTTCTGCAACTCGTCAGTTCCCTTGCCATAGCGAGCGATGGCGGCGGCGTGGCGTTTCGCGCGCACCTGGGTGGATTTCTGGCGGGCATGGTGTTGCTGCCCCTCTTTCTCCCCAGAAGGAATGTGCCCGCATGATCCGGTCAGCCGGATGGACAGGGCGGCGAGGACAGGAGGCCACTGCCCGAAGATACGGTCACCGGCGGGAGGGCTGCATGGGGGACAGGGAAGGGGCGGTGATGGAATTCCTGACAGAGGAGGACGCCTGATGCGGGAGTGGCTGAAACTGATGCTCGAGGAGATTCGCAGACGGGAGGCGGAGGCTCTGCAGGATCGGCCCGGTCGACCCCCCGCGGCCGAGCCCCGCGAGCCGCCGGACCGCGGCGACCGGGATTCCGGGGCGCGGCGGAAAGAAAAGGGCGATGCGGGCTAGAAGCGCAAAGCGGCCAGGCAAAAAAATGGCCGCGGGTTGGGGCTCCCGCGGCCGGTCCGGGAAAGGCCGCAAGGGCCTTGGTTCCGGAGGGGCTACGCATCCGTGCGCGTTAGTGAGTGACAAAGTCAAAGATCAGGCATTTGGCGGGAATTCCCGAAACCGGGAGGGGCACATCCACGCCTAGCCATAAATGCTACTTGGGTTTCCGCGGGGATGTCAATCTTTGTATAGATATAGACCTTTACAAAAGATGCATACCTGTTCGAATGGTCCCGCAGGGCGTGTGTTTTGAGCCCTCGAGCCCACGGTCCACGGCTGATCGACTGGGTCATGCTGCTGTGCCTGGTCGCCTTGTGGGGGAGCGCGTTTCTCCTGATCGCGGTCGCGCTCGAAGGCTATGCGCCGCTGACGATCAGCACCGGCAGGCTCCTTATCGGAAGCGGGGTCCTGTTTATTATCGTGGTGGCCTCGCGCCGGAAGATACCGCGCGCCCCGGCCCTCTGGCGGCATTTCGCGGTGATGGCGGTTCTCGGCAACGCGCTGCCGTTTTTTCTGGTGTCCTGGGGGCAGCAGGGGGTGCCCTCGGGTCTGGCCGGGATTCTCATGGCGGTCATGCCGCTGGTGGTCGTGGCCCTCGCGCATTTCCTTGTCCCGGGCGAGCGCGTGACCCCTCGGCGAGCCCTCGGGTTCGCAGCGGGCTTTGCGGGCATAGTCATATTGCTCGGACCGCAGATCGGAGGAGCGGCCATGGACGGGCCCGGGCGGGGGAGCGCCGGGCTGGCTTATCCGCTGGCCGTGCTGGGCGCGGCGGTCTGCTACGGGCTCAACGTCATTGTGGCCCGGCGGGCCCCGCCATCGGATCCCGTCGTGGTCTCCGCCAGCGTGTTGCTGCTGGCCGCATTGATGTCGTCAGTCGTCTGGATGGTCTCCGACGTTTCCCCGGCGCCCCATCCGGGTGTGCTGCCGCGCCTGGCGCTGCTCTCCCTTGGCGGTTTCTGCACCGGCCTGGCCACCGTGCTGTACTACCAGATTGTTAACGCCGCTGGAGCCACCTTCCTGGCACTCATCAACTACCTCATACCCGTTTGGGCCGTTCTCGTCGGAGCGCTGTTTCTCGGCGAACGCCTGGCAGCTTCCGCGCTTGCCGGGCTTGCCCTGATCCTGGCGGGAATCGTCTTGTCCCAAACCCGGCGCCAGGCATGAGGGTTGTCGTCCTGGGCGGTGGTTACGCGGGCTTGTCCTGCCTTGTCCGGCTCCATGGTCGTTTTGCGGACAGCAAACGAATCCTGGTGGACCCGGGCCGGCTGCATATCAAGCGCACCCGTCTCCAGGAAGTGATTCGCCGGCCCCTGGACGCTCTGCGAGGTTCCCTTTACGGAACTTGCGGGACGTTTCGAGTTCCGGGTCAGGCACGGCCATCTCGACTGTCGTCCCGCAAGCCTGGCCGGCTATGCCCGGCAAGGGCGGCTTCCCCTGGGGAAACGGGGGTTGGCATTCGATTTCCTCGTCGTGGCCACCGGATCCCCGGATCGGCCCGTGCCCGGACGGGCGAGGGGGGTGATTACGGTAGCTGATACGGCAACTCCGTCCGGCCGGGACCGGCTGCTGGCGGCGGCGGAGAGGACCCGGGCGGGCGGTCCGCCGCTGGCCGTTGTTGGCGGGGGAGCCACCGGCCTGCAATATCTCTTCGAGCTTCTCGAGATCGGCGTGCCGGGCCCGGGCCTCGTTCTCGTCGATCGCGGCAGCCAGTTGCTGCCCGGTCAGCCGGCAGCCATTCGTGAGTACGTGTGCAGACGCCTGTCAGCGGCGGGCGTTCGGGTCTTGAATGGAACACGGATGACGTCTCTGAATGCCGGCAGCCTGCGTCTTGCCGGGGCGGGCGGACGCCGCGTACAGCCCGTGTCCGCCGTCATGTTCTGCCCCGGGGCGGGCGGCCAGCGGCTGCGCGCAGATCCCTTTGGGCGGATACTGGTGAGGCGCGCGCCCTTGCGGAACGTGTTCTGTGCGGGCGATGCGGCGTCGTGGGCCGCCCGCGGCCAGGACGGACGAACCGCCCAGGCCGCGGTTCGCAAGGGCCGGCATGTTGCCGACAACATGCGTCGAGAGTCGCGCGGACGGATGCAGCAGGAATTCCTGACGCCGAACCTGGGCTTTTTTCTGAGCATGGGGCCAAGGGACGCCGCCGGCTGGGTTGCCAGTCCTTCGAGAGTCGTTACGGGCCTGCCGGCCGCGGGACTGCGGGAGGCCATCGAAACCCGGTACGAACTCATGCTTGACGGGATCGATACCTTCTCGGCTTTTTAGGTGCGGATCCGGCAGGCCGGGTTGACCGGCCGAGCCTGCCTCAACCCGCCTCGGGATCCAGGGGCTGAAGCGGGCGCGTGAAATAGGAATGAAAGTCCCCGGGAAGATCGCGCCAGTCCGCCTCCACGGCGGCCCGGGGCAGGGGCCGCGAACTGTAGGTATTCCAGAACAGGATCGTCTTGCCCTTAAGCCCCGGTGCGTCGGCGCGCAGGGCGGCCATGGCCTTGCCCGTGTAGGTTCCCTCGAGCTTGATGCCTTTTTCGCCTGCCGCCCAGGCAACGGCATCCATGCCCTCGGGTGTAAAGCGGGCATAGCCCGGGCCGATATGGTCGTGGCGAATGTCGGGCTCCGCCGCGCCCAGGCGAACGTTCGGGAAGCGCGGATCAGCGGACCTCAGCAGGCTTGCCGTTGCAGCGAACAGGCGGTGGAACGTGGAACGGTTCGCGATGCTGTCCCGGACCACGCGGACCATCGTGACCGGGATGTCCATGCCGGCGGCGCGCAGGCCCAGGGTAAGCCCGGCGGCGGTGCCCATGGTGCCCAGGGCGACGTAGATGACATCAGGCCGTGGCGCGGCTCCGGCGCGGATCTGGTCGGCGAGTTCCAGGCCCGCGTTCACGTAGCCTGCGGTACCCAGCGGAGATGAGCCGCCGCCCTTGATGCGCATGGCACGGTGCCGGGCGACGCGCTCCAGCAGTGTCCCCGCCCGCTCTGCGGCCGCTTCGCTGTCGAAATGCTTCAGCTGTGCCCCCGTGTAGTGCTGGAACAGCAGGTTGCGTCGCGTGTAGGCGGCGTTGACCTGCGGGGTGAGGAGCGGAACGCTGTCCAGGCCCAGGGCGGTGGCATAGATGGATGTGGCCAGCGCGTGGTTCGAGCCGGCGACGCCAAACGTAAAGACTCGCCGGCGCCCCTGCCGGACGGCGTCCCCGAGCAGGAACTCCAGCTTGCGAACCTTGTTGCCGCCGTAAAGGCCGCCGGTGAGGTCATCACGTTTCACGAACAGACGCCCACGACCGATGGTGCCTACCTCTTCCACGGGGGTGGGCAGGTCGGCGAGGCCGATATGGGGCAGGGCGTCCGCCAGGGCGGGATAGTGATCGAACAGGCTGATCATGGGCGCAGTCTCCGTCCGCTCAGGGCGCAGGTGGCGGAGCCGGCGACCACCATGAGGGCGCCGGCGATGGACAGGGCATTGAGCTGCTCGCCGCTGTCATAGGCGGGCCACGCCAACTCGAGGAGGCGGGCGAAGAGCAGTGTAAGAAGGGGCGTGAGTGCCAGCACGGCGCTGACCCGCGAGGCTTCCCAATGGCGTAATGCTTCGGCGAAACAGCCATAGGCGACGAGGGTGTTCAGGCAGCAATAGCCCAGCAGCCACCATTGTGCGCCGGTGAGCTCCCCGGCGAGAGAGGGGTCGGAGGCTGGCAGCAACAGCGGCACCGCGGACACGTAGATGACCAGCAGTACCACATCGGAGCGCAGCGTCGTGTGCAGGCGTTTCTGCGCCAGCGCGTAGGCCGCCCAGACCACGGCGGCGGCAACGACGAGCGTGACGCCGCGACCATAGTCACCGTGTATGTCCACGACCTGGTCGAGCCGGTCGTTGAAAAACAGCAGCAGTCCGGCGACGAGAATCCCCAGGCCAGTCCATTGGGCGCGGCCGAAGCGCTCGCCGAAAAACACCATGCCTCCCAGCAACAGGAACAATGGCGCAAGCTGGATGACAATCTGCGCGGTCCCGGGCGGAACGAAATCCAGGCCCATCAGGTACAGGACGTAGTTTCCGAGAAGTCCGGCAACGGCGAGCGCAAGAAGCCAGCGGCCCTGCCGGTCGAGCTTGACCAGATCCAGCGGCCGCCGCTTGAACCTGACCCAGGCTCCCGCGATAACCGCCGCCGCGAGAAAGCGATACCAGGTGATCGTGATGGCGTCCATGCTTTCGAGCATGGCTTTCAGCGCAATGGGCAACGTACCCCAGGCAATGGCGGTGGTCAGCGCGAGGGCCAGGCCGATGCGGCTACCCGCGTCCGAAGCGCTCAAGTATCCGCCGGCGGTTCGCCCGCGTGGTAGCAGCGGGATGTGAAGCGGGGGGTGCAGATGCAGAGAAACACGAGGTCCTCGGCCCCCGTGTTGTGGAAGCGCTGCCGGGTGCCCGCGGGCACGAACACCACGTCGCCGGGTGCCACGGGCCGGCCCACTACATCACCGGCGTCCAGCGTTGCGCTGCCGGACAGGATCACAAAGCGCTCATCCACGGCCTCCAGCCAATGCGCCTCGCTGCTTTCCCCCGGCGCGAGCCGGGCTCGCGCGATGGATACGTCGCCGTCCAGGTGGGTGTTCCAGCTCTCGAGGATCCGTACCCGCTCGGCCGTGGGGTATTCCTGACCCTCGTCCGGCCTGACATGCACGACGGTTCGGTCCTCAGTCATCGCCGACCGGACCCGGGCCGGGTGGGCTCGCGTTCGCTACCCTGCGGGCTTCGGACAAGAGGAATTCCTCCTCGACGGGATTCAGATCAAAGCGCAGGGCGGCTTCCTCGATGGCGGCCGGGCCATGCCGACCCTGATCGGACAGCCAGCGCAGCGCTTTGCGCAGGGCTTCGCCGCGGGGTTTGATGTTGCTGTAACTCAAAGACCTCGACCGAGGGACTGACCGGCTGATTTCCTGTCGCGCATCATATCCATGCGCGCGGCCCGGGGCGAGCAAAGCGGCGCTTGCGGCGGGGAGCAAAATCTTGATTATGTCTGGAGGACCACGCCTTCGCGTTGTGGTAGTTTAACGGGATAACTACACGACAAACTCCGGAGCGGCGATGGCGGACGGGCTGACCACCGGCATGCTGGTGGAAGAGATTCCCGGTGACGAAGAAGCCATAGGGCTGAGTCCCGGAGGCTTCACTGCCTTCATCGGCGCTACGGCCCGCGGACCGGTCGACCAACCCGTCCCCGTCAACAGCGTAGAAACCTTCCGCCGGACCTTTGGCCGGCTGGACGGTTCCGATCCCCTGGCGGAAACCCTCGAAGACTTCTTTACCTGCGGCGGCGATACGGCCCTCGTGGTCCGTGTTGTCAATGGCGCCCGATCCTGTTCCCTCGTGCTCAGAGCGGGCAGCGCCGCGCTGATACTCCATGCCGTCAGCCCCGGCGACCGGGAGTGGCTGCGCGCGTCCGTGGACTATGACCACATCGATCCGCAAGACAGCATGGGCTTCAACCTGGTGGTACAGCGGCTGCGGGTGCCCGGCACCGAACGCGTCGAGGAGCAGGAGATCTTCAACGGCCTGTCGGTCGATCCTTCATCGGACCGTTTCGTGGCCGACGCCCTGGCGTCGTCGGGCCTGGTGCGAGTCCGGGGTCGGGTGCCGCCGGTGCGGCCCGACGCCACAGTGGGCCAGGGCGTCATGCGACCAGTGTCATGGGTCGAAGCCTCCCGGGACGGACGAAGGGGTCAGCAGCTCACGGACTACGATCTCATCGGTTCCGCGCAAAACGGTGCCGGCCTGTTTGCGCTGGACCAGGCGCCTCGCCTGGATTTTCTCTGTCTTCCGCCGCGGCCGGACGGCTCGGGGGCCGGGCCCGCGCTGCTCCTGGCCGCCATGCGCTACTGCCGCCATCGGGCCGCGATGCTGGTGATCGATCCGCCGGCGGACTGTGATTCTCCGAAACGAATTTTCGACTACATCGGCGATGCCAACCTCGCCGGCCCCAATGCGATGATTGCTTTCCCGGGCCTGGAGCGGGCCGGCATGGACGGAATGCGGCCCAATTCGGGCGCCGTGGCCGGCGCCCTGGCTCGCCACGATCATCGTCATGGAGTCTGGGTTTCCGACGGAGAGCGCCCCGCGGTGCTTGCGACCGGCCTGCGGCCTTTCCTGATCCTCGACGGAGAGACGTGTCGGCGTCTGACGGCTCAGGGGATCAACGTGTTGACTCGATCTTCCGGCGGGCGTCTGGGCCTTTATGGCGATACGACCCTGGCGGGCCGGGATGCGCCGGTGGCCGGCGGCCACTCTTTGTCCGAGCGTCGCCTGTATCTCCGGATTCACGATACGCTGAGCTGGGGCACGCGCTGGGCCGTCTTTTCCAGGCCGGGTCCTGCTACCTGGCGACGCCTGACCGTTCACCTGAACGACCTGATGGGACGGTTGTTCGGCATGGGGGCTTTCGGCGAGCAGCCCGTGGAGGATGCGTACTTCGTGCGCTGCGACGCCCGAACCAACCGGGCCGAAGATCCCGATGTCTGTTTCGTGGTCGGGTATGCCATGCGCCCGGGCAGGCCCTACACCGTCGTGCACGTACGGCAATCCGTTGCCGGCGCGACGGTGACCCCGATTTCCATGGACCGCTACCGGATTCTTTCGGGCGACTGGCAGGCGGGGCAGCGCCTGCGCGAGGCTGACTCCCTTGCCGGCCATGGCTAGGCTTCTGGCCTATTTCGCCTACGGCTCGAATCTGCATCCGCTGCGACTGCTGGCCCGCACACCCTCCTGTGTCCTCCGGTGCACAGCGCACCTGCCCGCGCACGCCCTGCGTTTCCACAAGCGCGGTGCCGATCGCTCGGGCAAAGCGGACGTGGTTCCCGGCCGGCCGCACGATCGGGTGCACGGGGCGGTCTACGCCATGTCAGCGGCAGACAAGTCCAGGCTGGACCGGATCGAGGGCCTGGGAGTCGGCTACGTGCATCGCGACGTCAGGGTGGTCACGCCCGCGGGCCCGCTTTCCGCTTTCTGCTACCAGGCGATGAAGAGCCACATTGAGCCTGACCTCAGGCCATTCGCCTGGTACCGGGAGCTGGTGCTTGCCGGTGCGCGCCATCACGGCCTGCCAGACGACTATGTTCGAGACATTGAGCGGGTGAGCTGTATCCCTGACCCGGACCCGCAGCGCGCGGCCCGGCACCTCGGTGTGATTGGCCACCGCGCCTGAACGGCGAACGGGCCTCGACGGGCTACTCCTCCGGGCCGTAGCCGCCGCCGCCGGGCGTTTCGATCATGACGGTATCTCCCGCTTCAACACCGAACTCGGCGGTGGCCGGCAATGCCTCCACGCGGCCGTCCAATGTCCGGCGCCGGTTGCGGCCGCAGCCCCCGGGCCGGCCTCCCGCAAGTCCGAAGGGCGCCACCTGGCGATGCCCGGACAGTATCGAGACGGACATCGGTTCCAGGAAACGAATCTCCCGGAGCACCCCGTTACCGCCGTGCCACTGACCGGCGCCGCCGGATCCAGGACGCAATGAGAACCGCTCCAGGCGGACGGGATAGCGGGCTTCCAGCACCTCTGGGTCCGTGAGCCGGGAATTGGTCATATGGGTATGCACCGCGTCTGCACCGTGGAACCCGGGCCCGGCGCCGGCGCCCCCGCACAGGGTCTCGTAGTACTGGTAACCGGCGTTTCCGAAGGTCAGGTTGTTCATCGTGCCCTGCGCAGCGGCGACAACCCCGAGGGCTCCGAAGAGCGCATCCGTTACGCACTGGGACGTTTCCACATTGCCGGCGACGACGGCCGCCGGTGGTTCCGGATTCAGCAGGCAGCCTTCGGGTACCTTGATTGCGACCGGCCTGAGGCATCCGTCGTTCATCGGGATGTCGTGGTCCACGAGGCATCGAAGCACGTAGAGGACGGCGGCCCGGCAGACAGCCAGGGGCGCATTGAAGTTGGAGTCATCCTGGTCCGAGGTCCCGGAAAAGTCCACGACCGCCGATCCCCGCTCGGCATCGATGCTGATCGCGACGCGGATGTGCTGGCCACCGTCCATTGGATACTCGAAGCTGCCGCCCGCAAGACCTTTAAGTGCCCGGCGCACGGCGGCTTCGGCGTTATCCTGCACGTGGCCCATGTAGGCTTCCACGACGGGCCGGCCAAAGGTCTCCAGCATACGGGCGATCTCGCTCAGGCCCCGCTGGTTGGCCGCCAGCTGGGCCTTGGCGTCCGCGACGTTCTGGTCGGGATTGCGCGCCGGCCACGGACCGGCGGCGAGCAGGCTACGGAAGCCGCCTTCATCGAACCGGCCCGCAGCAACCAGGCGGAATCCGTCGATGAGCGCCCCCTCGTCCGCAACCGTTGTGGAGGCCGCGGGCATGGAGCCCGGCGTTCGGCCGCCGATATCCGCGTGGTGCGCGCGGGAGGCGACAAAAAACAGCGGAGACGTCTCCCTGCCGTCAAAGAACGGCGTGACGATCGTGACATCCGGCAGGTGGGTGCCGCCGTGGTAGGGATCGTTCAGGGCAATGCTGTCGCCCGGTGCTAGCAGGTCTCCGTACCGGTCCAGCACAGCGCGAACGCTTTCACCCATCGAGCCGAGATGGACTGGCATGTGGGGCGCATTGGCCACCAGCCGGCCCTGCCGGTCGAAAAGGGCGCAGGAGAAGTCGAGTCGCTCCTTGATGTTGACGGAATGGGCGGTGTTTCTGAGGACTACGCCCATTTGTTCGGCAATGTGCATGAACAGATTGTTGAAGATTTCCAGGGTGACCGGATCGGCGCGGACTTCCTCGTGCCGTTGCGGCCCTTTCTCGCCGGCCTTTTCGAGGATCAGGTTGCCGAGATCGTCTACGCGGGCGTCCCAGCCGGTATCCACATACGTTGTCGCACCGTCGTCCATGACCAGCGCAGGACCGGCGGCAACGGGACCCGGGCCGAGACCCCGGCGAACAAAGACCGGCGTCCTGGTCCAGGCGCCGGCCACCCAGACCGGACGATGGGCGGCCGGTACCGCCGGGCCCCCGGCAGGCAAAGGGTTGCCGGCGGGAGTCGCGATCGCGGCGGATCCCTCGACCTCGGCGGATTCCACGATCATGGGCTTGGCTTCGCGAAAGCCATAGCGCTCGGCATGCGAGGCGGCGAAGGCATCGGCCATGGCGGCTGGCGTGCCGTGATCCACCTCCAGCGTCGTATCGCTCCCGGCGTATCGAATCCGGACGCGGCGCTGGAGCGTTACCGGCGCCGTTGCGCCGACCTGTGACCGCAGATCTGCATTGGCCCTTGATTCCAGGGGCTCGAACACCGTTTCCAGGTCAGTGGTATCCGCCAGGGGTTCCTGCACCGAGGCCTGCACGAGGACTTTGATATCCGCCAGACCCATCCCGTAGGCGGACAGAACACCGGCCAGTGGATGAATGAGAACGCGGCGCATGCCCAGGGCCTGCGCCACGGCACACGCATGCTGCCCTCCCGCGCCGCCAAAACAGCAGAGCGTGAAGTCACTGACGTCATAGCCCCGCTGGGAGGAAATCTCCTTGATGGCCTGCGCCATGCGGTCCACGCCGATGCGCAGATACCCCTCGGCGATCTGTTCCACGGCCATGTCTTCACCGGCAGCAGCGCGTATTTCATCGGCCCGGGCGTGAAATGCACGGGCCGCGGCTTCGTGATCCAGAGGCTGGTCTGCCCGGGGGCCGAATACCGCGGGAAACCAGTCGGGCTGGATGCGGCCCAACGCCAGGTTGGCGTCGGTGACCGCCAGCGCACTGCCTTTTCGATAGCAGACCGGGCCAGGGTCGGCGCCGGCGGAATCCGGCCCGACCGTGAAGCGCCCGTCGGTGAGTCCGAGCAGGGACCCACCCCCGGCGGCAACGGTATGAATGCGCATCATGGGGGCCTGGATGCGGACGCCGGCAACCTCGTTGTCCTGGGTCCGCTCGTACTGGCCGTCATACAGGGACACGTCAGTTGATGTGCCGCCCATATCGAAGCCGATAAGGCGCGTGAATCCGGCCGCTCTTCCGGTTTGCACCATGCCGACCACGCCGCCGGCCGGCCCCGAGAGCACGCTGTCCCGGCCACGAAAGGATCGGGCAGCCGTGAGGCCACCGTTACTTTGCATAAAGAACAGCGATCGCCCTGCCAGCTGCGCTTCGACCTCAGCCACGTAGCGGTCGAGGACCGGCGAGAGATAAGCGTCCGCAACCGTTGTATCGCCGCGCATCACCAGGCGAGGCAGGGGGCTGGTGTCGTGGGACATCGACACCTGTTCGAAACCGGCGGCGCGGGCCAGCTCGGCCGCAAGGATCTCGTGGCCGGCAAACAGGTACCCGTGCATGAAAACGATGGCGGCGGCCCGATAGCCTGCGGCCCGGGCCGCGCGCAGTTCGCCGGCGAGATGGGCCTCATCCAGCGGCTGAATAACGGCGCCGCCCGCGGCGACGCGCTCGCGGGCCTGGACGACGCGCGTGTACAGGGGCTGGGGCTTTCTGATGTCCAGGTCGAACAGGCGAGGCCGTTGCTGATAGCCGATGCTCAAGGCATCCCCGAAGCCGTCGGTGATGACCAGGACCGTCGGTTCGCCCTCCCGTTCCAGCAGCGCGTTGGTCGCAACCGTCGTTCCCATGCGAACGCCGGCCACCGGCAGTTCCGCCAGCTGCTCCAGCGAGTCGAGGCCGGCGCTTCGCCTTATGCCTTCCAGCGCTGCATCCGAATACTGTTGCGGGTTTCGTGACAGCAGCTTGAGAACGGAGAGCATGCCGTCGGGTCGCCGGGCGACGACGTCCGTGAACGTGCCGCCCCGGTCAATCCAGAAATCCCAGCCTCGGTTGGCGCTGTTCCCCGGCATTCTTTTGCTCACCCTGCGTGTGCTCGCCCGGCCCACCGGGCTGGTGGCATTGTAGCGGCGGAGAGTCGGGTCGCGCCTGATACACTCCCGGCGCGGTCGGCCGGACACGATATCCGGGCTGTCCGCAGTACGTTCGCCCGCAGGCGCTCCCTGAGAGGTTGGGTTTGAGCCGATCCGAGGCCATCCTGTTCACCCTGGTCAGCTACAAGGTCCTGCTGCTTGCCATCGGCCTGTGGGCCAGCAGCCGTAACCGAGACAACGAGGACTTCTTTCTCGGCGGACGGGCGCTCGGGCCCTGGGTCGCCGCGATCAGCGCTTCGGCCAGTTCGTCCTCCGCGTGGACCCTGCTCAGCATCTCCGGGATGGCCTATCTCTGGGGCCTCCCTGCGCTTTGGCTGTTTCCGGCGACGCTTCTCGGCTTCCTCGTGAACTGGCTCTGGGTCGCGCCGCGCCTGCGGCGCATGTCGGCCGGGACCGGTGACATTACGCTGACCGGATTTCTTGCCGGACCGCCTGGCACCCCTGGCCGGGAACGAATCGTCACGGCCGCGTCCGCCATCGTGCTGTTCTCGTTTCTTTTCTACATCGCCGCACAGTTCCAGGCCGCCGGGAACGCCTTTGCCAGCGCGTTTGATCTGGACATGACGGCTGCCGTGGCCGTGGGAGCGGCGGTGGTCCTGGTCTACACGCTGCTCGGCGGATTCTGGGCGGTCAGCGTCACCGATACCTTGCAGGGCCTCCTGATGGCGGTCACGGCCATTGTGCTTCCGGCTATCGCACTGACCGCCGTCGGCGGGTTCTCCGGCCTCGGCAGCGCCTTGGCAGGGGTGGCGGGTGAACCGGCTCCCACGGACGGAACCCTGGCTGCGGCAATCGGTTTTGTTGCGGGCACTCTGGGCATCGGCCTGGGATATCCCGGGCAGCCCCACGTCGTGAATCGCTTTATGGCGCTGCGGGACGAACGCGCCCTGGCGAGAGGGAGGGTGATCGCTATTGGCTGGGCTGTCGTGATCTACAGCGGCATGTTGTTGCTGGGTTTGTGCGCCCGGGGGCTTTTTGCGGGAATCCTCGAGCCCGAGGCCGTGCTGTTCGAGGTGGCCGACCGCCTGATCGCCCCCGTGGTGGCGGGCGTGATGATTGCCGCCGTGCTGTCGGCCATCATGTCCACCGCCGACAGCCAGCTGTTGGTGGCGGCGTCCTCGGTCTCCGAGGACATGGGCCGGATTCGCGGCCGCCGGCCCGCGGGTCTGGGTACATCCCGCCTCGTCGTGGCGGTGCTCTGTATTCTCTCGGCTGCCCTGGCCCTGCTGGTGCCGGACACGATTTTTCGGCGGGTCCTTTTCGCCTGGCACGCGGTCGGGTCTGCCTTCGGGCCTCTCCTGGTCATGATCCTGCTGGATCGGCGCCCGTCCTCTTCTCGCGCGCTGGCCTCGATTCTGACCGGGTTTGTTCTGACCGTCGGCTTCCACTGGCTCCCGGACACGCCGGGCGACTGGGCTGAACGTCTTGTGCCGCTGGCCGCGGCGTTTGTGGTTGCGGCCGGGTGGTTGACCCCTGGCAGCCGGCCCTGATAGAGAGGATGGGGTGAACAACGATCGTCGCATTCGTCTGATTCTGGCGCTGCTCGTCATCCTGGCCCTGGTCCTTGCGGCCGGAGGCGCCCTGCGGCTGGCTGATGCGGCTTTGTCGGTCATGGAGCGCCTGCGGGAGAACTCCGCCCTCCTTTACTACGGCTTCATCGCCCTGATGATCGCCGCGGCCATCGGCGCCGGCTGGCTGATCTGGTGGTTGCTGGCCCCGGTCAAGCGCCGTCCGAAGAAGGAGCACGAGCCGATAACCGAAGAGACGCTGTCGGCGCGTATCGAAACGGAACGCGCTGACAGCACCGACGTGGCGGACGCCGAACGTGAGCTCAGGGAGCTTGCCCGGAGGCGTGAGGCCGGCAAGCTGTTCATCGCCCTGATCGGCGAAGTCAGCACGGGCAAGAGCACGCTGATTCGGGCCCTGGTGCCAGGGGCCACGCCGGAAACCTCGCCGGTCGCCGGCACGACCCGGGAGATAACCCATTACCACTGGATCAGCCCGTCGGGGGATGAACTCATACTCACCGATGTACCGGGTACCGGGGACGAGGGCGATCTTGACGCGGCGGCAATGGACGAGGCGCTGCGCGCCCATGTCGTGCTGTATGTTACGGACGGCGATCTGAACCGCGCCCAGTACGAGGACCTCCTCGCGCTGGCCACGGCGGGCAAACCGATGATTGTCGTGCTAAACAAGGCCGATCGCTATGCCGAGGCGGACCTCGAGGCAGTGCGCGAGCGAGTGCGGGAAAGGGTTGCCGGCCTGGACCCGGACCTGCCCGTGCCGATGGTCGTTCCGGTGACCGGTGGTGGCCGCCAGGCGGTTGTCGAGGTCGGCCCGGACGGTGTCGAGCGGGAGCTGTCCCGGGAGCGTGACCCCGCCGTGGACGACCTCAAGCGGGCCATACAGGACGCGGCCGGCCGCAATCCGGAAGCGCTGGACGAGCTTCGCGACACGGCGGTTTTTCAGCTCGCCGCGCGACGACTCGACGAAGCGGCCCTCGCGAGGCGCCGGGCCGAGTCGGCTGCAGTGGTCCGGGACTACACGAGAAAAGCCGTCGTGGCGGCGCTTGCTGCAGTCAGCCCGGGCACCGACGTGCTGCTGCAGGGATACCTGGGCACCGCCATGGTTCGCAAGCTGTGCGAAATCCACGACGTTCCAGCCCGGGAAGTGGACATCCAGCGGTTCCTCGATTTCGCCCAGGGGTTCGTGGGGCGGGCGCTTCCGCTGATGCTTGCCGTGGCCGGCAATGCCTTGAAGGCCTTTCCCGGCGTGGGCACCGTGGCGGGCGGCCTGGTTCACGCCGTGGCCTACGGCATGATTTTCGATGCCCTCGGCAAGGGGCTTTCCCAATCACTGGAGGAGAGCGGCGGGCTGCAGCCGGCGACGGCGGCGCGTCACTTCAGGGAGAATCTCGGTGAAGATATTCGGGACCGAACGGTGGCGATGGCGAGGCTGGCCCTGGAAGCGCGGCGAGACGGCGACTCCTGAGCCGGTTTCCGGGGACGACCACGTCGCCCTGGCCACCGAGAGCCTGCGGAGCCTGCTGGAAGACGAACGCGTGCCGCCGGCCGTGCGCAAGGCGCTGGCCGATGATTACGCGGAGCTGGCCCGCATGCTCGAGAAACTCGAACAGGGCCATGTACACATCGCCGTGTTCGGCGAGGTCAGTGTCGGCAAGTCATCGCTGCTCAATGCCCTGGTCGGCGAGGACCTGTTCTCGACCAGCCCCCTGCACGGGGAAACCCGGTCCAGCGCAATGGTGGCCTGGGAAGAGCAGCGCTCGGGCGGTGTCTACCTTGTGGATACGCCCGGCATCAACGAGGTCCAGGGCGAGGCCAGGGAAACCCTGGCCCGTGACGTCGCGGCGCGTTCCGATCTGCTCCTGTTTGTCATAGACGGCGACATGAGCGCCGCGGAGCGGGCGGCCCTGGATGGGCTTCTGGCGATGGGGCGTCCGCTCATCGTGGTGCTCAACAAGTCCGACCGCTACACGGCTGAAGAACTCGCCGCTTTGCTGGCTCACCTGCGTGCCGCACTGGATGGACGAGTCGCGGCCGAGAATATTCTGCCAGCCTCGGCGGACCCCGCGCCAAAGATTCGCGTCATCCGGGAGGCCGACGGCACCGAGCACGAGGAGCGGGAAGAACGTGAGCCCGACGTGGAAGCCGTTCGCCAGCGGCTCTGGGAGATTCTCGATGCGGAGGGCAAGTCCCTCGCGGCGGTCAATGCGAGCCTGTTTGCCGGGCAGTTCAGCGAGGAGCTGGGGCGGCGCGTCATCGAGGTCAGGCGCCAGGTGGCCGAGCGGCTGGTCCGTACCTACTGCATCGCTAAGGGCGTCGCGGTCGCCCTCAACCCCGTTCCCGTGGCCGACCTGTTTGCCGCCGCCATGGTGGACGCGAGCATGGTGGTCCATCTGTCGAGGCTCTACGGGATGCCGCTCACCCGCAGCGAGGCGGGAAACCTGATTGGGACGATCGCCAAGCAGATGGTGGCGCTGATGGGCACCGTATGGGCCGTGCATTTCGTCTCGTCCGCCATCAAGTTCGGTACCGGCGGCATGTCGGTCATGCTCACGGCCGGGGCGCAGGGCGCGGTAGCGTATTACGGGACCTATATCATCGGCCGGGCCGCTGAACGCTACTTTGCCCAGGGCAAATCATGGGGTCCGGGAGGGCCCAAGCTGGTGGTCGAGGAAATTCTCGAGAGCGTGGACCGGGACTCCATCCTTGCCCAGGCGCGGGACGATCTGAAATCGCGCCTGAAAGCGTCTGCCTGACCGGCCCATGGCGGCGGACTGATGGCAGACGGCGACAACGAGCGAATCTGGGCTGTTGTTTCCCGCATACCGCGGGGCAGCGTCGCGACCTATGGCCAGGTTGCCCGCGAGGCTGGCCTGGGCCGGGGGGCCCGGCAGGTCGGCCGGGCCCTGGGCGCGCTGGATGGCCGCAGGGAAGTCCCCTGGCACCGGGTGATCAATGCACAGGGGCGGATTTCGCTGCCCGAGAACAGCCCGGGTTTCCTCAGGCAACGCCAGCGCCTCGAGGCCGAGGGGGTGGAGTTTGTCGCCGGGCGAGTCTCGCTGGCCCGCTACGGATGGCGCCCGTCCCTGGACGAGCTGCTCTGGGGTTCGCCGCCGGGCGAGGGCGACTGAAGCAGGCTCATTGCCGTTGCACTACTATCCGGTGCACGAAAGGCCGGCCCCGTTGCCGCGGCCAGGCCGTCCGCTCCTGGAGGGGGAACTTCGGAATGAACTATTTCGTTACCGGCGCCACGGGTTTCATAGGCGGTCATCTTATCGATCGCCTGCTGGACCGAAAGGGCACGATCTATGTGCTCGTACGCCGGAAGTCGAAAAAGAAATTCGCAGCCCACCGCGAAAGGTGGGGTCGCCGCGCCGATCGGGTGGTGCCGGTCACCGGTGATCTCTCCCGCAAGAATCTTGGCGTGTCCAGGAAGAACGTGGACATGCTGCGGGATGTTGGAATCCGCCACTTCTTTCACCTGGCTGCCATCTACGACCTCAATGCCGACGCCGAGAGCCAGCACGTGGCCAACGTCGATGGCACCCGCAACGCTGTCTCCTTCGCAAACGTCATCGACGCCGGCGTGTTTCACCACACCAGCTCGATCGCGGCGGCCGGCATGTTCGACGGGATTTTCCGGGAAGACATGTTCGATGAGGCCACGGGCCTGGGCCATCCCTACTTCCGAACCAAGCATGACGCCGAAGCGGTTGTGCGAACGGACTGCGAGATTCCCTTCCGGGTCTACCGGCCGGGGATCGTGGTGGGCGATTCAGAGACGGGCGAGATCGACAAGACCGACGGGCCCTACTACTTCTTCAAGCTCATTCAGAAATTGCGCGATACGCTGCCGACGTGGATCCCCCTGGTCGGCATCGAGGGCGGCCGGTTCAACATCGTGCCGGTGGACTACGTCGTCGACGCGATGGATTACATTGCCCACACCCGCGGCGAGGACGGCGGCACGTTCCATCTCACCGAGCCACATCCCCGTCGCATCGGTGAAGTGCTGAACCTGTTCGCCGAGGCAGCCCATGCTCCGAAGATGTCCATGCGGGTCAACGTGCGGATGTTCGGGGTCGTGCCCGGATATGTGTGGAAGGGCGTGTCCGGGCTCCCGCCCGTCCGTCGCATGATCGACGTCATTCTCGCGGACCTGGGCATTCCCAGGGACGTGATGAATTTCGTGAATTACCCCACCCGGTTTGATAGCCGGGAGACTGAGCGGGTGCTCAAGGGTTCGGGGATCGAGGTCCCGGACCTGGAGACCTACGCATGGCGTCTCTGGGACTACTGGGACCGGCGCCTGGATCCGGATCTGCACGTGGATCACAGCCTGTCCGGCGCCGTCAGGGGGAAGAACGTGGTAATTACCGGGGGCTCCTCGGGCATCGGCCAGGCCACCGCCTACCGGCTGGCCGAGGCGGGCGCCCATGTCATCCTCGTGGCCCGCGGCATCGAGGCCCTGGAGGAAACCCGGGACGAGATTCTCAGTCGCAAGGGCAGGGTCAGCATCTACAGCTGCGACCTCACCGACGTGGAGGCTATCGATGCGCTCGCCGGGAGAATCCTCGAGGAGCATGACCATGTGGACATACTCGTCAATAACGCCGGCCGCTCGATCCGCCGCAGCGTCGAACTGTCGTACGACCGCTTTCACGACTTCACACGCACGATCGACCTGAACTACTACGGCGCGTTGCGCATGATGCTGAGCCTTTTGCCGGGCATGACGGAGCGCCGGAGCGGCCAGATCGTCAATATTTCCTCCATCGGCGTTTTGAGCAACGCGCCGCGGTTCTCCGCCTATGTGGCGTCGAAGGCAGCCCTGGATGCGTTCACCCGGTGTGCGGCGTCCGAGTATTCCCACAAGGGAATCTCGTTTACGACCATCAACATGCCGCTGGTGCGTACCCCGATGATCGCGCCCACCCGGATTTACGACAATGTGCCGACCATAAGCCCGGAGGAGGCCGCCGAGCTCGTGGCCGATGCCATCGTCAACAAAAAGAAACGTATCGCCACGCGTCTCGGTATCTTCGCGCAGATCTCCCACCTGCTGTTTCCGAAAGTCACGGAGGTCGGAATGAATGCCGCATTCCAGATGTTCCCCGACTCCGCGGCCGCCAAGGGGCTGAGGGACAAACAGCGGGACGCGTCAGCCGATCAGATTGCCCTGGCCCAGGTGACCAAGGGCATCCACTGGTAGGCTTGGCCGGTGATTGTCTGTTTTTCACATGGCAAGGAGAGCGGGCCGTGGGGCACGAAGATCGCGGCAATGGCCGGCGTCGTGCGTGAGCGCGGGCATACCGCGGAGTCCTTGGATTACCAGGGCCTTGACGACCCGGCGGTGCGCGTGGACAAGCTGGTCGATCATTGCCGGCATCGCCCCGGCCCGGTGCTGCTCGTGGGCTCGAGCATGGGCGCCCACGTTGCGGCGGCGGCGTCGTCTCGACTGACCTCTGTCGCGGGCCTGTTTCTCCTGGCTCCGGCTTTCTATATGCCCGGCTACGAGCACCTGACCCCGGAGCCGGGGACGGGCCGAATTGTCGTGATTCACGGGTGGAACGACGACGTCGTTCCCGCGGACAATGCCATCCGCTGGGCGAAACAGTACCGGGCGGACCTGCACATCTTCCCCGCCGGCCATCGCCTCATGGAACGGCTGTTCGAGATCAACCGCCTGCTCGACGGTTTTCTTGCCCACGTGGAACGGGAAATCGCGCTGGCTTCCGGCCCGAATCCGGCTCCACGAACCTAGCGCCGCTGGGCAATCGCTTTTTGCGCGATACGGTCCACCATGCCCGGGGCGATCAGCTTGAGCCAGCGACCGAAGCGACCCCGCGCCGACGTGACCAGGAGCCGTTTGCGCTGGCCGGCAGCCGCCACGATCCGTTGCGCACACTCGCGGGCCGTCATGATTCGATCTTCGTTCATGGGCGTCTCGCCCAGGGCTTCCCCCTTACCGTTGATGGCCCGCCGGTGAATCTCGCTGACCACGAAATCCGGCGCCACCACGGTCACGCTCACGCCGGCATCGGCCAGTTCGATCCGCAGGGAATCGAAGAAACCGATCATGGCGTGTTTGCTGGCACAGTAGCCGGTCCGGGCCGGCACTCCGGTAAGGCCCGCGACGCTCGCAACGGCCACGATGCGGCCGCCGGTCTTCCTGAGCCAGGGCAGGGCATAGCGGGTGCAGTAGACCGACCCGAAGTAGTTGACCGACATGAGGTCTTCCAGGAGCCCGGGCTGTTCGATGTCCTCGAACTGCGCCCACATTGTCCTGCCGGCGTTCGCAACGAGCACGTCGATGCGTCCATACGCCTCGATCGCCGCCTCGACGAGTGCGCGGCACTCGGCCTCCCGGGTGACGTCTGTCTGCACGCCGAGGGCTTCCGCCCCAGCTGCCCGGCATTCATCGGCCAGTTCTTCCAGGCGGCTGGCGTTGCGCGCTGCGAGCACCAGCTTGGCGCGGGAAGGCGCAAGCTCGAGTGCCAGCGCCCGGCCAATGCCTTCGGAGGCGCCCGTGATGATCACCACCTTGTCGGTAAAATCCGCCATCAGGCGACTCCGGAGCCGTCAAACCGGCGCCGAGCGTAGCACAGCGCACCCGGCCCCGGATTTGCCTGAGCGACGCGCCACGGGCTATGTTCCCGCCCGCCCCGACAGCAAGGAGCGTCCAGGTCATGCAACGAATTCCGGAACCCGAACTGATGGACGAGCCGGCCCAGGCCCGGGCCTACGCCGACGCCGATTTCGAGGAGCCCAACCGTGAGTTCGTCGAGCGGGCCCTGGAGTGGCTCGGCGATCTTCCAGAGAATGCCGCCGTCCTCGACCTGGGCTGCGGCCCGGGAGACATCACCCTGCGCCTGGCAAGGGCGCTGCCGAATGCCCGGGTCCACGGCCTCGACGGATCCCCGGCCATGCTGGCGATTGCCAGGCAGCGCCTTGCGCCGGAAGGCGACGGTCGTGTGGCTTTCCTCCAGGGCCTGGTTCCGGGGGCCGAGCTGCCGCTACAGAGCTACGACGCCATCGTCAGCAACAGCCTTCTGCATCACCTGCATAGTCCGGCCGGCTTCTGGGAGATGATCGCCGATACCGGAGCGCCCGGAGCTCCGGTTGTCGTCATGGATCTTTTCCGGCCCGCCGACCCGGCGGTGGCCGAGCAACTGGTGGAGACCTATGCCGCCGACGAGCCCGAGGTGCTGCGCAAGGATTTTCATGCCAGCCTTCTGGCCGCCTTCGAGCCGGGCGAGGTGCACGATCAGCTCGCCGCCTGCCGTCTGGAGGGTTTTTCGGTGGAAGCGGTCAGCGACCGCCACATGCTTATCCGGGGGCGCCTGCCGGATTAGTCTGCCGGCTTTCCTCCAGCGCTTCGACGAAACGCTGGCGCCATATATTGATATCGTTCCTGCGCAAGGCCGTCAGCATGTCCGTGTGACGTTCGACGCGTTCCTCCCTGGCCATGCTGACGGCAGTTTGCAGCCCCTCGGCGACACCGCGGCTGTCATAGGGATTCACCAGCACCGCGCTCGTCAGCTCCCGTGCCGCGCCGGCCAGCTGGGACAAGACCAGCATGCCGGGGTCCGCGGGATCCTGTGCGGCTACATATTCCTTGGCCACGAGATTCATGCCGTCGCGCAGCGGCGTGACAAAGCCGATGCGTGCCAGGCGCAAAAAACCCATGAGCGTGGGACGCGCGAAGGCGCGGTTGAGGTAACGGATCGGCACCCACTCCGGTTCGGCGAACCGGCCGTTGATGTTGCCGGAGAGCTGCTCCAGTTCTTCGCGGATTTCCTGGTAGGCGCGGACGCCTGCCCGCGTCGGCGGCGCGATCTGCATGTAGACCAGCTGGCCCCGGGATGAGGGATAGTCGGACAGCAGCTGGTCGAAGGCGCGGAACCGGTCCGGGAGGCCCTTGCTGTAGTCCAGCCGGTCCACGCCAATGATCAGCGGGCGGCCCATGAGCGCCCGCTCCAGCCGCTGGATCGAGGCGAGGTTTGAAGACTCGCGGGCCTGTTGGGCGCATTCGTCCACGTCGATGCCGATGGGGAACGCGTCAACAGTGAGCTGCCGCTGGATTGCTTCGACACGCTGGCCGCCGTTGCCCCGCCGATCGCCGCCGAGTCCGGCGAAGCGCAGGCACTCCAGGAAGTCCTCCCGGTCCTGGTCGGTCTGGAAGCCGATGACGTCATACATGCACATCGACTGCAGGATCTGCCGCCAGGGAGGCAGGGCCTGGAGCACGGCAATGCCGGGGAAGGGCACATGGAGAAAGAAGCCGATGGGGTTTGTGACACCGGCCCTGCGCAGTTCCTCGGCGAGGGGGAACAGGTGATAGTCATGTACCCAGATCAGGTCGTCCGGCTGGAGCAGCGGAAGCAGCTTCCGGGCAAACGTCGTGTTGACCCTTCGCCACGCCTCGTACTGGGACCGGTCATAGCTGAAAAAGCCCAGCAGATAATGGGCCAGCGGCCAGAGGGACCCGTTCGAGAAGCCGTTGTAGTAGGCGTCGAAGTCGGCGTCGTTGAGCTCGATGGTCGCGAAGGTGATCTTGCCCCGCCGCTTGAGTTCAGCGTCCTTGGCCTCTCCGGTGCAGGTGGTTCCGCCCCAGCCGAACCAGATACCGCCGTTCTGTTTAAGGGCGCCCATGACGCCAACGGTCAGACCGCCGGCGCTTTTTCCGGCCTTGGGTTCGGCTACTCGATTGGAGACAACAACGATACGGCTCAAAACGCTTTTTCCCATGATTCGCTGAGGCGGATGGCCGCCAGGATTATGCCCACCAGGCTGTAGGTTTGCGGATAGTTACCCCAAAGCTCGCCCGTTTCGGTATTCAGATCCTCCGACAGCAGGCCCAGCCGCGTCCGGCAGGACAGGATGTTCTCGAACAAGGCCCTTGCCTCGTCACGCCGGCCCACGCTGGCCAACGCGTTGATATACCAGAACGTGCAGATGTTGAAGGCGTTCTCCGGCGCGCCGAAATCATCCTCCGCACGATAGCGGAACAGATGGTCACCCCGCCGCAGGTTCGCCTCGATTGTTGCGAAGGTGCTCTGGTAGCGCGGATCATCCGCCGCGACGAATCCCAGTTCCTCCATCAGCAGCATGCTCGCATCCAGTTCCGGGCGGCCGAACGCTTCGGTGAAGCACTGTTGTTCGGCGTTCCATGCCTCGCGGTTGATCACCGCCCGGATACGCTCCGCCTGCTCGTGCCAGTATCTTGCCCGGTCACTGGCCCCCATCCGCTTGGCGATGCGCTCCAGACGGTCACAGGCGGCCCAGCACATGAGGGAGGAGAAGGTATGTACCCGGCGTCTGCCGCGGTATTCCCAGAGACCCGCATCCGGCTGGTCGTGCCGTTCCACCGCCCGCTCCCCCACGGCCTCGAGCAGGCGGAACAGCTCCTGGTCGCCGCGCTGGGTGAGCCGTGAATCGAAGAAAACATGGGCCGCCGACAGGACGACGGAGCCGTAGACGTCATTCTGCACCTGCTCCCAGGCCTGGTTGCCGACGCGGACCGGTCCGTCGCCCCGGTAGCCGGACAGGGATTCGACCACCCGCTCGGTGAGCTGTTGCTCTCCGGTGATGCCGTAGACCGGCTGGAGTACGCCGCCGTCGCTGGCCACGGATACATTGACGATGTAGCGCAGATAGGCCTCCATCGTTCGTGTCGCGCCGAGCCGGTTCAGGGCGTTCACGGTGAAGTAGCTGTCCCTCAGCCAGCAGAAGCGATAGTCCCAGCAGCGGCCGCTGCCAGGCGCCTCGGGGATCGAGGTGGTCATGGCGGCAATGACCGCGCCGGTATCCTCGAAGGTGCACAGCTTCAGCGTGATCGCGGCGCGGATGACGGCTTCCTGCCATTCGAAGGGCACTGCGAGTCCCCGGACCCAGCGCAGCCAGTAGTCCCGGGTCATCTCGAAAAAGCGCCGCCCGGTGGTCACCACGCTGTCACGCAGACTCTCATCCGGACCGAGCAGGAGCGTGATGGGCCGGTCGAGCACGAACGGCGTTTCTTCCATCACGTAGTTGAGGGCCAGGTCGGTGGTCAGGCGCAGGGTCAGCCCCGGCATGATGTAGCGAATGTGGTTGCTGCCAAACGAGGTCTCAGGCGTCAGCGCCCCGTACTCGGCTGCCGGCCGGAGACGGGCCACTACACGGGGGCTCCCGGCCAGCGGCTCCACGTAACGGACGATCGTGATGGGATGGAATACCCGGTCATACTGCTCGAAGCGGGGGCAGAAATCGGTGACCTTCACGCGCCCGCCGTGCTGGTCCTCGAGGATGGTTTCGAGGATGGGTGTGTTCGGGACGTAGCGCTGTTCGGAACGTACCTGGTCAACCAGTTCGACTTCGTAGAAACCCCTTTCCGCTTGTGCCTCGCTGCCGGCAAGCAGCTTGCAGAACACCGGGTCGGAGTCGAATCTCGGCAGACAGGACCAGACGATTCGCCCCCGGTCGTCGATGAGCGCACTGATCTGGCAGTTGCCGATCACGCCCAGTTCGAGGCTGGCGGCCTGCGCCGGCCCGGGATTAGCTACCGACGCCATGTTCTGCCTCCCATGCGGCATCCAGCCATGCAACGACCTGCCCAGCGCCGGTGGCCTGGAATCGGGCCGCGTTGTTTTCGGCCGGTCCGACGCGGACAGCGTCGCCCCCCATGCCGTTCACCGCCGTGAAGCCATCCTCGTCGGGCACATCCTTGTCGACAAATATCGGCCAACGTTCCGCGACCGCCGTGCCCCTGGTTCGCCCCGAAGGCTCGAGTTCGAACACTATCTTGCCCTCCCGAAAATGAAAGTCACCGTCCGCGGCGTTCCGCGCACGGCCAATGGCCTCCCGGGCAGCTTCTTCCCGAGCCGCGGCGCGCCGGCTGTTCAGGGCCAGCGAGACCTTCGGGCGCGGCGCCGCCCGCGCATGCTCCGGATGGCGGGCCAGCTCCAGCAGCGTGCCGTCGACATCGACGAAAAGGGCCGTCTCCGGGGTGACCGGAGGTGGCATGTTGAGGGATGACATGTCCCCACCTTAGAGCCTGCGCACGTAGCGCGCCAGACGACGCCGGCCATCATGGCCTCTGGTACCATGTCGCCCCCCGGGATCCTGCACACTATGAAAATCTGGCACAGCCTCTACCGGGCCTTCATGGCCGTGTTCCGGCGCATCCTGTTTGTCTGGGTCCGCACGGAAACCCTCGAGCCGCAGCTGGCCCGGCTCAAGGAGCTCGGCGGCGAGAAGCCGGTCTGCTTCGTGCTGGAGGTGCCGTCGATTACCGATATGGCGGTGCTGGAACGGGAAATCTCGAATGCCGGACTCCGGCGTCCGCTCGAAGGCCTCGGCTCGCCGCTTGACGAATGGCGTGCCGTCATATTCCTTCGCCACCAGCGTATCGGCCGCAAGCCCCACCATAGCGAACGCCTGCGGCGGCTGGTCGAGGCGGTGCGCGCCGGCGTGGTTGATGACGTCACCCTCGTGCCGGTGTCCATTTTCTGGGGCCGATCGCCGGAGAAGGAGCAGTCGGCGTTCAAGCTGATGTTCTCGGAGGGCTGGGGCCTCGTGGGCCGTATCCGGCGCCTGTTCCAGGTCATTCTTTACGGTCGCCAGACGCTCGTTCTGTTCAGTGAGCCGGTCTCCATGCGGGTTCTGACGGCGCAGGGCGACGATGCGGAGCGCATCACCCGCAAGCTGGCAAGAGTGCTCCGGGTGCATTTCCGCCGCCTGCGCATGGCGACCATCGGGCCCGATCTTTCCCATCGGCGCATGACGGTCAATGAGGTCGTGGAATCGGCGTCGGTCCGCCGGGCGATCCGCAGGGAATCCGAGTCCGCCGGTATCTCTCTTGCCAAGGCGGAGGAGCGGGCGCGGGTCTACGCGATGGAAATCGCGGCGAACTTTTCCTATCCCGCCATACGGTTTCTCGAACGGATCCTGACCCGCCTGTGGGATCAGCTCTATGACGGCGTCGAGGTGAACTATATCGACGGCTTGAAATCCGTCGCAGAGGGCAACGAAATCATCTATGTGCCCTGCCACCGCAGTCATATCGACTACCTGCTCCTGTCCTTCGTGATTTTCAAGAACGGCATGGTGTGTCCGCATATCGCCGCCGGGCTGAACCTCAACATGCCGGTGGTCGGACCGGTCCTGCGCCGCGGCGGGGCGTTTTTCATGCGACGCAGCTTCAGGGACAAGCCCCTCTACGCGGCTGTGTTCAGCAAGTACGTTGCCTTGAACCTCGCCCGCGGGGTGCCGATCGAGTATTTCATCGAGGGAGGGCGGAGCCGCACCGGGAGACTGCTGCAGCCAAAGCCCGGCATGCTGTCGATGACCGTCACGGGCTATCTCGCTCAACCGACGCGGCCCGTGGTATTCGTGCCGGTCTATTTCGGCTACGAACGGCTCCTCGAGGGACGGACCTACGTGTCGGAGCTGGAAGGCCGGCCCAAGTCCAAGGAGAGCCTCGGTGGCCTCGCGCGCTCCCTGAAGGAGCTGAAGCGGGAGTTCGGCAAGGTTCACGTGAATTTCGGCGAGCCGATTCCGCTGGACCCGATGCTCGATGCCCAACGGCCCGGCTGGCGGGAGGAGCGGGTCGAGCCCGAGGTCCGGCCGAAGTGGGTCGGGCCTCTGGTGGACGACCTGGGCGTGCAGATTCTGACCCGTATCAATGCCGCGGCGGACGTCAACCCGGTCAATCTGCTTGCCACCGTCCTTTTGTCCACCTCCCGGGCCGCCCTCGTGGAGGGCCCCCTTATCCGACTGCTCGATCTGTACTCCCGCATCCTGGCCGAGGCGTCTTACGGGGACCGGGTGACCGTGACCGGCCTCAGCGGTGCGGAGATCGTCCGGTACGGCGAGCGCCTCGGCATGCTGGAGCGCAAGCCCCACAAGCTGGGCGACATTATTGCCCTGAAGCCCGAGGAGACCGTGATCTCGGGCTACTACCGCAACAACGTGCTGCACCTTCTGGTGCTCCCGTCGCTGGTGGCCTGCTGTTTCCTGGATCGCGCCAGCCTGTCGGTGGGGCACGTCCGGCGCCTGGTCGCGATGGTCTATCCGTTTATACGGACGGAACTCTATCTGTCCTGGACCGAGGAAGAGCTGGAGGAACAGGTCCTCGACGGCGTCATCGACGTCCTCGTGGGATGCGGGCTGCTGATCCGGCGGAACCCGGGCGGCAGGGCCGGATTGCGCAGGCCCGACGAGACGGATCCGGCGGCCGTGCAGCTCTCTCTTCTGGCGCGGGCCGGCCTCCCGACCCTGGAACGCTACTACATGACCATCGCCCTGTTGATGCAGCGTGGCTCGGGCGAGCTGAGCCAGGCGGAGCTGGAGCAGCTGTGCATCCTGATGGCCCAGCGCATGAGCCAGCTCCACCAGTTCAGCGCGCCGGAGTTTTTCGACAAGAACCTGTTCCGGGCGTTTATCGGCCACCTGCGCCAGAGGGAGGTGATCCAGAAGAACGCCGAGGGCAAGCTGGTGTTTGGCGAGGCGCTGGAAAGGGCCGACCGGGACGCGCGGCTGATACTGAACGAGCGTCTTCGCCATGACATTTTGCGGGTCATAAACCTGCATCAGGAGCCGCTCCGAACGGCGTGATCTTGCTGCGATGCAACGCGCAGGTGAGCGGGCGCCGGTCGCTTCGGTTCCACAAGCCGCTGACTTTTCTCAACCCCTCTGACCGGCGCCGGCGGTTGCCGGCCTTTCCCTTCGATAAGGGCCGCGGGACCCCTAAGCGCTGGATTCACCGGCCCTTGCAACTCCGCGCGGCGAGTTGTTGCGTCGGACAAACGCGATCGCACCCGTGTAGATCGCGAGCCGGCCCCCTCGCGCAAGTGATTCGGCGGGATCTGGGAAACGGCCTTAAGCCCTTGATGTTGTTTTCCGGATACGGATTCGGTACTAATTCGCAGCAGACGCAGTGGCCCGCGGACGCAGCATGCAGCGGCCGGGATATAACGAGTAGTGGTGTGCACACACCCGAATAACGAGACCTATAAGCTGGGGAGTCAGATGAGAACGAATCCCTTCTCCGCCCGTTCGGGCGGGAGTTCGCTGGTGGCAGCGTCAGTGGCAGCCGCCCTTGCGGTTGGGCTGGCCGCTTTTCCGAAACAGGCCGATGCCTTCGAATGGACCGCGGGCGACAACTGGACCGGCAGTTTCGATACCACGTTCAGCTACGGGGCCCGCTGGCGGGTCGAAGGCCGGGATGGTCGAATCATCTCGACCAGCGCCGGCGGCCGGGGCCGCAGCGGCAACATCGATGACGGCAACCTGAACTACGACACCGGCCTGGTGTCCAGCGCCATCAAGGCCACCTCCGAGCTCGAACTCACATTCAATCAAAAATACGGCATCTTCGTGCGCGGCACCGGCTTCTACGATTTCGAAGCCAACGAGACCGAAAGAACGGACATCGACAATTCCATCGACGACAAGGTGGAAGGCAAGTTCGACCTGCTAGACGCCTTCGCCTATGCGCGTTTCAACATCGGCAGCATGCCCGCCCAGTTTCGTATCGGCGACCAGGTGATCAGCTGGGGCGAGAGTACGTTCATTCAGAACGGCATCAATATCATCAACCACATCGACGTCTCGAAGCTGCGGGTGCCCGGCGCGGAGCTGAAGGAAGCCCTGCTGCCCCAGGACATCGCGTTCTTCAGCATCGAACCCACCCTCAATACCTCGCTGGAGCTGTTCTACCAGTACGACTGGGACGACACCGAGCCGGACGTGGCCGGGTCGTACTTCAGCAACAATGACTTTGCCGTGGACGGCGGCCAGTTCGTGATGCTGGGCTTCGGCGCCTGGTCCGACCTGGGTACCGACTTCTCGAGCCTGGGCGGCGGGTTCTACGAGGACTTCAACAAGGTTCCGCGGGTCGGCGGCGGGACGCCGGACGACGGCAACCAGTACGGCGCCGCGTTCCGGGTCTACTTCGACGACCTGATGAACGGCACGGAGTTCGGGTTCTACTACATCCGCTACCACAGCCGTTTGCCCGTGATCAGCGGCACCACCGGCACCCAGGCGGGGCTCGGCAACGCGGCCGGTTCGGCGACGGCCGTCGGCGGTGCGGCCCAGGCGCTGGCGGCGGGCCTGCCCTTCGATGCCGCGGTGCAGACGGCGGCCGCGCCGGGCGTGTCGGCGACCGCCGCCGGCCTCGGCGGAACCCTCAGCCAGGAAGAGGCCGTGGACCAGGCCACCATCGGCGCCAACACGTATCTCGGCGAGTCCGGACCGCGGTGGCCGGCCTGGCCGGTTCATTCGCCAGCTACCAGCTGGGCATCACGTCCAACTACTACACCGAGTTCCCCGAGGACCTGGACCTCTACGGCATTTCCTTCAACACCTTCCTTCCGGGCGGCATTGCCTGGCAGGGCGAGGTGTCGATGAAGAAGGACGTGCCCCTGCAGATCGACGACGTGGAGGTCCTGTTCGCGGCCCTGTCTCCGCTGGACGTCCTCAGCTGCGGCCGTTCCGGGTTCTGCCCGACCAATCCCCAGCGCCGTCGGCGCGTCTGGGCTGTTACGGCCAGCTGGGGCCGAAGGGCCTGAACCAGCGCATCCAGGGCTGGGACGAGAAGGACTGGTGGCAGTTCCAGACCACGCTGACCTATCTCAGCGGGCCGCTGCTGGGCGCCAACTCCGGCGCCTTCGTCTGGGAGGGCGGCGCGACCTACATCGACGACTTTCCGGACGGCATCAAGGGCGGGCCGAACAACCAGGGCCTGCGCTACAACGGTGAAGGCACGTCGGTTTCCGGGAATTCCTCGCTGGCCAACAGCCACTTCGGCGAGGTGGAAGGCGGGAACCACTTCCCGGACGAGTTCTCCTGGGGCTACCAGCTGATTGCCCGCCTGGACTACAACAACCTGGTGGGTCCCTGGACGGTTTCTCCCCGCGTGGGCTGGCGGCATGACGTCAGCGGCAACACGCCCGGACCCGGCGGATCGTTCCTCGAGGACCGCACCGCGCTGTCCCTGGGTGTTCGCGGCACGCTGCAGAACAAGTGGGAGCTCGACGTGAGCTATACCCAGTTCGACGGCGCCGGTCGCTACTACACGACCAACGACCGGGACTTTATCGGATTCACCGCGAGGTTCTCGTTCTAGACAGGACCCTTTGTCCTTGAATTCGCGAACCCGTGACGAGGAGTACAGGATTTATGCTCAGGAAATCGCTTTTGACCTTGGCCGGCCTGACCGCCGCAGCCGTCGGCTGGACGTCGGCCCAGGCCGAGATATCCGCTGACGAGATCGCCCGTCTGGGCTCGGAGCTGACGCCGCTCGGGGCGATTCGCGCCGGCAACGATGCGGGCACGATTCCCGAATGGGAGGGGGGAATCACCAGCCCCGCGCAGGCCGGGTTCCCCGACTTCCGTGCCGGCGGCCACCATCCGGATCCCTTTGCCTCCGATCAGCCCGTGTACACCGTGAACGCGGCCAACATGGGGGAACACGATGCCGTGCTGACGGATGGGCACAAGGCGCTCCTTCGCGCTTATCCGGATTACTTCATGAACGTGTATCCGACACATCGCAGCGCCGCTGTTCCGGACCGGATCTACCAGGCGACCGAGCGTGTGGCGGCGACCGCAACACTCATCGACGGCGACAATGGCGTTGTCAATTCCATCGAGGGTATCCCGTTCCCGATTCCGGCCAACGGGGTCCAGGCAATCTGGAACCACATCCTCCGGTATCGCGCGGACATGGCAGAGCGCACCATCGGCCAGGCCGCGGTCACCCGGGACGGCAGCTACACACTGGTGAAGTTCAGCGACAACTACCTGGGCCTCTATGGACTCGAGGGCGTTCAGGAGTCGGACCTCGACAACGTGATCCTCTACTTCAAGCAGCGCGTGGTGGCGCCCGCCCGGCTGGCCGGAGAGCTGCTGCTGGTCCACGAAACGATGGACCAGAGCAAGGAAAACCGCCGCGCCTGGATCTACAACCCGGGACAGCGCCGGGTGCGCCGGGCGCCCAACGTGGCCTTCGATTTCCCGCGCACGGCCTCGGACGGCACCGCAACCTCTGATCAGTTCGACATGTATAACGGCAGCCCGGAGCGCTACAACTGGACGCTGGTGGGCCGCGAGGAACGGCTGGTTCCCTACAATTCCTACAAGCTGCACAGCAACAGTCTGAAGTACACCGACATTCTGACTCCGCTGCACATCAATCCGGAACATGCCCGCTATGAGTTGCACCGGGTGTGGGTCGTGGACGCGGTGCTGAAGGAAGGCACCCGCCACATCTACAAGAAGCGCCGGTTCTATATCGACGAGGATTCCTGGCAGGTGCTCGCGGTGGATTGCTACGACAACCGCGATGAGCTCTGGCGCGTCCAGGAGGGCCATGTCATCAACTATTACGATGTGCCCACGCTGTGGACCACGCTGGAAACGACGACCGATCTGCAGTCCGGCCGTTACCTGGCAATTGGTCTGAACAACGAAGAGCGCACGACCTACGATTTCAACGTGACGCTGGACAAGGAAGATTTCAGCGTGGCTTCGCTGCGGCGGTCCGGCACCCGTTGACGCCCGATGCAGCGCCGCAACGCCGGCTTCGGCCGGCGTTGCGGCGTTTTCGAATGAAACGCTGACCTTGTGAGACCGCCACCCATGGCGCTACGACATCATTTCTGCGTGGCCACCGGCCTGTGTCTATCGGTTTTCGCGGCACCGTCTCCCGCGGTGGAGGGCTTCGAAGCCGACCCGGCGGAAACCGCGCCCCTCGCCGCGAGCACCCTGCTACTCGACGCCGTTCTCGTGGATGGCGCTTATGTTGCCGTTGGCGACCGCGGCCATATCCTGACCAGCAGTGACGCCGGGGAGACCTGGCAGCAGCAGGCGGTGCCGACCCGGTCGATGCTGACCGCCGTCTGGTTCCACGACCGGCAGACCGGCTGGGCCGTCGGGCACGATACCCTCGTCCTGAAAACGACGGATGGCGGGGTGACCTGGATCCCGAAGCACTATGCCCCGGATCCGGAGCAGCCGCTGTTCGATGTCTGGTTTGCCGAGGATGGCCAAAAGGGCTTCGCGGTGGGTGCCTACGGATTCCTGCTGTCCACCCGGGATGGCGGTGAAACCTGGCAGGCCGGCTCCATGGAAGCGGAGGTCTGGGACCCGGAAGCCGAGGCGGCAGCGGCGGGCGGAGAAGATGACCCGGCTACCGAGGCAGTGGCGGACGAGTCCGTGGACGACATGGACGACGAGGAAGGATTTGACGACTGGGACGACGTCGAGGGCGGCGTTCATCTGAACAAGATCAGCCAGGCCGACGACGGCACGCTCTGGATCGGAGCGGAGGCCGGCAAGTTGTATCGCTCCGATGACGGCGGCGAGACCTGGCTGCGAATTCCCACACCCTACGACGGCTCGTTCTTCGGCATTCTGCCGGTGGGCGAATCCCAGGTGCTTGCCTTCGGGCTGCGCGGCAATCTGTTTTTTACCGATGACCGGGGGGCGAACTGGACCCGGCTGGAGACGCCGGAAACCGTCTCGCTCAACGACGCGATCCAGCTCGATGACGGCCGCGTCGTCATTGTCGGCATGGCGGGCACCGTGCTCGTCGGGACCCCCGAGGGCGGGTTCGAGCTCAAACAGCAGGACGACCGCAAAGCCATCGTGCAGGTCCTGCCCGGGGATGGCTCGCTGCTTCTCTTCGGAGAAGCGGGCGCTGTGAAAATTCCCGTGCCGGCGGGCTGATCCGGACTCGAACTAAGGCGACACCATGAAAGATTCTCGCTTCGTTAAAGGCATCGAGTCCCTCATCTTCGATCACAAGCCGATCGTGATCGGCATTTTCCTGGCGATAACGCTCTTCCTCGGATTTACGGCAGCCACCCAGCTGCGTATCGACGCAGGGTTTTCGAAACAGCTGCCGCTCGAGCACGAGTACATGCAGACCTTCGTCGAATACTTCGATGAGTTCGGCGGCGCCGACAGGGTGTTGGTGGCCCTTGTGGCGAAAGACGGGGACATGTTCGACCCCGAGTTTTTCGAGACGCTGAAACAGGCCACTGACGCGGTGTTTTTCGTCCCGGGCGTTGACCGCCCCCGGGTGACGTCGCTGTTCACGCCCAATACCCGGTACCTGGAGGTCGTCGAGGACGGGATCCAGAGCGGGCCGGTGATCCCCGCCGATTTTCAGCCCGAGCAGGAGAGCCTCGAGAGAGTCCGCAAGAACATTCTCAAGGCGGGCCTGGTGGGCCGTCTGGTGGCGAACGACTTTTCCGGTGCGCTGATCAGCGCCACGCTCCTGGAATTTAACCCGGATACCCAGGAAAAACTCGATTACTTCGAAGTGGCGCGGCGCTTCGAGGACGACGTCCGCGGTGCCTTCGAGACCGACGATATCAGCGTCCACATCATCGGATTTGCGAAGGTCATCGGCGACGTCAAGGACGGCGCCAATCGCGTGCTGCTGTTCTTCCTGATTGCGATCGCCATCACGACAATCCTCGTATACATCTACAGTCAGTCCTGGCGCATCACGTTCGTGCCCGTGATCTGCTCGCTGCTGGCGGTCATCTGGCAGCTCGGCCTGTTGCCGCTGATCGGCATCGGCATCGACCCGATGGGCCTGCTCGTCCCGTTTCTGGTATTCGCGATCGGTGTGTCCCACGGCGTGCAGATGATCAGTTCCGTGCGAATGGAAATGTTCGACGGGGCCACACCGGACGAGGCGGCGAGGACAAGCTTTCGCCGCCTGCTGCTGCCCGGCGGCATCGCCCTGATCTCGGACACGATCGGTTTCATCACGATTCTCCTCATCGAGATCCAGGTCATCCAGGAAATGGCCATTGCGGCCAGCGCGGGCGTCGCCGCCATTATTCTGACCAACCTGATTCTCCTGCCGGTCCTGTTGTCCTACATCAACCCGGCCGACGACTATGAGGAACGTCTGAAACGGCGCGCCGCCCAGCTCGCCCCGGTATGGAACACGCTGACCAAGGTAAGCGAACGGCCCACCGCCCTGGTGATCATTCTTATTGCTCTCGGCCTGTTCGGGTTCGGCTGGTGGAAGGGCAGCCAGGTGAAGATCGGCGATCTCCAGGCGGGTGTGCCGGAGCTCCGCCCGGACTCCCGGTACAACCTGGACAGCATCATGATCACGGAGAAGTTCTCCATCGGCGTGGACCTGATCCAGGTGATTGTCCAGTCGGAGCCGGACGCCTGTATCGACCACGAGAAGATGGCGGCGATCGACGAGTTTGCCTGGCACATGCGCAACCAGCCCGGCGTCCAGGATGTGCTGTCGCTCCCGCAGATCGGGCGAATCGTCTGGGCCGGCTGGAACGAGGGCTATCCCAAGTGGCGCGTGTTGTCCCGTGACAGCCGCAACCTTGTCCAGTCAGTGGCGCGTATCGAGACCAGTACCGGACTGCTGAACGAAGAATGCAGCGTCATGCCCGTCATGATTTTCACCACCGATCACAAGGCCGAAACCATCAGCAGCATCGTGCAGGAGGTCAAGGACTACCGGGACGCGCACGTGGTGGAAGGCGTGGAATATCGCCTGGCAACGGGCAATGTCGGCGTCATGGCGGCAACGAACGAAGACGTCCAGGCGGCCCAGTTCCCGATTCTGCTCGGCGTGTTCTCCGCGGTAATTCTCCTCTGCTGGCTGTCGTTCCGGTCGATCAAGGCGGTGCTGGCCATCGTTATTCCGCTGGGTCTGGTGTCCCTGCTGGCCTACGCGCTGATGAGTTATCTCGGAATCGGACTCAAGGTGAACACCCTGCCGGTGGTTGCCCTGGGCGTGGGTATCGGCGTGGACTACGGAATCTACATCTACAGCCGTTTCAAGAGTTATCTGGACGCGGGCAAGGATATCCAGACCGCCTTCCACGATACCCTGAAGGTTACCGGTAACGCGGTGCTGTTCACGGGCATCACCCTGGGTATCGGCGTCTTCACGTGGATTTTCTCACCCCTGCAGTTCCAGGCGGACATGGGAATCCTGCTGACTTTCATGTTCGTGGTGAACATGCTCGGGGCCATTCTGCTGCTGCCGGCCATTTCGGCCTGGCTGCTGCCAGCCGACCGGCACAAGAAGCCAACGGAAGAAGGTCAGGGTTAAGGCGCGGGCGTCTTGCCCGCGGAGAAATGATCAGGCGTTGAGATCGGGTATCAGCTCGCTTTCCAGCCGGGTGATCTGGTCCTTGATCATGAGCTTTCGTTTCTTCAGGCGCTTGAGCATGATCTGGTCCACCAGCGGGTCTTCCGCCAGCCGGCCGATCACGCTGTCCAGGTCCCTGTGCTGAATTCGCAAATCCCTCAGCTTCGCGCGCTCGCGGAAGACTTCGGTGTCGACGTTGTCGCTCATGAATTGTTGATACTCGAGGACCCGCTGCCAAGATGATGCCACACCGGGCGCACCCGTGAGGGAAGCTTAGCCAAACGCCCCAGTCTCTGCCATGCACGCCCGGGTTCGTGGAAGTCCGAGCCCACGGAACCGGCGAGGTCGAAACCCACGGCCAGGTCCGCCAGGTGACTGATTTCCGCCCGGTCCGCGCCGGCCCGCACGACCTCCAGGCCCGCGCCACCCGCTTCTCCGAATTCGCCCAGCAGCGAGGCCATTCGGGTCCGGGTCAGCCGGTAGCGTGCCGGATGGGCAAGAACCGGTACGCCGCCGGCGCCGGTAATCCACTCGCATGCCGTTTCCAGCCCGGCCCATTGCGTTGCGACGTATCCCGGGCGGCCCTGCCCGAGCCATCGCTTGAAGGCTGCCTGGAAATGCTTTGCTTTTCCTTCGTCGACGAGCCATCGGGCGAAGTGGGTCCGGCCCGGCAGGCCGCCGCCGGCCAGCTGCCGGGCACCGGCCTCGGCGCCCGGAATGCCGTGCCGCGCCAGGCGAGCGCCGATTTCAGCGGCCCGGGTGCGACGCTGCTCCCGCAGGCCGGCCAGCCCGGCCGCAAGGCAGGCAGATCCGGGATCCACGTCCAGACCGACCACGTGCAGAAGATGTTTTTTCCAGGTCACGGAGATCTCGACTCCCGGGATCAGGACAAGCCGCCCCGCCGCGGTCCTTCGGGCGGCGTCCAGGCCGTCGAGCGTGTCATGGTCGGTCAGCGCCAGCTGCTCCACGCCGGCCTCGGCGGCCGCCTCTACGAGGGCTTCCGGTGACAGTGACCCGTCCGACGCCGTGGAGTGGGTATGCAGGTCCCTGATAGTCATCGAGCCGGTCACCGATCCGGCGACGAAGGCGGTCCCGAATCAGCGGGGGCCAGGCCGCTGGCTTCCACGGTCCGTCCATTCAGCACGACAAAGCCCCGCAGGCAACGGAGACCGTCATCGGTGTAATCGAAGACGTAGTGGCGCCGGAAGGTCCATCGTCCCAGCGGGCTGCGAACCGGCCGTAAGCGCGCCAGCGCGACCGTATCGTCGAGCAGCGTAAGGCGCAGGTGCGTACACAATTCTCCGGCCGCCCGGTTGGCGGCGTCCCGTGCCCCGACCGACTCGTACCAGAACCAGATGATGCCGAGGATGGCAGCGAGCAGCAGCATCCAGCCACCCATGAGTTTTCCGCCGCTGGCCTAGAGATACCCGGTCCAGTCCCTGCTGCCGTCGGCAAACGCAATGAAAAACGGGTTGAGGATATCTGCCTTGGCGTTATAGCTCAGCGGCTCGCCTTCAACCGTGATCACGCCGCCGCCGGCTGCCTCGAGGACTGCCTGGGCCGCCGCGGTATCCCACTCCGAAGTGAGTCCGAGCCGGGGATAGACATCGGCGTCGCCCCGCGCGACCAGGCAGAACTTCAGCGAACTGCCCATGGGCACCATCTCGTGATCGCCCAGGCGCTCCAGGTAGCCATCCAGTGACTTGCCGCGGTGGGAGCGGCTGCCCACGACCCGCACCGGGCCGTCTCCGAGGCGCGCGGCCCGGATCGGCGCTTCGTCCGCCTCGCCCTTCTTCAGGAAGGCACCGGCGCCCTCGCAGCCGTAGTAGCTCTCTCCCGTGACCGGGACGTGCACCACGCCGAGGACCGCCTTGTGTCCGTCGATGAGGGCAATATTCACGGTGAACTGACCGTTTCGGTTGATGAACTCCTTGGTCCCGTCGAGTGGGTCCACAAGCCAGTAGCGGGGCCACTGCGAGCGCGTCTCGAATGGAATCTCGCCGGACTCCTCCGAGAGGATCGGCAGATCCGGCGTCAGGGCCTCGAGTCCGTCGATGATTGTCCTGTGCGAGGCGAGGTCCGCCGCGGTGAGGGGGGAATCGTCGGATTTCGACTCGACGTCGAAATCGGTCTCGTAAATCCTGAGAATTTCCTCGCCGGCCTTTCTGGCGATGTCGAGGGCAGGGCGCAGGAGGGATTGAAGATTGTCAGTCATGAGAGGGCGGACTCCGTTTTTCTCGTCCGGGAGGAAAAGTGGGCCCTATGATACCCATCCATGGACCTGGTCTCCCGTGAACCGTTTCATTGGTCGGACTACGACACCGTGCTGTTTGACATGGACGGCACGCTGCTGGATCTGAAATTCGACAACTATTTCTGGCAGGAACTGGTGCCGGAAAAATACGCGGAGCACCACGGCCTCTCCGGGGAGGAAGCGGTTCACGTCCTGGGCCCCCGCTTTGCCGAGCGCCAGGGCACCCTCGAGTGGTACTGCCTTGATTTCTGGAGCCGCGAGCTCGGTCTCGACATCCGTGCCCTGAAGCGGGAGGCCGAGGATCATATCGATTTCCTCCCCGACGTCCCGGATTTCCTGATGACTATCCGGGAACTCGGCAAGCGCCTGGTGCTTGTAACGAACGCCCATCACGGATCGCTGGAGGTCAAGCTGGACAGGACCGGCCTGGACCAGTGGCTGGATGCCGTGCATACGTCTCACGATCTTGGCCTGCCGAAGGAGCATGCGGATTTCTGGGCCCGGCTACTCACCGTGGAGCCTTTCGATCCGCGACGCACGGTTCTCGTTGACGACAGCCTTCCGGTGCTTCGCTCGGCCCACGCTTTCGGCATGGCCCGGGTCATCGCCATCCGCCGGCCCGACTCGACCCGGCCGTCCCGGGACATTGCGGAGTTCCCCGCGGTGGACGCGGTTACCGACCTTCACCCCCGCCGTCGGGCGCCGGAGGACTGACGTCCCCGTTCCCTCCGGCCGGTTTCCGCCGCCGCCGCCGGCGGCGTTTTTTCGTTGCGCCCTCCCCGGTGTTCCCGGGTGCGGGGCCCGCCGCATGGGCGGGTTCGGCGGCCGGGGCGGGCGCGGTGGTTGCCGGTTCCGCCGGCGGCGCGCTCCGGCGTTCCGGCGGGCGGCGGCCACGGCCCGCGTCACCGCCGTCCCTTCGCCGTCCGCCTCCGGCACGGTCCTCGGGTCGTCGCCGGCCGGCGTGGCGGGGGCGTGCGACCTTCGGCAGCATGCTGTCCTCGACCGCCCCCACGGGAATCTTCATCCCGATATAGGCCTCGATGTCAGGCAGACCGACGGCGTATCGCTCGCAGCCGAAGCTGATCGCGTCGCCGGACGCGCCGGCCCGGGCCGTGCGCCCGATGCGATGGACATAGTCCTCGGCGTCCTCAGGCAGGTCGTAATTGACAACGTGTGATACGCCTTCGATATGCAGCCCGCGCGACGCGACGTCGGTGCCGATCAGTACCGGCAGATCGCCGGACTGAAAGGCCTTGAGCATGCGCAGCCGCTTGTTCTGGGGAACATCGCCGGAAATGGCCATGGCCTCGATGCCGTTAGCGTTCAGATAATCCTGCAGCCGGTCGGCCTCCCGTTTCGTATTCACGAAAACCATCGTGCGGCGCGCATCCTTGCTGCGGAGCAAGCCAATAAGCAGCGGCAGCTTCTCTTCGTTGGCAGGGTAGTAGATGACCTGGCGCACCTTCTCGGCCGTCACCTGCTCCGGCTCGATGCGGACCAGTTCCGGGTCGTTCATGTGCTCGTAGGCGAGCTCCAGGACCCGGTGCGACAGGGTCGCGGAGAACAGCAGGTTCAGCCGCTCCTGGGGGGCGGGCATGCGCCGGAAAACAAAGCGGATGTCCTTGATAAAGCCCAGATCGAACATGCGATCGGCCTCGTCGAGAACGGCTACCTGGATGCCCCGGAAACTGAATACCCGCTGCTTGTGATAGTCGATGATTCGTCCAGGGGTTCCGATCAGGAGGTCCACGCCGTCAGCCAGCTGACGGCGCTGCTTGTCGTAGTCGGTGCCACCGAACGCGAGGCCGAGCTTAAAGCCCGTATGCCGGCCCAGCAGCTCCGCGTCCTTGTGAATCTGGACCGCGAGTTCCCGGGTCGGCGCAAGAATCAGGGCGCGGGGATCGTGGGGTGCGCCGCGCTCGTCCCTCGGATGCCGGAGCAGCCAGTTGAATGTGGCGATGAGAAAGGCGGCGGTCTTACCCGTGCCCGTCTGGGCCTGGCCGGCGGCGTCGTGTCCGGACAGGGCGATGGGCAGCGTTTCGGCCTGGATCGGCGTGCATTGCTCGAAACCGGCGTCTGCGATACCACGGGCCACCTCGGGCTGGAGATCCAGCTCGGCGAATGTGGCGTGGCTCAAATGGGATTCTCCCGTCATAGGGGTCTTATCATTCCTGTGAAAAACTGGTATAAGGCTTGAAAACCGAGCTGCGGGCAGGTCACAATACGACTGCCGGTTCCGGCATATCTCCCCGCCAGAACCCTCCGCGAGAAAGAGATTCCAACAAGACCTGAGCTGCCGGCGCCGGGCTATTTTGCCCGAATACCGGCGGCGCGTCACACGCGGACCAAAAGACCCAGGCGCAAACGGTCGCTAAATTCGTCATTTCCCTTGCGGGATTCCCAAGCCTACGGAGGCCAATACTAGTGAGCCAGAGCATCGTCTATACATCGGACGCCGAGTTCGACAATGATGTGCTTCAGTCAGACACGCCGGTCCTGCTCGATTTCTGGGCGGAGTGGTGTGGTCCCTGCAAGATGATCGCCCCCATACTCGACGATATCGCTGCCGAGTACGGTGGCCAGATCACGATCGCAAAGCTGAACATTGATGAAAATCCGCTAACGCCGCCGAAGTACGGCATCCGCGGTATTCCAACCTTGATGCTGTTCAAGAACGGCAGCGTCGAGGCCCAGAAGGTGGGGGCGATGTCGAAATCGCAGCTCACTGAGTTCCTGGATTCTCACCTGTGAGAGGGTACTTGGGTAACACAGCACGAGGACGCGGCAAGCCCAACGGCGGAAACCGCGCAAATACGGGTTCGGGCGGCGGCAACGGACCGAAGAAAAAGGGCCGGCGTCGCAAGGGCGGCGGTGGTGGCGGTGGCGGCGAGCCCATGCCCGACTACGAAGATCTGGAAGTGATTTCCAGCGAAGACCTGGCCAGGACCAAGAGCATCATGAATCTTTCTGAGCTCAAGCACCGGCCGGCCGCAGCGCTGGTCACGCTTGCCGAGGAGATGGGGATCGAAAACCTGTCCCGCTCGCGCAAGCAGGACATCATCTTCTCGATTCTGAAGTCGCACGCCAGGAAGGGCGAAGACATCTACGGCGAGGGAACGCTGGAGATCCTTCAGGACGGCTTCGGGTTCCTTCGGTCCGATGACATGTCCTATCTCGCTGGCCCGGACGATATTTACGTGTCGCCGAGCCAGGTGCGCCGGTTCAACCTGCGCACCGGGGATACCGTGTCCGGACTGATCCGGCCGCCCAAGGATGGCGAGCGTTATTTCGCCCTGCTCAAGGTGGGCGAGATCAACTACGAGTCCCCGGAAGCTGCCCGCAACAAGGTGCTCTTCGAGAACCTGACGCCGCTGTTCCCCACCGAGCGCTTACGCATGGAGCAGGGCAACGGCAGCACCGAGGACCTGACCGCCAGGGTCATCGATATGACCGCGCCCATTGGCAAGGGCCAGCGTGGCCTGATTGTCTCGCCGCCGAAGGCCGGCAAGACGATGCTCCTGCAGAACATCGCCCAATCGATCGCCGCCAATCATCCGGAGTGCTACCTGATTGTGCTGCTGATCGACGAGCGCCCGGAGGAGGTTACCGAGATGGCCCGGACGGTGCGCGGAGAGGTGGTTTCATCGACCTTCGATGAGCCGGCCAGCCGCCATGTCCAGGTCGCCGAGATGGTGATCGAGAAGGCCAAGCGGCTTGTCGAGCACAAGAAGGACGTCGTCATTCTTCTGGATTCCATCACCCGCCTGGCTCGCGCCTACAACACGGTGATTCCGAGTTCGGGCAAGGTGCTGACCGGCGGTGTGGACGCCAATGCGCTCCATCGTCCGAAGCGCTTTTTCGGCGCCGCCAGGAACGTGGAGGAGGGGGGCAGTCTGACCATCCTGGCCACCGCCCTGGTGGAGACCGGCTCGCGCATGGACGACGTGATCTACGAGGAATTCAAGGGTACCGGCAATATGGAGATCCATATGGATCGCCGGATTGCGGAGAAACGGATCTTCCCGGCCCTCAACATCAATCGCTCCGGCACGAGGCGCGAGGAGCTGCTGACCAAGCCAGACGAGCTCCAGAAGATGTGGATTCTGCGAAAGCTGCTGCATCCCATGGACGAACTGGCGGCTATCGAGTTCCTGCTGGGCAAGCTGCAGGACACGAAAACCAACGCCGAGTTCTTCGATTCGATGAAACGCTGAACCAGGGCCCGGCGGGGCCTGCGGTTTCGCGGCAGGACGGCGCCTTCGGGCGCCGTTTTGCGTTTTGGGGCCGGCGGGTCCTCCGCGACGTGACTATGCTTCGGGCACTTTGGTCCATGCACCTGGCGGAGCGACCAATGAACGAGTTCCTGGTCAGACCGGCGAGAAAAAGTGACTGCGGCGCCATTGCCCGGCTGTACAGCATTTCTTCGGATGGTGTCGCCGACTATATCTGGAGCTGCCTGGCTGAGCCGGGGCAGGCCCTCCTGGATGTGGGCCGCAGGCGCTACGAGCGCGAGGAGTCCCAGTTCAGCTTCCGGAATTGCCGGGTGGTGACGGCCGGTGACGACGTGGCCGGTATGCTCGTGGCGTTTCCCATCGAGGAGGGCCCGGTGGAGGACGACCCGGATCCCGATCCCGTCCTGGCCCCGTATTCTCGCCTGGAAGACCCGGGCAGTTACTACATATGCGGCGTGGCGCTGTTCCCGGAGTACCGGGGCCAGGGTCTCGGCACGCGGCTGATGGCCATTGCCGAGGAGGATGCCCTCGAGCGCAGCCTGCCTCGGCTGAGCCTGGTCGTGTTCGAGTGCAACCAGGGTGCGCTGCGCCTCTACGAGCGCCTGGGCTACGTGGAAACGGCGCGCGCCACCGTCGTTCCGCATCCGCTCATCCGCGTTAGCGGAGACGCGATTCTCATGGTCAGGAACCTGGGGGTCACCCGCCCTGAGTGATTGCCGGCCGGGCTCAGGCCGCCGAGGCTCCGGACGTCTGAATGCGCTGATCTGCTAGGCTCCCGTCTGTTCCGCCGGGTGTGCGGCTCAGCCCATGCGGAAGGTAAGCGCTGCAGGAGGAATCCACCGATGATTCTTTTCGAGGACGACCGGGTCACCCTGGAACAGGCCGATTTCTGCGCCGTCCCCGGCTACCTGGTGATGCGGCTGAAAAGCGGCGTCGAATCCATGGGCGATCTCGAGCCCGACGCGGCCGGACATGTCGGGCTGGTCCTGTCCCGGGCGGTCCGGGCCCTGGAGGAATTCGCGGGCGCCGAGCGCGTTTACCTCCTGACGTTTGCCGAAATAGACCGAAGGCTGCACTTCCATCTCTTCCCGAGAACCGGGGAAATCAAGAGCCGGTTTCTTGCGGAAACGGGAGGAGATTCCGCCGCCATCAATGGCCCCCTGTTGTTTGAATGGGCGCGGGAAGCCTATCCTGCCGGCCGGCCGCCGCCCGGTGACGGCGCTTTGGCCGAGCAGGTTTTGGCCTCGGTGGCAGCCCGCCTCGCCGATGGCTGACGCCGGTGGGGGCGAGGCGAAAGTCCACGGGAGCTGGCTCCGGGTTACTGAGCGGGCGAGTCGGGACGGGTAGCACGATCCATGGAATCAGCAGGGTCCGGGCAGGGCCGAATCCGGCGGCGGGGGTAGCGAGATGAGTGAGGTCCCGTGCGGCGGTCGCGCCGACGGCGACTGGGTCGTCTACATGGTCCGCTGCGCGGACGGATCCCTCTATACGGGTGTGGCAAAGAATCTTGCGGCCCGGATCAAACAGCACAACCTCGGAACAGGGGCCCGCTATACGCGAAGCCGGCGTCCCGTTGAGGTCGTCTTCAGCGAGCCGGCGCCGGACCGGGGGGCCGCCCTGCGACGGGAGGCGGCCATCAAGCGCCTGGGCCGCGGCGCAAAGCAGGCCCTGGCAGCAGGTTCGCGGAAAAAGCCGCGATCGCAGGCATAGTCGGCACGGCCGGGTCTCGCCAGGTCGCCGGTGGCCCCCGAACTCAGGCATCGCCCTGTTCCAGGGCCATGGCCTTACCGTAGGCGCCTCGTTGGAGACAGCGGTCGGCATACGCGTTCAGGACCGTTGAGGGCGGCAACAGGCCGAAGGTACGAAGAAAAATGGCGCTCGACCCGAGCATCACGTCCGCCGCGGAGAACGTCTCACCCAGTATCCAGGACCGATCCGCCAACTCCGACTCCCAGGTGGCGATCATGGAATCGAAATCTCCCCAGCCATGAGAGCCAGGGTTGGGCGTCCAGCCGCCGGCTTTCTCCGCCATGGCCGGCTCCACGGCGCCTGGCGTAAAGAACATCCAGAACAGAAACCGGCCTCGATCAGGATGATCCAGCGGCGGCGACAGGCGCCCAAGTCCGTATCGATCGGCGAGGTAGAGACAGATCGCGGCCGAATCAGCCACCCGGACCCCATCGTCATCCAGGGCCGGGACCTTGCCCATGGGGCTTGCTGCCCGAAAACCGGGTTCCGTCTTGGCTTCCGGATCCCGGATATCCACCGGCACCAGGTCGTATTCGGCGTCCAATTCCTCCAGAATCCAGACTATGCGTGACGATCGGGTCCGCGGGCACCAGTAGAGTTTCATTTCGGTTTCCTCGGTGATGGTGGAGGCCGGGCGCCAGGCCGCGGGCGCGACGAACCGGTCGGACCGTCTTAAGATGGGCACCTGGAAGCAACGGAGGCGGGAAATGCGAGGACGGATTGCTCTTGGCCTGGGGCTGGGAATAGGGATGATCAGCATGACGGCGCAGGCCCAGTCCACGGCGTGCTTGCCAGATCCGTCCGGACGCACCCACGAGGAAGTGGCCAGCCAGCTGAACGCGACCGCCGACGTGGTCATGGCCGGCGCGGTGCTCAAGGTCGCGCCGGTGATCCAGGACGGAGTGGAGCGCACCTACGTATTCATGGAATCCCGGCGAATCTGGCGGGGTTTTGTGCCGCAGTATTTCCGGTTTCCGCTCGGCTCCTGCGCTGAGCTGTACCAGTCCGGGGTGAAGTACCTGCTTTTCCTGGATCGGGACCCCCGTGCGCCCCAGGGCGAGTATCGACTCGCCTCCGGTAGCTATGCGCGCCCGTTCAAGGTGGCGGAGCACGAAGACCTCGTGGATGAACTGGGGGATCCGAAGGTTCGCTGGAACTCCGGTCGGCGCACGGGGCCGGACCTGGTTCCCGGGCCCGCCGATGGCTACGTGGCCCTGCCCGTGGCCGCCGTGCCGGTCGGCGCTGCCGCTGTTCCGACGCCCACCGGCGTTGTGCAGGACCGGGACCTCCAGGAGGTGGTCCTGGACAAAGACTGTGCGCCCGCGCCCGAGGGCGAGCGCGGTCGCTGTATCGAAGCGATACCTGCCTACCCGCCGGCTGCAGCGGCCGGCTGTATTGCCGGACGCGTTATCGCGAACGTCAACGTGGAAGCCAGCGGCGAGGTGCTTTTCGTGAACGTCGTGGAAGAGGATCCCGTTGACCAGGGCTTTGCCACTCGCGCGGTCGAGGCGCTGCTGCAGACCCGGTTCCAGCCGGCAGCGGGGGCTGCGGGATCAATGCCAATCGAGGTTCGCCGGGAGACGGTTCTTTTCGAGCCCGCCAATTGTTCCGATGGGGCTCCGTAGCAACCACCTCGCTTGCGGACTTCGGTGCCTTCGCCTCGGTTTTCTGATTTGCGCTGGGGCTGGCTCTGTCTGCCTGCGAATCGCAGGACGAGGGCGCCGGATTCCGGGACCCGGCCAATGGTGCATACACCGGTCTTCCCGAGCTTCCTGCGACGCTTCGCCTGACCGATGGTCGCTGGGAGGGGGAGCCCGTGGTGCCAGGCGGCGCGTCCAGGCCGTCTGTCAGCATGGTCCCGGGGTTTCGTGTCTCCGGTGACCTGGGCGCGGACGGGTCCTCCGACACCGTCGTCATGCTGGCCGTCAACCACGGCGGATCTGGTGAGTTTCTCTATGCAGTGCTGCTGCAGAAGGCGGATGACTTCTGGGTCCAGGCGGACCTGCTGCCGCTCGGGGATCGTGTCCAGCTGCGCGGCGGACGAATCGACCGTGGCGCTCTGTTCCTGCACCTCGTGGAGGCCGGCCCCCGTGATGCCGCCTGCTGCCCGGGGGATGTGGTCACCCGCGGGTGGCGTCCGGACACTGACGGCACATTGTCGGCGTTTGACACGGGCATACCGCGAACGCGTCTTGCCTGGGCCACGCTCGACGGGAGCGCATGGGTGCTGCACTCATGGAGCGTGGTCGAAGAAAGCCGCTTCCGAGCCTTCGCTGACCCTGATGGCGGGCCCGGGAACGGCCTCGGGGGCGTCCGGCTGCAATCGTTATTCTCTGGCCGTCGAAGATGGCGCCTCTCCGGGGGAGGTGTCCTTCGGCCCGGCCGCCGGAACACGCAAGGCGTGCCCGGATCCCCTGATGGACATCGAGAAACGCTACCTGCGACCGGCTGGCACAGGTTAAGAAGCTGGGTTTCCTGGGCGGCCGGCTGGCCCTTTCCTACCAGGATTCCGAGGGCTGGGACCGGATGTTGTTCGATCCTGTTGCAATCCGGGAGCCGCCAGCAAACTGAACCCCGGCGCGAGCCGGCAGTCTCCGCGCCGGGTTTGCGGCTGCGCTTGGCGGCCGCGGAGGGAGGGCAAAAGTGCTCAACACGGTTTTCGGTGAAATTCGTGATGGCCGGATTCCGAGGCTCACGTTCCTGGTCGCCCTGCTCGCGCTGAGCGCCGCCGGCATGGCCATCATGTTGGGCGTGTTCTGGGTCTCCGGTGCAGCCGAGGCGGCCGCGTCGACGGGGCCGGGCGCCGACTCGGCCGAGCGCGTCGCGGAGAGCCTGGGGCGGGGCTGGCTGCTGTTCCTGTCCGGAATCGGGGTGACCGTGTTCTTCGGACAGGCCAATCTCTGGGCCAAGCGAATCCGTGACCTGGGTCTGCCTGGCTGGTGGACCGTTCTCGGCATCGTCGTGGCGGTTGCGCTGGTCTCACGACTGGCATCGGACACGGCGGCCTCTGCGCTGAACCTGAGTCTGTTGCTGGCTCTGCTCCTGGTTCCCGGCCGCCCGCCGCCAGTGACGTCAACTTGAGCCTGCCTGGCCCGGACGGTTGCTGGCCGCTATCAGGCCCGTCATCCGGTGGCCGCGAGGCGCCGCGTTGGCTTGGCCCGGTGCAGCATCCAGTGCAACAAAACATTCGCTGCGGCCGTTTTCCCCTTCTGCTAATATCAGAAGAGTTTTCGCTGGGACAAATGTCCGACGGCGCCACGTTATCGCTGATTACCATGATCGGATCCTGCCTGCTCCCAGCCTGACCATCTCGTATGTTTTTCTATTTTTCGATTCGCGTTAGACGCGGCGCGACGGCCAATACCCGACTCCGGTTCGGGACGGCTGTGTGTGCCTGCGCGCGATTCGAGGAGCAACCTCGGCCGCCCATGCCTTCTGGCGTCGGGCACGGGCGGTCGTGACCAATCCTGAGACGCCCGGAAGTCTGGAATGAATATATACGTAGGCAATCTTCCCTATCAGGTGACCGACGACGAACTGCGTCAGGTCTTCGAACAGTTTGGCGCGGTGTCCTCCGCCCGGGTCATCATGGACCGGGAAACGCAGCGCTCCAAGGGCTTTGGCTTCGTCGAAATGGACAAGGACGACGATGCCAATGCCGCGATTCAGAGCCTCAACGGGTCTGACTACAACGGGCGTCCGCTGCGGGTCAACGAGGCCCGCCCGCGGGAGGATCGTCCTCGCGGTGGCGGTGGCGGCGGCGGCGGCTGGGATCGCGGTTAGGCCCGACTCCTGCGGGGTCCCTGTGGACCCCCGTCGCTTTCGCAGGATGTGTCCGCGTGGCAGGTTTTCCGCCTCGCGTAAATGATTTCCGGCCGGCGTCTGCGGGCGCCGGCCGGAGCGTTGGCTATTGACTGTCTACTGCCGCCCCGTCGCAGGAGGGCTCCATGGCCGCATTGCGTGGTATTGCATGGCGTGAAGGCAAGCGGGCGCCCATGCGGACGCCGGACAGGGCCGCCGTTCTCGTGGAGTCCGGCGTAGCCGCCGATTCCCGGGGCCGCCCCGGGTCGCGCCAGGTGACTGTGCTCACATCCGCCGGATGGGACGCTGCCTGCGCCGAAGTCCGTGCAGAATTGCCCTGGCACACCCGACGGGCGAACCTGCTGGTCGAGGGCCTGGATCTCGCCGGGACGACAGGGCAACGCCTGCGTATCGGCAAACTGGTGCTGCAGGTGACCGGCGAGCTCGAACCGTGCAGCCGAATGGATGAGGCCCATCACGGACTTCGCCAGGCGCTGGCTCCCGATTGGCGGGGCGGCGTCACCTGCCGGGTCCTGGAAGGGGGCGAAATCGCCGTGGGCGATTCGGTGATACTCGAGGCGCCGCGGGAGTGAGCTTCGACGCCCGTGGGCCGGCTTGATCATCCCGGGTTCCAAGCGCGGTCGGGGGGCGCCGGTTGACCCGCTGCGGGCGTGCTCTCGCCGCTGAGGCCACTGCCTGAACATGATGACGCTGGCTCTGATGACCCTCCTGCTCTCTGATGCTTCGGCCCTGCCGGGTTCCGTCGGGTTCCATCGCTGGAACGACCGTGTGATTGCTGATTTTTTCGCCGGCCGAGGACGACCCTCGCCTTGAGCATTTCGATGCGCGCCTCGAATCCCTTGCCTGTGCCGTAGACAATCGCGATCTCGTGGTTTACCGCTACGCAGGTCCGGCGGGGGCCGGCAAGGAGGGCCCGAGGCGAATCTACGGGATAGACGAGGATGCGTTCGTTGTCGTCTTGATCGGCAAGGACGGTGGCGAGAAGTACCGCGCCGAGGGGGCGGTCGATCCGCGCGACGTTCTGGGAATCATCGACGCGATGCCGATGCGCCGGGCCGAGGCGGCGGGCGATCGGCCCTGCCCGTGATGCGAGCTTCGCTCGGCCGTCAGGCCTTCCGGCCAAGCCGCGCAATGGCGCGATGGCCGATATCCCGCCGAAAGGCCATGCCGTCCCAGCAGATGCCGGCCACGAGCTCATAGGCCGCGGTCTGGGCGGCGGCCACGTCGGCGCCCAGCGCCGTGGCGCAGAGGACCCGGCCGCCATCGGTGACCACGGCCCCGTTTTCGGTTCGGGTGCCGGCGTGAAAAATCTTCCGATCCTCGCGGCCGGCGTCGGCGTCCAGGCCGCCGATGGGCAGGCCGGTCGCATACTCGCCCGGATAGCCTCCGGACGCGAGCACGACCCCAAGGCTGGGCCTCGGGTCCCATTCCGCGCTGACCGTGTCCAGCTTGCCGTCCAGGGCGGCGAGGCAAAGAGCGGGAAGGTCGGAGCGCAGCCGCATCATGATCGGCTGGGTCTCCGGGTCGCCGAAACGACAGTTGAATTCCAGCACGCGGGGCGTCCCGTCCGACCCGATCATCAGGCCGGCGTAAAGGAAACCCGTGTAGGGCGTGCCGTCAGCGATCAGGCCCCTGACGGTCGGGTCCATGACCTCCCGCATGATGCGTTCGTGCATGGCCTCGGTCACCACGGGGGCCGGAGAGTACGCGCCCATGCCACCGGTGTTGGGTCCTGTATCACCGTCGTCCCGGGCCTTGTGGTCCTGGGAGGTGGCCAGCGGCAGAATGTGCGTGCCGTCCACAATGGCAATGAAGCTGGCTTCCTCGCCGGTCAGGAATTCCTCGATGACAATTTTCCGGCCGGCCTCTCCGAAGGCCCCTCCCGTGAGCATGTCTCGCGCAGCGGCTTCCGCGTCCTCGATGCGGGTCGCGACAACAACGCCCTTGCCTGCCGCGAGCCCATCCGCCTTTACGACCAGCGGTGCGCCTCGCGAGCGGATAAAGCTCAGCGCCTCCCCAAGGTCGGTAAACGCCCCGTAGGCGGCCGTCGGAATGCCGTGGCGCTCGAGAAAAGCCTTGGTATACGCCTTGGAGCCCTCGAGCCTGGCAGCTTCCGCCCGGGGGCCGAAGCACTTGAGACCGGCGCTCTCGAAGTGATCGACGACACCCGCCACGAGCGGGGCCTCCGGTCCGACAATGGTGAGGTCGATGGCGTTCTCGATGGCGAAAGCGCGGAGACCGTCGATATCGTTTGCCGACAGCGGCACGTTGGTGACGCCGGGCTCCCGTGCGGTCCCCGCATTGCCCGGGGCGACAAAGACCGTTTCAACCTGTGGTGACTGCGCTGCTTTCCAGGCCAGCGCATGCTCGCGGCCGCCGTTGCCGATTACCAGGATCTTCATGCTCGTTGACCGCCCCCCGGCAGCGAAGAATCAGTGTCTGAAATGTCGCATCCCGGTAAACACCATGGCCAGTCCATGCTCGTTTGCCGCGCGGATAACTTCCTCGTCCCGAATGGAACCGCCGGGCTGGATAATGGCTGAGATGCCATGTTCCGCACCGGCATCGACACCGTCGCGAAACGGGAAAAACGCGTCCGACGCCATCACCGAGCCCTTAACGGCCAGGCCGGCGTCCACCGCCTTCATGGCCGCCACCCGGGTACTGTAGACGCGGCTCATCTGGCCCGCGCCGACGCCGATGGTCATCTGGTCCTTGCAGAAAACGATGGCATTGGACTTGACGAACTTGACGACCTTCCAGGCAAACAGCAGGTCACGAATCTCGTGCTCTCCGGGCGCCCGGTCGGTTACCACCTGCAGGTCCTCGGCGGCCACGAGGGCGAGGTCCGCGTCCTGCACGAGGAGGCCGCCGTTGACCCGTTTCATGTCCAGCAGCGGCGGGCGCTCCATGTCCCACCAGCCGGTGGAGAGCACACGGACATTCTTCTTGCGCGCGAGGATCTCGCGAGTGCCCTCGGAGATTTCCGGTGCGATGATGACCTCAACGAACTGGCGGGTCACTATTTCTTCGGCGGTTTCCGGATCCAGCGCCCGGTTCAGGGCAATGATTCCGCCGAACGACGAGGTCGGATCGGTCGAAAAGGCTCGCTTGTAGGCCGCCAGTGCCGTTTCCGCGACCGCCACTCCGCAGGGATTCGCGTGCTTGACGATCACGCAGGCCGGCTCATAAAACTGCTTGACGCACTCCAGCGCAGTGTCTGCATCGGCAATGTTATTGAACGACAGGGCCTTGCCCTGCACGCTCCGGGCGCGGCTGACGGATGCGCCTGTCGGTCCTGACTCGGCATAGAAGGCCGCGGACTGGTGCGGATTCTCGCCGTAGCGCAGGTCGCCCAGCTTGTGGAGCGGCAGGAGGAAGTCACCAGGAAAACGATCCGTGTCGTTCAGGTACTGCTTCGCGAGGTACTGCGCCACGGTCGCATCGTAGGCGGCGGTGTGCTGGAACGTTTTTGCCGCAAGCCGATTGCGAAGACCCGCATCCAGCCTTCCCTCGCCCAGCGCGGCGAGGACCTCCGGGTAGTCCGCCGGATCCACGACGACCGCGACGTGGGCATGGTTCTTCGCCGCCGCGCGGAGCATGGCGGGTCCGCCGATGTCGATATTCTCGATTGCCTCGTCGAGGCTGCAGTCGGGTGCGGCGATGGTCTCCCGAAACGGATATAAATTGACGACGACCAGATCGATCGGCTCGATGCCATGCTCGGCCATGACGTCGTCGTCCGTGCCACGGCGGCCGAGCAGCCCGCCATGGACCCGGGGATGAAGAGTCTTTACCCGCCCGTCCATAATCTCGGGAAACCCGGTGTAATCGGCGACATCGGTCACCGGAACCTCGAGATCCCGAAGCAGGCGGGCGGTGCCGCCGGTGGACAGAATCTCCACGCCGGCCTCATGCAGGCCCCGGGCGAAAATATCCAGGCCGCTCTTGTCCGAAACGCTGATCAGCGCCCGCCGGATCGTGCTCATGCCCGTAAAGACACTCCCTTCGGTAACCGCAGGCCGTTTGTCAGTCCATGAGGCCGTACATTCTCAGCTTCTTCCGCAGAGTGCCGCGGTTGATGCCGAGAACGGCGGCAGCACGGCTCTGATTGCCGCGCGTGTACTCCATGACCGCTTCGAAAAGCGGCCGTTCGACCTCGCTGATCACCATCTCGTAAAGGTCGCAGGGCTTGTGCCCGTTCAGAGTCGCCAGGTATTCGTCCAGCGCGGTCCGCGCCATGCTACCCAGCGGCATTCCATCTGCTTTGCCCCGCTTCTCTTTCACAATGAGGCGATTGTTTTCCTCGTCCGTCACTGTCGCAGTCCCTTGTCCTTCATGCCGCAAGCTCTTCTTCTGGAGCCTGACTGAAATACAGCTTCACCAAATCGATCTGCGCGCGGCAGGTCTCTGCGCGCATCAGTCGTTGCCGTAAGCTCTCCCCTCCCACTCGATCCTTCAGGTACCAGCCGAGGTGTTTTCGCGCGACGCGAACCCCCGTTTCCAGACCGTAAAATTCGTACAGGTTTTCGAGGTGGTCGAGCATGATAGCACGGACCTCCGACGCCTCCGGCGGCGCGAGAATCGCTCCCGTCTCCATGTAGTGGAGGACCTCCCTGAACACCCACGGGCGACCCTGGGCCGCGCGTCCGATCATCACCCCGTCGGCACCGGTTGCCGCAAGCACCGATGCGGCCGAGCGCGGTCCGGTAACGTCACCGTTCGCATAGATCGGGATTGAAACAGCGGCCTTGATGGCACGGATCGTGTCGTACTCCGCGTGGCCTCGATACATGCACGCCCGCGTTCGGCCATGAATCGCGAGGGCCTGGATACCCGAATCTTCCGCGATCTTCGCGATGCGTACGCCGTTCCGGTTGTTCTCGTCCCAGCCTGTGCGTATTTTCAGCGTAACCGGAACGTCCGCCGCAGCGACCGTCGCTTCGAGAATCCGCGCGACGAGCAGTTCGTCCCGAAGCAGCGCCGAACCGGCCGCCTTGCGGCAGACCTTTTTTGCGGGACAGCCCATGTTCACATCGATGATCTGTGCACCGCGGTCCACGTTGATCGCGGCGGCTTTCGCCATCATCGCCGGGTCACCTCCCGCAATCTGGACCGTTACCGGCGTGCCTTCGCCTTCGTGATCCATGCGCCGGCGGGACTTCTCCGTGCCCCACAGGCGCGTGTCGGCCGTGACCATTTCCGACGCCGCCAGGCCCGCGCCCAGGCGGCGGCAGAGCTGCCGAAACGGCCTGTCGGTAACGCCCGCCATGGGGGCGAGCGCCAGTCGGTTGGGGAGCAGGTAGGGACCGATCTTCAAAGCAGCAGCTCGCCGGGCGGAGCAGTTATTCTAGTTGCCGCCGTGTGGCCTTCAAGCCGTTGGCGCAGGACTGACCTTATCTGCCGGGTAGATCGCCGAGACAGTACGCGCCCTCGAGGCCGTCGGGGTAGCAGAGGTCCAGGCGATAGCCGTCCGCTGTCGGTCCGGGATCCACGATGGTGACGTTGCCCTGGGTGGATATCCCCGGCGACAGGCGCTGATCGGTATTCACCGACGCAATATATTCACCCGGCGCGAAGTCGCGCATGGCGACCGGTTCCCCCCATCGATCCTCCAGGGTTACCCGAAGCATCGGAAAGGGTTGCGGTACGGGTGCGGAGTTCGTAAACCGCACGGAAAGCCGGAGCGTCCCGGGGTCGGATGGATCCTGGACGCCGGCAGACTCGATAATTCGAAACGAAGCGAGTTCCCACGTGGGTTCGGCGGAGATGCCGAGTACGTTGTAAACCGAGGCGAGTACGGACCCGATACGTGGATGGGTCAGCAGCGTGGAGTGATTGTAGTGCACCCACTGCATCCCGAGCGAAAGACCGAGCAGGATCGCGGCGGCCAGCCACCAGCGCGAGCGCCGGGGTTTGGCCGCCCCGTCGGCTTCGAACAGCGGATGCCCCTGGGCAACGGATTCGTCGGCCGGTGTCGTGACCTGCGAGTTGGCGGATTCCTCCGCCGTCGCATCGGCCCGTGGACCCGGCAGAGCCATGTTCCAGGCATCGTCGGTCTCAGCTTCGGCGTCGTCGAAAGCGGATTCGGCTTCGGGTGTTGAATCGTCAGCGGCTGCGACGGTCAACGGCGCCGGTTCGGCGGCGGAGTCATCGTCTGCCGCCAGGGTGACTGATTCTCCTGCAACCGGCACCAGCGCATCTGCCGATTCCGCGGGATCGCCGGAACCCCAGATTTCATTCCAGCGATCCTCGGGAACGTCGAACTCCAGGTCGCTATCATCCCCTTCGCCGGCAGGCTCGTCAGCGGCCGCAGCCTCCCCGTCCATGTGCTGGACTGGGGAAGGCTCCTCAGCCGGGGTCTCGTCGTCCTTTGCCGCTTCTGCTTCGCCCGCCGGTTCGTCAACGATAACGGAGCTGGTGGGTGCAGCATCGTCCTCGTTGAGTTCGTCGATAACCTCGATGTCGACCGCCCCGTCGTCATCAAGGTCGATGTCCACCTCGTCCGGGGACTGCGTTTCGGCCTGCTCTCTGACCCCCGTGGCGACCGCCCATTCCTCGGCAGCCTGGTCGGCAAGGGCGTTCAGCTCGGCTTCGAGGGCTGCTTCGAGATCGCCGTCGTCGGCTGCATCGCCGTCATCGGCTGCATCGTCCATGCTGTCGGCGACGACGCCAGGCCTCCCGGTCTCGTCGAGCGCGGGAGAAATGCCGTCCTGCAGATCCTCGCTGCCGGGAAGGGTCTCGTCATGATCCACGGTGACGCCCGCGGGCAGCGTTATTTCGCCATCGTCGTGATAGGCAACGACGCCTGTCGTGGCTGGCTCGTCGTCATCGCCCGAGACGTAGACTTCCTCGTCCGCCTCGTCCGCCTCGTCCGCCTCGTCCGCCTCGTCACCCTGGTCCAGGCTCACCGGCGCTTCGCTTACGGTCTCGGAGTCTTCAACCGGGTCGTCGCCGGATTCCGGCACGTCAGCGTCGTCGATGTCCGCCTCGGCTTCCTCGATCGTAAACACACTGTCAACATCTACCGGGCCCCCGTCCGCGGAAGATGAGTCGTCTGACTCACCCGGGAGCATCTCATCATCCTGATCGGCCCGGGCCGATGGCTCGCCGTGATTTTCCGCTGTCTCACTGTCCGCGACCGATCCTGCAGGCTCTTCCCCGGCGCTATCCTCGACGGCAGTCGGATCTCCAAACGGATTTCCGAAGGCCTCCTCGTTGTCTTCCCCGGCGTGTTCTTCGCTCCGGCCCGTCGTTTCCCCGTCGTTCCAGCTGTCCTCGGCCATGACGTCGTTCCCGTCGCCGGCGTGCACGTCGGCGTGCCCGGCAAGGGCTCGATCGTCGTCCGTCTCAGCCAGGTCATCGGTCAGAGGATTTTCGCTTTCTGGCTCCCGGTCCGCCTCCCGGTTCCAGGGGGGCGCATCCTCACTCGCGTGCAGATCGTCGGAGCTCTCCGCAGTCCCTCGCTCCGGGCGAGCGTCGCCCGAAGTTTCGACGGCCGGCGCCTCGGTGCGGTCGCTTTCGTCGTCCGGCATGTCCCGGGAAGGTTCGCCGTAGACGGTCGATGGGGCTGGCTCATCGTCTGGTTCGTCCGAGTCCACATCGGCGATATCCGCGTGGAGATCCGCCGCGATATTCCCGGAGTCTTCCCCGGCTGTCGCCGGCAGATGAGCGTCTTCTTGACCATCGGCGTCGTCGCCGCCGACCGGCCCCGGGTCTTCCCCGTGCGCCGGTTGCTCGATAGCAGCTGCGTCGTGATCGTGGATCGTTCCACCGGAGTCATCGTCGGTCCTGGCGGCCTCGCCACCTTTCTGGCTCTCATCGTCATCCGCCTCGATCCCCGGCGCCTGCCCCTCATCCAATGCGGTGCTCGAGTCCCCATCCGTTGCGTGGGTGGCGTCTTCGAACGAAGCATCTTCATGCAGCGACGCCGGGTCACTGGCGGGCACGATCGCATCAGTCTCCTGCAAGCCGGTCGGCTCCGGCGATCGCCAGGCCCCTTCGCCCGCCTCCGGCACGGTTACCGGGTCGAGGCTTCCGCCGGCACCGCGGGCAAACGGACCCGAACCCGCAGCCTGTCTGGCGATCACGTCCCATAGCGGCTCGGCGCCGGTCTGGCTGAGGTCCGCTTCGCCGGGCCCGGGATCGGCACCCACGGTCGGGGCCGCCACGGGCGGGGACTGGGGTGCAGCCTCCTCGGGACGCTCGCTCAGTGACGCCAGGGCATTGAACTGGGCGTCGCAGCGGCCGCACACGACCTGGCCGTCGGCGGCACGCAGGTCCGCGCTGGATATCCGGAATACCGTCAGGCAGGCGGGGCAACGGGTATACACAGCAAGTCCTTCAGTCGCGGCGCGTCCCTTCCAGACGAGCCCAATCTTCCTTGAACGCCGGTGCCGCGACGACGAATTCGGGGGCGTACGCCGCAGCTACGGCCGGCACCTGATCACGGAGGATACCCGAAAGCGCGAGTTTGCCACCGGACTCGATCACGTTTCCGAGCATTGGTGCCAGCTCGATCAATGGGTTGGCGAGGATGTTGGCTATAAGAACCGTGGCCCCGGGCCGTCCCAGCTCGTCGGGGGGAACCACGCGAATGCGTTCGGCGACCTGGTTCACAGACGCGTTCTCCCGGGTGGCTAAGAGGGCCTGGGGGTCGATGTCCGTTGCGATCACTTCCCTGGCACCGAGGCGGGCGGCCGCCACGGCGAGGATTCCGGAGCCGCAGCCATAATCCACGACCACGGTCCCATCCAGGTCCAGCCCGTCCAGCCATTCGAGGCAAAGGGCCGTTGTCGGGTGGGTGCCCGTTCCGAAGGCCAGCCCCGGCGAGAGGCGCACGATGACCCCGCTGGCTTTTCCAGGCGACATGCCGCCGGGGACGACCCAGAGGCGCCGTCCGAACCGCAGGGGCCGGAACTCCCGTTCCCATTCCCGCTCCCAGGGACGGTCTTCCAGCCACTCCGAGCGTATGTCCGGGGGCGTTTGCGGCTTCCAGCCCCGGCGCACGGCGGCCCTGAGTCGATCCGGATCCCGGTCCCCGGGAAACAGGCCGGTGACCACCGTATCCGGCCACAAGGGGGTTTCGCCGGGTCCGGGTTCGAGAACGGGCGACTCACCGGCGTCCCGCAGCGTGACCGCAAGCGCCCCGGCCGCCTCGAGTGCCGCCTCGGCCTCCTCGACCTCGGTCTCGCAGACCCGCAGTTCTACTTGCAGCCAGGGCATCGGTTTCTACAGGCCCAGCCGTTTCTCCAGGTAGTGAATGTCGGTTCCGCCAGCGCGAAACGCCGCGTGGCTGAAGATCTCGAGGTGCAGCGGGATGTTTGTCCGGATGCCTTCGATCACGGTCTCGGCAAGTGCGGTACGCATGCGCGCCAGCGCCGATTCCCGGTCATTTCCATGGGCAATCAGCTTCCCGATCATGGAATCGTAGTAGGGCGGCACCTCGTACCCGGAGTAAATGTGCGAATCGACCCGAATACCGGGTCCTCCCGGGGCATGCCATTGACCGATGGGGCCCGGGCACGGCATGAAAGTTTTCGGGTCCTCCGCGTTGATGCGGCACTCCATCGCGTGGCCGCGCATGAGAATGTCCTCCTGGCGAAACGCGAGCGGCCGGCCCGCGGCAATCTCCAGCTGCGCCTTGACGATATCGATGCCGGTCACCATCTCCGTCACCGGGTGCTCCACCTGGACGCGGGTATTCATTTCGATGAAAAAGAATTCACCGTCCTGGTAAAGGAACTCAAACGTACCGGCCCCCCGGTAGCCGATCTCCAGGCAGGCTTCCACACAACGGCTGCCGATAATCTCCCGCTGCTCGGCGGTCATTCCCGGTGCCGGTGCCTCCTCGATCACCTTCTGGTGCCGACGCTGCATCGAGCAATCGCGCTCGCCGAGGTGCACCGCCTGTCCCTGGCCGTCCGCGAGAACCTGGAACTCGATATGCCGCGGACGTTCCAGGTACTTCTCCATGTAGACGGCTTCATTTCCGAACGCCGCCAGCGCTTCGCTGCGGGTCACGGTGATCGCGCTCAGCAGGGTTGCCTCGGAGTGGACGACCCGCATGCCGCGGCCTCCGCCCCCGCCAGCCGCCTTGATAATGACCGGATAGCCGATCTCGCGGGCCATGCGAAGATGGTCCTCGGATCGCTCGCCCAGCGCGCCGTCGGAGCCGGGGACGGTCGGTACGCCGGCCTCCCGCATGGCGCGGATTGCCGAAACCTTGTCGCCCATGAGCCGGATCGTTTCAGGGCGCGGGCCGATGAAGATGAAGCCGGAGTTTTCCACTCGCTCGGCAAAGTCGGCGTTCTCCGAGAGGAATCCATACCCGGGATGAATGGCGACCGCGTCGGTGACTTCGGCCGCGCTGATGATGGCCGGCATGTTCAGGTAGCTGTCCGCTGACTGGGGCGGGCCGATACACACGGTCTCATCGGCCAGCAGTACGTGCTTCTGGCTACGGTCCGCTGTGGAGTAGGCGGCCACGGTCTTGATTCCCACTTCCCGGCAGGCGCGGAGGATGCGAAGGGCGATTTCCCCGCGGTTGGCAATGACGATTTTGTCGAGCATCACCTACTCGATAATGAACAGGGGCTGGCCGAATTCCACCGGCTCGCCGTTTTCCGCGAGGATCGACACGACCATGCCGCCGACCTCCGCCTCGATCTGGTTCATCATTTTCATCGCCTCGATGATGCAGAGCGTATCGCCGGCCTCGACGTGACTGCCCACCTGGACGAAGGCTTTGGCGCCCGGCGCCGGAGACGAATAGTACGTTCCGACCATCGGTGCGGAAACGGTGTGGCCCTCGGCCGTAGTTTCGGCCGGAGCGGTATCCGCCGCCGCTGGACCTGGCGGCGCGGCAACTGGGACCGGAGCGGGAGTGGCGGGGGCCATCACGGGAGGAGCGGCCGGGGAATAACGACTGATGCGGACCGATTCCTCCCCCTCGGTGATCTCGATTTCGGCGATGCCGGATTCTTCCAGCAGCTCAATGAGCTTCTTAACCTTGCGGATGTCCATCAGGTGTCCTCGGCGGTTCTGCGGGCATCGAGCCAGCCGCTAGCGCCCCGTATCGCCAGTTCGTAAACCGCGGGCCCGAGCCCGGTGATCGTGCCGCGGGCGAGGTCGGAGAAATAGGAGTGGCGCCTGAACGGCTCCCGGGCATGAATGTTCGACAGGTGAACTTCCACGAACGGGATCCCGGTGGCAGCCAGCGCGTCCCTCAGGGCCACGCTCGTGTGGGTGAATGCGGCCGGATTGATAACGATGAAGTCGATGCCGTCGCGAGCCGCCTTGTGCACGGTCTCGACCAGCTCATGCTCGGCGTTTGATTGAACGTGTTCGAGCTGCAGTCCGAGCTGACCGGCCAGGGTTCTGCAGCGATCCTCTATCTGGGCCAGGGTCTCATGCCCATAGTGCCCCGTTTCCCGGGAGCCCAGGAGATCCAGATTCGGCCCGTTCAGAATGAGAAGCCGCGACATCGCTTTCCGGGGGGTGTTTTGGCGAAAAACGCGTCGAGTTTAACGCTTTTCCCCGTAAGTTCCACGATTTTCCCGCAAGTTGGCCTTGCGGGTGAGGACCTCCGTGATGCCCCGTAGCGGCCCGCCTGGAGCCGAAATGGCCAGCGCTGCTAGAGCAGTGGCTTCAGATAGGCCTCGATCTGCTCCCGGTGGAGTTCGCCGGTATGGATGTCGATGATCCGGCCTTCCCGATCGGTGAACGCCGTAAACGGCAGGCCGATGAAGTCCTTCAGGAAGGCGTTGCCGAGGTCCACGGCGTCCTGCTGGCCGATAAGAACGGGGTAGTTGAACTGCATGGTCTTGGCATAGTCGGTGACTGCCTTGGTGTCATCCATCGCGATACCGATTATCTGCACGCCGCGATCCGCGAACTCCGTCTGGATCTCTTTCAGTACCGGAATCTCCTTGCGGCAGGGTGGGCACCACGTCGCCCAGAAGTTGACCACCCGTATCGTTCCATCCCATTCGTCGCTCTTGCGCACGGTGCCGTCCAGATCCGGCAGCGCGAAAGGCGGCGCGATTCTCGCTGCTTCAGGCTCGGGCGCCCGAGCGACCGGTGTCGTTTCCGGCGCAACGAAAAAACGGTAGGCAAAGAAACCCGTGGCGGCCGCGGCAGCGGCCAGCAGAAGCAGAAAAATCAGCGAGCGCATGAATCAGTTTCCCTTGGCGAGAGCGGCCGTATCGGCAACGGCCTCGGAGAATGCGGCACGCACGTGTTCGGCAAATTCTGCCGGCGGCGTGAAGCCGAGTTTGCGGTAAGCCCTGAGCTCCCCGCCCGAGGGCGCGAAGAACAGGGTGGCCGGTGGCCCGAACAGGCCAAAGCGGGCCAGCAGCGCCCGGTCCATGGCATCGTTCGGCGTCACATCCGCCTTAAGAAGAACGGCCGGGGCGAGAGCGCTGGCAACGGCCGAATCCGGAAACGTATAGCGGTCCATTCGCTTGCAGTCCACGCACCAGTCGGCATAGAAGTCGAGCATGACCGGCCGGCCGGCGGCCGCCGCCAGGGCGAGCTGCTGATCCAGCCCTTCGCTGCCTTTCACCGGCACGAAGGTGGTCGTTACCGTCCCGGGGGCAACGCCGCCCCCAGCGCCAAGATGAGCCAGCGGACGCAAGGGGTCCGTGCCTCCGGATGCCGCTCCGACCAGCAGGACCAGGCCGTACGCCATGCCGAGAAGCCCCGTACCTTTCGCGAAGCGCCGGCCCATGCCGGCCTCTGGGGCCAGCGGCAGCAGGGCCCCGAGCAGAACGCCGCCCACGAACAGCAGGGCTGCCCAGAGGGCGAGAATGACCGGCGGCGGCAGGATCCGCTCGAGCATCCAGATGGCAACGCCGAGCAGCAGCAGTCCGAAGAGCGCCTTGACCGTGTCCATCCAGGCGCCCGCCTTCGGCAACAGCTTCCCGGCAGACGCGCCGAACGCCAGCAGCGGGGCGCCCATGCCAATGCTCAGCGCGAACAGCGCCAGCCCGCCGCGCAGCGGGTCCCCGGTCTGGCCGATCACGATAAGCGCTGCCGCCAGCGGGGCGGCGACACAGGGTCCGACGATCAGGGCGGAGAGCATTCCCATGACGCCCGCTCCTGCGAGACTCCCGCCGGACTGGCGATTGCTCATTTCCGTCAGTCGCGTCTGCAGCGCGGCGGGCATCTGGAAATCCCAGGCGCCGAACATGGCAAGAGCCAGCGCCACGAACACCGCGCTGAACGTGATGATGACTGCAGGATGCTGGAAGGCCGCCTGCAGATTGTGGCCGAGCAGAGCCACGACCACGCCGGCCACGGTGTAGGTGAGGGCCATGGCCACGACGTAGACCAGCGAGAGCATGAACGATCGCCGGGGGGTTGCCTGGTCACCCTGACCGATGATCAGGCCAGACAGGATCGGGACCATGGGCAAGACGCACGGCGTAAACGCCAGGAGCAGTCCCAACCCGAAGAACAGGCCGGCCACGGTGAGCAGCGAGCCCGTGGCGATGACGCCCGCCAGCCGCTCTTCTTCCGGTACGGGAACGCCGGCAGCGGCGGTCACCGGTGCAGAATCCACCGGGTTGGGGTCGGCGGATCCGGCGGAGGACGAGGCGATCGGCAGCCGGAAGGCGTCCGATGAGGGTTTCGGTCCGGCGGAAGCGGCCGCCGCCAGCATGACCGTGGCGCCGGGGCCGAGGCTGGCCTCGCGCTGCATTGGCGGATAGCAAAGGCCGCCATCAGCGCAGCCCTGGTACTTCACGATGATCGCCGAGGCCCCCGCTGGCGGACCCGGTACGTCGACTTCCAGGGTGCCGTAATAGACTTCGACATCGCCGAAGAATTCGTCGAATTTCGGTTTTCCGGGCGGAATCTCGAGCGAATCCGTGTCGATCTCCCTGCCGTCCACGCTGAAGCCCAGCCGATGGCGATAAAGATAATAGCCATCCGCAATGTCCCAGGTCGCTCGAAACGAGCCGTCCGGCAGCCGCCGTGCGGACAGCTGGAAGGCCTCGTCCGGCGGGAGGAAATCCTCCTGTCCGGGGAGCGCCGATGGCTGGGCCGCCGCCGCCAGCGAAGTGAGCGTTCCGGGCCCGCCGCTGGTCAGGGCGGCCAGCGTGACTTCCCGGGTCCAGCGCTGGGGCGGAAAGCACAGGCCGATGGCCTCGTTGCAACCCTGGGCGCCAATGGTGAGTTCGACGGGCTGGCCGGCCTGGCCTGCCGCGACAGGGATCCGGACCGAGAAACGGTCCCGGTAGATCGTGGATTCGCCGAAAAATTCGTCGTTGTGAATCTCCCCGGCCGGAAAGCCTGGCGACGCCAGTTCAACTCCCGGAGTATCGGTATCGAAGCTGAAGCGCTTCTTGTAGAGATAGTGATCGGGGGCGACCGTCCAGTCGAGAACGATTGCTGACGCCTCCGCCCTGGCCGTCACGAGAAAGGCCTTCTCCGGCGGGAGAATATCCGGCGGGACCGCGCGCGCGGCCATCGCCGGGAGGCACGCGATCAGGATGAGAATGAGTTTGTGCATCACGTTACTCGTTCGTCGCAGGGCCTCGGCTGGATACGGCCACCCAGTCCAGATAGCCCTCCAGGCCGCCGGTCACAGGGACCGCAACGACTTCGGGAAGTTCATAGGGATGCGCACGGGAAATGGCATCCACCAGGTTTGCCAGGCGGTCCGCCCGAGTCTTGATAATCAGCAATTCCTCCCCATCTTCCTCTATACGGCCTTCCCAGCGATAGACCGATTCAACTCCGGGGAGGCGGTTGACGCAGGCCGCGAGGCCGGATTCCACGATTTCCCGGGCGATTCGACGGCCCGTTTCGCCGTCCGGGACGGTGCAAAAGCAGAGAATGAGCTTTTCTTTCATGCCGTTAAGTGCAGCGACCGGGGCGCGCGGAGAATACTGCCGAGTCGAAAAAATGTCACCTCACTGGCCTTGACTACCGGCAAACCGCCCCTATTATTAGCACTCACTGGGAGCGAGTGCTAATACTCGTGGCCCGAGGTCCCGCCGGCCCGTCGCCGGCATTAACCAGTTGTCATGCAACGTTTTATCTCAAGGAGAGATCGAACATGAATATTCGTCCGCTACACGATCGCGTCGTGGTCAAGCGCCTGGAAGAGGAGCGTACCTCCCCCGGCGGAATCGTCATCCCGGACACGGCGGCAGAAAAGCCCGTCCGCGGCGAAGTCGTGGCCGTCGGCAACGGCAAGCTGCTCGAGAATGGTGACATCCGTCCGCTGGATCTCAAGGCGGGCGACCAGATCCTCTTCGGCAAGTACAGCGGCACTGAAGTCAAGCTGGAAGGCGAAGATCTCCTCGTGATGCGCGAGGACGACGTGATGGCCGTTTTCGAGGGCTGATCCCCGGAGCGACCGCCGATTTCAGTGTTTCCAATATCGAATTCTCAATAGACAGAGGTTCACAAGTAAATGGCTGCTAAAGAAGTCAAATTCAGCGACGACGCCCGTACGCTGATGTTCAAGGGCGTTAACGTCCTTGCCAATGCCGTCAAGGTAACTCTCGGCCCGAAGGGTCGCAACGCCGTGCTCGAGAAGAGCTTCGGTGCCCCGACCGTCACGAAGGACGGCGTCTCCGTCGCCAAGGAAATCGAGCTTGAGAACAAGTTCGAGAACATGGGCGCGCAGATGGTGAAGGAAGTGGCTTCCCACACCTCCGACGAGGCCGGCGACGGCACCACCACCGCCACCGTGCTGGCCCAGGCGATTCTCCGCGAAGGCCTGAAGTCGGTTGCGGCGGGCATGAACCCGATGGATCTCAAGCGCGGCGTCGACAAGGCGACCATCGCCATCGTTGCGGAGCTGAAGAACCTGTCCAAGCCCTGCGCTGATCAGAAGGCCATTGCCCAGGTGGGCACGATTTCCGCCAACTCCGACGACAGCATCGGCACCATCATTGCCGAGGCCATGGAGAAGGTCGGCAAGGAAGGCGTGATCACGGTCGAGGAAGGTTCAGCTCTCGAGAACGAGCTGGACGTGGTCGAGGGCATGCAGTTCGACCGCGGCTACCTGTCGCCGTACTTCATCAATGACCAGGAGAGCCAGTCCGTCGAACTGGAGAATCCCTATGTTCTCCTGCACGACAAGAAGATCTCCAACATTCGCGAGCTTCTGCCGCTGCTGGAAGGCGTCGCCAAGTCCGGCCGGCCGCTCCTGATCGTCGCCGAAGACGTGGAAGGTGAGGCTCTCGCCACGCTGGTGGTCAACACCATTCGCGGCATCGTCAAGGTCGCCGCCGTCAAGGCGCCGGGCTTCGGCGACCGCCGTAAGGCCATGCTGCAGGACATCGCGGTCCTGACGGGCGGCACGGTGATTTCCGAGGAAGTGGGCCTGTCCCTGGAGAAGGCCACCCTGGCCGATCTGGGCGAAGCCAAGAAGATCCAGGTGACCAAGGAAAACGCCACCGTCATCGACGGCGCCGGCGAAGGCAGCGACATCAAGGGCCGTGTGGACCAGATTCGCAAGCAGATCGAGGACGCCACCTCCGACTACGATCGCGAGAAGCTCCAGGAGCGCGTTGCCAAGCTCTCCGGCGGTGTCGCCGTGATCAAGGTTGGCGCGGCCACCGAGATCGAGATGAAGGAAAAGAAGGCTCGCGTCGAAGACGCCCTGCACGCCACCCGCGCTGCGGTGGAAGAGGGCGTGGTGGCCGGTGGCGGTGTCGCGCTGGTGCGTACCCTCGGCGGCCTGGACGGTCTCAAGGGCGACAACCACGATCAGGACATGGGTATCAACATCCTCCGCCGCGCGGTCGAGGAGCCCCTGCGCCAGATCGTGGCCAATGCCGGTGAGGACGCCTCGGTTGTCCTGAACCGCGTTCGCGAGAGCGAAGGCACTTTCGGCTACAACGCCGCGACCGGCGAGTACGGCGACATGATCGAAATGGGTATTCTGGATCCCACGAAGGTCACTCGCCTGGCTCTGCAGAACGCGGCTTCCGTTGCGGCCCTGCTGCTGACCACCGAAGCGATGGTGGCGGAGCTGCCCAGGGACGAGCCCGCTGCGCCGGCGATGCCGGACATGGGCGGCATGATGTAAACCGCCTGGCGATTCTTTCGCCATCCAGAAGGCCCCGCTTCGGCGGGGCCTTCTTTTTTCTGGGCGCTGAAACACGGCGCCGACTGCTATGCTCGCCTCATGTCTGCCGCCCGCACGCCCGAACGTTTTCAGCTTGCCGTCCGCCAGCGCCATGCCCTTTAGGTGCCGACCGGCCTGATGCCTCCCGGTTTCGACTCATTGCCGGTTGAACTGCGCGAGGCCGCATCCGGCGCCTGGGACAATTTCCAGGAAGCCCATGCCGGGCTGGCCGGTCGTTTGCTGGACAGCCCCGCACTGGCTGCCAGTGTTCCGCGGGTCTGGGCGCTTAGCGAATTCATCAGCGGAGAGTGTTTCAGGCACCCCGCCGATCTCGAAGATCTCCTGGACTGCGGAGGGCTCGAGCAACCCTGGTCGCCCGGAACCCTCGGGCCCGCGCTGGCCCGGGTTCTTGCGCCGGCCCTGGCTTCGGATGCCGGCGACGAGGCGTTCATGGCTGCCCTGCGTGTATTTCGACGCCAGCAAATGGTGCGCGTTGCCTGGCGGGACTACGCGGGCTGGTCATCTCTCGAGGAAAACCTCGGTCACCTGTCCGAACTGGCCGATGTGACCATCGATGCTGCCGTCTCCAGGGCCCAGGCCAGTCTTTCCCTGCAGCACGGTGAGCCGACCGGCCCGGACGGGAACCCGCTGACGCTGATGGTGCTGGCGATGGGCAAGCTGGGCGGTCACGAGCTGAATTTTTCCTCGGACGTGGATCTCGTGTTTCTCTATGAGACCGGGGGCGAAACTGACGGACGGCGGCCCCTGTCCTACGAGCAGTTTTTCGCCCGTCTCGGCCAGCGGGTGATCCGGTTCCTCGACGAGCCGACCGCTGACGGACGGGTTTTTCGCGTTGACCTCCGGCTTCGTCCCTTCGGCCAGAGCGGACCGCTGGCGATGAGCCTGCCCGCGTTTCAGGCTTATCTCGAGGGCCAGGGCCGTCCGTGGGAGCGCTATGCGTACGTCAAGGCGCGTCCCCGTTACCGGCTGGGCACGCGGCGTGGGCCTTTACCGCGAGATCCTCGGCCCGTTTGTCTACCGCAGATACCTCGATTACGGACTCCTGGAGTCCCTTCGCGACATGAAGGCCAAGGTGGCCGAAGAGGTGGCCCGTCGCGACCTGCACGACAATATCAAGCTCGGTCCGGGCGGGATCAGGGAGATCGAGTTCATCGTGCAAAGCGTCCAGCTGCTGCGCGGCGGCGGCGACCGCCGCCTGCAGCTCACGGGCCTGCTTCCGGCCCTTGAGCAGATCCGCGACCTGGAGTATCTCGGGGCCGGCGTGGCGGATGAGCTGGAGGCGGCCTACCGGTTCCTGCGCGCGCTGGAAAACCGTCTGCAGGCCCTGCGGGACGAACAGACCCATGACTTGCCCGGAGGCTCCCTGGACCGCGCTCGCCTGGCCCTGGCGATGCACCGGGAAGACTGGGCTGCTGTAGAGCAGGAGCTGAAGGCTCATCGGGCCAGGGTCGAGGCCTTGTTTCGCGATCACGTGGATCCGGCCGGGCAGCTGGAGCGCGAGCCGCTGACCGCCTGGCCCCCGGGCGAGTCCGTCGAAGAGGCCCTCGTGGAGCTCGGATTTCGGGAGCCGGAATCGAGCGCGGAGGTATTGAGGGCGCTGCGCAATGCGCGCTGGGCGGGGCAGCTGGACGAAACCGGCCGACGCCGCATGAACTCCCTTGTGCCGCTCCTGATACGGGATGCCGCTGCGCTTCCGAACCCGGACCAGGCCCTGGCCCGGCTTGCCAAGCTCCTGACGGCCATCGGCCGGCGCAGCGCCTACTACGCGCTGCTCATCGAAAACGAGCGGGTTCGGGAGCGGCTGGCACAGCTGTGCAGCGAGAGCGAGTTCCTCGCCGAACAGGTTGCCCTGCATCCCCTGCTTCTCGATGAGCTGATCGATCCGCGCCTCATGCCACGCGCCCGTGACCGGGAGCGCCTGGAATCCGAGTTGGCTGACCGCCTGGCCGGCGTGGACGAGGGCGATCTCGAAGCCCAGATGGACGCGCTTCGGAACTTCCAGAGGGCCGCCGTGTTTTCTACCGCCGTGGCGGACCTCTCGGGCATTCTCCCGGTCATGAAAGTGTCCGATCGGCTGTCGGATATCGCGGAGGTGATTCTTGTCGAGAGCACCCGTCTCGCGAGGGCCCAGATGGAGGCGAAGTACGGACGCCCCCGCTGCGGCGAGCCGGACCACCTGCGCGACGCGGGATTTGCGGTGATCGGCTACGGGAAGCTTGGCGGCATCGAACTGGGTTACGGGTCCGACCTCGATCTGGTCTTCGTCCATGATTCGCAAGGGGCGGTGCAGGAGACCGATGGCGATGCTCCGCTGGAGTGCGCCATGTTTTTTGCCCGGATGACCCGCCGCCTGGTCCACCTGCTTTCAACCCAGACCGCCTCGGGTGCTCTTTACGAGGTGGATATGCGGCTGCGGCCCAGCGGCAAGGGCGGGCTCATGGTCAGCAACCTCAGCGGTTTCGAGGGCTATCAGCGCCAGGAGGCCTGGACCTGGGAGCACCAGGCATTGCTCAGGGCCCGGGCGGTAGCCGGTGACGAACCGGTACGCGCGGCGTTTGAAGCGCTGCGTGTCCGGCTGCTCACCACCTGCGTGGACCTGGAGACCCTTCGCGATCGGGTTCGGGACATGCGCGATCGTATGCGAAGCGAGCTTTCCCGGGGAACTGCGGAGGCTTTTGACCTCAAGCAGGATCGGGGCGGTATCACCGATGTGGAGTTCCTCGTTCAATACTGGGTGCTCCGCTGGGCCCATGAGCAGCCCGAGCTGGTTCGCTGGTCGGACAACGTTCGTCAGCTGGAATCCCTCGCGGAATGCGAACGCGTTCCGAAGGCCGTGGCCGCGCGCCTCATGGAAGCGTACCTTGCCTATCGACGGCGCCTGCATCATGGGGTCCTGGCGGGCGAGAAAGGGCTGATACCGACCACCGAACTGGTTGAGGAGCGGAAGTGGGTGGCGGATCTCTGGGCACGGACCATGACGGAATGATCCCTCCCTGCCGGCCCCCCCGTGATTGCTATACTCTGCAGCGGTTCTCTCTTGGCCCGAATCTCTCATGAACGCAGAACTCAGCCCCGTTCCTCCGAACGCCGAGAATCACTACATAGTGTCCGCGGACGACCTTCCGCTCCACTGTCCCATGCCCGGGATGAGCCTCTGGAACTCGCATCCCAGGGTCTACTTGCCCGTTGAGCGGACAGGGGAGGCCAAGTGTCCTTATTGCGGCGCATCCTACACACTGGAATCCCGGTCGGCGGCGGGCTGAGGAGGCCGGCGGAAAGCGCGCCGGGTTCGCAAACGACGTGTTGCCGCTCATCTGTCATGTGAACCTCGCACGCGGCTTTCGCGGCGGCGAGCGGCAAACCGAATTACTGGTCCGTGAACTCGCCGGCGCCGGTGTGCATCAGCGCCTGGTTGGACGGCGTGGAGAACCTCTGCTGGAACGTATCGCCGAGGTGCAGCAGGTCGAGCGTCTGGCCGTGGGGGGGAATGCCCTGGGAGGCTTCAGGGGCGGCCGCGCCGCGGACCTGGTCCACGCGCATGAAACCCATGCCGCCCACGGTGCGTACCTCCGCCACCGCGTCTCCGGAACGCCCTACATCGTGACGCGCCGGGTATGCAATGTCCCGGGGAGCGGGTCGTTCACCCGCGGGATGTACCAGCGGGCGGCCTGCACCGCCACCGTTTCCGCGTCCGTTGCGGACATTATGGCCGCGTATGCGCCGGGCCTTCCGACCCGCGTGATCCACAGCGCCACCAGTGAGCTGCCGACTGACCCCGCCTTTGTCGCGGACCTGCGGTCCGGTTTGTCGGGCCGCTTCGTCGTTGGCCACGTTGGCGCTCTGGACGAAAAGACCAAGGGACAGAGCTACATCATCCAGGCTGCCCGGGAGCTCGCGGCGAGCCATCCGGATCTGTTATTTTCTCTTTATCGGCGGTGGCCGGGACGAGGCCATGCTGAAGTCCCTGGCAGCGGACCTGGATAACGTCCGGTTTACGGGATTTGTGACCAATGTCGGCGACTATCTTTCAGTTATGGATATCTTCATGCTGCCGTCCATGACCGAGGGAATGGGCGGCATCGTCGTGGATGCCATGCAGTTCGGGCTACCGGTAATCGCCACGAGGGTAGGCGGCTTGCCCGAGGTCGTGAGCGACCGCAAGAGCGGTTTGTTGATTCCACCCGCGGACGTGCCGGCGCTCAAGGCGGCGATCATTGCCCTTCACGACGATCCCGGGCTTCGCGCGCGGATGGGCGCGGCGGGCCGGGAAATCGCCGAGGGTTTCGCGCCGGCGAAAATGGCGGAACAGTATCTGCGTCTCTACACGGACGTGCTGGGCAGGGAGTTGACATGATTATCGTTACGGGTGGCGCGGGTTTCGTCGGCAGCAATATCGTGAAAGGGCTGAACGAGAGGGGTGAGCGGGACATTCTCGTCATCGACGATCTGAAGGAAGGTCAGAAATTCAAGAATCTCGTGGACTGCGATTTTGCCGACTACGAGGACAAGAGGGACTGGCGTGCGAGGCTGAAAGAAGAAGGTCTACCCGGCGGGACCCGGGCAGTCCTGCACAATGGCGCCTGCTCGGCGACGACGGAGTGGGACGGGCGCTACATGATGGACGAGAACTACGCGGTCAGCCGCGAGTGGTTGCACGCGTGCCTGGCGGCCGGCGTGCCGCTCATCTACGCGTCTTCGGCCGCTGTCTACGGTGCCGGGCCGGAGTTCCGTGAGGATCCTTCCTGCGAATCACCGCTGAATGTGTACGGCTACTCCAAGCTGCAGTTCGACCGCTACGTCCGCCGCCTGGACACGCCCGGCAGCCAGGTCGTGGGCTTGCGCTACTTCAATGTCTACGGCCCGAACGAAGCCCACAAGGACAGCATGGCCAGTGTCGCCTGGCATCTGCGCAACCAGATCCTGGATGCCGGCGAGGTGCGCCTGTTCGAGGGATCCGACGGCTATGACGACGGCGAACAGCGCCGGGACTTCATCTACGTCGGCGACGTCGTCGACGTAGTCCTGTTCTTCCTGGAACACCCCGAGCTCAGCGGTATTTTCAACACCGGTACGGGCCGGGCGCAGAGCTTTAACGATGTGGCCCGGGCCGTGATCGACTGGCACGGGAGCGGTCGAATCCGCTATATCCCGTTTCCCGAGCACCTCAAGGGGCGTTATCAAAGCTACACGGAAGCCGATATGTCCAGCCTGCGCGACGCCGGCTATACGGCGGATTTCCGGACGGTCGAGGAAGGTGTGAAGGCGTATATGAACGCCCTGGACGTGTGACCGGGCCGGTCCTGGTCGTTGGCCCGTCCTGGGTTGGCGACATGGTCATGGCGCAGGCCCTGTTCAAGTCGCTGGCGCTGCGCAGCCCGCGCCCGGAGGTGGATGTCGTGGCGCCGGGCTGGTCGCTTCCGCTGATCGCACGCATGCCGGAGGTTCGCAACGCCATAGAAATGCCCCTGGGACATGGCGAGTTCGGCTGGGCGCGGCGGCGGACTCTCGGCAGGAGCCTGCGTGCTTCCGGCTATGCGCAGGCCATCGTTCTGCCCCGCTCGTTCAAGTCCGCCCTCGTCCCGTTCCATGCCAACATTCCGGTCCGCACGGGCTACCGCGGCGAGACCCGGCTATGGGTGCTCAACGACATCCGTGCGCTGGACAAGGCGGCGCTGCCGCGAACCGTGGACCGTTACGTGGCCCTCGGCAATACGGCGGCTGCGAAACAGCCCCCAATCGCCCCGGAGCCGGCCCTGGCGGTGGATGCTGCCAACCAGTACCGGCTGCGGTCTGATCTGGATCTGCCAGCCGACAAACCGGCCCTTGCGATGATGCCCGGCGCGGAGTTCGGGCCCGCCAAGTGCTGGCCCCTCGAGTATTTCGCGGACGTCGCCCGCGACGCCGTGGCGCGGGGGCGGCAGGTCTGGATCCTGGGGTCGGAACGGGACCGGCCCTCAGGGGAGGCGATCCGGACCGGCGCGGAAGGCCCGATCCGCAACCTTTGCGGCCAGACTCGTCTCGAGGACGCGGTGGATTTGCTGGCCATGGCTGAAGCGGCCGTCACCAATGACTCCGGCCTGATGCACGTGGCTGCGGCGGTGGGCTGCACGGTGATCGCCCTGTACGGTTCGACAACGCCCGAATACACACCGCCGCTCACGGCGCACAGGCACATCCTGTGGCTCCGTCCCGACTGCGGCCCCTGCATGCAGCGGACCTGTCCGCTGGGACATCTGAAGTGCCTGCGCGACCTGCTTCCGGAACAGGTGACCGATATCCTCAGGTCGCTCTGAGGACATTGATCGGAGCAAGCGCAGGCTGCCGGCAGTTGGCCAGCGGCACAATGCCCGTCGTGACCAGGGCAAAGCGCCCGGAAACACTGGCATGACTGACCGAGTCCGTAAGGACCATCCACGCGGAGAACGGCGGGAACCGGATCTCCTCGTGATCCCGGGTATCGGCCTGGAACTCGGGCGTGTCCTTCATATAGTTGTGAAAGCGCCGCATGGTCCGGTCGTAGGGGCTGGAGTCCAGCATCTTCGCCAGGGGCAGGCCGCTGCCGGCCAGCGCGCCGATGAGTCCCGAACGAAGATGGTCCAGCGGGCCGGGGCGCAAGGCCCGTTCCGGGTTTGCCAGGCGAATGCCGGCCGCCGCCCCAAAGCGTCTGAACAGTTCGGGAAACGCGCCCTTCGTTGCCCACACGCGATCTTCCCGGGGATTGAGATTGACGAAGAATCGCAGGATCCGGTCGCCGTGCGTTGCGCCATAGGCGCCCGCATCGATGTGCACCAGTTCGTTGCTTGCGTGGGGTTTGAGATTGCGGCCCTGTTCTTCGAGGGGGCGGAAGCTGCAGGTTCCGAGGGTCCAGCCGTTCACGAATTCGGGCATGATCCGGCGCAGGAATTTATCCACGGCCCGGCCATGGTCCGCCAGGATCCGCCGGGCCCGGGCCGCCAGTGCGGGGTCGTCGTCCAGACCGCGAACGGCGTCGGCCTCCGGGTGGTAGCTGACGTTCTTCAGTTTTAGTGCCCCGGGCAGCGCCTCGCGAAGAAATACCTGGTCACCGACATCGGGCAAGGGGAGGGGCGCGACGGGAAAAAACACGATGTTGCCGGCTTCCAGCGCTTCGCCCAGGGCAAGGGAGCCGGCTGTCGGGTCCGGTGGCTCGGGGCAGGTGATCAACACGGTCCGGTGGGTCCCTCGGCGGCGGGAAGGCCGGTAGCCCGATGATACACTCGACAGCCCGCCGGATATCCGTATCAGGACCTCGCCTGCCAGTCATGTCAGCGCTGTGACCGCCATCGAGACAGAGATCCCCGGGGGCGCGGCCCTCCATGACGACCGCCTGCTCGACACGGTAGCGGACGGCTTGTTCGATCCCGCCTGGTGGACCTCTGTGGGCCGGTTGATCGGACCCGCCGACGAGGGCCGTGGAACGGTTTTTTTTCTTCGCTCCGAGACCGGAGACTGGGCGCTGCGCCACTACCAGCGGGGCGGCCTGGTCGGCCGGGTGGTGAACGACCGGTTTCTCTGGAGCGGGGCCGAGCGGACCCGGTCATTTCGCGAGTGGCGGCTTCTCGCCCGCCTCGCAAAGGACGGCCTGCCTGTCCCTGGACCCGTGGCGGCCCGATACCTCCGGGCGGGCCGGTACTACACTGCCGACCTGATCACCTTGCGGATTCCCGGGGCCAGGCCGCTGTCCGCCTGTCTCGCCGAGGGTCCGCTGGAGCGGAAGGTCTGGATGACGGTGGGCGGATGCCTTCGCCGTTTCCATGACGCCAACGTCTTCCACGCCGATCTCAATGCCCACAATGTCCTGATCGACGACGCGGAATCGGCGTGGCTGCTCGACTTCGACAGGGGGCGGATTCGCCAGGACAGCGGGTGGCGCCGGAGCAACCTCGAGCGATTCCTGCGCAGCCTCAACAAGATTCGGATGGCCGACCCGGGCATCACTTTCGGCGAGCAGGAGTGGAGTCAGGTCATGGACGGCTATCGTCACGGGTCCTTGTAAGGGTCCCGATGTGCCGGCGTAGGGCGCTTGAAGCGCTTATGCACCCAGAGATACTGCTCCGGGCAAAGCCGGACCCTGGATTCCAGCAGCGCGTTGATGCGTGCCGTATCGGCGACCGGATCGCCGGACGGGAAATCATCCAGCGGCGGGAGGATGTCCAGGCGGTAGCCCTGACTGCCCGGCAGCCGGACCGGGTAAAAAGGCACCACCGGAGCCCCGGAGATTCGGGCGAATTTCGACGTTGCGGTGTTCGTGGCGGCGGGCACCCCGAAAAAAGGCACGACCACGCTGTTCTGCCGGCGGTGGCTCTGGTCCGGCGCGTACCATGTTGCGCGGCCGGCTTTCAGGTGACGGAGCATGCCGCGAACGTCTTCCTTGCGCACCACGGCGTCAGCCGCTCGCGTGCGGCCCCGGCGCATGATCTCCTCCAGCAGCGGGTTGTCGGCTTTCCGGTACATCGCGGCAACCGGAGCGACAAGCGTCATGAAACGTCCGCCCAGGTCCAGGGGAGTGAAGTGACCGGTCAGGAGTATCGCGCCGCGGCCGCCGGCGATGGCGCCTTCCAGGTGCTCGAGGCCGGTGTAGGTCACCCGCTTCCGGACCCGGTCGTCACTGGCCCACCAGCACATACCCGTCTCGATGAGGGCCATGCCCAGCGAATGGAAATGACGTTTGATGAGCTGTTTGCGCTCCCGGCAATCGAGCTCGGGAAAACAGAGCTCGATATTGATTCTGGCGATCCGGCGCCGGTCGCCGAGAACCCAGTAGGCGACCCGGCCGATCACCCATGCCGCCGCCATCTGCCCTTGGATCGGCAGGAACGTCAGAAGACGAATCGTCCCAAGGCTCAGCCAGAGAGGCCAGAAGCGGGGGCCGAGGAAACGGTAAAGGGGGACTGATTCCTGATCCAACGCCTGCGACTCGCGTGATTTGGAGCGCCCGAGTATAGACGCCGGCCGTCCGGGGAGCCTGTGCTAACATCCCGCCGATTCCGGCGACCCCGGCACTGGGGGCTCAGAACATGACTCTCGCGATACCCGATTTCGCCCAGGCCAGCGTACTGGTGGCTGGTGACATCATGCTCGACCGCTACTGGACAGGGCAGACCGGTCGGATCTCTCCGGAAGCCCCGGTCCCGGTGGTGCACGTTGCGGGCGTGGAGGATCGCCCCGGTGGAGCGGGCAACGTCGCCGTCAACCTGGCCGCGCTCGGCGTATCCACCGACCTCGTGGCGGTGACGGGCGACGACGAGGCTGCGGCGACCCTCGGACAGCTGCTCGATGCGCGTGGCATCCGCAGCGAGTTCGTCACGGCGTCGAATCTTCCGACGATCACCAAGCTGCGCGTGCTGTCCCGGAACCAGCAGCTCATCCGTCTCGATTTCGAAGAGCCGATGAATGCCACCGGCGTGGGGCCGGGGCTCAGGGACGCCATGGAGCGCTACCTGGATACCGTCGGAGCGCTGATCTTGTCTGACTACGGCAAAGGCGCCCTGGACGAGGTCGACACGATGATTTCGGCCGCTCGCCACGCGGGTGTTCCGGTTCTCGTGGATCCCAAGGGTAACGATTTTTCCCGGTACCGCGGTGCGACGATCATTACGCCGAACCTCGCGGAGTTCGAGGCCGTCGCAGGCCCCTGCCCGGACGATCGGACGCTGGTCGAACGCGGCCGTCGCCTGTGTGCCGACCTGGACCTGCAGCACCTGCTGATCACCCGCAGCGAGAAAGGCATGACCCTGGTTTCGGCCGATGAACAGCTGGTGCACTTGCCTGCCGAGGCCCGTGAGGTGTTCGACGTGACCGGCGCCGGGGATACCGTCATCGCGGTCACCGGTGCCGGCCTCGCGCTGGGCCTTCCGGCCGGCGAAGCGGCGGCGCTGGCAAACCTGGCTGCCGGCCTCGTGGTCGGCCGCCTGGGTGTCGCATCGGTTACGCCGGGGGAGCTCCGCCACGCCCTTCACCAGGCGGGCAAGGGCGGTCGATCGGTCGTGGACGAAGACGAGCTGCTGGCGCTGATCAGCGAATCCCGACTGCGCGGCGAGCGGGTGGTCATGACAAACGGCTGCTTCGATATTCTCCATGCCGGCCACGTTACCTATCTCGAGGAGGCCAAGGCACTGGGAAACCGGCTCGTCGTGGCCGTGAACGACGACGAGTCCACGCGCCGTCTGAAGGGACCCCACCGCCCCGTCAATTCGCTTGAAGACCGCATGCTGGTTCTTGCGGGCATGGCGGCCGTGGACTGGGTCGTGCCGTTTTACGATGACACGCCCGAGGCGCTGATCTGCCGCGTTCTTCCCGATGTTCTCGTCAAGGGCGCCGACTACGAGCCGGACCAGATTGCCGGTGGCCAGTGTGTGCGGGACAACGGCGGGGAAGTCCGTGTCCTGAGTTTTCGTGAGGGTCGTTCGACGTCCGCCATCATCGAGCGCCTGCGCGGTTAGCCGCGATTCCGGGGTGCGCCAGCTCTACCTGCTGATTTCCTATATCGCCGCGCCCTTCGTGGCGCTCGTGCTGATCTGGAAAGGCTTTGGCAACCGGGACTACTTCGGGCGATTCGAGGAACGCTTCGGATTCGGACGATCCCGCGTCCAGTCGGACAGCATCTGGATCCACGCGGTGTCGGTCGGCGAAGTGACCGCGGCCACCCCACTGATCCGGCGTCTGATGGCCAGCCATCCCGACACGCCGATCGTCGTGACCACCGTGACCCCGACCGGGGCCCAACGTGTTCTGGACCTCTTCGGCGACACGGTCGTACACAGCTACGCTCCGTATGACATGCCTGGGTCCGTGGCGCGCTTCTTCGAGCGAATGAGGCCGAAGGTCGCGATCATTATGGAAACCGAGCTCTGGCCTAACCTGTGGGCGGAATGCGGCAAGCGCGACGTCCCCCTGGTATTGGCGAACGCGCGAGTGTCGCCGCGCTCGATGCACCGGTATCGGCGCTTTGTCGGCCTGTTCAGCTGGGCCCTCTCCTATGGCATCGTCATTGCTGCGCAGTCCGAGGCCGACGCGGAGCGCTTCCTCCAGCTGGGCTCGCTGCCCGAGAGAACCCGGGTCGTGGGCAACATCAAGTTCGACTACGAATTGCCGGACGGTGTAGCGGAAGAGGGCAGACTGCTTCGGGACGCCCTGGGCGCGGACCGTCCGGTCTGGATCGCCGCCAGCACGCATGCCGGCGAAGAGACGATCGCCCTGGCCGCCGCGGCCCGCGTGCGTGAGCGGTTCCCGGATGCCCTGCTGGTGCTGGTCCCGCGCCATCCCAAGCGATTCGGCGAAGTGGAGGGGGTCCTGAAAGCCTCGCGGGTGGCGTATGTGAGCCGCAGCAGCGGCGCCACCGGGAATGAGACGACCGACGTTTTTTTCGGCAATACGCTGGGCGAGCTGCTGGTTTTCTATGCTGCTTCGGATGTGGCTCTGGTCGGCGGCAGTCTCGTACCGATTGGCGGGCACAATCTCCTCGAGCCCGCGGCGCTGGGCAAGCCGGTGCTGACCGGGCCTCACAACTTCAATGCGGAAGACGTGGCCCAGATCATGGTCGAGGAGGGCGGCGCGCGCATCGTCGCCGACGACCGCGATCTGGCGGAGGCGGTACTGGCGCTACTTGCCGACCCGGCCGGCTGTGCGGCCCAGGGGGAACTCGCGCGTCAGGCGGTACTCGCCAATCGCGGCTCGCTGGACCGTCTCATGGCGCTGCTGGAGCCGCTGATACCCGGGCCGGAAGTTTCCTGACCGCGGGCTGAGGATTCCGACGGAGTCCGGTCCTCAGGGTTGAGTTACCTCGGGTACGTCTTCGTCGAGCCAGGAGTCCACTTCCTTCAGATCCGCCTCGCCGATGCTTCCGGCCGCTTCTTTCAGCAAGAGCGCGTTGACCAGGTAGGTGTATCGGCTCTGGGCGTAATCGCGCTGGGCCTCGAACAGGTTCCGGCGGGCGTTCAGGACATCCACGGTGGTGCGCGTGCCCACCTCGAAGCCGGCTTCCGTGGCCCGCAAGGCGGTCTCGTTGGATTCCACGGAGCGGGACAGAGCGTTGACCCGCGAAATCTCGGAATTTACGGAGAGAAAGGCATCGCGAACCTGCCGCTCCGTTTCCCGGGCCACCCGTTCGAGACGCTCGCGGGCTGCTCGATGTTCGAAGGTGGCCTGCTTGACCCGTGATGACGTGGCGCCGCCGGAATAGATGGGAACGTTCACTCTCAGACCGATGGTGTCGTCCCAGACATTCGAATCCGCCGGGCGGCGCGGGAAGATGACGGCCCCGGGCTGACCGGGCTTGTTCTGGCGGTCCACGTCCCGGTCGTCATTGGAGCGGCTCGCGAACAGGTCCAGGGTGGGCATGTGCCCGGCACGCTGGAGATCGATCGAGTCCCGGGACACGTCCGCCGCCAGCCGGCTGGCCTCCAGGCTCATGTTCTGTTCAAGCGCCGCCTGCACCCAGGCCTCCACGTCAGCGGGAGCGGGAGCCACAAGCGGCACTCCGGGACCCGCGTCGGCGAGAGCCGAATAGTACTGACCGGTCACCTCGCGCAAGTTTTCCAGCGCGACCGCGACGGCGCGCTTGCCTTCGATGACGCTGGCAATGGCGGAGTCGTAAGACGCCTGGGCCTCCTGCACATCGGTGATGGCGATGAGACCCACCTCGAAACGCTTCTCGGCCTGCTCGAGCTGCCTGCCAATGGCCTCCTTGGCGGCCTCGGCCGCCATCAGCGTCGCGTTCGCCGCCAGCGCATCGAAATAGCGCTGAGAGACCCGCACCATGAGATTCTGTTCGGCCGCCCGGAACTCGGCTTCCGCCTGCGCCAGCTGCTTGTCCGACTGCCGCAGGGTGACCCACTGGTCCCAGCGGAACAGGCTCTGGGTCAGCTGCAGCTGCCACGCCTGGCGCTCGTTGGTCGTGGAGCTGAATCCGTTCTGGACGTTGACGATCGTGGTGTCGTTCCCGTCGGTCACTGCCTGGCTGAAGGTGTTGCTGCCCGAGTTCCAGCTGGTGCTCCACTCGCCGTTTGCCGACAACTGCGGCAACAGCGCGGCAAGGGCCTGGGGTCGGGCCTCGAGGGTGGCCATGCGCACGGCGGCCGCTTCCCTCAGCGTCGGGTCGCTGCGCAGGGCGTCTCCATAGGCGTCCGTCAGGCCGGCGGCGGATGCCTGGCCCCCTGCCAGGGCGGTGGCGAGAAACAGCATCGGCAAGCGCGCGGTCATCGACGTCTCCCTCCCGGGAAACCGGGAATACTGGTGTTGTACTTAACTATATCACTATACCGGATACGGACAAGCCACGAAGAATAGCCGCGGCGCGCCGTCCGGGGAACGACCCACGGGACAGGCTGTGTGCTCAATAGGACGGAACGTTCGGGTCCAGATCCCGCGCCCACGCATCGATGCCGCCTGTGAGATTGAGGACCTGCGTGAACCCGTTGCGCAACAGGAAGCCGGCCACCGTGGCGCTGCGGCTGCCGTGATGGCACATGACCACAATGGCCCTGTCGGAGTCGAGTTCGCTCATCCGGTCGGGAACCTGGCCCATCGGCATATGGGTTGCGCCTCCTACTTCCGCCAGGGCGAGTTCCCAGTCCTCACGGACGTCCAGGAGCGTCACCGGGCTGTCCTGATCGGCCAGGTCCTTGAATTCGCGGGGAGAAATCTCCCTGATAACAAACACGCTGCGGACCTCAGAAGTGAAAGGTCTTGCCGGCCGGCGCGTTCTCCAGAGCCGGGGCAAGGGTTTCGAAGACGGGTTCCCGGCGCGCGGCCATTCCTTCGGGACCCTTGCGGACCTGGAGGGCCTCCATGAGTGGCGCCCTGCCAACGAAGCAGAACATCCGTCCCGCAGGCTTGAGCCATGCCTCGAACGCTTCGGGATAAACGGGCAGCGATCCCGTCACGGCGATGGCATCGAAGCGCCGGGTGAACTGTGACTCGAAAATGTCCCCCGTGATCAGGCGGACCCCATGCACGCCACCGGTCGCCAGGTGCTTGCGGGCCTGTTCGGTGAAGTCCTCGTGAATATCGACACTCGTGACCTGGCCGCCGAGGCTCGCGAGACAGGCGGCGAGAAATCCGGTGCCCGTGCCCACGTCCAGGATCTCGTCCCCCGGTCGGAGCTCAAGCGCCTGGAGCAGCCGGCCCTGGATCTTTCGGAGCGAGCATCTCGTGACCGTGCCCGATCGGAATCCCCATGTCCGCGAACGCGAGGTTCCGGTAGGCCGCCGGAACGAAGTCCTGTCGTGGGACCGAACCCATCACATCCAGTACCCGGGCATCCGCGATGTCCCAGGCCCGGAGCTGGTGTCCGATCATCTGCTCTCTGGCAACCGTCAGATCCATGCCGACCTCATGTTTGAACTCGCCCGATCAGCCCCGTTTCGGCTGCCGGAAGACGCGGGAAAGGGTACGTAGTCCCGGGTCCAGTGACAAGCAACAACGGCTGCATTATGGTGAATCACCCGATGCCGGACTGGCACCTGTTCTAATCTACGCTGAAATCGTCTCGAGCACCGCTTGGCGCGCCGTATCGGACGCAAAGCGCGCTGTTCGGGCAGAGGATAACAATGAGCGCAAATCCCCGTGACGCCCTCTCCCAGTCCGCCGGTCTCCGTGAGGAGGTAACGCGACCCTATGCGGCCTCCCGCAAGATCTATGTCACCGGTTCCCGGGATGACCTGAGGGTTGGCATGCGGGAGGTCGCCCAGTCGCCGACACCCAGTTCGGCCGGGCCGGTCGCCAATCCTCCCCTGGCTCTTTACGACACCTCCGGCCCTTACACCGACCCGGAAGCTTCCATTGACCTTCTCGCCGGCCTGCAGCCGACCCGCGCCGGCTGGATCGAGGAACGTGGTGATACCGAGCGCCTCACCGAGGTGAGTTCCGATTTCGGCCGGCAACGGCGGGATGACGTGGCTCTGGATGCCCTGCGTTTCGGCGAACCGTGCCGGCCTCTTCGGGCCCGCCCGGGGCATCGGGTCAGCCAGATGCACTACGCCCGCCGGGGCATTGTTACTCCGGAAATGGAATACGTGGCCATTCGGGAGAACGCCCGGCTGCAGGAACTGCAAAACGTATACGCCGAGGCGGACCTCCTGGCCCGCCATCCGGGAGAAGCTTTCGGCGCCACGCTGCCCGAGGAGGTGACGCCGGAGTTCGTCCGCGACGAGGTCGCCCGGGGCCGGGCGATTATTCCGGCGAACATCAATCACCCCGAGCTGGAGCCGATGACCATCGGCCGCAACTTTCGGGTCAAGATCAACGCCAATATCGGCAATTCCGCGGTCACGTCCTCGATCTCCGAGGAAGTCGAAAAGATGGTCTGGGCCACGCGCTGGGGCGCGGACACCATCATGGACCTGTCCACCGGCAAGAACATTCACGAGACCCGCGAGTGGATCCTGCGCAACTGCCCGGTTCCGGTCGGGACGGTGCCGATTTACCAGGCGCTGGAGAAAGTCGAAGGGCGGGCCGAGGATCTCTCCTGGGAGATTTTCCGGGACACCCTGATTGAGCAGGCCGAGCAGGGCGTGGACTACTTCACCATTCATGCCGGTGTGCGCCTTCCGTTCATTCCGCTGACCGCGCGACGGGTAACCGGCATCGTGTCCCGGGGCGGATCGATCATGGCCAAGTGGTGCCTGGCCCACCACGAGGAGAGCTTCCTCTACACGCGTTTCGAGGAAATCTGCGAGATCATGAGCGCCTACGATGTCTCGTTCTCGCTGGGTGACGGCCTGCGTCCCGGGAGCATCGCGGATGCCAACGACGAGGCGCAGTTTGCCGAGCTCCGGACCCTCGGTGAGCTCACGAAAACCGCCTGGGAGCATGATGTTCAGGTCATGATCGAAGGGCCGGGCCACGTCCCGATGCAGCGCATTCGCGAGAACATGGACGAACAGCTGGCCGCCTGCCATGAAGCGCCTTTTTATACCCTCGGGCCGCTGACCACCGATATCGCTCCGGCCTACGACCACATCACCTCGGCCATCGGCGCCGCCCAGATCGGCTGGTACGGCACGGCCATGCTGTGCTACGTCACGCCGAAGGAACACCTGGGGCTGCCCAACCGCGACGATGTCCGGGACGGGATCGTTGCGTATCGCATTGCAGCGCACGCGGCGGATCTTGCGAAGGGCCACCCCGCCGCCCAGGTCAGGGACAACGCGGTTTCCAAGGCCCGGTTTGAATTCCGCTGGGAAGACCAGTTCAACCTGGGGCTCGATCCCGAGCGGGCGCGGGAGTTTCATGACGAGACCCTGCCGAAGGACGCCCACAAGGTGGCGCATTTCTGCTCGATGTGTGGTCCGGCCTTCTGCTCCATGCGCATTACTCAGGAGGTTCGGGAATATGCCCGGGCCCACGGCGTCGTGGAGTCCGATGCGCTGCGCCAGGGCATGGAGGAAAAGGCCCTGGAGTTCCGGGAAATGGGCAGCCAGGTCTACCGGAGAGATTGACCGCACTCATGGGCATCCTTGAAACAATCACCATCGCCACGGGCCTCGGCGCCTTCGGGTTCCTGGTGTTGCTTGCGTGGCGGCAATGGGCCGCACGGCAGTCGGGGGCTGAGATCGCGGCTGCTGCCGTACCAGCCGCGCCGGCCTCCGAGCGACCGGAGTCGCCTGCGCCTGGGGCCGGGATGGGGCCGTTGCTGCTCGACCTGATGACCGACCCGGTGATCCTGCACGACGACCGGATCAGCTATGCGAACCCGGCGGCGGGACGATTTTTCGGCATGGCGCCGGAAGCGCTCGTGGGTCGCCCCGTCGAGGTCGTGGCCCACCCGGAGTCCCGGGAGGCGGTGATGGACTATGTCGTGGCGCGCGTCAGCGGCACGGCGGCAGCGGCGGGTGGCATTCTCCTCGACCTCGCGGACGGCCCCCGCAGCTGTGTTCTCGAGCCCCTGGGCGAGCGACTGCCCAACGGAATGGCCGGCACCCTCATCCGTGCCGACGCCTCCGCGAGCGCCGCCGAGAGCCCGGGCCCCGGCCTGGCCACCGAGACGCTGGAATCCATAACCGAAGGCATCATCACGACGGATGCGGACGGCCGGATCGGCTACATGAATGCCGCCGCCGAACACCTGACCGGCGCGCGGCGGGAGAACGCCCGCGGGCGCACGCTGGCGGACCTGGTCACCCTCGTGGACGAACAGGACGAGCGCTCTCTTGGAGACCCGGTCGCGCTTTGCATCGAGGAAGAACGGCGGATCGACCTGGGTCGCAGAGCCATTCTCGTCAGCCGGATCACCGGGGAGGAATGCTCCATCGAAGTCCGGGTCTCGCCGATCCGCCAGGGGCTCCGGCAGCTGTCGGGCTGTGTGGTCGTACTCCACGATGTTTCCGAAATTCGCGGCCTTGCCCGGCAGATGTCCTACCAGGCGAGTCACGACCCGCTCACCGGGCTCTGCAACCGCCGGGAGTTCGAGCGTCGCGTAGGCGAGGCCATTGCAATGGCCCGCAGCGGGAATGGAAGCCATGTGCTCTGCTACCTGGATCTGGACCGGTTCAAGCGGGTCAACGACACCTGCGGCCACATGGCCGGAGACAATCTGTTGCGCGAAGTCGCCGGGGTAATACGCGACCAGATCCGTGACTCCGACACGGTGGCGCGCATCGGCGGCGACGAGTTCGGGATGCTGCTCTCGGGCTGCCCGCTGGATAAGGCCCGCCAGCTCGCGGACGATGTCTGCGCCGCCATCCGCGACTATCGGTACGTCTGGCGGGACCAGATTTTCACGATCGGCGTAAGTATCGGGCTCGTGGAAATCGCTCACGAGAGCGGCTCCATGGAGGACATGTTGTCCGCAGCGGACTCGGCCTGCTACGTGGCCAAGCAGCACGGCCGCGGGCGCGTTCATGTTTACTCGTCCCGGGACGAGGCGGTAGCTCGCCAGCGCGGCGAGATTCTCTGGCTTCAGCGTCTGCAAACCGCTCTCAAGGAAGACTTGTTCGAGCTGTACGTCCAGCCCATCGTTTCGGCGTCCGGACGGGTGGACACCGGCCCGGCCTGCGAGGTCCTGTTGCGGCTTTGTGATGACGACGCCGGGATGATTTCGCCAACCGACTTCATGCAGGCGGCAGAGCGTTACCATCTCATGCCGAACGTCGACCGCTGGGTGCTTCAGACAGCGTTCGCCGCCATCGGGAGCGGATCGCTTCGGCTGCCTGATCAGCGTAGCTGCGCCATCAATCTGTCCGGGCAGACCCTGGGCGATCCGCAGTTCCTGGATTTCGTCGTGGACTGTCTTGATCGTACCGGCGTCGCGCCGGCCCGGATCTGCTTCGAAATCACGGAATCGGCGGTGATGAGCAATCTTTCCCACGCCGCCCGCTTTATTGCCGTGCTGCACGGGATGGGCTGCCAGTTCGCCCTCGACGATTTTGGCGGCGGCATGGGGTCATTCGCGCAGCTGAAGCAGCTGAGCCTCGACTACCTCAAGATCGATGGTTCCTTCGTGCGCGACCTCGGCACCGATGAGGTCAACCAGGCGATGCTCAGCGCCATGATCGACCTGGCCCGGACAATGGACATTCGCGTCATCGCCGAGCAGGTGGAAGACGAGGCCGCGTACAGCCGTCTGAGGTCCCTGGGAGTCGACTTCGTCCAGGGTTATGTCGTGGGCCGGCCCAAGCCACTGGCCGCGCCGCTGGAGGACGCACCCTCCGGCTGACTCGCCGATTCGCTAGCCGCTATAATGGCGTGTCGTCTGGCCCGCCGGGGGCCATGGGGCTGCCGGCCGCAGCCGCATTTTCCGGCCGGCCGGTACGAATAACGACAGGGTGGACTCGCAGCCCGGAAGGCCCAGGCCTGACGGACCGGTGACCGGGACAGGCAGCTTCCGGGACAGCGCGGGTTCGGGGACCGGGCTCAAAACAAAAGGGAAGAAATGAACATCGACTACCTGCCGATCATTGTCGGCGCCGTTGGCCTTGCGGCCGCGTTCATCGTCTACCGGGTAGTGCTCAGCTATCCCGCCGGCGAAGGCAAGGTCATCGACATTGCCGAGAAGATTCATACCGGCGCGATGACCTTCATGCGTCGCGAGTACATCATCCTTTGGGGCATTGCCCTGGTGATCATGCTGGCCATCGGCCTGTCGGACCTCGGCTGGGATACGACGCTCGCGTTTTTCGTCGGCGCCCTGACGTCCTCCATCGCCGGCTTCATCGGCATGAACACGGCGACCCGGGCCAATGTGCGAACCACGACCGCCGCCCATACCAAGGGTGCGGGCGCCGCCCTCTCTGTGGCGTTTTACGGCGGTTCGGTCATGGGCCTGACCATCGCGGCCATGGGTCTGCTGGGCCTTGGGTTCTTGTATCTGCTGTTCGGTGGCGATCCCCAGTCGGCCGAGACCATCCACGGGTTCGGCATGGGCGCATCGCTGGTCGCGTTGTTCTCTCGTGTCGGCGGCGGCATCTTCACCAAGAGCGCGGACGTTGGCGCCGACCTGGTCGGCAAGATCGAGGCCGGCATTCCGGAAGACGATCCGCGCAACCCCGGCGTGATTGCCGATAATGTCGGTGACAACGTGGGTGACGTGGCCGGCATGGGCTCGGACATTTTCGAGAGCTATTGCGGCTCCATGATCGCCACGATCGCCATTGCCAGCACCCTGCCCGCCGGCCTGCTGGCGGCGCTGGGATCCCAGGAAAACCTGATGGCGCTGCCGCTGATGCTGGCGTCCACCGGCCTGATCTGCAGCCTGCTCGGCGTGACGCTGGTGCGCGTGGCCAGCGGTCTGCCCCCGGAAAAGGCACTGCGGGTCGGCACGGTCGGCGCCGCGGTCCTGTTTATCGTCGCCGCGTTCTTTGTCATTCGCGCCATGGGCGTGGACGTCGGTGTCTGGTACGCGGTGCTGGCCGGTGCCGTGGGCGGCATGGTGATCGGCCTGGTGACCGAGTACTACACGGCCGGGCCGCCGGTGCGGCGGATCGCGCAGGACGGCGAGACCGGTCCGGCAACCGTGATCATTTCCGGACTGGCCATCGGCATGCAGTCGGTGGTGGTTCCGATTCTGGCGATTGCCACGATCATCTATGTAGCCAATATGTGGGTGGGCCTCTATGGCGTGGGCATCGCGGCGGTCGGCATGCTGGCCACCGTGGGCATGACCATGGCCATCGACGCCTACGGGCCGGTGGCGGACAACGCCGGCGGCATCGCGGAAATGGCCGGCCTTGGCAAGGAAACCCGGGAGATTACCGATTCCCTGGACGAGGTGGGTAACACCACGGCGGCCATCGGCAAGGGCTTCGCCATCGGCGCGGCCGCCCTTGCGGCGCTGGCGATCATCACCGCCTACATCGAGGTGGTAAGTCACCACAATGAGGGTTTCTCGCTGGAGATCTCGGACCCGATCGTGCTGATCGGCATGTTCATCGGTTCGATCTTCCCGTTCCTCGTGGCGTCGATCACGATGAACGCCGTGGGTGTCGCGGCCTTCGACATGATCAAGGAAATCCGCCGGCAGTTCCGCGAGATCCCCGGTCTGCTCGAGGGAACTGCAGAGCCTGACACGGTTCGCTGCGTGGACATTGCCACGACTGCAGCGCTGCGACGCATGGTGCTGCCGGGCCTGCTGGCGGTGTTGAGCCCCGTAGTGGTCGGCTTCATCCTCGGGCCGGAAGCGCTCGGCGGCATGCTGGGTGGCGCGCTGCTCGGCTGCGTGATGCTTGCGCTGACCATGGCCAACGCGGGCGGCGCCTGGGACAACGCCAAGAAGTATGTCGAAAAGGGCAACTTCGGCGGCAAGGGTTCCGACACCCATAAGGCGACGGTCGTCGGCGACACCGTGGGCGACCCCTTCAAGGACACGTCCGGCCCGTCGATGAACATTCTCATCAACGTCATGGCCATCGTGAGCCTGGTGATTGCGCCGCTGCTCTAAGCGCGTGGCTTCAAGCAATCGGAAAAGGGGGCTTCGGCCCCCTTTTTCTTGCCCGGAAATCCACCGGAACGGTACCGCGGCAAGGTGACTGCCGTGCCAGGAGACGTGTCCGCTTCCGACCCTGAGCGGCCAGTTGGATCTTACTCACAAACGAGCCCTTCTCCTCCTTAGTGCGATTCATCGGAGAGACTGGAACTACTGAACACTCCTTCCGAGTACCTAGGCTGACGGGGGAAACGTCACTCCCATTCTGTTCCGGCGGAAATTCGAGGCATCCTCCCAGCATGACCCACGACGAATTCGTCGGACACGCAGCAGAAGAGCTGGCGGCACTAGTCGCGTCTCTCGCGGAAGACGGGGTTTGTGTTCCTTGGCAAGGCCACTGGAGGCATTCACGACGATATCGGGTCGGAAGACACTATCGCGGAGCACTTAGAACGCATAGATGGCAGGAACCACTAGCCCCCAACTTGGATGCGAAGAAGCTGGCCGATTTATGAACATGCTGCTGTGGGCATCCAAGTTCCCTAGCAACCGGGAACCCAGGCTTCAGTGAGCTCACAGCGACCTAAAGTGTCCAGCAGAGACGACCTCATCAGTGCCTGAAAAATCAGGTCTTTCGTTTTCAAGTAGCAGATCTCCTTACGGAAATTGCGTGTCCCAAGACATATAAATTGAGTAGGGAATAGATAACCGGCAGGCGCCGGGTGCTTTTGGGGACGCGCAATCTTGCAAGGGCTTCGACCCGTGTCGGAGGAGGGTCGATTCGATGAAAGTGCGTAGCTTTAGGGCGATAGGAATCGGAGCAAGTGCCTTTTTGGCTCTGGTATGTGTGTGCGTCGCCGGCCTTGCAGCTTCGACGGTCGTCGAGGAAATGCAGAAAGTCATCCCCGCCGATGGTTATCGATTAGACAAGTTTGGAGCGGCGCTTGATGTCGATTCAGGTACTGCGGTTATTGGCGCCTATAGCTCCAACGATAGGGGGCCTGATAGCGGCGCCGCTTATGTCTTCGTTCGGGATGAAGAGGGTGTCTGGTCAGAACTTCAGAAGCTAACGGCTTCGGATGGTGCTGCCGGCGATTTTTTCGGTATAGGAGTAGGAATACATACAGAGCACGTCATCGTGGGGGCGCCGTGGCGCGATGAGACTGGCACCGAGAGTGGTGCCGCGTACATCTTTAACAGGAATTCGGCCGGTGCCTGGGCGCAAACGGCGAAACTTCTTGGGGACGACACGGAAGCACGCGACCATTTCGGGAGCGCCGTAGATGTCCAAGGCGACGTAGCCGTCGTCGGGGCGGGTGGCGACCAAGACTATGGTTACTGGACGGGCTCTGCCTACGTGTTCAGGCGTCAATCGGACGGAAGATGGCTACAGGAAGCGAAACTTCTCGCGCAGGATGCTTCGCAGTCGGCTCATTTCGGTGACGCTGTAAGCATTGATGGCGACACAATCATTGTGGGCGCTTTTTATGACGACGGAATAACGATTGACGGCGGGGCCGCCTATGTCTTTGAACGCAACTCGATTGGGGTCTGGCGCCAAAGCGCCAAGCTGGTTCCTGATGATTCAAGAGCCTATATGAATTTCGGAAGGTCGCTCGAATTGAGGGGTGACACAGCGATTATCGGGGCTCCCCAAGACCGTCGCGGCAACACCGGCTCGGCATACGTCTACTACCGGGACACCAGGGGAAGCTGGGGAGAACACCAAGAGCTGACAATTGACGGGCTGGACGAAAGAGCGAGTTTTGGATGGTCTGTAAGCCTTGATAGTGGCAAAGCCTTGGTCGGGGCGAGACAGGCAGCCGGAATAGTCCCAGGGAGTGGAGCGGCATACCTGTTCGAACTGGGCGCCGATGGTCTATGGAAGGAGAGTGCCAAGCTTGTAGCTTCCGATGGGGAGGACTACGCATATTTCGGCGAGAGTGTTGGGCTGGACAATGGGCATGCCCTCGTCGGAGCAATGTCAGACGACGCGCTTGCTGCAGATAGCGGTGCGACATACGTCTATGACTTGTCACCGCTGATCACTGTGCGCGACGTTAATCTGGATATTAAGCCTTTTGAAGAACGCAACCTGATCGATCCGTACAGTCCAATGCTCTTCTCCGTGGCCATTCTTTCTGAGGAAGGCTTCGATGCCCTGCAAACGGACCTGGAGACTATCCGCCTAGAACCTGGTGGGGCGAGGCCACGAAATTATCGCGTCTACGATGCGAACAGAGACCGCATTCCTGATCTCGTGCCACTGTTCCGCGCCAGGGACTTGCGGATTGGCTGCGGCGAAACCGAAGTAGAACTCACGGGCAAGACGCACGATGGCGTTGATTTCTTCGGGACCGACGTCGTAAGGAATCGTCGTTGCCCGAAGTAAGAACTGTGATCCGCTACCTCCGCGCATGACGCTGATGGGCCCCGTGATTGCGGGGCCCATC
>CAWJIJ010000008.1:0-298326 GCA_963842955.1 uncultured Gammaproteobacteria bacterium
GTGCCGGAGCACCCGCCAGACGTCCACAAAGAAAAACCCGGCAAAGTGCCGGGTTTTGAAGTGGTGGAGGCGGCGGGACAGCTGTTCCGTATCTTTCGATACGGGCCGGACTATTCCTTCACCTGCAGATGACTGCAGGGGAGGGCGTGTTGTGGATCCATTGCAGCCAACGGATCCACCCTAGTACTCCGTAGTCAGCACCTTAGGAGCCTATGAGTCTCTAGCCGGCTTGCTGGTTTCCCATTCACCGGACGGCGTTGGCGTAGAGCCTATGCTCCGTAGCGTTCACCGTATGAGCCCTCTTTTCCAACGGGGATCACTCCCCGTGGCGACCATTTCACTAATCGAACCCGCGTCCGCAAGCCCTCCGCTACAGGCTCTACATGCTTATCCGCGTCTTTGATTTAACGCGCTGCTACCCGACGGGCAGGGAAGACAACGCGCTGTCCCAGTTAGGTTTTAACTGATCCACCCTGGGAGAGCTTCACAGCGGTCTTGTGAGGATGACGCCTGAATGTCCCGAAGGACCTGGACGCACAAGCACGGCTCCAGTCAGACGGCAATCTACTGTTTTTTAGGCAGCGAGTGCGTAGTTGTCGTCGTTGGCAACTAAGAGTTTGCAGACAGTTTTACGAGGCACCTGCACCTCGGCATGCACCTGGAGTTTCGTGACCCACGTCGAAGCCATGTCGCCCCCAGAAAATCGAATCAACACCCGAAGTCTACGGCCGGCATCGCCGGCGCGCTACTGTTAGATGGGGATTTCGCGACCGGGTTCAATGGCCCGGGCTCCGAAGACTCTAGGCCATATATTCATAAGACAAATGAGTTATATCTAATAACTTGTTGTTTTTATTATCTTCCCTTCAGAATTCTGGCTTTCTCTCTCTGCCAGTCGCGATCCTTCTCGGTGGCGCGCTTGTCGTGCTGCTTCTTGCCTTTGGCCAGCCCGACGTCGAGCTTCGCGCGGCCCTTGCTCCAGTAGAGCGACAGGGGCACCAGGGTATATCCCTTGCGCTCCACCTGGCCGATCAGGTTGTCGATCTCGTGGCGATGCAGGAGCAGTTTGCGCGTCCGGGTCGGGTCGGTCTTGATGTGGGTGGATGCTGACGTGAGCGGGGCGATATGGGCGCCGAACAGCCACGCCTCGCCGTCGCGCAGGAGCACATAGCTTTCCGTGAGCTGGGCGCGCCCGGCCCTGAGGCTTTTGACCTCCCAGCCCTGGAGGGCCAGCCCGGCCTCGATACGGTTTTCGATGAAGAACTCGTAGCGGGCCTTCTTGTTGACGGCGATCTGGTTGCCGCCCGCGCCCTTGTTCGCCTTCTTGGCGCTCATCTGGAATTCCCGTGGCGGGTTTCGAAGCCCGGTTGAAGTCATCATAACGGCCTGCGCTCCCGGTGCGGCGCAGGATGTCCGGGGACGAAAGTCTCGCCCCGGCTGTTGTCTGGGAAGGGGATTTAATCCAAAATCGCCAGCCTTTTAAAGGTCCGGGACGGCGCCACATGGCCAAGCGATCCTCCCTGCACGGCCTCTGGTCCTCCAGACTGGCCTTCATCTTCGCCGTCAGCGGCTCGGCTGTGGGCCTGGGCAACATCTGGAAATTTCCCTACGTTGCGGGCGCCAACGGCGGAGGCGCCTTCGTCCTTTTCTACCTGCTGTGCGTGGCCTGTATCGGTCTGCCCATCATGATTTCCGAAGTCCTGATCGGCCGCCGGGGGCGCAGAAATCCGATTGCGACGATGCGCCTGGTCGGGGAAGAGGAGAACAGCCATCCCTCCTGGGGCCTCGTTGGCGCCATGGGGATTATCGCGGGTTTTCTTATTCTGTCGTTCTACAGCGTGATCGCCGGGTGGTCGCTGGTCTACGTGGTCAACAGTGCGGCGGGGCAGTTTGCGGGCGGCGACCCGGAGAAAATCGGCGGCATCTTCAGTTCGCTTCTGAGCGACTGGCAATCCATGGCCCTGTGGCACACGCTCTTCATGGCGCTCACGGTGTGGGTGGTGGCACGGGGTGTGGAGCGGGGCCTTGAGACGGCTGTGCGTTTTCTCATGCCTGCCCTCGCTATCCTGTTGCTGGTGCTGCTGGCCTACAGCATTCGGATGGGGGATTTCGCGCGCGGCATCGAATTCCTCTTCAAGGCGGATTTCAGCGCGCTGACGGCCGAGGGGATGCTTGCCGCCATGGGGCAGGCCTTCTTCACGCTCTCCGTCGGCATGGGAGCCATCATGGCCTACGGGGCCTATCTCCCCGAGGGGACCTCGATTACCGGCACGTCGGTGTCCGTGGTGATCGCCGATACCCTGGTGGCCCTGCTGGCCGGTCTCGTGATCTTTCCCATCGTATTCGCCAATGGCCTTGATCCGGCCGCCGGTCCCGGGCTGATTTTCGAAACCCTGCCGGTCGCGTTCGGGAAGATGTCCGGCGGCACGTTCTTCGCGACCCTGTTTTTCGTGTTGCTGACCTTCGCGGCCTGGACTTCGGCGATCGGCCTCATCGAGCCAGCGGTGGCATGGAGCGTGGAGAGCCACGGCCAGTCGCGCGCCCGCTCCGCCATGGTTATCGGCGTCATCATCTGGTCGCTCGGGTTTCTGACGATTTTCTCGTTCAACGAGATGGCCGACGTGAAGCTGTTCGGGCGTACGGCGTTCGAGAACCTGGATCACCTGACCAGCAACATCATGCTGCCCCTGGGCGGACTGTTTATCAGCGTCTTTGCCGGCTGGGCCATGTGCAAGAACTCCACCGCCGAGGAACTGGACGTCGGCACCAGCTTCATCTACCAGGCCTGGCGCTTCCTGTCCCGGTGGGTGGCGCCGGTGGCTGTTCTGCTGGTGTTCCTGCAGGCCACCGGCCTGCTGACTGCCGCCGGGTTGCTTTAGGTGCGCGAAGTCCGCCGCAGCGCTGTGGTTCCGTACTCCGCGGAGGAGATGTTCAACCTGGTCAACGACGTGGCCGCCTACCCCGATTTTCTGGCCTGGTGCTACCAGGCCACGATTCATCGTTCCACCGCCGAGGAGATTGAGGCCAGTCTTGGCCTGGCCCACGGCGCGCTGAAAGGTGAGTTCACCACGATCAATCGCCTTAGCCCCTGGGAAGAGATCCGCATTGACCTGGTCGGTGGGCCGTTCCGTCACCTGGATGGCCGCTGGACCTTCGAGGCGCTGGACGAGGATGCTTCCGAGGTGGGTGTGGAGATGCGCTTCGAATTTGCCAGCCCGATCACCGGGCTGTTGTTCAGTTCGATCTTCGAGCAGATCGTGGGATCCCTCGTGGACGCGTTTTCCGACCGGGCCCGGGCCGTCTATGGACCCCGCTAGCCGGATCCGGTCCGACGGTTTCTATCGCGTGGAAGTGTCCTACGCGCTTCCGGAACGTCAGCTGATCGTGCCGGTGGACGTGCCGCCCGAGACCACGGCCATAGAAGCCATCCGCCTGTCGGGCATCGAGGAGCAGTTTGCCGAGATTGACCTGGCCATCAACCGGATCGGCGTATTCGGCAAGCTCTGCAAGCCGGACCGGGTGCTGGCTCCGGGAGAACGGGTGGAAATCTATCGGCCGCTGAAGGCGGATCCGAAGGCAGTGCGCAGGGAACGGGCAGCAAGAGCGAAGTCTGCTCCGGAATCGTGAGCCCGGTGGCTAGCCGTCGAACGCGGCGTCGATGTCGTTTGTGACTTTTTCCTGGTCGGGGCGCTCGACGCTCGACACCGTGTCTCCCTCGAAGAACACGGTCATCCGGCTCTGGATCACGTCGCCGGTGGAGCCCATCTTCAGATAGAACACATAGTCCCAGCGCTGTTCGTTGAATGCATCAGCGATCATCGGCGTACCGAGCAGGAACCGTACCTGGCCGCGGGTCATGCCCTCGTTGACCCGCTCGAGGTGGTCCGCTTCCAGGTAATTGCCCTGCTGAATATTCAGCTTGTAGGGCTTCAGCGAGAAACGACGCCCTGAGCAGCCGCTGGTGGCCGCCAGCGAAAAGGCGACGAGCGTGGCGATCAGGAAAGATGCAAGGCGTGGGTTCATGGAACGATGTGCTTTCCGGCGGGTCCAGAGTCGTTACGGTGGCGACAGCGGTTCAGACTCGGCAATAATACCAAAGCTGAAGCATCGAATACCCGCCACGCCGAAAAGCCCACGGGGGACTCTTGGACAATAAGGAACTCAAGAAAGTCGGACTCAAGGTCACCCTGCCCAGGGTGAAGATCCTCGAGATTCTGGAAACCGTCCCGCAGCGCCACATGAGCGCCGAGGATGTCTACCGGACGCTGCTGGACTCCGACGAAGAAATCGGCCTGGCCACCGTCTACCGGGTGCTCACCCAGTTCGAGGCGGCCGGGCTGGTTCGCCGGCACAACTTCGAGGGCGGCAGCGCCGTGTTCGAATTGGACGACGGCAGCCACCACGACCATATCGTTTGCCAGCAGTGTGGCGAGGTAGTGGAGTTTTTCGACAAGGTCATCGAAGAGCGGCAGCAGGTGGTCGCCGAGGAGCGGGGTTTCGAAATCGGCGAGCACGCCCTGGTGATCTATGGCAACTGCGTACGCGAGGATTGCCCGCGGAAACGACGGTAGCGCAAAGGCCCCGCGGCCAGGTTTTTCATGCTTCTTTCGCGCGGGTAATCATTTCTTCGGCGTGAGCCCGGGTCCGATCGGTGATTTCCACACCCCCCAGCATGCGCGCCAGTTCCTCGACCCGTTCGGTATTCGTCAGCCGGGCGAGGCGAGTGCGCGTGGTCTCGCCGTCAGTCAGCTTTGATACTCGCAGATGCGCGTCCGCCTGGCTGGCGACCTGGGGCAGATGGGTGACACACAATACCTGGCGCCTGGATCCGAGTTCCCGCAGGCGTCTCCCCACGATCTCCGCCACGCCACCGCCCACGCCCGCGTCCACTTCATCGAATACCACCGAGGGTGTACCCGCTGTCCGGGTCGCTGCCACCTGGATCGCGAGGCCGATTCGCGAGAGTTCCCCTCCCGAGGCGACCTTTCCCAGCGGGGCAGGCGGCTGCCCGGGATTGGCGGTGACCAGGAATTCGATGTTGTCCCGCCCCAGCGCCTGGGGTTCCGCCTCCGAGTCCGTGTGTACCCCGATTTCCAGCCGTCCGCCTGGCATGCCGAGCTGAGCCATGAGCCCGGTCACTTCCCCGGCGAGGGCCTTGCCGGCAGCAATGCGATGTCGGCTGAGCTTTGCGGCGGCCTTGTCATAGGCCGCCCGGGCCTTTTCTTCGGCGGCGGCCGCGGCCTCCAGGGCGGTTTCGGCGTTTTCCAGTTCGTTGATTTCGGATCTCAGCGCCTCAAGCCGTTCCGGCAGGTCGTCGGCGCTCACCTGGTGCTTGCGGACCAGGTCGCGCACGCTTTGCCGCCGGGACGCCACGGTCTCTATTCGCGCCGGATCGGCGTCCAGTGACGATGCGTAGCTCTGCAGGCCTGCCGCGGCCTCGGCGGCCTGGATCTGCGCCTCGGTGGCCATGGTCGCCACCTCCGCCAGTGCCGGATCGATGTCAGCCAGCTGATCCAGCAGCCGAGCCGCCTTTCCCAGCCGGTCATGGGCTGACCCGGATTCCGACTCGTAGATCAGGGCTATGGCTTCATCGCAGCCTTCGGCCAGGCGGCCCGCATTGGCCAGCCGTGCGTGCTCCTGCTCCAGTTCCGCCGCCTCGCCGGGGAGCAGGGCGAGGGCTTCGAGTTCGCCGGCCTGGTAGCGCAGGAGGTCCAGACGATCGTCCCGGTCGCGATGCGCGGTTTCAAGGCGCCGACGGGTCTCGCCGGCATTCCGCCAGCGCTGCCAGCCCTTGGTCACGGCAGCAAGGGCGGCCCCATGGCCACCGTGGTCATCGAGGATCTCCCGCTGCACGGCCGGACGAACGAGGGACTGGTGGGCGTGCTGACCGTGAATGTCGATGAGCCGCTCGCCCAGCTGGCGCAGGGTTTGCAGCGTCGTGGATGCGCCGTTGATATAGGCTCGCGAGCGGCCCTCGCGGCCCACCACTCGCCGGACCACGCATTCGCCGTCGGCATCGAGGTCGTGTTCCTTGAGCCACTCCTGCACCGGCTCCACCTCGCCTATGTCCATGGAGGCGGTGATCTCGGCCCGCTCGGCGCCGTGACGCACGGCGCTCCCGTCGGCCCGGTCGCCCAGAACCAGTCCGAGGGCATCCAGCAGGATCGATTTGCCGGCGCCGGTTTCCCCGGTCAGGACGGTCATGCCGCCGGAGAGGTCGAGTTCCACCTCGTCGATGATGGCGAAATCCCGGACGTGCAGGCTCGTGAGCATGCGTCGCCTCAGCCGGTGCCGTTGTTCTTGCCGCGGCCCCAGTGCAGCTTCGAGCGGAGCAGGCGGAAATAATCGTGGTGGCGGGGATGCAGGAGGATGGCGCGCTCGTCCGCGGCGCGGACGTGCAGTCGGGCCCCCTCCGAGAGCGCCCCCAGCACATGGCCGTCGCAGGTGATTTCGGCCTGCGCGTCGGACCGCTCGATCAGCCGCACTTCCAGGCGGCTTTCGGCGCTGACCACGATCGGCCGGTCACTGAGCGTATGCGGACAAATGGGAACCAGCGTTACCGCGCCCAGGCTTGGATGAATGATCGGTCCGCCGCCGGACAGAGCATAGGCCGTGGACCCCGTGGGTGTGGCAATGATCAGCCCGTCGCCTCGATGCGCGTTTACGAACACGCCGTCGATCCAGTTTTCAAAGTCAATGGTGCGGCCGGTTTCGCGTTTCTGAAGCACCACGTCATTCAGCGCGATTCCCCGCTCGGATTGATCGCCATCGGTCAGCGTGGCCTCCAGCATGAGGCGCTGTTCTTCGACGTACTCGCCGCCGAGAATCTCGTCGACGCGCTCGATCATCTCGTCACGGGTTATATCGGCCAGGAAACCCAGCCGCCCGCGATTGATACCAACGAGCGGCCGCTGGTGAGGCGCGGCAAGACGCGCGGCGTAGAGCATGGTGCCGTCGCCACCCACGGCGATCATCAGGTCGGCCTGCTGGACCAGGGCGGGGGCGGCCAGCGCTTCGACAGGCAGCCCGGCGGGCATGCCGGCACCGGGGTCGGCGAGCACGCGAATGTCCTTGCCGGCCAGGTGGTTTGCCAGCTGGGTCATGGAGTCGCCTACCCGCGGGTCCGAATATTTTCCGGTCAAGGCGACGGTCTGGAATTGCCTGGCCATGGTGCTCCCCGAAGTGGGCGTCTTTGTAGCACGATCACCAACAGACCCGCCACACGGGCTATCCGGATCAGGGGCCGTGTTCTCGAGGGGCGCCCTGCCCGCCATGGCCCTTCGGCAAACTTCCTTGCTAACCAAGGCATTGGCGCAAACCTGGCCAGCTTGACACTGCGGTTTTGCCGTTGCTAGCGTGAAACCGTCGCGCAGGCGGGTGTCGCGGCGGTAAACTGCCGGGTCAGGCAGGGCCCTTCGAGAGAGCACGGACGTTATGACGGCTGAATTGTCGGAACGCGCGCAGCATCTGCTCAGGGTGCTGGTCGAGCGATACATCGAGGATGGACAGCCCATCGGGTCGCGGACACTGTCTCGTGACTCCGGGCTGGACCTCAGTCCGGCCACCATCCGCAATGTCATGTCCGACCTCGAGGAACTGGGCCTGGTCGTTTCGCCGCATACTTCCGCGGGGCGCATTCCGACACCCGCGGGGTTCCGCCTGTTCGTCGATTCGCTGATCCGGGTCCAGCCCGTCAGCGAGCAGCAGATTATCGAGTTGTCCCGGCGCCTGGAGCGGGAGCGAAATTCCGGCCAGGATATTGCCGCGAATGCCTCCAGCCTCCTGTCTGGACTGACTCGCATGGCGGGGCTTGTCACCGTCCCGCGCCGTGGCCACTCGCAGTTTCGGCAGATCGAGTTCCTCCCGCTGACCGGCCGGCGGGTTCTGGCGATCCTGGTGATCAACGAAACCGATGTGCAGAACCGAATACTCGACCTGGAGCGGGACTACTCCGTCGATGAGCTCCAGGAGGCTGCCAACTTTCTGAATGCGGAATTCGCCGGTAAGCCCATTTCCTCGGTGCGCGAGGCGCTGCTCGGGCAGCTGAAAGACGCGCGCCAGCACATGAACGAGATGATGCTCAACGCCATCCAGATTGCCCAGAAGGCGGTCGCACCCGATCCCGAGGCGGGGTTTGTGATGGCCGGTGAGACCAATCTCATGGATTTCGCGGAGCTTTCAGACATCGAGAAGCTGCGCGAGCTGTTCAGCGCGTTCGAGCGCAAGCGGGACATTCTGAACCTGCTGGACCGGTGTCTCAGCGCGGAGAGCCTGCAAATCTTCATCGGCGAGGAGTCCGGCTATAAAATGCTGGAGTCCGTCAGCGTGGTGGCCACCCCCTATTACGTGGACGACGAAGTGGTCGGAGTGCTCGGCGTGATCGGGCCAACCCGCATGGCGTATGAGCGCGTGATCCCGATTGTGGACATCACCGCCCGCCTGCTCGGGTCGGCCTTGAATTCACGAGACTGACCCCCAACTCCCCAGAATCAGTGCTCAAACCCCAATGGCGTGGCGCGGCAGCAAAGCCAGCGTCGGGAGATCAATAATGATTGAAGAACCGAGGGTCGATTCCGGGGAAACGACCGATTCCGATTCCGGCGAAGAGGGCGGCGTTGCGGAATTCGCCTCCGACGAGGCGAGTGATCGCATCGCGGCGCTGGAAAACGAACTCGCCGAATACCGGGACCAGCGGCTCCGGGCCGTGGCCGAACTCGAAAACGTCCGCCGCCGCGCCGCTCGGGACGTGGAGAATGCTCATCGTTACGGCGTTGAACGCTTCGCGCGCGAGCTTCTCGACGTGGCAGACAGCATGGAGATGGGTATGGCTGCCGCGGAGAGCGCCGGCGATACCGCCGTGGCGGAAGGTTTCGCCGCGACCCTGCGGAAACTGACCCAGTTGCTGGAAAAATTTGCCATCACCGTCATTGACCCGTCCGGCGCGCCCTTCGACCCCCAGTTTCATGAGGCCATGGCCGCGCAGCCCGCGCCCGACGCGGCGCCGGACACCGTATTGACCGTTGTCCAGAAGGGCTACCAGATCCACGACCGGCTGCTCCGACCCGCGCGGGTCATCGTGGCCAGGGCTCCGGACGCCGGCGAGGGTTGAAACCGCCGGCCGCCGGCCCCACATCGGCGGACAAGGGTTTTTCATTCGAATTCAATCTGTTTCTGGAGATTCTTAAATGGGTAAAGTCATCGGAATCGACCTCGGGACCACCAATTCCTGCGTGGCCATGATGGAAGGCAAGTCCCCGAAGGTCATTGAAAACAGCGAGGGCGATCGCACGACGCCTTCGGTTGTCGCGTTCACGAAGGATGGCGAGGTTCTCGTCGGTCAGCCCGCCAAGCGGCAGGCGGTCACGAATCCGGCCAATACCTTGTTCGCGGTCAAGCGTCTCATTGGGCGCCGTTACAGCGACGAAGTGGTCGCGCGGGATCGCGACATGGTGCCGTACAAGATCGTCGAGGCCGAGAACGGTGACGCCTGGGTCGAGGTTGACGGCAACCAGATGGCTCCGCCGGAAATCTCCGCGCGGGTGCTGATGAAGATGAAGAAGACGGCCGAGGACTATCTCGGCGAACCGGTAACCGAGGCGGTTATCACCGTGCCGGCGTACTTCAACGATTCCCAGCGCCAGGCGACGAAGGATGCCGGACGCATCGCGGGTCTCGAAGTCAAGCGCATTATCAACGAGCCCACTGCGGCGGCCCTTGCCTATGGCATGGACAAGCAGCGGGGCGACCGCAAGGTCGCGGTCTATGACCTGGGTGGCGGTACCTTCGACGTTTCGATCATCGAGATTGCCGAGGTGGACGGCGAGCACCAGTTCGAAGTGCTGGCCACCAACGGGGACACGTTCCTCGGCGGCGAGGACTTCGATCTCAGAGTCATCGAGTATCTTGCGTCGGAGTTCGAGAAGGAAAGCGGGATGGACATCCGCAAGGACCCCCTGGCCATGCAGCGCCTGAAGGAGGCTGCCGAGAAGGCCAAGATCGAGCTGTCGTCGTCCCAGCAGACCGAGGTGAATCTGCCCTACATCACCGCCGATGCAAGCGGTCCGAAGCACCTCAATATCAAGTTGACCCGGGCCAAGCTCGAGTCCCTGGTCGAGGACCTGATCAAGCGGACAGTGGAACCGTGCAAGATTGCGCTGAAAGACGCCGGCCTCTCGGTGTCCGACGTGGACGACATCATTCTCGTTGGTGGTCAGACGCGCATGCCCAAGGTGCAGGAGACCGTCAAGGACTTCTTCGGCAAGGAGCCGCGCAAGGACGTCAACCCGGATGAGGCGGTTGCCGTCGGCGCCGGGATCCAGGCAGCCGTGCTGTCCGGCGACGTCAAGGATGTGCTGCTTCTCGATGTAACGCCGCTGTCGCTGGGAATCGAGACCCTGGGCGGCGTCATGACAAAGCTGATCGAAAAGAACACAACGATCCCCACGAAGGCCAATCAGACGTTCTCGACCGCCGACGACAACCAGACAGCGGTCACGATTCACGTCCTCCAGGGCGAGCGGGAGCGGTCTGCGGATAACAAGTCGCTGGGTCGTTTCGACCTGACGGACATCCCGCCGGCGCCGCGCGGCATGCCGCAGGTGGAGGTGGCCTTTGACATCGACGCGAACGGTATTCTGAACGTGTCGGCCAAGGACAAGGCAACCGGCAAGGAGCAGAAGATCGTCATCAAGGCTTCCAGTGGTCTCAGCGACGACGAGATCCAGCAGATGGTCAAGGACGCCGAGGCCCACGCGGCCGAGGACAAGAAGTTCCGCGAGCTGGTCGACGCCCGCAACCAGGCCGAGGCGCTCATTCACGCCACCGAGAAATCGATGGAAGAAATGGGCGAGAAGGTCGAAGCGGGCGAACGCGCGGCCATCGAGTCCGCGATGTCCGACCTGAAGGAGGCGGTGAAGAGCGACGACCAGAGCCGGATCGAAGCCAAGAGCAAGGCGCTGGCCGAAGCCTCCGCCGCCATGGCCCAGCGAGCCTATGCCGAGCAGGCTGCCGCTGCGCAGGGCGACGGTTCAGCCGAGCCTCCGAAGGACGAGGACGTCGTCGACGCCGAGTTCGAGGAAGTCAAGGAAGACGAAGGCAAGTAAGATGCGCGGGGGGCGGCCAGGTGCCGCCCCCCGTTTTTCATGGACGCGAGGGCATGAGACTGCATGGAAAGGCGGGACTACTACGAAGTGCTGGGGGTGCAGCGCAATGCGACGGAGGCCGAGCTGAAAACGGCCTACCGACGTCTTGCTATGAAACTCCACCCGGATCGCAACCCGGGTGACGATGCCGCGGAAGCCCGCTTCAAGGAGGCGAAAGAGGCCTACGAGGTCCTGAAGGACCCGCGCAAGCGCGCCGCCTATGACCAGTTCGGCCATGCCGGCGTGGATGGCGGTGCCGGTGGTTTCGATCCGGGCCAGGCCTTCAGCGACATTTTCGGCGACATGTTCGGGGATATCTTCGGACAGGGGCGTCGCAGCCGGAGCCGGGTTTTTCGGGGTGCGGATCTTCGCTATGACCTGGACCTGACTCTCGAGCAGGCTGCCATGGGCGATACGGTCGAGATTACGGTGCCGGCCCGCCTGGAATGCACAGACTGCGAGGGAAGCGGCTGCGAACCGGGCACCTCCAGGACCGGTTGTTCAATGTGTGGTGGGCAGGGTGCCGTGCGCATGCAGCAAGGTCTTTTCGCCATTGAGCAGGCCTGCCCCCAGTGCAAGGGGCAGGGCACAACCATCGAGTCTCCGTGCCGCACCTGCCACGGTGACGGTCGGATTCGAGAGACCCGAAATCTTTCGGTGAAGGTTCCCCCCGGTGTCGATACGGGCGATCGCATTCGCCTGGGCGGCGAAGGGGAGGCGGGCCGCAACGGCGGGCCTGCCGGGGACCTGTACGTGGAAATCCGGGTGCGGCCCCACCCGTTGTTCGAGCGCGACGGGGCTCACCTGCATACCGAGATACCGATCAGTTTTGCCACGGCCGTGCTCGGCGGGATGGTGGAAGTGCCGACTCTGACCGGCCAGGCCGAACTGCGGATTCCCGATGGCACCCAGAGTGGCAAGGTATTTCGCATTCGCGGGAAGGGCGTCCGGCCGGTTCGTGGCGGCGCCACGGGAGACCTGCACGCTCATGTCTCTGTCGAAACGCCGGTCAAGCTGACCCGGGAACAAAAAGAGCTTTTGCAGGCCTTTGACGACTCGCTGACCGAGAGTCCGAAGCGGCATCGGCCAAGGGAGCATGGCTGGCTAGACGGCGTGAAGTCGTTCTTCGAGAAGCTGAGCCAGTGACCCGCCCGTTGCCCGTCGCGATCCTCGGAGCCGGCGGGCGCATGGGGCGCAGTCTCCTGGAATGCCTGGCCGAGTTTCCCGGCCTGACCTTGTCGGGGGCCCTCGCGCGGCGGGGCGCAGACGAATCGTCCGACCCGGAATTGACCCGTCTGCTGGGCTCGGTGCCCCTTGTCGGGGATCCGTCTGCCGCCCTGGATGGGGCCGAGGTGGTAATTGACTTCACGCTGCCGGCGGCCGTGTCCGGTAACCTCGCGGCGTGCGCGGATCAGGGCGCGGCCGTCGTCATCGGGGTCACCGGGCTGGGCAGCGATGAGCGCCAGGCTCTTGAGGCCGCCGCCCGGACCATCCCGGTGTTTTCATGCCGCGAACATGAGCACGGGCGTTGGCTTGCTGACCGAGCTGGTCCGCCTGGCGGGCCGGCTGTCTCCGGCGGCCTGGGAGGCGGGACTCCTGGATATCCATCATTCCGCCAAGAGGGATGCACCCTCGGGTACGGCGCTGGCGCTGGAAGAGGCGTTCCGATCGGGAGCCGGAGAAGCCGAACCAGCGCTTGCGCACGCCGCTCTCAGGATTGGAGACGTCACCGGCGAACACACACTGTGGCTTTCCGGCCCCGGCGAGCGCCTGGAATTGACTCACCGGGCCACGGATCGCGCGATCTTCGCGCGCGGGGCGCTTCGGGCAGCCACCTGGCTGGCCGGGCGGCCTCCGGGGCTATACGGCATGCGCGACTTGCTGGCCTCCGGCATGGACACCCTTCCATCCGGGCCGCTAGAATAGTGTGAACGCGGGCATCGCGTTCAAGCGGGAGGAGTCGTCAGGCTCGTCCCGCTTTGTGCATCGGCAGACACCGCTAGCGCATCGGGGGTTGGTTTGACGGAACCTGCGATCTTGGCCCTGGAGGACGGGACGGTCTTCCACGGAGTGTCCGTGGGCGCCAGTGGGCGGACCGTCGGGGAAGTCGTGTTCAACACCGCGATGACCGGCTACCAGGAAATCCTCACTGACCCGTCCTATTGTCGCCAGCTGGTGACTCTGACCTACCCGCATATCGGCAACACGGGCACAACGCCGGAGGATGACGAGTCGGATTCGGTGTATGCCGCCGGCCTTATCGTTCGGGACGTCCCTCTTCTGCACAGCAACTGGCGCAGCGATCAATCTCTCCCGGAGTACCTGGCGGCGCGCGGTGTCGTCGCCATTGCGGGCCTGGACACCCGCCGCCTCACCCGGCTGATTCGTGAGCAGGGCGCCCAGGGCGGGTGCATTGCCACCGGCGCCGATGCGGCCGACGTGGAACAGGCTGTCGCCGAGGCGCGGTCCTTTCCGGGCCTCAAGGGCATGGACCTGGCGAAGGTCGTGTCCACGGAAGTCTCCTACGACTGGACGGACCGGGTGTGGCGGCACGCCCAGGACCCGGCGCCGCGGCCGCACAGCGCCCATCGCGTCGTCGCCTACGACTTCGGGATCAAGCGGAACATCCTTCGGCTCCTGGTCGACCATGGCTGTCAGGTGACCGTCGTGGCGGCAACCACGCCGGCCCGGGACGTTCTCGCCCTCTCTCCGGACGGCGTGTTTCTCTCGAACGGCCCCGGCGACCCGGAGCCCTGCGACTACGCCATCGAGGCAACCCGGCGTTTCACGAGTGACGGCGTGCCGGTGTTCGGGATCTGTCTTGGCCACCAGATCCTCGGGCTCGCCAGCGGGGCGTCGACCGTCAAGATGAAATTCGGCCACCACGGGGCCAATCACCCGGTCCAGGATCTGGCAACCGGCCAGGTGCTGATCACCAGCCAGAACCACGGGTTCGCGGTGGACGAGAGCACCTTGCCTGAAAACGTGGAAGCCACGCACCGGTCCCTGTTCGACGGCACGCTGCAGGGGCTGCGTCGCCTGGACTGCCCGGCATTTTCGTTCCAGGGGCACCCCGAGGCCAGTCCCGGTCCGCACGACGTACGCGAGTTATTCCAACGATTCGTACACCTGATGGACTCAAATAAATCGAGCTAAAGCAATAGCTTAAGAATTATTTGTGAAGTTGATCACCGGTTTCCTGCGGTCTGCCGCCAGGAACTTAAGCCACCGAGGCCCAGATGCCGAAGCGCACTGACATCGATTGCATCCTGATCATCGGGGCCGGACCGATCGTCATCGGCCAGGCCTGCGAGTTCGACTACTCCGGCGCCCAGGCCTGCAAGGCGCTGCGTGAGGAGGGCTACCGGGTCGTCCTGGTGAACTCCAACCCGGCGACCATCATGACCGATCCCGACATGGCCGACTCGGTCTACATCGAGCCGGTGGATTGGCGGGCTATCGAGCGTGTCATTGATCGGGAGCGCCCGGACGCGCTGCTGCCGACCATGGGCGGGTCAGACCGCCCTCAATACGGCCCTCGATCTGGTGCGCGAGGGCGTCCTCGAGCGCTACGGGGTGGAACTGGTCGGCGCATCCCGGGACGCCATCGACACCGCCGAAGACCGCGACCTTTTTCGCAAGGCCATGCGCGAGATCGGGCTCGAGGTGCCGACATCCCATGTGGCTCATTCCATGCAGGAAGCCCTCGCGATCCAGGGCGAGATTGGCTATCCGACCATTATCCGGCCGTCCTTTACCTTGGGCGGGAGCGGCGGCGGCATTGCCTACAACCAGGAAGAGTTCACCGAGATCGTGGAACGGGGCCTGGACCTGTCGCCCACGACCGAGGTACTGCTCGAGGAGTCTGTGCTGGGCTGGAAAGAGTTCGAAATGGAGGTCGTTCGCGATACCGCGGACAACTGCATCATCGTTTGCTCCATCGAAAACCTCGATCCCATGGGCGTACACACCGGCGACTCCATCACGGTGGCTCCGGCGCAAACGCTGACCGACAAGGAATATCCAGCGGATGCGGGACGCATCGATCGCGGTGCTTCGCCGGATCGGCGTGGACACGGGCGGGTCAAACGTCCAGTTCGCCATCAGCCCGGACGACGGGAGAATGGTGATCATCGAGATGAACCCGCGTGTCTCCCGATCGTCCGCGCTGGCATCCAAGGCCACGGGTTTTCCGATCGCGAAGGTGGCCGCCAAGCTGGCCGTCGGATACACGCTGGATGAGCTTTCCAACGAAATCACCGGCGGCGCTACGCCGGCGTCCTTCGAGCCCACCATCGACTATGTGGTTACGAAGGTTCCGCGTTTCGCGTTCGAGAAGTTCCCGGACGCGGACCATCTGCTGACCACGCAGATGAAATCGGTCGGCGAGGTCATGGCCATCGGCCGGTGCTTCCAGGAGTCGGTTCAGAAGGCTTTGCGTGGCCTTGAAACTGGCGCACAGGGTCTGGACGAGCAGGTGGAGGCTCCCCTGGCTGAGCATGACGAGGAGCGCATGGAGAGGGAGCTTCGGTTCCCCGGCGCGAATCGCCTGTGGTGGGTCGCCGACGCCTTTCGGGCCGGCAGAAACCTCGAGGAAGTACACGGGTCGTCCCGGATCGACCCCTGGTTTCTCGCCCAGATCGAGGATCTCATCGGCGAGGAGCGGCAGATTCAGGCGGACGGCCTGGAAGGCCTCGACCGCGACCGCCTCTGGCGGCTCAAGCGCAAGGGTTTCGCTGATGCGCGTATCGCATCGCTTCTCGGCATAGATCCCGAGGTTATTCGCAAGCGCCGGCACGGCTTCGGACTGCACCCCGTGTTCAAGCGAGTGGATACCTGTGCCGCGGAGTTTGCCAGCACGACCGCCTACCTGTATTCGACCTATGAAGACGAGTGCGAGGCGGAGCCGTCCGACCGGGAGAAGATCATGATTCTCGGCGGCGGGCCCAACCGCATCGGGCAGGGCATTGAATTCGACTATTGCTGCGTGCATGCCTCGCTGGCACTCCGTGAGGCCGGCTACGAGACCATCATGGTCAACTGCAATCCCGAAACCGTCAGCACGGACTACGATACCTCCGACCGGCTGTATTTCGAACCGCTGACGTTCGAAGACGTCATGGAAGTAGTGCGCCTGGAGAAGCCCAAGGGAATCATCGTCCAATACGGTGGACAGACGCCCCTGAAGCTGGCCCGTTCCCTGGAGGCCGCGGGCGCGCCGGTGATCGGCACGTCACCGGATTCCATCGACCTGGCCGAGGACCGGGAGCGTTTTCAGCATCTGGTCGAGGAACTGGAACTGCTGCAGCCCCCCAATCGCACGGCGCGGGACGAGGAGCAGGCGGTGGTGCTGGCGGAGGAAGTGGGTTATCCGCTGGTGGTCCGGCCGTCCTATGTGCTGGGCGGCCGGGCGATGGAGGTCGTCTACTCGGAGGAAGACCTGCGAGCCTACATGAACACCGCGGTCAGCGTTTCCAACGACAGTCCGGTTCTGCTGGACCGGTTTCTGGACCAGGCGGTGGAAGTGGACGTCGATGCCATATGCGACGGTGAGAGCGTGCTGATCGGCGGCATCATGGAGCATATCGAGCAGGCGGGAGTGCACTCGGGGGATTCCGGGTGCTGCATGCCGCCCAATACCCTTGACCCGTCGATCCAGGAGCAGCTGCGCGACCAGGTACGGCGCCTGGCCAGAGCTCTGAACGTGATCGGTCTGATGAATACCCAGTTCGCGATCCAGAGCAACCGGATTTACCTGCTGGAGGTCAATCCCCGCGCCAGCCGCACCGTGCCCTTCGTGTCCAAGGCCACCGGCCGGCCCCTCGCCAAGATCGCGGCCTTGTGCATGGCCGGCATCAGCCTTCGGGATCAGGGCGTGGCCGATGCCCCCGCGCCCGACTATTTCTCGGTGAAAGCGTCGGTGTTCCCGTTCGCCAAGTTCCTGGGGGCCGACCCGATTCTCGGTCCGGAAATGAAATCCACCGGCGAGGTCATGGGGACCGGGCGGTTCTTCGGTGAGGCCTATGCCAAGGCGCAGCTCGCCAGCGGGATCATCCTCCCGACCGGGGGCACGGCGCTGATCAGCGTCCGAGACCGGGACAAGGAAGGCGCAATCGAGCTCGCCCGCATCCTGGTCGATCGAGGCTTCAATATCGTTGCCACCCGCGGGACCGCGGCAGCGCTGGCAGAGGCCGGGGTTCCCTGCGAGCCGGTCAACAAGGTCCGGGAAGGCCGGCCCCACATCGTCGATATGATCAAGAACGACAAGATCAGTCTGGTGGTCAATACGACCGAAAACCGACAGGCTATTCGCGAATCCCATTCCATCCGCCGGGAGGCCGTGCATCGCAAGGTGACCTACTACACGACGATCGCCGCGGCCAAGGCCACCTGCGTGGCCCTGGACCATCTCGATGCCGTCGAGGTCAACCGCCTGCAGGATCTGCACGAGGAACTTCGCCCGTGACGCGCATTCCGCTGACCGCCCGGGGTGCAGAGAATCTGCGCAAGGAACTGGCCCGCCTGAAGAGCGAGGATCGACCCGAGGTGATCCGCGCGATTGCGGAGGCCAGGGCGCACGGCGACCTGAAGGAGAATGCCGAATACCATGCGGCGAAGGAGCAGCAGGGATTCATCGAGGGGCGCATCAAGGACATCGAGGGGAAGCTGTCCAATGCGCAGATCATCGACGTTTCCAGCCTGGCGGCCTCTGGCCGGGTGGTTTTCGGCTCGACTGTCGTACTGTTCGATCCGGATGCGGACCAGGAAACCACCTACCAGATCGTCGGTGAGGACGAGGCCGATATTCGGGCGGGACTTATTTCCGTGAACTCCCCGATTGCCCGGGGCCTGATCGGGAAAGAGGAGGGCGACGAGGTGGAAGTGCGGGCCCCCGGGGGCGTGCGCACCTTCGAGATCCTCGAAGTCCGCTACGAGTAAGCGGGCTCTTGGAAGCCGTAAAGCGAATCGTCGAGACGGCCTGGCTGGGTTGCCTGTGGGCTGTCGGCTATCTCGCGGCTCCCGCCTTGTTCGCCGTGCTGGACAACCGGGCTCTCGCCGGCCAGACAGCCGGCTATCTGTTTCACCGGGTTACCCTGCTGAGCCTGGCATGCGCTGCGTTTCTGATCGCGCTACCGCCAGCCGGCCGGCCCCGGCGGGTCTACCGGATCATTGCCCTGGCCATCGTCGTTCTTCTTGCGGCCAACGAGTGGGGCGTTCGTCCGTGGATGGATTCCGCCCGTCTTGCAGACGGCACACCGGGGCCGGATTTCGGGATGCGCCACGGGGTGTCAGCCGTGGTTTATCTCGTCGCCAGTCTGCTGGGTGTGGCGCTGCTCGCGGTCAGGACCCGTTCGGATTGACTCGACGTCGCTCCGGGTTCGGCCTGTAGAGCAGCGCCGTGTGACCGATACGCTGGATGAGTTCCGCCCCGGTCTCGGCGCAAATTGCTGTAATCGTTTCATCACGCGCCGCGCGATCGCCGACACGCACCTTGATCTTGACCAGTTCATGGTGGTCCAGGGCCCCGTCGGCTTCGGCAAGAATTGCCTTGCTGAGGCCTCCGGCTCCGATCATGACCACCGGACTGAGGCCGTGGCCAAGCCGCCGGAGGTTTTTGCGCTGGGATTCTGTCAGGGCCATGGCGGCGCTCACGAAAACATCAACGCGCGATGGTAGCACTTCCCTGGCGTCCCCAGAGCCGGCTGTGAAAGAATCCGGGGCCTATGGCAGGACGAACAAAAAGGGGCAGGCGGTGGGTCGAAGAGCACGAGCGCGACCCCTGGGTGCAAAGGGCCCGCAAGGAGGGTTGGCGGTCCCGGGCGGTCTACAAGCTCGAGGAACTGGATGGGAAAGGAGAGCTTGTTCGCGCCGCGGGATGACGGTTATCGACCTGGGGGCGGCTCCGGGAGCCTGGTGCCAGTACGCCGCCGGGAAGGTCGGCGAGCGGGGAACGGTCATCGGACTGGATATTCTTCCCATGGATTCGCTGGCCGGGGTGAACATGCTGCAGGGAGATTTCACCGAGGATAGCGTTCTGGCGGACTTGGTCGAGGCCCTCGAAGGGCGGAAAGTCGACCTTGTGCTTTCGGACATGGCTCCCAATATCAGCGGGATGGCGGCGGTTGATCAACCGCGGTCCATGTATCTCGCAGAACTGGCACTGGCTTTCGCGCGGGACCACCTGAAACCCGGCGGAGCGTTTGTGACGAAAGTCTTTCAGGGCGAGGGGTTTGACGCGTTTATGAAGGACTCCAGGAGCAGTTTTGAAGTTGTGCGTGCCCGAAAACCCGCCGCGTCGCGGGATCGCAGCCGGGAAGTTTACCTGGTGGCGAGAAACTATCGCGTGTAGTAGGGTCTAATCTTGTACCGCGTGCCCTGCGGGGTGCGCTTGCGTCGGAGAAAAAAGCTCTTGAACGATCTGGCCAAGAACATAATCCTCTGGGTTGTCATCGCCGTCGTGCTGTTGACTGTCTTCAACAGCTTCGGCACAAGTCCGCGTGGCAGCGCCGACCTTCCGTATTCAACCTTCCTGGAGCGCGTCGAAAATGGCGCGGTCGGCGAGGTGGTTTTCGAAGGTGACAACATCATCATCGGGACTACCCGGGATGGTGCGCGCTTTCGAACGGTTAGTCCGGAGACGGATAATAAGGCGCTGATAGGCGACCTCAAAGATGCGGGCGTCAGCTTCAGGGCCAGCCAGCCGCAGCGGCAGTCGTTCCTGATGCAGCTCTTTATCTCGTCTTTCCCGATACTGTTGCTGATCGCCGTCTGGATTTACTTCATGCGGCAGATGCAGGGCGGTGCCGGTGGACGGGGTGCGATGTCGTTTGGCAAGAGCCGCGCGCGGCTTCTCGGGGAAGATCAGGTCGCGGTAACTTTCTCTGACGTCGCCGGCGTGGAGGAAGCCAAGGAAGAGGTTCGCGAAATCGTGGACTTCCTGAAGGACCCGGCCAAGTTCCAGCGCCTGGGTGGCAAGATTCCGAAGGGGGTACTCATGGTGGGCTCCCCCGGCACGGGCAAGACCCTGCTGGCACGGGCAATTGCCGGAGAGGCAAAGGTTCCTTTCTTCACGATCTCCGGTTCGGATTTTGTCGAAATGTTCGTGGGCGTTGGTGCTTCCCGCGTTCGGGACATGTTCGAGCAGGCCAAGAAGCACGCCCCCTGCATCATCTTTATCGATGAAATCGACGCCGTCGGCCGTCACCGCGGCGCGGGCCTGGGCGGCGGCCATGACGAGCGGGAGCAGACCCTGAACCAGCTCCTGGTGGAGATGGACGGCTTCGAGGGCAACGAGGGCATCATCGTGATTGCCGCCACGAACCGGCCGGACGTTCTGGATCCGGCGCTCCTGAGGCCGGGCCGTTTCGACAGGCAGGTCGTGGTTCCCCTCCCGGACGTTCGCGGCCGAGAGCAGATTCTGAAGGTCCACATGCGCAAGGTGCCGATAGCCGACGACGTGCGGCCGGGGATTATTGCGCGCGGGACTCCGGGCTTTTCCGGAGCGGATCTGGCCAACCTGGTCAACGAGGCTGCGCTTTTCGCGGCGCGCGCCAATCGTCGCGTCGTGGGCATGGAAGAGTTCGAGCGGGCGAAGGACAAGATCATGATGGGGGCCGAGCGGCGGTCCATGGTCATGAGCGAGGAGGAAAAGCGCCTTACCGCGTACCACGAGGCAGGTCACGCCATCGTCGGCCTGACGGTCCCGGACCACGACCCGGTTTACAAGGTCAGCATTATTCCTCGTGGAAGAGCCCTGGGTGTCACCATGTTCCTGCCCGAGGAGGACCGCTACAGCCACAGCAAGCGGCGCCTGGAGAGTCAGATCTCCAGCCTGTTCGGCGGGCGGATTGCCGAGGAGATTATCTTCGGGCCCGAGGCGGTGACCACCGGTGCCTCCAACGACATCGAACGGGCGACCGACCTGGCGCGAAATATGGTCACGAAATGGGGCCTGTCCGAGCGTCTGGGCCCGCTGACCTACAGCGAAGAGGATGGCGAGATTTTCCTCGGACGCAGCGTCACCCAGCACAAGCAGATGTCCGACGGGACGGCTCATGCCATCGACGAGGAGATCCGTTCGATTATCGACACGAACTACCAGCGTGCCGAAGGTATCCTGCAGGAGCACCTCGACAAGCTGCACCTGATGTCCGAGGCGCTCATGAAGTACGAGACGATTGATGAGGGCCAGATCCGCGACATCATGGAGGGCCGGGAGCCCCGGCCGCCGAGCGACTGGAACGACACTGGCTCTGCCCCTGCGGGTCCCACCGGCTCCGCGCCTGCGGCCACTGAGCGTCCGATCGGGCGTCCTGCCGGGCAGCATTGATTTCGCGGCACACCAGCGAATGATCTGAATCGAGAGGCAGGCCACGAGGCCTGCCTCTTTTTTTCCAAGGGCAGGGTCTTCACCGCGCTATATCGTTAACGGATAGCCGGCGGGGCCAACGTCGATGAGTGGCCGGGGATGAACGACTGGATGAAGCCTTGGGCGGCGGGCGATCAGCCCGCGACAGTGATGGGTGTCCTCAATGTCACGCCGGACTCGTTTTCCGACGGCGGTGTCTACGCTCAGCCGGACGCGGCCCTCGCGGGTGCTCGCGACATGGCGGCGGCCGGAGCGGGGCTCATCGACGTCGGTGGGGAGTCCACGCGTCCCGGTGCGGATCACGTAAGCCTCGGCGATGAACTGGACCGGATTGTCCCCGTTGTGCAGGGCCTGGTCAGCCAGGTCTCGCTGCCTGTCTCCATCGACACCAGCAAGCCGGACGTCATGATGGCGGCGGTGGAAGCCGGCGCGGCGATGATTAATGATGTGCAGGCGCTGAGGTTGCCCGGCGCGGTGGAGGCCGCGGCGGCCTGCCGGGTCCCGGTATGCCTGATGCACATGCAGGGCCGCCCGCGGACCATGCAGGAGGCGCCGGTCTATGACGATGTGGTCGAGGACGTTTACCGGTTTCTGAGCGAACGGATCGAGGCGGCGGTCACCGGTGGCGTGCGCGAGGCGGACCTGGTGATCGATCCGGGATTCGGTTTCGGCAAGACCCTCGAGCACAATCTGAGCCTGATGAAGCATCTGGGGCGATTTCAGAGCCTGGGCCGGCCGATCCTGGTGGGCGTATCGCGGAAATCCATGATCGGGACAGTGCTGGATCGCCCCGTGGGCGAGCGGCTTTTCGGCGGCCTGGCCCTCGCCGCGCTTGCGGTCGAGGCCGGAGCGTCGATAATTCGCGTTCACGACGTCGGGCCCACGGTGGACCTCGTGCGTATGCTCGCTGCCGTCAGGGCGGCGCAATAGGAGAAGAATTTTGGGGCGGAAGTATTTCGGCACCGACGGGATCAGGGGGCACGTCGGAGAGTTTCCCCTGACCGTGGATTTCTCGCTGCGGCTGGCCAGCGCGGCGTCCCAGGTACTGGCGCCCGATGGCGGTACCGTCATTATCGGCAAGGACACGCGGCTTTCCGGCTACATGTTCGAGTCAGCCCTGGAGGCCGGTTTTGTTGCCTCGGGCGTTACCGTGCTGCTCGCCGGTCCGCTGCCCACGCCGGGCATCGCGTATCTGGCGCGCCGGCTCAACGCGGATTTCGGCGTCGTCATCAGCGCGTCTCATAATCGTTATCATGACAACGGGATCAAGTTTTTCGGCGGCCTCGGGGACAAGCTGTCCGATGAACTGGAGGAAGCCATCGAGGCGCGTCTGGACGATCCCGTGCTGACCCGCGAGTCGGTGGCCCTGGGGCGGGCCAAGCGGATCGATAATGCACGGACCGATTATCAGTGGTTCTGCCAGAGCACCGTGCCGGAGGGGACGTCCTTCGACGGGCTCAAGGTGGTGGTGGACTGCGCCCACGGGGCTGGCTACAAGGTTGCGCCGCGCGTCCTCGCTGAACTCGGTGCGGAGATCATCCCGATCGGGTGTTCGCCCAACGGCCGGAATATCAACGATGGTTGCGGCTCCACCCACCCTGAACTGGTCCAGACCACCGTTTGCGGCGTGGGCGCAGATGTGGGAATTGCGCTGGATGGCGACGGTGACCGATGCGTTCTCGTCGACGAAAAGGGTGTCATCGTCGATGGCGACCGCATCCTCCACCTGCTCGCTGTGGCGGCCACGAACGCGGGGACTCTCGTAGGCCCGGTGGTGGGCACTGTCATGAGCAACCTGGGCCTCGAACAGTCGTTGACCGAACTGGGGATCGAATTTCTTCGGGCGCCGGTGGGCGACAGAAATGTGCTGAATATTCTCAAGGAAAAAGGCGGTCAACTAGGCGGCGAGACGTCGGGCCACATTATTAACCTGGCGGCGACGACCACCGGAGACGGGCTGGTCACCGCGCTGCAGGTGCTTACGGTGATGCAGGCTACCGGAAAGCCCTTGTCCGAGCTGGCCGGTGCCATGCCGTCCTTCCCGCAGGTGCTGGTGAATGTCCGCATGAATACCCGGCCGGACGTCGAAGCGGGAACCGGGGATAAGGGCCGCTGTCGAGAGCGTCGAGAAAGAACTCGGGGATCATGGCCGGGTCGTCCTTCGGCCTTCCGGGACCGAGCCCGTCGTCCGTGTCATGGTGGAGGGTCGGGACGCCGCCCAGATCGAACGTCTGGCTGGCGTGATCGCTGATGCGGTTACCGCGGCGGGGGTCTGAGGGACCCGAGGGGCGCGGCGCGCCTCAGCGTCAAACAAACAGTAAGGGGAGCGTTATGAGGCAGAAACTGGTTGCCGGGAACTGGAAAATGCAGGGGAGCCGGGAGATGGCCGAGGCGCTCGTCAGCGGGGTGACCGCTGGTGCCGGCGAATCGCCACCCTGCGCGATTGCGGTATGCCCGCCGTATCCGTATCTCGATGAAGTGGGCAAGCTGCTGGCGGGGACCCCGGTTGAACTGGGGGCGCAGAACCTGGCCGTTGAAGACGAGGGGGCGTATACCGGCGAAGTGGCTGGCGGCATGCTCGCCGACCTGGGTTGTCACTATGTCATCGTCGGCCATTCGGAACGCCGTGCGCTCTACGGGGAAGACGATGCGATGGTCGCGGCCAAGTTTCTGGCCGCCCAGCGTCATGGCCTCGTGCCGATCCTCTGTGTTGGGGAAACCCTCGAAGAGCGGGAATCCGGTGTGACCGAGGCCGTGGTTGGTCGCCAGCTCGAAGCGGTCATTTCAGCGGCCGGGGTCGGGGCCCTGGGGCAGGCGGTCATTGCCTATGAGCCCGTCTGGGCTATCGGCACCGGGCGCACGGCGAGCCCGGACCAGGCGCAGGAAGTTCATGCGTTTACCCGTAGCCTAATCGCAAACAAGGATGCTAATATTGCCGATTCGGTTCAGGTGCTGTACGGCGGAAGTGTGAAGCCCGCCAATGCAGCCGAGATATTTTCCATGCCGGACGTAGACGGTGGCCTGATCGGCGGCGCTTCCCTGGAAGCGGAGTCATTTCTCGCCATTTGTGCTGCGTGCGGCTGAACGGCAGACAGCCAAACATACGAAAACAGGTCATGCTCAAGAGCGCTATTTCCGTCGCCCATGTCTTCATCGGCCTCGCCCTGATTGCCCTCGTGCTTCTGCAGCGAGGCAAGGGAGCAGAGGCAGGCGCTGCTTTTGGCGCCGGAGCCTCCGGCACCGTGTTCGGCTCGCGAGGGTCGGCGTCGTTTCTCAGCCGCACGACGGCTGTACTCGCCACGCTGTTCTTTGTCACCAGCCTGGTGCTGGCCTGGGCCTCGGGCCAGGTGGTGGCCCCGACAAGCGTGCTGGAGCGGGCTCCGGTAGTCGAAGAGACCGAGGGCACGGAGCTTCCAGGGCTGCTGCCGCTACCCGACGGTACGGATCTGCCGGCCCTGCCGGGCGAGGCAGGCGCCGAAATGACGGTGGAACCGGAACCGGCCGCCGCCGAAGACGCGCCAGAGTCGGAGCGCTAAAAACCGAATTGCGGATGTGGTGGAATTGGTAGACACGCTGTCTTGAGGGGGCAGTGGCGAAAGCCGTGCCGGTTCGAGTCCGGCCATCCGCACCAATCTCGTTAGTCTGGGTTTGCTTGTGGCCGGTCGGGTCATTGGATGACCCCGTGACACCCGAGACCCCCTGAATGGCCAAGGGTAGATAATTCCCGTCGCCGACGAGTTCCTTCCAGCAGACTGCTGCGCGCCAGGAGCGATCTGTCGAGCGCATCAGCGTCCTTTCCGCCCGGGCCCGGGCTCTCTTCATTATCCACAGACAGTTGAGTTCCCCGCATGCTCGCGGGCTTGCCCCGCGGTGTCCCCCGGCCCGGTTCAATAAGACCTTGTCGGTGCCGCCGGCCCCCCTGTTAGAATAGAGCAGACTGTCTGCCCGGAGGTGCCGCCACCAGGCATTCCTCGGATACCGCCAACGCGCTGATTGGGTCGAGCATGCTCGAAAACTATCTCCCTGTGCTGATCTTTCTCGGTATCGCGACCGCTCTTGGGGCGGTGCTTGTGTCCCTTGGGTTTGTTTTCGGACCGCGCCGGCCGGATTCGGAGAAACTGTCCCCCTACGAGTGCGGTTTCGAGGCCTTTGAGAGCGCCCGGATGAAGTTCGACGTCCGCTACTACCTGGTTGCGATTCTGTTCATTATCTTCGACCTGGAAATTGCCTTTCTCTTTCCCTGGGCCGTTTCCCTGGATGCCAGCGGGATGGCGGGCATGGCGGCTATGGCTGTCTTCCTGCTGATCCTTGTGGTCGGGTTCATCTACGAATGGAAGAAGGGGGCGCTGGAATGGGACTAGCGCAGGAGCCAGAGTCCGGCGAACTGCCGGAAATGCTCGGCAAGAGCCAGAGCCCCGGCATCATGACGACGACCGTCGATGCGGTGGTCAACTGGGCCCGCACCGGGTCCATGTGGCCGATGACATTCGGGCTTGCCTGCTGTGCGGTGGAAATGATGCATGCGGGAGCGGCCCGCTATGACCTGGACCGGTTCGGCGTGATTTTTCGGCCGAGCCCCCGGCAGTCGGACGTGATGATCGTTGCCGGCACGCTGGTGAACAAGATGGCGCCCGCGCTGCGCAAGGTCTACGACCAGATGCCGGAGCCGCGTTGGGTGATCTCCATGGGCAGCTGCGCGAACGGGGGCGGTTACTATCATTACTCCTACGCGGTCGTGCGTGGGTGTGACCGGGTTGTCCCCGTAGATGTCTATGTGCCCGGCTGTCCCCCGACCGCCGAGGCGCTCCTGTACGGAATTCTTCAGCTCCAGAAGAAGATCCGTCGTACGAACACGATCGCTCGTTGAGGGCCGCATGAGCGACAAGATTCAAGCCCTGGCGGGGCTCCTGCACGAGCGGCTGGGGTATTCCGTCCAGGCGGTTGGCATCGCCAACTCCGAGTTGACGGTTGTGGTTCCGGCGGGCGGCCTGACCGCTGCCAGCCTGATCCTGAGAGACGATCCGGAACTCGCCTTCGACACGCTGATCGATCTTTGCGGCCTGGATTATCTCGGCTATGGCGGGGACCAGTGGAAGACCGAGCCCGCCACCATGACCGGATTCAGTCGCGGCGTTGCTGCCGCTGACGGCGAGGGTTACGGAACCGCGGACCGTCCCAATCGATTCGCCGTCGCGTATCACCTGCTCTCGGTGGAGCATAATCATCGGGTCCGTCTGCGCGTCTTTTGCGAGGATCCTGACTATCCGCGCCTGGAGTCGGTCGCAGAGATCTGGCCTGCCGCTAACTGGTTCGAGCGTGAGGCCTTCGACCTGTTCGGGATTCTGTTCGACGGGCACCCGGACCTGCGCCGCCTGCTGACGGACTACGGTTTCGTTGGCCATCCGTTTCGCAAGGACTTTCCGCTGTCCGGACACGTGGAGGTCCGCTACGACCCTGAGCGTGGGCGTGTCGTCTACGAGCCGGTCAGTATCGAGCCGCGGACCCTGGTGCCACGGGTGATTCGCGACGATGCGCGATATGCGGACGAGCAGGAGGGCTGACCGGATGGCGGAAATTCAGAATTTCACCATGAACTTCGGCCCCCAGCACCCGGCGGCCCATGGCGTTCTGCGCCTGGTGCTGGAGATGGACGGCGAGGTCATCACCAAGGCCGATCCGCACGTCGGCCTTCTGCATCGGGGCACGGAGAAGCTCGCTGAGAGCAAGCCCTACAACCAGAGCATCGGCTACATGGACCGTCTCGACTACGTGTCCATGATGTGCAACGAGCATGGCTACGTGCTGGCCATCGAAAAGCTGCTGAATGTCGAAGTGCCTCTGCGGGCGCAGTACATCCGCGTGATGTTCGACGAGATCACGCGGATCCTGAACCACCTGATGTGGCTTGGCGCGCACGGCCTGGATATCGGCGCAATGACCATGTTCCTTTACTGCTTCCGCGAGCGTGAAGACCTGATGGACTGTTACGAGGCGGTTTCCGGTACGCGCATGCACGCGACGTATTACCGGCCCGGGGGAGTGTATCGGGATCTCCCGGAGCAAATGCCGCGCCACGAGTACTCGAAGTTTCGCAGCCGAAAGGGCGTGGACAGGCTGAACGAGAACCGCGAGGGCAGCCTGCTGGACTTCGTTGACGCCTTTGCCGATGCGTTTCCCGCACGGGTAGACGAGTACGAGACGCTGCTCACCGACAACCGGATCTGGAAGCAGCGCACGGTCAATATCGGCGTCGTGACCCCCGAACGGGCCAAGGCGCTGGGCTTTACCGGGCCCATGATCCGCGGATCTGGCGTGGCCTGGGATCTGCGCAAGAAGCAGCCCTACGAGGTTTATGGTCAGCTGGACTTCGACATTCCCGTGGGCACCAACGGCGACTGCTATGACCGTTACCTGGTCCGGGTGGAAGAGCTTCGGCAGTCGGCGAGAATCATCAAGCAATGCGTTGCCTGGCTCCGGGAGAACCCGGGCCCGGTGATGGTTGACGATCACAAGATCACGCCGCCGGACCGGGTGGAAATGAAAGGGGACATGGAGTCCCTCATCCATCATTTCAAGCTGTTCACAGAGGGTTATTGCGTGCCCGAAGGCGAGGCTTATGCTGCCGTCGAGCATCCCAAGGGCGAGTTCGGCGTCTACCTGGTTTCCGACGGCGCCAACAAGCCGTTCAGGCTCAAGGTTCGTGCGCCGGGTTTCTCCCACATGGCGGCCATGGACGAAATGGTTCGCGGCCACATGCTGGCAGACGTCGTAGCGGTAATCGGCACCATGGACGTGGTTTTTGGCGAGATCGATCGATGACCGACACTTCCGACAACACCGTCTCACGGGACAGGCCCGGCGTTTCGCCGGCATCCGTGACGCTTTCCGCGCATGCCCGGGAGGTGATCGACGGGTGGCTGACACGCTTTCCTTCGGATCGCGGCAGGTCAGCGATCATCGCCGCGCTCCGGGTGGTCCAGCACGAGAACGACGGTTACCTGACGCCGGCGTTGATGGACGCAGTGGCGACGTACCTGGATCTGCCCAGGGTGCAGGTCTATGAAGTTGCCACGTTCTATTCGATGTTCGAGACCACGCCGGTCGGCCGCCACCACGTGTCGGTGTGCACGAACGTGTCCTGCATGCTGCGCGGTGGCGAAGATCTCCTGGCCCACCTCGAGAACAAGCTGGGTATTCGGGTGGGGGAGAGCACGCCGGACGGGCGGATCTTTCTCAAGCGCGAAGAGGAGTGTCTCGCGGCCTGCTGCGGGGCACCCATGATGATGGTGGACCACATCTACTACGAGCACCTGACGGAAGAGGCGGTGGATCGGATTATCGAGGAGCTGGACTGACATGGCGGGGGATCGGAAGCACGAACTGAACCAGGTTTGCTATGCCACCGTGGGCAAGGACCAGCCAGCCACGCTGGCCACCTATCGGACGGTCGGCGGTTACCAGGTCTGGGAAACCATCCTTCGGGAAAAAACGCCGCGCGAAGACATCATTGAGCAGGTCAAGGCCTCCGGGCTTCGCGGACGGGGCGGCGCCGGCTTCCCCACCGGCGTGAAGTGGTCCTTCATGCCCCGGGAAGCGCCCGTTCAGAAATACCTCGTTTGCAACTCCGACGAGAGCGAGCCGGGCACCTGCCATGACCGTGACATCCTGCGCTATAACCCGCATGCCCTGGTCGAAGGCATGGCCATTGCCGCGTATGCGATGGGCGCCACGGTAGGGTACAACTACATCCGCGGCGAGTTTTACGCGGAGCCGGTGCCGAGGTTCGAGGAAGCCGTCGCCGAAGCCTACATCGCCGGTCTGCTCGGCAAGGACATTCAGGGGAGCGGGATCGATTTCGACCTGTACGCCTTCGTGGGCGCGGGCGCCTACATCTGCGGGGAGGAAACCGCGCTGCTCGAGTCCCTGGAGGGCAAGCAGGGCAAGCCCCGTTTCAAGCCGCCGTTCCCGGCGAATTTCGGTCTCTACGGAAAGCCGACGACGATTAACAACACGCAAACGCTGGCATCGGTTCCCAGCATCTTGAGGAACGGCGCGGACTGGTTCCGCGAACTGGGGACCGAAGGCTCCGGCGGCACTGCCATCTACTCGGTGTCCGGACACGTGGAACGTCCTGGCAACTACGAGCTGGGCCTGGGGATTCCCTTTGCTGAACTCCTGGAGATCGCCGGGGGCGTCTGGAAAGGCAGAGCCCTGAAAGCAGTGATTCCCGGGGGCTCCTCCGCGCGCGTGCTGCCGGCCTCGATCATCATGGAAACCAATATGGATTTCGACGCTCTCAAGGCGGCAGGTTCCATGTTGGGGTCCGGTGCCGTGATGGTAATGGACGACACCACCTGCATGGTGCGCGTGCTCGAGCGAATCAGCCGTTTCTACTACGCGGAGTCCTGCGGCCAGTGCACCCCGTGCCGCGAGGGGACCGGCTGGATGAACCGCGTCGTGCGTCGCATCCTCGACGGCAAGGGCCGGCCGGAGGACATCGACATGCTTGACGGCGTGTCCCGAAATATCGAGGGCCACACGATCTGTGCCTTCGGCGATGCGGCCGCTTGGCCGATACAGAGCTTTATCCATCACTTCCGGCCCGAGTTCGAGTACATGATCGAGCATAAGGGCCGCAGCCTGGTGGCCGAGCGCAATGGAGCAGTGGCCGCCTGAGGCGGTCCGGAATCGGGAAGTATATGTCGGACGATACGGTACAGATCGAGGTCAACGGCGTCCCCGTGACTGCCCGCAAGGGCCAGATGCTCATCGAGGTCACAGATGAAGCAGACGCGTACGTGCCGCGGTTCTGCTACCACCCGAAACTGACCATCGCCGCCAACTGCCGTATGTGCCTTGTCGAAGTGGAGAACGTGCCGAAGCCGCTGCCCGCCTGTGCGACCCCGGTGGCCGAGGGCATGAAGGTGCAGACCCGCTCCGGCCGGGCTCTCGCAGCGCAGCGGGCGACCATGGAGTTCTTGCTGATAAACCACCCGCTCGACTGCCCGATCTGCGACCAGGGCGGTGAATGTGAACTGCAGGACCTCGCCATGGGGTTCGGACAGGACATTTCGCGGTACACCGAGCGCAAGCGCGTCGTAAAGGACAAGGACCTCGGGCCGCTCGTTTCCACCGACATGACACGCTGCATCCACTGCACGCGCTGCGTACGCTTCGGCCAGGAGATTGCGGGTATCCAGGAGCTCGGGACGATCGGGCGGGGCGAAAGCACGGAGATCGGTACGTTCGTGGAGCGCAGTGTCGGCCACGAGCTCTCGGGCAACATCATCGATCTGTGTCCCGTGGGAGCGCTGAACAACAAGCCCTATCGTTATCGCGCCCGCTCATGGGAAATGACTCAGCACGCCACTGTTTCGGGGCATGACTGCGCCGGCTCGAATCTCTATGCCCATGCGGTGCGCGGCCGGGTCATGCGGGCCGTGCCGCGATCGGAAGAGGGCATCAACGAAACCTGGCTTGCTGACCGGGACCGCTACAGCTGCCATGGCCTGTATGGCGACGATCGCCTGCAGGAGCCGATGGTCCGCAAGGATGGTGAATGGCAGGTTGTGGACTGGGAGACCGCGCTGAAAGCGGCGGCGGCCGGCCTGAAGAACGCTGTCGGCCGTTCCGGCCCGGAGGGTACCGGATACCTGGCCCACCCGTCGTCTACCCTCGAAGAGCTTTTTCTGCTGGCGGAGCTGGCCTCCGGCCTGGGTTCGGCCAATATCGATCATCGCGTGCGGCGCGTGGACTTCCGCGACCCCGATGCGGAGCCCGCCGTCCCGGGTATCGGTCTTCCGATTGGCGATGTGGACAGCCTGGAATCGGTTCTGCTCATCGGATCGTCCCTCCGGAGAGAAGTACCGATTCTTGCTCACCGGGTGCGCAAGGCCGCCCTCGCAGGATGCAAGGTGTCGTTTGTGAATCCGTCCGCCGGCGAGTGGCTTTTTCCGGTGCATGCGGAACTTGCCGGTGGCGCCGGGATGGTCGCCGAGCTGGCGGCTCTTCTCCAGTCAGCGGCCCGGACCCACGACGTCGCGGTATCCGAGCGGCTCAGGGCGATCGTATCCGGCGCGAGCGCCGGGCCCGATCATGATGCCGTCGCCGCGTCCCTGGGTCAGGAAAGCGTGGTGTGGCTGGGATTGCTGGCAGAGACCGATCCCTCCCGGGCCGACCTTTACGCGCTGGCGGAGGAGTTGGCCCGGCTGACCGGCGCTCGCTTCGGGCAGCTGACCGTCGGAGCCAACAGTGCCGGCGCGGCACTTGCCGGTGCGCAGCCCCATCGCGGCCGCGGCGCCGTCACGCGGTCGAAGCCGGGACTGGATGCAGGCGGCATGAGCGCGGAGGGCCTGGATGCCCTGGTGCTCCTGAACCTGGAACCCGACGATTTCCCGTCACCGACGCGGCCCGTCCTCGAGGACTCGCGCTGCGTGGTCGCGCTGACACCGTTTGCGGGCGAGGCTCTCAGGGGCTGTGCTGACGTCCTGCTGCCAACCGCGACGTTCCTTGAAACGTCCGGGACGTTCGTCAACTGCGAGGGGCGGTGGCAGAGCTTTTCCGGCGCCGGCCGTCCACCGGGCGAATCCCGGCCGGCCTGGAAGGTGCTGCGCGTACTCGGCAACTTCCTCGAGCTGGAAGGCTTCGAGTTTCGACGACACCGACCAGGTCCGCTCGGCGCTCTCGGCTCAGCTGGATGGCGTGTCGCACGGCGCCCAGGATCGTCCGGAGCGCGAACTGGAAAACGAACCCATGTTCCCGGGGCAGGGGATTCCACTGTATGGCGTTGATGGCCTGGTCCGGCGCTCCGAGCCGCTGCAGCAGGCGGCGGCCGCGAACGGAGATCCGGAGGCATGATGGAGTTTTTCACCGGTCTCTGGAACGGCCTGGGTGACGGCCTGCAGCGCTCCATCATTATTACCCTGCAGATCGTCGCGATCATGTTGCCGCTGATCCTGTCGGTGGCTTACCTGACGCTCGCCGAGCGCAAAATCATCGGCTACATACAGAACCGGATCGGCCCGAACCGCGTGGGGTTCAAGGGTCTGCTCCAGCCGTTTGCCGACGTCATCAAGCTCCTGGTGAAGGAGATCGTCGTACCAGCCCAGTCCAGCCGGTTCCTGTTTGTTGTCGCGCCTTTACTGTCCATCATCCCTGCGCTGGCCACCTGGGCGGTCATGCCGGTCAGCCCGGAGTTCGTTCTCGCTGACATCAACGCCGGCGTCCTGTACGTCCTGGCGCTGACGTCGCTCGGTGTCTACGGTGTCATCCTCGCCGGCTGGGCCTCCAACTCCAAGTATGCGCTGCTCGGCGCCATGCGCTCGGCGGCGCAGATCGTCGCGTACGAGATTGCCATGGGTTTCGCGCTGGTCGGCGTGCTGATGGCCAGCGGCAGCCTCAATCTCGGCGAAATCGTGCGCGCCCAGGAGGGCAGCATCCTGAACTGGTTCTGGCTGCCCTTGCTTCCCCTGTTCCTGATTTATTTCATCTCCGGCGTTGCGGAAACCAATCGTGCGCCGTTCGACGTGGCCGAAGGTGAGTCGGAAATCGTTGCCGGGTTCCACGTAGAGTATTCCGGCATGGCTTTCGCCGTGTTCTTCCTCGCAGAGTACGCCAACATCATCCTGATCTCGGCATTGACCGCGACCTTTTTCCTTGGCGGCTGGCTGTCACCCTTCCAGGGTATTCCCGGCCTCGGTGACACGTTCCTCGGGGCCTCCAGCTTCTTCTGGTTTGCCCTGAAGACCTCGTTTTTCCTGTTTTGCTTTCTCTGGTTCCGGGCCACGTTCCCCCGCTACCGCTACGACCAGATCATGCGGCTGGGGTGGAAGGTGTTCATTCCGATTACCATTGTCTGGTTGTTCGTCGAGGGCGTGCTGATCGTGTTCGACGTGGGCCCCTGGTTTGACTGACGGGTATCCGTGGTGAAGAGCATTCTCCAAACCTTTCTTCTGACCGAGCTGCTGGGTGGCCTGCGGCTGACGTTCAAGAACCTGTTCGTCCGCAAGGTGACGCTCAACTATCCGGAAGAAAAGACGCCGAAGTCGCCGCGTTTTCGCGGTCTGCACGCCCAGCGCCGATATCCGAACGGCGAGGAACGCTGCATTGCCTGCAAGCTCTGCGAGGCCGTTTGCCCGGCACTCGCGATCACCATCGACAGCGATGTCGCCGAGGACGGCACGCGGCGCACGACCCGCTATGACATCGACCTGTTCAAGTGCATTTACTGCGGGTTCTGCGAGGAAGCCTGCCCCGTGGATGCCATCGTGGAGACCCGTATCCATGAGTACCACATGGAAAACCGCGGCGAGAACATCATGACAAAGGAAAAGCTTCTCGCGATCGGTGATCGTTACGAACCCATGATCGCGGCGGACAAGGCCGCCGACGCGCCGTACCGCTAACTCCGGGGCTGAGCCAACCGTGTTTCAATCGATACTCTTCTACGTTTTCGCCGCGGTCCTCGTGGGCTCGGCCCTGGGCGTCATCACAAGCCGGAACCCGGTGCACGCCGTCTTGTTCCTTGTGCTCGCCTTCGCGACCAGCGCCTTTCTCTGGATGCTCCTGGAAGCGGAGTTTCTGGCCATCGTCCTCGTCCTCGTCTATGTCGGCGCGGTCATGGTGCTGTTCCTGTTCGTGGTCATGATGCTGGACATCAACGTCGAAGCCGTACGCGGGGGCTTTGTCCGTTACGCGCCGCTGGGCCTAGGGGTCGTTGCGGCCCTCGTTGTGATGTTGGGCCTGCTGGCCTGGCAGAAGACCCAGGACCTGAATTTCCTGGCGCCACCGGCGCCAGCGCCGGCCAGCTATGACAACACCGAGGTTCTTGGCAGCGTCCTGTACACCCAGTATCTATACCCCTTCGAACTGGCTGCCATCATTCTGCTCGTTGCGATTGTTGCCGCGATTTCGCTGACCCACCGGCGAAGGGCCGGGCTGAAACAGCAGGACGTGTCGCGCCAGGTTGCGGTGAAGGCCGCCGACCGGGTTCGCATCGTCAAGATGCCGGCGGAGGGCTCGGAATGATCACCCTCGCGCACTGGCTGACCCTTTCGGGCACGCTCTTCATCCTCGCCGTCGCAGGGATTTTTCTGAACCGCCGCAACCTGATTCTGCTTTTGATGTGCATTGAGCTGATGCTCCTGGCGGTCAACTTCAACTTTGTCGCCCTGTCGCATTTCCAGGGGGACACCGCCGGCCAGGTCTTCGTGTTCTTCATCCTGACCGTGGCCGCCGCCGAAGCGGCAATCGGCCTGGCGATCCTCGTGGTGCTGTTCCGAAGTCGCCGCAGTATCCAGGTGGACGACCTCGACGAGATGCGGGGCTGAGGGACATGGGAAACACCTACCTCGCCATCGTGCTTGCGCCGTTGCTGGCGGCCGTGGTCGCCGGGGTTATTTGGCCGCCGCGTCGGGCGCGCCGGCGCGCACTTGATCACCATTGGGGGCGTGGGCCTGAGCTTCGCCTTGTCCGCCTGGGTCCTGTTCGGTCACGCCACCGGGCAGCTCGAGACCTATAACGAGACGGTCTACACATGGGCGGTCACCGACGGGCTGCGGATGGAGATCGGTTTCCTGGTGGACCGCCTGTCCGCGCTGATGATGACGGTCGTCACCTTCGTGTCCCTGTGCGTGCATATCTACACGATCGGATACATGCACGACGATCCGGGCTACCAGCGGTTCTTTGCGTACATCTCCCTCTTTACGTTCGCGATGCTCATGCTGGTCATGGCGAATAACTTCCTCCAGCTGTTTTTCGGCTGGGAGGCAGTAGGCCTTGTGTCGTATCTGCTGATCGGCTTCTGGTACAAGCGGCCCACGGCGATTTACGCCAATCTCAAGGCGTTTCTTGTCAACCGGGTCGGCGATTTCGGCTTCCTGCTCGGCATCGCCGGCATTGCGTGGATGGCGGGAACCCTGGACTACGCCGAAACCTTTGCCGCGCTGCCGGGTCTTGCTGGCCAGACCATGGAAGTCTGGCCAGGCAGCCCCTGGCCGCTTCTCGATGTCCTCGGGATCCTGCTGTTCATCGGCGCCATGGGCAAATCGGCCCAGGTCCCATTGCATGTCTGGCTGCCCGACTCCATGGAAGGCCCCACGCCCATCTCGGCGCTGATCCATGCCGCGACCATGGTAACCGCCGGCATTTTCATGGTGGCCCGCATGTCGCCGTTGTTCGAGCTGGCGCCTGCCGCCCTGACCTTCATTCTGGTCATTGGTGCGACCACAGCGTTTTTCATGGGCTTGCTTGGCCTGGTCCAGAACGACATCAAGCGAGTGGTGGCGTATTCCACGCTGTCCCAGCTCGGCTATATGACCGTGGCGCTCGGTGTGTCGGCCTATGCTGCCGGGATGTTTCATCTGATGACCCATGCCTTCTTCAAGGCCCTGCTTTTTCTGGGCGCCGGCAGCGTCATCATCGCCATGCATCACGAGCAGGACATGCGCAAGATGGGAGGACTCGCCCGGCACATGCCCATCACCTATGTCACCACACTGCTTGGTGCCCTTGCGCTGATCGGTTTTCCCGCCTTCTCCGGATTCTTCAGCAAGGACGCCATCATCGAGGCGGCGCACGCGGCATCGAGTGCCGGAATGCCCGGCGCGACCTATGCCTACTGGGCGGTGCTGCTCGGCGTATTCGTCACCGCGCTGTACACGTTCCGGATGATTTTCCTTGTGTTCCACGGCCGGGAGCGGATGGATGCCGAAACCCGCAGCCATCTGCACGAAAGCCCCTGGGTGGTTACGCTGCCGCTGGTGCTTCTCGCCATTCCGTCCGTCTTGATCGGCTGGTTCACCGAGGAGGCCATGTTGTTCGGCAAGTGGTTCGGCGAGGCGATCCAGGTGCGGGGTCCCAATCCGCTCGATGCAGTGGCCGAGCACGGTACCGATCCATGGCACTTCCTTCTACACGGCATCACCGCGTCGCCGGTTGTCTTGTCCGCGGCCGGGTTGCTCACCGCGTGGTGGCTGTACCTGCTCAAGCCGGGAATTCCCGGCGAAGATCGCGGAACGGGCGAATGGCCTGTATCGCGTGCTTCAGAACAAGTATTACTTCGACGACTTCAACGACAAGGTTTTTGCCGCCGGGGCGCGCTCGACAGGCCAGGCCCTCTGGCGGATCGGCGACCAGGCCGTCATCGACAACGGACTCGTCAATGGCTCGGCGCGCTTCGTCAACTGGCTTTCCGGGGTCAGCCGCCAGATACAGACCGGATACCTTTACCACTATGCCTTCGCCATGTTCATCGGCCTCGCGGCCATGCTTGGCTGGCTGCTGATCAAGGCCTGAGGACGGCCGGGGGAGAGCAGGGAGTTCATGTCGAGTCAGCTGCCCATTCTGAGCATCGTGGTCTGGCTGCCCATTCTGGGCGGTATCGCCGTGCTCGCGCTTGGCGAGCGCCGCCCGGTTCTTGCGCGACAGCTGGCACTGGCTGTGGCGGTAGCAACCTTCGTTGCCAGCATTCCCTTGTGGACCGGCTTCGATGCCGGGACCGGGGCGATGCAGTTCGTCGAGCGTCATCCCTGGATCGATGCCTTCAGTGTCTTCTACCACCTGGGTGTCGACGGCGTCTCGATGCCGCTGATTCTCCTGACCACTTTCATCTCGGTGATTGTCGTGATCGCCGGCTGGGAGGTCATTCAGACCCGGGTCAGCCAGTACTTCGCCGCGTTCCTTATCATGGAAGGATTGATGAACGGCGTCTTCTCGGCCCTGGACGCGATGCTGTTCTACGTGTTCTGGGAAGCCATGCTCGTGCCGATGTTCATCATCATTGGCCTTTGGGGCGGCCCGCGACGGGTCTACGCCACGATCAAGTTCTTCCTGTTCACGTTCCTGGGTTCCGTGTTCATGCTGGTGGCGCTGATTTACATGTATTTGAAGGGCGGCAGCTACGCCATCCTCGATATGCACGCGCTGAAGCTGGGCATGTATGAACAGACGCTGATTTTCCTGGCGTTCCTGGCGGCCTTCGCCGTCAAGGTGCCGATGTGGCCGGTGCACACGTGGCTGCCCGACGCCCACGTGGAGGCGCCCACCGGCGGCTCGGTCATCCTGGCGGCGATCATGCTGAAGATGGGGGGCTACGGATTCCTGCGCTTCAGCCTGCCGATCACTCCCGATGCCAGCCAGAGCCTGGCGTGGCTGGTGATCGGCCTGTCCCTGATCGCGGTCGTGTACATCGGTTTCGTCGCCTTGGCCCAGCAGGATATGAAGAAGCTGATCGCCTATTCGTCGATCGCTCACATGGGCTTCGTCACCCTGGGCTTCTTCCTCGCCTGGTCCATCCTCGCCCGCACCGGGGAGATGGAGGGGATCCGCCTGGGTCTACAGGGCGGGATGGTCCAGATGATCTCCCACGGCCTTATCTCGGGCGCCCTGTTTCTCTGCGTCGGGGTGCTCTATGACCGTATGCACAGCCGCGAGATCGGCGACTACGGGGGCGTGGCCAGCACGATGCCGCGCTTTGCGGCCTTCATGGTCCTGTTTGCCATGGCCAATGCGGGCCTGCCCGGCACGTCGGGTTTCGTGGGTGAGTTCTTCGTGATTCTTGCGAGCTTCCGGGCCAATTTCTGGTACGCATTTCTTGCTGCCACGACCCTCATACTGGGAGCGGCCTACACCCTGTGGATGGTCAAGCGGGTTGTATTCGGCGAGGTGGCAAACGACGGTGTCGCGGCGCTCACCGACATCAACAGAAGGGAATTTCTCCTGCTGGGCATTCTCGCCATCGCGGTGCTGGCGCTGGGAATCTGGCCGGCCCCGCTGGTCGAGGTGATGGAGCCCACGCTCACGGACCTGAGTGAACACATGGTGCGATCCAAGTTATGAACGGCAGCCTCTTCGACATGCTGGCGCCGGCGGCCGCGGAAATCACCCTGGCCGTGCTCGGTTGCGTGGTGCTGCTTGCGGACCTGTTCCTGACGGACCGGCAGCGCGACGTCACGTTCTGGCTCGCGACGGCGAGCATCCTGGTGACAGCCATTGCGGTCGCCTTCTGGGTTCCTGAAGGGGAGGCCGTCGTTTTCAGCGGCGCCTTTGTCCTCGATCCCCTGGCGACAACGCTGAAGCTGTTTACCTGCGCTGTGGTCGCCGTCGTGTTCCTCTATTCCCGGGATTACCTCAAGGACCGCGGACTGTTCAAGGGCGAGTATTACGTGCTGGCCATGTTCGCCACGCTGGGCATCCTGGTGATGATCTCGGCGCACAGCCTCCTGTCGCTGTACCTGGGGCTGGAGTTACTCTCCCTGTCGCTCTACGCCATGGTGGCCTTCGATCGCGAGAATCCGATCGCCGCGGAATCCGCCATGAAGTATTTCGTCCTGGGCGCGATCGCGTCGGGATGTTTTCTGTATGGCACCTCGATGATTTACGGCGTGACCGGCAGTATCGATCTCGGAGAGATCAGCCGTTACGTCAGCGCCAGCGGGCCGCTCAATCTGCATCTGCTGTTTGCCATCTCGTTCCTGCTGGTTGGCCTGGCGTTCAAGCTGGGGGCGGTCCCCTTCCACATGTGGCTCCCCGATGTCTACCAGGGCGCAGCGACACCGGTGACGCTGTTCATCGGTACAGCGGCCAAGGTTGCCTCGTTTGCCATGTTCATCAGGGTCCTGGTGGACGGCCTGGGCGCCCTGGAGAGTTCCTGGTCAGGCATGCTGGTCGTCATGTCGGTTCTGTCCATGGCGCTGGGCAACGTGGTGGCGATCGCCCAGACCAACCTGAAGCGCATGCTGGCCTACTCGACCATTTCCCATGTCGGGTTCATTCTTCTGGGCCTGCTTGCAGGCTCGGCGGGCGGGCTGGAGGCGGCCCTGTACTACACGCTGGTCTACGTCATCATGGCGGCCGCGGCTTTCGGCATGATCATCCTGCTGAGCCGCAAGGGCTTCGAGGCCGAGGAGCTCGCCGACTTCAAGGGACTGAATGCCCGTAGCCCATGGTTCGCGGGCTGATGCTGATCGTCATGTTCAGCATGGCGGGAATCCCGCCGTTCGTCGGCTTCTACGCGAAGCTTGCCGTCCTGGGAGCGGTCATCGAAGCCGGGCATGCGTGGCTTGCCGTGGCGGGCGTCGTTTTCTCCGTGATCGGAGCGTTTTACTATCTTCGGGTCGTGAAGCTGATGTATTTCGACGCGCCCGAAACGGCCGTCCCCGTAGAGGCGGGGCTGGATTTCCGGGCCGTGCTGAGCGCCAACGCCCTGTTGATCCTGGGCCTGGGGCTGTTCCCCGGAGGTCTGCTGGATCTCTGCGCCCGGGTCATCGGATAGGGATTCTTCTCCGGGTGTTGTCTTCCGTCGGGGGACTGCATAGAATACCTGCTTGCGGATGCGGGGTGGAGCAGTCTGGCAGCTCGTCGGGCTCATAACCCGAAGGTCGCAGGTTCGAATCCTGCCCCCGCTACCAAGTGCTTGGTAGGAAAGGCCCCGCTGGGGCCTTTTCTTTGCCCGGAGTAAGTCAGACGGCCTCCGGGTGCGGGCCAGGGGCACAGGGACGAGTGGGCCGAAAGGCCCTTTTTTATTTGGTTTTTTTGTTTACTGGCCCGGACGGGTTGCTGCCAATACGGATGACGACGGAATCGGAGCTGATCAAGCTGCTGGAGCCCGAGATCGAGGGGATGGGCTACGAGTTGGTGGCGCTGGACGTGCGTACCGGCGGCCGCGGTCTCCTTCGCCTGTATATCGACGGTCCGGATGGCATTGACGTTGACGATTGCGAGCGGGTGAGCCACCAGGTGAGCGGTTTGCTCGACGTGGAGGATCCGATTCCCGGGGAATACACCCTGGAGGTGTCGTCGCCCGGATTGGATCGGCCGCTGCGAAAGGCAGAGCATTTCCGGCGATTCGAGGGCCAGGAAGCAAAGGTGAGGTTGAAGCTGCCGAAGGACGGGCGGCGGAGATTCAGAGGACGAATTTCGAATGCGGGCCAGGACGACTTCGTCCTGGAATCTGATGAGGGAAATGTGCGCATTGCCCTCGAAGAGATCGATCTGGCCCGGCTGGTGCCGGATCTCTAGCAAAGGCTGGGTGGTGGAGTGAACAAGGAAATTCTGATGGTCGTGGATGCCGTCTCCAACGAGAAAGGCGTCGAAAAAGAGATCATCTTCGAGGCGATCGAAGCGGCTTTGGCGTCTGCGACCCGGAAACGGTACGGCGAGGATATCGACGTGCGTGTCGCCATCGACCGCGAGAGCGGCGATTACGATACGTTTCGCCGCTGGCTGGTCTTCGCCGACGACTCCACCGAGCTGGAGTTTCCGGAGCATGAGCTCCGTATGCAGGATGCGGTGGATTACAACCCGGAGGTGCAGCCCGGCGAATTCGTCGAGGAGCCGCTGGAGTCCGTTGCTTTTGGACGCATCGCCGCACAAACCGCCAAGCAGGTCATCGTGCAGAAGGTTCGCGAGGCCGAGCGCGCCCAGGTTGTGGAGGAATTCAAGGAGCGCGAGGGTGAGCTGATCAGCGGTCTGGTCAAGCGCGTGGACCGCAATGGTTGCTACGTGGACCTGGGCGGCAACGCCGAGGGCTTCATTCCGCGGGAGCGCATGATTCCCCGGGAGCCGGTGCGGCCCCAGGACCGCATCAAGGCGTTGCTGGAGGAAGTTCGCTCGGAGCCGCGGGGCCCGCAGCTGTTCATGACCCGGACCTCGCCGCAGTTTCTGGTGGAGTTGTTCAAGCTCGAAGTGCCGGAAGTCGGCCAGGACCTGATCCAGATTCTGGGTGCCGCCCGCGATCCGGGCCTGCGCGCGAAGATCGCCGTCAAGAGCCTTGATCAGCGGATCGATCCGGTGGGTGCCTGCGTCGGTATGCGCGGATCGCGCGTGCAGGCGGTGTCCAACGAATTGGCCGGCGAGCGCGTGGACATCATCCTCCATGACGAGAATGCCGCCCAGTTCGTTATCAACGCGATGTCGCCCGCCGAGGTGGTATCCATCGTTGTCGACGAAGACAGCCACAGCATGGATGTCGCCGTCGAGGAGGAAAAGCTGTCCCAGGCCATCGGCCGGGGTGGCCAGAACGTGCGGCTGGCCAGCGAACTCTCGGGCTGGGAACTGAACGTGATGACGGCTGAAGACGCCGAATCCAAGAGTGAGGAAGAAGGCCGCAAGCTCATGGAGAACTTCATGAAGCTCCTCGATGTCGATGAGGAAGTGGCCATCATCCTTGTGCAGGAAGGTTTCTCGACGATCGAAGAGGTGGCCTACGTTCCCGAATCGGAGCTCACGGCCATTGAGGAATTTGACCAGGAGATCGTCGAGGAGCTCCGAAATCGTGCCCGTGACGTATTGATCACCCGAGCGATCGCGACCGAAGAGCAGATCGACAAGGTGGAGCCGGCCGAGGACCTCCTCGAGCTCGAGGGCATGGACAGGCGCCTGGCGTTCCTGCTCGCGAGCAAGGGCGTGGTGACGCGGGAAGATCTCGCCGAGCAGTCGGTTGATGATCTCGACGGGATAGAAGGGCTGGACGCCGAGCGGTCTGGCGAGCTGATCATGCGCGCGCGGGCGCACTGGTTCGAAGAGGCCGAGGAAAGCGCGGGCTAAAGGGGAAAGGAAGTACATGGCGGACGTGACGGTTGAACAATACGCGGAAGTGCTGAAGGTGCCTGTCGACCGGCTGTTGAGTCAGCTGGAAGAGGCGGGCATTGAGCTCAGCAAGGCCGAGGACATCATCAGCGACGAGGCCAAGGTCGAGCTGCTTTCCTTTCTGAAGAAAAGCCATGGCGGCAGCGAGGGTACGGGGCAGCCCCGCAAGGTCACCCTGAAACGCAGAACCCAGAGCGAGCTTCGCCAGGCCGGTGCCGCCGGGCGTGCCCGTACGGTCAACGTAGAAGTACGCCGGCAGCGTACCTATGTGAAGCGAGACGTGCTGGAAGCCAAGGCCCGCGAGGAGCAGGACCGCCTCGACGAGGAGCGCCGGTCCCGGGAGGAAGAGGTCGAGGCCGAGCGCCGCCGCGAGGAAGAGGCTCAGAAGCTTCAGCAGGCCGAGGAGCAGAACCTCAAGGAAGCCGAAGAGCGTTCCCGGCAGGAAGCCGAAGAGGCCAAGCGCCAGCAGGACGAGGAAGCGGAGCGCGTCCGGGCGGAGGAAGAGGTCCGGCGTCGTGCGGAGGCCGACGCCAAGCTGGCCGCCGATGCGCGCAAGCGGGCCGAAGAGGAGCGCAAGCGCAAGGAGACCGAACGCGCCACGAGGCAGCGCCGGGGCGCAACCGGTGAGGCCGCGGCCCCGACCCGTTACGGCCGCAAGGAACTCCACGTCGCCGGGGACAAGAGCGGACGGCGCAAGAAGCGGGCTTCCCAGAGGCGCGGTTCGGTATCGGTCAGCGGGCCGCGGCACGGGTTCGCCCGGCCGACCGCCCCGGTCACCCGGGAGGTGTCGATCCCCGAGACCATTACCGTGGCCGAACTCGCCCAGAAGATGGCCGTGAAGGCCAATGAGGTCATCAAGGTCATGATGGGCATGGGCGCCATGGTGACGATCAATCAGCCCGTGGATCAGGACACCGCTGTCCTGGTGGTTGAGGAAATGGGCCACACGCCCAAGCCAATCCGCGAGGACGAAATCGAAGAGGTGGTTGCGGAAGTGGCCACCGCCGAGGTCGATGAGGTTTCCCGGTTCCCTGTCGTGACGATCATGGGTCACGTGGACCACGGCAAGACCTCCCTGCTCGACTACATCAGGCATAGCCGGGTGGCGGCCGGAGAAGCCGGTGGGATCACACAGCACATCGGCGCGTATGTCGTGGAGTCCGAGAAGGGCAACGTGACGTTTCTCGATACCCCGGGCCATGCTGCCTTCACCGCCATGCGTGCCCGCGGCGCCCAGGTGACGGACATCGTGATCCTGGTGGTGGCTGCTGACGACGGCGTCATGCCCCAGACGGTCGAAGCGGTACAACATGCCCGGGCCGCCGGTGTGCCCATGGTCGTGGCCGTCAACAAGATCGATCGCGAGGACTCCGATCCTGATCGCGTGCGTAACGAGCTTTCCCAGAAGGACGTCATTCCCGAGGACTGGGGTGGCGATACCCAGTTCATCAATGTCTCGGCCCACACGGGGCAGGGCGTCGAGGAACTGCTGGAAGCGGTGTTGCTGCAGGCCGAAGTGCTTGAGCTGAAGGCCGCGGACGAAGGCCCTGCCCAGGGCGTTGTTATCGAATCGAGCCTGGAGAAGGGACGTGGCGCGGTAGCCACCGTTCTTGTTCAGCGTGGCCGACTGGGCGCCGGCGACATCGTGCTGGCCGGCGAGGAATATGGCCGTGTTCGGGCGATGTTCGATGAGAATGCCAAGCCGGTCGAATCAGCCGGTCCCTCCATGCCGGTTCAGGTGCTCGGTTTGTCCGGGACGCCGAATGCCGGTGACGACGTGATTGTGCTGCCCGACGAGCGCAAGGCCCGCGAAGTGGCCTCGCACCGCCAGGGCAAGACCCGCGACGTCAAGCTCGCTCGCCAGCAGGCGGCCAAGCTGGAGGACGTGTTCAACCAGATGACCGAAGGGGAATCCTCCAGTGTTGCCCTGATGATCAAGGCCGACGTTCAGGGCAGCGCCGAGGCTCTCCGGGATTCCCTGACCAAGTTGTCCAGCGACGAGGTCAAGGTGGTTGTCATCGGCAGCAATGTCGGTGCCATCACGGAGTCGGATATCAACCTTGCCGCGGCCTCGAACGCCATCATCATCGGCTTCAATACCCGCGCCGACGCGGCTGCGAGGACCGCAATCAAGGACACCGGCGTGGATGTTCGCTACTACAGCATCATCTACGAGGCCATCGATGACGTGAAAGCGGCTATCAGTGGCTTGCTGGCGCCGGAGATCCGGGAGAACATCATCGGGCTGGCGGAAGTTCGCGATGTCTTCCGTTCACCGAAGTTTGGCCAGGTTGCCGGCTGCATGGTGACCGAGGGACTGGTGCGCCGGAACAGCCCGATTCGTGTGCTGCGCGAAAACGTGGTGATCTACGAGGGCGAACTCGAGTCTCTGCGGCGCTTCAAGGACGACGTGGCTGAGGTACGCTCCGGGACCGAGTGCGGTATTGGCGTCAAGAACTACAACGACGTCAAGGCCGGCGACCAGATCGAGTGCTTCGAGCGGTTTGAGGTTGCCAGGACCCTGTAGGGTCAGGGCTGGTCAGGATGTCCAGGGAATATCCACGTGCCCGCCGGGTTGGTGAGCAGATCCAGCGAACCCTGAGCGAAATTATTCGCCGGGAGCTGGACGATCCGGCGGTCAGTACCGTCAACCTGACCGAAGTGCGCGTGACCCGGGACTTTTCCCACGCCGATGTGTTCGTGAGTCTTCTCAATCCGGGCGCAGATCCAACCCCGGTGATCCAGCATCTGCAGGCCGCTTCAGGCATGCTGCGAGGCCGCCTCGGCCGGTCCATGAAGATACGCCAGGTGCCGGAACTGCATTTTCGCCATGACGAGAGTCTCGAGCGGGGCGCTCGCCTTTCGGCCCTGATCGACGACGCTGTCGCCGATGACCGGCGGCGCGCCGGGGACGACCGAGAGGTCGAATAACGTGAACTCTCGCGGCACGTCAGAACGGGCGCCCGACTCCGGTGCCCCGGGATGGGTTCATCCTTCTCGACAAGCCCCTCGGCTTGTCGTCCAACCAGGCGCTGCAGAAGGTCAAGCGCTTGAGCCGCGCGGCCCGTGCGGGCCATACGGGAAGTCTCGATCCGCTGGCCACGGGGCTGCTGCCGATCTGCCTCGGACGGGCGACCAGGCTGTCGGCGTATCTCCTGGATGCCAGGAAATCCTATGAGGTCACTGGTCGGCTGGGCAGGCGCACCGCCACCGGAGACGCCGAGGGAGAGGTGGTCGAGACCGGTTCTGAGGAGGTGGCCCGCGGCGAGCTCCACGCGGCGCTGGCGAATTTCACCGGCGACATCGAACAGATCCCGCCGATGTATTCGGCCCTGAAGAAGGACGGCCAGCGGCTCTATCGGCTCGCGCGCGCAGGCCAGGAGGTCGAGCGGCCGCCCCGTCCGGTGACTATTCATCAGCTCGAGCTGCTCGGCACCGAAGGGCCCGAGTTCAGCCTGGCGGTGGCGTGCTCGAAGGGCACGTACATTCGCACCCTCGTTGAGGACATCGCCGCGAGCCTGGGAACCTGTGCCTATGTCGTGAGCCTGAGGCGCACAGCGGTCGGGCCCTTTACCAACCCCCGTCTCTGGACCCTGGCGGAGCTGGAGGCGCTGGCGGAGCAGGGCTCCGAGGCCCTGGATGAGGCGCTTCTGTCCCCGGATGCCGCACTGCATGGACTCCCGGACCTGACGGTCTCGGGTCCGTTGGCCCAGGCCTTGCTGCACGGGCAGAAGGTGGCCTGTGAAGGGCCGAGCGGGTTTTTCCGGGTCTACGCCCCCTGGGGTTTTCTGGGTGTTGCCGAACGGTTGGACGAAGGGCTTCTGGCCCCGCGGAGAATGTTTCCCAGGGACGGCTAAGCGCCTGCGGGCGCAAAGATTTCTCGCACCGCACCATCTTGTTAGCGCTGGGTGGAGCGGGGTAGAATAGTGAGCTTTATTCAAGTCAGCGCAAAACGAGATTGTCAGGAGCGAATTCGGATGCCTCTCAGCACAGAGCAGAAACAGGATCTCATCAACGAGTACAGCCGCGGAACCGGCGACACGGGCTCCCCGGAAGTGCAGGTTGCCCTGCTTTCCGCCCGCATTAAGGAATTGACGGATCACTTTGCCGATCACAAGAAGGACCACCATTCCCGTCGGGGTCTTCTGAAGATGGTTAACCAGCGCCGCAAGCTGCTGGACTATCTCAAGGCAAAGGACCTGGGTCGTTACCAGGAACTGATTTCCCGTCTCGGCCTGCGCCGCTGACGGGCGGTCTTCCCGACTGACACCCGGCGCCTCGCGCCCCTATACCCAGGAAAATACTGTGAATCCCATCAAGAAGTCGTTCCCGTACGGGGACCACGAAGTCACGATCGAAACGGGCGAGATTGCCCGCCAGGCCAACGGCTCGGTCGTCGTCAACATGGCCGATACGGTCGTCCTCGTCACCGCCGTCGGCCGCAAGGAAGCCCGACCGGACCAGGCGTTCTTTCCCTTGACTGTCAACTACGTCGAGAAGACCTACGCGGCGGGCAAGATTCCCGGCGGCTTCTTCAAGCGGGAAGGGCGGCCGTCGGAGAAGGAAACGCTGACTTCCCGGCTCATCGATCGCCCGATCCGACCGCTGTTCCCGAAAGGCTTTATGAACGAAGTCCAGGTGGTCGCGACCGTGATTTCCGCGAACCCCGACGTCAACCCGGACATCCCGGCCATGCTTGGCGCGTCTGCCGCGCTGGCGCTCTCTGGCATTCCTTTCGCGGGCCCCATCGGCGGTGCGCGTGTGGGCTACATCGGTGGCGAATACGTCCTGAACCCCACCAACGCGCAGCTCGAGGAATCCGAGCTGGAGCTGGTGGTTGCCGGCACCGAGCGGGCTGTTCTGATGGTGGAGTCGCAGGCCAACTGTCTTCCCGAAGACGTCATGCTCGGCGCGGTCATGTTTGGCCACGAGCAGATGCAGAACGCGATCGCCGTTATCAAGGAACTCGCCGCCGAGGCCGGCAGGGAGCCGTGGAACTGGGTGGGCCCCGAGAGCAACGAGGCGCTGATCAGTGCAGCCGCTTCCGTCGCCGAGGCGCGCCTGAAAGAGGCCTACGCGATCACCGAAAAGCAGGCCCGCAGCCAGAAGCTGTCGGAGATTCGCAAGGTCGTGGTCGACGAGATGGCGGGGGCGGAAGAAGGGCTTTACACCCCCGACGCGATCTCCTCGGCGGTTGCCAAGCTCGAAAGCCGACTGGTCCGTGGCCGGGTTCTCGCCGGGGAAGCGCGTATCGACGGTCGCGACCGGGTTACGGTTCGTCCGCTGCACATTCGCACCGGAACGCTGCCCCGGACCCATGGTTCGGCGCTGTTTACCCGCGGCGAGACCCAGGCCATTGTCGTGACGACCCTCGGAACAGGACGGGACGCCCAGATCATCGACTCTCTTGAAGGCGACCGGAAGGAACCCTTCATGCTGCACTACAACTTCCCGCCGTTCTGCGTTGGTGAGACGGGTTTCATGGGTTCCCCCAAGCGCCGGGAGATCGGCCACGGCAACCTGGCCCGGCGAGGCATTTCCGCGGTACTCCCCGACATGGAAGAGTTCCCGTATGTCATCCGCGTGGTCTCGGAAGTAACCGAGTCCAACGGGTCCAGCTCGATGGCTTCGGTTTGCGGCACATCGCTGAGCCTGATGGACGCCGGTGTGCCCATCAAGGCGCCGGTGGCCGGCGTGGCGATGGGTCTCGTCAAGGACGAAGACCGGTACGCGGTGCTGACCGATATCCTTGGCGACGAAGACCACCTCGGCGACATGGATTTCAAGGTTGCCGGAACCGCTGATGGCGTTACGGCGCTGCAGATGGACATCAAGATCGACGGGATCACCCGCGAGATCATGACCGACGCCTTATCCCAGGCTCGCGACGCGCGGCTGCATATCCTCGCTGAGATGAACAACGTCATCGACGCGCCGCGGGAGAAAATGTCCGAGTGGGCTCCGACCATCCAGACCTTCAAGATCGATCCCGAGAAGATCCGGGACGTCATCGGCAAGGGTGGTTCGGTGATCCGTCAGATCACTGAGGAATCCGGCGCAACCATCGACATCGAGAACGACGGTACGGTGCGGGTTGCTTCCGTAGACGGTGCTTCCGGTCGTGAAGCGCGGGAGCGGATCGAACTGATTACCGCCGACGTGGAGGTCGGCCGGGTCTACCACGGCAAGGTCGCGCGCCTGATGGACTTCGGTGCGTTCGTGACGATCCTCCCGGGCAAGGATGGCCTGGTGCACATCTCACAGATCTCCAACGAGCGAGTAGAGCGGGTCAGCGACAAGCTGAAGGAAGGCGACCCGGTCCGCGTCAAGGTTCTCGAAGTCGATCGCCAGGGCCGCGTGCGCCTGTCCATGCGGGACGTGGAACAGGCCTGACCGGATCAGGCCTGACCGGATCAGGCGTGTGATCGGAAAAAGGGGGCTTCGGCCCCCTTTTTCATGCCGGTAACATACGCCCCGTTTTCTGCTGGCAGCGCTTCGGCGGACACGAGTCTGAACGCCGCCCCGCATCGCTGAGCAACAAGCCCAGGAGGCCGGCCAATGTATGGTCCGATGCGCAGTTTCGCCTGTTGTGCACTCTTCAGTCTGTCGGTCGGACAGGCGGCGTCGCCCGGGCCCGACGAATACCTGCCTCCCGAATTGCCCTGGACGGGCGCGAGCGAGTCGCTACAGCTCGCGGCCGATCATGCGTGGGCAACCCCCGCGGAACGCAGTGGCCTGACGGAGACGCCTTCCTACGTCGAAACGTTTTCCTGGCTGCGCCGGCTCGTGGCCGCCGCGCCGGAATTGTCGCTGCAGTCTATTGGCAGGACCGCAGAGGGGCGGGAGGTCTGGATGGTGATCGCGGCTCGTGGCGTGGACCACGATGCCGCTGCCGTGGCGGCGTCCGGCCGGCCCGTCGTATTTGCCCAGGCGGGTATTCATGGGGGAGAAATCGACGGGAAGGATGCCGGACTCATGTTGCTCAGGGACATGACGGTGCCGGGCACCGAGAGGGCATTGCTGGATCAGGCCGTCTTCCTTTTCGTCCCGATTCTCAACGCCGACGGGCATGAACGCCGCTCGCGGTTCAACCGGATCAACCAGCGAGGACCGCTGGAGATGGGTTGGCGGACCAACGGGCGGAACCTCAACCTGAATCGTGACCATACGAAGCTGGAAACGGAGGAAGTTCGCGCTGTCGTGGCGGCGTTCAATCGCTGGCGACCCGACCTGTTCCTGGATTTGCACGTTACTGACGCTGCCGACTACCAGTACGACATCACCTGGAGTATGCCGTCGCCCTACGGCTGGTCGCCGGCCATCGCGGCATGGAGCACCCGGTGGTTGGGCCGGGTCTGAGCCGCGAGCTGCAGGCAATCGGCCACCAGCCTCACCGATACATCTGGGCAAAAAACGGTGGCGATCAGTCCGGTGATGCGCTGGTATCGCCGGGGTCGCCTCGATTCTCGACCACCTATGGCGATGCACGGCACTTGCCGTCGGTCCTGATCGAAAGCCACTCCCTGAAGCCCTATCGTCAGCGCGTTCTCGCAACGTATGTCGTGCTCAGGCGCAGCCTTGAACTGGTCATTACGCACGGCGCGGAATTGCGTCATGCGGTGGCGCAGGACGAACAATCCCGCCCTTCACCGGTAGTCCTGGACTGGGAATACGGCGACGAGCCGGAGACAAAAACCCTGCCGTTCAAGGCCATTGAATCCGAGTGGGTTGACTCATCTGCTTCTGGAGGCAAGGTCGTTCGCTGGAGCGGCGAACCGATGATCCAGGCGGTCGAGTGCGTGTTCAAGTCCCAGCCATCCGGTTCCGTGGACCGGCCGGCTGCGAATCGATCCGGGGCTCGCAGGCGCGTTTCGCCAGCGCCTCGAATCAGACCCGGAGTTCGCATCCAGTCCGAAGGCGCGGCTCCGGTGGTTCTTCGAAAAGACGCCGTTCTTCGATGAACGTTTTCGAGTGTATCCGGTGGTGCGCGAGGCGCTTGTCGCAGACTGACCCGTGATGTTGGACGCCTTCGGTGCGTGGAGAGCGGATGAGGGCCGCCCGGTCGGGAGTCATGGCCGCAACGATGAATCCACGCCCGTGAGGAAATCCACAATACGGCCGGTCAGAGTACTCTCGGGGCGCCAGGGCGTTCCGCCGTCCAGAAAGCCCACATGGCCCCCATACTCCGAGAGATCCAGTCTCACGCAGTCAGGCAGGGCTCGAGGGTCCGGCAAGCCAGCCGGCGTCATGAACGGGTCGTCAGCCGCCTGAATCAGCAGCGTGGGCTTGCGGATATCCGGGAGATAGCGCCTCGAACTGCAAACCTGGTAATAGTTTTCCGCGCAGCCGAAGCCATGAAGAGGCGCGGTCACGGCGCTGTCGAACTGATAGAACGATCGGGCCGCCATGGCCCGGGTCCACGAGAAGGGGGCGTTGCGGCCCTCCGGATAGCGGTCTCTGAGCTTTCGCCGCATTTTCCGCAGCAGGTGCCAGCGGTAAAAGCGAGAGAATCCTTCGCTCAAAGCTGCGGAGGAATCCTGAAGGTCGAATGGGACGGAGACGGCTACTGCCCCTGCCACCGGGGCGCGCGCGCCGAGCTCGCCGAGGTATTTCAGCAATACGTTGCCGCCCAGCGAATACCCGACGAGGTAGATCCGCCTTGCGGGGTCCGCGAGCCGTTCGAGAATCCAGGCCAGATCTCCGGTGTCCCCGGCGTGGTAGCTGCGGGTCAGCCGGTTCGGCTCGCCGCTGCAGCCGCGGAAATGGAGGACGCCTCCTGGCCAGCCATGGCGCTCCAGCCCGGACAGCAGGTTCGTGGCGTAGTGAGATTCCGCCGATCCCTCGAGGCCATGGAGAACGAGAACCAGCGGCCCCGGCGCATGCCGGTCACCCCCGACCCAGTCCAGGTCCACGAAGTCCCCGTCAGGTAACTCCAGCCGTTCCCGTTCCAGGGCGGGAATACTCGGGTGGGGGAGGAAAAACTTGGGCAGGATGGTCTGAAGATGCGCATTGCGGCGCCACCAGGGCACGGTATTTGAGCGGGTCTGCAGGCGAAAGCGCATCATTCAGGAAGCCATTATATTTCAGCTAGTTATGTTCTAGACTGAAGGTTGTCTCCAAAAAAAATGCCCCCTCAATGAGGGGGCAAACAAGGACGCTATAAGCGACCATTGGAGGAGTCGTTGCAAATGATGCGCTGCATCAAGGCGTTTTGACTATAGCCGCCGTTGTGCGGCGCGTCAAGACTCCTCGGTCGAGGTTTTTCGCTGGGCTCGCTTGGCCGTTTGCCGGGGCTTGTGCTCAGGCTCAGGCTCCGCGTCCTCGGCCCTCGCTCTGCTGAGGGTCCGGAAGATTTCTTCCTGAACCGCCTTCCAGCGGGAGTAATTCTTCTGGGCAATTCCGGTCACCACACCGACAGGATCGACCCCGACAACGTCTTTGACGCGGTCGCGAATCTGCTGCTGCTGGCCTGTGAACAGACGCAGGCTCTGCTCCAGGTAACTGCCGACGAAGCCCTGCATTGCGCTGCCATAGGAGCGAATCACCTGGGACAGAAAATCCCGGCTCATAATGGGTTCGCCGCGCTGCTCCTGCTCGCTGATGACCTGCAGCAAAATGCTGCGGGTGATGTCGTTGCCCGACTTCTTGTCAATGACAATGAAGTTTTCCTTGTCCATCACCAGGCGCCGGATATCGGCGAGCGTGATGTACCGGCTCTCTTCGGTGTCGTAGAGCCGTCGGTTGGGGTATTTCTTGATGGTCCTGGGTTCACTCATGGGGGCTGTCTCTCTGCAACCTGTCCAGCGGCACCGGCGAGGGCCGGGGTCCTTCCTGCCGAGTTCCGAGTTTACATCTTGCAGTGCATCATGGCTACGTTACAGGGAGCGCCAGGATCAGGCGCGAGGAGAGCTGTCTTCATCGAGGCCCGGGATCTGCTGCATTCCGACTAGCCTGGCGGGGTCCCATTCGGCGGTGGCCCAGACCAGCAGTTCTTCGGGCGATGCGCCAGCCAGTTCACCGGGCGGGGGATGGCGCAGCAGGCACAGGACCCTGTGCAGCATTTCGGACGGATTGTCGCGGGGCAGGGCGACGGCGCCCGTTTGTTTGCTGAGCTTGTCGCCCGCCTTGTTCACGATGATCGGCAGATGCAGATGGCGGGGACTTGGCAGATCCAGAAGGCCGTGCAGATAGATCTGGCGAGGCGTGGAATCCAGGAGGTCGGTTCCCCGGACCACATCGGTGATCCGCTGAAACCCGTCGTCGACCACAACCGCCAGCTGGTAGGCTGCCAGTCCGTCCTTGCGCTGGATAACGAAATCGCCCACCGACTCGGTCAGGATCGTTGCCTGTGGACCCTGGACCCGGTCCGCAAACGCAACCGGGGTATCTGTAACTCTCAGCCGAACGGCATGCGCCTGCGACGCGGTGATTTTCAGATAACGGCACGTCCCCGGGTAACGGTTTGCACTGTACCCGGACGCCGAGTTCGCGTCGGCGATGTCGGCGCGGCTGCACCGGCAACGAAAGGCGAGGCCGCGCGAAAGCAAGTCGTCCAGGATTTCCCGGTAGACGCCTATCCGCTCACTCTGGTAGAGCACCGGGCCATCCCATGCCAGACCATAGAGCTCAAGCGTTCTGAGAATGTCCGCCGCAGCGCCGGCCAGCTCCCGGGGCGGGTCGAGGTCTTCCATCCTGACCAGCCACTCGCCACCACGGGACCTTGCGTCGAGAAAGCTGCCAACGGCCGCGAGTAGGGAGCCTGCGTGCAGCGGTCCTGTCGGAGAGGGGGCAAAGCGGCCGCGGTAGACCTCGGGAATGTCCGCGGGCAAGGCCAGCCCCGCGGAACTCCCTGTGTTCTTGTTAGCGCTCGTCTCGATCCCGATACTGGCGTTCGGCGAGTTCCCGGCGCTCCTGGGCCTCGACCGTCAGGGTTGCCACGGGTCGCGCCTCGAGACGCCTCAGGCCGATCTCTTCACCGGTCTCGGCGCAGTAGCCATAGCTGCCATCATCGATGCGCCCCAGAGCATCGTCGATCTTTTTCAGCAGCTTGCGCTCCCGGTCACGGGTCCGCAGCTCCAGTCCGAACTCCGATTCCTGGGTGGCCCGATCGTTGGGGTCGGGGAAGTTGGCGGCTTCGTCCTTCATGTGATGAACGGTTCGATCCACTTCCTCCATCAGCTCGCGTTTCCAGGCCATGAGTATGTTCTGGAAGTGGTCGAGCTGGTCATCGCTCATGTATTCCTCACCGCGCTTCGGCTGATACGGCTTGAATCCGAGTCGCGATCCGGTTGAAGCGGAATTGGTTCGGGCGACGCTGCTTGCCGCATCCTCGACCGCGCCAGCTGCCCGCTTCACCGCGCCGGCTGCCATGCCCACCGCCCCTGCGGTGCCGCGAACGGCCTTGCGGGTAGCGCGGGCAACGGTTCGCGAGCTCGTTGGCTTTCGTGCCGAGGCTTTTTTCGCGGCCGTTTTCCTGGTTCCGGCCGATTTGGCCGCCGATTTCTTTGTTGCGACGGCTTTCTTTCGGGTCGCCGGCGCCTTCTTGCTGGTCGCGGCCTTCTTCTTGGCTACGGTCTTTTTGACCGCTGCCACCTTCTTCTTGACCGCGGTCTTTTTCTTGGCCGTGGCTTTTCGCGCAACCGCCTTTTTCGGCGCTGCCTTTTTCCGGGCGACCGTCTTTTTTGCAGCAGGTTTGCGTGCCGCGCTCTTCTTGGCCGCGGTTTTCTTTGCTGCAGCCTTCTTGGCCACGGCTTTCTTCGCTACAGCCTTCTTTGCGACGGTCTTTTTCCCTGCAGCCTTCTTTGCAGCAGGTTTCTTGCTCGAGGTTCTGGTCGTGCCGGTTTTCTTTTTCGCGGCCATGTGCGCTCTCCGGGCCCTTTCTGTCGAGGCTGGGCCAGCGGCCTCAATGTGCGTTCCTTACTCGACCCGCGCTGCGGCATCGGTGCCCGCGCGGTCGGCGTATCAAGCGAGGCTTTTTAGCGAGTTTTTCGCTGATAGTCCAGCCCTGCGCGCCAGTCTCCTGTGAGACTGACGGTCCTCAGGGAAGATCTACCTTGGGTTCCGGGCGCCATTCCGGGTGGCGGTGCTCGGCCACAACGGTCGTGTAAATGCCGCCGCGCACGTAGAACTCTGCGGTGACCCGCATAAAGCGCGGGCCGGTGGCGTTAGCAAGGTCCGACAGCATCTGATTGGTCACCGCCTCGTGAAATGCGCCTTCGTCACGGTACGACCACATGTAGAGTTTCAGGGACTTCAACTCAACGCAGCGCTCCGCAGGAACATATTCCAGGTGAATTGTGGCGAAATCCGGTTGCCCTGTCTTCGGGCACAAACAGGTGAATTCCGGCACTTTGATGCGAATCGTATAGTCCCGCTCCGGCTTTGGATTCGGGAAGGTCTCCAGGTCCCGGTTCGGACCCGGACGTACGGCAGAATCGGTCATATCTGATTGGTTTTCGCTGGCTGGCAAAAGAGCCGATTTACTTTACACTACCTCGTTTTTCCCGACCATCGGCCCTCACGCGGCCCGGAGCCCATGCGACTCAGCAAGATCAAGCTGGCCGGTTTCAAGTCCTTCGTGGATCCCACGACCATCCAGTTCCCCAGCAATATGACGGGGATCGTCGGTCCCAACGGTTGCGGCAAGTCGAACGTCATCGATGCCGTGCGCTGGGTGATGGGCGAGTCGTCGGCGAAGCATCTGCGCGGCGATTCGATGACCGACGTCATTTTCAACGGCTCCAGCGCCAGGAAGCCCGTTGGATCGGCCTCGATCGAACTGATATTCGACAATAGCGATGGCGCCATTGGGGGCCAGTACGCGCAGTACGCCGAGATTTCCGTGCGCCGGACCCTGTCTCGGGACGGTACATCCCAGTACTACCTCAACAACACGCGCTGCCGGCGCAAGGACATCACCCAGGTGTTTCTCGGGACCGGCCTGGGCCCGCGCAGTTACGCGATCATCGAGCAGGGGATGATTTCCCGCCTCATTGAGGCCAAGCCCGAAGAGTTGCGCGCCTTTCTCGAGGAAGCGGCGGGCATATCCAAGTACAAGGACCGGCGCCGGGAGACCGAAAACCGGATTCGCCATACGCGGGATAACCTCAGCCGGCTGGAGGATCTGCGCGATGAAGTTGAGAAACAGATTCGCCACCTGGAGCGCCAGGCCAGGACTGCGGAGCGCTTCAAGGACATGAAGCAGGCCGAGCGCAGGCTCCAGGCCGAATTGCTCGTGCTGCGAATGAATGAGCTCGAGGCCCGCGAGGTAGAAGCCCGAACGGCGCTTGGACAACGCGAAACCGAGCTGCAGGCGGCGCTGGCGGAGCAGCGCCAGGTCGAGGCCGGCATCGAGACCCTGCGGGCGCGGCATGCCGAGGAGATCGATGCGGTGAATGCGGTCCAGGGCCGGTACTACAAGATCGGCGCCGAGATCGCTCGGCTCGAGCAGACCATTCAGCATGGCAAGGAGCTGCGTCAGCGGCAGCAGAACGAGCTGGCCCAGGCCGAGCATGGCCTGAGGGATATGCACCATCACATCGAACGTGACGAGCTCCAGCTGGAGGACCTCACGAAGGTGCTGGGGGAGCTCGGCCCCGGCCTTGAGCGGGCGCAGCTGGCGGAAGCGGCGTCCGCCGACGGCCTTGGCGCCGCAGAAGAGCGGATGCGAGCCTGGCAGGAGCGCTGGGAAACGTTTACCCGGGATGCCGGCGATACCCGCCGGGAAAGCGAGGTGGAACGTGCTCGGATCGAGCAGTTTGAAGGGCAGCTGCACCGGATCGTGGCGCGGCGGGAGCGCATTGGCGAGGAGCAGACGGCACTGCGCTCTGCCATGGAAGCTTCCGATCTCGAGGACCTGGCTGCCGCCGCGCAGGAGCAGCGCGACCACGAGCGCGCGGCTCAGGCGGAGCTCGATGCCACTCTGGAGGACCTGGCCCGCATCCGGGAACGGGATCAGGAACTCGGAGCCGAGCTGGACAGGAAGCGCCAGGTGCTTCAGGAATGCCGCGGGCAGCTGGGTTCGCTGGAAGCACTTCAGGAGGCCGCCCTCGGGCAGCGAACGGGCCAGGTTGTGGACTGGCTGTCAGGGCGCGGCCTGGAGGCGCAGCCCCGGCTGGCTCAGCAGCTGCGTGTCGAGGCCGGCTGGGAACGGGCTGTCGAGACCGTTTTGGGCGCCTACCTGGAAGCCGTCTGTGTTGACGGGCTCGACGGTGTCACCGACGCGCTGGACAGTCTGACCCACGGTGCCGTGAGTTTCCTCGAGTCCGGGATCGCCGGGCGCGCGCAGGCGCCCGAGGAGAGGCATAACGCCCTTGGCGCGCGAGTCAGCGGGCCTGTCGAGGCGGCCTCCCTGCTGGCAGGGGTACAAACTGCCGCATCCCTCGCGGATGCGCTTTCGGTTCGCCATTCGCTAGCTGCGGGAGAGTCCGTTATCACCCGTGACGGTATCTGGCTGGGCCCCAACTGGCTGCGGGTCAGCCGTGAAGAGGACCCGAAGGCCGGCGTGATTGCCCGTGAGGAAGAGATTCGGGTGATTCGGGAACGGATTGCTGCGCTGGGCGAAACCGTCGATGGCCTGGGCCGTGAACACCAGGAGGCCCAGGAGCGGCAGAGCATGCTGGATGCCCGCCGCGACGAACTTCAGCAGCGGGTCAACGAAACTCATAGGGAACACGCCAGCCTCAACGCGCGTCTGGACAACCTCAAGTCGCGCCTGGAACAGAACCAGGTTCGGCTACAGAAACTTGCCGACGAGGGATCCGAGGTGGGCGAGCAGATCGCCGAGCTCGAGGACAAGCTGCGCGGCTCCCGGCAGGCGCTGGAGCAGGCCCTGGGGCGGATGGGCGCGCAAGAAGATGAGCGGGAAGGCCTGAACGCCGAACGCGAGCGCCTGCAGGCGGAACTTGCCGGTGCCCGGGAACGCGCGGACGAGGACCGCAGGGCCGCCCAGGAAATCGCTATCAAGGTGGAGTCACGCCGCTCGAGCATGGATTCGGCGAGTGTCAGCATTGATCGGCTCCGCGAGCAGCTTGCCCGCTTCAGCCAGCGCAAAGAGGATCTCGAGCAGCAGCTCGAGGATGGCATCCAGCCTCTGCAGGATGCCCAGGAAAACCTGAGCGGGCTGCTGGATCAGCGGGTAGCCGTGGAAACCGAACTCGGTGAAGCGCGGCGGGCCCAGCAGGGCTCCGAGACGGCGCTGCGAGAAGAACAGGAGAAGCGCCTGTCGCGAGAGCGGGCCGTGGAGACGGTGCGCCAGGGCCTCGATGAGCTGAAGCTCGGTCTTCGCGAGGTTTCTGTCAGGCTGCAGACGGTACAGGAGCAGTTTTCGGAAACCGGGTTTGTGGCCGGCGAACTCAACGAAGCGCTGGCCGAAGATGCTGCGATCGGGACCTGGGAGGAGGAGCTGGAAAGGCTGCAGGCGCGTATTCAGCGACTCGGCCCGATCAACCTGGCGTCCATCGACGAGTTGAAGGAACAAAGCGAGCGCAAAGAGTACCTTGACGCGCAGTTCACCGATCTGACGGATGCGCTCAGCACGCTCGAGAATGCGATGCGCAAGATAGATCGGGAGACCCGGACGCGTTTCAAGGAAACCTTCGACAAGGTGAATGCCGGGCTCAAAGACCTGTTTCCGAGGTTGTTCGGCGGCGGCCACGCGTACCTTGAGCTGGGGGACGAGGACCTCCTGCACGCCGGTGTGACGGTGATGGCGCGCCCCCCGGGAAGCGCAACAGCACGATTCACTTGCTGTCTGGCGGAGAGAAGGCGCTGACCGCCGTGGCGCTGGTGTTTGCCATTTTCCAGCTCAATCCGGCCCCGTTCTGCATGCTGGACGAGGTGGATGCGCCGCTGGACGACGCCAACGTGAGCCGTTACTGCGATATAGTTCGGCAGATGTCCGACACGGTGCAGTTCATCTTTATCACCCACAACAAGACGACCATGGAGATGTCCCGTCAGCTGACGGGTGTGACCATGCACGAACCCGGCGTTTCCCGCCTCGTCGCCGTCGACATCGACGAGGCAGTTCAGATGGCGGCGGTCTAGATAGAGGAATTATTGATGCCGGAGCTTCGCTGGATTCTCGCGCTGGCCGGCCTCGGGATTGTTCTCTTCGTGTACTGGATCAGCCGCCGCCGATCGGCAGGGGCGCGGGCGGACGCCGAAGCGCGGATCGAACCGGATTTTGCCGATCGCCTGGATGCGGCAGCACCTGCGGATCCGGCAACGGCCCACGCATCCGGCGACGAGATCCTGCCGCTGCTGAATACCTTCGACGACGAGGAGCCGGACGATTTCGGGCCGCTGGTGGATGATACTGCCCGATCCCTTGAAGAGCCCTTGTCCGCGGAATCCTGGGACGAACCGGAATCCTTCTCCGAATCCGGTCCGGACGATGGGTTGGACTGGTCCGGCCAGGAGGAGGCTTCAGGCCTGAGGCCGGCCCCGCCGGACGAGGAGCGAGTCGTCGCAATCCGCCTGAAAGCGAACAATCCGGACGGATTTGATGGTGCGACCCTGCTCAGGTCATTTGCGGCCGGCGGTCTGCGATTCGGCAGGTTCGGCATCTTCCATTTCGAGGAGGCGGGAGGAGACACCGCCTTCTCCGTGGCGTCGATAGTCGAGCCGGGCACATTTGACCTTGATTCACTGCCGGAAAACGGCTGCCCCGGCGTGACACTGTTCATGGTCGTGCCCGGGCCGGCCGATCCGGGGATCGCCTTGCATGACATGCTGACTCTCGCCCGCAGCCTGGCGGCCGATCTGGACGGCGAACTGCTGGACGAGCGCGGGGTCAGCCTGACCGCTCAGCGAGAGGCCCATCTTCGGGAGGAAATCTCCGAGCAGGTCCGCCGCCTTCGGCTGAAGTCCGCAAGCCCCGGTTCCGATCGGGACTAGGGGCGGAGATGGGTGCGTCGGAGTTCGAAAGCCAGATCGACAAACTCCGGGCGGCCTTGCGCCATCACAATTACCGCTACTACGTTCTTGACGATCCCGAGGTGCCTGACGCCGAATACGATCGGCTTTTTCGGGAGCTTCAGGCCCTGGAGGCCGATCACCCGAACCTGGTAACGGCTGATTCGCCTACCCAGCGGGTGGGGGCAGCGCCTGTCTCGGAATTCGGGACCGTTACGCACGACGTTCCCATGCTCTCCCTGGACAATGCTTTCGGCGACGAGGAGCTGAATGAATTCGACCGGCGTGTCCGTGACCGACTGGGCCAGGAAGAGCCGATCGACTACCAGGCCGAACCCAAACTCGACGGTGCAGCGGTCAGTCTGCGCTACGAGAACGGCATACTCATCCGAGGGGCAACGCGGGGCGACGGGCTCACCGGGGAAGACATCAGCCACAATGTCCGGACCATACAGTCGATTCCTCTCAAGCTGCAGGGGACTCCGCCGCCGGTGCTCGAGGTCCGCGGCGAGATCTTCATGAGTACTGCGAGGGTTCATGGAGCTGAACCGGCGCATGGACGAGGAGGGCGGGAAGCCCTTTGTGAACCCGCGAAACGCTGCCGCCGGCAGCCTGCGGCAGCTGGACCCGAGACTGACCGCTGCACGGCCCCTGGAATTCATGGCCTACGGGGTCGGCGTGGTCGAAGGCGAGGAACTGCCGGAGCGGCACAGCGAGACCCTGGCGCTGCTGAAAGGATGGGGTATCCGGACCTCGCCCCTTGGCCAAGTCGTGACTGGCGCGTCGGGCTGCACTGCCTACTATGAGCGGATTGCGGCTCAGCGACCCGGGCTCCCCTACGAGATTGATGGCGTCGTATTCAAAGTCGACCTGCGGAGCCTGCAGGAACGGCTTGGTTTCGTGGCTCGTGCTCCAAGATGGGCGGTTGCGGCGAAATTTCCCGCGCAGGAGGAGCTGACCGTTCTTCGCGCGATCGAATTCCAGGTTGGCCGGACCGGAGCGCTCACGCCCGTGGCCCGCCTTGAGCCGGTCTTCGTGGGTGGTGTTACGGTGAGCAACGCGACGCTCCACAACATGGACGAGGTACGCCGCAAGGACGTTCGGCCGGGTGACACCGTTATAGTCCGCCGGGCGGGAGATGTGATCCCCGAGGTTGTCGGCGTTGTGCTGGACAAGCGACTGCCGGGGGCCCTGGAAGTCGAAATGCCGGAACGCTGTCCCGTTTGCGAATCCGACATTGTCCAGCCCGAGGGTGAGGCTGTGGCGCGGTGTTCAGGCGGGCTTTACTGCGCGGCCCAACGGAAAGAAGCACTCCGGCATTTCGCGTCCCGGAAGGCGATGGACATCGAGGGGCTCGGAACGAAACTGATCGACCAGCTGGTTGAAGCCGGGCTGGTGAAGACGCCCGCCGACCTTTATGGACTGGGCGTGGACGAACTCGCGGCGCTGGATCGCATGGCAGAGAAATCGGCTGAGAATCTCGTGGCGTCCATCGAGGAGAGCAAGCAGACGGAGTTCGGCCGCTTCCTGTTTGCGCTGGGGATTCGGGAGGTCGGCGAGGTCACTGCCCGACAGCTGGCCAGGCACTTCGACGATCTGGACGCTCTGATGGCGGCGGGCGAAGAGGCGCTGCTGGAAGTTCGCGACGTCGGCCCGATCGTCGCGGCGCACGTCGCCAGCTTTTTCGCCCAGGCGCACAATCGGGAGGTGATAGAGTCAGTTCTGAAGGCTGGGCTGGTGTGGCCGGCTGCCGTTCGGTCGAAAAACGACGAACTGCCTTTGAGCGGCAAAACGTTTGTGCTGACGGGTTCACTGTCCAGTCTGACGCGTGACGAAGCCAAGGCACGTATCGAGGCGCTAGGGGGAAAGGTGACCAGCAGCGTGTCCGGAAAGACCGACTACCTGGTCGCGGGTGATAGCCCAGGCTCCAAGCTGGACAAAGCAAGAAAACTTGGTGTCACGGTTTTGGAAGAAGATGAGTTTTTGGGGGTGCGTTTTGTCTGATGAACAGGACCTTGCTAAAGCTGCCCTTGATGAAACACGATCACTTCGTCCGGACATACGAGATGCTGCGTCTGAGACCTTGGTAAAAATTCTGGAGGCTCTAAGTCTTTTCTGCCTTCAACACGGGTTTGGCAAGACGGAAATTGAGGAGGTGCTCCGAAGGACTCTTGTTTCTCAAGCAGTTACTTTTTGCGCGAGTCGAAACATAAGTAGTTCTGTATCACGATTGGCCGTTCTTACGGGATTGTCGCGGAAGCGGGTTCGCGAGGTATTGGACGTTTCTTTGGCAGCCTCTCATTCGTCCCCTTGCCGTTAGGTCGGCTAGTAAAGCTTGTCGATATCTGGCAAACGAATCCTTCTTATTTGGATGAGGCTGGTTTGCCAAGACCTCTGGCAATCGGGCGTTCCCAAGACGAAGGGAGTTTCTCGGCCCTCGCGCGCGAGGCTGCGGGAGATATTCCGCCAACCACTCTAATTCGAGAACTCGTCCGAATGGGCGCGGTAGAAAAAGCAGGGGAGAACATAACCCTTGTTTCAGCCAGGTTGCTTCCGAGGCCCGGAGATAGCGATGTGCTCAATATCCGGATTGCGGGTGATGCGGCTGCGGATTTTCTCTCCGCGATAAATAAAAATTTGACCCCGAAAGAGCCGAAATCATTCGAGCGGCGTGTCATTGCCGAGGGTTTGCCGCCGACAGATAAAGACGACTTTATTAGGTACGTCGAAACGTCGGCTGACGCGTTCGTGGAGCAAATAAATGCATGGGTATTGGAACGGAAGAAAACTGCCCTAGCAAAAAAGGGCGCCACAGAAAGCACGGAGCCACTGGCGAGGGTTGGTATGGGGATTTATCTTTTCCAAAGTTGCCAGGAAGACTAGTAGTAAGTCGCCGAAAAAGTTTCAACGAAAAAAGGGGCCCTCATCTTAGGGCCCCTTTCAGTTTCTCGAGAGCTGTGCAGAGGGGTAGGGGTTGATCCCGATCCATCGATGCCCTGGATACCGGAGCCATCGATGCCGCGGGTGCCGGAGCCGTCGATGCCACGGGTGCCGGAGCCGTCGATGCCACGGGTGCCGGAGCCGTCGATGCCGCGGGTGCCGGAGCCGTCGATGCCACGGGTGCCGGAGCCGTCGATGCCGCGGGTGCCGGAGCCGTCGATGCCGCGGGTGCCGGAGCCGTCGATGCCGCGGGTGCCGGAGCCGTCGATGCCGCGGGTGCCGGAGCCGTCGATGCCGCGGGTGCCGGAGCCGTCGATGCCGCGGGTGCCGGAGCCGTCGATGCCGCGGGTGCCGGAGCCGTCGATGCCGCGGGTGCCGGAGCCGTCGATGCCACGGGTGCCGGAGCCGTCGATGCCCTGGGTGCCGGAGCCGTCGATGCCCGGGTGCCGGAGCCGTCGATGCCGCGGGTGCCGGAGCCGTCGATGCCGCGGGTGCCGGAGCCGTCGATGCCGCGGGTGCCGGAGCCGTCGATGCCGCGGGTGCCGGAGCCGTCGATGCCGCGGGTGCCGGAGCCGTCGATGCCGCGGGTGCCGGAGCCGTCGATGCCGCGGGTGCCGGAGCCGTCGATGCCGCGGGTGCCGGAGCCGTCGATGCCGCGGGTGCCGGAGCCGTCGATGCCGCGGGTGCCGGAGCCGTCGATGCCGCGGGTGCCGGAGCCGTCGATGCCGCGGGTGCCGGAGCCGTCGATGCCGCGGGTGCCGGAGCCGTCGATGCCGCGGGTGCCGGAGCCGTCGATGCCACGGGTGCCGGAGCCGTCGATGCCCTGGATGCCGGAGCCGTCGATGCCCTGGATGCCGGAGCCGTCGATGCCCTGGATGCCGGAGCCGTCGATGCCCTGGGTGCCGGAGCCGTCGATGCCGCGGGTGCCGGAGCCGTCGATGCCGCGAATTCCTGAGGCAATCAGGATGCCGCTTTGGGTGGGAGACGTTCCGACTGCCTCAACGTAGGTTCCGATCGAGAGTAGAGCAAGGTCGAACGGCAGAAGGCTCGCGTAGTCGACGATCGTTCCACCGACAGTGGCCCTACCACTTGCTTCATCAAGCCCGGTCACAAAACCGCGCACTTCAAAAGTAAGTCCGCCATTGTTAAACGCACCATGCATACGGTTGACTGTCGACGCGAAAGCGCCGGATTCGAATGACATGCCAGCAACGGAGACGATGTCCCCAATCTGAAGATTGGCCGGTGACCGAGTGGCGTCAGTCAGGAAAACGCGCTGGCCAAGAACGATGATCTCGGTCTTGCTCTCGATTGATTCAACTGGCCCGAAGACGACGAGCTGGAAGTCGTTATCAAGAGTCACAAGACTGTCGGATTGAAGTCCATTTGTCACGGCGCCATTCGACACATCCATCGCGCGAATGTGCGTGTTTGGGGAGCCAAGGCTGGCGATGCCAAGCGCGACTGTACCTGCCACGGCAGCCTTTCTAGAAGGTTCGAATCTCTTCCATGTGGTCATTATTCAGTTCCTCTGGCGCTTCTATGTGATATTCGAATACGCAAACGCCAACTTTGCGTAGCCCCGGTTCTTCAAGCGCAGTCACGAATCCCTGCGCCCTCTTTTTTTGTTTCTCGGCGATCTGGTCGCCGAGCCATTCATCCAGTTTTTCAAGAAAGCTCTGACCTTCCTCGCTAATAAGCGCTTTGAAATCGGAGAGCATCCATCTGTCCAAGGCATCCGAGGAAAAGACCCTGCGCTCAAAGAGCGGGGCCTTATCTCTATTTGGACTCAAGTTATGATCAAGAGTCTCCACTAGCGAGTGGACCGTTCGGCACATTCTTTCCAAACTCTCTGGACGGACTTTTCCAGATACGAACGCCTTATTGAGAAGGCGAACCTTCGACCCGTTCGCGACAAGTTTGGCAACTCCGGCGGCGGTTATCTCTTTGAGCAGTTCTTCGGGTGGAAGACCTAATCCGTGCCTCTCAACCAGGTCCGGGAATGTCTTGCCATCTCCACTAAGGGGTAATTCGAGGGGAATGCCAAAGGGTCCGCTAAAGTACTCGGTCCACGCCTGAATCAGTCGCACAATCCGATTCAGGTAGAGCAGTTCTTCTTCGGCGGTGCGGTGAGCGGTCGTCTCATAGATCCGATGCGCTTCCGCTTCATTCACGCCGCTTAAAATAGAGACCTGTGATGGCGTCCTTGACTCGATGGGTGTTGCGGCGCTGAAAGTCTTTCCGCGAACGGTCATTCCAACCTCGCCAGGATCGAGGGTCTCGTCAGGTTCAAGGAAATCTGTTCCGCAGACTCGAGGAACGCTAGCTTGATCGATCGCTCAAAGTCCTTGTAACAGAGGCCGTGCCTCATGGCGACGCGGGCGAGCGGTCTCATCAGGAGCCGGACTCCAGAGAGAAACACCGCTCGTGCGTGCTGCTCCGGACCGACTATGTCGTCTGAGTTTGCTGAATATTCGGTGAGGGCCAAATCAGCCATTGTTTTTTATTCTAATTTTTGCGCTGTTGACTCTGAATATACGGCTGCCTCTTTTTCGGTCAACAATTCGACATAACACCCCGGCGCGATATGGCCCACCAATGCCCTGGAAGGCCCGTTCAGGGGCTTCGAAGGCTCCTAATTCCGACGAAATTCAGAGGGTAAGAGCGCCTTTCTCCCGAGCAGGAGGAGGGGGGGGTATCGCGCGCTCAGTATCACAGGTTATGTTAAATAAAGTGACATATCCGGCAGGAGTGGTTTAAAGAAGACGCATCTGTAAACCAATGAGATTCTATTTTTTTGAAGAGTAGGGATAAGGCTTCACATCGATGGGTTTCGATGTAAATACGCGCTTTTTCACCGCCGATATTGGCGGGAAAAAAATCGGCCGGCGTCCTTGCCAGCCAGCTGAGCCGTCCGTGGAAGTGGCGAATCAGAGGTTTGGAAGCGCTCATCTGCACAAGTGCAAATAAGACAGTGACTGTTTATATCTGTGGGGCGCTTCTGGGTCTGTGACGGTGGTCACGAATCCGGAAGAAGGATATGAGTACCGGGTTGTGGGCCTGAATATCTGCGACTTACACGTATTGCGGAAAAAAAATTGCCAATCCGGTCACATTTTTGAGCTTTTTGCGCAAATTTGCGCAAAAAAGCGCCCGCATTCAGATTTCATCCGGCGCGTAGGCCTGGACGCCCAGCGCGTGGATATCCGTTTTCATGAGATCTCCGACGGCGTCATAGACCAGCCGGTGCCGCTGGATGCGGTTTTTCCCTGCAAAAACAGGCGACACCACGATTACCTGGAAATGCCCCCGGCCGTCCCGCGCCCCGGCGTGCCCTGCGTGAAGGTGACTTTCATCCTGGATTTCCACGGATTCTGGCGCCAGTTCGGCCTCTATTCGCCGTCTGATTCGAGTTTTTCGGTCCTCATTCATGCGGGAAGCACCTTTTTAAACGGCTTGACTGTCACTTTCTCGTACACGCCGGCGAGGATGAACGGATCGGCGTCCGCCCAGTTTCGGGCGTCCTCCAGCGACTCGAATTCCGCCACGATCAGGCTGCCGGTCACTCCGGCCGGACCCGGATCCTCGGCGTCAATGGCCGGATGGGGGCCAGCGAGTTCGAGTCGGCCCTCGTTCAGCAGGGCCTTCAGCCGGTCGAGATGGGCCGGGCGGGATGCGGCGCGAGCCTCGGCGCTGCCGGGGGCGTCCTCACACAAGATGGCGTAGAGCATCTGGAATTTCCTTCTGGTTTTGTGTCCTGGGGAAGGCTGGCGCAGTGCTGCATTGCGGTAGAATGTCGGGATGGCCGAACTCATTGCCATTCACCCGCAGAATCCGCAGAAGCGCTTGCTGGCTCAGGTGGTAGATCTGCTGGGCGACGGCGGTATCGTCGCCTATCCAACCGATTCCTGCTACGCGTTTGGCTGGCGCCTCGGTGACAAGGCTTCCCAGGACCGGATACGGCGCCTGAAGAAGCTGGATAAACACCATTATTTCACCCTGGTCTGCAAGGATCTGTCCGAACTGGCCACGTACGCGCGAGTCAGCAATCAGGCTTATCGCATTCTTCGGTCACTTACTCCGGGTCCTTTCACCTTTATTCTGCCGGCCACCCGGCAGGTGCCCAACCGGCTACTGCATCCGAAGCGCCGCACCATCGGGCTCCGGGTGCCTGGTCTTCCGATCGCTCAGGGGTTGCTGGATGTCCTGGGCGAGCCGTTGATGAGCACCACCCTCAAGCTCCCCGAGGATCTCGAACCGCTTAACGACCCCTTCGAGATCCGGGAGCGGCTGGATGACAAACTGGTGGCTGTCATCGATGCCGGTGCTTGCGGCGTCATCCCCACGTCCGTGATTGACATGACCGGTCCTGTGCCGGAAATCGTACGCCGTGGGGCCGGAGACGTCGCGTTTCTCGAACCGGCCTGAAAGTCGCCCCGCATCGGTATAATGCGTCGATGCCCTCGTCGGAAATCGTCCAACTCATCGCCGTCGCGGCGATTCCCATCCTGCTGGCGGTTACCCTTCATGAGGTGGCCCACGGGCTGGTTGCCCGCGCTCTCGGCGACCGAACCGCCGAGATGATGGGCCGGCTGTCGCTTAATCCCCTGAAGCACGTCGATCCCGTGGGTACGGTCCTGGTACCTGCATTGTTCCTGGCGACGACACAGATGCTGTTCGGTTGGGCCAAGCCGGTGCCGATCGGCGTCCGGAACTTTCAGAACCCGCGACGGGACATGGTACTTGTCGCCGTGGCCGGGCCGGCCTCCAATATCATGATGGCCCTGATCTGGGCGCTGATTGGAAAAGTCACCCTGGCGGTCGGCCTGGGGGGTGCACTGGGCGCCTTCTTGATCGGCATGGTCCAGGTCGGCATTTTCATCAACGTAATCCTTGCCGTTTTCAACATGCTGCCGATCCCCCCCCTGGACGGAGGGCGCGTGCTCAGCGGCCTGCTACCGCCGAAAGCCAGTTCCCGCCTCGACGCGCTCGAGCCCTACGGACTGGTGATCGTGCTGGCACTTCTTTTCACCGGTGTGCTCTGGCGCGTGGTTGGCCCGGCTGTACAGAGCCTGGGCGGCATCCTGCAGGGTTTTGCCGGTTTCTGATTTTCATCATCACGGACGGCGCTTGAGGAATCGACTTGAACAGTCCCATGATCGGCGGCAACAACCGCGTGGTATCCGGTATGCGTCCCACGGGCGCTCTGCATCTTGGACATCTGCACGGCGTCCTCGATAACTGGAGTCACCTGCAATATGAGTATGACTCGTTTTTCTTCGTGGCTGACTGGCATGCGCTGACGACCTCTTACGACGACCCGTCCGACATCGAGGCCAACGCCCGGGAGATGGTGATCGACTGGCTGGCGGCCGGTATCAACCCGTCGTCGGCGACCATCTTTATCCAGTCGGACATCCCGGAACACGCCGAACTCCACCTGTTGCTGTCCATGATCACCCCGCTGGGCTGGCTGGAGCGCGTGCCTTCGTACAAGGATCAGCAGGAGAAACTCAAGGAAAAAGACCTGGCGACCTATGGCTTTCTCGGCTACCCGTTGTTGCAGAGTGCTGACATCCTGATGTACCGCGCTGCACACGTGCCGGTTGGTGAGGACCAGGTCGCGCATGTGGAGCTGACCCGTGAGGTGGCCCGCCGCTTCAACCACCTTTTCGGCCGCGGCCAGGAATTCGAGAAGAAGGTCAAGCGGGCCCTGCAGCATCTCGGGGGCAAGAACAGAAAGGTCTACCTGGAGGCCCAGAAGGCCTACCAGGAAAAGGGTGATGATTCGGACCTGCAGGGCGCAAGGACATTGGTGGAAAATCATCCCCGCCTGACGGTCGCGGATCGCGAACGGCTGCTCGGCAATCTGGAGGGCCTCGGACGGACAGTCCTTGTCGAGCCGGATGCGTTGCTCACGGAGTACCCCAAGGTGCCGGGGCTGGACGGGCAGAAGATGTCGAAGTCCTACGGGAACACCATCGCTCTGCGCGACGATCCCGAGACTGTGGAGAAGAAGATCAGGACCATGCCCACGGATCCTGCACGGGTTCGGCGCAGTGACCCGGGCGATCCGGAGAAATGCCCTGTCTGGCAGTTCCACGCGATCTATTCCGACGATTCCACTCAGGCTTGGGTACGTGAGGGGTGTACGACGGCGGGGATCGGCTGCATCGACTGCAAGAAGCCGGTTATCGAGAAAGTCGAGGCTCAGCTGCAGCCCATCCGTGAGCGCGCCAGAAATTATGAGGATAATCCCGACACGGTCCGTACGATTCTCGCCGACGGGCGTGACCGGGCCCGCGATATTGCCCGTGAGACCATGGATGACGTTCGCGAGGCCATGATGCTGGAGTACCGTTGATGGCCGAGAACACTGTTCCTGCTGACACCTCTTCGCAGGGAGAGCCCACGCCGCCCGCCGAGCCTGGCGCGGCAGAGGCGGGCGAGACTGCACCGAGGCAGCAAGAGATGCCTTTTGCTATGGTCGCGGGCGAACCGGTTACTGAGATGCCCCACGACCTCTACATTCCACCGCAGGCGCTCGAGGTGTTTCTGGAGGCCTTCGAGGGTCCGCTCGATCTTCTTCTGTATCTGATCCGCCGCCAGAACCTGGACATCCTCAATATTCCGATCGCGGAGATTACCCGCCAGTACACCCGCTATATCGAGCTCATGCACGAAATGCAGCTGGAACTGGCTGGGGAGTATCTCGTCATGGCGGCCATGCTGGCCGAGATCAAGTCCCGCATGCTGCTGCCCAGGCCGGTCGCCGAAGAGGACGACGAGCATGATCCGAGGGCCGAACTCGTGCGACGGCTGCAGGAGTACGAGCGATTCAAGAAAGCGGCCGAGGATCTCGATGGCATACCCAGGCTCGAGCGTGACACGTTTCCGGCAGAGGTCGAAATGTGCGAGCGCAAGGTCATGGAGATCCTTCCCGAAGTGACCCTGAAAGAACTCTTGCTGAGCTTTCGCGAGGTGTTGTCGCGGGCGGAGATGTTTGCGCACCACCACATTCAGCGTGAACCCCTGTCTGTGCGGCAGCGGATGACCGAAATTCTCGACGGCGTCAACGGCGAAACGTTCACCCGGTTCAATGATCTGTTCAAGCCCGAAGAGGGGAGGCTGGGCGTGGTGGTGACCTTTATCGCACTCCTGGAGCTCCTGCGGGAACGCCTGATCGAACTGGTGCAGGCGGAGCCGTTTGCCGCCATCCACGTGCGTGCCCTCGGTCGCGCGCACGATCCCGCCGAGCAGGAAACAGACGCTGTGGCCTAGGCTCCCGGCGCGTCGCATTTACCCAAGGTTCAAACAATCACAGTCATGGATTCAGAGAAGATCAGAAATATTGTGGAGGCGGCGCTTCTGGCAGCCGGCCGGCCGTTGAAGATTGACGAACTCATCGCCATTTTCGGTGACCACGAGCGGCCCGGTCGGGATGTCATTCGGGAGACGCTCGATGCGCTGCGCGAAAGCTATGACGGTCGGGGTATCGAGCTGAAGGAAGTCGCCAGCGGTTTCCGGGTCCAGGTTCGCCAGGACATGAGCGACTGGCTATCGCGCCTCTGGACGGAACGTCCCCCACGCTACTCGCGGGCGCTCCTGGAAACGCTGGCCCTTATTGCGTACCGCCAACCGATCACACGGGGCGACATCGAGGACATTCGCGGCGTGAGCGTCAGCACAAATATTATCCGCACGCTGATGGAGCGCCAATGGGTCCGCGTTGTCGGCCACAGGGACGTCCCCGGCCGGCCCGCCATGTACGCCACGACTCGCGAGTTTCTCGATTACTTCGGTCTAAAGCGTCTCGACGACCTGCCGTCGCTGGCGGAGCTGCGAGACTTCGAGAGCTTCAACGTGGAACTCGATCTGGCTGATCCCGATGCGCCGCCAGCGGCCAATGACGAGATAGAGAACCCCGACGACGCCGTGGCGGACAGCGACGAAGTGGACGCCAGCCTGCAACACGCGCAGGATCGTTCGGAGGCCGTTGCTCACGACGTTGAAGTTTCAGCAGTAACGGCATCGGAGTCGGCGTCGGGAGAGGGCCCCGCGGAATTGCGGTCCGTGGCCGACCATGTCGAAGGCGAGGGGGAGTCACCTGACGATGAGCCGGAAGAAGACCCAGGGCAGGCGAAAAGGGGCTCGGGCGGCTGAGCCTCGGCCGCCCGAACGGATCCAGAAAGTTCTTGCCAACGCCGGGGCCGGCTCGCGAAGGGAGGTGGAGGGCTGGATCGAAGCCGGGCGATTGACGGTTGACGGGGCGCCGGCCACCCTCGGCCAGCCCGTGGACGGAACCGAACGCTTCGCTCTCGACGGGCGCCCGATGAAGCTTGCAGCACCGGCGGCGCGGCACCGGCATATCGTCTACCACAAGCCGGCGGGCGAACTGAGCACCCGTAAGGATCCGGAAGGCCGGCCGACGGTTTTTGAACGCCTGCCCGGTCTCCGCTCGGGACGCTGGATCTCCGTGGGGCGTCTGGATGCCAACACGAGCGGATTACTGCTCTTCACCACCGACGGCACGCTGGCAAATGCCCTCATGCATCCTGGCACCGGGGTCGTGCGGGAATATGCGGTGCGGGTCGTCGGCTCGCCCGAGCCCGAGCAGCTTGCCATGCTGAAGACGGGGGTCGAGCTCGAAGATGGGCCCGCCCACTTCGACAGCATCAGCCTGGAGCGCGGTGAGGGCAGGAATCGCTGGTACCAGGTGACCCTGCGGGAGGGCCGCAACCGGGAGGTGCGCCGGCTGTGGGAAGCCTGCGGCCTGACCGTCAGTCGCCTGATCCGGGTGCGTTATGGACCGGTTAGCCTGGACCGGAGTCTGCGTCGTGGCCGATTTCGCGACCTGCATCCGGAGGAGACAACCGCCGTCTACGAGGCCGCGGGTCTCCCGGCTCCGGCAATCGGGTCGGCCGATGCACGACGCTTGCGGCCGCGCCGCAAGCGCTGACAAGCCGGCGATCAAGGCGTATCGGCCATCGTGCACGACCGAACCGTTGTCATGGACCGTAACGACCCGGATCGGGACAGGCTGGTCGCTCTTCATGATGGCTTGCTGACTCGTTTCGGTCCCCAGGATTGGTGGCCGGGCGAGGGTCCCTGGGATGTTTGCACCGGTGCCGTCCTGACCCAGAACACGCGCTGGGCTAACGCGGAGCGGGCGCTGAAGAGGCTCGCTGATGCCGGCTTGCGAACACCGAAACGCGTACTCGAGGCGCCGGAGTCCACACTTCAGGCGTTGATACGTTCCGCGGGTTTTTTTCGCCAGAAGAGTCGGGCACTGCAAGGGCTTGCCGAATGGGTTCTTGCTGGCGGCGGGTTCGATCAACGTGGCCGGGAGCCGATGAGCGCCCTACGCGAGGAGCTTCTGGCCTTGCCCGGGGTCGGGCCGGAGACCGCCGACTGCATTCTGCTCTATGCTCTCGACCAACCGGTTTTTATTGCCGACGCTTATGCGCGTCGACTTCTCCGGCGTACCGGCATCTGGCCGGACACGGGCGCCAACCAGTACGCGGCACTAAAGGACTGGGCGGAGGGCCGGCTGTCCCTGGAGCTGGCCTTCATGCAGGAAATTCACGCCCTTATCGTGGCGGCGGGCAAGACTTATTGCCAGCGGCAGCCACGCTGCACGCATTGTCCGCTACGATCCGGCTGCAAGCACGCCAACCGAGACTATTGAGCGTCCAGGGACTGCCCGGTCACGCCCTGGGAATCCGGCCCGAGCAGGTACAGATAGACGGCCAGGATGTCCTCCGGCGCAGGCAGGGTCTCCGGATCTTCCCCGGGATATGCCTTGGCGCGCATCGCGGTTCGCGTCCCGCCGGGATTCACCGCATTGACTCGCAGCCGGCCCATGCCCTTGTGCTCCTCGGCGAGAATCTGGCTGAGGGCCTCGATGCCGAACTTGGAGACGGCGTAGGCACCCCAGTAGGCACGGCCCTGTCGTCCCACGCCGCTGGACGTAAACACCACCGAGGCGTCAGTACCGGCCTTCAACAGTTCCAGGCAGTAGCGGGTCAGGATAAACGGGGCGGTGAGATTGACGTGCAGCACCCGCTGCCAGGTTTCGATGTCGTAGTGCTCGATGGGGCTTCGATCGCCAAGCACGCTGGCGTTCTGGACGAGTCCATCCAGACGCCCGTAAGCGTCAGTCAGTGCTTTCTGCAGGGCAGCGTAGTCGTCGGGCCCCGCTCGCTCGAGGTCCATAACGAAAATGCCTGGCGTAGGACCTCCCGCAGCCACAATCTCGTCGTAGACAGTCTCGAGGTCGGGCACGGTTCGACCGAGCAATACGACGGTGGCGCCAAGCTCTCCGCAGCGCCTCGCCAGGGCCCGGCCGATGCCCTTGCCGGGGCCGGTGACAAGGATGATCCGTCCGCTAAGGAGATCCTGGGTCGGCACATAGTTCCTGGCATCCATCATGGGTCTTCCTTGTAGATCAACGGGCAGATCATCGCGAGTTCAGGACAAGCGTAGCGCCGAATCACAGCAATCGCTTCTGGGCTCGCCGAGCGGCGTTCCACGCTTGAAACAGGCTGCCGATGCCGCGCGAGGCGGGGGCTCCGGTGGTCGGCGTACCGGAGTCCTGCAAATCGGCTAGCGGCTGGCGGTACAGCGCGAGCATGACCAGGCCCGTGCGCTGGCGCGGCCGTTCCCGGGCGGGGAGTTTTTCGCAGGCCTCGTTCAGGATGTCGGCTGCGCGCTGGCCAATCGAGCGAACCAGGGAGATGACACCGTCGGTCAGCTCTGCCGCTTCAAGGTCCTTCAGCCGGACCCCGTGTTCGTTCAGCCAGGGATCGGGAAGGTAGAAGCGCCCGGACCGGGCGTCCACAAACAGATCGCGGCCGATTTCGACCAGCCTCAGTCCCTGGCCGAGGCGCTGCGCATACCGGCGAACATCACGCTCGGCCGCCGGGTCAGTTAGTCCGCATACCTGGGCGATCAGCTCGTGAAGTACACCGTTGCTGCGATGAAGATAGAGCGTGAGTTCGCTGTCGCTTTCCGGCCGTTCTCCCGCCAGGTCTATCTCCGCGCCTTCGACGAGTTCAAGGAGATAGTCGGCTTCCAGCTGCGCGCCGGCCGCTGCAGCAGCCAGTGCCTGTCCCACCGGATGACGCGCCTCGCCCATGACCAGTCGCTGAATTTCTTCGCGCCACCAGGCCAGCCGCATGCGCGCGATCGTCGGATCCCGCTGGGCCAGCGCAGCATCCAGCAGTTCGCCGCGCAGCGCGAGGAGCGCCCTCACGCCGGGTCGGCAAGATGCATCGGTAAACTGCAGCGCGAGAAACCACGGCGAACCGGGCGGGACCAGCTTGGGCTCCAGGTCGTTGGGCGTCGTCACGGGTCATTCACCTCCGGTTTCCCGTCGCCGGGTACCCGGACCCGGGCTTCCAGGGCTGCCGGATCGTCCAGCGTCTTGCGGCCCTGTACGCCGAGTTCCTCGAAGCGGCGGGCAGCGGGCAGAACCTGGCGTTCCAGCGAGCCAACGGCCTGGTTGTAGTGCTCGACGCTCGCACCCAGCTGCCGCCCGAGGCGGCCGAGATGACCCAGAAACGTTGCGAGCCGGTCATGGAGCTGCTCGCCGAGGTCGCGGATCTCCCGCGCATTCTCGGCCAGGGTTACCTGGCGCCAGCCGTAGGCGACGGCCTTGAGCAAGGCGATCAGACTGGTCGGTGTCGCAATAATGACCTGGCGGGCGAGGGCTTCTTCGAGCAGGCCGGGCCGCCGGGCCAGGGCCGCGCTCAGGAACTGGTCGCCGGGGATGAACAGGATCACGAATTCGGGCGCCGCCGGGAACTGGGACCAGTAGTCTTTCCCCGCAAGCTCCCTGATGCGTTCGCTCACCTTTCGCGCATGCCGGTCCAGCGCCGCATCGCGGGTCTTGTCGTCGCTCGCCTCGACAGCCGACAGGTAAGCGTCAAGGGGCGTTTTGACATCGACCACCAGCTGCCTGTTGTCCGGCAGCTGAATGACCAGGTCGGGGCGCAGCCGTCCATCGGGCCCGTCCACCTGCACCTGTTCCTCGAAGTCGCAGTGCTCCAGCATGCCGGCAAGCTCGACCAGCCGCCGTAGGGTGATTTCACCCCACTGACCGCGAACTTCCGGGCGCCGAAGGGCGTTGACCAGGTTCCGGGTCTCGGCCTGGAGGGTGGCCTGGTCCCGGCTCATGGCATCCAGCTGAGCCCGGATGCCACCGTAGGCCTCCTGCCGGATCCGCTCCAGGTCGAGGATCTGCTGCCGGGTCTTGTCCAGGGCATCGTGGATCGGGCCCACGAGCTGGTCGATGGCCTGGTGGCGCTCGTTGAGGCTGCTTTCGGCCCGATCCCATTGACGCCCGAGAGATTCCCTCGCAAGGGCCAGGAAGCTTTCGCTATTACCGCGCAGCGCATGACTGGCGAGGGCTTCGAAGGCGTCGCCCAGGCGCTCTTCCGCCGTATCGAGCAGTGCCTCCTGCTCGTCGCGGCGCTGGGATTCGTCTTCGATCCGGCTCTCCGCGACCGCGAGTCGTTCGCGGAGCCGGCCGGTCTTCAGCAGCGAAATTACAAGGGCGAGCAGTATCCCGGCGCCAAAACCCGTGAGGCCCCATGCCAACCTGCCCACGAACACGGGGTCCGCAATCAGGGCATCAATGGAGAAGCCGGTCATTCGGCTCCCAGGAGGAGGGTCACCAGGTCCTCCGGTGCGGCCGCGAGATGGTCCGCGGCCCAGCCGGCGGGGTCCTCGTTGGCGGGTATGTAGCCCCAGGCGGCCGCAACGGTGGTCATGCCCGCCGCCCGACCCGCTTCGATATCCCGGGAGGCGTCGCCGACATAGACACAGGCCCGGGGATTGCTCTTGAGAGTCCCGGCCGCATGGAGCAGCGGATCCGGGTGCGGCTTTGCCCTTGGCAGGGTATCGCCGCTGACCACGATGCCGGCACGGCGGTCCAGCCCCAGCGCGGCGACGAGCGGATCGGTTAGCCAGCCGGGCTTGTTGGTCACAATGCCCCATGGAATCCCGGCGGATTCCAGTCGCGACAGCAGAGAATCGAGTCCGTCAAACAAGCGGGTATCGCGGCACAAGTCATTTTCGTAATGGGCGAGAAAGCGTTCCCGGAGATGCTTACGGCGGGGCTCCTCCAGCGACTCTCCGAACCCCAGCCGCACGAGGGCCCAGGCGCCATGAGAGACCCAGGGCCGGATGTCGCGGTAGGGCAGGGCCTCGCGATCCTCTTCTGCCAGCAGCGCATTGAGCGCCCCGGCCATATCCGGTGCCGTATCGGCGAGGGTTCCATCGAGATCCAGCAGCAGGGCCTCGAGGCCGGCGCCGACTCTCATGCGGCGTCCTCGACCGCCCGGCGGGCGTACATCACATAGTTGACATGCACGTTCCCGCCGAGCCGACAGTCCCGGGTGAACGGGTTGTAATGCATGCCGACACTCTCGCGCACATCGAGGCCCGCATCGCGAGCCCATTCGGCCAGTTCCGACGGGCGAATGAGCTTGGCGTACTCATGGGTCCCCTTGGGCAGCAGTCCCAGAACATATTCCGCGCCGACGATGGCCATCAGGAAGGCTTTCGGGTTGCGGTTAATCGTCGAGAAGAACACGGCGCCGCCGGGTTTGACCAGTTGCGCGCAGGCGGCGACCACGGCCGACGGGTCCGGCACATGCTCCAGCATTTCGAGGCAGGTCACGACGTCGTAGGCGCCCGGATTCGCCGCCGCATGGGCCTCGGCGGTTTCGCGCCGATAGTCGACAGCCAGCCCGGACTTTTTCAGGTGCAACCGGGCGACGGCCAGCGGCGCTTCGGCCATGTCGATGGCCGTTACGCTGGCGCCCAGTCCGGTCATGGTCTCCGCGAGAATGCCGCCGCCGCAGCCGATGTCCAGGACACGCTGACCGGCCAGGGGGGCGTGCCGGTCGATGTAGGCCGACCGGGCCGGGTTGATGTCGTGAAGGGGTTTGAAGTCGCCCTCGGTGTCCCACCAGCGCGCGGCAAGTCCATCGAACTTCGCGATTTCGGCGGCATCTACGTTCTGTGTTTCTGCTGTCATTGCTGGACCTCGTGTTCCGCGCGTGCGATTCGCTCTTGCCAGTTGGCGGCGCAAGCAATGGCCGGCGCCGCCTCGAGGGTTGTCAACCGGGCCTGGCTCACGACCTGCCGGCCCGCGACCCACACGTCGGAAACCTGATCCCGCGTGGCCGTGTAGACCAGCTGGGCCAGGGCGTTGTAAACAGGCTGGCTTGCCGGACGATCCAGGTCCACGCAGCACAGGTCGGCCCATTTGCCCGGGGCGAGCGATCCGGTTTCCTCCGCCAGCCCGAGGGCGCGCGCGCCTCCGAGGGTGGCCGCTGTCAGGGTTGCTCCGGCGCCCAGTGCGGCGGGATCCCCCGAGACGCCCTTGGCGAGGAGTGCGGCGGTGCGCATCTCGCCCAGCATGTCCAGGTCGTTGTTGCTGGCGGCACCGTCGGTGCCGATCGCCAGGTTGATTCCGGCTCCAGCCAATCGCGCCGCCTGGCAAAAGCCGCTGGCCAGCTTGAGATTCGATTCGGGACAATGCACCACCGAGGCTCCGGCGTCGGCCAGCCGTTCGAACTCGTCGTCCTGGAGCTGCGTCACGTGCACGGCTGTCAACAGCGGTGAGACCAGTCCGAGCCGGTCGAGCCGCTCCAGCGGACGGACACCGTGGGCCTCCATGGATTCGTCGATCTCGTCGCAGGTTTCGTGTACGTGCATGTGAACCGGGACGTCCAGTTCGTCCGCCAGGCGGCGAACTTTCGTGAGACTCTCGTCGCTGACCGAATACGGTGCGTGGGGCGCGAAGGCGGTGCTGACCAGTGGATGGCCCTTGTACTCGTCTCTGAGCTGTAGCCCCTGACGGATGCAGGACTGCGCATCATCGGCCCAGGGGTTGGCGAATTCCACGACGATCATGCCGACGACCGCGCGAATTCCCCGGCTGGCGGCAACCCGGGCTGCAACCTCCGGGAAGAAATACATATCATTGAAGGTGGTGGTGCCGCCGAGAAGCATCTCGGCCACCGCCAGCTCGGTGCCGTGTTCGACGAACTCGGCGGACATCCAGCGCTGCTCGGCCGGCCAGACATGTTTTCTCAGCCACGTCATCAGGGGAACGTCGTTGGCCAGTCCCCTGAGGAGCGTCATGGCGGCGTGGGTGTGGGCGTTCACAAGGCCGGGAAGCAGCACGTGTTGCGGGCGGTCAACGACCACCGCTGCGTCGAACCGGGCGCTAAGCTCCGTGGCGGGCCCCAGCGCCTCGATGCGGCCGTTTCGGACGGCGAGTGCCCAATTCTCGCGGACCGAGCAGTCGGGTTCCACGGGAATTATCCAGCGGGCCTTGATGAGGGCGTCGACTTTTTCCATGCTTGCAGCCTTCGCAGGAGGCGCGGAAACCGATGGCATCCGCAGGGACCGGCGCATTGTATGCGAGGCTGGCGGCCGAGTTCGACGTAGAAGATTTCAACGGAAGGATCAGCAGCCCATGGAACGAACGCTCACAAACGGCGACGGGGCCGACTCCGGAATCCAGCCGATCCGCTGGGCCGACGGGGTCCTGTGTCTCCTGGATCAACGCTTGTTGCCGGCAAGCACCCAATGGCTGCGCATCGAAACGGCGGCTGATGCGGCCCAGGCCATACGTGATCTCGTCGTGCGGGGTGCGCCCGCGATCGGCCTGACGGCTGCCTATGGCGCTGTCCTCGCCGCTCGCCACGCTTGGCGGGCCGACGGGGCGGACTGGCGGGTCTCATTCGACGATCAGTTGGGCTTGCTTGCCGGGGCCCGGCCCACCGCGGTGAACCTGCGATGGGCGCTCGCACGGATGCGGGCGGTCGCCGGAATTGCCGGCGGAGACCCGGAGACGGCCCTGTTGAAGGAGGCCCAGACCCTGCACGCCGAAGACCTGGCCGTCAATCGGCGCATGGGCCGGCTGGGCGCCGATCTGATCGGCGCGGACGCCACGATCATGACTCACTGCAACGCCGGCGCGCTGGCCACCGCGGGCTACGGGACGGCGCTGGGCGTGGTAAGAGCCGCGTGGGCGGATGGCCGCGTTCGTCAGGTTTATGCCGGCGAGACCCGGCCATGGCTGCAGGGCTCGCGCCTTACGGCCTGGGAACTGGCGCAGGATGGCATTCCCGTCACCCTCCTGGCGGACTCCGCCGCCGCCCAGCTGTTCCGCCGGGATCCGCCCGACTGGGTGATCGTCGGTGCGGACCGGGTTGCCGCCAACGGGGACGTCGCCAACAAGATCGGTACTTACTCGCTGGCGGTGGCGGCGCGTTTTCACGGTGTCCGTTTCATGGTGGTCGCGCCTACCTCGACCGTGGACCTCCAGGCGGAAACGGGTCTCGACATACCCATCGAGGAACGGGGGCCCGAGGAGATCTGGAACCTGGCAAGCGCAGGCGAAGTACCCGACGGAGTCACGGTTTCCAATCCGGTCTTCGATATCACGCCGGCCCAGCTCATTGATGCCATCGTGACCGAAAACGGGGTCGCCAGCCCCCCGGATGCGGAGTCCATTGCCCGGATCGCGGGTCAGCGTCCGTAGTCGCCTTGGGGAGCCCTCTGCAAGGCCGCTCTGTGGTACCATGTTCGGCTTCGGACCACGTTGGCGGTCTGAAGCGGCAAAAAACCAATTATCACAATAAAATCAGACGGTTAGATTATGGCAGAAGCGGCCGGCGAGGTCCTCTACGTCAACCTGGAAGACGAGATGCGCCAGTCGTATCTCGACTATGCGATGAGCGTGATAGTCGGACGGGCCCTGCCCGACGTCCGAGACGGCCTGAAGCCGGTTCATCGACGGGTTCTCTACGCGATGCGGGAACTCGGTAACGACTGGAACAAGCCGTACAAGAAATCGGCTCGTGTCGTGGGTGACGTGATCGGTAAGTATCATCCCCACGGCGATTCGGCGGTCTACGACACGATCGTGCGAATGGCCCAGCCCTTTTCCCTTCGCTACCTGCTGGTGGATGGCCAGGGCAACTTCGGATCCGTGGATGGCGATGCCCCTGCGGCGATGCGCTACACCGAGGTCCGGATGTCCCGGATTGCCCACGAGCTCCTTGCGGACATCGAAAAAGAGACCGTCGACCATTCCGTCAACTACGACGAGTCGGAATTCGAGCCGACTGTCCTGCCGACCCGGGTCCCCAATCTGTTGGTTAACGGGTCGTCGGGCATCGCCGTGGGCATGGCAACCAACATCCCGCCCCACAACCTGACCGAGGTGGTCACTGCGTGCCTGGCGCTGCTGGACGATTCCGACCTGACGGTTCACGACCTGATCGAGCATATTCCCGGCCCGGACTTCCCGACCGCGGGCCTGATCAACGGCGCCGCCGGTATTGTCGAGGCCTATCAGACGGGCCGAGGGCGGATCTACATGCGCGCCCGGAGCCACTTCGAGGATGTCAATGAGGCCGGCAAGAAGGCCATTGTCGTCACCGAGATTCCCTACCAGGTCAACAAAGCGAAGCTGGTAGAGAAAATCGCCGATCTCGTGCGGGAGAAAAAGGTCGAGGGCATCACCGAGTTACGCGACGAGTCCGACAAGGACGGAATGCGTGTGGTAATCGAGCTGCGCCGCGGGGAGATCCCCGAGGTCGTGCTGAACAATCTTTACAAGCACACGCAGCTGGAGTCGGTATTCGGGATCAACATGGTCGCGCTGGTGGACGGCCAGCCCCGGCTGCTGAACCTCAAGGACATGCTGGAAGCCTTCCTTCGCCACCGGCGGGAAGTGGTCACCCGGCGGACCATTTTCGATCTTCGCAAGGCCAGGGAACGGGCCCATGTCCTGGAAGGACTCACCGTGGCTCTGGCCAACCTGGACGAGGTGATCGACCTGATCAAGGCGTCCGGTTCGCCCGCGGAAGCGCGGGCCGGACTGGTGGCACGCGGCTGGGCGCCGGGCGCGGTAACCGGCCTGCTGGAGCGCACCGGCGCTGCGTCAACGCGGCCGGATGACGTGGAAGAGGGCAAGGGTCTCGTCGACGGTATCTACCACCTGTCCCTGGCCCAGGCCCAGGCGATTCTCGATCTGCGACTGCATCGCCTGACCGGGCTCGAACAGAACAAGATCATGGACGAGTACAAGTCCATCATCGAAAAAATCGAGGACCTGATCGAGATCCTGGAAAGCCCCGCGCGCCTGGCGTCTGTCATCCGGGCAGAACTCGAGGAAATTCGCGAGAACTACGGTGACGATCGGCGCACCGAGATTGTCAGCGACCACATGGGTCTGACGATGGAAGACCTCATCCCGGAAGAGGATATGGTCGTCACGTTGTCTCATGGCGGCTATGCGAAGTCCCAGCCCGTTACGGCCTACCAGGCCCAGCGACGGGGCGGGCGCGGCAAGTCCGCCACGCGGGTCAAGGAAGAGGACTTCGTGGACAAACTGTGGATTGCCAACAGCCACGACACGTTGTTGTGCTTCAGCAGCCGGGGCAAGGCCTACTGGCTGAAAGTCTACGAAGTTCCTCAGGCAGGGCGCGGCTCCCGTGGCCGGCCGTTCATCAATCTGCTGCCGCTGGAAAGTGACGAGCGGATCAATGCGGTGCTGCCGGTGAGGGACTTCACGGCCGACCGGTTCGTCTTCATGGTGACCAGCAACGGTACGGTCAAGAAGACGCCCCTGAGCAATTTCTCCCGGCCGCGCTCCAGCGGAATTATTGCCGTGGATCTGCGTGACGGCGACCGCCTCGTGGACGTTGCGATGACCGAGGGTGACCGGCACATCATGCTGTTTGGCAGCCACGGCAAGGCCATTCGTTTCGCCGAATCCGACGTTCGCGCCATGGGCCGCACGGCAGCCGGTGTGCGTGGAATTCGATTGCCCAAGGGGGCCGAGGTGATCGCCCTGATCATCGTGGACGAGGGTGACATCCTGACGGCGACGGAGAATGGCTTCGGGAAGCGCACTCCGGCAGCCGATTACCCGGTCTACCGGCGTGGCGGACAGGGCGTTATTGCCATCCAGACCAACGCCCGCAACGGCGCCCTGGTCGGGGCTCTGCAGATCCTGGCGGAGGACGGCATCATGCTGATCAGCTCCAACGGGACGCTCGTTCGCACATCGGTTCACGAGATCTCCGTCGTCGGCCGCAATACCCAGGGCGTTCGGCTGATCCGGCTCGATAAGGGCGACCGGCTGGTGGGCCTCGACCGCATCGAGGCTCTCGCCGAGAACGGCGACGAGGACGAGGACGTGGACTCTGACGATCAGGACGGCCCGATCAGCGAAGACTCAGACGATAACGGCACGGCGGACGCGTAAGACTCACGACACCGGACAGGAAGGATACCGATGGCCAGGGCAATCAACTTCAGCGCAGGCCCGGCAGTTTTGCCGCTGGCGGTACTCGAACGGGCCAGGGACGAGATCACCGATTGGCACGGCTGTGGCATGTCGATCATGGAGGTCAGTCACCGGGGGCCTGAGTTCAAGGCCGTTGCCGGCAAGGCAGAGGACGATCTCCGTCGGCTGCTGGGCGTGCCGGACAACTACCGGGTGCTGTTCCTGCAAGGCGGCGCCACGCTGCAGTTTTCCGCCATCCCCCTGAACCTGGCTTCGCCGGGGGCGCCGGTGGACTACGTGGTGACCGGAAGCTGGGGCAAGAAGGCGGTGGCGGAGGCGCGGCGTTTCGCCGACGCCGCGGTGATCGCTGACGGGGGGCCAGGCAACTACACCAGCATTCCCGATCCGACCGCGTGGACACGGCGCGCCGATGCGGCCTATCTGCATTACACGCCCAACGAGACCATCGGCGGCGTGGAGTTTCATGGCATTCCTGATTCTCCGGACGTGCCGCTGGTCGCGGATTTCTCCTCGACCATCCTGTCACGGCCGCTGGACATCTCCCGATTCGGGCTGATCTATGCCGGCGCTCAGAAGAATATCGGGCCGGCCGGCCTCACGATCGTGATCGTGGACGAGACCTTGCTCGGCAAGGCGCGGGAGGCGACGCCGGGCATGCTGGATTACACCAAGCAGGCGGATGCGGGATCCATGTCGAACACCCCGCCGACGTATGCCTGGTACATCGCCGGCCTCGTCTTCGAGTGGCTGCTGGACCAGGGCGGGCTGGAAGCGATGGGAGAGAGAAATCGTGTCAAGGCCGAGCGGCTGTACGGCGCTATTGACGATTCGGATTTCTATGCCAATCCCGTGGAGCCCGGCGCTCGGTCCTGGATGAACGTGCCGTTCACGCTGGCTGATCCCTCCCTCGATGCGCGTTTCCTTGAACTGGCCGAGGCGGCCGGCATGAAGAATCTCAAGGGACATCGCTCGGTGGGGGGAATGCGGGCAAGCATTTACAACGCCATGCCGCTGGAACATGTGGAGACCCTGATCAGTTTCATGGCGGAGTTCGAGCGCAAGCACAGCTGAAAACGGCCCGCGAGCTCGTTTGCTGCATTGCCGCATCGCGCGCGTTTTTGAGCCATAATCCGAAAGACGGAACGCACGCTCAAGGAGCACCTCATCATGGGATTCAAGATCCTGACCCTCAATAACATCTCCCCGGTGGGCCTCGAGCGCATGCCCCGGGACCGCTACGAAGTGGCATCGGAAATCGGCCACCCCGACGCGGTACTCGTGCGCTCCCAGAACATGCACGAAATGGATCTGCCGGCCAGCATCAAGGCGGTGGCGCGGGCCGGGGCCGGCGTGAACAACATACCTATCGACCGGCTTTCGGCCATGGGTGTGCCGGTTTTCAACGCGCCCGGAGCCAACGCCAATGCGGTCAAGGAACTGGTCATCGCCGGGATGCTGATGGCCGCGCGCAACCTGGGTGAAGCCTGGGACTACGTTCGTCATCTCGAGGGGGATGGCGAGGCCTTGCAGAAGGCGGTCGAGGCCGGCAAGAAGCAGTTTGTCGGCTTCGAGTTGCCCGGTCGGACCCTCGGAGTGGTTGGCCTCGGGGCGATTGGCGTGCAGGTGGCCAATGCCGCGTTGCACCTGGGCATGGAGGTGGCCGGCTTCGATCCGCAGATGACGGTCGAGCGCGCCTGGCAGTTGTCTTCCGGCGTTCGCCAGGCCCTTAGCCTCGATGACCTGTTTGCGAAATCTGACATGGTTACCGTGCATGTGCCGCTCAATGACCATACCCGGGGCCTGGTCAAGGCCTCGCGGATTGCCCTCATGAATGACGGGGGTGTCGTACTGAACTTTGCCCGCGGTGGAATTGTCGATGAGGCGGCCGTGGGCGAGGCGCTGGACTCAGGCAAGCTCAGCCGATATGTCTACGATTTTCCGAGCCCGGCCCTGAAGTCCCATCCCCGCACGATCGCGTTGCCGCATCTTGGCGCTTCCACCCACGAGGCCGAGGAGAACTGTGCGGTCATGGTGGTCAAGCACCTGCGTGACTTCCTGGAGAACGGGAATATCCGAAATTCCGTGAATTTCCCGGAGGCGGTGATGCCCCGGGGCAATGGACACCGCCTGGCCGTGGCCAACGCGAACGTGCCGGGCATCGTGGGTCACATCTCCACGGAGCTTGCCGGGGCGGGCCTGAATATCATTGACCTGCTCAACAAGTCCCGGGGCGAACTGGCCTACACATTGCTCGACGTGGAAGGGCCGATTCCTGATGCCGTGGTCGAGAAGATGCGCGCGGTCGACGGCGTTCTTTCGGCCCGCGTGGTCTGATGAGCGATACCCCCGAAGACCCGTCAGGCAACTCCGGGGTAAAGGATATCCGGGAGCGGATCGACGCCCTCGACGAACAGATTCAGGCGCTGATAAGTGAGCGCGCCACCCTCGCCCGGACCATGGGCGGGTCCAAGCGCGCGCAGCCGGCAGGGACCCGCGAGTTCTATCGTCCCGAGCGGGAAGCCCAGGTGCTGCGCAGCGTGGTCAGCCGGAATAGCGGACCGCTGCGAGACGAGGAGATGGTGCGGCTGTTCCGGGAAATCATGTCCGCGTGCCTCGCCCAGCAGGAGCCTTTGAAGGTCGCCTTTCTCGGGCCGGAAGGAACCTTCACCCAGGCTGCCGTCCTCAAACATTTCGGGCATTCGGTCAGAGCGTTGTCGCTGGCGACCATTGACGAGGTGTTTCGCGAGGTGGAGTCCGGAGTCGCGGATTTCGGGGTGGTCCCCGTGGAGAACTCCACGGAGGGTGTTGTCAGCAACACGCTGGACATGTTGATCTCATCGACCCTCAAGATCTGCGGCGAAGTCGAGCTGCGGATCCGCCAGCACCTGATGGGGCGGATGCAGTCCGTCGACGAGATCCGGCGCGTGTACTCCCATCAGCAGTCCCTGGCCCAGTGCCGGGCGTGGATCGAGCAGAAACTGGGCGACGTGGAGTGCCGGACGGTCAGCAGCAATGCCGAGGCGGCCCGGCGTGCCCGGGACGAGGAAGGTGCCGCCGCGATTGCCGGAGATACCGCCGCGGAGATCTACGGCCTGCGGCTGATGATGACCAACATTGAAGACAAGCCGGACAACACGACCCGGTTCCTGGTCATCGGCCGCGACATCTTTCCGCCCAGCGGCAATGACAAGACATCGTTACTGATGTCCGGGCGCCACCAGGCCGGGGCCTTGCAGGAGCTGCTTTATCCGCTGGCAAAACACCGGGTCAGCATGACCCGAATCGAATCCCGACCCTCGCGCCGGGCCAAATGGGACTATGTTTTCTTTGTGGATGTCGAGGGTCACGCGGAGGATCCGAACGTCGCCGCGGCCCTGAAGGACCTGGAAGTTGCGTCGTCCTACTACCGTGTCCTCGGCTCGTACCCCTGTGCGGTCCTGTAGAATCGCCATCCCTGAAATGAGCCTGCGGCCCGGTTGCCGCGGCCTGAAGTAATTGCCATGTTGAAACATTTCCTGGACCTGGCGACGCCGGGTGTCCGTGGACTCAAGCCCTACCAGCCCGGCAAACCCATCAGCGAGCTGGAGCGGGAATATGGCGTCTCCGACATCGTCAAGCTGGCCTCCAACGAGAATCCGCTGGGTCCCAGTCCCCGGGCCATAGAGGCGATGTCCGCGGCCCTCGGCGACCTGGGTCTTTATCCCGACGCGAATGGATTTGATCTCAAGGCACGCCTTGCGCTGCGCCATGGCGTGGACACGGCCTGCATCACTCTCGGCAATGGTTCGAACGATGTCCTGGTTCTGCTTGCGGAGGCATTTCTGCAGCCGGGACTCGCCGCCGTGTTTTCCCAGTATGCGTTTGCCGTTTACCCGATCGCCACGCAGGCGACGGGGGCGGAAAGCCGGATTGCGCCGGCGATCGCTCCCGAGCTTGCCGGTGCTTACGGACATGACCTGGACGCCATGGCGGGCCTGGTGGACGAGCGGACCCGGCTGGTTTTTATCGCCAACCCGAATAACCCTACCGGGACCTGGATCAACTCCCAACGCCTCGAGGCATTTGTGTCCTCCGTTCCCGGGAATACGCTCGTGGTCGTCGACGAGGCCTATGCCGAGTACGTAAACGATCCGGCCTGTCCGGATACAGTGAAGTGGCTGGAACGCTATCCGAACCTTGTGGTGACCCGGACCTTCTCCAAGGCGTTCGGGCTGGCCGGACTCCGGGTGGGCTATGCCGTGTCCCACCCCGACGTGGCGGATCTCCTCAACCGCGTCCGACAGCCTTTCAACGTGGGCACCCTGGGGCAGCTGGCTGCGCTGGCCGCACTGGACGACGAGGCGCACCTGGGCCGGTCCGTGGCCATGAACGCCGAACAGCGCGAGCGCCTTGCCGCCGCTTGCGCCGCCCGGGGCCTCGGCGTCGTACCCTCGGCCTGTAACTTCGTTCTCGTGGACCTGGGGCGACCGGCAAACCCCGTATACGAGGCCCTGCTGCGGGCGGGTGTGATCGTCCGCCCGGTGGGGAATTACGGGTTGCCGAATCATCTTCGCATGTCGGTGGGTACGCCCGAGGAAACGGGCCGGCTGATCGAGGCCCTTGACCCGATTCTGTCCGGCGCATGAGCGCCGGATTCGTGGTCTCCCCCGGCGAAGACCTCGCCGGCACAATCCGGGTTCCGGGCGATAAGTCCATTTCCCACCGGGCCCTCATGCTCGGCGGTCTCGCGGACGGGCCGGTGACGGTGACCGGCTGGCTCGATGGTGCCGATTGCCGGGCCACGCGGCAGGCGATGACGGCCCTGGGGGTTCGTTTCGAGTCCGGAACCGCCGACACCCTTACCGTCATTCCGCCGCCGCATCTCACCCCGCCAGTCGGTGTGCTCGACCTCGGCAACTCGGGTACGGGCATTCGCCTGCTGTCCGGGCTGCTGGCAGGGTTGGGGCTTTCGGCCACTCTGGATGGGGACGAGTCTATCCGCCGGCGACCCTATGGAGCGAGTCGCCGCGCCGCTGCGGGCGATGGGTGCCGAGCGTGAGGACCCGTGACGGATGTCCCCCCATCGAGATTCGCGCGGGACAGACGCTGGCAGGCATCGAGTTTTCCCAGCCGGTCGCCAGTGCACAGGTCAAATCGGCGGTGCTGCTGGCCGGACTGGGCGCCGAGGGCACGACCCGGGTCATTCAGCCCGCGCCGTCTCGGGACCACACGGAGCGTATGCTCGCGGCGATGGGTTGTCCGGTGCGGTTCGGGTACTGGGGGGCTGAACTCGATGGCCCGACCGGGCTGCGGGCGGTGCCGATCCGGGTCCCGGCGGACCTGTCTTCCGCGGCCTTCTTTATCGTGGCCGCGCTGATCGCGGGATCCGGGCCGGTGGACCTGCCCGATGTCGGGGTCAACCCAACGCGAACCGGCGTGCTGACGATACTTGAAGCCATGGGTGCGCGAATCGAGCTCCGAAACCCACGGAGCTTTGGCAGCGAGCCGGTCGCCGACCTCCGGGTTTATCCCGGATCTCTCCACGGTGTCGACGTTCCCCCGGACGTAGTGCCGCTGGCCATCGATGAATTCCCGGTGCTGTTTGTCGCGGCCGCCCTGGCAACAGGGCGTACCCGCGTGACGGGCGCCGCCGAGCTGAGGGTCAAGGAGTCGGATCGGCTGGCCCAGATGGCGGCTGGACTCAGCGCCCTTGGGGCCTCCGTCAGGCTCCTCGAGGACGGGATCGAAATTGACGGCGGCGGGTTGCGCGGCGGCCGGATCGACAGCGGCGGGGATCATCGCGTGGCCATGGCCTTTGCGGTGGCGGGAGCGCGTGCCGACGAACCTGTCACCATAGGCGACATACGCAACGTCGAGACCTCCTTTCCCGGGTTCGCGGAGACGGCGCGACACCATGGCCTGCGCCTTGAGGTAACCGATGTGGATGGAGGAGGGCATGCATGACGACTGACCCCGGAGCGCCCGGAGACACAGCCCCCGTACTGGCGATGGACGGTCCCAGCGGGAGCGGTAAGGGCACGATTTCGCGATTGACCGCGGAGCGGCTCGGGTGGGGCCTGCTCGACAGTGGTGCCTTGTACCGGCTCGTGGCCCTATCGGCGGCCCGGTCCGGCGTCGACCTGGAGGACGAAGGGGCGCTGGCACGCCTGGCGCGGGACCTGGACGCGACGTTCTCGATGGCCGTGGATGGGGGAGAACGAATCAGCCTGGGGGGAGAGGAGGTCAGCCGGGAAATTCGCGCCGAAACCTGCGGGAACGATGCCTCCCGGGTTGCAACTGTTGCCGCGGTCCGGGAGGCTCTGCTGGGTCGCCAGCGGGCCTATCGGCAGCCGCCGGGCCTCGTGGCCGACGGTCGGGATATGGGAACCGTCGTGTTCCCCGATGCCGAGGTCAAAATCTTCCTCACTGCCAGCGCGGAGGAACGCGCGCGACGTCGGCATAAGCAGTTGATGGAGAAAGGAATTGATGTTAACCTTTCGCGCCTTTTCTCGGAGGTTGCCGAAAGGGACCGACGTGATCAGCAACGATCTGTCGCCCCATTGAAGCCCGCCGAGGATGCCGTGGTAGTCGATACTACGGGGCTCGAGATTCCCGAAGTCGTGGAACGAGTTTTGTCGATCGTTCGGGCGGCGCCGTCGCTGGTGTTGCCGGAATAATAAAGAGCAGCCCTCGCTGGATGCGGGGGCTTTGTTGTAGAAAAACCCGCATTCGAATGGACTCGGAAGCGGCTCAATTGGCTCATTTGAGCCTGGATTTTCAATCACATGTCTGAGAGTTTTGCACAACTTTTCGAAGAGAGCCTTGCCAGCCGGCAGATCAAGCCCGGCTCGATCCTGACCGGCAGCGTCGTCGAGGTAAACAGCGACGTCGTTATCGTGAATGCCGGCCTCAAGTCCGAAGCGGTTATCCCCGCTGAGCAGTTCCGCAACGAAAGCGGCGAAATCGAAGTCAGCGTCGGCGACGAGGTCGAGGTGGCCCTCGACGCGGTCGAAGACGGCTTCGGTGAGACCCGCCTTTCCCGGGAAAAGGCCAAGCGGGCCCGGACCTGGAAGCGGCTGGAGGAATCCTTCGAGAAGGGAGAAGTGGTCAACGGAATCATTACCGGCCGCGTCAAGGGTGGTTTCACCGTGGACGTGGACCTGGTGCGGGCGTTCCTGCCCGGCAGCCTCGTGGATGTGCGTCCCGTGCGGGATCCGTCCTATCTCGAGGGCAAGGTCCTCGAGTTCAAGGTCATCAAGCTCGACGAGAAGCGGAACAACGTGGTGGTCTCCCGCCGGGCCGTGGTCGAGGAAGAGTTCAGCGCCGAGCGCGAAGAGTTGCTCGAGCAGCTGCAGGAAGGCGCGGTGCTCAAGGGCATCGTCAAGAACCTCACCGACTACGGTGCGTTCGTTGACCTGGGCGGCATCGACGGTCTTCTGCATATCACCGACATGGCCTGGAAGCGGGTCAAGCACCCGTCCGAGGTCGTGAACGTCGGCGACGAGATCCAGGTGAAGGTCCTGAAGTTCGACCGCGAGCGCCAGCGTGTATCTCTGGGCATGAAGCAGCTGGGTGAAGATCCCTGGCAGGCCATTGCCCGCCGCTATCCGCCGGGTACGCGCCTGTTCGGCACGGTCACCAACCTGGCCGACTATGGTGCGTTCGTGGAGATCGAAGAGGGCGTCGAGGGCCTGGTCCACGTGTCCGAGATGGACTGGACCAACAAGAACGTTGCACCGTCGAAGGTCGTCCAGGTGGGCGACGAACTCGAAGTCATGGTGCTGGATATCGACGAGGAGCGCCGGCGCGTTTCTCTGGGTATCAAGCAGTGCCAGCCCAATCCCTGGGCGGAGTTCGCGACGAGCTTCAACCGCGGCGACAAGGTGTCCGGTCAGATCAAGTCGATCACCGACTTCGGCATCTTCATCGGCCTGGACGGCGGTATCGACGGCCTGGTCCACCTGTCGGATCTGTCCTGGGACGTTTCGGGCGAGGAACTCGTGCGGAATTATCGCAAGGGTGAGGAGCTGGAGGCTGTCGTGCTCTCCATCGATCCCGAGCGCGAGCGCATTTCCCTGGGCATCAAGCAGCTGGATCGCGATCCCCTGTCCGGATTCCTGGCCGAGCATCCCAAGGGGAGCATCGTCAAGGGCACCGTGACCGAGGTGGACGCCAAGGGCGCCGTGGTGGACCTCGGCGGCATCGAGGGCTATCTGCGAGCCTCCGAACTGGCCCGGGACCGGGTGGAGGATGCGCGCGCCATCCTGAAGGTTGGGGACAATGTCGAGGCGAGGTTCACCGGCGTCGACCGGAAGAATCGTGCCATCAGCCTGTCCATCAAGGCGAAGGAAGCCTATGAAGAGGCCGAGGCCATGCAGGCTTATCGGACCGAGTCCTCGACGGGCACCAGCCTGGGCGATCTTCTCAAGCAGCAGATGTCCGAGAAGGACGACGCCTGACGCAGCACGGGCGGGGGCCGCGACTGGCGGCCCCCGCCACTTTTGACGGATACTGACGGCAGGGACTACGGTCCGGGCATCTCGCGGGACGCTACGCCACTGGGGAGGGGCAGGAGCCAACCATGACGAAATCCGAGCTCATTGACATCATCGCCCGGAAGCAGCGGCACCTGCCGACCAAGGACGTGGAACTTGCGGTCAAGCACCTCCTGGAGGTGATGAGCACAAATCTGGCCGACGGCGAGCGCATCGAAGTGCGCGGTTTCGGCAGTTTTTCGTTGCACTTCCGCCCACCACGGCTGGGACGCAACCCCAAGACCGGGGAAGCCGTGGCGCTGGCCGGAAAACACGTGCCCCATTTCAAGCCCGGGAAGGACCTGCGCGAACGGGTGAACACCGGACGCCATTTCCCCATCAAGAGCTGATCCTGCCTCAAACCAGGTTGCCAAGCCGCCGGCGCTTGGGGCAATCTGACGCGGAACCGGGAGCATCGGCTCCCTCGAGGGCGGGTAATGTTTCGACGAGTCCTGTTAATCGTTCTTCTCGTGGCCGTAGCGCTGCTCGCGGCCTTGTTCGGATGGCTTAACCCGGACGCTGTCACCCTGGATCTTGGATTCGCCGCTTTCACGGCGCCGCTTTCCTTCGTCTGCATCGGAGCGCTGCTGGTCGGCTGGCTTTTCGGGATCGGCACCGGATCGGTGTGGAGCTTCAAGAAGTCCCGGCAGAACCGGAAGCTTCAGAAGAGCCTGGATGTCACCCAGGCGGAACTGAGCCAGGCCCGTCAGGCGGCCGTCCAGCAGGCCGCGCCGTTACCTGTTCCGGATGGCAACGGATAACACGCTACTTCTCGGTCTCCTGTTCGTCATCGCGGCCGGCATCGGCTGGGCGGTGGCCCGCTATACCCAGTCGGGCCGCGTGGAAGAGCGGGCGGAGCGCAGGTACGCCCGGCGCTACTTCGAGGGGCTCAATTTCCTGCTGGATGAACAGCCCGACAAGGCAGCCGAGGTCTTTGCCAGCATGGCTGGGTCGGAGGAGGAGGACATCGATGTCCAGTTTGCGCTCGGGCATATCTTTCGCCGCCGAGGGGAGGTCCAGCGGGCCATTCAGATCCATCAGAACCTTTTGGCTCGGCCGGGTCTGTCGAGGGCCCATCGGGACCGGGCGCTTTACGGGCTGGCCGACGACTACCTGAAAGCCGGGCTGCTCGATCGCGCCGAGAGTCTGTTCGAAGAAGTATCGGGATCGCCGACCCGCGGCGAGGAGGCGCTCCGAAAGCTGATCCGGATCTACGAGCAGGAGCGGGAGTGGCAGCAGGCTGTCGCGGCACAAAATCGCCTCGCCTCGATCAGCCGGCGCGACGATGAATCGGTCGTAGCGCACTACTACTGCGAGCTCGCCGAGCAGGCGGAGGCGGCGGGCGACCTCGACAAAGCCCGGGAACTGCTGCAACGCGCCCGCCATGCCGATCGGGACTCGCCGCGGGGACGGCTTATGCGGGCGCGGATCGCCGCCCGCCAGGGGGATCATCGGCTGGCCGTCCGGCTTTATCGGAACCTGCTGCTCTCCGATCCGGGATTCGCCGGTGAAGCCCTGCCTCATCTCCAGGCAACACTCCGGGATGCGGGTCAGGAGGAACGGTATCCGGTCCTTCTCGAGGAACTCCTCGCCAAGCAGCCCTCACTGGCGGCTGGTATCGCCCATACCGCAATATCAGAGCCCGGTTACGAGGATCCCGTGAGCCAGCGCTGCGTTGAGCAGTTCGTCGGAAACGACGAGACCCTCACGGACCTCTTCGAGATTCTCCGCGTGCGCGCCGCGGGTGAGGAGCCGCCAGGAGATGCGGTCGATCGGATCGTGACGGCGCTGCGGCGGCTGGCCAAGGCCGGGCCCCGTTACCGCTGCACGCAGTGCGGCTTCTCGGGCAGTCAGCTCTACTGGCAATGCCCGAGCTGCAAGTCCTGGGATACGACCCGGCCTCTGTTTCTGTTTCGAATCGAGGTCCAGCCTTCAGGGCCAAGGCCTGCCAAGGCATAGTTTCCGGCAACCAGGGCCGAATTTCCCCACTGTTCGCCACGCCACCCCAGGGCACGGTATGCACACGGCCGGGGTGCCGGCCGCCTGCAAATCCGTTTCAAGGAGGAACTTCAATGGGGATCAGGATCTGGATGCCGTTTCATTGCCGCCTGGCTTCTGCCCGGGCTGACCCTGGCCGGGCCCGTGGATATCAACAGCGCCGATGCACAGACCCTGGCGACGGGAACTCGATGGCGTGGGCCTTGCCCGGGCCGAGGCCATCGTCGCCTGGAGAGACACCAACGGGCCCTTTGCCACGCCCGAGGCCCTGCTCGAGGTCAAGGGCGTAGGCCCATCCGTACTGGAAAAGAATCGTGAAAATATTCGCCTGGAGGCGGTTGGCGGAGGTCAGTAGCCCGGAGCCCGGGGACGGTCGTCGTCCCCGGGGTTTTTTCATTGGCCTGGATTGGCCTGCTTAGGCAAATTCGGGAATCACTCCCTTGCCGCCCGCAAGCACCGTGTGCCAGCATACGGGCCCTTTCGATGCTGGAGTCGCTTCGTGGCTGCCCCGATACAGTACGCCGTGTTCCCCGTTGCGGGTAAAGGAACCCGCTTTTTGCCGGCAACCAAGGCCAATCCGAAGGAGATGCTTCCGATTGTCGACAAGCCGCTTATTCAGTATGCGGTGGAGGAGGCCATAGCGGCCGGTGCGACCAACCTCGTATTCATTACCGGCCGGCACAAGCGCGCCATCGAAGATCATTTCGACATCGACCCCGAACTGGAGCAGTTACTCGACGAAAAGAACAAGGACGAGTTACTCGGAATCATTCGCAATATCGTTCCGGACGACGTCTCTTGTATCTACGTTCGCCAGGGGGAACCTCTTGGCCTTGGACATGCGGTCCTCTGCGCCAGGCCGGTTGTGGGCAACGCTCCGTTCTTTGTCCACCTTGCGGATGACCTGATCGATGCCGAAGTGCCAGCGCTTGCCCAGATGCGCGACGTCTTCGAAAACGAGCACGCCAGTATCCTCGGGGTCGAGCCGGTTCCGGCCGAACATACGGATCAGTACGGAATCATCGATGGCCACAACAACGGCGAGCGCTTGTCCCGTCTGAAAGGCATCGTCGAAAAGCCGAAGCCCGAAGATGCACCATCCCGCTACGCGGTGGTGGGCCGCTACATCCTGACACCACGCATTTTCGAGCACCTTGAACGGACTGGCGCAGGGACCGGTGGGGAGATCCAGCTGACCGATGCGATAGCCAGCCTCATGGACGAGGAGCCCGTCTACAGCTACGAGTTCGAGGGTGAGCGCTTCGATTGCGGGAGCAAACTGGGTTACCTCCAGGCCGGCGTGCATTTCGGTTTGCGCCACCCGGAGTTTGGCCAGACGTTTCGGGCGAGCCTGCGGCGGATGGTGAACGATTGTCCAGAGAGCTGACGACCCCCGGGAGTGAGGCGCCACTGCGCTGACGGACGACCCGGCGGGCCGAGCCCGGCCCTGTGAAACGGGCCCCGGGCAGGCGCAATGCCGGCAAACCGGTGAGATTCTGACAATGCCCGGGGGATTGGTGATCAACTCCCCATAACAAAAGAGGCCCCCCCGGGGCCTCTTTTTTATCGGAAAGGGCAGCGGAAAAGCTCCCGCTGCCCTGGTCCGGTTTCGGCCGTGCGGCTACTCGCCGCCAGTGGCCCAGTACGCCGCGATATTCGCGATATCGGTGTCGGTCAGTTCCTTGGGCTCGCCGCTTTTGTGCTTGATGTCGCCGGTCTTGACACCCTTGAGCAGGGCGGCGATGTCAGCGGCACTTTCTCCTTCCCAGTCCTCGGCATAGTGACATTCGCCGCAATGTTCCTCTGCCACGGCCTTGCCTGCATCGACGTCAGCGGCAACTCCAGGCAGGGTCCAGAGGGCAAACGGCACTGCCAGCGCGGTCATGCTGAGCTTTTTCATGGTCGGTTTCTCCAGGATGATTGGCGGAATTGAACGCTGAGTTCCCTATATCCGGAGGCTAGTACACCGTGGGGTCAGCATGCAACCAGGCATCAATGCCCGCAGCAGACTCTTATTAGTGGTGTGCGTTCGGCGAATGTATCTGGATTCCCGTCTAGGTAGATCCACCTATGGCTGGACATTCCTGATTACGCTGAAATGGCGCCGCGGGCGCTCCGGCCCTGGTTGGGCGCGGGCAATGGGAACTGGCGGGGGATGCCAATCCGTGGGATTGTGTCTGTTGTGGAAGTTTGTGGCCGTGGTCACGGGGGAAACGATCATGCGATCGGCATTTTGGGAACGCACGAAGAATCTCTTCGTCATTGTCATCGGGGTTGCGGCGCTCGCGCTGAGCGGCTGTAGCGGAGACGACGGCGATGACGGCAGGGACGGTGCCCAAGGTGGTACCGGTCCTGTCGGCCAGGCTTGCTGGGACCTGAACAACAACGGTATCGGCGATTTGCCGGAAGAAGATACCAATGGCGATGGTGTCGTTGACGTCCTCGACTGCCGGGCCCCGATCACAAATGTTGGCGGGGCAGACATCAGCAATCCGGACATTCTCAATCGGATTGAGGGTTTCGAGGCCGAGATCACGAGTGTGTCGATCGAGAGCCCGCCGGTCGTCGACTTCACTCTCAAGACCGCCAACGGTATATCGGCTGTGGGCCTGGGCGAGGCCGGCGAAGTCCGTGCGATGATCTCCAAGCTCAATCCCGCGGCGGGCGGGTTGCCTGAGAACTACGAGAGCTACTTCAACACCATCGAGGAAGGCGGGGCGCCGAACGTCATCGAGAAAGCCCTGCATGCCGCCAACGACCGCGGCGGCGAACTCGTGGACAACGGCGACGGCTCGTACACTTACACTTTCGCCAACGATCCGACCACCGGCGAAGCCATCGAAGGCGCGGTGGCCGTTCCTGTCGAGTGGGAGCCGGATCTGACCCATGCCATCGGTCTGGAAATTCGCGTCGAGAACGACGACGGCGTGGACCTGGATCCGCCGAACCCGGTGGTGCATATCATTCCGTCCACCGGCGCCGATTCCGACATGACGAAAGCCATCGCGGCGACGGCGGACTGCAACAGCTGCCACGAGAAGCTGGCCTTCCACGGCAATCATCGTCAGACCACGCCCTACTGCCAGACTTGCCACAACCCGTACACCCGTGATCAGAACGGCGGCGAGCTCGTCGATCTCGCCTACATGACCCATTCGATTCATGCTTCCAGCGTCCGCGCGGGGCAGGAAACCACCGAGGGCGAGTACAGCTACATCGTTTACGGCTTCAACGACTCGTTGAACGATTTCTCCGAGGTCACTTATCCGCAGAGCACGCTGTATTGCGAAAACTGCCACGAGGCCGGCGAGGACACGCCGGATGGTGACGCGTGGCTGACCACGGCCACGGCCGAGGCCTGCGGTGGTTGCCACGTCGCCGGGCTGAAGGCCAGTGCCCCCGATGCCACCACCGGTCTGTCCACGTATCGCTACGCGCACTCGCCCGAGAACTTCCCGTCCGGCTTCGAGCAGCCTTCCGGCACCTGCGTGAACTGCCACGGCACCGGGTTGTTCGTGGACACGCTTGAGGCCCACATCAAGGGTGCCCGGCTGGAGCGTGACCTTGGTGAGAACTTCGTGTACGAGATCCTCCGGGTGGAAAACTCCGCCCCGGGACAGAGGCCGGTGGTGCGCTTTCTGGTCTCGGATCCTGACGGCAACCCCTACGACATCGTCAACGATCCGGAGTTTGGCGATGGCGCCAGCCTGACCGTGGATATCGCCTGGGATACGGATGACTACTACAACGAAGGCTCCGGCAGCACCGGCGACGGCAGCGGCCCGCCGGGACAGCCGGTGGGTATCCCGCTGGCTACGCTCAAGACCGACGCTGTGCGGCAGAGCAACGGCGCCTACGACATTACTTCACCCATCGCGATTCCGGCGGACATTACGGGCAACGTCGTTGTCGGACTTGAAGGCCATCCGGTCGTCGCGGTTGAAGGGGAGGAAGAGCCCGTTGAAGCGGCACCGGTGAGCATCGTATTCCCGACGGATCCCAACGGTCCCTTCAGGGGCGAGGGCCGGCCGGAACTGGTGGATCAGGAAAGCTGCAACAATTGCCATGAATTCCTGGCATTCCACGGCAATAACCGCAACAACAACGCCCAGCAGTGCATCCTCTGCCACACCGCCGATGCCACGGACGTTCGCCGGCGTCAGCTCGCTGGCGTTGACTGGAACAATCCGGATCCGACGGATGGTCGGGGCGAGCAGTCGGTGGCCATGGGCTACATGCTGCACTCGCTGCATCGCTCGAACATCGTGCTGTACGGTTTCGCCTTTGTGCCGGGTGTCGGTGTCTCGGGCGGTCCCAACGACTTCACCGAAGTCACTTATCCGGGTGAGTTGGCCAACTGCAATGCCTGCCACGTGGACGACAGCTACTACGGCGCACGTTCGACGGCTCGGGCCATCACGGTAGGTACCGGCGCGGATCGCGCCATCTCGGCGGATGACGAGGCCATCACGCCGACCACGGCGGCATGCTACGCCTGCCATACCGACGACAACTCGGCCGCCCATATGCTGTCAAACGGCGGCTATATCGCTGATGGTGATCCCGCAACCGTCGAAGCGGTGCTCAAGGGTGACCTGGGCAGCAATGCAGCGACCACCGAGTCCTGCGGGACCTGCCACGGCCAGGGCAGGATCGCCGATGTTGGCGTCGCCCACGGCCTGGCGGACTGACATGAGGGCGGAAGGGGCCTTGACGGGCCCCTGACCGTCGCCACACAAGACAAGGCTGAGGGCCGGGGCTTCCCCGGCCTTTTTTTGGCCCCCCCTCAATCCGACCTGTCGTTGTGTCGATGATCTGTAGAAGCTCATCGGTCACGGCCGGTTCTCGTGTTGAGGCAACCTTCGTCGCCCCCTAGGTAGAAACCCCTATATCGACCCGGCGTGCTATCCCGTGCAATAGGCTCTGCCGTATCTCGCTTGCGCCGTTGGCCCGGCCCTGCGCTCTTGAGGAAGAATTTATGACTGGATTGTTTGCTGGACGCCGATTTTCAATGCTCGGCGTTGTTGCAGTGGCGCTTACCGTTGCGAGCTGCGGCGGATCCAACGGAAGCGACGGCGAACAAGGACCCGCAGGGCCACAGGGTTCATTCGGGCAGGCCTGCTGGGACCTGAACAACAACGGCATCGGTGATCTTCCGGATGAGGACACCAACGGTGACGGCGTGGTTGATGTGAACGACTGCCGGTCGCCGATTGCAGGCGCCGGAACGGATCTGGGTAGCCCCCTGGCCATCGAGCGCCTGCTGGCCGCCGGTGAGCCGATCGTCGTCGAGATCACCGAAGCATCGGTGGCGAGCCCCCCGATCCTGGAGTTGAACGTAACAGACAGCGCTGGCAACGGTCTGAGCAATCTCGAAGCTGCGGCCAGTATCAGCTGCACCATGAACAAGTTGCTGCCGCCGGCGAACGGATTCCCGGCACAGTGGCAGAGCTACATCAACGAGTTCGAGGTGGCGCGAGAAGGCACCCAGAGCCCGAACTTGCTCCAGCAGGCCCTGCAGGCCGAAGCGGAAGGCGGCACCCTCATCGACAATGGGGACGGGACTTACACCTTTACCTACACCACGGACATCACCAACGTCACCGAGCCGGTGGACGTGGCCTATGAGCCGGGTCTGACCCACAGGGCAGGTTGCGAGGTTCGGTTCGAGGAAGCGTCTGCGCTGAACCCGGACAATCCGACGATGGATTTCGTGCCGGATGGCGGCATGGGCTCGGGCGATAAGTCCATCGCGGATACGGCGAGCTGCAACAGCTGCCATGATCGTCTGGCCTTCCATGGCGGAGGGCGCTTCACGGCTGACTACTGCGTGACCTGCCACAGCCCGGGCACCAGGGACCAGGATTACGGAGAGCTGCTCGACATGGGTCCCATGACCCATTCGCTGCACGCGGCCGCCGTTCGTCGTGACCAGGAATCCACTGAGGGCGAATACAGCTTCATCGTTTATGGTTTTGGGGAGAACTTCAATGCGCCACCGGATGACTTCTCCGAAGTGACGTATCCCCAGACCACGCTGTATTGCGAGAACTGTCATGAAGCCTCCGAGGACACGCCGGACGGCAACGCGTGGCTTGAAACGGCCACCGCCGAAACCTGCGGCGGGTGTCACGTCAGCGGCCTCAAATCCACCGATCCGGATCCGGTGACCGGTATCTCGTCCTACAGCTACCTGCACGTGGGCGAGAATGGCCCGACGGGTGTGGAGGTTCCGAGTGGTTCGTGCCTCAACTGTCATGGGTCTGCGGGCTTCGTGTCCAACCTGGAGGTCCATCAGAAGGGTGATCGGCTGTCCCGTGAACTGGGCGAGGGTCTGTTCGCGCTGGAGATTCTCAGTGCGGAGAACACCGGCCCCGGTGAGACGCCCACGGTCACGATCCGCGTGACCAATCCGGAGGACGGGACGGCTTACGACATCCTGAACGATCCCGAGTTTGGCGAAAACGGCGCCATGGACATCTACATGGCATGGACGACAGCCGACTACTACAACGGCGACGAACTGGGCAACTCCGTGCCATCAGGCAACGGGCAGCCGATCCGGCTGCGGCTTGCCGACATCAAGGCCAATGGAACCGCCAATGCGGACGGGAGCCTTTCGGTGCTGTCGCCGATCGCGCTGCCGGCGGACTACACGGGCGACCTCGGGGTTTCCCTGGGCTCGCGGCCGGATGTGGACGGTGTTCGGGCGTATGCTCGGTCAGTGACATTCTTCCCGGCATCGGAGCGCGAATCGGTCGTGGACATCGCCCGCTGCGACAGCTGTCATGAGTATCTGAGCTTCCACGGCGGGAATCGCAATGATGACGTGGGAACCTGTCTGACCTGCCATAACGCAGATGCGTCGAGTAGCGGTGGTACCTCCATTTCGCTGCTCTACCTCGGGCACGCTATTCATGCGGCCCAGGGTGATTTCGAAGAAGTCACCTATCCGGGACGTATCTCCAACTGCACCGCGTGCCATGTTGACGACAGCTTCTATCAGGCGCGTTCCACCGCCAGGGCGGTGAGTACGAGTGGTGGAGCCAGCAGCGCGGTGTGGACCGATGATCTGGCGACCACAGCCACGACGTTCGCCTGCTCCACCTGCCATACGGATAGCCAGTCGTCGGCGCACATGCAGCAAAATGGTGGCCAGGTCGATGTGCAGAAGGGCGACATCGGCAATCCGCCGGTGGGCCAGGAGACTTGTAGCATTTGCCATGGTCCGGGAAGAGTTGCTGACGTTGCCGAGGCGCATAACGTCGATCTGGACTGAGTTGCCGCGGCGGCCGGGCAACGTGAAGATGAGGTCCATGAGGCGGGCCGGGGTTGACCCGGCCCGCCTCATGGACGACAAAGGGCGGCGAGAAATGGACGAAGGGATGCCGATGGGAGGGCACCGGATGACGGCAGTTTGCCGAAGCGCGCTGGCACTGATTCTTTGGACAGCAGCGATCACCACGGTGCCCGCGCAGAATGCCTGGGAGGCCGATCCGGATGAGATCGGGTACAGCCGGAGCGGGGCGGATACCTGCTATGGCTGTCACGGCAATGAACCGGGCTTCCAGCTGGACGCCATGTTTCTAACGCCTCATGGCCAGCCCGCCGACGAGCGCTCCCCATTCGGGTCCGGTCAGCTGCAGTGCGAGGCCTGTCACGGGCCTGGCGGCGCCCATACGGGGCGCGTCAAGCGCGGTGAGTCGCGACCCCACATGATTAATTTCGGCGAAAACGAAGCCGCGCCGATCCAGGTACAGAACGATATGTGCCTGAGCTGCCACGAGACGCACGTGGGCGTCGCCTGGGACGCCAGCCCCCACGGCTCTGACGAAGTGTCCTGCTCGGGATGCCACCAGGTTCACATTGCCCGGGACCCGGTTGCCTCGGATGTGACCCAGGCCGGGGTCTGCTATGAATGCCACCAGAACGTGCGCGGGGATTTCCTGAAGTTCGCCTCCCACCCGGTGCGCGAGGGCCAGATGTCATGCACCGGCTGTCACAGCCCCCACGGTTCAATGACCGATGCGCTCCTGGTGAAGGCCAACCTCAACGAGACCTGTTACACCTGCCACGCCGATCTGCGTGGGCCGTTCCTCTGGGAGCATGCGCCGGTTCCCGATGACTGCACGAATTGTCATCGGCCCCACGGGTCCAACCATCGCGGCATGCTGGAGAAACGGGGTCCGCTGCTTTGCCAGAGTTGTCATGCGCCAGCCGGGCACCCGAGCATCCCGTATACGAGTGCCGGCCTTCCGGACGGGACCGCGAATCCCAATCTGCTGGCCGGCAACTGCCTGAACTGCCATCAACAGGTGCATGGTTCCAATCACCCGTCCGGCGCGGCGCTGATGCGATGAGGAGGCGAGCATGAATATGAAGACATCGCTTCGGCTCTTGACGGTTTCCCTTGTGACGACGGTCGCGGCGGGAGCCGGTCTGCCCGCGGCGGCAGCCGATGTGGACACCTCCTCATGGGCCTGCAGCCAATGCCCGTTTGCCAGAGGTCTTGTTGGCAACACGGAGGCTGAGGGCTTGTCGGTCTCCGACGAATCGGCCAAGTACGGCCAGTACAACGGCCTGGACGAGGACGGCGGCTACGGCAACGCTAACGTGGACCTGCGGTACTACAACGAGGGCGGCTACGGCTACGATATCCAGGGCCGGGATCTCGGCCTGGACACGCGCTGGATCGATGTCGAGGCCGGCCACCAGGGTCGCTGGAGCGTGGGGTTGAGCTACGATGAGCTGCCTGCGCGCTATGGCTACGAGGATCCGAGAACCGTCTACCGGGGGAACGAAAGCGCGAATCTGCGTCTGGCCGATGGCTGGGTACGGGGCGGGAGCACACAGGATTTTCCTGCCTTGGACGCCAGCCTGCGTGGCGTGGACATCAAGACCACGCGCGAGACGCTCGGGGCCCGGGCTGAGTTCATCCAGTCCCCGCGACTTCGCTATGCCGTGGACTACGAGTACGAGCAGAAGGATGGCGGTACGGTTACCTGGGGCTCGTTCCTTGCCAACTCCGCGGAGCTGGTCAAGCCTGTTGACTACGACACCCACGAAGTCGATGTGGCCGTGCATTATGGCGGCGACAGCTGGCAGGCCAGCGCGGGCTTCTACGGATCGTATTTCAACAGCTCGGACCTCGGTCTGGCCTGGGAGAACGCGTTTACCGGACCGGACCGTGGCCAGATGGCCCTGGCCCCGGACAACAGCTTCAACCAGTTCAATCTGGCAGGAAGCTTTCAGCTGCCCTTCAATACGACGGCCAGCCTCCGCGCGGCCATGGGCAAGATGGAGCAAGACGACGCCTATCTCCCCTACACGATCAATCCTGGGCTCGCGGGCACCGCACTGCCCCGGGGAGATCTGGACGGTGAGGTGGACACGACCCAGTACAATGTCGATATTGTGTCCCGCCCGCTGCCCAAGCTCCGGTTGGTCGGCAAGTATCGCTACGACGATCGTGACAACGATTCGTCGCGGGAATCCTACGACATCGTCCAGGCTGACATAGCGCCGCGGCCCGCCCAGACCAACCTGATCTACGATTTCGAGCGCACCAAGTGGGGCGCGTCCGCGGACTATCGATTCAGCCGCGGCACCCGGGGCTGGATCGGCTGGGACCGGGAGAAGGAGGAGTTCTCCGAGCAAAGCGTTGATGAGACCGAGGAAGACACGATCTGGGGCAAAATCCGGGCCCGGGCCAGCGACTCCTTCAGTCTCGGCGCCAAGATGGCGTTTTCCGACCGGGACAACAACAACTACGAGGACATCGCAGCCCTTCAGCCACCGAACAATCCGCTGCTGCGAAAGTACAACCTGGCCAACCGGGATCGCGATGCCGTCGAGGTTTTCTTCGACTGGCAGGTTACCGACCGTTCGGGATTGTCCGCCCGGTTCGAGCAGGCGGACGATGACTACGACAATTCCGATGTCGGGCTGGTCTCGGCGGACTATGAGAATTTCACCGTGGATCTGAACGTCCAGCTTCGCGAACGCATTTCCAGTTACGCTTTCGTCGCTCAGGACCGCTACAAGTCGCGGCAGCGGGGCGCACAGAGCGGAGCAAGCCCGAACACCGCGCCTCCCAACTGGCAGGCCAGGAATCGTGACACGACGCAGAGCGCCGGCGCGGGCCTGTACTTCGATGAGTTTTTCGATCGTTGGGACGTCCGCCTGGATTACGTGTACTCGGACAGCGAAGGCGCCACGGACGTATTCAACCAGGGGCAGAACGACAGCTTCCCGGATTTCAACAGCACGCTGCACTCTGCGAATCTGGAAGTTGGTTATGCGCTGAACGACCGCATGCGCCTAAGGGGCGGCTGGCGCTACGAGAAGCTGGATACCGACGACTGGTCCGTGGACGGCGTCAATCCGGACACGATGCTCCAGGTGCTGACCTTTGGCGAGAACAGTCCTGACTACGATGTGAATGTGTTCATGATCGGGTTCGACTATCTCTTCCGGGCGCGCACCAATGAGGACCTCTGGCGGGCGCAGAATCCCTAGCCGCGGCCTGCCGGTCCTGAGCTGTTAATGAGAAGAGGCGCCGGCCGTCGCGTCGACCTCGGCAGCCCGGGCCGTTGCCCGCAGCCCGTTTCCCACCGGCGATAACCTGCCGGCGGCAAACGGGGACGCCTCTCGCTTCATCTGCACTATTCACGTGCCTTTTCGTGACTGGAGTCCCGCCGGTCTGCTTCGCTGGACAGCCTTCGTGGAATGCTGTCTTGCGCCACACGGGAGCCAATGGGCTGGCGGGAAGGGCGGGATTCAGCAGCACCGGATTCAGGCGGGTTCCGCAGGGTCCAGGACCTCGCCGTAGAGATCGTAGTCATCCGCTGCGGTAATACGCAGGGGGATGACCGAGCCGGGGGGGAAGTCGCCGCCGGAAACCGTGACTCGGCCGTCGATCTCCGGCGCGTCCCCGGCACTTCGGCCAATGAGCAAGCCTTCTTCGTTTGTGCCGTCGATCATGACGGGCAGCACCTGGCCGATCCTGTCGGCCAGCCGGTCCCGGCTGATTCGCTGCGCCACTTCCATGAAGCGATGCCAGCGGTCTTCCTTCACGTCCTCCGGTACGGGGTCCGCGAGGGTGTTGGCGGCGGCGCCGGTGACCGGCGAATACTGGAAACAGCCCACCCGGTCGATCTGCGCTTCCTCAAGCCAGTCCAGCAGGATCAGGAAGTCTCTCTCGGTTTCTCCGGGAAACCCGACAATGAACGTGCTGCGCAGGGTCAGTTCGGGACACATGGAGCGCCAGGCGCGAATTCTGGCCAGGGTGTCCTCCGCGTGTGCGGGCCGCCGCATGGCCTTCAAAATCTGCGGGCTTGCGTGCTGAAACGGGACGTCCAGGTAGGGAAGGATCTGGCCGTCCGCCATGAGAGGGATGACCTGGTCCACGTGGGGATAAGGGTAGACATAGTGCAACCGAACCCAGGCCCCGAGCTCTCCGAGCCCGGCGCATAGATCGAGGAACCGGGTCGGACGCTCTTTGCCCCTCCAGTTGGCCGGGGCGAATTTCAGGTCCGCACCGTAGGCGCTCGTATCCTGGGAAATGACCAGCAGCTCTCGCACTCCGGCCTGCACGAGCCGCTCGGCTTCGCCCAGCACCTCGTCGACGGGGCGGCTGGCGAGTCGGCCCCGCATGGAGGGGATGATGCAGAAGCTGCACTTGTGGTTGCAGCCCTCGCTGATCTTCAGATACGCATAGTGGCGGGGCGTCAGCTTCACCCCCTGGGGTGGGACCAGGTCGAGGAACGGGTCGTGAGGCGGGGCGACGTGCTCGTGCACCGCGCCGACGACAGCTTCATAGGCCTGGGGTCCGCTGACATGCAAGACATCCGGAAACTTCGAAGTGATGGTCTCCGGACGCGCGCCCAGGCAACCGGTCACTACAACCCGGCCGTTTTCGTTCATGGCCTCACCGATGGCATCCAGGCTTTCCTCGACCGCCTCGTCGATGAATCCGCAGGTGTTGACCACCACGAGATCGGCGCCTTCATAAGTGCCGACGGTCTCATAGCCCTCGGCGCGCAGCCGGGTGAGAATCCGCTCGGAATCCACGAGGGCCTTCGGACAACCAAGGCTGACAAAGCCGATGCGACCAGGGGTGTGGGACATGCGGAGCGACCGTGTGGGGATTGCGCACAGTCTAACGTCTTCCCAACTCTTGAGCGCCACGATATGGGGACAGTTCACTTAACCCGGTCAGGTGAACTGTCCCCATTACTAAGAAAAACTGCTTGCCGGGCTCGCGACGTCTACACTGTTCGTCTATGCACGTGCAGCGTGCTGAAGATAATGAATATAAATATTTGTTTGGGGGTACGAAATGAATCATATCGGGAAAGCGCTACTCGGTGGCGTGTTGCTGGTGTTCGGGACGGCGGCCTCGGCTGCACATCACGAAAACGCCAACGAGGCAGTCGCCAAGGAATGGGTCATGGCCGCGAACAAGGGTCAGGCGGAAACGCGCGCTGTGGTGGAAAAGTACATGGCGGACGATGGGGTTTTCGAGGCGGCCCGGTATGTGGGCTTTGGTTTTCAGCTGGACCCCCTCGACCTGGACCAGATGGTCGTTGCAAGCGTGACGCCTGGCACACCGGCAGCTTCGGTCTTAAAACCTGGCGACGTCTTTGTATCGGTCAACGGAGTCGCCTCGACCCGGGAGAACCGGGATCGCATGTCGTTTCGCGGTAAGCCCGGTGAGCCCGTCAAGGCCATCGTCAAGCGCGATGGCAAGGAAATGCCGATAGAGGTCCGCCGCGGCGTTATCGCCGCCATGAACAGCAAGAGCGAGGTGCTGGCCAATATCGACCGGGCCAACGGCGAAACCTGGGGTGTTGATTCAGGCCGCATCGTCGAGGTGCTCAGTAAGGGCAATGTGGTCTACGTAGTTGACGAGACCACAGATACCGACGACATCAGCGGCTTGCAATTCGAAGACCGCGGCATTACCAGGTTCGAGTTCAACGACAAAGGCAAAGTGATCAAGGTCCGCGGCATGAATGAGGGCCGGTTCGTGCTTGAGCAGCTCGGTTACACGATCACCCGCTGATGGTTGATTAGTCTTTTCTGATCAGAACTGTGCCAGCGCCCCGGCGGTCTCCGCCGGGGCGCTTCCATTTAAAGGGAGTCCGTAGAAAGCACGCCGTTTGCTTGACAGGCCTGGGGTGGTAATGCGATTTCTTCCACACAAATCCGGAGCCCGGGGCCCGCTCTGATGTGCCTGGCGCTGGCCGGAATCCTGGAGGAGGAAGGAATATGCCGTTTCGAATGGACGCCTGCAGACCCGGGGTAGGTATCCTGGGAATGCTGTTCGCCCATGCGGTCCTTGCAGCCACGCCCACGTCCTCCACGGGGCAGTTCCTGGGGGGCGCCAAGACCGCGTATCCGGACTGGTTCAAGAGCAGCTTCCTGGACTTCGCCGAAGACGTGGAGGAGGCGGCATCCGCTGGCAAGCGGCTCGTGATTTTCTTCCACCAGGACGACTGCCCCTACTGCAACGCGCTCGTTACCCGGAACCTCTCGCAGAAACAGATCGAGGCAAAGCTGCGTGCCAGCTTCGACATTGTGGCCTTGAACCTTCGTGGCGACCGGGAGGTCGTGACCGTCGACGGTCAGTCCTACACCGAGAAGGATTTTGGCCGCGCATTGAATGTGCAGTTCACCCCGATGCTGCTTTTTCTCGATGAAGCAGGCCAGCCCGTCCTGAGGCTGAACGGCTATCTGCCGCCGGCGGAGTTTGAGGCAGCGCTCGATTACGTGGCCGGGCGGATGGAGCGCGAGGTCGGCTACCAGGATTACCTGGCGACGCATCGACACGCCGGCGCAACCGGATCCCTGAACGATTCAGGCTTTTTCGCCAAACCACCCCACGACTTAAGAGAGGTGCGCTCGGAAGGGAAACCCCTGGCGGTATTTTTCGAGCAACGCCAGTGCCCCAACTGCGACAGCCTCCACGCCGGAGCGCTTGCTGATCCTGGGACGCGCGAGTTGATCGGATCGTTTCATGCGGTTCAGCTGGACATGTGGTCGCAGGATTCCCTGGTCACGCCGTCCGGTGAGAACACTACAGCCCGGAAGTGGGCAAGCGAGCTGAACGTGACCTACGCGCCGACCATTATTCTTTTCTCCGCCGAAGGTGAGGAAATTATCCGGAGCGAAGCCTGGCTTCGATCATTCCACACCCAGTCGGTGTTCGACTATGTGGCGAGTGACGCCTATCGTAATGAGCCGGATTTTCAGCGTTTTCTCACGGAGCGCGCGAACCGAATCCGGGCGACCGGAACCGACGTGGATATTTGGCGCTAGTCTCACTCGGGGAGTAGCCGGATGAATTTGGCCCGCGAATGAGGTGTCAGTTTTGCGGCGGGGGATCCGCTAAATGGAATCTGCCGAATACCGGCGTCGATCAACGACGAATCAATGTCTATTCCGCGGACCGGGGTGTTGCTGCTGGCCGGGAGGCGGTCGGAATCAATTACGGGGGAACATCAAAATGAAAGCGCTTGTAATCAGGCCGGAAAATCAGACCATCGAGCCGGTCGACGTGAACGATCGGGCCGACGTGGCGGCGTTGATCGGATACGACACCGTTATTGCCGATGAGATCGGACCCGACGGGGACCAGCTGTTCTTCGATGAGGAGTGTTTCCTGCGCGGAACCGCCGGCCGCTTCCAGATTGACCAGGTAGTCCCTGTGTCCGGGGTTGGTGTAGTTGTCGGATCAGACGGGCAGGGGGGGCTTGGCGACGCGGCCTCTTCCCCAGAGAGTATTCTGGCGCGTTTGAAGTACCTGTGACGATGACCTTCGTTCGCCGCGCCCGGCAGTGCCAAGCGTGCGTTGACCCTGTGGGAACGCGACTTCGTACCAGGGCAAGCAAGCTCCCGCTCCTGCTGCGAGGGGTGGTCTGATTGATTACAACAGTCCGGAGAACAGGAATGCGGGAGAAGGGGCTCATGCTGGTGGCCGTCTGGCTCGCCGCCTGCTTTGTTCCAGGCGCCTGGGCGGAAGAGCACCAGGTTCTCGGCATCGACAAACGGAACCACGAGCTCATGTTTTTCGAGCCCGATTTCCTGAGGGTCGAGCCCGGTGACACCGTGACCTTCCTCGTGACGCACTTCGACCACAAGCCTCAGTCCGTCTTGATCCCTGAAGGCGCAGAGCACTGGCAAGCCGAGAACGGCGGGTCCGTCACAGTGACCCTCCGCGAGGAGGGTGTCTATCTCTTTGACTGCTTCTATCACAACGTCATGGGGATGGCCGGCGTCATCGTCGTAGGGGCCCCGGTCAATCTGGACGAGGCGAGGCGGTTTTTCGATTCCTACAAGGTCGAAACCTTCGCCATGAACAGGGAGCGGCTGAACCATATCTGGGATCCGGACCATGGGTTGCTTGCGGATGCCGCGAGGTCGGGGCGGTGAGAGCCGGCTGGCCAGCTGCGTGCAAGGTGACAGTCCCGAACGGGTTGGCGGCGCCGCACTCGGAGTAGAGTCTACGCCCGCCCTTCGTCTTTATTTTACCGCGATACCGGCTTCCGCGCCCGCAGCACGCCGTTCGCTTCAATCCGTGTCAACCGCAAGGCAATCACGATCAACGAGCCCTGTTTCCAAGGGTGAGGGGACAGTGCGGCTGACTCAGTCAGGAGCACTGTCCCCCAAACTTCAGCTTCCCCGCAGCTGCCGCTTCAGAACGAGGCGAACCCGCTCGAGGCGTCGCTCCACGCGCATGCGCAGCCGTTGTTCGACCCACAACGCCCGTGTCTGCGAGGCCTGGATAACTCCGGCCGTGCTGGTTCGCCGATCTGATCGCGCTGTCCTCGAATGGAGACGTGGACGCCAGACCCCTGACCGCGGATGGAGGCGGCTGGCCCTGGGAAAGGGACGGGGTGACAACTGGCATACCGTTGAAGAGGAAACAAGCCTCCGCTTCAGACGTATCCACCCAGGTCTCCTGGGTAGGATTAAGCGCCGCACTTTGTCTCTCCCTCTGCTTACCGCTGGATCTGATTCGGTGTGTAAAAGGTTCCGAGTTGTCGATCCTTCAGAAGTGCCCCGGAAAAAGGCACCGTTCCGCGTGTCAGTCATTGTTGCTCCGAAAGGCGTGAGTGATCGCGGAACGTGCCGGGGGGTTGGCCCTATTTCAGCGTCGGATAGGCTTCCACGTAAACCAGGTCCGTGGCCCGGGCGGGGAGGTGGCAGCCAAGGCAGTCCTCACCGTAGTTGCCGGACACGTTGACCGATGGATTGTCCGGCTTGAACAGGGCCCAGCCCCAGCCGTCGCCCCAGGAAGGGTTGTCGGGGAAGCGATTCTTGCTGTCCTTCACCATCACGAACCACTGCTTGATCCCGCTTGTCGCGAAATTCACGTTCTTTCCGGTCGTATAGTCGCCAGCCGCGGCGCCCCTGAGTTCCTTGACCAGGACCGCGCCGTCCGGAAATTTCCCGGTCTTCCGATACGCCGTGATCGTGGCGGGGTCCGTGTAGACGTCGTGGAAGCCGCTGGCGTCACCCTCAGGAACGAACCAGGAACCAAGATGCTGCATGTTCGCGCGGAAATCGGTGGGCAGGGAGATTACGCCCGTTTCGTCCACGATATCCGGAACGACCTCATCGGCGCCGGCTGTTGGGGTGACAAGGACTGCGGAGCAGGCGACGACCTTCAGGATAATCGTGCGTAGGCTCATGGCTTCACTTCCTCTCAAAGGTCGGAGCGAACGCCGCCGATCGCATCCCGGCCTGTACCCTTGCCGGCGCGCAGGACCGGGTAGTACTGCGTAAACACAAAATCGTCGGCCGCGGCGCCCGCGTGACAGGCGTTACAGGCTTCCGTGGGAAAGGCTTCAGCCGAGGTCTGCAAGGACTTGTGGTCGGGTGTTGAGAAGCTGAAGTAGGCCCAGTTGCCGGGTTCTTCGGGGAAATGCTTTGTGCTCTTTATCGTGGCTTCCAGGCCAATGTATTCGCCCTGAAAGTATCCGTTTCCGCTCACCGCTGACTTCGAGCCGACGCTGACCAGTTCCTTGATCAGGATCGTGCCGTCGCGGAACTCGCCCGTCTTCTTCCAGTGGCCCCAGCTTTCGGGATCCATGTAGACGTTATGATGCTCGGGGAAGGCCGCTTTGCCGTCGTTCATATCATTGGGTGTTACCGGGGTGCCGACATACACCCATTCGCGGTAGCCCTCGGGACGTTCCAGGACCCCGTTCTTGATCTCGAAGGCGCCGGTGGCGGCTGAAGCAGTTGAGGTTGCGCCGGCCATTACGGATGCGGCGAGGATAGCGAGATTGAAGCATTTCATGGGCACTGGGCTCCTTGGGAGATAAGTGTCTGCGGAGCTGCCAAAGGCTGCGCCGCCACGGGCAACCCAAAGCTATGCTGTCGACCCAGCTGGAAAAAGAATGATTCTGCAGACCGTGGGAACGATCTTGCGGTTCGCGAGGCTAGCGGCGAAATTGCCCCGGCGTCATGCCGACGATTCGCTTGAAATGCCTGCGCAGATGGCTCTCATCAGCGAAGCCCAGCTCACAGGCAATTTCTGCCACCGTTCGACGAGGTGATTGCATCAAGAGCTGCTGTGCGCGCCGAACCCGGAGCTGGAGCTGGTACTCGTGGGGCGGGAAACCGGTGGCTTCCTTGAAAAGCCGGGCGAAGTGAAAGGGTGACAGCCGGAACTCGCCAGCCAGATCGGCCAGGCTCACGTTCTCGTCGAGCCGGTCCTCCATCAATTCGACACAACGATGGCGGATGGCTGCGGCGAGACCGGCCGAAGACGCCGGCTCTTTCCTGTCCCTTCCAGGCCCTGCTGCGGCGAGACGGAGAAGGCGAACCCCAATGACCGTGAGCAGAGAGGATGTCGCGAGCCTGCTCCCCTTGCTGTTGGCCGCAGCCTCCGCTCTGAGTTCCAGGAGCGGCCTGCTCAGGGACTCTTCGAACGTACGAAATGACGGTCGCATCGCCAGTTCCGCGCCATTCGGGATCTCCATTTCCTGGGCGAGCGCATCGAGGAACTCCGGCCGGATGGTCAGGTGCACCGACCGGGACGCATAGTTCCATTCCCAGTCGATGGGCAGACCGGCCGGAATGAAGCTGATGTGACCGCGAGGAAAGTCGTCCCATTGGTGGACGCCGGTCTCGGTCTTCAGCACGGATTTTGCGGTGACGCCGTCTATGGGCGCGCCGACGCTGCACATCAGCAGGTGCTCCCGGTGCCCGGCGGGCAGCTGGACGGCGCCGGGCGGGCGGCTGCGCATGAGAACCTCGACGCCCGGTGCACAGGCAGACCTGGCTTCGATGGAGGCCGGGTCCACGCGCGATGCTGACTCGGGTGAGATAAGACTGGTCGTCACGACGTTCGCGGACTCAGGAAACGCAGGTTGACGGGAATTATAAGCAACCTGAGCCAGTGAATTAGCGTATTTTCATGGTGGGGCGGATAACTCGACTATCGTTGCAGGTGACATTGAGTCCACGAGGAGTCCACGAGCAAACGTTGTACGCTGACTGCTCGCATTGAAAGTGCCGCAAGTCATGCATCGCCCGGTTTAGCCCCACTCGTTTAGCCAGGCCACCCTCTGATAACCCACGGAATCGATAGATGAACTCAGAGAATAAGCTTCATGAAAGCAGCATTGGGCAACGCTTCAAGGCGGAAATGCGTGTCTACGCCATCATCAGCCTGTATCTGTGGGTTTGTTTTGGCGCGCTTTTTCTGTGGGAAACTGCATTGCTGCGCGCCGAAAAGCTTCCAGTACTGCCGCTCGGGACCGCCGCAATCAAAGCCCTTATTCTTGGGAAATTCATACTGATCGGCGAAGCCACGAAGGCGGGCAGGCGAATACAGCCAGACGTCCTGGCGCAGAGGATCGTCTGGAAAACGCTTGTTATGCTGCTATTACTGCTGCTGTTTAAGGTGATTGAAGAATTGGTGATCGGCTTCGCGCATGGAACGTCAGCATCCGCTACTGTCTCGGCATTCATGGCGCGACCCTGGCTGCAGAATGTGGCCTCCAGTGTCGTGATGCTCCTGATACTGATCCCCATCATTGCATTCGGGGAGATCGACAACGCACTGGGTAAAGGCACCCTGAAGCGCCTGCTATTTGGTCGCCCTGCCCCTGAGTCACGATAGTGGACGATTTCAGTATCTGCCCGGCACTCGGCGTCCCTCGCTCTTGATGCGGCAGGCCACCTCGCGGGCTCGTGGAGTACAACATCGTTCGGTCCCAGGAATTCCTCGGACACATTTCACCGATCGAGTTTCTCAACGACCGGAGTCATGCCGAAACCCCGTCTATTTGCGGGCCTAAACTACGGGAGGGAGACACCGGGACGACGCTCGGCCAGCTTCGCAAGGGCCCACAGAATCTGTGCGCGCGCGACACGTCTCCGGGGGTCTAATCGGGGCGTTGCTGCTCGTACATTCGGACGTAGTCCAGGTAGTGGCCGGTATACAGGTCGAAATGCTCCTCAAGCTTGTCGAGCTGGGTCTCGCTCCCGACGAAGTAGTCGAGCAGGTCCTCCTGCTGGAACTCCATGAGCCGGCCGAGGTTGGGGGCGACGTCCGTGACGTTGTAGAGGTCCATGTCGGAGTACTCGAGGATCGGGCGGTTGTCCGTGTGGATCGGCGCGCCGTCGACCAGCGAGTCGATGTCGCTCTCGCCCAGCAGCAGCATGCTGGCCAGCTCGTAGACGTTGTCGACGTCGAGGCTGCGCAGGTCGGGCTCGACCTTGCCCATTTTCTCGCCCAGCTCGCCCAGGTTCACCCGTGTCGCTTCCGGCGTGCCCACCAGGATGATGAAATGGGTCGGGAATTGGGTGAAATACCACGCCGTCGTGTGCGGGAAGACACTGTCGAACGTGGCGATCAGGGTGCGCAGGTCATTGAAGGACAAGGCCGCCGACCGGCAGCCACGCGGCGGCAACGCCATCCGGGCTGAGCGCGTCCCGCATGATCTCGAAGTATTCCCGGGTGTAAAGGTAGGGATTGCGCTTGTACTTCAGGTTGGTCACGTCCGTGACAATCACAGAGAACTGCTCGTCCGTGGTGGCTATATAGTTGCGTGCGTCGTCCAGCACGATAGCGAGATCAGGGTCGGCATAGGACGCGTAGTTGACCTCGCTGAACAGCGGCGCCGCCTCGATGATCTTCTCCTCGATCTCGACCGCGTGCACCGCGACACCATGCAGCAGCATGCTCCCCGATGTGGTTCCTGTACCGTAGCCGACCGTCAGGGCAACTTCCGGCTCCTTCGCCAGCAGCAGCGGCACGTGGGCGAGCATCTTCGAGTCGGCGAGCAACACGGGATCCGTTCCGGAGACGTTCTGGCCGTCGACGAATAGACCGCGATAGCTGCCCCGTTCGACGGCAGTGACGGTCCCTGACAGGCCCTCGGCATAGTAGATGACGTCGAAGCCGTCGGCCGCCGTGCGCAGGTCACGGCCCTTGAGTTCGGCGTGGAAGGTCTTGCTGTCCGTGAACACCAGCAGGTTCGCGACGGCCGCAACGACGACCAGCGAGAACCACTGCGCCCTGGCGGGACGATGGCTCCGCAGCAGAAACGCCGCCGCGATCAGCAGGCTGAGGTTGACGAGGATGAGCGTGGTATTCCACAGCCCCACGAAGGGGATGAGTACGAATCCCGTCAGCAGGCTGCCCAGCACGCAGCCGAGAGTGTTCGAAAAAAAGGTGTTGCCGGCCTTGGCGCCGATCCGGTCGATGTCGTGCGCGTAGATACGCACACCGAGCGGGAACAGGATCCCCATGAACACTGCCGGGATGAAAGACACCGTGAATGCCAGGGCCATGCCGACCGTCAGCTGGCTCATCGGCGTGGCGTCTGCCAGCAGGATCGTGAGGGCTTCGAACTGCCTTAGCAACAGAAGTACGACGGCGCCGCTGAACGCCGTGACGATGGACACGGCGCTGAACCAGGCCTCGAGATTCTGGCGGCGATCCACCTTCCGCGCCACGGCCCATGCGCCGACCGAGAAGCCCAGAAGGAATCCCGCGAGGATGAGCGCGAAGGCCTGCGAGGTCGACAGCCCGTAGGTCGACAGGATGCGCACCCACAGCATCTCGTAACCCAGGCTGATGAAGCCGGTGAAAAAGAGAAAAATCAGCATGTAAGAGTAGGGCGCCTGCGCGCTTGTCGCGGGACGCGCGGCTTCCGTGCCGCGCTTGCTCAGCGCAACGATCAGGGCGACCAGCAGGTTGCCGGCAACGGCAATCACCAGCGTGCCGGTCACGCCGAAATACTTGACGAACACGAAGCCAGTCAGCAGCACGCCGGCGCAGGCCCCAAGGGTGTTGACGTAGTAGAGCTTGCTGAAACTGGAGCCGAGGTTGGCAGGGTCGCGGAGGAAGTACTTGGCGAGTAGCGGCATGGTGCCGCCGATGAGAAACACCGGCGGCAGCAGCACAAGCATCGACAGGAGCAGCCGCGCGACCGAAAGGCCATAGAAGCCGAGGTTGTTGTAGGCGTACTCGTAGAGATAGCGGTAGACCGGCAGGGTCTCGATCACCAGGTAGGCGAGCAGCGAAGTCGCGGCAATCCCCAATTCCACCCACAGGTAGATGCGCAGCGGGTCACGGGTTCGCTCCGACCACCGGCCAAAGAAATAACTCCCCAGACCCAGGCCGAGCAGGAATACCGCGACCACCGTGGCGACCGCAAAACTGCTGACCCCGAAGACGAGGCCCAGCAACCGGACCCAGATCAGCTGATAGATGAGGGCAGAAGCGCCCGATATGAAGGTGGCTGTAAGAAGCAGCCTGTTGCTCAGGGTCCAAACCATCAGCATAAGCCCTTGGCCGCGTGGGATTTCCGGGTGCCGCCCCGCTGCAGGACGCGGGACGCCCGGCCGAAGGGGCATCATACCGACGCATTTGCGGCGACCCCAGAGGTCCCCGGAGGTGATTTCCCTAATGGGTAAGGAGCCGGATCCGGGTTGGATCTCCATCTGGGGACATGTTTCAGGCGATTCCGGGCGGGGCCCCGGCGGAGACAGTCGGCCTGTTTGCTGTTCGTTGCCTATGAGGGAGGGACTGCTCGACCACGGATCCTCGATCGCGCAGTCCAGCCCGTGCGATTCGGAGTTGCGGCTCGCGTGGTGGTGTCACGTTGATGATTTCGGTTCTGATCTCGTGAATGAGCGCCGCTGCGGGAATTGCGCCCCGGGACCGGTCGTCCGGGCAAGCCCGGCAGATCTGCCGGCGAGCTCACTTAGCACGCGACCAATTCCAGTTGTGGAATGAGTCTAGTTATTAGGCGACGTGCGTATATTTCCTGATGGATGTCAGACTTTTGAGACAGTAAGGTTACCCGAGGAAAAATACCCGGGGTTGGATCCCTGTTGGTCGACCGGGGCTACTACGCTTCTTTGGGGGAAGCGTTTCTTACTCTCTCCGGGAGGGGAACATGAATGTAAGATGGACAGTGGTAATGGGGGCTGCGGCACTGGCTGCGGCCTTCACGCTGGTCGGCTGTAGCGGGGACGACGGTGACGACGGCCGGGATGGCGCCGCCGGCGCTGCGGGCCTTGCCTGTTGGGATCTGAACGAGAACGGGGTGAAAGACCTCCCTGACGAGGACCTCAACGGCGACGGTGTGGTTGACGTCAACGACTGTAACGGACTGATTGGCGGGGGACCCCCGCCGACCACGACCACGCCGCTGGAAAGCTGCGCGGTCTGCCACAGCGACGGCTCGAGTGCTGATGCGACGGTAGCGCACGCGCTGCCGCCGATCGAATCGGTCAGCAACATCGCCTTTGCGGTGAACGGCGCCGACCTGGACGTGACCTTCGACGTGGCAGCTGACGGAGCGCCGGCCGAGGGCTATGACCAGGTCCAGCGCGGCTATCGGACCGACGGCCTGGTGCGGACCGACATCTGCAACGCCCCGGGCCGCAGTGATCCCTGTGATCCTGGCAGCCTGGCGCTGACCGAGAACGGCGGCGGCAACTACACCATCAAGGTGCTCGGCGGCGCGGCCGCGGCGGCGGTGGACAGGCGCTACCTGTTCCGGGTTGGCGCTGGCGATGACAGAGATACGCGTGTGTATTTCTACGCCGACTCCCCGGCGACCCCGGTCGAGATCGAGCCGCTCGCGATTTCCGCCGAGTCGTGCATCAGCTGTCACGGTCCGGAAGGCATCGACGTGCACGGCGGCTACTATGCTGCCGAGGACGGCGGCGAGCCCTGCCTGGTCTGCCATGGTGTCGAGGACGTACCCAGCCTCGCGGCCGTGTCCCACGGCTACCACAGCAGTATCGAGTCTTGGGCAGATCCTGTCGTGCCCATTGAGCCCCACGTCACGTACCCGACGTACATGAACAACTGCAGCGTCTGCCATGCGACCGACGACCAGCTGGCGGCGGTGAATGCCATGCCGATCGTGGCCGGTGGCTGCTTCAGCTGCCATGGTTCGATCGAGGGCATTCCGTTTGAAGAAGGCGCGGCCCAGATTCACGCGTCGTTTGACGGCAACACGGACTGCACGACCTGCCACGTGGCCGGCGGAGTCGCCGGGAGCGTGGTTGACGTGACCGACGTGCATAACGGTGCGACCACCGAGCGCGGCGGCATCATCTGGGACGGTGTGGATACCTCCGTCACGGAAGGCGCCAAGATCGTCTGGGAGGTCACCGACGTGGCCGACGACGGCACCGACCTGACCATCACCTGGCAGGCGAGCTATGACGGCGTGGGTGTTGATCCCTGTAACGCCACGGCGGGTGTGGGTGCGCCGGTGTTCTTCGGCGACGGCGAAGGCAACCTGAGCATCCTGCGCAGCTATGCCCAGGGCGAGGACTTCATCCTCGGGACGAACCCGGATCGCGCCGGTCAGCCCGGCGGTGACGTGGATGTGGAAGACGCCAACACGACCTGCTCCGGCAACGTGGCGACGACGGTGGTTCCGGTGGAAGAGACCGAAGCCATGTATGGCCGCGTGGCCATCCAGGGCAAGCCCCGTCTGGTCAGCATCGATCCGGAAGACGAAGACGGTCTGATGGCGGTGCGTGCCGCGACCCCGACCTACGACTGGGTCGTCGGTGCGGGTGGTGCGGCGCCTGCGCGTCGTGCGGTGGTTGACACGGCGCTGTGTCTGGACTGCCACGTGGGATCGCTGTACCAGCATGGTGGCAACCGTGTGGACAACGTGGACATGTGCTACCTGTGCCACAACGCGGCGGCCAACGACGAGTATGTCCGCGTGGATACGTTCGGTGTGGATTCGTCTGAAGCGTACGACGGCCGTGCCGGGCAGAACTTCGGCATCAAGGAAATGGTGCACGCTGTCCATCCGGCTGGCGCGACCGGGAACCGCATCGTGATTTACCGCGGCCGCGGGATCTACGGCTGGGCGGAGAGCGAGGATCAGCTGTCCAACTGGCCTGGCACGGGTTCGCAGCCGGTGTTCGGCTCTGACGACGGCACGGGCAACCCGGTGATGCAGAACCACAACTTCCACGCCCCGACCTATCCGCGTGGGCTGTACGACTGTGCGGCCTGCCACGTGGAAGATGTGAATATCCTGCCGGATGCGACCAAGGCCATGGCCTCGACGGTCGAAGCTGGAGAGCCGCCGTTCGGTGATCAGACCAATGACGTGCTCGAAGGTGTGCAGACGAGCTCTTGCGTCACCTGCCATGCTGACAGCGCGGCCAAGGGTCATGCGTACCAGAACAGCTGGACACCGCAGGCGTTCGAGGAAGGTCGCAAGACCATCATCGAGGGCAACCAGTAGGGTTGTGCTGAGCTAATCTGCCAACAGTGGGGTGGGTCTTCGGGCCCACCCCCGGCAGATTCCGGAGAGAGATTCTCAGCAAGACGACACAGGCCCGACGCAAGAAGCGGGCGCGCAACGTAAGACACTGGCCGGGAGAGCGATCTCCCGGCCTTTTTCTTTTCCCCCGCGCCGTTTCGGTTCACATACCGGGGCGGAGAATCACACTCTCGACTTCGGCTGGTTCGCCAGGGATCTGCTCTATCGTCCCCATCCGGCGGCAGGACATCCCCAGGCCCGATCTAGCATCCCGGCGCCAGGCGTATTCGGCATGTCCCAATAGGCTCGCCGTATCGGCCCAATGATTGTTTTCCGCTATCCGCCTCATCGATTCCGACTTTGTAGGTCACCCGGCGGGGTGATGCTATTGACAAATCACAGGCGCTGTAACACGGTCGCAGGATGTCAGCGACCCGGCGAAACAAGCCTTGCCCATGCGGCAGCGGCCGCCGATACAAGCACTGTTGCGGCGGTTTGACGCAGGCATCCGCCGAGCCCGTTTCAGGGCCGGCGACACCCAGCGTCGCCGAAGTGGTTTCCCGGTTTTCGCCGGGCGTCCGCTACAACCCAAGCGGCTATTTTGCGCAGCGTATCCAGACGCCCGGGCAGTTCGAGCAGTACTGTTCGGATCAGCCGCCGGCGCAACAGATTGGGCCGATCGTATTGCCGCGCGGGATCATGATCCGGGGTGATTTCCTCAGTGCGCAGATACGAACAACGCTGACAGAGTTTGCCGATCAACAGGAAGGCCGCGAATCGACGGTGCAGGATCTTGAGCAGATGGCGGCGAGGGCGACAAGTCTGAAAACGACAGAGCGTTCGTCCAGGCATATCGATATCCGCAGCATCGCCCATCAGGTCGTGCCCGTGATCGAATCCGCCTACCGAGAGGCGGAGAAATTCTACGGCGTGCAGGTCGAGTGGTTCGAATTCCCCGAAATGCTTCGGTATGCGAAAGGCGGCCATTACGTGCCACATGCTGACGCGGAGAACTGGGACTCCGGGACGGGCCGTTGGCTGCGCGGGCTAGACCGGGATCTTAGCGTCATCATTTATCTGAACGGCCAGTTCGAAGGGGGCCAGCTGGATTTCCCGAATTTTGGATTTCGCGTTCGGCCGCGGCCGGGGCTGCTTGCCTGCTTCCCCGCCGATCACCGCTATGTTCATACGGCGCGACCAGTGGAATCGGGCGTTCGTTACATCCTGGTGAGCTGGGCCGCGGTACGCGGCACGGTAAGGGTGCACAGGCAAAGGCCGGTGACGGCCGTCCCGATGACTGCCGGTACGTCGTAACCGACAGCATATGCACAGCATATGGACAGGCACAAATCAGTGCAGTCCGACGAAGTATGCCGCTTTCCGGTTGACCTATCAGCCCGTAACGTCGTCGCATGCCCAGAGTGCGCAAACATTTTGTCTGCGTTGATGAAATGCAACTACAAATGACAGGATCCGACCCGCCCGCACCCGATACGGGCGATCTACGGCTCAATCCTTGCGGCCTTTAGGCCGGCTCCGATGTATTCGTGACAGTTGGCTCAGCTGCCCCGGACCCGGAACAGGGCCGCCCGTCCATCAGCGAGGATGAATAGAGGGTGATCCGGTTCCTGCCCGCCCGCTTGGCCGCAAACATCGCCTGATCCGCGTGGTTGATTGCGGCCAGCAGTCGGTCCTGAGGAGACGGTACGAGGCTGAGAGCGCCGATGCTGACGCTGACGTCCCAACCCGGCAGCTCGGGCATCCGAAACCTCAGGTCCTCGAGTAGACGATTCCCCATGGCTCTGCACTCGGCCGGACCAAGCCCGGGGGCAAGAATAAGAAACTCTTCACCGCCGTAGCGGGCTACCACGTCGGAGTCGCGGCTCATCCGGGCGCCTAGCCTCCTGGCGACTTCCCGCAGGCAGGCGTCACCGGCCGGATGGCCATAGCGGCCATTGATCTGTTTGAAGTAATCGATATCGATGAAGTACAGGCTTAGCCAGGAGCCCGTCCTTACTGCGTTGCCCCAGACTGGCGTTGCCACCGCCTCCAGGCCGCGTCGGTTCAGCAGACTGGTGAGCGAGTCGGTTCGCGACTCCTGGCTCAGCTGGTCGAGCAGGGCATTTAGCTTTGCGTCGTACTCTACTTGATCGGTAATGTCCTTCTGAATACCGATGTGATGGGTGATTTTTTCCCGGTCGTCGGTAACCGGCGAGATAGACAACTCGTTCCAGAAGGTACCGCCATCCTTGCGGTAGTTGAGCAGGCGGACCCGGGTGCTGCCTCCCGTGGCCAGGCTGTCGCGCAGTTCCTGCAAGGTCTCCTGATTCGTATGGGCGCCCTGCAAAAAGCGGCAGTCCCGGCCCAGAATGTCTTCGGGCGTGTAGCCGGTAAGGCGGCAGAAGGCCTCGTTCACGTAGACAATCGGGCGATTGGCCTGATCGCCGGCAGTGATCACGATGCCGTCGTTCGAGCAATCGATGGCCTTAAGGATCACGGAATTCGGGAGCTCGAATGGTATTGCCATAGCTCAATTTTGGGGATTCGGTGCGCAAAATATTAGCCGCACCGAGAGGGGCCTGTATAGATAATTTCGGCTAGCTTGCTGTCGCACAGGGGACTACGGGGTCTCGTGAGGCGCTTCGACTCGGCGGCTTCGTACAGATCCTTGCCGGCACGCTGTCCCCCAGCCAGCAATCTGACCGATTCACACCGCCAGCGCCCTGGATCAGCAGCGCTCTTGCTGAGATTGACGGAGGCATGGGCCTAATCCGGCTGCCCTGAAACAAGCGCGCAGCGCGGCACGGTAAGGGCGCACACGGCAAAGGCCGGTGACGGATGTCCCGATGACTGCCGGTATGTCGTAACCGAAGGCGCCCGAGAACGTCAAAAAAAAGGCCGCCAGTTGGCGACCTTTCCTGAACCCGTGATCGGGCTTGAATTTTGGCTCCCCGGGGCGGACTCGAACCACCGACCAAGTGATTAACAGTCACCCGCTCTACCAACTGAGCTACCGGGGAATCGCATCACGATCTGAAACATCGGCCGCGGACAGGCCACGGGCGAAGGCCGCGAATTTTCGGGGCTGGCCGGGATCAAGTCAAGCCCCGGCGGCATGTCGGCCGCCCCTGCGCAGCGTCGGTTCGGTCACTCCAGCGCCTCCCGGATCCGGCGCATGGCCTCCTGGAGGGTCTCCATGCTGGAGGCAAACGAAAAACGCACATGTCCGGGGGCTCCGAATGCCACTCCCGGCACCACCGCCACACCCGCCTTGTCCAGCAGGAACTCGGCAAATCCGGTGTCGTCGCTGATCCCGTCAATCCGCTCGATGGCCCCGCGAACGTCCGGAAACAGGTAGAACGTGGCGTCCCCGGTCAGGCAGTCAACGGCCGCCAGGTCATCGAGGGCCGCGGCCAGATAGTCGTGGCGCTCCTTGAAGTGCCGGGTCATCTCCGCCACCGGTCCCTGGTCGCCGGCCAGTGCGGCCACGGCTGCTTTCTGGGAGATGCCGCAGGGGTTTGACGTGCTCTGGCTTTGCACCTTCTTCATGGCTTTCACCAGGTCAACGGGTCCGCCGCAGTAGCCGATGCGCCAGCCCGTCATGGCATAGGCCTTGGAAACCCCGTTCACCGTGACTGTGCGGTCGTACAGGTCCGGCGCGCAGGTGAGCAGGCTGCAAAACGGTTCATCCGCCCAGTAAATATGCTCGTACATATCGTCCGTCGCTATGACCACCTGGGGATGGCGGCGCAGGACTTCGGCCAGGGCCTCGAGCTCCGCGCGAGTGTACGCGGTGCCGGCCGGGTTGCTGGGACTGTTGAGCATGAACAACCGGGTGTTGGGCGTGATAGCGGCCTCCAGCTGCTCCGCCTGGAGCTTGAAACGCTGTTCCGGCCCGGCGGATACGAACACCGGCGTTGCATCCGCAAGAAGCGCCATCGCCGGGTATGAGACCCAATAAGGTGCCGGGATCACGACCTCGTCGCCGGCATTCAGGAGTGCCTGGCACAGGTTGTAAAGGGTCTGCTTGGCTCCGGTGGAAACCAGAATCTGTTCGGGTGCGTATTCTATTTCGTTGTCCCGAAGAAACTTGTTGGCAATGGCGGTCTTGAGCTCCGGAATCCCGTCGACGGCCGTGTAGTGGGTAAAGCCGTCCCGGATAGCGGCGATCGCGGCTTCGGATATATGCGCCGGCGTGGCGAAGTCCGGCTCTCCCGCGCCGAGCCCGATTACGTCCTTGCCAGCGGCACGGAGTTCCTGGGCCCGTGCGGTGACGGCCAGGGTGGGTGAAGGCTTGACGCGTCCGACGCGGTCGGCGAGCTTGAAGTCCACGGCTGACCCCCAATGGCATAATGGCTGGATTGCCCATGGTAAGGGATGGCCGGCAACCATCCAATGCGAACTTTGAGGAACCGCGTGGCCGACGAATTTCAGCTGGAATCCGAATACGACCCGGCGGGGGATCAGCCCGAGGCCATTGCGGGCCTGGTGGACGGTCTGGAGAGCGGGCTGGCGGCGCAGACCCTGCTGGGTGTAACGGGTTCCGGCAAGACCTTCACCATTGCCAACGTCATCCAGGCGGTCCAGCGTCCGACCCTGGTCCTGGCCCACAACAAGACGCTGGCGGCGCAGCTCTACGGCGAGTTCCGGGAGTTCTTTCCGAACAACTCGGTGGAGTATTTCGTTTCCTATTACGACTACTACCAGCCCGAGGCCTACGTGCCGTCATCGGACACCTATATAGAGAAGGACTCGTCCATCAACGCCCATATCGAGCAGATGCGGCTATCGGCCACCAAGGCCCTGCTCGAGCGTTCGGATTCGATCATCGTTGCCACGGTCTCGGCCATCTACGGCCTGGGTGACCCGCAGGCCTACCTCAGCATGGTGCTCCACCTGGACCGGGGTGACACGATCGGCCAGCGCACGATTCTGCGCCGGCTGGCGGACATGCAATACACGCGCAACGAAATGGACCTTCGCCAGGGGACCTACCGGGTTCGCGGAGAGATCATCGACGTGTTTCCGGCGGAGTCGGAGCGCGAGGCCTTGCGCATCGAGCTGTTCGACGATGACGTCGAATCCCTGGCTCTTTTCGACCCGCTGACCGGCGAAATTCGTCGGCGCGTGCCCCGGTATACGATTTACCCCAAGACCCACTACGTGACGCCTCGGGAGCGCCTCGTGGCCGCCCTGGACCTCATCAAGGACGAGCTGCGGGAGCGGCTGGCCCACCTGCGCGAGCACGGCAAGCTGCTCGAGGCCCAGCGGCTGGAACAGCGAACCCTGTTCGATCTGGAGATGATCCAGGAACTTGGCTATTGCCAGGGCATCGAAAACTATTCCCGTTATCTCTCCGGCCGGGAGGCGGGCGAGCCGCCGCCAACCCTGTTCGATTACTTGCCGCGCAATGGGCTGCTGGTCGTGGACGAGAGCCACGTGACCATTCCCCAGCTGGGGGGGATGTACCGAGGGGACCGGTCAAGGAAGGAAACCCTGGTGGAGTACGGGTTTCGCATGCCATCCGCCCTCGACAACCGGCCCCTGCGTTTCGATGAGTACGAGGCGCTGGCGCCCCAGACAGTCTTCGTGTCCGCCACGCCCCGGGAGTACGAGATGGACAAGTCCGGGCAGGTCGTCGAGCAGGTGGTCCGCCCCACGGGACTGGTGGACCCGGAGGTGGAGATCCGTCCGGTGGGAACCCAGGTTGACGACGTGCTCTCGGAGATAGGGGAGCGGGTGGACCGGGACGAGCGGGTGCTGATTACCACGCTGACCAAGCGTATGGCGGAAGACCTCACCGACTACCTTCACGAGCATGGCGTGCGCGTGCGCTATCTGCACTCCGACATCGACACTGTCGAGCGAACCGAGATTATTCGCGATCTGCGCCGCGGCGAGTTCGACGTCCTCGTGGGCATCAACCTTCTTCGAGAGGGCCTGGACATGCCCGAGGTGTCGCTGGTGGCAATTCTGGACGCGGACAAGGAAGGGTTCCTGCGCTCCGGCGGTTCGTTGATCCAGACCATCGGCCGAGCGGCCCGGAACGTCAACGGCCGGGCGATTCTCTACGCCGACAAGATCACCCGCTCCATGCAGCACGCCCTCGACGAAACTGAGCGCCGGCGGGCCAAGCAGCTGGCCTTTAATGAGGCTCACGGGATTACCCCGACAACGATTCGCAAGAACATCACCGACGTGATGGAGGGGGCTCGATCCGAGGGCGACGAAGGCAAGGGCCGTGGTCGGCGTGCCGCTGAACCCAGGCTGGTCTACGAGGCCCTGACGCCCGAAGAGATCATGAAGCGGATCAAGAAGCTGGAGCAGGCCATGTTTCAGCATGCCAGGGAACTCGAGTTCGAAGAGGCGGCAAAGATCCGCGACGAAATCGAAAAACTCAAGAGAGTCGAGCTGGGGCTCTCGGACACGCTCGCCGGATAACGCGGAACCGTCCGGCCGAAACGTTTGACCCAGTGTTCGGCAGAGGGGTCTGGCCAAGGCGTCGGGCAGAGGGGTCCGGCCGAATATTCGGGGTGAATAGTCCGGTGCGACGGCATTGAAATGCGGTTCCCTTGACATGAGGCGTCCGCCGCAAAGTGATAGGCTTGCCTCGCAGGTGCCGTAACCAGCACGGGAATTGCGTTTCAGAATGCCAAACACCATACGCTTTTCGGATCTCCAGCGGGCCTACGGGTTCGGTCAGCGCAAAGTCAGCGCCAACGATCTGTTCCCGGCGCCGACGCGGGACGCCGAGGGTAACGTTGTCCCGGTTCCGGTCGAGCCCATCAGGCTCAGCGCGGTGGAGACCTTCGACCTGATCCGGCCCTATGTCTCGGTCCGGTTCATGGATCAGTTGCGGGCCGTGGTGCCGCTAGCCGCCTACCTCGCGCTCTTCCAGCTGCTGATCCTCGACCAAATCATCCAGGACTCGTGGGTGATCACCGGCGGCCTGTTCGCGGTGATTGTCGGGCTGCTGTTTTTCATGGAGGGCCTGAGCCTGGGCCTCATGCCCCTGGGCGAAACGATCGGCAACGGGCTGCCCCGCAAGTCGCCGCTGCCCCTCGTTCTACTGGTTACGTTCCTGCTGGGAATCGGGGTGACCTTCGCCGAACCGGCCATCGGGGCCCTGCAGGCAGCCGGCGCGAACGTGTCCGTCGAGCGGGCGCCCTATCTCTATGCGCTGCTCAACGACTGGTCCGGGATCCTGGTTCTGGTGGTCGGCGTGTCGGTCGGCGCAGCCGCGGTCATGGGTACGCTGCGATTTCTCAATGGCTGGAGCCTGAAGCCGCTCATCTACCTGGCGCTGGCGCCGGTTTTGCTGGTGACGGTTTATGCGTCCACCGATCCCGACCTGCGCGCGGCGCTGGGGCTGGCCTGGGATGCCGGGGCGGTGACCACGGGGCCGGTCACCGTGCCCCTTGTGCTTTCCCTGGGGATCGGTATCGCCGCCGCAGGCGGCCGCGGCGACTCCGGCCTGTCCGGCTTTGGCATCGTCACGCTGGCCTCCCTGTTTCCGATTCTCGGTGTCCTGCTGCTGACCCTGGCCCTTCAGTCAAGCACGACGCCCGCCGAAATCATCGAAGCCGCGGCCCAGGCCGCGAGCGCCGCCGCGAATGTGGCGCCGGCCTGGCACGAGACCAGCCCCTGGGTGGAGATCATTTTGGGCATTCGCGCCATTCTCCCGCTCGTGCTGTTTCTGCTGATCGTGCAGAAATTTATTCTCCGCGAGCCCATCGAAAACAAGGGTGAGGTCATCTACGGGATCATGCTGACCATTATCGGCATGTGCATTTTCAACCTCGGCCTCACCTACGGCCTGTCGAAACTCGGCGCCAACGCGGGCAGCCTCGTGCCCGGCGCCTTTATGGAAATCGCCGCCGTCGACCGGTCCCCGATCTACGTCTATACGGTCGGCCTGGTCGTGGCGATCGCGTTCGCCTGGTTCCTGGGCTTCGGCGCCACCATCGCGGAGCCGGCGCTGAATGCGCTGGGCGCCACCGCCGAGGACCTCACCAACGGTGTCTTCAAGAAGAAGACGCTGATCTATGCGGTGTCCACTGGTGTGGCCTGCGGCATTGCGCTGGGCTTGTGCAAGCTGATCTTCGACTGGCCGCTGGTCTGGATGATTGTGCCGGGCTATCTGGCGGCGATCGTCCTCACGATGGTGTCCAGCGAGATGTTCGTCAACGTGGCCTGGGACAGCGCCGGGGTCACCACCGGACCGGTGACGGTGCCGCTGGTCCTCGCCATGGGGCTGGGCTTCGGCAACGCCACCGACGCCGTGGAGGGCTTCGGCATTCTCTGCATGGCCTCTATCGGGCCGATCATCACCGTCATGCTCACGGGGCTGTGGTCACGCTATCGGTTGCATCGCCAGCAGCGGGCCGCGGGTCACGACGAGGCGGACGGCCTGCAACCTTCGACACAGGGTGTCCTATGACCCAATTCACCTATATCACGGATGTCTGGATCATCACGTGCGTGGTATCCAAGGCCACCAAGCAGGCAAGAAATATGCTTCTCGCGGCCAGGGACATGGGATCCCGGGGCGCGCTGGGCTGGCACGCCCGGGGTTTCGGCGCCCGCGAACGGTTCGGGGCCTTGGGAGTGGCGGTGGAAGCCGACAAGGACATTCTCCAGGTCCTGGTAGCCAGCGAGCAGCGCGAAATGGTCTTCGAGGCTATGTATAAGGCAGGCGAGCTGGGGCGGACCGGGGCCGGCTTCATGTACATGACGCCGCTGGAGAAAATGGCCACCTACGTCCCGGAGTCGTTGCTGGAGTCCGCCGACGACAGCGGCGAGCGGAGCACGGCAACGTGACGGCCGGGACGATGGACGGCGTTCCCGGCGACGTCTGCAAACTGATTTCGGCCGTCGTGGCGGATGACGGCACGGATCTCGCGATCCTCCAGGGGTTGAGGAAGGAGAAGGGGATTGTTCAGGCGTTCAGCCATGCCTGTCTGGGCAGCTCGATCACGGTGGAGGCCCGCACCAAGCGGGGCAGGCTCCCGGAGCCCAAGATGGTCCGTTTCGTTGAAATCGTTGTGCCGGAATCCCGGGCCAGCGAGGTTTTCGAGTACGTGTGCTCCGTGGCGCGGGTGGATCAGGCGGGCCACGGCGTGGTCTGGCAGGCCGGATCCACGTTTTGCACGCCCTACGCACTGCCCGAGGACGTCCCGGACGAGGTTTCCTAGGGAGCGCCGCGCCGGTGCGCGGGCTCTTCCGGGCACGCCGCGAAGAGTCTCGGACAGCGCGCGCACGGGGTTCGGGCCGGGGGACGACCGGGCTCCCCGGTGTTCCCGGAAGGCTTGCGGCCCGGGGTAGGATTGGGCAGAATTCCCGACCTTCCAGGCGCGTAGCTCAGTGGTAGAGCACTACGTTGACATCGTAGGGGTCGGCGGTTCAAACCCGCCCGCGCCTACCACGTTCCGAAAACGGGCGATTTCCGAAGCCTCCAGGGGTCAGGATATCGCCCTTTTCATCTGCACACGGCGGTGCAGGCAATGGACCGGATATCCATTGCAGTAGCAGACCAGGACTCCAGCATCCGGCGTACCGCGCCGGGAGGCCGACTCGACCATGCAGACAGTTGACAGCCGAACGCTCGTGATCACGCTCCCCGACGGAAGCCAGCGGAGCTTCGACGGGCCTGTGACCGTGGCCGAGATTGCGGCGGACATCGGGCCCGGCCTGGCCAAGGCGGCGCTTGCCGGGCGGGTGAACGGAGCCCTCGTGGATACGGCCGAGAAGGTGGCGGAGGACGCCGAGGTCGCGATCATCACGGCGCGGGATCCGGAGGGGCTGGAGATCATTCGTCATTCCACCGCCCACCTGCTGGCCCAGGCGGTTCAGGACCTGTTCGACGGCGCCCAGGTGACCATTGGGCCGGTCATCGAGGACGGGTTCTTTTACGACTTTGCTTTCGAGCGGGCGTTTACCCCGGATGACCTCGAGAAAATCGAGGCGCGCATGGCGGAACTGGCGAGTGCGGATTTGCCCGTGCACCGGGAAGTCATGTCCCGGGACGATGCCATCGCCTTTTTCGAGGGAATGGGCGAGCACTATAAGGCGGAGATCATCCGGGACATTCCCGCCGGTGAGGCCCTCAGCCTGTATGGCCAGGGCGACTGGAAGGACCTGTGCCGGGGCCCCCATGTGCCCAGCACTGGCCACCTGAAGGCCTTCAAGCTGACCAAGGTCGCCGGCGCTTACTGGCGCGGCAATTCCGACAACGAGATGCTCCAGCGCATCTACGGCACCGCGTGGGGCGACAAGAAGGCACTGAAGGCCTATCTCAAGCGGCTGGAGGAGGCGGAGAAACGCGATCACCGGCGCATCGGCAAGGACCTGGATCTGTTTAGCATCCAGGAGGACGCCGGCGGGGGGCTCGTGTTCTGGCATCCCAAGGGCGCCAGGATACGCCGCGTCATGGAGGACTACTGGCGCGAGCGCCATGCCAATGGCGGCTATGAGCTGCTTTACACGCCCCACATTGCGCTGCAGGACCTCTGGCACACCTCCGGTCACACCGACTTCTACCGGGAGTCCATGTACGCCCCGGTGGAGGAAGACAACCAGCTTTACCAGCTCAAGCCGATGAACTGCCCGTTCCACGTGCTGGTGTACAAGGACCGGCTTCGTTCCTACCGGGAACTGCCGATGCGCTGGGGCGAACTGGGCACGGTCTACCGTCACGAAATGTCCGGCGCGCTCCACGGCCTCATGCGCGTGCGGGGCTTCACCCAGGACGACGCGCATGTTTTCTGCCGCGAAGACCAGATCGAGGACGAGATCCTGGCGGTCCTGGACCTGAACCTCAGCATGCTGGCGGATTTCGGTTTCAGCCAGTTCGAGGTCAACCTGTCCACGCGTCCCGAGAAGTCCGTGGGATCGGACGAAATCTGGGAAAAGGCAACGGCAGCTCTTCAGGGCGCCCTGGCTCGGCGCGGCCTGGACTATGAGATCGACGCTGGCGGCGGTGCGTTCTACGGCCCGAAGATCGACATCAAGATCGAGGATGCCATCGGCCGGAAGTGGCAGTGCTCGACCATCCAGCTGGATTTCAACCTGCCGGAACGCTTCGACATGGAGTACGTGGCCGAGGATGGCGAGCGTCGCCGGCCGATCATGATTCACCGGGCACTGCTGGGTTCGCTGGAGCGATTCTTCGGTGTCCTCATCGAGCATTTCGAGGGGCGATTCCCTGCCTGGCTGGCCCCGGTGCAGGCCATTGTTCTCAATATCACCGACCGCCAGGCCGATTACGCGGTCGAGACCGTCGAGTTCCTTCGAAATCAGGGATTTCGGGCCGAAAGTGACTTGAGGAATGAGAAGATCGGCTTTAAAATCCGCGAGCACACGTTGCAGAGGGTCCCGTATCTCGTCGTCGTAGGCGACCGGGAGGCGGAGGCCGGCACGGTGGCCGTGCGTTCGCGAAACGGCGAGGATCTCGGTTCGATGGCGCCGGAGGCGTTTGCCGAGTTACTCGCTAAAGAGGTCGCGAAGCGCGGCCGTAATGTTATGGAGGGATAGAATATCGCTGGGCACAAGCGCATTAGGCGCAATCGGGAAATTGAATCTTCCCAGGTTCGCGTGATCGGAGACGACGGAGATCAGGTCGGCATACTCGGGCTAAGTGAAGCCCTCGAGCTTGCCGTCGGAAAAGGGCTGGACCTGGTCGAGGTTTCGCCCAATGCGGAGCCTCCGGTCTGCCGGGTGATGGATTACGGTAAGTACATCTTCGAGCAGAACAAGAAGACGCACGCAGCGAAGAAGAAAACCAAACAGATCCAGCTGAAGGAAGTGAAATTCAGGCCTGGAACTGATGAAGGGGACTACCAGGTGAAGATGCGCAACCTGGTGAAGTTCCTGACGAACGGAGATAAGGCCAAGGTGACCTTGCGGTTCCGCGGCCGGGAAATGGCCCATAGGGACTTGGGCGCAAAGCTTCTGGAGCGGGTTCGCGATGACCTGGCTGAGCTGGGCAGCGTGGAGCAGTTCCCGAAGATGGAAGGGCGGCAGATGACCATGGTGCTGGCGCCCAAGAAAAAGTGAAGAGAAGGGCGTCCGTCGAACCAGGTGGTGCGCCTGACTAAGAAGTGGAAGGGAAGGGCGGCCGTCGAATCAGGCGGTGCGCCCGATTAAAGAAGTGAGCCTCGGCCGTTTAGGTCGTTGCCCCGCCCCCAGCGGCGCTGCCCTCACAGGAGGACAGCGTTCGTTACAGGGCTAGAAAACTGAGGTAAATAACATGCCCAAGCTGAAGACGAATCGCGGGGCCGCCAAGCGGTTTCGCAAACGTGCCGGCGGCAGCTTTAAGCGCGGCCAGGCCTTCCGGAGTCACATCCTCACCAAGAAGAGTCCGAAGCGGAAGCGTCAGCTTCGGTCTCCCAGCGACGTGGCCGAGGCGGATACCAAGTCCGTCAGCCGTCTGCTGCCCTACAGCTAAGGAGATCTCATCATGGCAAGAGTCAAGCGTGGTGTGATCGCCAAGGCGCGTCACAAAAAAGTTCTGGACAAGGCGAAGGGGTACTACGGTGCCCGGCGCAAGACCTACCGGGTTGCGAAGCAGGCGGTCACGAAGGCCGGCCAGTATGCGTACCGCGACCGGCGTCAGCGCAAGCGCCAGTTCCGGGCTCTGTGGATTGCCCGTATTAATGCCGGCGCCCGCATCCACGGTCTTTCCTACAGCCGTCTGATCGACGGGCTGAAGAAGGCCGAAGTGGAAATCGACCGCAAGGTGCTGGCCGACCTGGCCGTGCACGATGCGGATGCCTTTGGCGCGATCGCAGAGACCGCCAAGGCCGCCCTGGGCCGCTAGGCGTCGATCGGACGCAGCCGGGGCGGCATTCGCGCCGCGCCGGTAACGCTCAAGAAGGGGAAGGCCGGTACAGCCTTCCCCTTTTTTATTTGGGAGAGACCGTGAACGAACCCAAGCTGACGGAAGTCGACGCCAGCCTCGATGGTCTGCTGGAGGCTGCCCTGTCGGAGATCGAGGCAAGCGCCGACCTGGCAGGCCTGGACGGACTGCGCGTCAGGTTCCTGGGCAAGAAGGGCGAAGTGACGCAGCGCCTCAAGGCCCTGGGCGGGCTGGAGCCGGCGGCCCGAAAGGCCGCGGCGCAGTCGCTCAATCAGGGCAAGGCTCGCCTGCTGGCCGCCATCGACGGGCGTAAGAAAGTGCTGGAGGCGGCCCAGCTGGAGGCTGCTATTCGGGCTGAATCCCTCGATGTCACGCTGCCGGGGCGAGGGGAGCTATCCGGCGGGCTGCATCCGGTGACCCGGACAATGGACCGGATCGAGGCAATTTTTGGCCGCGGGGGATTCGAGGTACATGCGGGTCCCGAGGTGGAAGACGAGTTCCACAATTTCGAGGCCCTGAACATTCCCGAGCATCATCCCGCCCGGGCCATGCACGACACGTTCTATCTTCCCGGACGGCTCTTGCTGCGGACGCACACCTCACCGGTCCAGATTCGGGCGATGCAGTCCCAGGGTGTGCCGATTCGCCTGATCGCACCGGGGCGCGTCTACCGGTGTGACTCGGACCAGACCCATACGCCGATGTTTCACCAGGTCGAAGGCCTGGTGGTGGACGAGGGCGTCAGCTTCGCCCATTTGAAAGCGGTGCTCCATGAATTCATGGAAGCGTTCTTCGAGCGCAAGGTGGAGCTGCGGTTTCGACCGTCGTACTTTCCGTTTACCGAGCCGTCGGCGGAAGTCGACGTCTCGTGGGGCGAAGGGTGGCTGGAGGTCCTTGGCTGCGGCATGGTGCATCCCCGGGTCCTGGAGCATGTCGGCATCGATCCGGAGCGTTACACCGGCTATGCCTTCGGAATGGGGGTCGAGCGTTTGGCAATGCTTCGATACGGCGTGAATGACCTTCGGCTCTTCTTCGAAAATGACTTGAGATTTATATCTCAATTCTCTTGATTGTAAGGAATTTGTCCCTATGAAGTTCAGCGAGCGCTGGCTACGGGAGTGGGTCGATCCGCCGCTGGATACGGACGGCCTGGTGCGTCAGATCACCATGGCGGGTCTTGAAGTGGATACCGCGGAACCCGCCGCAGGCGAGTTCTCCGGGGTGGTGGTTGGGCGGGTGTCGTCCGTGGCGCCGCACCCTGATGCGGACCGGCTGCGGGTGTGTACAGTCGACGGAGGCGGAGAGCCGCTGACCATTGTTTGCGGTGCACCGAACGTCGCCGAGGGGCAGTGCTACCCCTTGGCCCTCGTGGGTGCAGAGCTGCCGGGTGGGCTGAAGATCAAGCGGGCGAAGCTTCGCGGTATCGAGTCGGCGGGCATGCTGTGTTCCGAGAAGGAGCTGGGCCTGGGTGACGGCGCCGGCGGTCTGATGACATTGCCGGCGGATGCGCCGGTGGGCGAGGAGTTCCGGAGCTGGCTGGCCTTGCCCGACACGGCGATCGATGTGGACCTGACGCCGAATCGCGGCGACTGTTTTTCCGTGCTCGGCCTGGCCCGAGAGGTCGGGGTGCTCAACGGCATGGACCTGACCTGGCCCGGACTGGAGCCGTTGCCGGCCGGGACAGACACCACGTTCGACGTTGCCTTACAGGCGCCTGAGGCTTGCCCGAGATTTGCCGGCCGGGTCATTCGTGGCATCCGTCCCGGGGCCGAGACCCCGGTGTGGATGCGGGAACGGCTGCGCCGCTGCGGGCTGCGACCGATCCATCCCGTAGTCGACGTCACCAACTACGTCATGCTGGAACTGGGCCAGCCCATGCACGGCTTCGACCTGGCCACGCTGGATACGGGCCTGATCGTCCGCATGGCCGAGGCGGGCGAGAAACTCACCCTGCTCGACGGCAAACCCGTGACCCTGGATCCCGATATGCTCGTGATCGCCGACCACAGTGGCGCCCGGGCCATGGCCGGGATCATGGGCGGGGAGACGTCGGCGGTAACCGAGGCCACGACGGATATTTTCTTCGAGTCGGCCTTTTTCGAGCCGCTGGCCATCGCGGGACGAGCCCGCCGGCTGGGTCTGCATACGGACGCGTCAGCCCGATTCGAGCGGGGCGTCGACCCGGCCGGACAAGAGCGCGCCATCGAACGGGCAACCGAACTGCTCACGACCATAGCCGGCGGTGAGCCGGGGCCGGTCGTTATCGTCGAGGCCAGGCAGCGGCCGGGCGGAGGGGTCATTCGGCTCAGGGCCGGTCGTCTCGAGCAGGTCCTGGGTCATCGAGTGCCGGATGCCCAGGTAGCGGACATTCTCCGGCGTCTCGGCATGGGCGTGGACGTCGATACGGAAGGCTGGTCGGTGGGCGCACCGAGCTGGCGCTTCGACATCGAGCGGGAAGAGGACTTGATCGAAGAGGTCGCCCGGATCTACGGCTACGACAACATTCCCGAAGCCCGGTCCACCGGATTGGGCCACCTGGCCCGCGTCACGGAGCACGCGCGTCCGCTGTCCGAGGCCCGACGGGTGCTCGTGGACCGGGGGTACTCGGAAGTCGTGACCTACAGTTTTGTGGATCCGGCGCTGCAGTCCCGGGTCGTCCCGGATACGCCAGCGTTGAGCCTGGAGAATCCCATCTCTTCGGAAATGGCGGAGATGCGGTTGTCGCTGGTGCCCGGGCTCCTGGCCACGCTGGTGCAAAACACCGCTCGGCAGATCCCGCGGGTTCGGATATTTGAGTCAGGCTTGAGGTTTGTTCCAGAAGGCGATGATTTACAACAGATAGAAACGCTATCTGGCTTGATTTCCGGGGAGCGATGGAGCGAGCAGTGGGGCTCCGAAGCCCGGGGCGTGGACTTTTTCGACGCGAAAGCTGACGTCGAAGCGATCCTGTCTCTCGGGGGACAGGGCGCCGAATATGGCTTTGTTCCCGGCGAGCACCCGGCCCTGCATCCGGGCCAGACCGCCCGCATCCTCAAGGGCGATCAGGCGGTGGGATGGCTGGGTACAGTGCACCCGGCGCTGGCGGCGGACCTGGACCTGGAAGCGACGGCGGTCGTGTTCGAACTGGATATTGCTCCGGTGCTTGCGGCGCAAGTCCCGGAATTCCAGCCGATTTCCCGTTACCCGGCCATTCGCCGTGACCTGGCGGTGCTGGTTGACGAGGCCGTGCCCGCCGCCGATCTGGTCGCTGCGGCCCGGGCTGCCGCTGGCCCTTCCCTGTCGTCTGCCGGCGTGTTCGACATCTACACCGGCAAGGGAATAGAACCGGGTCTAAAAAGCGTAGCTTTAAGGTTGATTTTACAGGAAACTTCACGCACTCTTACGGACGAGGATGCCGACGGCGCGGTCGCCGCGGTCCGGGATCGGCTTGGGGAGTCGTTCCAGGCAAGAATAAGAGACTAAGTGATGGCGTTGACGAAGGCAGACATGGCTGAGGCCCTTTTCGAGGAACTGGGCCTGAACAAACGCGAAGCGCGGGAGCTGGTGGATCTCTTTTTCGAGGAGATTCGCACGGCGCTGTCCAACGGAGAGCAGGTCAAGCTTTCGGGTTTTGGCAATTTTGACCTCCGGGACAAGAACGAGCGCCCCGGACGGAATCCAAAGACGGGAGAGGAAATCCCGATCAGTGCCCGCCGGGTGGTCACGTTCCGGCCGGGTCAGAAGCTCAAGGCGCGGGTGGAGGCCTATGCTGGAAGCGGGCAATAACGACGAGCTCCCACCGATCCCGGGTAAGCGCTATTTCACGATTGGTGAAGTCAGCGAACTCTGCGGGGTCAAGCCGCACGTGCTGCGCTACTGGGAACAGGAGTTCCCGCAGCTCAAGCCGGTCAAGCGGCGGGGCAACCGGCGCTACTACCAGCGGCGGGACGTTCTGCTGATCCGGCAGATCCGTAGCCTCTTGTATGACGAGGGTTTTACGATCACCGGTGCCCGCCAGCGGCTGACCGGCGAGGAAGCCCGCGAAGACATCACCCAGAGCCAGCAGATCGTCAAGCAGCTGCGCGGCGAGCTCGAAGAAGTTCTCAAGATCCTCCGGCGTTAGCCGGGAACCTTCATTACCGCGACGGGTTCCGGTATCATCCCGGCCCTTCTCGCGGTCCTGCGGGAATTACGGTCGGGGCGTGGCGCAGCCTGGTAGCGCACCTGCATGGGGTGCAGGGGGTCGGAGGTTCGAATCCTCTCGCCCCGACCAGCTTTACAAGAAAAGCCCTCTCTCACACATCGGGAGAGGGCTTTTTTGTGGAGCTGATTCGGGAGATGCGGACCGTATAGGGTTTGACCAACCGGCGTCAGCCGAGTTGGAACGACAGCCGCGCAGCGTTGTCGGCCCGCAGGGCGAGGGGCCGGGCGGCCCGGAGTCATCCTCTCGCCCCGACCAGCTTTAACAAAAAAAGCCCTCTCTCACACATCGGGAGAGGGCTTTTTTGTTTGTTCTGGTCGGGAGATGCGGACCGTATAGGGTTTGACCAACTCGCGTCAGCGAGTTGGAACGACAGCGCGCAGCGTTGTCGGCCCGCAGGGCGAGGGGCCGGGCGGCCCGGAGTCATCCTCTCGCCCCGACCAGCTTTACAAAAAAAGTCCTCTCTCACACATCGGGAGAGGGCTTTTTTGTTTGTTCTGGTCGGGAGATGCGGACCGTATCAGGGTTCGACCAACCGGCACCGGCCGGTTGGAACGACGCCGCGTCGCGGTGTCGGCCCTGCTTCAGCCCCCTTGCCGTGGCCGAGCCCACCCCCCGAAGGTGCAGCTCGAACAGGCGGTTGGGTGAGGTACCATTCGGGACAATGCGGACGAAAGGCATCAGTCGCTTAAGCGGCCGCATGATTTGGCTTGGCAAGCGTCAGTGGGCTTGCCTGACCATTCCGCCGTGACCTGTCCGCTGACGCACTAGGGGGAATCCATTGGGTATCGAAGTCGGTCTGTTCGGACTCATTATTCTGGTCCTGGATATCTGGGCCATCATCAAGATTTTCGGCAGCGGCGCATCGGCCCTGAGCAAGGCCATCTGGATCGTCGTCATCCTGGTCCTGCCGGTGCTGGGCTTTCTGTTGTGGCTGCTATTCGGGCCGAAGTCCTGAATCGACGGCAACTGGTTTTTTGCGATTTCGACCCGGTTTCAAGTCGCCGGCCGAGAGCTGACCGGGCCGGAGTGCTCGGTGATTAAGGCTGGCGCGTCACCCGCGGTGGCCACGATGCCGGATTGAGTCGGAGCTTGATGCCGGGGTCATGGCGAACCGGCAGACAGCGGCTCTCTCCTTACGCGTAGTCGTAGGGTCCGCCCCGCTTCAGCGCACGCTTGTAGGCGGGTCGGGCGTGAGCGCGTGTTACAAAGGCTTCCAGCTGCGGATAGTCGCCTCCGATGGCGCCCCGGGCGTGGGCGGCCTCCAGCGGAAAGCTCATCTGGACGTCGGCTGCCGTAAACGCTTTTCCCGCAAACCATTTCCTGTCCGACAGTTCGGCTTCAAGGAACTGCAGGTGCTGGGTCAGCCGGGGACCGACGAACTTGCCTTTGACGCCGGCCGCAATCAGGGCGGCGGCGGGACGCATGACCAGTGGCATCGGTGGCTTGGCCATGCGGTCGAAAATCAGCCGCAGCAACATCAAGGGCATCAGTGACCCCTCGGCGTAGTGCATGAAATACCGGTAACGGTCCCGTTCCAATGTGTCTTCGGCGGGTTTGAGCTTCCCATCGTCGTAGCGATCCACCAGGTACTCGATGATGGCTCCGGATTCCGCGATGGTCCGGTCCCCGTCCTCGATCACCGGCGACTTGCCCAGCGGATGCACGGCAAACAGCGTATCCGGACCCAGCATCGTCTTGGGATCCCGCTCATAGCGCTTGATCTCATAGTCCAGGCCGAGTTCTTCGAGCAGCCAGAGGATGCGCTGGGAGCGTGAGTTTTCCAGGTGGTGGACGATGATCATTGAGCGTTCTCGCTGGGTTGGCTGGATAGGCATGGAAAATAGACGACGCGGGCGTACCTGCCCCGTCGCTGAGTCAGGCTGAGCCCGGCTTGGATTGAAGCTGCCAGCCTACCGGCGTCGGGCTGGCGCACAGCACCGCGCCAGGGGAGCGGCTGAAGCCGATTAAGTTCTTGGCCAGTTTCGGTGCCGCTGCTTTCCCATCGGGGGTCCGCCGATTTACAGCACATCAATTTCAGTTACGACCGGGAAATGATCGCTGTAACCGTCGTTGTGGCCGGGTTCCCCCGTACTCTTGTCGCGCCAGAACTCGAAAGCCTTTGGGCGGCCCTTGCGGGCCGTGGCGGCATAAGCCGGCCGGAAGATATCCACGGCGACCCGGGAGGTCTCGACCACGTGGCCTTCCTCTTCGCTGTCGCTGAATTCGATTTCGAACTCACGGCTCATCCGAAGACCGGACTGCCCGTAGTACAGCCCCCGCGAGACGATGAACTGGTCCAGCATGTTCATCGTGTTGATGGATCCGCTGAAATAGTGCGTCCCCTGGTCCGGATAGCTGGCCAGCGGCCACATGCAGTTGAAGAGGGGCGCCTGCAGCCCCAGGTACTTGTCCACCGAGGGGATGCGCCTCCCGGCTCCCGGCTTGAGGGTTTCCTCCAGGCGGTCCAGTCCCTTGGAAGCGCGCAGCTCGTCCATCACGCTGCGGTTGTAGGGCTCGTCGTTGAGGTCGCCCATGATCAGCACGTTGCCGTTCCACAAGGCCTGCAGAACGGCCATTGTATCGGCGGTGTCGGGGGCGGACAGGTAGTCGGTTCGGGGAAGCTTCAGCGCGGTATCCGCCAGCTGTCCGCAGTGGCTGGCCACGGTGATGCGAAACGGCTCCGTGCGTTCGGCGCCCATGCGCCGCGAGGGCCAGTGGTTCACCAGCACCATGAGGTCCGCGCCATTTTCCTTCACGGTCAGCGGCACCTGGAAAATATCCCGAGTCGGATAGCGGAGATGAACCAGGTGGCCGACGGGCTCTCCGGCGAGTTCGAACAGGTCCTCGGAAAAAATCAGTGAACAGTCGATGCCGCGAATGTCCGGACTGTCCACGTGGGCAATGACGAGGTCGTCCCGGTCCAGCTCGGCGAGAAGCTGCAGGGAAACCTCTACATTTTCGATCTCGCAGATTCCCAGGAGATCGGGCCCCTGGCCGTCGAACATTGCATTGATCACCCGGCCGAGGTTTCTGACCTTGGCCTGCTGGACCTCGGGGGTCCAGCCGGTGTCCGGCGTAAAGGCCAGGTCGGCCGCGATGGGTGAGGCCGTGGTGTCGAAAAGGTTCTGAAGATTCCAGAACGCCGCGCGGATGGCAGTCATCAGGTACCCCCGGAATAAGGAAACAGCCTCTCCCGGGCGGGGCTGTCACGATGCATATCCCTGTCAGTCGTTGGCAGGCTGCAAACCCGCCGTTGGTCGTCAGGGAGTCATGATCGCATACAGCACGGTGGTCCCGCTCACGTCATTGGCTACCGCAATGAACGGGAAGGGCACACGGCTCTGACTTCGGAGTATGAATACCGCTTCCTCGGGTGCGAAGTCGCCCTGGCCGTCGATGCTCCGGTTATTGACGTACTGCACAAATGCCGGTGCGGCGGGATCGGTCACGTCATGGACGATGACGCAGCCGGTCCGCGCCAACAGGTCAAACCTATACCGGCGACTATCGACCTCACCCACGGGGAGACCCTCGTGTTTCAGGCCCTTGTTGTCTCTCCGAATGTCCGAGGTGTCTTCGTCGTCGGTAGCGTTGAAGCTGTGGCCAGTGCCGGGCTGCTCCGCGGGTGAAAGCCACGCAGCACCAACTGTCAGGACAGGGGCTTCAGTTGCGGGGCAGGGGGCCGGGCTCCGCGCCGTCCGGATCCATGCATCCGGTTCCAGCGGGGGCAAGCCGGGCGTTCAGGATCCCGGCCAGGCGAACACCCGCCTGTACGAGACGCATACGGACGATGGTCTGGGCCCGCTGGGCGTAGTCCTCGTCCAGGAGCACCTCACGGCCGCGTTTGCGGAACAGGTACACGGTTGGCCTCAAGGCAAGGGATTCCGAGGCCCATGCAACCGGATCCGTGGACTGCCAGTAGCGTAGGTTCCCCAGCGCGAGCGGCGCGATCATTCGGGCATAGCGCTCCGGATCGGGTTGTACGGAGGTAATGACGGTAGTGTCCCAGTAGCGATGAAGATTCAGCGTGTCGCGCCTTGGCGCCGCGACGGCAATATTGTTGCCGCCGCGATCGTCTGCCCGCCCTACGTGCAGCGGTTGATGCAGATCGCCGACGAAATGTGTCACGAAACCGACGGCCTCCCGGCGCTGCCGCTTCGGAACCCCTGCCGCGTCGAGAATGGCCAGGTAATGATCCAGTGCCCAGAGAATATCCCCGTCCGGAGATCGCTCGCCGGGGGGCAGCGGACCTGAATCGCCGACGTTGATGTAGTGCCAGGGACCGGTGTGTTTCCATCGGGATTGATTCCTGATCTGATCCGGCCACAAACCGGCCGCCTCCAGCCCGCTATCTCCCCAGAGCTCGCGGATAGTTCCACCCGCCGCCTCGCAAAGATGTTCCTTGGCCACCTTTCCTACGATGCGATGACCCTGGGGACCCCATGCATGGACCGGAGAAGCCGCCCAGAGGCAGCCCAGGCCGATGACCGCGCTCCATAGCACACGCGGCTTGGCGAGACTTGCTACCGGTGCCCTCGGGCGAAACTCCGTGCCGTCTCGCCGTGCCGACGGGTGCAGCGTGCCAAGTCCCAGGGATAAACGGCAGCCAGGGGCGCTAGCCCACTTCGCCGGCGCCGTCACTCGGTGAAGTGCCCGACGATCCACTCGATGTTCTCACGATATTCCAGGTTCCCGAGATGGCCGCCACGGGGCCAGATTTTCGCCCGATCGCCAAACACGCTCTTCAGCCAGTCGATCTCACCTTCCGCCAGAATGATGTCGTCGGCGTTGTGCATCACGGCCACGTGATCCGCCGTCCTCAGGAAGTCGGCGACCGGCGCCAGCCCGGCCGCGGTAATTGCTTCTTCACGCGTGAGGCCGGGATTTTGTTTCTGGTAGTAGGGAAGCAGAAGGCCATCGAAGTACCTTAGGAAGCTCGTGCGGGAAGAAACAATGAAATACTCGTCCACATTGGCGTTGCGGGCACCGTGAAGCGTGGTCGGAATAATGAAGCCGCTGCGGCTCATGACGTCGGCGGTCACCATGAGTGACTGGGCAGATACGCGAAACGCCGTGCCGATCAGCAGCTCCAGCGAGCGTTCGTCTGGATTCTGCAAGAGATAGGCGTCATAGAGAAAATCATCGCCGAGGTTTACGCCCTCGCTCCGGGCCGTTCGGGCCATGGCATTCATGGTGCGGTTCCAGAAAGCTTCGAACCCTTCCTGGTCGGGGCCACTCAGATTATTGTCCAGATAGCCATCGAGGATCGTCACGGAGTTGAACAGGTTCACCGACGGGTTGATGAGCAGCACCTTGCTGAAGTTGAAGAACTGCTCGTCGGCGTCCAGCTTGGCCATCCATCCTGACAAGGTGCCGCCCAGGCTGTAGCCGGTGAAGTAGAAGTCGGTCACTTCGAGGCGATCGCTGAGCTGCTCGGTCCACGCCCGTTTGAGGGTGTCGTAAAGATCCCGCGCGTCGACTTCGGGAAGCCCGGGGACGCCGCTGCTGGATGCGTTGATGATGAAGTTCATGAACGTGGGATTGGGCAAACCCACCACGTGAAAGCCCTCGTTGTAGAAGGCGCGCATGAGGGTCAGCATGCGCCGGCCTGTGTAGTTGCCGCCTGTCCCCGCGAGCACGAAAACGAGCGGCGCGGGCTCCTTCTGATAAAACAACAGATATTTAAATTGCTCGTGGTACCAGAAGTAGGCCGGGATCTCGCTCTCGGGCTTCATCCGGAGCTTCATGAGACGAAAGCGGGGCCGATCCGTGCCCAGGTCGTACTTCAGGTGCTCCGGTGTTCCCACGACGGTTGCCGCGATCGGATCTTCGACCGGATAGCCGTACCCGTCGATGCCATAGCCGCCCTGCGCCCGGGCCATGCTGCTTGCGAGGCACAGAAGGGACAGCACGACAACGAAGCGGACATGCTCTTTGGTAACGCCGGGGTGCAAGCGAGCGAACTCCTCAATGCCAGATATCGCGACAGGCCGCCCAGAAGAGCCACTGCATGGATACGGCAAGTACATAAAAAACGGCCCGGCAGAATCGCCGGGCCGGTGGATATGGTCAGGCCATCAGGAGACTACTCCAGGACCTGGAACTCGCGAAGCTCGTAATACAGGCGACGGACGAAAATATATTCGAAGGGCGACCCCGTTTCGTAGTACTGGAAGGCCACGCGGTCTCTGGCATCCAGGCCCCTCAGCGGGAACATGATGAGCGACCGGTCGGCTTCCCACTCGGCCAGGCCGAAGGGGTTGATCCACTTGTAGAGGCCCCAGTCGAACAAGAGACCGAAGCCATCGCGCACGGAGTTGGGACCCCAGAAGGGCAGCACCAGGTACGGGCCGTGACCCACGCCCCAGCGGCCCAGCGTCTGGCCGAAATCCTCGCGCTGGTACCTGAGGCCGAGTTCGGTCGCCGGATCCATGATGCCGCCGATGCCGACGGTCGTATTGAGGGCGAACCGCCCGGCAATCCGGGTCGCCAGCACCGGACGGAACTGGAGCACGGCGTTGGTGAAGTTGCGCCACTCGCCAAACCAGTTGGTCAGCGCGTTATTGAACCCGTCACGGGCAAATTGGGGGAAGATGGTCCGGTATATCTCCCGGGCCGGCAGGAAGATGATCCGGTCGAACTTCGAGTTGAAGTTATACATGCGACGGTTCAGCCCTTCCCACGGATCATAGGGATCGATGAAAATCGAGGGCTGACTCGGATCATAGGCGACCGTCTCCAGGGTTCGGACAGGCGGGTCCGAACCCGGATCGGGCTTGGGCGCCGCGCAGCCGGCGACGAGGGCGACCGAGACCAGAAGGCTGATTCGACGGCGCAGGGCGGTCATGGTCATATCACTCGCCTCCCTGCATGTTTTCGCCAAAGAACTCGAACATGTACTCCATGTTCTCCTTGTAGAGCAGGTTCCCTAGATGCCCGCCTCGCGGCCAGATCTTGGCCCGGTCGCCGAACACGTCGACGAGCCAGTCGATTTCCCCTTCCTTGAGAATGATGTCGTTCTGGTTGTGGACGACACTCACGTGCTCGGCTGTCCGAAGGTAATCTTCGATCGGCGCCAGGCCCGCCTGATAAATGGCGTCTTCCTTGGTAAGGCTGGGGTCCAGGGCCTGATAGTAGGGCAGCAGCAGTCCTTCGAAATAATTGATAAAGCTCGTGCGGCTGGAAACGACGAAATAGTCGTCCACGTCGTAGTTCAGGCCGCCCTTGATTGTCGTGGGGATGATATAGCCGCCGCCACGCATGACGTCCGCCGTGGTCATGATGGACTGGGCGGAAATGCGGAAAACGATGCCGATGAGAGTTTCCAGGCCCTCTGGCTGGGGGTCTCTGCGAAGATAAAGCTGATAGAGAAAGTCGTCGGAAAGCTGCACCCCTTCTTCACGGACCAGTTCACCCGCGGCTGACATGAGTCGGTTCCAGAATTCGGTGCCCTCTTCGGGTGTCTTGATGTTGTCCTCAAAGTAGCCGTCGAGAATTTGTACCGAGTTATAGAGGTTTACGGAGGGGTTCACCAGGAGCAATTTCTTGAACTTGAAGAACTGCTCTTCCTCGTCGATTTTCGCCATCCAGCCCGTCTGCGTGCCGCCCAGGCTGTAGCCGGTGAAATAGAAGTTGGTGACCTCGATACGCTCGGACAATTGTTCGGTCCAGGCCCGTTTCAGGACGTTGTAGAGGTCTCGGGTATCCCGCTCCGGGAGTCCTACGACACCGGTGCTCGACGCATTGATGATGAAGTTCATGAAGGTCGGGTTGGCCAGCCCCACGGCGTGATAGCCCTTGTCGTAAAAGGCCTTCATCAGCGCCAGCATGTTGGGCCCGGAGTAGTTGCCGCCCGTGCCCGCCAGGATGAATACCAGCGGCGCTGGCTTTTTCTGGAAAAACATCAGGTACTTGTACTGCTCGTGGTACCAGAAGTAGTTCGGAATCTGGTCCTTCGGCTTGGTCTGGAGCTTCAACAGCCGGAAGCGGGGACGTTTTTTCGACAGCTCGTACCGCAGGTGATCCGGCGTGCCGATGACGGTGGCCGCCAGGGCGTCTTCGACGGGATACCCATAGTCGTCGATGCCGTACTGGGCGAGGCCGGTGGCGGGCACTAGGAAAAAAACGAGAGCCGTAAGTAGAACCCTCACCGAAAATCCGTGCGTCATACTGGAACCCCTGATTTTGGCGCGTGCTTCTCGCTTCGCGCGCCCGATGCGCCTTTCCCGCTCCGGAGTGTAGCTCGAAATCGGGGCAAGGTGTTGATCCTTATCAGCCTTCAGGCCTTGCAATGCGCCATCCGGGCGGCACAATGCGTGAGCCACGCCGGAGATTGCCATGAGTGAGTTCTTCCAGTCCCGCGTCGACGAACGATCGGCGCTGCCCATTTTTCCGACCATGGTCTGGGCGAACCAGCTCAAGCCGGATGTTGCCGCCCGCATAAACCAGGTTTTTCTGGAGCTGATCCAGTCGGCCCGGGTCCGGAATCCGGAGCTCCAGCCAGCAGGGAAGTGGCAGAGCGATCAGCGCCTGCATACCTCGCCGGCGCTGGGAGAGTTCGTGGAGATCGTTCGGGCCGGAGCCCGAGACATCATGGACTCGGAAAATCTCAGCTATTCCGACATCGCAATTACCGGCTGCTGGGCGAATATCGGGTTCCCCGGGTCCGTTCACCGCCCCCACTCGCACCCGAACAACTTCCTGTCCGGCGTCTACTACGTCAAGGCCCCCAAGGGTGGCCACACCATCGATTTCCACGATCCCAGGCCCCAGGCATCGATGATCTTTCCGGCCTCCACGAAGCTGACCCACTTCACCGCCCAGAAGGTCACCCTGAACGTGCGAGCCGGGACACTCTTCTATTTCCCGGCGTGGCTGACCCACTCCGTCCAGCCGAATGCCGCCCCGGAAGAACGGATCAGCATCGCGTTCAACCTGATGTTTCCGGACTTTGTCGAACGGATGAGCCCGCCGATCTGGGAGGGAAACCTGCCGATTACGGACGCTGAAGGCGCGCCGCCGGACCCGGACCCGGGAGCGCAAGGCTAGAGCCGGAAGTCTCCTGCAGTGGTGGTGCCGGGGCCCTGCAGTCGACAGCGGCGCGCCCGCTGGGTACCCAACCCGGCTGAACTTCAAAGGAAGTGCAGCCTCTCCCTGACCCGTTCTTCTAGACGGAAGCCAGGTCCGTGATGACCTGGTCCAGGCCCTTGAGCTTGACGTCCTGGCCAATCTGGTCCCGGTAGTAGGTCACGTAGGACAGACCCTCGATAATGACGTCGAACACCTTCCATTCGTCCCCGTTCCAGCGAGTGCGATAGTCAACCGGAACCGCGATGCCGGTGTCCAGGTTTACCCGGGTCCGGACCGTCACGTATTCCTCATCCAGGCGTATCAGTCCGCGGTGCGGAATGATCTCCACCGTGTTCTCCGTGAACTCCAGCAGACCCGATGAGTACTTCCGAACCAGAGAGCCGTAAAGGGCCTCGGTGAACCGCCTGCGCTGATCTTCAGTAGAGCGGGGCCAGTAGCGGCCGAGGATCAGACGTGCGGCATAGTCCACATCGAAGTGAGGCCGCAGCACATCGTCCACAACGCCATACAGACCCGCCGGATTGGATTCAAACTCCCCGCGCCGGTTCTCCATGACGCCAAGCAGTTCATCGGCGGCCTCGCGAACGATCTGGTGGGGAGAGGGCGGCACGGCCAGGGCGACCGGGCTGGCACCGAGGACGAATCCGATAACGCCGACGCAAACAGCGAAGAACAAGCCTGGCTTCCGATGCATGGGTGTTGGCGCTCCGTGGTCCGTCCTGACGGCGGTATGTTACACGAAGGCGGGCGGCCTACCGGGTGCTGGCCTGTTGCTTTGACTCTACCCCGGGCAGGTTCTGGAGGGAACTGGCGCACTTTGGGTGCTTTTCGGCCAGCCCGTCCGTGGGGATGAGCAGGCCGGCCGGACCGAGGAGCACGTACTTGCCCACAGTGACGATCCCTTTGCGTGCGGTTGCCGCTGCGTTGGCCTTGACCTTGGGAGCGGCCAGCGGACCCTTCACGGTGAGATCCACGTTGTGGGCCAGCGCGCGGGCTTTCTTGGGCCGGGGCGCCAGCAGGATATCGACGGTTTCCTTGCGGAGGTTTATGCCACCGGTGCCGCTGAGGTACAGGTTCTCGCCGTCGACGAACAAGAGGCCCGCCTTGGCCTGACCGTCAATGATGGTCCACTCGGACATGGCGCAGGTCATCGATACATGCGATTCCTTCTTCGTCAGCGGCAGGGCGTTAAAAATCAGATCGGTGGCGAGCAATTTCAGCCCCGCGACCTCAAGCTTCCCGCCTTCGGCCAGTACATCCAGATTCCCGTTTGCGTTCCCGAACTGGCCCCTGAGTCCGGGCCCGCTCCCGCTGATGTTCATGTCCAGGTTCAACGTGCCGCCCGTCGCCGACGCGCCACCGAGTTCTGTCAGGACCTGGCCGAAATTCAGATCCCGTGCCTTCAGGGCCAGGGATGACCGGGCCGGTGTTGCGGCGCCATCCATCGCGATGTTCAGATTCAGGGTGCCCCCGGCGTAGTCGAGCAAGCCGGGCTCGAGCGACAATGCGCCGTTGCGAATCACCAGGCGGGCGTGCCGGATCTGGAGCTGGCCTTCCTTGAACAGCAGGCCGATGCCGCTCCAGTCCAAGTCAAGATCGAGATTGGCGGGCAGGGCGCCGGCAATGGCCAGATCGGGGATCAGTTTTCGTGCGGACGACTTGCCGTTGTCCCCGGACGCCTTTGCCCCGTAATCGCGGGTGTCCAGACGCAGCGTTCCCGAGGTCAAACCGCCGCGAACCTCGACCGGCCCGGTTTCCGGAACGCGGATCCTGATATCGGCGCTGGCGCGGGAATCGTCCAGGCTCAGGTCCGGAAGGCTGGCGGAGAATTCCCGAGGAGTGCCGGCGATCGTGAAGCCGGTGCTGAACTCGGGGATCGCTGGCAGGCCCATGTCCACGACGTCTCCCGCCTCCGACAGCGTGGCGGCCGACATCCGTCCGTCCACTTCAAAGGTGGCCTGGTCGCCGGCCCAGGTAATCCTACCGTTGGCGGAAAGCTGCGCGGACCCTTTCGCGGCGCTGCCCTCGAAGCTCTCGATGCGGGGGGTGGCTACCGGGCCCAGGGTCCGGCCCCTGAGACGAAAAGTGTCGGACTCCGGCAGGTCGATGCTTAGTAACGGCCCGAGTTCTGCAATGGATTGACCGGTCACCGAGACGCCCAGATCGAGAATGACGTCGCCGAAGAAATCGCCAATTCGTCCGGCTGCCTCCAGGATGAGTCCCTCCCGGGTTGCGCTGATGCGCGCGGCATCGAGATCCAGCGTCGTTCCGGGACCCTGCAGGCGGCCCTTGAGCCGGTACGCCTTGGTTGAGGGCAGTGGCAGCTTGTACTCGTTGCCCAGGCCGGTGAGGTCACTGCCGTCTAGCGTCACATCGAGCGTGGTCCTGGGTTTTCCGGGTATCCCCTGGACCGATCCGGATACCTCCAGCCGATCGGTGCCCTTGGTGGCAACGGCGTTCTCGATGTCCAGAGTGAGGTCGTCCTTTCGGCCGGTAAGGGAGCCACGCAGCTTTACCGACTCCGTGTCATAAAGCTTGATTCCCGTGAGTGGCTCCAGAAGCCGCAGATCATCCCAGGCCGAGTCAATCTTAAGGTCGAAACCGGAGAGGTCCTCGAGGCTCGCTGATGCTGCCTGTGATGTGAGTTCGCATCGAGTTTCGCAGCCACACGGTATCCAGGTCCTCCACGGCAATCGTCGGCCAGTCACCCACGATTCGCATGGACGATTCGGCTTTGTCGATCGGCGCATCCCCCGTCCCGAGCATTTCCGAGAGCAGGGTCCCGCCGGTGGATTTTCCGCTGATCGTGGCGTCGATTCCGAGACCGCGGCGAGCGTCCTTCACCGCGGCGCTCGCCGTGAGGATTCCCGTGCCACGATCGAACCGGCCTTCCACCCCGACCAGCTCGGGCGCGTCCCAGGAACCCTGCACCCGGCCCGACGCCTCGAATGACTTAGTCCGGGTGAGGACATGCTCCACGCCAAGAAAATTCGCCAGGTTTCCGCCAGAGGCAGACACCGCCAGATCCATGTCCTCGAAGCCGTTGACCTCGCCCACGGTGCCCTTCACGTCGATGTGGCCGTCCGCGAGAGTGACGGCCCCCTCGATGTCGTCGAGACCGAGGGTGGTCGCGTCACTGTCCAGGTTCAGGGAAAGGTCGAATGCGCTCGTTTCGGGCAGGTCGAGGGAGGTCAGCGGCTGAAACGTCTGCAGGTTGGTTCCGGCGAGCTCGAACCGCACATCCGTGCCGGCGGCGTTGCTGAGGTCTAGCTCCGCGAGGGTGCCATAGCCCTTGAGCTCCGCGTCGCCGATATTGGCGCGAAATACCAGGGGAAATCCCTGGCCCCGAAGCAGGTTGTGTCGGCCCTTAATGCTCAGCCTGGCGTCAATGGGAAGTTCCCTGGCCGAGCCTTTGAGATCCACCTTCAGGCCATCGGGACCGTCTGGCCGTGCCGCCAGCGTAGCGATCTCGTAGCGGTCGTTGTTGCCGCTGTCCCAGTCGTGATAGGTGATGCGGAGGCGGTCGGCCCGAACCTCGCGTAACTCAAGGGGAGCGGGATCTCCGCCGCCTGACAGGGCCCAGTTGCTCTGACCTTCGGGATTGTTCTCAACCCAGGCGTCCACGTCCGTGACGATGATGCGTCGCAATATGAGCGTCTGCCGCGTCAGGATCGGCGTGAGCCTGAAGGTCACCTCGAGCGTTCCGAGCTTCAGCATCGGCCGCGAGGCGCCCCATTCTGCATTGGAAACGGTGATATCGCTGAGCGCCACGGTGGGACGCAAGGCGAGATGCAGGTCGATGTCGCCGGCGATGGTTACATCCCGATCCAGAGCTTTCTCGAGAGCGGCTTCCAGGTTGTCGCGCAGCGAGTCCCGGTCATAGGTCACAAACAGCCAGGCCCCGGCGGAGACAAGCCCGGCAAGGAGGGCCAGGCCAAGTACGGCGATCCCGAACCAGCGCGCAGCCTTGGCTATCATTCCCACATTCCTGTCATCTGGGCATTGCATCTTAGCCTGTCGGCAAGACGAATCGTCTGGTTGCCTGTCCGGCCCGGCGGTCGGGGCGGGCTTTGCTATCCTCGTGGCGGGTGCCTGGACACCCTCCGGCACGCTAGGAGTCATTATGGACACTGATCCCCGCACAGTTCCCTTCGTTCCCACACCGCTCTCCTGCGAGCGAGACGCCCTCCGCCAGGCCATCGTGGACAAGCTGGCCTACGAACTCGGGAAGGATCCGGCGAACGCCTCCTTGCGGGACGCGTACCGGGCCACCTGCCTGGCCTTGCGGGAGCGCCTGGTGAACCGCTGGCACGACACGCAGGCCAAGATCCGCGCGAATCAGCCGAAAAAGGTCTACTACCTGTCGCTCGAGTTCCTGATGGGCCGTGCCATGACCAACGCGGCCGTGAATCTCGACGTGGACGAGCACGTCCGGGAACTCGTAAAGGAGATCGGAATCAGCCTTGAAGACCTGGCTGCGGAGGAACCGGATCCGGGGCTCGGCAACGGGGGCCTCGGACGGCTGGCTGCCTGCTTCCTCGATTCCATGGCGACCCTGGACCTGGCGGGTTTCGGCTACGGGATACGCTATGACTACGGCTTGTTTTCACAGCGAATCGGCAAGTTTGGCCAGCAGATCGAGGAGCCCAACCTCTGGCTCCGCTACCAGAGCATGTGGGAGGTGCGCCGCGACGACCGGCGCCACATGGTCCGGCTGGGCGGCCGCTGCGTGTCCCGGCGGGATGAATCCGGGAAGGCCCGCTTCGAGTGGATCGGGGCTCAGGAAGTGGAAGCGCTGGCCTACGATACGCCGATCCCCGGCAACAACGGCCGGACGGTCAACCATCTTCGCCTGTGGGCCGCGCGGTTCCGGGACGAGATCGATCTGCACAAATTCAACGAGGGCCTCTACAACGAAGCCTCTGCCGAGAAGGACGCGGCCGAGAATATCAGCCGGGTGTTGTACCCCGACGACTCGACGGAGCGCGGCAAGGAACTCCGGGTCAAGCAGGAGTATTTCTTCGTCAGCGCCAGTCTGCAGGACATACTCCAGGACCATCGCGAAGCTGGCTTCACCCTGGACCAGCTGCCCGACAAGGTCACCATCCAGCTCAACGACACGCACCCGGCGCTGGCCGTACCCGAACTGATGCGTCTGCTCGTCGACGACAACGACGTGGACTGGGACGCGGCCTGGGACATCGTGCGGGGCACGTTCAACTACACCAATCACACCCTGCTTCCCGAAGCCCTGGAGACATGGCCGGTGGCCATGCTGGACAAGGTGGTGCCGCGCCATCTGGACATCATCTATCGGCTGAACCGGCAGTTCCTCGACGAGGTGAATGCCCGTTACCCGGGGGACGGCGAGCGCCGCCGCAGAATGTCGCTGATCGACGATCACGGCCACGACGGACCGGTCGTGCGCATGGCCTGGCTGGCCACGATCGGCTCCGGAAAGGTCAATGGGGTGGCCCAGCTTCATTCCGACCTGGTACGGGAAACGATCTTCAAGGATTTCGACGAGTTTTTCCCCGGTAAGTTTGTCAACGTCACCAATGGCGTTACGCCGCGCCGCTGGGTGCGGGAGGCCAACCCGGGCCTCGCCGATCTGATCTCGGAGAAAATCAGCGGCGACTGGGAGAACGACCTCGAACGCCTCGAAGGCCTCGTGGATCAACTGGAAGACGACGATTTCCGCCGCCGCTTCCGGGAGGTCAAGTATGCGAACAAGGAGCGTCTTGCCGAGCACATAGAAGAGGTCACCGGCGTGAAGGTGCGCCCGGACTCCATGTTCGATGTGCAAATCAAGCGAATTCACGAGTACAAGCGTCAGCATATGAACCTGCTGCATGTGATCACGCGCTATAACCGGATCCGTCGAGAGCCGGACCGGGACTGGGTTCCGCGCACCGTTATTTTTGCCGGCAAGGCAGCACCGGCTTACGTGATGGCCAAGCACATCATTCAGCTCATCAATAACGTCGCCGATGTGATCAACGCCGATCCGGTGGTCGGCGACCGGCTGAAGCTGGTGTTCCTTCCGGATTACAGCGTGTCGGAGGCCGAATTGATCATTCCGGCCGCCGATCTCTCGGAGCAGATCTCCACGGCGGGAATGGAGGCTTCGGGCACCGGCAACATGAAATTCGCAATGAACGGAGCCCTCACGATCGGAACCCTCGACGGGGCCAACGTCGAGATACGCGAAGCGGTCGGTCCGGAGAACATCTTTATTTTCGGGATGACCGCCGACGAGGTCTCCGCGGCCCGTCGCGATGGCTATTACCCCATCGAAATATCCCGCCAGAATGCCGAGCTGAGCGAGGCCCTGGACCAGATCGGCGATGGATATTTCTCGCCGGAGAACCTGCGCCGTTTCCAGCCCGTCCGGGACCGGCTGGTTTCAGATGGCGAGTGGTTCCTGGTCCTGGCGGACTATGCTGCTTACATGACTGCGCAGGACGAGGTCGACCAGGAGTTCCGGGATGTCGATGCCTGGACCCGGAAGGCAATAATCAACACCGCGAACATGGGCCGCTTTTCCAGCGACCGCTCCATCGCCGAATATGCGGAGCGGATCTGGCAGGCTGGACCCATCGGCAACGGGGCTCGCTGACAGGCGATATACCCCGGCGGCCCTGCCGTTGCGGCGGCCAGCGATGCAGGAGGTCGCATGGGAACACAGACGGATCAGTTTCTCACTGAGCTGAGCGGTGCCCGCTGCGCGGTACCTTTTCAGTACCTGGGTCTGCATGACGAGGGGCAGGGCAAGGGGCTTGTTCTTCGCGTGTTCCTGCCGGCGGCGGCGGGGGTGGAAGTGATCGATCCCGGCACGGGGGATCCCATTGGCCGTATGCAACGAAAGGCGGGTTCCGACCTGTTTCTGCTGAATCTGCCGGATCAGTCCGAATTTTTCCCTTATCAGCTCCGGGTGGAGCGAGGCGGCAAGGTTGTCGAGGAAGACGACCCGTACCAGTTTCGACGGTCCGCCTTCGCCAGCGGACCAATGGATCACAACCGCCTTTATCGGCAGCTGGGCGCCCACAAAGCCAGCCTCGCGCGCGAGGGGGGCGGAGAGGTGGACGGCGTTTTGTTTGCCGTTTACGCGCCCCATGCCCGCAGGGTCAGCATCGTCGGGCCATTCAACGACTGGGATGGCCGCCGGCACCCGATGCAGAGCTCTTACGAGGGAACCTGGCGGCTGTTCGTTCCGGGACTGGACGCCGGGGCGCTCTACAAGTTCGAGATTTCCGGCCCTGACGGGCAGATGATCCCGCTGAAAACCGACCCTTTTGCCCGGTTTTGCGAGCAGCCCCCCGGCAACGCGGCCATCGTTCATGACGACGAAGCCTATTCCTGGTCGGTGGAGGATCTGCGCTGGTGCGAAGCGCGTCGAAGTGGCGGCTTCAGGGCCGATCGGCCCCTGGCGATCTACGAGGTCCATCCGGGGTCCTGGCGCCGCAAGGACGGCCGGTCGCTGAGCTACCGGGAGCTCGCCGACGAGTTGACCGCCTATGTTCGGGACATGGGTTACACCCACATCGAGCTCATGCCGGTCATGGAACATCCCTTCGAGGGTTCCTGGGGTTACCAGGTCACCGGCATGTTCGCCCCCACCAGCCGGTTTGGGCCGCCCGACGATTTCAAGTACTTCGTGGATCGGTGCCACCAGGCGGGCATCGGTGTCATTGTCGACTGGGTGCCGGCTCACTTTCCGGCCGACGATCACAGCCTGGGCCGCTTCGACGGGACACCGCTGTATGAGCACTCCGATCCTCGCCGGGGCTGGCACCCGGACTGGGATACCTATATCTACGATTTCGGCCGCTGGTATGTCCGGGATTTCCTCGTCAGCAGCGCCATGTTCTGGGTGGAGCATTATCACGTGGATGGCATCCGCGTGGATGCGGTGGCGTCCATGCTCTATCTCGACTATTCCCGCAATGCCGGGGAGTGGACGCCGAATATGTTCGGCGGCCGGGAAAACCTCGAGGCCATCGACTTCATCAAGCGGATGAACGAAACCCTGGGCGGCGAGTACCCGGGGGTCCTCACGATTGCCGAGGAGTCCACTGCCTGGCCGGGGGTTTCCCGTCCCACCTTCGACAAGGGCCTGGGATTCGGCTTCAAGTGGAACATGGGCTGGATGCACGACACGCTCAGCTACATGTCCCGCGACCCCATACATCGCCGTTTTCACCACGGTGATCTGACTTTCGGCATGGTCTACGCCTACGATGAGCGTTTCGTCCTGCCCTTGTCCCACGACGAGGTGGTATACGGAAAGGGGTCGCTGCTGGGCAAGATGCCCGGCGACGACTGGCAGAAGTATGCCAATCTGCGTCTCTACTACGGCTTCATGTACGGACACCCGGGCAAGAAGCTGCTGTTCATGGGGGGCGAGATCGGCCAGGTCCGGGAGTGGAACCATGACGGGGAGCTGGACTGGTTTCTGTTGGAAAATGCTCCCCACAAGGGGCTTCAGGCCCTGGTGCGGGACCTCAACCGGCTGTACACCCAAACACCGGCGCTGTTTGAGCTGGACGACAGCCCGGAGGGTTTCGAGTGGCTGGATTACACAGACGCCGACCAGGGGGTGGTCAGTTTTGTGCGTTATCCGGACGGGCAGCGCAAGGACCATGTGATCGTGGTCAGCAACCTGACGCCCGTGGTTCGCCATGAATACCGGATCGGTGTGCCGGGTACGTCCCGCTACGAGGAGATCCTCAACACGGATTCGGAGTTTTACGGGGGCAGCAACGCCGGCAATGCCGGCGGACTCGACGCGGAGCCGGTTCCGGCTCACGGCCGCGATCACTCCCTCAGCGTTACACTGCCCCCGCTTGCCACGGTCTATCTGAGGCCGACGGGCGTCAGCGACTGACGCGACGGCTCATCGGGTCGGGCAGGCTGCCATCCGGAGGAAGAACGAACGAACACGAAAGTTCCGCAACTCGATATAGGCCGCCTCCTGCCGGGTTCACCAGATCCACTGGGCGCAACCGTCACGCGGGACGGCGTGAACTTCGCGGTCTTCTCCGCCCACGCCGAGTCGATCGAGCTCTGCGTATTCGACAGCAGCGGCCGGCGGGAGCTCGGCCGGGCCGACATGGCCGTCAGAACCGGGCACATCTGGCATGGGTTCCTGCCGGAAGCCGGTCCGGGTCTGGTCTACGGGTTCCGGGCGCATGGCAAGTACGCACCCCGGCAGGGGCACCGGTTCAACAAGCACAAGCTCTTGCTGGACCCGTATGCTCACCGGCTGATCGGCAGCTACCGGGACGAGCCGGCCGTGTTCGGTTATGCCATGGGCTCGGCTGACGAATGGCGCCCCGACACGGCTGACAGCGCGCCGTTCGTGCCAAAGGCGGTGGTGATGGATCCAGCCTACGACTGGCGGGGAGATACGCCGCCGGAGGTGTCCTGGGACCGAACAGTCATCTATGAACTCCACGTGCGCGGTTTCACGCAACGCCATCCGGAGGTTCCCGCTCACCTGCGAGGCCGTTACCTGGCACTCGCCCACCCCGCGGTCGTGGACTATCTGCTGGATCTGGGGATCACGGCCGTCGAGCTGCTGCCGTGCCAGGCGTTTCTGTCCGAGGCTCACCTGGCTGAAAAGGGCTTGTCCAACTACTGGGGTTACAACCCCGTCGCGTTCTCGGCGCCCCATTCCGCCTACGCCCTGGCGGACCCGGTCCGGGAGTTTCGGGAGATGGTCCGGGTACTGCACTTAGCCGGTATCGAAGTGATCATGGACGTCGTGTACAACCACACCGCCGAAGGGGATCATCGCGGCCCGACGTTATCGCTGAAGGGTCTGGACAACAATAGCTACTACGCGCTCTCGTCAACGGACCGGCGCTTCTACGAGAACTACACGGGCTGTGGCAACGCCCTGTCGCTGGATCATCCGGACTCGCTGCGCCTGGTGCTCGATTCGCTGCGTTTCTGGGTGGAAGAGATGCACGTGGATGGATTCCGGTTCGACCTGGCGACCACGCTGGGACGGGAGAACGGGCGCTTCGATCAGCGGGCGGCGTTTTTCAAGGCCATACACCAGGATCCGTTGCTTCGCCGAGTCAAGTTGATCGCCGAGCCCTGGGACATCGGACCGGAGGGCTACCAGGTGGGGGGCTTTCCAGTCCCCTGGGGGGAGTGGAACGATCGCTATCGGGATGCGGTTCGGGGCTTCTGGCGCGGAGACAAGGGCTTGCTGCCGGAATTCGCCGAGCGCATTGCGGGTTCCAGCAACCTCTTCCGGCACCCCGGCCGGTCGCCAGGGGCCAGCATCAACTTCCTGGCCTGTCACGACGGTTTCACGCTTCACGACACGGTCAGCTACGCCTCCAAACACAACGAAGCCAACGGCGAGGGCAACCGGGATGGCGACAACCATGCCGTTTCCTGGAACTGCGGCGTAGAAGGCGAAAGTAGCGACCCCGCCATCCTGCGCCTCCGGGAGAGACAGAAACGCAATCTCCTGGGTACGCTGCTGCTGTCCCAGGGAACCCCGATGCTCCAGGCGGGGGATGAATTCGGGCGTACGCAGCGCGGCAACAACAATGCGTACTGCCAGGACAATGAAATTTCATGGGTCGACTGGCAATTCAGGCGAGGTGGAAAAAGCCTCAAGCGACTCGTTCGCGAACTGATCCGCTTACGCAAATCTCATCCGGTATTCAGGCGGACGGATTTTCTTGCCGGCACCCAGCACCCCGAGTCGCAGCTGAAGGATGTCACGTGGCTTGCGGCCGATGGCAACGAAATGACCGAAAGTAACTGGCATGACGGCAGCCGGCAGTGGCTCGCGGTGCTCCTTGACCGCACCCGGGTCGCCGAGCGGCGGGCCGAGCTCGAGAGTGACGCGGCGGGCGACAGTTTCCTGGTGTTGTTCAACGCGAGCGGCGACGACCTCGAATTTACGCTGCCTTCGCCAATAACCAGCCAGGTCTGGGAGGTCGTGTTCGATACCTCCGAGGAAGCGGCGGCCGTACCCGCGACGGGCTACAGAAAAGGCCACGCGTATTTGCTGCACCGCCGCTCAATGGCACTGCTGGCAGATCGCGGCTGAGGGTTTCGGAAACCCGAGTGGCTTGATCTGTGCTTTGTCGCTATTCTCTCCAAACGGCATCGGACCGGGCCGGCGACGGCCGCGCGCGGTTTTCGATGCGCCAACGAACGCACACATAAACAAAAATGCCGGAATGCAAGGTGATGGGGGGAGACGAGGCGTCCGCAGGTCCTGCGGAGCTCGTGGCCGTTTGTGCATCTGCAGCAAATCGCGCAGCCTTCCCGTTGATTGGCATTCCTTTCGTGAGCAGGTTGCCGGAAGCCCGGCGACGGCATGGGTGGAGAATTCTATGTCCGTTCTGAAGTCCGTAAGGAAATTGGGTCTTCTGATCGTTGTCGCCGGCCTCGGTGCCGCGGGCTGCGAGACCGATGTCGACGGGTCCAGTGGGCCGGCAGTCGACGAGGTCCCGCCGCAGACCACAACGGCGGATTTCAGTCAGGATAGTGCAGGCAGTTTCGTGCAGGGCACGTCGCCCTATACGGCGTCATTCGACAATGGCGTCCGCACCGGCGGTGTCTGGCTGGTCCAGGAGGGTGAGACGGGTGTGGTGCGGTTCACGACCCCGGCCCGCGAAGTGGACTTTACGGTAACCCGCAACCCCGAGCTTTCCGCGGCCGCCGCCCTGTTTGCCAAGGCCGCTTCGCCCTTCGCGACGTTCCGCAAGACCACCTGCGGCGTCTCCGACCAGGGGCTGGACAACGGCGAGGCCTTCGGGGCTTCGGTGTTTGCCCGCGGCGGCTTCAACGACTGGGCCAATCCGCCGGTGCCGGAGTCCCAGTTCTTCAATTTTGGCGGCAACATTTACCAGGCCGAGTTCGAGGTCGTTGCCGGCGACTACGAGTATAAGGTGGCGACGTCGGACTGGGACACCTATGCCCGGGCGGCGGATCCGACCCCGATTGGCTCTGCGGTCACGCTCGACATCGAGGGGGAATTCGGCGGCGCCAACGGCACGATCAGCTTCGCCGAGGATGGCTGCTACAACTTCACCCTGGATGCTACCGATCCGGCGCTGCCGGTGCTGACGGTGACCGAGGTGATCCTGGACGACGGTTCGACGCCGCCCGGCGGCGGCGGACCGGTCGAATGCGGCGTCTCCGACCAGGGGCTCGACAACGGCGAGGCCTTCGGGGCTTCGGTGTTTGCCCGCGGCGGCTTCAATGACTGGGCCAATCCGCCGGTGCCGGAGTCCCAGTTCTTCAATTTTGGCGGCAACATTTACCAGGCCGAGTTCGAGGTCGTTGCCGGCGACTACGAGTACAAGGTGGCGACGTCGGACTGGGACACCTATGCCCGGGCGGCGGATCCGACCCCGATTGGCTCTGCGGTCACGCTCGACATCGAGGGGGAATTCGGCGGCGCCAACGGCACGATCAGCTTCGCCGAGGATGGCTGCTACAACTTCACCCTGGATGCCACCGATCCGGCGCTGCCGGTGCTGACCGTCACGAAGGTCGAGGGCGATGACGGCGGCGGTGGAACCCCGGGACGCGAGTGTGGCGTGGAAGACCAGGGGCTGGACAACGGCGAGGCCTTCGGGGGTTCGGTGTTTGCCCGCGGCGGCTTCAACGACTGGGCCAATCCGCCGGTGCCGGAATCCCAGTTCTTCAACTTCGGGGACAATCTCTACAGAGCGGAATTCGAGGTCACGGCGGGGGACTACGAATACAAAGTCGCGACCAGCGACTGGGACACCTATGCCCGGGCGGCGGACCCGACCCCGCTGGATACGGCGGTGACCCTGGATATCGAGGGGGAATTCGGCGGCGCCAACGGCACGATCAGCTTCCCGGCTGACGGCTGTTACACGTTCGACCTCAACGCCGCGGATCCGGCGCTGCCGGTGATGACCGTCACCGAGGCGGATCTCGGCGGCGGCGGTCCGGGTCCTGAGCCCCAGGGAACGGACGTCACCATCCTGTTCGCCGATGGCTCCAGCGAGGCGCTGGATACCATTACGGGCGACTCGGCGACCCCGGTATCGGTTTCCCGCATCGGGCCAGCAGTCGCCCGTTTCCGGGATCGAGATTGCCGCCGGGGACTCGGATGTTGCGGTGGAGAACTTCACCTGGACGGCGAATCCTAAGGGATGTTCCGCCCAGCGAGCCGGTGACGATCTTCTATCACCGGGCGGATGGTGACTACAGCAACACGGTAATCACCGTGGACGGGCAGGATTACGCCTGCGAGCCGACTGCCGACAGCAGCTTCGGCTGCTCGGCGACGGTCGAGACGCTGGCCAACAGCCCGGTACAGTTCACCGTGACCAACAATGGGGAGCCGGATCCCACCGGCACCTTCGAAGGCGGCACCGGCGGTGCCGATGACAACGTCTATGCGTTCTCCGGAAACAGCCAGGCGGTTACCGGCACGCTCGCCGGGACACCGGGCCCGAACGAAGTCATCCTCTACTACAAGCGGGACGACGACGCCTATGACGGTTGGACCGTACACCTGTTCCCGACCGGCTTGCCGGGCTGGACGAACTTCAACCCCGGCCTGTGCGTTGTGGAGGGTGTCGATCCCGAACTCGGCGGGTTCTTCCGGATCACGCTGCCGCCGAATGACTGTTACGATGCCAATCCGCCGGCCCTGGATACGTTCCCCGAGGAACTGGGCTTCATCATTCACCGGGGCGACGAGAAAGACCCGGGGCCGGATCAGTTCATCCGTATCGCGGAGACCGGCAACATCGCCTTCGTCACCTCGGGTGTCGATGCCGTGGGGTCCGCGCCGCCGAGCACGGGCGGCATAAGCGTCACCGGTGCCGGGGCGCACTGGTCCACGGCAGACACGATTCTCTGGAATCCGCCGGCGGAGGTCACCACGGTCGAGCTGTTCTGGTCCTTTGACGCGTCGCTGGCTCCGGGTGGAGAGGACTTCACCGGAAACTTCGAGTCCGCTGTGCTTTCCGCGGGAACCAACCCGGCCTTGACGAATGAGCTGGATCTCAACAGCTACGCGGCGTGGTCGCTGCCATCCGATGTGGCCGACCGGGCGGCTGACGTCGTACGGGCGCAGGTCGTCGTGTTGGGCCGCGACGCTGTCGGCCTGCCGGTTGCCGCGACCAACGTCCAGGTTCAGAACGTGCTCGACGATCTCTATGCGGAGGCGGCGCAGGACGCCGTGCTGGGTCCGGACTACAGCGGCGGTTCGCCAACGGTCAGGCTGTGGGCGCCGACGGCGCTGCCCGACCCGGGCGTGACCCTGAACATCTATGCTGCCGACGGATCGCTGTCGGACCAGGTGGCCATGGACTACGAGGAGGCGTCAGGAATCTGGTCGGCCAGCGGCAGCTGGGATCGGCAGTTCTACACCTTCTCGCTGCAGGTCTTCTCTTACGTCACCGGCCGGATCGAGACCAACGAGGTGACCGATCCGTATTCGGTGAGCCTGTCCACCAACAGCGCGCGCAGCCAGTTTGTGAACCTGGCGGATGCGGACCTCAAGCCGGCGGGCTGGGACGGGCTTGCCAAGCCGCCGCTGGAGGCCGCGGAGGACGTGGTTGTCTACGAGACGCATATCCGCGACTTCAGCGTGAGCGACGAGCTGGTGCCGCCCGCAGACCGGGGCAAGTACAACGCGTTCCTGACGGCCAATAGTGAAGGTATGTCGCATCTGGGCAACCTGGCTGCCGCCGGACTGACCCACTTCCATGCCCTGCCGGCCTTCGATATCGCGACGGTCAACGAGATCGAGTCGGAGCGGGTCGAGCTGGATTCAACGGTGCAGGCCTTGTGTGACGCGAACCCGGCGGCCGCCGGGCTGTGCCCGTCGAGTTTCGGTTCAATTCGGGAACTCCTCGAGTCACTGCCACCGGAGTCCCAGGAACAGCAGCAGGTCACGACCTGGCTGAAGGACCTGGACGGCTTCAACTGGGGCTATGATCCCTACCACTACGGCGTTCCCGAGGGTAGCTACGCCTCGGATCCGGAAGGCGTGACCCGCATTGTCGAGTTCCGCCAGATGGTCCAGGCGCTCTCGGGTATCGGCCTGCGCACGGTGATGGACGTGGTTTACAACCACACCAACTCGTCCGGACAGAACGACAAGTCGGTTCTGGATAAGGTCGTGCCCGGCTATTACCACCGCCGCGACCGGAACAGCGGATCGGTCCTGAGCGACTCATGCTGCCCGGATACGACCACCGAGTTCGCCATGATGGAGAAGCTCATGTCGGACACGCTCGCGACCTGGGTCAGCGAGTACAAGGTGGATGCCTTCCGTTTCGACCTCATGGGATTCCATCCGAAGGCCGTGATGGAGCGGGTGCGTGACCGGCTCACGGCACTGGAACCGTCCATCTACCTCTACGGTGAAGGCTGGAATTTCGGCGCGATCGCGAATGACCGGCGCTTCGTGCAGGCCACCCAGGCCAATATGGCAGGTACCGGCATTGGTACGTTCACTGACCGGCTGAGGGATGCCGCCCGTGGTGGCGGTCCCTTCGACAGTGGTGTCGCTCATGTCCGCAGCCAGGGCTTTATCTCCGGTGGTGGCTATCAGGCCAATGCGGAGAACGACGCCTCTGATCAGGCGTTTATCGACGAGGCTCTGCTGTCTGCCGATCAGATTCGTGTGGGTATGGCCGGCAACCTGAAAACGTTCCAGTTCGAGGACCGGACGGGAACCGTGGTCACGGGAGCGGAGGTGCCATATGGCAGCGATCCCGCCGGCTATGCCGACGATCCGCAGGATATCGTGACTTACGTGGGTAAACACGACAACGAGACCCTCTGGGACATCAGTCAGTACAAGCACCCCGAGGGCCTATCCAACGCCGAGCGCATCCGGGCGCACAGCGTTGGCAACAGCATTGTCGTGCTGTCGCAGTCGGTGCCGTTCATCCACGCGGGCCAGGACCTGTTGCGGTCGAAGTCCATGGATCGGAACAGCTTCGATTCCGGCGACTGGTTCAACCAGCTGGACTTTGCCTTGTCCGAGAACAACTGGAACAAGGGGTTCCCGCCGGCCCAGGACAACCAGGGCAACTACGAGGTCCTGCCCCAGCTGATCGGGGATCCGACGATACCCGTGGACACGACGGCGCTACAGGGAACTGCGGCCACCTTCCAGGAGCTCCTGGAAATCCGCAACAGCAGCGTTTTGTTCAGGATGCGCAGTGCCGAGCAGATCAATTCCCGGGTGACTTATCACAATACGGGTCCGGATCAGGTGCTTGGACTCATCGTCCAGCGGCTCGACGGTTGCGAAGGCCAGGGGCTGGTGCCGGAGTTCGGTTCGGTCGTGACCGTTGTGAACGCCAACAACGCCGACCAGACCATCGCCCTGTTTACGGATGAGACCTTTACCCTGCATCCGGTGCAGGCGGCCTCGAACGACACCGTCGTTCAGACCGCAACTCATGACACCAACGGGTTCTTTGTGCCGGCACGGACCACCGCGGTCTTTGTTCAGCCTCCCAGCGGCGAAATCTGTGTCGCCAACGGCGGCTTTGACAGGGACACGGCATTCTTGAGGGGCGGCTTCAACGACTGGGCCGATCCGCCGACGCCGGAGACCGCCTTCGTGAAGGTGGGTACGTCCAGGGTGCAGGAAGTGACCGTGGCCATGCCGGCCGACACGATTCAGTACAAGGTCGCGTCCGCCGATTGGGCCACCATCAACTGCGGCGGTGAACAGGACGTGACGGACCCCGTGGATGTCATGGTGGACACGCCGGCGACTCTGCAGTGCAATCCGAACCCGGCCAATCTGTCCACGAGCTTTGCCGCGGCAGATGACTACAAGTTTGCGCTCGACATCACCGATCCGTCGGCTCCGGTTCTGACCGCCAAGCTCCAGATCGGTGATGAATTCGGGACGACCACGGCGTTTGTTCGGGGCGGCTTCAATGACTGGGGCGCCGACAATGCTCTGGCAGCGGTTTCCCCTTCGGTCCTTGAAACCACGGTGTCCATCGCGGCGGGAGACTACGAGTTCAAGGTTGCCGAGGCGGACTGGACCACCATCAACTGCGGCGGTCCGGAAGAGACCTTGATGCCGGTGGCCCTGACCGAGGCTACGACCCTCAGCTGTGGGAACAATCCGGGTAACCTCCAGCTCAGTATCGCCGATGCCGGGGACTACAAGTTCACCCTCGACATTACCTCGACGTCGAACCCGATCCTCACCGTGGAGCCACAGGTCGGCGCTGCTTTCGACACGACCCAGAGCTTCATTCGCGGCGGCTTCAACGATTGGGGAACCGGCTCTCCCCTGGCTGATCCGGGTGACGGGACCCTTCAGGTCGTGGTCCCCATTACTGCGGAGACCTACGAGTTCAAGGTGGCCGCAGAGGACTGGGCCACCGTGAACTGCGGATCGGTGAACGGCACGCCGCCCGTGGTCCCGGGAACTGCGGCTGTCCTGAGCTGCGGTGCCAATCCGGGGAATCTCTCCATCGCAGTAGGTGCCGACGGGGACTATACGTTCAGCCTGGATCCGACCAATCCGGGGAATCCGGTGCTGACGGTTACCGGCCCTTAGGACCGAAGCACATTGACGGCATACGGGCCCGGCCATGTGGTCGGGCCCGTTCATATACCGACTCCCCGTTTCTGCAAACCTGAATGACTGAATCGCAACGTTCGCGATCAACGGCATCGGCGGTGGACCATCGGGGCCGCCAGGGTCACCGGATGGTGTTCTGGCTGATTGCCCTGGCACTGCCGGTGCTCCTGCTGGGGAGCGTGGAGCTTGTCCTGCGGCTGTCGGGAGTGGCCCAGCCGGAGCCCTTGTTCATACCGGAACCGGCTCATCCGGAGTACAGCTTCACGAATCCGAAGGTTGTGGCGCGTTTCTTCGCGCGCCCGGACCTGGCGCCGGATCTCTCGGTAGAAACCGGCTTCTTTCACACCGAGAGGCCGCCCCAAGGCATTCGTCTGGTTGTTCAGGGCGGGTCGAGTGCCGCCGGTTTCCCCTATGGCTACGGGGCCTCGCTGGCCGGCATGCTGGAGCAGCGACTCCGGCGCCGCTACCCGGATCGGCCCGTCGAGGTCATCACCACCGCGATGTCGGCGGTCAATACCTGGGCGCTGGCGGACTTCGTCGATGAGATCATTGCCCTGTCCCCGGATGCGGTCCTGATCTATGCCGGCCACAATGAGTTTCTCGGGATCTTCGGCGTCGGATCGGTCTATAGCGCGACCAGCTCGCCATCCCTGACCCGCTGGCTGATGCGGCTGCGCCAGCTGCGCCTTTACCGGTTCCTGGAATCTGTCCTCGCGCCAGCTCCTTCAGATGCCCCGGCCGGCGGCACGCTGATGGCCCGGATCGCCGGTGAGAAACGCATCGCCTACGATTCGAGCCTGTTCCGGCGGGGAACCGCGCAGTTCCGCGGAAACCTCGAGCGGATCCTGGCCCGATATCGCTCGGCCGGCATACCGGTCTATGTCGCGACCCTGGCCAGCAACGAGCGGGATCAGCCACCCTTCGAAAGCGAGGACCCCGAGAACGGGGCTGCCGCCATGGGCGCGGCCCGCCAGGCATTCGAGCAGGCGGACTGGCCGGAGGCTGCAGAGCGTTTTGGCGCGCTCGCCAATGCGCACCCCGGGTCGGCAACCTATTCGTGGTTCCTCGCCCGATCTCTTGATCGTGGTGGCCAGGCTGACGAGGCTGCACCCCGCTATCGGCGAGCCCGGGATCTCGACCAGCTACGCTTTCGGGCGCCCACGGTGTTCAACGACATCGTGCGGGACGTGGCGGTTGAACAGGACGCCGTACTGGTCGATGTTCATGCGCGTTTCGTGGATGAATCGCCGGGCGGTGCGGTGGGTAAGAGCCTGATGCTGGAACACCTCCACCCGAATCTCGACGGCTATTTTCTGCTGGCCGATGCCTTTCACGACGCGCTGCTGAACTCGGGGGCACTGCCAGCGGGCCGCGCTATTCCCGATGATGTGGCCCGCGAGGAGATCCCGCTGTCGGAGGGGGAACGGTGGTTTGCGCGTTACAAGCTGTCCCGGCTTCTGAAGAACTGGCCGTTCACGGAAACGCCGGGCACCGTCGTGCTGCCGCCGGCACGAAGCGTTCCGGAAGAACTGGCTCAGGCCCTGTACCGGCAGGACACGAACTGGCTGAACATGCAGCGACGCCTGCAGACCTGGTATCGGGGCCGGGGGGATGCGACCGAGTACCGTCGGGTGGCCACGATCCTTGCGGACGCGTTTCCGTTCGTGGCAAGCGCGCAGCTCGAGGCCGGACAGCTGCTTGTCGAACAAAACCGGCCGCTGGATGCCCTGAGGTACCTTCACCGTGCCGTCCGGTATGCCGGCGAACAACCCGCGCCGGCCTTGCTGGCATTGGCGGACGCGTATGCCTCGGCGGGCTACCCTGACCGCGCGCGACAAGTCCTTGAGCAGCTAACCGCCCGGGAGCCGGGAAACCCGGCCGCGCGGGAGCGGTTGAAGACACTCGATCAGTCGGACTGACCGGCCGCCTCTCCCAGTTCGTCGCGAATCCGGGTGGCGAACTCCCGGGCCCTGGCGTGCTCCGGCGCGCCCGCAAGAACGGCTTCCAGCACGGCGAGAGACTGGGTTTTGTACCCCGCCATGTAGTAGCCCTGGGCCAGGGACATCCGATAGCGGACCTCGGCCGGTGCAAGGCGGGCTGCGGCATCCAGGAAGGGGAGGGCGCGCTCAGGCTGATCACCTCTCAGGAACATCTGGCCCGCCGCGTACTGCGCGGAGGGTTCGAACGGCAGCCCCATGGCGAGGTTGGCGGCGATGCGACCGGCCTCATCGAGGTCGCCGGTTCGCTGATACAGCCTGAGGGCGTCGTTCATGGCCTGGACCCAGGTGCGCTGGCCAAGAAACCAGGCCTGGGCGATCGCCGTTTCGTCGCTGTCGGGTTCAGGCAGAGTCAGCTCCGTTGGCGGATCCTGAAACGGCCAGTCGGAGAGCAGTCTTGCCACCCGATAGGAACCTGCGCGAGCCTCGATTCGAGAGAGGGGGAACTCCTCCCGCGCAGCGCCCGGATCGATATCAAGAGTGGGTGAGGTCAGAAGGCCGTCCTTGCGCAGCGCCACGTAATAGGCGTCAGCGAGCAGGAAATAGCCATCTTCGTTGGGGTGGAGGTGCTCGACCATCACCTCATGGCCGATGCCACCCGGGGGAGAGGCGGCGGCCAGAGCCCCCCGAGCGTCGACCAGGCGAGCGTCAAAGGTCGCTGCCAGTTCCCGGATAATGTCGTTGATTGCTTCCGGTGCCCTGAACCGCAGTAAATCCCGATCCTTGGCGGCCACAAAAGCTGCTCTGGCCTCTGCAGGCCGGCCGGCGGCCAGCAGCACCCGACCCAGGGCGTAGAAGGCTTCGGGATCAATGGCCGCCTCGGCTACCCACTGGCTGGCGGCTGCCTCCGCCTCAGCGAATGATCCGGATCGGACGAGGGCAGCCACCCGCTTGGCAGCCTCGGACCGTTCGCCGTCCGTGTCCGCGAGTCCGAGCAGCGGAGGCTGGTCGCGCTCGTTGGCGGCGACAAGACCCAGGTAGACCGGGATCCCGGCGGCCTGATAGCCGGCCAGCAGTGCGCTCATATTGCTGCGAAACTGGGCGAGCCCCGCATCGTAGAGTTCGCTGGCATACGGAATACGCCGTTCCCTGGCCACGCGACTCATGAGCGTTCCCTGCCGCTGGTCGGCCCGGCCGCCGGTCATGGCGCTCCAGGTCCGGTTGGCAAGTGCCAGGAGTCTGAAGTCCCGGGCCCTCAACAGCCGGCGGGTTCCCTCCGGCGAAAGGCGGGTTGCCCAGGTGGAACCGACACCGAGGATGCCCAGGAACTCGTTGTGACCCGCATAGACGAGAACCGCATCCGGATTCAGCGCGACGATCTCGTCGCCGAAGTCCCAGAGCGTATAGCTGTTGACCGCCGACATCGCGGTAGAGATGATTTCCACGGGTTGTCCCGGTCGTTCGCGCGAGATGCGTTGCTGGAGTGAACCGGCGAGGGACGCCCATTTACCGAAGGGAAATCCGGCGGCGGTGGATCCCCCCTGGACCACGATGCGGAGTCCACCCTCCGGTCGTTCGCGGCGAAACAGGGTGGTGTCGATCTGGGTTTCCGGAGCCGCCTCCGGTGAGGCAAAGAACCGGTGAATGACATCGGCGTTGGGTTCGAGCCAGCCGGGCTGACCGGCCTCGACGAATAGCGGTTCAGGTTCGGCAAACCCGAATAACCGCAGCGCCCCCTCGAGAAGGGCAAAAGCCATCAGCGGCAGCAGGAGGGCGATGAGGTAGAAAGCAGCCCGCCGCGAGGCCGGGGCCCCGGGCGAACCCGATGGGGAGTCGCTCATTGCAAGACGCTGCCGCAGTCCGTTTAGAATAGCGCATCGGACTATACCAGCCTTGTTGCAAGACCGCCGCCGGAAGCCACGATCATGACCGAGTTTCTCCGCGACCTTCTCGATTTCCTGCGGGCTCGAAAGAAGATCTGGCTGCTGCCCGTGATCCTCGTTCTCGTAGTGCTGGGGGGGCTGGTCGTCGTAAGCCAGCAGTCGGTTCTCGGAACTTTCATCTACACTCTCTTCTAGGCCGCTCGAGGCGCAGTTTCTCCAGTCATCCGGACACCGGGTCCGCCCTCAGGGAGTCATCCCGGTTGCCGGAAGACGGAATGGTGCAGCGCGTCGTGCAAGACCGCACAAACAACGGTTGAATAGGGTGCGGCGCGGCCGATTCGTCAACCGCCGATACCGAACAAGAACGACTCTAGAGGAGCTCACCAGAGTGGGGGAGGAAACCGCGGGACAGGCGCCGGGCAGGGCGTGCCGGCTATTCCATTGTTGCCTGTTCGCGTTCTTGGCGCTGGTCCTGTCAGCCTGCCAGAGTGGCGCCAGCGTCGATGCACCGTCCACCCAAAGCCGCCAGGCTCCGGTCAATATCGTTCCCCAGAGCGACTGGGGCGATGCCATCATCTACTTCGTCCTCGTGGACCGATTCGCCGATGGCGATGCGGGCAACAACCAGCATGTGCAGCGGGACAACCCGGGCGGCTATCACGGTGGCGACCTCAAGGGCCTGGCAGACCAGATCGACGAAATTGCCGACCTTGGCGCCACGGCCATCTGGATCAACCCGGTCCAGAGGCAGATCCCGGATCCCACGTTCGCGAGCGGGCCGCCGGAGACCGGGACCCAGGCGGGCTTCGAGCACTGGGGGTTTCACGGCTACTGGATGGATGATTTCAATGCCCTCGAACCCCAGTTTGGATCGGAGGCGGATCTCAAGGCCCTCGTAGACGCGGCCCATTCCCGGGGAATCAAGGTGCTGCTGGATGTGGTCTACAACCACGCCGGCTACGGCGCCCGCTACGAGGTGGATCCCCGGTATCGTGGCTGGATACGCACCAAGCCCGTCGACTGCGGCGCAGATCCGCTGACCTGCCAGGTCGGGGGACTGCCGGATTTCGATACCGACCGGGACGATGTTCGCGAGTACCTGTTCGAGGCAAATATCGGCCTGGCCGAGCGCACGGGGATCGACGGATTTCGCCTCGACACCGTGAAGCACATCGATCATGGCTTCTGGCAGGAGCACCGGGCACGGACCCGCGAACGGCTAGGCGATGACTTTTTTCTGCTTGCCGAGGTGTGGGGCGGATCGGCCCAGGTCATGGACGAATACTTTGTCAATGATGAAATGGACTCGGGCTTCGACTTTACGTTCCGCGGCAGCTGCCGTGGATGGACTGAAGGAAAGGGCCGGACAGTGGCATTCAATGCCTACCTGGATCGCCGTCATCGAGTGCGCCCGGGCTATCATCTCGCCCACTACCTCTCATCCCATGATGAGCCCATGTTTCTTTACGAGATGGGTGGAGACACCGACCGCTACAGGATGTGTGTGGCCCTGCAGATGAGCAGCCTGGGCATTCCGGTGATTTACTACGGCGAAGAAGTCGGGCGAGAGGGCAGCGTATGGCCCACCAATCGAAAGAACATGCCCTGGGGAAGTCAGCCCGTGGAGCCGGGCGAAGGGGTGGCGCGGGACGAGGATCTGCGTGAGTTCTACAAACGGCTTATCCAGGCACGACGGGAAAATCCGGCGCTTCGCACGGGAACCTACCGAAGCCTCCACACGGATGGGGATCTGCTGGTGTTTGCGCGCGAGGACGCGGCATCCGGCAGTGCGGCCATAGTGGCGGTAAATCGCGGTGAGGAGACGGCCGAAGCCACGGTGGAGCTGCCGCCCGGCTTTTCAGGATCAGTCAGGGAAGTGGTTGCCGGCGACAGCGGGGTCCTCGAAGGATCGACGCTGAAGGTTTCGGTGCCCGGGAAGCAGGCGCGGGTTCTCGTGCCCGGACGCTAACAAGTCACAGGAAAGACCAGACATGGCACGCATCCTTTTCGAACGAGTCTGCAAGCGCTTTGGCGATGTCAGCGTTATTGAAGACCTTGATCTGGAAATCCGGGACGAGGAATTCATGGTGTTCGTCGGGCCGTCAGGGTGTGGCAAATCAACGGCGCTGCGGATGATCGCGGGGCTGGAGGAAGTCACCGAGGGCACGCTGCAGATCGGCGATCGAGTGGTCAACGATGTCCACCCGAAGGACCGCGACGTCGCGATGGTCTTTCAGAGCTATGCCCTGTATCCCCACATGAGCGTCCGGGACAATATTTCCTTCGGTCTGCGAATTCGCAAGATGGCCCAGAACGACATCGACAAGGCCGTGGACAGCGCCGCCGATATCCTGGGGCTTACCGAACTCCTGGACAGAAAACCCAAGGCGCTATCGGGCGGGCAGCGTCAGCGAGTGGCGCTGGGCCGGGCGATTGTTCGGAGCCCTTCGGTATTCCTGTTCGATGAACCCTTGTCCAACCTGGATGCCGAACTCCGGGTGCAGATGCGGGCCGAGTTGTCCAAGCTGCAGCATCGCCTGAAGACCACCACCGTCTACGTGACACACGACCAGATCGAAGCCATGACCCTGGGTCACCGGATCGCCGTGCTGGCGCCCATGGGCCCGGACAGGAAGAGCAATCTCAAACAGGTCGGCACGCCGCTGGAACTCTACGACCAGCCCCGGAACCTGTTCGTTGCAAAGTTCATCGGTACGCCACCGATGAATATCATGGAAGTCCACCTGGACGAGTCCGGGCACCTTCTACAGCATCCCGGCTTCAATCTGCCGCTGGACCCTGTGGTCGAGAATGCCCTGGCCGCGTATCGCGGCAAGCGGTTGCTGCTGGGGATTCGTCCGGAACACATCTGTGAGAAGGGCGAGCAGGATTGGGCTCATACCAGCGCCGCCAAGGGTGCGGTCGAAGTGGTCGAAACAGTCGGTCACGAGGTGATCATTCACGTTCGGTGTGGCGAGGAACTGGTGATCGCAAAGCTCGGGCCGCACCGCATACCCCGCTATGGAGACGAGGTCGAAATAGAGATGCGCAGCGACCGGGTCCACGTGTTTGACCCGGAAACGGAACTGAGCCTGACGGCCGAGCTGGACCAAGGAGAAAATCGATGAGGAGCAGCATGCGAAACGCAATCGCCCGGGGGATCCTGGCCCTCGTCGGATGCTTCGCCGCCGGAAGTGCTCTGGCCGCTACCGAACTGGTGGTCTGGCATGCCTACCGGGGGTCTGAGAAGGCCGCTTTTGAAAAAGCCGTTGGCATGTTCAATTCAGCCAATGCCGGCGCCGGCTTGAAGGCCAAGACGCTTGCGGTCCCCTATGACGCGTACGCCGACAAGATCACCGCGGCGGTTCCGAGAGGCCGCGGCCCGGATGTGTTCATTTTCGCCCAGGACCGACTGGGCGGCTGGGTAGAAGGCGGACAGACCGTCGAGCCCATCGACTTTTTTATCGAAGACGAGACCATCGACTCGCTGCTGCCCAACATGATGGACGCCATGACCTACCGGGGTCAGGTCTACGGACTGCCGTTCAACTACAAGAGCATCACGCTCATCTACAACAAGGATCTGCTCGACGCGCCACCGAAAACGACTTCGGAAATGGTCAAGATGGCCAAGAGCCTGACGAATGCCGGCTCCGGAAAATTCGGCCTGGCCTACGAGTACTCGAACTACTTTTTCCATGCGGCGCTCATGAACGCGTTTGGCGGTTCGGTGTTTGATGATTCGGCCAACCCGACCATCAGTGCCCCGGCCAATGTCGAGGCCATCAACCTGATGATGGACTGGTACAAGGGGCAGGGTATCCTGCCAGCGGATCCGTCCGCGGCCCTGATCGGCACCCTGTTCAACAGCGGGAATGCGGCCATGGTGTTCTCGGGCCCCTGGTTCCTCGGCGAGATCGAAGGGGTGGACTATGGCCTGGCGCCGCTGCCGATGGTGGATGAGGCTGGCGGCAAGCCCATGGGTCCCTGGCTGACGGTGGAGGGGGTCTATGTTTCCGCCGGATCCGACCACAAGGAAGAAGCCTACGAGTTTGCCAAGTTCATGGTGAGCCCTGAAGCAGCGAAGGTCATGGCCGTGGAAGGCCGCCAGCTGCCCACGAACGCAGCGGTCTATGAGGAGAGCGATGTGGCGGGCGACGAGGTGCTCGCGGCCTTCCGCAAGCAGCTGGAGACGGCGGTGGTCATGCCCAACTACGCGGAGATGACCCTGATGTGGTCTCCGGTTACGACCGCCATGAACAAGATTGTAAAGGGCTCTGCATCGACCGAGTCGGCTCTGGCCACGGCCCAGCAGGAAGTGCAGACCAGCATTGATGCGTTGCGGCGGGGGCGCTAAGTAACCGAACCCATGAGCACCCTCGTTCAACAGGCCGGTGAGCAGCCGGAACAGACCCTCGCCCACCGGCGTGGCGTTTTGGGCCTGTTGCTGCATCCGGTGGCGATGGGCACGTTGCTCGGAGCCGCCGCAGCGGTCCTGCTGGGGACCTGGTTCGGCGGCCAGGCTGCAACCGAACTTCACGAAGATCGCTGGAACCGCGTGGCCATCATCGAGCTGATGGCGCTCTCCGACGCCGTGGCCGGAATCGAGGCCCAGGATAGCGAGAACGCCCCCGAGCAGGTGGCTGCGTTGCTGGATCGCGCCGTGGACGACACGGGCGGGGTTTACCGGGTACTCCGGCTCAGCGGCGCGCAGCTTTTGGCCAGCACCAGCGCGGCGGATGCCGGCGACAAGGGGCTTCCCCGGCGCCTCAGCCGGGACGAGAAATGGTTCTTCGATCTGGCCCAGGGGCTGCGCTCCGCGGTGCAGACCAACCAGGAGGAGGGCGTTACCCGGCGCCGGCAGATCGAGATTGAACCGATCGGCGAACAACTGGTACGGGTGTCCGTCCCCTATTTCCTGGATGACAGGGTGGCGGGCGTCGTCCAGGCGGAGCGGGAGCGCTCGCTGGCCGTGGACGGACCGACCTGGGTCGGCGCGCTGCCGTACATTCTCATTCCGTGGGCCCTCGTCGTCGGTATCCTGGCGCTGCGGAAGAGTGCCGCCGCGGCAGTCTGGGATCCGGATCACAAAGCCTGGGGCCTGTTCGCCATCGCCGCAGTCATCCTGACCCTCGCCGTGCTGGGGTTCGCCCGCCAGCAGCTGGGAATGGCGGCCGGTATGCAGCTCGAGTCGGCGGAGCGGCTCGCGGTCACCCTTGACGATGTCCGCGATCGCGTGGGGACCGCGGCCGGCGAATTCGGTGTAACCGTCGATCCGGGGCGGGAAAATCGCTGGGACGTCGATTTGTATCAGCGCCCGATGGGTGTCGTCGGGGACTCGGGGGTGATCGAGGCGGCCCTGGATGCGCGTATGGACACGCTGCGGGACTCGCTGGGCAAGAGCCTGTTCGGCAACTGGCTCATCGGGATCGTTATCCTCGGATTTTCGGCCCTCGGATTCGGGCTAAGGCTGCGGCGAACGTTCCGCGAGCATCGCTACGCCTACCTTTACGTGCTGCCGGCGATGGGCGGCATGCTGATCCTGGTGTTCTTCCCGTTTGCCTACGGAATCGCCCTGTCGTTCACTGAGCAGACGGTTCTGAATGTCAGCGAGCCCATTACGGACCTGTGGGTCGGTCTCCAGAACTACATCACGATTCTCGGCGACTTCCGGATTTTTGAGAGCACCGCTGACGGCGGGCGCGACGTCAACTACAAGAACTTTTACTGGACGCTGTTCATCACCGTCTGCTGGACCGTTTCCAATGTCCTTGCCGGTGTGACCATCGGCATGCTTCTCGCGCTGGCCCTCAATACCAAGGGTCTGCGATTCACGAACCTCTATCGGGTCCTGTTGATTCTGCCCTGGGCGATTCCGAACTACATCACGGCGCTGATCTGGAAAGGCATGTTTCATCCCCAGTTCGGGGTCATCAACCAGGGCATCCAGATGTTTGGCGGGGAACCGGTCAACTGGTTTGACGGGGTGTTCTCGTCATTCATGACCGGGCTCATCACGAACGGCTGGCTGAGCTTCCCCTTCATGATGGTCGTGATTCTCGGCGGGCTGCAGTCCATCTCCCAGGATATGTACGAGGCCGCACGGGTCGAAGGGGCGACCCGTTGGCAGCAGTTCACCCAGATTACCCTGCCGTCACTGAAGCCGACCATCATCCCGGCTGTGATCATTTCGGTGGTCTGGACCTTCAACATGTTCAACGTGATCTACCTGGTGTCTGGCGGCGAACCGGCCGGCGCCAATGAGATTCTTGTCACCAAGGCCTACAAGATCGCTTTCGAGGAATACCGGTATGGGTACGCAGCGGCGTATTCGGTCGTGATCTTCATGATTTTGCTGGTCTACGGTGTGTTCCAGACCAAGGTGACCAAGGCGACGGAGGCGACCACCGCATGAGCAAGCAGACGCGAAGCGGCGAGATGTCCCACGCCTGGCTCCACGTGTTCCTGATTTTCTTCACCATCATTGCGGTGTATCCGGTCCTTTGGGTGATCACCGTTGCCTTCTCCGGCCAGCAGAGCCTGGCGTTCGCGGACGTGCCCCAGGACCCGGGGTTCTTCGATCGTTTTCGCGCTGTGCTGCCATGGCCGGAGCAGTTCTCGCTCTCCAACTTCAAGGACGTGCTGACCGAGCAGCCGTTTCTTCGATGGATGCTCAACAGCGCCATCGTGGCGGCCGCAACAACCGTCGTCGGTGTGTTCCTGGCATGCACTGCGGCCTATGCGTTTTCCCGGTTCCAGTTCCCGGGCCGGAAGACGGGCATGATGTCCTTTCTGATCTCCCAGATGTTTCCGGGCACCCTCCTGCTGGTTCCGCTGTACATCATCATCGTCGGCTGGCTCGGGCTCGGAAATTCCTACCTGGGACTGATCATGGTCTATTCGGTCACCGCGATCCCCTTCTGTGTCTGGATGATGAAGGGCTATTTCGACACGATTCCGCTCGAGATCGAAGAGTCGGCCATTATGGATGGTGCATCGCGGCAAGTGATCTTTTTCAAGATCATTCTGCCGCTGGCCAAGCCGGCTGTGGCGGTCACGGCGCTGTTTTCCTTCATGACCGCATGGAATGAATTCATTCTTGCGGCTACCTTTCTTGAAGAAGAAGTGAAATACACCGCGCCGGTCGGGCTGAAGTTCTTTGTTGGCGGTTTTGCGTCCCAGTGGGGTTATTTTGCTGCAGGTTCGATCATTATCTCGCTGCCCGTCGTGCTTCTGTTCCTGTACCTTCAGAAGTATCTGGTGTCGGGTTTGACTGCCGGCGGCGTGAAAGGATGAGGCAAATAGGTATATCTCTGGATTGCACCAAAACAGAATATTGATTATCAGAGGTTCACGCTCAGGAGGAAACGTGATGCGCAATCGATTGACCATGCTGGCGGCGGGAATTCTCGCGGGCGCCCTTTCGGCGGCCCCCGCCTGGGCGGACAAGGTGACCTTCGAGGATCCGACGGGTGATGACAACGGGCCGGGTACGTATGTCTACCCGACCGACGCGGTGTACTCGCCGGGGTCCTTCGACCTGGTTGAGTTCGAGGTCGAAGACAAGGGCAAGAACGTTGACTTCTCCGTGTCGGTCAACTCGGGGCTGGATGACCCCTGGGGCATGGGCGTGGGCTTTGCGGTCCAGATGGTGTTCATCTTCATCGACACCGATGGCGCCACGGGCAGCGGCCACACCGATGGCGTGCCCGGGCTAAACATCACCTTCGATCCCGCTCATGCATGGGAGAAAGTGGTTGTCCTGTCTCCCCAGCAGCAGTCCCGGGTCGTTGCCGAGGCCCGCGTGAAGCTCGCCGAGAAACTGGCTGCCGGCGACGTGCTGGTGCCCAGGCGTACGCTGGGCAAGGGCAAGACCATCTCCGGCCGGGTCGCGAAAGAAGACATCGGCAGCGGAGACGCGACGAAGTGGGGATACCAGGTGGTCATGCAGTCCAATGAGGGCTTCCCCGCCAAGACGGATTTCCTGACCCGTAAGGTCAACGAGTTCGAGGGTCAGCATCGCTTCGGCGGTGGCACGGACAGCGACTGCGACCCGCACGTGATCGACATTCTGGCGCCGCCGGCCTCCGGATCGGCAGAAGAAGTCCAGGGTCAGCACGCTCAGCTAGCCTACGAATGCGATCTGGATGGCAACGCTTCCAAGCCGGCAACCTTGTTGACGGTCCGGAAGTAGCGTAGACCGGCGGCCTAGAGACCAGGGGGAGAAAACATGGGCATTATTCGAAAGAGTCTCACCGCAGCGGCGGTTGCGGCTCTGATGCTGCCGGCGGGCGCGCAGGCGCAGCCCGGAGAACTCGAGTGGTTCGGCAGCGTTTACGCCAAGTTCCTTGACGGGGACCGCAGCGTGCAGGGAGCTCTGTACAACGACGCGGTCGAGGTCCCCGGGGATTTCGGCGGCGACCAGGGGCAGGGCGTCGAGTTTGAGTTGATGTTCCGCAGCCAGGTGTCGAAGCAGGTTGAAATTGGCGGCCGTATCAAGGCTCGCTTCAACCGGAACTTCTGGACCAACTTCGGCGGCTTCGACCGGGACGAAGAAGATATCCGGTCAGCGCAGTACATGAAGCTGCGCGGCGTATACGCAATCATCACGCCGGGATATGACTGGATCGACTCGGCCACCATCGGCTCGAACGATTTCGGCATGTTCGATCCCTATACCCAGGGTAAGTACCGGTATATCGATCGGGACAATGCGTCGGGATTCCTGTTCCAGGGCTCCATGTTCGACAACTCGGTACGCTGGGACCTGGCCAGGGTTGCGCTGCCTTCCCTCTTCGCGGGTCCGAAGTTCACGACCACGGATGGTACCCAGGGTGATCCCTCGACGGAGTACGAGGCCAGTGACGCGGCCTGGGTCGGCCAGCTTCGCTGGAGTCCCAACTCGGACTTCAACGGCACCGCGCTTGCGGTCTACATCCGGGATAAGGAGATTGCGCCGGACGAAGACCGCTGCCGCGGCATCGAAGACGAGGTGCTCAGGCAGGAGTGCCTGCTGAACGGCGAGAACACCCTGGACGGGGTCGACGAAGTCACCCGCTACGACAACACCGTGCTGGGCGCGCGGGCCGAGTACTCCGGTTTCGGCCCAGTGGATATCAGCGGTGGATTCTACTGGTCGGACTACAACGTCGACGATACGGTCTGTGACGGCGACATCAACGGCAACTGCCGGTTCAGCCCGACCCTCGGCAAGGACGCCGACGACACCGCCTGGGTGCTGAATGTCGATATCGACGATTTCCTGATACCCGACCTCACGTTCGCCCTGCAGGCCTTCAACCACGGCGAGGATTATCTTTCCGTGCAGGCAGCCCGTCGCGAGCAGGATGTTCTCCTTACCGAGGGCTGGATGGGTACCTGGCAGTGGACCCGGCCCGACTACAATTTTGGTAATCGTGGATTCCGCGATGCCATCGGCGGTGTGGGCTATGCCGGCTGGAGCGGTGAGGCTCAGCAGGTCGTAAGCCTCATGGCGGACAACGCCTTCACCGATTTTGATGAAACGGTGGCGATGTCGGTATCGGGCTGGAAGGGCTTCACGGTCATCCCGCGCTACACCATTGCCGATATCGAACTGCAGGGCGAATACACGTACGTGGATTACAACCAGAACTGGCAGGCCTGCGGCAACGGCGCACAGGGTTATGCGACCGGATGCGGCAGCGACTATCCGCGAAACGAAGGCGTGAACTCCTGGGGTCTCGGCGGCTGGACGCGGTCGGTCTACTCGCCTTACCAGGACCGGGAAACGGAGATTTACGGTTTCCGGGCGAATTACATCTGGGATATCGCCAACGGCATCGACCTGGAGTTCAGGTACCGGTTCATCAAGGATGACGACGATCGCGTGACCAGGCAGGAATACCTCACGGACGCATACGACGGCTACCCCCAGGCACCCGTGAATCCGGCCTGGATCCCGAATGTCGGGCTGGGCGGCTGCGTCAACTGCGATGATCGGGAAGCCGAGTACTCCCAGATCGGTTTCTCCTTCGGCTACCAGCTCCATCCGGACCTCTACGGCAAAATCAATCTCGGCCGCTATGAAGTGGACCTGGTGGACGGCACCATCGACGTGGCACCCGTGGCGCTGGGCTTCGAAGGCAGCCCGACGAACGGCTACGCGGAGTACCTCACCGGCGAGCACACCAAGGACATGGTGGGCGTAGAGCTGAACTACTTCCTGTCCGGCGTGGAATTCGGCGCGATCGCGGAATGGTGGACAGGGGATTACGATCCCGAGTTCTACACCGATAACAACGGGCGCCGGGCGCGTCTCCGCCCGGCCGGTGATTTCGTAGCCACGCCGCTCGGAAACATCTCCAAGGACAGCTACGACTACGACCAGTATCGGCTGAAGGCCTTTATGAAGGTGAGCTTCTAGCAGCCAGTCTGTTAGCATCCAAGGGCAGCCCCGGTCTCGGGGCTGCCCATTTTTATTGCAGCACCTATGCGACTCGCTCTTCTGATACTGCTTCTGATTCCCCTCGCGGCCCCCGCGAAGGAGATCTTTCGCCTGGATGACCCGCGCGGTGACGATTTCGGTGCCGGCGGGCTGAAGTATCCCACCCGTGATGACCTCGAACCCGGGTCCCTGGATATCGAATGGTTTCGCGCCGACGCGGATTCCAAGGGCACGTGGTTCCGGGTTCGGCTTGGCCGGCGGATACCCAGCCCTAAAGGCCGGGTCACCGCCATGGGCCAGGAACCGCTGGACCAGTTGCTCAGAACCGATTTCTACACGTTCAACATCGACGTTTATATCGACACCGACCGGATCACCGGCTCCGGCCGCATGGATACCCTGCCGGGCCGCAACGTCGGGGTGGCGGCGCAAGGCGCCTGGGAGAAAGCGGTCATCCTGACCCCGCGGCCGCAGGTGGCCCGCGCCTACTACCTGATGGAACTGGAGAAACGTGCCGAGGACCAGCTCCGCGAGGATCGCGGCCGGGTAACGCGCGAGGAAGTCGATGCCATGCGCTCCAGGGTCGAAGCCGACCTGGACGCCCAGGTGCTGTTCCCGCAACGTATCCGGGTTCGGGGGCGGGAAGTGCACTTTTTCGTGCCGTCGTCATTCCTTGGTGGGCAGGCACGCACCGAGTGGGGTTACTCGGTGATGGTGACCGGCTGCGACATCGAGGAGATCGCTCGGGTCGTCGATATCACGGCGGGCCGGCCCTTCAATCTCATGGTGATTCCCGTGGGTCCGGGGCTCAACCGGGATCGTTTCGGCCTGGTGAACGAGGCCAACCTGGACCAGCCACCGATCGTCGATATCGTGGCGTCCAGCGTGGCGGAGCAACAGCGCGTCCTGTCTGATTATGATCCCCGCGTTTCCAGGCTGGCGGCGATTCCACCGATATCGCCGTCCGGTCTGCCGCCGGCGCCGGCTCCCGCGGGCCAGCTGGCAGCCACGACGCCGGCACAGCCGCCAGGGCGCGGGGCACCGCCGGCATCCGGCAGCAGCGCCGCCGCCGGCCCGGTTGCTGCAGCAGCGCCGCCGGCCCGATCCGGAGGAAACCGGGACCCGGCGTTGCGGTGACGGTTCCGGAAACGACGGGCCGCCGGACGGTGCCGGCTCGTCTCAAGACTCTGAACACGCTGCGGAGCGACGGGCTGATATCCGAAGACGAGTATCAGCAACTTCGTCGCAAGATTCTGTCCGAAATCTGACGGGCCCCCGGCCCGAAGAGGCCCTACATGCAGGACCGCGATCTCCTGGAACGTCTCCGCCGTCTGCGCGGCATCGAGGATCACTGGTTTGACTTCCGGGGCGAGCGCCGTGAGGTGACAGCCGAAAGCCTCCTGTCACTTCTTGCCGCGATGGGCCATTCGACATCGGACCCCGATGCGCTGGCCCGAGAGGCCGATGCACTGGAAGCACAGCAATGGCAGCGGGTGCTACCGCCGGTGGCCGTGATTCGGCATGGCCGGGACTCGCGGATTCCCCTGACCGTCATGTTCCCGCTGATGCCCGGTGTGCGCTGGCGGGTCGCTTTCGAGAACGGCGGAGAGGAAAGCGGCCAGGTGGATCTGCACCCCCTCGAACGGTATGCGGAGCACGCGATCGACAATCTCCACTACGTGTGTCTCGGCCTGCCGCTGCCAGGCGAACTGCCCATCGGGTATCACCGCCTGTTCGTGGAGAAGCTCGACGGAGATCGGCTCGGGGACTGCCGCCTGGTCGTGGCGCCGGAGCGCTGCTATCAACCGCCGTCCCTGGCCAACGGCGAACGGATCTGGGGTATGGCGGTGCAGTTGTACACTCTGCGGTCCGATCGAAACTGGGGGATCGGTGATTTCACCGACCTGGCGGATTTCGCCGCAGCGGCGGCCGGACTGGGCGCCGACTTTGTGGGTCTCAACCCGCTCCACGCGCTCTTCCCCGCAGATCCGGAAATGGCAAGTCCCTACAGCCCGTCGAGCCGCCAGTTCATCAATGTGCTTTACATCGATCCCGAGAAAGCGCCGTGTTTCGACCAGTGCGGCCGCGCGGTCAGCCTGGTGTCCGATCCGGCATTCAAGGCAAGGACCGCTGCTCTGCGCGCGACCCCCGGAGTGGACTACACGGGCGTGACCGCGTGCAAAATGGAGGTGCTGGCGACTGTTTATGCAGAGTTCCGCAACCTTGCCTCCAAGGTGGAGCTGGATGCCTATGGGGAATTCGTCGCAAACCAGGGAGACGCTCTCCAGGATTTTGCGCTGTTCCATGCCATGCAGGCGCACGCGGCCGCCGCGCCGGAAGGCCAGGGGCACTGGCCGGCGGACTATGCCGGTCCCCGGAGTCCCGAGGCGCTGGCTTTCGCCAGGGAATATCCACGCCAGGTGGAGTTTCACGCCTGGCTGCAGTGGCTGGCGGCAACGCAGCTGGCGGCGGCAGAGCGAGCGGCCCGGGACGCAGGGATGAGCCTGGGCATTTATCGCGATCTTGCCGTCGGTGTCAGCGGCGGCGGTGCGGAAGCATGGAGCGATTCGGGCCTGTACACCGCCGGCGCGTCGGTAGGCGCACCGCCGGATCCCCTGGCTCTCCAGGGACAGGACTGGGGCATCCCGCCCATGTTGCCCGACGTGTTGCGGGAGCGTGCGTATCAGCCGATTGTCGAGCTCTTCGCCCGCAACATGGGCCGGGGTGGGGCGCTGCGGATCGACCACGTGATGGTGCTGTTCCGCTTGTGGTGGGTGCCCGCGGGACAGCCTTCGTCGGCGGGCAGCTATGTCTACTATCGGCTGGACGACCTGTTCGCCATCCTGGCCCTGGAGAGTCATCGGCGGCAATGCCTGGTCATCGGTGAGGACCTGGGCACCGTTCCCGAGGAGATCCGGCGTGCAATGCCCGACTACGGTGTCTGGTCCTATCGCGTGTTCTATTTCGAGCATGCGCCCGACGGTCGGTGCCGGGCCCCGGAGGATTATCCCGCCGAAGCGCTCGTGACGATTTCCACCCACGACCTTCCGCCGCTGACCAGCTACTGGACCGGATCGGATATCGATCTGAGGGAACAACTGCAACTGTATCCGGAGGAGGGGATGGCTGACGGGGCGCGCGCAGAGCGCCAGCGGGATCTGCAGCGCATTCTCGACGCCCTCGCGGACCGGGATCTCATCTCCGGCGAGCGCCGTGACCTGACGGCGAATCCCAACCTGGATCCCGATGTGCTCTCGGCTCTGCTTTGCTACCTGGGCCAGGCCCGCGCCGGCGTAGCCGCTGTCCAGCTGGAAGACTGGATCGGGATGGACACGCCGGTCAACGTTCCCGGGACGGGTGACGAGTATGCGAACTGGCGCCGCAAACTGCCGGAGACCTGGGAGCGGTTGCTGGAGCGCGAGGATGTATGGGAGCTGGCCCGCATCCTCGGGAACGCGCGCGGCGGCTGAGGAAAATGCGCCTCCAGTTTGCCTCCGGCTATGCGTTTCCCCGCGGGCTCGCCCTGCCGTGGGATACGCCGCTGGAGGAGTGGGATTCGCCTGCGCTGGTGCGCCTGACCCGGGGAATTTCCAGGAACCTCGTCCGCTTCGTTTCCTATCGGGACGTGTTCTACGCGATCAAGGAGATCAACGAGCGCCTGGCGATCCGCGAGTACAACCTGCTCAAGGAACTGGTCGAGCTTGGGCTTCCAGCCGTTGAACCCGTCGCGCTGGTCACGCATCGCGCGGAGTCCGAAAAGGGCCTGCTGGTAACTCGTTACCTTGATGGTTCGCTGCCGCTGCGGACCCTGATTTCGGCTGAGGCCGAGAAGGGCGGCATTGAGCGCCTGATGGATGCGGTGGCGATTCTTCTGGTGCGTCTCCACCTGGAGGGTTTCTTCTGGGGCGACTGTTCCCTCTCCAATACCCTGTTCCGCCGGGATGCCGGCCAGTTTGCTGCCTACCTGGTGGACGCCGAAACCGGCGAGCTGCACCCGTCTCTCAGCCGCGGCCAGCGCCGTCACGACCTGGAGATCGCCTCTGAAAACCTGGCGGGCGAGCTGATGGACCTGCAGGCGGGATTCGGACTGGTCGACGGTGTCGACCCTGTCGACCTGGCGTTTTCGGTGGTCGACCGCTATGAGCGCTTGTGGGATGACCTGACCCGGGTCGAGGAATATCCGGCGAGCGAGTCCTGGCGCATAGACGCGCGGCTCCGGCACCTGAACAGTCTCGGCTTCAACGTTCAGGAAATGGAGATCGAGACAGGAGAGGACAACCAGTGTCTCCGCGTTCGTGCCCGGGTCGTCGAAAACGGCTACCACCGCCGGCTCGTTCAGCAGTTGACCGGACTGGCCGTCGAAGAGAACCAGGCGCGACGTCTGCTCAACGACATGTATAGCTGGCAGGCCGGTCAGGCAGAGCCCCTGACCGAAACGAACGTGCCCGGTCACTTGTCCGCGTACCGCTGGTTCCACGAGGCCTATCTGCCGCTGCTGGACGCCGTGCCGCCCGACCAGCGCCGCAAGCTGGACGACGCGGAGCTGTTTCATCAGCTCATGGAACATCGCTGGTACATGTCGGAGCAGGAGGGCCGACAGGTGGACCTCACCGAAGTCGTACCCAGCTACGTGGAACGCATTCTTCGGCCGCTGCCCGAGCCCCGGGTCGAAGCGAATCCCCTGGCCCTCTCCGAAGGCGGCTAGCCGCATTGCGGGTCCGTTCAGCTTCGTGCGAGGATGCCCGCTGGCTCAGAAATACCGGACACCCGTGCTCGGAAACATTCGTTCCTTTGCTTTGGCGTGCATCGCGCTGACCCTTGCCTTGTCCGCTCATGCCGACCTGAATTCGGACGAGGAAAGTCTCATGTCCGCAGGCGGCTGGCGGACAGATTGCACGGGCTATCTGGAGATCCTCGAGGGCAACGGCCAGGCAGACGACCTGGATATTACCTACTGCGTCGGCATTACCCTTGGGGTCCTGGAAGGTCTCGAAACCGGGAGCCGTATCGGAGCGGTCAGCATGGCGTCGGCCCTCACCGTGCTTCTGGGCCTCGACGGTCAGCGGGTCTTCCAGTTGTTCGAAACCATGGGGCGGGAAGACCTCCTGGCATACTGCCCGCCGGACGCGGCCACGACAGGCGATCATATCGTGGCGATAGCCGGGTATATCGACGCCAATCCGGCGAAAAAGCCATTGCCGGTAACGGCGGTATTTTTCGAAGCCATGCAGTCACTGTGGCCCTGCGAGGCGGCAGCCTCGGCCGACGGCGAACCCACTCCATGATCATCGAGGCGTCAGCAACGCGCAGATGACCGAAACGCTCATGGACCAGGCGATGGAGGTGCTTTCTGCCGGCGGTACCGTGGTGACCGCCAATCGGCGCCTGGCCCGTTTCCTGGCCGGTACATTCAATCACGCGGCGCTCGCCAGCGCCGGTCCGGGAGGTTCGTGGCCGAGTCCCGATGTGCTCCCCTGGGATGCCTGGGCCCAGAGGGAATGGGCCTGGCTTCGGGATACGGAGTCCGGTCAGTCTCTTCAGACAGCCTTGTCCCCGGCCCAGTCGCAGCGGCTCTGGCGGACGATAGTCGAGACATCGGAAACCGGGTTGCTGGACACCGCGTCCGCGGCGACGGAAGCCAGCCGGGCGCGGGCCCTGCTGGCGGGCTGGCGGCTTGACGCGCGCACGGTTCTGGCAGAACCGGTGGCGGATACGCAAGGGTTCCTTTCTCTGCATGAAGCCTTTCAGAAGCGTCTCACGGCCCGGTCCTGGGTCGACCAACCGGCGCTGGAATCGATACTGGCCGAACGCGCCAGACCGCCGCAACGGGCTGTCGCGTTCGCGGGGTTCGAGTCCTGGACGCCGCTGCAGGAGGCGATCGCCGGGCGAGTGAACGGCCGGGTCCTGGTGGAACCCGAAGGCGTCGCCGGACAGGTTGCAACGCTGGCTTTTGCCGACGCGAACGACGAAATGAGAGCGGCTGCCGCCTGGTTGCGTGCGCATGGAGAGAATGCACCGGCGAGCAGGGTGGCGCTTGTCGTGCCGGACCTGGCGGCTGTGCGCGACGAAGTGGAACGCATTCTCGAGGCCACGCTGAGCCCGGGTCCGGTGTGGACTCTGCCGGCGGCGGAACGACGGGCCTGGAACCTGGCACTGGGGCGGCCCTTGTCTGAATGGCCCATGGTTCGCTCCGCCCTGGATGCCCTGCGCGGCTTGTCCGGGGCCATGCCCTTCGAAGCGGCCAGCCGTCTCCTTCGTTCACGATGGCTGGGGCGTGTGCACGAGGAGCACGATGCGCGCGCGCTGGTCGAGGTGGATCTTCGCGAAAACGGTTATTTCGAGGTGGGCGCGACAGGGCTGGCCGCCTTGGCCCGGCAGCGGGGATGCGGCGTTCTCGCCGGCAGCCTGGAGGCGGCTTTAGACCGACGGGCGAGCCTGCCCGGGCGGCGACGGCTCGCCGACTGGGCCCGCCTGTTCGGCACGCTGCTCGAAGATCTCCAGTGGCCCGGGGACGCGCCGCTCGACAGCGAGAGTTTCCAGATTCGCGGCGCGTGGAACGACATGCTCGAGGCGCTGGCGTCGCTGGATCCGGTTACCGGGCCGATGAACTACGAGCAGGCGATCAGCGAACTGTCCGGCCTGGCGGGGGAACGGGTCTTCCAGCCGGAATCCGCCGAGGCACCGATACAGGTGCTGGGTCTTCTGGAAGCCCAGGGGCAGCGCTTCGATGCCATATGGGTCTGCGGACTGGACGACCAGACCTGGCCGCCGGGCCTCAGGCCCAACGGGTTTCTGCCGACGGGTTTGCAGCGTGAATTGCACATGCCCAGGGCCTGTCCGGACCATGAGCTCGCACTCGCGAAACAGCGCACGGCCCAGCTGAGGGCGGCCGCCAGCCAGATCGTCTTCTCGTGGCCGCGAACGAAAGGCGATGAGCCCTTGTTTCCGAGCCCAATGGTGGCGAACCTGCCCCGGGGGGACGCGGAGACGCTCGTTCCAGCCGTGCCGGACTGGGGTGCCGGGCTGGCGGCTGCTGCCACGCTGGAGCCGATGCCGGAAGACCGACTGGCGGCGCTCTCCGGGCGTCTTCGCGGGGGGCTGGCGGTGCTGGAAAACCAGTCGCGTTGCCCATTCCGGGCTGCGGCAATCCATCGCTTGAAGGCGGAGCCCCTTACGACGCCGTCTCCGGGTGTGGACCCGGCCACCCGCGGCCGCTGGGCGCACGCCGCGCTGCGCCGCCTCTGGGCGGACTGGGGCAGTCAGGCGGCCGCTGCGGGCATGGAGCCCGTCGACCGGGCGGGACGTATTTCGGCTGCCGTGGCTTCGGCCAGGACGGAATCAGGGATCGAAGCCCGCCCCTTCGATCAAGGCCATCTCGAGATCGAAGCCAGGCGGCTGAGCGAGATGATCGTCGAACTCGTGGCGGCCGACCTGCGCCGGCCCCCATTCACAGTAGAAGCAGCCGAGTCGCCCGTGGAACTCAATCTTGCCGGACTGCTGTTACGGGGACGTATCGATCGCGTCGACCGGGACGCCCTGGGTGACTGGGTCATCGACTACAAGACCTCGGACCCGTCACTCGGCGGATGGCTCAACGAGCGTCTCCCCGATCCCCAGGTGCCGGCATACGCGGGCACCCGCGAAGACCTCGCAGGGATCGGTTTTGGGGTCCTGCGTGCGGGGAAAACCGGTTATCGCGGCCTGGTCCGCGGCGACGACAAAGTCGGCCCGTTCAGCCCCTTGGCGGGGCAGAAGAGACCGCCGCCGCCGACAGAGGACTGGCCCGCGATGAGGATCTGGTGGCAGGTTCGTGTGGAAGCCCTGGCAGGGGAGTTTGCTGCAGGCAGGGCCGAAGTGTCCCCGCGGGACGCCCAGGCCTGCCGCTATTGCGGTCTCGACGCCTTGTGCCGTCGTTTTGAGGCCCTTGCGCCGGGACACGCCGAAGATGAGTGAGCCCGCCGACCAGGCAGCGCGGCGTCGGGCGCTCGATCCAGCGACCAGCTACATTGTCCAGGCTCCCGCCGGTTCCGGAAAAACGGAAATCCTGGCTCAGCGGGTCCTTCGCCTGCTTGCCGTCGCCGAACGGCCCGAAGACATCCTGGCGATCACGTTCACCCGCAAGGCGGCGGGAGAGATGCGCGAGCGGATCCTCGGCGCACTGGCGGCAGCAGCCGAGGAACGCCCGGTGTCCGCACGGCACGAGCGCCAGACTCGCGAACTCGCCATCGCCGCACTGGTTCGGGACGAGCAGGCGGGATGGCACTTGCTGAGCAACCCCTCGCGGCTTCGGGTGATGACCATTGACGGCCTGAACGCCTGGCTCAGCCAGCGCTTGCCGGTCCTGTCCGGTCTCGGCGGGTCCGCGCCGATCGCGGATCGCCCCGAGGACCTGTACCGGGAGGCCGCGCGTCGCTGCCTCCTGGCTGCCGATGGCCATCCTGCCCGCGAACCCGCAAGACGCTTGCTGGAACATCTGGACAATCGTTACCGGCGCGCCGAGGAACTGGTCATGGGCCTTCTTGCTCGACGTGACCATTGGCTTCCGCGCGTCGGCGGCCGGCCCGGAATGGAGGACCACGACGCCCGGAAGCGGCTGGAAGCCGGCCTGAGGCGGACCGTGGAAGAGGGACTGCGCCTTGTTGCGCATCACCTGCGAGGGTTCGACGAGTTTGGTCCCCTGGCCGCCCTGGCCGCGGAAGAGCTGGTCGCGCGGGACAGCCCGTCCCCGGTGACCGCCTGTGCGGGTCTTTCCGGGCTGCCCGGCACCGAGGCAAAGGATCTGCCTGTCTGGCAGGGCCTGGCGGCCCTGTGCCTCGTCAAGAAGCCCCAGGTCCGCAAGTCCTTCACGGTCCGGGACGGGGTGCCGCCGAGCCGCGGGCCGGAGAAGGCCCGGCTCGTGGAACTTGCGGCCGCGCTCGGCGAAGATCCCCGCCGAGTTTCCGCTCTGCACGGCGTCCGGGGACTGCCGCCCCCGGTTTACGAAGATCGCCAGTGGACGATTCTGACCGCACTCCTGGACGTCCTCCGCTACGCCGCGATGGAGCTCGAGGTGACGTTCCGGCAGCGCCGGGCTACTGACTATGTGGGCGTGGCCCGAGCGGCCCTGGAGGCCCTGGGTCCGGCGGACAACCCGACCGATCTTGCGCTGGCCCTGGATCATCGGCTCCAGCACCTGCTCGTCGACGAGTTCCAGGATACCTCCGAATCCCAGCACGAACTGCTGCGACGCCTGACGGCGGGCTGGAGCGCCGGGGACGGACGGACCCTGTTTTGCGTCGGCGATCCGATGCAGTCCATCTACCGTTTCAGGGACGCGGAGGTCGGCCTCTTTCTGCGGACCGCCCAGGCCGGACTGGGCGGGCTGCGGCTCGAGCCGCTCCAGCTGACGGCCAACTTTCGGGCGTCGGCGGATCTGGTGGCATGGACCAACCGGACCTTCAGCGACCTGTTTCCCGCCGACGCGAATCTGGGCGATGGCGCCGTGCCGTTCTCTAACTCGGATTCGACCCGCCCGATGACCGGTTCAGTGGAGGTGCACTGGATCCGGGCAGACCAGGGCGCATCGGAAGCGCTTCGGGTGGCGGAGATTGCGGAAGCGTTGCTCGCCGACGCTCCGGAGGAAACCGTGGGCATCCTCGTACGCAGCCGCACGCAGCTAAAGGCCATTGTGAGGGAGTTCAGAAGGCGCCAGATCCCCTATCGCGGTGTTGATATTCAGCCCCTCTCAGAAGCGCCGGTAATCCAGGACCTGCTGGCCCTGACCCGTGCGCTTTGTCATCCCGCAGATCGCATGGCCTGGCTGGCCTGTCTGCATGGACGAACCTGCGGGCTGCCCCTCGAGGTGCTGGAGTCCCTACCGGCGGACCAGATGGTGGGGGCCGCGCTCGCAGACCCCGAATGGCAGGCCGGGCTCGACGAGGAACATCGCGCCCTGTTGACTGAGCGCGTGCTGCCGGTGCTCGACGCCGCGCGCCAGGCCCGCGGCCGCCTGCCGCTGCGGCGGGTCGTAGAGAGCGCCTGGCTCGCCCTGGGCGGGCCAGCGACCGAGCAAGGCAGCAGCGGCCTTCAGGACGCGGCCACGTTTTTTGGTTTCCTGGATTCCATGTGCGAAGCCGGTGACCTTGCCGACCCGCTCGCACTCCAGGACCGGCTGGGAGACCTTTACGCTGCCCCGGATCCGGCGGCCGACGGCCGCCTGGAAGTTATGACTATCCACAAGGCAAAGGGCCTGGAGTTCGATCACGTTCTCCTGCCGGGACTGGACCGGGGCGTACGCCCCGAGGAGACGCCCCTGATTCGCTGGGCCGAGCGTGTCAGCGATGCCGGCGTCGACCTGCTCCTGGCTTCGATGGGCCCGCAAGGAGGGGACAGCGACCCCGTGCACGATTTCCTGGGGGAGCTGGAGAAACGCCGTGCCGCCCACGAGCGCACCCGCCTGCTGTACGTGGCGGCGACCCGGGCCCGGCGAAGCCTGCACCTGATCGGCCAGGCTCGGCGGGATCGGGAGGGTGAGTGGGCGGCGCCGGCGGCGGGGAGTTTCTTTCATCTTCTGGGATCACTGATCGATCCGCCGGAGACAGGTTTTGACGAGCCGGCCCCGAAGGAGTCACCGGACGGCGCCGAATGCCTGAAGCGCCTGCCGCCCGGCTGGAGAACGCCTCGGCCACCGCCGGCACTGCCGCTCGTAGCCGGTGCGGACCCGAGCCGGGGGGAGCACCTCGAGTTCGATTGGGCAGGACGCACCGCGAGGGCTGTCGGCATCGCCACTCACCGCTTGTTCGAGCAGATGGGCCGGCAGGGCCTTGACGCCTGGGCCCGGCAGGAGCTCGGCGAGATGCGCCGCCTGGCAGTTGTCCATCTGCAGGAAAACGGCCTGACGCCGGCTGAAGCGGGTGAATCAGCGGACTGGGTGGTGGCGGCGGTTGAGGCCGTGCTGGACGATCCCCGGGCCGCGTGGATTTTCGCTTCGGATCATCCTCGACGATGGACTGAGCACGCCGTCACCGCATGGCAGGGTGAAGGGTTCCGGCGCCTCGTGGCTGACTGCCTGATTGAGGATGCCGACGGTGTCCTGTGGATCATCGATTTCAAGACGGGCCGGCACCTGGGAGGGGACCCGGAGGGCTTTCTCGACAGGGAAGTGGCCCGATATCGGCCCCAGCTGGAGTCTTATGCCGAGGTCTTCGGAACCCGCCACGATGGCCCCGTGCGCCTTGCCCTTTACTACCCGTTGCTCAAGGGTTGGCGGGAATGGGGCTGGAGGGAATAGGGCTGGAGGGACTGGCCCGAGCAGATCAGATCTTGCACATGAAAGGGCCAGGCTGCTGACCCGGGCACCCCGGGCCGCACTGATGACTCAGAAGGAGCCGGCAAGGCTGAATGGGCGCCGGCCCGCACTATCGGCCGGGCCGAGAGCGCCAAGGCCCTGGGCAAGCGCCGGCGGCGCCTCGCTGCCGGGGGCTGCTGTACCTTCGATCAGCCAGCTGCGGTCGCCGGTCAGCTCGAGCCGGCCATCGATATCCAGCGGGCCGCCGACACTGCTCAGGATGCCAATAATGGGACCATCCCCTGCATCCGGAAAATCGGCCTGAAACGGCCCCAGGGGAACGGGAATACCCCTGACCGGCAGCTCGCTGACGGAAACGGTCCCCTGCAACGCGACGGGCCACCCGTTCTCCAGTCGCAGGCGATCCAGCCGCAGCGTGATGGCGCTGTCCTGCGGCTGAATGGGAAACAGCCGCTCTACGGCGCGCAGCGGGACAGCGGCCTCGGTGTCACGAAACTCCACGGCGGAGCCGGTGAACGGTATGGCGATCCGGCCATTGAGAAATCCGTCCGGCCGGTCGAGATTGATATCCCAGGCGATCCGGCCGGTGAGCAGCGCCAGTGCGGCGGCGTCCCATTCCGGCGCTCCCAGCGGCACCCCGGAAACGCTGACCCCGTCTGCGCGGCCATTCCAGACGCTGCCGGAACTGTTATGCAAGGCAACGCCGTCGGGGGCAACCCAGCTCCAGGCTACGCGCGCCGGAAGGGTCAGAATAATGGCTGCCGCAAACGCGGCCACGCCCAACGCGATGAGACGCCATGCAAACGAAGTCATGCCTCTGATCGTCTCAGGATCAGGCTCGCATTGACCCGACCCGGGTCACGACTCCGGTCGAATGTCGCCGAGTCGATGGCCAGACCCTCGCTGTTCTGAATGCCGATAACCCAGCGGGCGAGGGCATCGAAGGAAGCGTTCTCGAATCGAACCCGAATGCCGTCGCTGCCGACCGGCTGGTTGCGGCTGAGGGAATCGCCCAGTCCCGCACGACCCGCGCTGTTGGCCACGAGAACGACGAGGGACTGGCCGGAGCGCTGGCCCGCTGCGGGAGCGTCGCCCAACTGGCTAAGACGGGACGCGGCGGTCTGGATGCGGCCGAGGTCGCCGGTCTTCGTTGCAATTCGTTCCTCGGCCGCCGCCGAGGCACCGAACAGTGGCGCAAGGATCAGGCCATAGACCAGCGCCAGGGCGAGCAGCACGGATCCGCCCGCGACAAAGATACGTTCCCTGGGTGCGAGGGCTTCGAACCAGTCCTTCATCCTGTCGGCCTCTTCAGCTGCAGCCGGCCCTCGACGAAGGTTCCCTCATTGTTGGCCGATTGGATGCTGGCGACGAGCTGGTCCGAACTGACCTGGCTGCGAATCTTGTCCAGGCTGTCCACGCTGGGGGCTTTCAGGCGGAGGTCCATGACCCCGTTCCGATAGCTCACCGCCTCCAGGGTAGCGCCGCTGGTCGAAGTCAAGGCGATCGAAAGGCGCTCGAGGCCTTCGAGAAACAGGCCCGCGTCGGCGTTACCGCCGCCGAGGCGTTCGGAGAGCCTGCCCTCTACCTGGAAAACCGGCCGGATACAGCGCTCTCCGCCCAGGGCCTCGGTACAGGCGGACTGAATGGCGGCATCCAGGTCAGCCTCGCGGCTCTTGAGTTCCGAGAGCACCAGGGCCTCGCGGCCGATGACAACGAGGCACAGCGCGCCAAACAATGCGGCCGCGCCGCGCCAGGGCTTCCAGAGAAATTCCGCACTGCTTTTCGGCGCGTAGTCTCCCTGAAGCAGGTTCAGGGTGCTCCGCTCGATGGCTCGCGGAGCCAGATAGGTGAGGGGATCACCCTCCATCTGCCGCAGTTCCACGCCGGCAACGGTTTCACGCAGCCGGGCGATCTCGTCGGCTCGTTCCTCCAGGTCGGCTCCCGTGGCATACAGGGTCACGTGCAGGGCGGCGTCATCATCTTCGGGATCGGGACCGAACTCCACCAGGTCCTGGAGAGAGGGGACTTCGAAGGAGACGGTGTCCAGCCCGTCGCTGCCCCGGGCGATCACCTGTTCTCCGTCGACGAACCAGCAGGCCGTACCGGGCGTATCGGGCAGGCAGACGGCCTCGGAGACAACACTCACAGGTTCCAGTCCCGCGGTGGCGAGGGTTTCCAGCCAGTGCGCCAGGTGATCCTCGCGAACCGCAGCCACCGGCCACTCGCCGTTGGATAACTGACGGCCGACCGCAAAATGCATCTCGTCCACGTCTTCGGCGAGCTGTTCTTCAAGGGCGAACGGGGCGGCCTTGATGACCCGGGGCGCGGACCGCATCGGAACCTGGATTCTGGCGAGAATCACGTCCACGGCGGGCACGAGCATGACCACGCGACGGCCGGCGCTCTCGGCGGCCGCCAGCTCAAGGCTGCCCTGCCTGATCTGGCCTACGGGTTGCCCCGCCGGGTCAAGCAGCACCCAGCGGGCGTTGTCGCCCGCGGCGCCATTCAGGCGGATTACCAGACTCCCTGTCATGTACTCACTCGTAGTTGAAGCTCCGCCGCAGCGGCCTTACAACGCCCGACGGATCGCGGTCCAGCAGACTGTACATCGTGAACCGTTGAGTTCCAATATCGACCCGGATCCGCAGTTCGAAGTAGCGGCTGGAAACAGTGAGCTGTCCCAGCACGCCTTCGGGCAGATATTCGGCGACCTCGGCAAGGTCCTCATAGCCTTCCTCGGGGCGATTCGCGAGGACACCCTCGGCATCCCCGGGGGCCACCTCTTCCGACAACGAAAGCAGAACCTCGGGGGTCGCGGTATTGATGTTGATCAGCGAGCCGCCGGGCAGGGCGGTCAGGTGGGGCCGGAGCAGCCGATAGCTCTCCAGGTCCATCTCGCCCAGGTAAAACAGCTCGCTGACGCTGGACATCGGCACGTTGGCGGTGCGATACGGCGGGTCGAAGCCCAGGTACTGGCCATCCTCGGCGCCGTCGGGAAAGTTTGCCTCGACGTCCTGGTCCACCCAGTCCGCCGCCAGCCCCGCCATGCGCGGGTTGAGCTGCAGGGCCTGGAGGAGGCGGCGAAACTGCTCAATGGCTTCGGGGCTGGAAGCGCCGTTGCCGTCCCGCAGATTATTGATATTGAAACGGCCCTGGAGGTCAAACATCTGGCCCTGGATCGTGCCGCCGGGAAACGGCAGGGGAGGCAGCTGCATGGCCCACTCTTCGGCGGGATGGTCGTACTGGTTGTCCTCGGCATCCTCCTTGAGAATGCGCATGGCCCAGCCTTCGGCGCCCAGCGCGTACTGGAATGCCTCGTCCTGGGCCAGGAGCCCGCTGGTCCGGCGGAAGTCCAGATCCCGCTCCCAGACCAGATCGGCGGCAAGAACCGTGGCAATTGCGGTAATCAGCATGGCGATCAGGAGAGCGGCACCGCGCTGCCGGCCGGGGACACCCCGGATGACGACGCGATTTGTCACTGGCCGGTCCATCACAGGCCGATCTCCAGGATGCGTGAGATGCGGCCCCAGTCTCCGAAAACCAGTGTGACCTCGATGGCGCGGGGAAGCTGCCAGGGGTTGTCCTGGGCGTTCGGCGCCGGCCATTCCTCCAGCCATTCGTTGTTTGCGCCGAGAAACCGGACTTCCACCTCGTCGACGCCGGCGACGAGTTCTTCTTCGACGGGCTCCACGGCGCTGGTGTGACCGAGAACGCGCCACTGCTTTCTGACGAGGATGCCGTCCAGCAACTCGTAAGCGACGCGCTGCTGGGCGCTGCGGGGAAAACCCATGGGATTGGGCCAGCCGCCGCGGGTCAGCTCAAGCAGGTCCGCGGTGCGGCCGTCGGCCAGCACCGCGGGTCGAAATCCGTCCCCCAGTTCCTCGCGAACGGGACGCGGCTGAACCTGGCTGATATCCGTCGTGATGCGCCGGATCGCGTACTGGACCTCCCGGGTACGCTCCATGGCTGCCAGCGCGGCTTCTCGCTGCAGGATAATGGCATCGAGTCCGCCATAGGCCATGACCCCCATGATGGCGAAAATGGTCATGGCGACCAGGAGTTCGAGGAGGGTAAAACCGGACTGCCGGCGCATCAGGACTCGTCCTCGGCCGGCTCCCGGTCCTCGGTGGGCCCCCCGGGGTCTGCGGGTTGGCCGGGGGAAGTCCGCGGATCGCCCGCGTTGCCGCCCGCGGCGCCGGCTCCGTCCGGCCAGCCGCCGCTGGTTGCGGCCGGTGCCGGTGGGGTCAGGAAGCCGCTCACCGAACGAATGATATTGTCGGGGCGGTCAGTGAGGGCGACGTCCACATCGATACGCCGGAGATCTTCCACGCCCGTTTCCGATACGACGGCCTGCCATCGCCAGCGGGTGTTGGCGTATTCCACCTCACCGTTGAATTCACTGACATCCGGAAACGTTTCGCCGAGGCGAAATTCCGCGATCTGGTTCTGGCCGACCCAGCTGGCCAGCGCGGCTTCGCGCAGGGCCGTGGCGGTGCGCGTCGTGATCGCCATCTGCTCGAAAATCGCAATGATTACCAGGCTGACGATGCCGAGCGCCACGATGACCTCGAGCAAGGTGAAACCGTTCTCGCGATGCCTGTGCGTGGCCCTGTTCCCGGGTCGCGTCCCGCCCATGGGTCAGCGCTCCTCGGCTTCCGGAGGCCACAGGTCGATCTGACCATCGGCCAGGCCTTCGATCAGGTAGCGATCGTTTTCGAAACGCTGCCCGATCCACAGCTGAAAGGGGGTTACCTCGCCACTGGACAGGATCAGGAGCTGCGGCTCGGGAGCCGCCTGTTTCTCTTCTTCCTCGCCGCGTTCGTCCGTTCTGGTCTCCCGGGGCGGCGAGGCGTTGCGCGCGGTGTCGAGGACCACTTCCTTCTCCTCCAGGAAGAGCTCCATGTAGACGTCCTCGGGCAGTTCCCGTGCCTTGTAAAGGTCGTCGTCGGACAGCTCTTCCCAGATGAAGGACTCCGGGTCGTAGGACAGGAAACGATAGCCTGCAGGCTCGAGCCGGAGCCCGAGATCGCGACCCTGCATGAGCGACTCCTCGGCCGCAAATGTCAGGAGCGCGTGCAGGCGGCGGGCCTCGTCCTCTAGGGGGCTCTTGCGTCCCACGGAGCCCACCGAGAGCAATGCTACGGCCGACAGGATCCCGATCAGTACGACAACGACCAGGACCTCGATCAGCGTGAACCCCTGGGCGGGCCGCGACAGCAGCCGGCGTGGAACGCTAGCGAACGTTCCAGTTTCCGATGTCGGCATTAATGCCCTCGCCGCCGGGCTGTCCATCCGCACCGAAGGTGAAGATGTCGAACTCGCCCTGCTGGCCGGGATACATGTATTGATACTGGTTGTTCCACGGATCCAACGGCGGCTTGTCCAGATAACCGCCCTGGCGCCAGTTGCGGATAGAGGGATCCGATGGCTGGGTCACAAGGGCGTCGAGACCCTGCTCGGTGGTCGGATACTTGAAGTTGTCCAGGCGATAGAGCTTGAGTGCGCTTTCCACCGCCCGTATGTCCTGGCGGGCCCGGTTGACCTGAGCGTCATCGATCCGGCTGATGACATTGGGCGCCACGAGCGCGGCGAGGATCCCGAGGATCACCACCACAACCATGATTTCGATTAGGGTGAAGCCGCGCTGCCGGTTGATCGCCGGGGCGACGCCTGTCGTATAGTTCATATTCCCGTTCATATTCCGTTGCAAGCCCTTGATTCCCTCTGGATGGAGCCTCTGCGACAAGAGGGGAATGATATCAGAATGACCTCTGGACGCGCGGTTTCGCGGAAAGGTCTCAGCGTCCCCCTCGCAATCGGCCTGGCCTGCCTTCTGGTGCTGGCGTTGCCCGACGGGGGCCGTGCCTGGCTGGGGTATGACCGGGCCGCCGTAGCCGCCGGCGAATGGTGGCGCCTGCTGAGCGCACACCTCAGTCACCTGTCGGCGGGACACGGCCTGATGAACGTGGCGGCTCTGGGCCTGCTCGGCGGGTTGTTTCGGGACGATTTCCGGACCCTCACCTGGGCTGCGGGGTATCTCGTTCCCGCCCTGGTGATCGGCCTCGGGCTGTTCTGGCTGGTGCCGGATGTCGGCTGGTATGTCGGCTTGTCGGGGGTATTGCACGGCCTGGCCGCGGCCGGTGGCCTCGTGTGGATGCTGGGCGGCGAGCGACTGGCCGGGGGGGCGCTTCTTGCCGCACTGGCGCTGAAGCTCGGTTATGAGGTCGTGGCCGGGCCGTTGCCGGGAACCGCCGCGGCGGCGGGCGGGCCGGTGCTGATCGAATCCCACTGGCTCGGCGCGCTGGGCGGACTGTTCGTGGGTGCCACGGCGGGTCTGCGCCGGCGTCTATAATTCCTGTGCCCGACCTGGCGCCGGGCGGTGTCAACAGGGAATCATAGAAGGAGCGGGGGCATGGGACTGGCGGCGGTTTTTCCGGGGCAGGGCTCTCAGTCCATCGGCATGCTTGCGGCGTTTCGTCAGCGGCCGGAGGTCGAAGAGTGCCTCGAGGTCGCCTCCGGAGTTCTCGGCTACGATCTGGCAGACCTGATGGCCAATGGTCCGGAGGAGCGGCTCAACCAGACGGAATTCACCCAGCCGGCCATGCTGACCGCCGGCGTCGCGACCTGGCGCGCGTGGCTGGCCGACGGCGGCCCCGCGGCGACGGTCATGGCGGGGCACAGCCTGGGCGAGTATTCGGCCCTGGTGTGCGCCGGCGCACTGGATTTTGCCGACGCGGTGAACCTGGTCCGCCTGCGCGGTCAGCTCATGCAGGCCGCAGTTCCCGCGGGCGAGGGCGCGATGGCCGCAGTACTCGGGCTCGATGACGACGCCGTGATCGAAGTCTGTGCGAGTTCAGCGGGCGGCGACGTGGTCGAAGCCGTCAACTTCAATGCTCCCGGCCAGGTGGTCATCGCCGGCTCCACAGCGGCCGTTTCCCGGGCGGTGGAGGCTGCGCGCGATGCCGGCGCCCGGAAGGCGCTGCCCTTGCCGGTCAGTGTGCCGTCCCACTGCCGCCTGATGGTTCCGGCCTCAGGGGCGCTTGCCGAGGCATTGGCGTCGGTGGCGATCAGTGCGCCGCAGACACCGGTGGTCCACAACGTGGATGCGGCCACCCACGCTGATGCCGAGTCGATCCGCACGGCGCTTGTCGCACAGGTGCATCGACCGGTGCGCTGGGTGGAATGTGTCCGCACCATGGCGGCACGGGGCGCCTCGGTTTTCGTGGAGCCGGGTCCGGGCAAGGTGCTCTCCGGGCTGGGCCGTCGTATCGATCGCGACCTGGTGTTCGTGCCGTTGTTGGACCTGGCAAGTCTCGAGAAGGCCAGAGAGAAGGCAGGAGCCGCCGCCGGAAGCTGAGCAACGTTTTCTAGCTGAAAAGGGATAGACGCATGTTCCGGGACTGGAACTTGGACAACGAAGTGGCCTGGGTCACGGGCGCGTCGCGAGGCATCGGGGCGGCTATTGCCGATGCCCTTGCCGCCGCCGGCGCAAGGGTTGTGGGGACTGCGACGAGCGACGCCGGGGCAGCGGCGATCACCGAGCGCCTGCAGCCCGCAGGAGGGCGGGGCGTATGCCTGGATGTGACCGACCGCGAAGCGGTAGCGGCAACGGCCAAGGAGATCGCCGGTGCCGAGGGCGCCGTGACTATCCTCGTCAACAATGCCGGCATCACCCGGGACAACCTTTTGTTGCGCATGAAGGACGAGGAATGGGACCAGGTCCTGGCCACGAACCTGACCTCCGTGAGTGCAACCTCCCGGGTTTGCCTGCGCGGCATGATGAAGGCCCGGCGCGGCCGGATCATCAACGTCGGCTCCGTGGTCGGGCTCATGGGCAATCCCGGCCAAAGCAATTACTGCGCAGCAAAGGCGGGACTGGTGGGCTTTACCCGCTCCCTGGCAAGGGAGGTGGGCTCGCGGGGCATCACGGTCAACACGGTCGCGCCGGGTTTCATCGAAACGGACATGACCCGCGCGCTCGGCGACGAGCAGCGGAAAAGCCTGGAAGACGGCATACCGCTGCAGCGGCTGGGGGACGTGTCCGACATCGCCGCGGCGGTGGTATTTCTTGCTTCCCCCGGCGGGGCGTATATCACCGGTGAGGTCATCAACGTCAACGGCGGCATGTACATGGGTTAAACGCAGTGGGCCTGCCGGGTGGGGCCTGTCTTGTAGATTCCCCCCCGGTAATTCACAATACCGGCGCGGCGGCCCCCCGGGTCTGTCTGCACTACGAACGACTGAGGAAAATCAAACGATGAGTAGCATCGAGGATCAGGTAAAGGCGATCGTTGCCGAGCAACTCGGCGTCAAGGAAGAGGAAGTGACCAAGGATGCGTCGTTCGTTGACGATCTGGGCGCGGACTCGCTGGATACCGTCGAACTCGTGATGGCGCTGGAAGAGGCCTTCGAGTGCGAAATTCCGGACGAAGAGGCCGAGAAGATCACGACCGTGCAGCAGGCTATCGACTACGTGAAAGAGCGTCAGAGCGACGCCTGATCACGGCAGTTGACGCGGGGCCGGTCGCGGAAAGGCCGGCCTTTCTTTATTGAGGTGTGCTCTTGAGCAAGCGCCGAGTGGTCGTCACCGGCATGGGGATTATCTCCCCGGTCGGCAGCTCCCTGGACTCCGCATGGCGGAGTGTCCGCGATGGGCAGAGTGGTATCGGGCCCATTACCCGGCTCGACGTCAGCAAGTTCTCGACCCGCATTGGCGGTGCGGTGTCGGGCTTCGACGCCGACGATTACGTCTCCCCGCGAGACCAGCGCCGCACCGACGAGTTCATGCACTATGGCATTGCGGCGGCCAAGCAGGCTGTGTCCGATTCCGGCCTTGAGATCTCCGAGACCAATGCGCACCGCTGCGGCGTCGCCATGGGCTCGGGGATCGGCGGCCTCGAAACCATCGAGGCGAACCACAGCAATTATCTCAACGGGGACCACTCGCCCCGCAAGATCTCCCCGTTCTTTATCCCGGGGAGCATCATCAACATGATTTCCGGACACGTATCAATTGCCTACGGGATGACGGGGCCGAATCTTTCCCTTGTCACTGCCTGCACCACGGCCACACACAATATCGGCATCGCGGCCCGGGCTATCGAGTACGGGGATGCGGATGTCATGGTGGCCGGGGGTGCCGAGATGGCCACGACCGTGCTGGGGCTCGGCGGGTTCTGCTCGTCAAAGGCCCTGTCCACCCGCAATGAGGATCCCGAGCGGGCAAGTCGTCCCTGGGACCTTGAACGGGACGGCTTTGTCCTGGCCGACGGCGCCGGGGCCGTGCTTCTCGAAGAGTATGAGCATGCCCGGGCCCGGGGCGCGAACATCTATGGCGAGCTCATCGGGTTTGGCATGAGCGGCGATGCGCACCACATTACGGCGCCGCTGGAGAACGGGGAGGGCGCGCGCCAGTGCATGGCGAACGCCCTGCGCGATGCCGGAATCAACGCCGAGGACGTCGACTATGTGAACGCCCACGGCACCTCTACGCCACTGGGTGACAAGGCCGAAACCGTGGCCATCAAGCGGGCGTTCGGCGCTCATGCCGAACAGCTGGCCGTGAGTTCCACGAAGTCCATGACGGGCCATCTGCTGGGCGCCGCCGGTGCCGTCGAGGCGATCTTTTCGCTGCTAGCGATCCGCGACGGCGTGCTGCCGCCAACGATCAACCTGGACAACCCGGATCCTGAGTGTGACCTGGACTACGTCCCCAATACCGCGCGGGATGCCCGGGTCGATGTGGCGATTTCCAACTCCTTCGGTTTCGGCGGCACCAACGGTACCCTGGTTTTCCGTCGTCTCTCCTGAGCGCGGCAGACGCGTGTTCTCCCAGCGGTGAGTGGCGAGCCGTCGATTCGCGAACTGGCGGGCCGCCCGGACCTGCTTACATTGCATCGGGCTCGCCCCGACACCTATCCGTTTCTTCTTGAGAGTGCGGCCCGCGGCACGCCGCAGGGTCGCTACGACATCCTGTTCCGGACCGTTGCCCAAAGCCTTGTCCTGCACGCGGACGGCCGGCTTACCGGCGAGGGAGAAGCGTCTGCCGGAGGGGATTTTCTGCGTGGTCTCGATGCCTGGTGGAGCCGCCTGAGGCGCGATACGGTGGCAACAGACCTGCCGTTTCACGGGGGCTGGTTCCTGTTTCTGGGTTATGAACTGGCCGGGCAGGTCGAGCCGACCCTGCGGCTGCCCGCGGCGGAGGATTTCCCCGTCGCGTTCGCGGTCCGTGCCACCGCGGCGATCGTGGCCGATCGCGATGCCGGGCTGGTCTGGCTGGTGTCGGAGGAACGTGACGGCGAACTGGCCGACATGGAGGCCGACCTTGAGACCTTCGGGAAACCAGAGGGGGCCGAGGCCCCATCGTTCGATGGATCGCTCCTGGAGGGGGCCCTGGAAGAGGAGCCCCCCGAACGCTACATGACCGCCGTGGAACAGGCCCAGCGCTACATCATCGACGGGGATATTTTCCAGGCGAATCTGTCCAGGGGCTGGTCCGGCCGGCTCTCGGACGGTGCCGGTCCTGCCGATCTCTACGCTCGCCTGCGCGAATCCAATCCGGGGCCCTTCGCGGGCCTGGCCTGCTGGGCCGGCCAGGCCGTGGTCAGCAGTTCCCCCGAGCGGCTGCTGCGGATACGACAGGGCGTGGCGGAAACGCGGCCGATCGCGGGCACGCGGCCACGGGGCTCCGGGGGGGCAGAGGACGACGCGTTGCTCGCGGAGCTGATCGCCCACCCGAAGGAACGGGCCGAACACATCATGCTGATCGACCTGGAGCGCAATGATCTGGGCAGGATCGCTTGTCCGGGCACCGTGTCCGTCGATGAACTGATGGTTCTCGAGAGCTATGCCCACGTACATCACATCGTGTCCAATATTCGCGCGGAAGTGCGCGACGAAATCACCCCGGGAGACGCGATCCGGGCCCTGTTTCCGGGCGGGACCATCACCGGGTGTCCGAAAGTGCGCTGCATGGAGATCATTGCCGAACTGGAGGGCCGGGCCCGCGGGCCGTATACCGGATCCATGGGCTATCTCAACCGTGATGGCAGCCTGGATCTCAATATCCTGATCCGGAGTGTTCATCTCGCCGGGCGGGAGGTTCGCTTCCGGGCCGGCGGCGGCATCGTGGTGGACTCCCGGCCCGAACCGGAGCTGGAAGAAACACGGGCCAAGGCACGGGGTCTGCGTCTTGCTCTCGAGGGTGAGCCTTGAACCCGCAGGACACCATGAACATGATTCCGGCTTCCGACCGGGGCCTCCAGTATGGCGATGGCCTCTTCGAGACCATGCGGATCTGGCAGGGGACGATCCCGCTGCTGCCCCATCACCTGGCCCGGCTGACATCGGGCCTGGCCCGGCTCGCATTCCCGGTTCTGGAGCATTCGGTCCTGGAAGACGCGGTTGTCGGCGCGCTGGCACGAACTCCGGGCCGCGAGGGGGTGCTGAAACTCACGGTTACCCGGGGCGATGGAGGACGGGGCTACGCGCCACCGGAGCCAGCGCGTCCAAGGATTCTCGTAGCGCTCCATTCGCTTCCCCGCTGGCGCGAGGGGCTACCCTGGGTCGGTGCCCGATGTGGCCGGTGCCGAACGTTGCTGGGGCGCAATCCCGCGACCGCGGGCCTCAAGCACCTTTCCCGGATTGAACAGGTTCTCGGAGCGGCTGAAGTCGCGGCCGCGGGGTGGGACGAGGGCTTCATGTGCGACGAGGCGGGGCAGGTCATCGAGGGGACACGGGCCAACGTTTTCGCGCTGATCGGAGACACGCTGGTGACGCCTGGCCTTGACCGGGCCGGTGTTGCAGGGGTCTTGCGGGACCGGGTGATGGCTTGGGCCGGAAGGGTGGGAATGGACCTGGAGGTGCGCTCATTGTCTTATGATGCGCTGATGATGGCTGACGAGATTTTCCTGTCCAGCAGTGTTTTCGGCCTGTGGCCGGTGGCGGAGCTTGGAGCAGGGCGCTGGAGCGGTTTCGCCCGGTGCCGGCAGGTGGCCGAGGGGCTGGCCGGGGAGGACGTACCTTGGCTCGCCTGATTCGGATCATGGGGATCTTGCTCGCGGTGCTCGGAATCGCCGCTGCGGTGACCTGGTTCGGCGGAAAGGCCTGGCTGCAGGACTACCTCGAGACACCGCTCGCCGTCGAGGCGCCGCGCATCCTGGACGTGCCGGCCGGGTCCTCTCTAAAGGGCATTGCCGAGGACCTTGCCGGGGAAGGCGTCCTGGAGCATCCCGCGGTCCTGACGGCCTGGGCCCGACATACCGGAGACGCCGCGAGAATTCGCGCAGGGGAGTACGAGCTGACGCCGGACACGACCGCGCAGGGGCTCATCGACCTGCTCGTACGCGGGCAGGCCGTCTTGCATTCCCTGACTTTCGTGGAAGGCTGGACGTTCAGGCAGATGCAGGCGGCGCTGGACGCGCATCCGGCCCTGGTCCGGACGGAAGCCGGAGTCGACCCGGAACGGCTGATGCGCGAGCTGGGAATGCCTGAGATGGCCCCCGAGGGCTGGTTCCTGCCGGAAACCTACCGGTTTTCCCGGGGAACGAAGGACCTGGTGATTCTCCGCCAGGCGTTTGAGGCGATGCAGGCGGCTCTGGCGCAGACCTGGGCGGCGCGGGAGGAAGGACTCCCCCTTGAGGATCCCTACGAGGCGCTGATCCTTGCGTCCATCGTGGAACGGGAGACCGGACTGGACGCCGAGCGCGCCCAGGTGGCCGGAGTCTTCGTGCGGAGACTCAGGAAGGGCATGCGCCTGCAAACGGACCCGACAGTCATCTATGGCCTCGGCGAGGATTTCGACGGCGATCTGAAGCGGGCGGACCTGCGCCGCGACACCCCCTGGAACACTTACACCAGAGCGGGGCTTCCGCCGACTCCCATCGCAATGCCGGGGCTGGCCTCGCTGGAAGCGGCTGTGAATCCCGTGGAGGGCAAGGCCCTGTATTTCGTGGCCACGGGTAAGGGGGATGGGAGCCACCAGTTTTCGGCCACTCTCGAAGAGCACAACCGCGCGGTGGCCGAATACCTCCGCCGCCTGCGCCAGGGTGGTCGATGACGGGCAAATGATGACGAGCAAGCCATGAGCCGGGGACGATTTGTCACACTCGAGGGTGCGGAGGGTGCCGGCAAGAGCACAACCCTGAAACACGCCGCGGCGGTCCTCGTGGAGGCGGGCCTGGACGTGGACGTGACGCGGGAACCCGGCGGCACGCAGCGTGCCGAATCGATACGCCGGATCTTGCTGGAGCGCGGCGAAGAGCCGATGACGGATCTCGCCGAACTGCTGTTGATGTTTGCCGGCCGAAGTCTGCACCTGGAGAATCGCATCAGGCCCGCACTGGCGTCCGGCCGCTGGGTCCTTTGTGACCGCTTTACCGACGCAACCTGGGCCTACCAGGGGGGCGGGCGTGGCCTGTCCGGAGAGTGGATCGGCCAGCTGGAGGGCTGGACCCAGGATGGTCTGCAGCCGGACCTTACGCTGCTCCTGGACCTGGACCCGGAGGTGGGGCTGGCCCGGATTCGGGGCCGTGGTGAGCCGGATCGCTTCGAAGTCGAGCGCCTGGCGTTTTTTCACCGCGTACGGGAAACCTACCTGCGGCGGGCAACTGCCGACCCGGACCGGTTTCGGATCATCGACGCCTCCGGGACACCGGAGAGCGTCCGGGCTGAAGTTAGCAACCACATTAACGAGTATATTCAATCCATTGATTGAAAACAGATTTCCATGGCATAAGTCCCTGGTATCCGATCTCAACACGGCGATCGACGGAGACCGCCTGGGGCACGGCTTGCTGATCGAGGGACCGCACGGGCTCGGCAAGCTTGACCTGGCCTTCCTGGTCGCCGGCGCCGTACTGGACAAGACTCCGGTCGTCGAGGACGGCCGGGTTCAGCCGCCATCGCACCCGGATTTCCGGTGGGTCACACTGGAAACGGACGACAAGGGTCGGCTGCGAAAACAGGTCACGGTCGACCAGGTTCGGGAGGCCTGTCGCGCGCTGTCTCTTACCAGCTATGCCGGCGGCGCCAAGGTGACAGTCGTCGCGCCGGCCGAGCGAATGAACCGTAATGCGGCCAACAGTCTCCTGAAGACCCTGGAGGAACCCAACCCGGACACGCTCCTGATCCTGGTAAGGGCGCGAACCGATACGCTTCCAGCGACGATCGCCAGTCGCTGCCAGCGCTTGCGGGTGCCGATTCCTGAGACCGGAGACGCTGAGTTGTGGCTCAGGGAGCGGCACGGGGACGCCGACTGGCCGAGACTCCTGCATCTTGCCGGGGGTGCGCCGCTGACGGCCGCGGACTACGCGACCGCCGGTTACGAGGCCGTGGACGGGCGCTTCAGCGAACACATGGCGGGGCTGCTCTGCGGTCGCATGGACCCGATCGAGGTGGCCGCTGAATGGGCCAGTGCGGACCAGGGCCTGGAGGGGTGCCTGCGCTGGCTGTCGGCCTGGACGGACCACGTGGCGTGGCGGCGGCAGACCGGAAGCTGGCGGGTTCAGCCTCCGGTGGAAACCCCGGAAACCGTGATCGATGCCATACCCGCGGCCTGGATCTATTGGTATCGTGATGAGGTCCATCGGGCGATGAGACGCATGGATGGCGCCCTGAACGTGGAACTGACACTGGAAAATCTGCTGGTGCCATGGGCCCAGGGCCTGGAACCGCAGGAGGGACATGGATGAGTGCGAGCAAGCCGGGGCTTCTGACCCTGACTATCAAGGACAAGAGTGCCCTCTACCTGGCCTACATGCCGTACATCACGAACGGCGGGCTCTTTATTCCTACTTCCAGCGTCTATCGCCTCGGTGACGAGGTGTTCATGCTGCTCAATCTCATGGGCGAGGACGAACGGCTCCCGGTGGCGGGGCGCGTTATCTGGGTGACGCCAAAGGGCGCTCAGGGCAAACGCACGGCCGGCATAGGCGTGCAGTTCAGCGAGCAGGACCGGGGCGCCACGCAGCGCAAGATCGAGGCCTACCTGGCCGGCGCCGTCGCCGGCGAGAAAGCCACTCATACCATGTAGCGCTGAACGGCAGGCCGGGCCCCGCAGGCGCTGGCCTGTGGATTAGCCGGTACGGTCCCCGTCGCTCATGCTCAGGCCGCCGTCCAGCACGCTGGCGTTGAAGCCGCGCTCACTGAGAAGATAGGCGGCCGCCGAGCTGCGCCGGCCGGTATCGCAGATCACGACGTAGGGCACTTCCGTGTCGAGGCTGCTCAGCCGCATGCGCAGGAAGTACAGCGGGATGTTCACCGCGTCATCCGGATGATAGTTCTGAAATTCGCTTGGCAGGCGGACGTCCAGCCACTTCCCGCCGCCGGCAATGATCTCGCTGGCCCGTTCCGAGCTGACCCAGTCGAGCATGGGCTCGTTGAGCAGCGTCTTGAAGTCGTCCTTGCCCAGGCGCATCAGCGAGCCGTCCATGAGCATGGTAACCGTGGCATTGCGCTTGGCCTCGGAGATCAGCGCTTCTTCGCCGAAGGTATCGCCCATGCCGAGCTCGGCGAGCTTGATACCTTCCTTGTTGAGCGGGGTTTCCCTGGTAACGCCCGCGCGGCCCTTCGTGATGACGTAGAAATAATCGCCCTCGTCGCCTTGCCGGATGACCACATCGCCTTCGCGAACGTTGACCTGCTGCATGCGCATGAAGATGGCCTGGATATTCGCGGCAGGAATCCGGTGAAACGCGCGGGTCCTCAGGAGATTGGTCATCCAGTCTTCGCTGGCGGCCTCGATGCCCTGCTGAATCTCAGTGACTTCGTAGGTTCCCGTCTGGTCCCACGTAAGCATGACGTCGAGAATTTCCGAGTCGATTTCAATATATCGGACGCGGCTGCTGGCCCGTGCGCTCACGCCTCGGGGCAGGGCGGGCGCAAGCGGGTACTTGCCCTTGGACGTGCCCGCTTCCACCTGACCGACGACCTTGTCGTCGTCAACGTACTCGACGCTCCCGCTCAAGAGATAAACGCTAACGGGTCGCGCGTCTCCTTTCTGGAAAAGGTACGTTCCCGCCTGGACCTCCCTGACCTCGGTCTTGTCCACGAGAGCCACGATGTTCTCTCGCTTTAATCCGTTGAGAGGCGACAGTTTCCTCAGTTCGTTGATGTCAATCGCGGTGTCCGTCATGTTGACTCTCTGACGTTCGCTCCATGTCGTCCGTTTATCTTCATCCGCGGAGCCGGTTAGCGACTCCGCGCAGGCCGCGAGCATAGCACAGCCTTTGCTGGCCGGGCCTGTCCGCCGTGGCGGGCTTCAGCGTTTCAGGTGGCGAGTTTTTTCCATCCTGCTGCGGCCTCGAAACGGTCTCCGTAGCGCTCCTGCAGGCGATTCAAAGCGGCGCCGACTTCAGCGAGCCCGCGGGCTTTCGCATAGTTGATCGGGCCACCCCGAAACGGGGCGAACCCTGTCCCGAAAATGACACCGGCGTCCAGCAGATCCAGGTCCTCGACGACCCCGTCCTCCCAGACTCTGACTGCCTCGTTGACCATCGGGAGGAGCATGCGATCCTGAATGTCTTCCGGCGCCCGCGCGTTCTTGATCTCCGGCTTCACCGCCTTGCCGTCCTTCCAGCGATAGAAACCCTCGCCGGTCTTCCGGCCCAGCTGCTTGCGGTCCACCATGGACTGAAGGGCCTCGGGAACCGGGACGCCGTGGGCGTCGCCGAGAATCTTCGCGACGTGCAATGCCACGTCCAGGCCCACGGTGTCGGCAAGTTCCACCGGACCCATGGGCATGCCGAAGGCCGTTGCTGCGCGATCGATTACCGGCAGCGCGACGCCGTCCTGAGCGATCAGCATCGCCTCCATCATGTAGGGCATCAGGACCCGGTTGACGACGAATCCCGGGGCGCTCTTGCAGGGCAGCGGCAGGCGATCGATCCGCTTGACGAACGCAATTCCCTTGTCGATTTCCCCGGCCGGCGTTGTGTCCGTGTGGATCACTTCGACCAGCGGCATCATGGCGACCGGGTTGAAAAAATGCAGACCGATCAGACGATCCGGGTTAGCCAGGGCACCGCGCAGGTCTTCCAGCCGGATGCTCGAAGTGTTGGTGGCCAGCACGGCGTCGGGTTTCATCCGCGGCTCCAGGTCCGCGTAGAGCGCCTGTTTCGCTTCGACGTTTTCGAAGATGGCCTCGATCACCACGTCCGCGCGGGGGACGCCGGTCCCGTTCACGTCGGGGGCGAGGCGGTCCATCGCGGCCTGCACCAGTCGCGGTTCCCGGAGCTTTTTCTCGAAGAGCTTCCTGGCCCGCTTGATGGCCGGGGCAATATGCTCGGGCGCCCGGTCCTGGAGCGTGACCGTGAGGCCGCGCAGCGCACACCACGCAGCGATGTCGCCGCCCATCACACCGGCCCCGACCACGTGAACGTGCTCGAAGCGCATCGTCACCTCGCCGCCAAGCGACTTCAGCTTGTCCTGCAGCAGGAAGACTCTCACCAGATTGCGGGACGTGTCCGTGCAGAAAAGCTCGGCAATGGAGCGCGCTTCGGCTTCATACATTTCCGCCGGGCGGTCACCAAAGTTCTTCCACAGGTCGATGATGGCGTAGGGGGCCGGATAGTGCTCCCTGCGCGCCTTCTTGGCTACCTGCTTCTCCAGGATCCCGGCCACGACCGGTCGCGCGGCCGGGCTGTTGAGCGCCCGCTCGCGGAGGCTCGCCGACTTACGCACCGGCGGGGTGAGCGCCATTTCCCTGGCCGCCCGCTCGAGGTGACGTTCCGGGACCACCTGGTCCACCAGGCCCATGCGTTTCGCCTGCTTGGGGCGAATGTTCCGGCCGGTCAGCATCATGTCCATGGCGGCAAAAACACCGACGGCACGAATCGAACGCACGGTCCCGCCGAAGCCCGGATGGATGCCCAGCTTGACCTCGGGCAGGCCAAGCACGGCCTTCGGATTGTCGGTCAGCACCCGGTAGTCGCAGGCCAGCGCCAGTTCCAGGCCGCCACCCAGGGCAAACCCGTTGATCATCGCCACCGTGGTGCAGGGCAGGGCTTCCAGCCGGTCCATCACGCCCTGGCCCATTCGTACGAGCTCATAGGCCTGATCAGAGTTCTCCAGCCCCGTGAACTCCTTGATATCGGCCCCCGCCACGAAGCCGCCGGCCTTGCCCGACCGGACCACGACCGCCCGGGCCGGATCGGCCTCCAGCTGGGCGAGAAACTCGTTGAGTTCGGCCATGACATCGTGGCCGAGGGTGTTTGCGCCTGCGCCGGCCTTGTCCAGGGTCAGCCAGGCCAGCCCTCCGTCGTCGCGCTCGAGGGACCAGTGGCTGGACTTCACGATATTCTGCTGCTTCTCGCTCATGGTTACTCCGCGTCGCGGCTGACGAGCATTGCGCCGCCCTGTCCGCCACCAATGCACAACGTCGCGATGGCCTTCCGGGCCCCGGTCCGCTCAAGGACTTTCAGCGCATGCAGCACGATTCGCGCGCCGCTTGCACCCACCGGATGGCCGATGCTCACCGCACCGCCGTCCACGTTCAGCCGATCCTGGTCCAGGTCACCCAGGGCCGATTCGAGGCCCAGTTCTCCCTGGCAATAGTCCTGGTCCGCCCACGCGGCCAGGCAGGCAAGCACCTGGCCGGCGAAGGCCTCGTTGATCTCCCAGTAGTCCACGTCGTCCAGGGACAGCTTGTGGCGAACGAGGATAGGAGTAGAAGCATGGACCGGACCCAGGCCCATCTCGCGGGGATCCAGCGCCGCCCATTCGGTGTCGTCTATGCGACCCAGCACGGGCAGGTCCATGGATTCCACGGCCCGTTCGCTGGCCAGCAGCAACAGCGCTGCGCCGTCCGTGATCTGAGAGCTGTTGCCGGCGGTGACATTCCCCACCCGGCGGTCGAAAACAGGCTTGAGCTTGGCGAGTTTCTCGACGCTGGAATCCCGTCGCAGTCCGTCGTCTTCCTCGTAGACGTTACCCCGATCGTCGTAGATCGTGACCACTTCGCCCATGTGGCCTGCGTCGATCCCGGCGGCAAGGCGGTGGTGGCTGCGGCTGGCGAATGTGTCCATCTCCTCGCGACCGATGCCGAAGCGATGGGCGATGACCTCGCAGGTTTCGCCCATGTTCAGGCCCACGACCGGATCGGTGAGCCCGCGGATCAGGCCGATCACCGGTTTCAGGTGGCCGGGCCTGAGCTTCATGAAATGCGCTGCCCGGTCAGTTGCGGAGCGGGCCTTGGCGAGACCCGCCAGCCATTCCACCATGTCGTCATTGTAGAGAATGGGTGCCCGGCTCATGGACTCCGTGCCGCCGGCAAGGACCAGGTCCGACTCGCCAAGACGAATGTTTCGAGCCGCGGAGTCGATGGCCTGCATGGCCGATGCGCAGTTGCGCATGACCGTCCAGCCCGGAACCCGGTCGCCGCATCCCAGCCGCAGGGCTACGATTCGGCCGATATTGGCTTCGTCCGCCGTCGGCATCGCACAGCCGAGGATGACCTCGTCCAGGTCTTCCGGGGAGAAACTGTGGCGGGCCAGCAGAGGGCGACCGGCGGCCACGGCCAGGTCCGATGCCAGGAAGGGCCCCGGCCCGCCGCGAGCCTTCAGGAACGGGGTACGGGCGCCGTCCACCACGTAAACGGGGCCGCCGATTCTGCGAGTTGTCATTGCTGACTCCTGGTCGAAGAGGGTTTCTTGCGGTTCGAAGGGGAGCGTTTCCGACGGCTGCTGACCGGCGGCGCGCGGAATCCCGCGACCGCAAACGGAACAAGCTGTTTCATCATCGTGTCGATGTCCTGGCGGCGAACTTCTTCTCCGGTCAGCAGCTCCAGGAGCTGGCGCTCGGCAATCGGATAGGTCATTGCGCCGACGAGGAACGCCAGGCGGTTTTTGATCTGTTCCTCGGGCAGGTCCGGGAGAATCCGCGAAAGTACGTCCTGGTAGCGCTCCAGAACGACCCGGTACTCCCCGGCGAAATAGGTGCGGAAATAGCCTGCGGCCTCGGTATGGGTCTGACCCAGCAAGCGCATGACCGTCGGACCGCCCTGGGCCGGATCCTGGCCGAGTTTTACGACGGGAAGAATAAAAGCCTCCATGACGTCCTCAAGGGACGGGGGGGCATCGCCGGCTGCGGCTTCCACCCGTTCCAGGTTCTTCAGCCGGGCGCGGTTCAAGGGTTCCAGGCGGCGCCGGTAAACGGCCTCGACCAGGCCGTCTTTCGAGCCGAAATGGTAGTTCACAGCCGCCAGGTTGACCCGCGCCAGGGCGGTGATGGCCCGCAGGGACGTGGTCGCCACTCCGGTACGGGCAAACAGCTCCTCGGCCGCGGCGAGGATTCTATCCCTTGTGGAATCCAGCAGGTTGGTCATGGGTTCGCGCCGGTGATCCGCGTTTCAAACAAGCGTTTAATGGTACGCCCCAAGCGCAGGGCCGGGCAAGGGTGCGGAGGGAGCGGCGGTCGGCTCAGCCTGATTTGGCGGGACGGCCAGTCAGGTCAAAATCGAAAATCAGCGGCAGATGATCCGAATGGCGAACGTGAGGAATCCGGAACCCCCTCGGGATGACCCCGTCGCTGTAGAGGATGAAGTCCAGTTCCTTGCGCGGGGCATGGCTGGGATACGAGGGCAGACTGCGCTCGTTGGCGCTCGTCAGCCCGCTGGCGCGCATGAACAGGAAGATCTCGTGCTCGCCCCAGAACGTATTGAAATCGCCGGCGACAATCACCGGTTTTTCACTTCGGGCGACCAGTTCATGCAGATGACGGAGCTGGAAGTGCCTGTGCCGGTACTTCAGTGACAGGTGCACCAGGAAGATGGAGACTTCGTCCAGTTCCAGCTCGATAATCAGCCGCTTGATGCCGGTATCGAAATAGTGAAACCGTTCGCCGTGGACGCGCGGGGACGCCAGGAACGCGTTGGCCTGCTTGCGCACAATGGGCAGGAACGTATTCAGCGAATCCTCGCCGTACTTGCACTGGTACGTGGAATAGTGTCCCAGCCGTTCGGCGATGAGGTTGGCCTGGTTGACCATGCCGGTGCGAATCGAACCCGTATCGACTTCGATGAGTCCGACGACATCCGGATCGTTCTCACCGATAAAGCCGGTGATTTCCTCCAGGCAGCCCCGATTGCCGATCAGGTAGCCTGCGCCGGGCACCGGCAGGTTGAACCGGGCTCCGGTGCCGGCCGCATAGCGGATGTTGTAAAGGAGAAGGCGCATCAGCCGGACGGGCTCCCTGGCCGCGGATCTGGCGGCTGAATCTGGAAGCTCGGCATGATATGCCACCCGGGGCGGCGTATGAAGCCGGCGGTTTCGATTGGCTGTTGGCCTCGCTACACTCCCGGGACAGACAAGAACGGATGGAGGAGGCAGATCATGGCGTCCATGTCGGAGCAGAACCCGATTCGTATTTTTGCCAGCCATGGCTGGGAGAGGGACGACGACTACGCTCGCCTGTTCGAATACCTCGAGAGCGCCAGCAATTTCTTCTACAAGGCGGTTAGCGAGCCCGATGGGCTCCAGGGCGAAGGGGTCGCCCCGAAACGTACGGCGATCCTCGAACAGATGAAGATCGCGGAGGTCCTGGTCGTGTTTCCGGGGCTATGGGAGCGCCATCGTGATTGGGCGACATTCATCCTCCAGGCCGCAAAAGCCCATGATCTGCCGGTGCTGCTTCTTGAGCACTTCGGGCCGATGGACCTGGATCCGGCCTTGAAGGCCGGCGCCAGCGAGGTGGTCAGCTGGAATTCCCGGGAGATCTCCGATGCGCTGCGCCGGCAGGCGCGTCACGAGGATACGACCCGGATGGATGTGATCGAGTTCGACCTGTGAGCACGCCCCAACCCTCGGGTGACGCCGGGCCGGCCCCAGGCCCGGGTGAGCGTTTCGATATATTCCCAACCCCGGTCTGGCAGATTCCCGCGCCCGCCATGAGGCGGTTTCACGACGAGATCAAGGCCCTTTTGAAGGACCTTTGGGACCAGGGGTATTTCGGAGCGCACAACAGCGGCTATGGCTACCAGACCCGGGAAGAAATCTTCACGCCGGCCAACCTGGAGCGCATGGAATGGGTTCGTGTGCTGAAGGCGCAGTTTGTCGCCGCCTGCACCGAAATCCTGAAGCAGCGGCACGGTCATTCCAAGGCCCTGCCGTTCGACGTCTATGCGGTGCAGGGCTGGGTGCTGATCCAGACCAACGAGCAGTGGGTCGATGGCCCTTGGCATCATCACCACCCAGCCACCCTCAGCGGCTGCTACTACGTGCAGACTCCGGCCACCCGGGAGCCGTGGGAAGGCCTGCTGATGTTCCAGCGCCCGGAGCCCGCCAGTGTATTCAACGAGGCCCAGGCCGGAGTCAGGCCTCTCGAGGGGCACATGACCATTTTCCCCTCTGGCCTCCAGCACAGGCCCATGCCCACGCCCAGCGCGAAGGAATGGCGAATCGCGGTCTGCATGGATGCGTTTGTGCACTGGAACAAGCGCTTCGAGGACCCGCTGAGTCGCTACGCGTCACGGGAGGCCTACGACACTGCCGCCCGCGACAGCCTGGGCAAGATCTGACGGCCGCGATCCGCGGACCGGAAAAACGGTGCCGAAGTTGACCGGCCCCGGGCGGCGTGCGAGTCATGCACTCCTGGCGTGCTATGCCGTGTGTGCCGTGGGCGGGCTGACGGTGGTTGTGCTGACCCGCTATTCGCCGGAACCACGCAACACTGCTTGGACAAAGCACAAGCGAGCAGGGCGTGTTCGAAGTCCTGTCCGTCGTCTGCCTTGTCTTGATTGGCCTCCGGGCACTGGGCGAGATCCCACGGCACACGGCCTGGCTTGTCCCGGCGTCGCTGGCGCTGCTGGCCGCTGGCGAGGAGGCGAGCTGGGGCCAGCACTGGCTCGGATTCGAGGTCCCGGGGTGGCTGGCATCGGCAAACCGCCAGGGTGAGGCGAATCTTCATAACCTCGTCGATCCAAGCTGGTTTTCCTTCCTGGTGCACGCGCCGGTCAATGTCGCCCTGGTGATGCTGCCCCTGGCACTCCGTTTGAGTCGCGGGTCGGTGCCGCAGCCCTGGAATCGCTGGCTGCCCGATCAGCACGGCGTACTCGTTTTCCTCATGGCGTGGGCCTTCCATGGCTGGGGGCTTCCGGCGACGCGCCCGGACAGCCTGATGTTCCTCGCGGTTCTTGCGGCCGCCGGCCTGGCTGCTTTCAGACTCGGGGAGCGCTCAGAGCGTCTCCACTGGATCTTGGTGGTTTCGGGCGCCGCTGTCCTGGCAGCCTGCCACGGGGTTTACCGCTACGAAAACATGCAGTACGAAATCCGCGAGCTGCTCGTCGTTATCGGCCTGGCCTACTGGCTGGCAGGCATCGCCGCGAAAGCGGGTCCGGGTGCCAAAGGCCTGTCCCACGCCTGAGCACAGCAGCCGGCGAAGAAGAACGGAATAGCAATCGAAGGGGCCCGATATGGAACTGAAGACATTTCTCGTGGTGTTCGGGACCGTGTTTGTCGCGGAACTGGGGGACAAGACCCAGCTGGCGACGGTGCTGTTCGCCGCTGATAGGGAGGTCAGCCGGTGGACCGTGTTCGCCGGATCTGCATTCGCGCTCGTTCTTGCGGCCGGAATCGGCGTGCTGGCGGGCGGCTGGATTTCCCAGCACGTAAGCGAGCGGCACCTGTCGCTTGTCGCCGGTGCCGGCTTCCTGGCCATCGGCGCCTGGACCCTGGCCAAAGCCTGACCCGTTTCCTTTCGTTTGCTGCCAATCCGCCGGGCGGTGCGGTATGCGGCCACAGGGATTGCTCGAGATGTCGTTTGACATAACCCGTGGAACATTGCATAAGCCAGATTACTTTGCCCGCATAACCCTCTGTACCGCATGGGCAAAAGATCTCCTTGCCCCTGCGATCTGAGTATAATTTCCCGTAGCACCAGCGCTGGCAACGACCGAGCGACACGGGCGACTTTTGATCTCCTGACAGGACCCCGCCGTGGGCGCTAGACTGTGCGCCTGAATTGACGAAAATCTCCCGGAGACGTCCATGAGAAGAACGATCGGAGCCACCGTGTTTGTGTTGCTCATGTCCCAGTCGGTGGGATGCAGCAACAGCCTGGCGGAAGACAAAGCGGAGCCTCAATGGATTCCCAACGACATGTCCATGCATACCGATCCGTATGACGTGGCGAGGGAAGTCGAGGAAGACACCGCCGCCAAGTCGCCGCGGGCGGCGGCCCGTGATGCGGCCGGCACTGCGGGGGTGGCGCCGGCATTCACCCCCGACGAGAAGGATGCATACCTTCAAGGACGGGTGGAGACGATCTACGACCTCAACCAGCGGCTGAGCACCCAGGACCTGGAAGCTCGCGTCGTGGGCGGCGAGGTGTACCTCAGCGGGACCGTGGATACGGATATCGAGCGTGACCTCGCAGTGGATTTGGCCCGCAGCGTGGACGGCGTCAAGGGGGTCCACAGCACGCTGGCTATCCGGAATGCCCCTCCGACGACGGGCGCGCCCGCAATCGTGGACGACAGGTCCATGAACGAGCGGATGAATGACGCCAATACCACCGCCTCGGTCCGCCAGGCCCTCGTGGATGACGTGCGGACACGGGGTTCGGCGATCGACGTGGAATCCTTCCGGGGCACAATCAGCCTCAAGGGCCTCGTTGCCTCGGAGGAGATCAGTCTTGCGGCGGGGGAGATTGCCGCCTCGGTGCCCGGTGTCGGCGCCGTGACCAACGGTATTGCCGTGCGCGGACGGTAGGAAGGGGCAAGGACTGGTCGCAGCTGAACGACCGGTCGGCCGGGCTCGTCGCGCCCGGCCGACGTCTTTGCCGCGCGTCACTGGTTTCAGGCTGCTCCGCCGTTGTCAGTGGATCAGCTTTCAGGGCTGATTCACCGGGACAAATTAAATGAATACTCGACCCTAGCCGGCTGAAATTATGACGTTTTGACTGGTTTTTGGCGGCTGTGGCAGCGCTGTCCTTGCGGCGTCATTCCCGGGGGTCGGCATCGGACTGGTGGGCGGTGAAGGCTGGCCCCGACCGATCAGTCCCGAAGGCATCCTGTCTTGAGGGATACCCCGGATATTTTTGGCCTGGGGGGCGAGGCTGATGCATGATCAGGGTTCGCGGGTCGAGGAGGGGGAACTCTGTGAGTCCGACACGAAAACGTGTGCCGACGCTGGGATGGTCTTTTGGCCGGCCCGGTTTCTCGGATCTCAGGTCTCTGGGTATTGCGATGCGGGAGGACCTGGCAGAACAGACGCTCCGCGACACCCCCGAACAGTGGCATATTTTTGTTGCCCGGGTGGAGCGCCAAGGGCTGGCCGAACAATCCGGTCAGGAACCCTTTGCGGGGGAGGGTGCCTGGGGCGACTTCTGGGAAACCTGGATTACCGTGCTGCTGGACGGACACCAGGAAAACGCCGAACGCTATATCGCTCACATCCTCGAGTACCGCCGAAGCCTGGGCCTGGATGAGCTCCCGGATGAGATCCTTGCGCTGATTCGGTAGTCGCTCGTATGTCGGGCACTGAGTCTTCCGAGCTGACGCAGCGATCATTGGCCGGAGATCATCGGCCGGAGACTGGCGCTTTTCCGGTCGCGGATTCGGGCCACCGAGAGTGCCCCGGGACCTCGGAATGGATCGCTCGACATTCTCCCGGACGCCGCCTAATCTCCATTCAGAGAGACCGATCGCCGATCGGACACGGTGCAGGGGAATCGCGCCATAGTTATCAGTGGATTTACACCGGGCTCTGCGCTGCTGGGTGGTTCATTCATCGGGCTGGCTGCTGTTCTGCTGATGCGGCTGAACGGCCGCGTCGCCGGCTTCAGCGGAATTCTAAACGGCGCGATCGCGCGGGTGGCCGACGGTCGTGCCTGGCGCTGGGCGTTTCTGATCGGGACGGTGGCAGCCGGGGCCCTGTTCCATGCCGCCACGGGTGATCCGCTGACGACGCGGAGCGGCTTTCCGCTGCCCTTATTGATCATCGCCGGTTTCCTGGTCGGTTTCGGGACCCGCATTGGCAGTGGCTGCACGAGCGGTCATGGCGTGTGCGGTGTCGCCCGGTTTTCCCTTCGTTCGGTGGTGGCCACCGTGACGTTCGTTGCTTTGGGAATTGCCGTCGCGAGCCTGGTCGGGGCAGCCGGGTGGTTCTCATGAACCCGGGCACCGGCCGCGTCGTCACCGGACTGGCCACCGGCCTGCTCTTCGGTCTCGGCCTGTGCCTGTCCGGGATGGTCAATCCCGAGAAAGTGCTCGCGTTTCTCAACTTGAGCGGTGCGTGGGATCCCAGCCTCGCGCTGGTGATGCTGGCGGCCACCGTGGTGGCGACCGTCGGGTATCGCTATGCGACTGCGGGACAAACCCCTGTTCGACGACGTTTTGCATCTACCCACGCGTTCGGATATCGATGCCCAGCTGATCACCGGATCGGCCATCTTCGGCCTGGGCTGGGGGCTGGCGGGGTATTGCCCGGGACCGGCCATCGCGGCCCTGGGTGGCGGCGGAGAGGAGCCGGTATATTTCCTGGCGGCACTCATTGCGGGGAGTCTTGTTGCCTCACCGCTTGCCCATCGGCGGCGCGGCTACGCGGACTGAGGAAGGCCGGCGGGTCGAAACCCCCTTACCGTGCCAGGGCCAGCAACTCTTTCCAGCGCGTGTCTTCTTTCAGGGCGTCAGAACCGGCGACAGGTTCATGTGGTTATTGATACCGCTGGACCTGTCCTTGGGACGTTGCAGGTATCTCGCTTTGCTCTCTTGAATAGGCCTGCCCAAGCCATCTGCAGGGCCGGCTGCGAGGACCCGGGGGTATGGACCCACATCAGGGTTTTCCCGGTTGCGGAAACGGCGGCTCGAATCCGGGCGAGAATCAGGGTAGCTTTCACTTATACCTGGATAACGGAGCCTCACGTGAGTCACTTTGCCAAGCAGCTGGAAAAAATCCGAACCGCCCCCGGATTCATCGCCGCCCTCGACCAGAGTGGCGGCAGTACCCCGAAGGCACTGGCCCTGTACGGCGTCACCGAAGATGCCTGGGAGGACGAGGAGGGCATGTTCGATGTGGTGCATGAGATGCGCAAACGCATTGTCATGAGCCCGGCCTTCAACGGCGACCGGATTCTCGGCGCCATCCTGTTCGAGAACACGATGGACCGGGAGATCGAGGGGCAGGGGAGTGCCGAATACTTGTGGACCGTAAAGCACGTCGTGCCGTTCCTGAAGGTCGACAAGGGTCTCGCGGACGAGGACCACGGCGTGCAGCTCATGAAGCCCATTCCCGGGCTGAATGATCTTCTGGCCCGCGCCAGGTCCCACGAGGTGTTCGGCACCAAGATGCGCTCGGTCATCAAGCAGGCGGATGCGGACGGCATCGAGGCCATCGTCCGCCAGCAGTTCGAGATCGGCCGACAGATAGTCGAGGCCGGCCTGGTGCCCATCATCGAACCGGAGGTGGACATCCATTGTCCGGACAAGGCGGCCGCCGAGGACCTTCTCAAGACCTGCCTTCTGAAGGAGCTGGATGCCCTGACGCCGGAGCAGCTCGTGATGCTCAAGCTCACTCTGCCCGAGCAGGACAATCTCTATGCCGACTGCATGGAGCGCGACAGCTGTATCAAGGTGGTGGCCTTGTCGGGGGGCTACTCGCGAGAGGAGGCCAATGCACGGCTGGCCCGTCAGAAGGGAATGGTCGCCAGTTTCTCCCGGGCGCTTAGCGAAGGACTCAATGCTCAACAGTCCGTGCAGGAATTCGACGCCATGCTCGATGCCTCCATCCAGAGTATTTTCGACGCATCGATGACCTGACCGTTTCGCCGATTATGCATCCCGGATTCCACTAACAGTGCCTGGATCGGAACCCGGCCATGTTGTCTTCACCGGCGCGGTAACGGCAGCGCGAAACACCGTGCGCCTGAGACGGTATGCCGTCAGAACCTCAGTGGCATTCCGCCTAATCGGACTGACCAGAAGGGGAAGTTCCATGCCAAAGATTCCTCGCCATCCGGATGACGACTACACTTTCGACGCGGCCCATGGCCGCCAGCGCTTCGTCACCGAGCAGACCGGCGTCGAGCTGACCCACACCAGTCAGTATTCGATTGATCCCGGCGACCTGAAGGGAAACATCGAGCATTTCACCGGCGTCGTGCAGCTGCCCATCGGCCTGGCGGGACCGCTGAAAGTGAATGGGGAGCACGCACAGGGAGAGTTCTACGTCCCGATGGCGACGACCGAGGGGACCCTGGTGGCGAGCTACAACCGCGGTATGCGCCTCACACGGGATGCCGGCGGCATTACGACCACGGTGGTGGATGACGCCATGCAGCGCGCGCCCGTGTTCCTGTTTGCGAACGCCCGCGAGGCACGGGACTTCGGCGAGTGGATAGCGGAACATTTCAATGACATCAAGACCGCCGCTGAGTCCACCACCCATACAGGAAAGCTGCGGGACATCGAACAGTATCCCGCAAGCCGAATGCTGTTCTTGCGGTTCAACTACACCACCGGCGATGCCGCTGGGCAGAACATGTGCGGTAAAGCCACGCTCGCTGCCTGCCAGTGGATCGCCACGCACTACGACGACCGTCTTCTCGAATACCGCCTTTCCGGCAACATGGATACGGACAAGAAACATTCGGCCGTCAACGCACTGCGCTGCCGGGGCAAGAAGGTCGTGGCGGAAATCACCGTACCGGACGCCCTGCTGCGCGAACGAATGCGTGTGTCTGCCGAGCAGCTGTTTGCTACCCGGTCCGTGTCGCAGCTCGGCTCGCTAATGGCCGGTGCCGTCTTCAATGGCGCGCACCCGGCCAATGGCATCGCATCCGTGTTTATTGCCACCGGCCAGGACGAGGCCAACGTCGCCGAGTCCCACGCCGCGTTCACCTATGCCGAGCTGACCAGCGGCGGCGACTTTTACTACTCGATAACGCTGCCGTCTTTGATCGTTGCCAGCTACGGGGGTGGGACGGGTCTGCCGACCCAGCGCGAGTGCCTGGAGATGCTTGGCTGTTACGGCAACGGAAAGGCCCGCAAGCTGGCGGAGATCATCGCCGCAACGGTGCTTTGCGGCGAGCTGTCACTCGGCGCGGCGGTCGTCGCCGGGGAGTGGGTGAGCAGTCACGAGCAATACGGCCGCAACCGCTGACGCGGTAGACGGCACGACCAGTGAGACCCGGCGGTCCGGATCGGGCCGTTGTCTTGCGGGCGGCTGCTCCCGACTCGGACCCGTCACGGACGTTCACATGCATTACCTCCCGGCTTGGCATACGGCCCTCAACAGGTCCAGATTCGCTACATTTTGGGTGATGAACCGTCACTGGACAGTCGTAGATAGCCACGCCGAGCTTATTCGTGGCTCATGTAGAATCGGCTGCCGCGCGGCATTTACTGATAGAAGGAATTCGATATGAAGGTTGTTTCGTTTGTCAGCGTGGTCCTTCTATGCTTCTCCTTATCCGCAAAAAGCGGCGAGCACTTGACGAGTGCAGCAGAGTTAGTTGAGAGCGCAAAAATTGAATGCGCGAGATTTGAGGGTGGAAAATTCAATGCAACGGATGAAACGATCACATTGCATGACTTTACGGGCGACGGCAGGCCAGAAGAGCTTGTAGACGCATCCCAGTTTTCCTGCTCGACATCAGCGTCTATGTGGGGCGGCTCTGGTGGAACGTTGTTGTGGGTACTCGTTGATGGAAAAAAGCACGAGTTTCTTGCACACAAATGGCGGATTGTCGATGTAGATGGACAGAAAGTCCTATTGCTCGCAGTACACTCGTCAGAGTGTAGCGATACCGTTGGACCTTGCTACCGAGCACTGGTATGGAGCGACGGATTCAGGACAATCAGGTAAAGCTATACTGAATACCCTGCGGATTGCCTCGTCCAAGGCAAGGACGCCCTAAAGGCACTGCAGTGACCTGTTCCTTCCGTGCCGATGAGTCTAGTTGGGACTTTGTGGAAGGGTTACGGTCCGGTGCGCAACTCTGTGCGTGTCGGTCATACCTGCCATGCTGAACTGGGGCTCTGATTTTGCCGACACTTGACCAGTGCAAGCAGCGGACGGCTTCGTAAGTCACGCCCCTTACGATCGGCTGCCTCTGGTCGGAAGTGTCGGGAGGCTACTTCTCGACGGCCGGCCTGCCCCCCAGATCCACGGCTGATTGAGATCGCCAAAAAAAACCCGCGACGCATTGCGTCGCGGGCCCTCGACGGCCGCCGGCCCGCACGGGGCCGGGCTGGCCGGTTACCTGGCGCCGCCGCCGGGCTTCCGGGTGCTTACATAGACGCCTCCGCTCCCGTAGTAGAGACGCTTGCCGTCCCACGACAGCGACGGGCGGCTCTCTCCCGCGCCCTGCGTGCTGAATGGCACGGTTTCGCTGAGATTCACGGGAGCCGACCAGGCCTCGTACACCGAGTTCCGCGTTGCGCTCCAGATGTCGCCGATTCCGTCGCCGTCACGGTTCGAAGCAAACACGATTTCGAGACCATTGCGGCTGACATTCGGCTGCCGGTCGTTGATGGCTCCCGGCGTGTTCAATTCCATCACAGCCATGCCCGGACTGAACGAGCCATCCAGGCGCAGGCGGCTCTCGTAGACGTCCTGACCAAGTCCGATTCCCTCGCCGGTGGAGAAGTAGAGCAGCGTCCCCGCCGCGGTTTTGACGACCGAAGGGCTGAGCTCGAAGCCGTCCGTATTGGGTCCGTCAGGCGCGCAACCCAGGTTACGTGGCTCACTCCAGGCATCCTGCCCCGGATTGTAGTGGGACGCGTAAATGTCGCTGCCGCCGCAGCCGCCGGCGCGAGTGGAGACGAACAGCAAGGCGTGGCCCGGCAGGGGTGTCGGGCAGAAATCCAGGACGTCGCCGTCCGCTGTCGGTGGCTTGCTCACGGGATCGTCGACCTTGACGCGGTCGCCGAAGTTGCCGGCCCTGCCCCTGCGCTCGTAGTAGAAGATATCGAGCGACCCTTCGAACCCCCCTGCGACAAAGAGCTTGTTGCCGTTTCGTGACTCGATGGGACACCCCCCCGCCAGGCCGGTCGCGGTGCTCGGACTCCAGCCTGAGAATTGCGGCCCCGCATGGGCCGAGCCCGCAAAACCACCCATAAACGCCAGCGCTGTCGCCGCGATGCTGCCGCGCAGCATCAGTTTGGTCGGTGCCATATGCATCTCTCCTCATCAGGATTTCACCATGAGCGGCAACGGGTCACCGGGATTGCCGTGTTGCCTTCCCGGAGTCCTCCTCCCTGATGAGAGGCGCAGGACCATTCGCCCTGTGCTGTCCGTCCGCGATGCCGCTCGGATCGCCCGACCGACGCTATAGGCTTGCGCGGATCGCGTATCGAAAGTTCAGCGAAATTTCTCGTCTAAACTTGTGAAATTGTCTAGACCCGACGGAGTAGGACGAACATGCCGGAGGCCGAAACGAGGCTCCGCAGGTACCGGTTTGGTGACTTCGTCATCGACGAGCGTCGCGGCGCGCTGCAGCGCAACGGGGAAGACGTGCCGCTGCGGCCCAAGTCCTGGGAAGTGCTAAGGCATCTCGTTCAGCACCGGGGCGAACTGGTCATGAAACAGGACCTGCTTGCCGCGGTGTGGCGAGACCGGGTGGTCACGGAGGGCGTGCTGGCCAAGTCGGTGGGGGAAATCCGTCTGGCGCTGGACGACGACGCCCACGACATCGTCCGCACCGTGCCACGGCGCGGCTACCTCTTTGAAGGCCCGGTCGATTTGGAAGCGATCGAGGATGATCGCCCGAACGGGGAGAGCGCCTCGGCGGAGATTTCCGACGCGGCTGCGGCCACGGACGAGGCCGTGCCGCAGAGGGCCGGCTTGTCCTCGCAGCGAACAGCGGCCCCGCAGGGGCGGACGGCGCGCGAGTGGCAGCATGGCGCCATGGCGGCGGTGCTGCTGGCCGCGGTCATCGTCGTGTGGAGCACCACGGTGCGTGACGTCCATCCGCCGCCACCAGCGCGGGAGACGGGGCCGATAGCGCCGCCCGAGCGTTCGATCGCGGTGCTGCCCTTTATCAACTTGAGTGACGATGCCGATAACGAATACTTCTCCGATGGCATTGCGGAGGAGGTCCTCAATCTGCTCGCGAAGATTCCCGACCTGCGGGCGATCTCGCGGTCATCTTCCTTTTCTTTAAGAGACAAGGACCTCGACATCCCCACGATTGCCGAGCACCTGAATGCCGCATTCGTACTCGAAGGATCAGTGCGCAGGTATGGCGACCAGGTCCGCATTACGGCGCAACTCATCGAGGCAAGCTCCGACACGCATCTCTGGTCAGAGACCTATGAGAAAAGGCTCGAGGACGTATTCGAGATTCAGGACGAAATCTCCGCCGCCATCGTCGAATCGCTGCGCAACACGATCGATCTCGAGGTCGAAGAATCACCGACAACCACGGCAACAGGAAACACGGAAGCCCATGATGCCTACCTGAGGGGCCAGTATCTGCTGGCACGGCGCAACGTCAGCGGTGCCTTGCGTGAATTCGAGCAGGCCATATCACTCGATCCGAATTACGCGCGCGCTCATGCGCAACTGGCGATTGCCTATCGACTGGGATATCACGACATCAGTTACACCGAATCCGTCGCTAAAGCCGCACTCCATGCCGAAAAGGCCATGGCGCTCGATTCATCGATCGCCGAAGCGCACGCCGCCGCCGGACAACTTTCGTGGGACGATGAGGATTATCTGGCGGCCTTGGGGCACTTCGAGAAAGCGATTCAGATCAACCCCAGCTATGCCGACGTTTACACGTGGATGGCCAATATCCTGGACATACGCCTGGGACGCTATGCCGAGGCCTTTGCAATGCGGGAAAAGGCCGTGCAGCTGGATCCTCTCTCGTTTCCGGCCAGGAGTAATTACACGGACCAGCTGATCAGGCGCGGCAGACTGACCGAGGCAGACCGGGAGATGGAGAAGCTGGCCTCCATCGCGCCGAGCGGTTACGCCTTTCTTCGCGGTTTGCGGTTGTCGCAGGGAGGCAACTGGGCCGACGGAGCACTCGGCCTGTTAGATGCACTGCGAGTCGCCCCCGTCTTTCCCCATACGCGGTTTGTTTTGGGCAATTTGTTTGCGTTCATTGGTCTTGAAGAAGAGGCATTGGCCATCGGGGAAGACACGGAGCCGGGCGTACTGATTTTGTTGGGAGAGCCGCGGCAAGCGGTGGCCGCCGCGCAGGCCGAATCTCGCAGAAGACCGTGCCAATGACCCGGACTCGCCGGAAAACAGTGACGAACTCGCTCTGGCCTTCGCGAGCGCCGGAGACTACGTTGAGGCACGCCCCCACCTGGAAGCTTTTTGGCAAGGAGACGCTGACAAGCGGGTGGGCGCCAGTTTCACTATCGATCATGCCGCGGCGCTGATTGCGGTGCGCCGGGCCGCCGGTGAAGAGGACAACGTCGCCGAGATCCTGGCGGCAATCAGGGACAACGTGCGCCGCTACAGGGAAACCGGGTTTTCGACGTTCGTCATTGGGGTCAGCCCTGACTACGACGACGGACTGGCCAGCTATCTGTCGGGTGAGGAGCAACGGGGGCTCGCACTGATCGCCCGGGCGGTCGAAGACGGCCATTTCATACCGCCCAGCGAAGCCTACCTGCAAGATCTATACGAGCATCCGGACTTCGCCCCGATTCGCGCGATGCAAGAGGCCCGGCAGGCCCGCGAGCGCGAACGGTTCCTCGCCGTGGTCTGCTCCGAAAATCCGTATGCGGCGGTGTGGCAGCCTGCCGAGGGGACATGTGAACGGTTTGCCGCAGAGGCGAGTCGCTGAATCACCGTGGCCTTTGTCTAGCCCGCGGCCGCGCAGCATGAACTGGCAGTTTCCGACGCATTTCTGCCGGTCTTATTTTCGCCGAGAGCGGGTTCCCTGACGTATCGAACCGAGAATCCGCAGGCGCCCCGAGCGAGCATTAGTCTTTGCTACCATCGGCTGCAGCAGCTTGTTGCCTGACCCGAAAGTCTCCGGCGCCACGGTCGAGCCGTAGTATTGAAGGCTGATCCAGCTGGCGACCACTACCGGGGCGGTCATCATCAGTTCGAGTACACCAAAGCCATTCGCGCTGTCTCGGCGCTGGGGCCGTGAGCAGAGGCCAGAGGAGGGGTACTGCAGGGCTGTTCAGATCAGCCGAGGGCGCTGGGGAGGCGCACGGCTACCTATTCGCCACTTCCGACGGACGCAACTGGATGACGGGGCCCGAAGAGGTCCGCTTCGAGGATCGTGGTCACACGGGCATATTCCGCTGGGCGGACTTCCGGCTGGAAGTCGACGACAGCTGAGCAGACTGCCTAGTCCTGCGGGCTCGTGGCGCCCTGATCCGTACTGATGGTGCCGTCACCCAGGACGAATCCCATGACCGGGGTTTCCTCCATACAGCTCGTGTCGAGGCTTCCGTTCGGATTTCTCGTGAACTGGGCCATGATGTCGAAGGCGCAGAGATTGACCCCGGACAACTGGACGTGAGTTCGTCCGGGAAAGATCAGGTGCCTGGCATTGGGCAGGGCGTCCGCCACGATCTGGCTGCGATAGGACGGGGTGGCCACATCGAGCCCGCCACTCAGTAGCAGCACCGGAACGTCGACGCTGACGTCCCGGTCCGTGCTGTCCGGCAGCTCCTCCATGTCGAGGACGGAACAGAGCAGGACGTATTCGCGGCCGAGTGACTCTCCGAACCGGGTAGCGTAGGCCCCGGTGCCGTCGGTGATGACATCGTCGAGGGAATGAACGGGATCGTCCGAGCAGACCACGGCGGCATGCATCAGCATCGCCATGCCGGCGGGCGATGAGCTGTTGCGGCTGGCGAGCAGCTCACCGCCTTTTCTCTGGCCCAGCACTTCGACCAGCGTGTCGGTGTTGCCCTCGGTACCCAGCAGTTCGAGCGTGGCGGGCAAGGCGAAGGCGCCGATTCTCGAGCCCTGCATTTCATAGATCAGTCCCGCCAGGTCATCGGCTGTCAGGAAACCTTCCACGGACAGTGACGGGTCTGACGGATCCGTGAAACGGTAGGGCAGGGGGCCATCGTCAAATTGAGCGAGGGCCGAGTCGACGAGGCGAGGAATGTCGTAGTTGTCACGACAGACGGGATCGGCCTCGCACAGGCTGGTCAGGTTGTCGATGCCCCACTGGGCGTCCAGCGCCCGGTCTTCGACCCAGCTCTTGCGGGATAAGGAGTTCGCGCCATCGAGAATCACGGCCTGCAGGCGATCGGGGAAATCGCGCATGACATGCTGGCCCAGCTGTGATCCGTAGGAGGCCCCGTAGTAAATGATCTGGTCATAGCCCAGCGCCTCGCGCGCCGCATCGACGTCCGCGGCGTTTTCCACGCTGTTGTAGGCGTCCAGGTTGACCCCCTGTGCTTCGAACTCATCGATGCACTGTTCCAGCAGTCCGACCTGCAGATCCCTGGTCTCAATCTCGCCCAGGGCGCGTTTGTAGGCCACCCATTCCGAGGCCTGGATCTCCGGGCAGTCGAGATACACGCTGGTGTGGCGGGTGCCCCGCTGTTCCAGCAGGACGATGTCCCGATCCCCGAGTACCTGGCCCAGGAGCTGGGGCTGCATGAGTAAGAGAAAATCCATGCTGATTGCGGTCTGCCCCGGCCCGCCCGCCAGCATGAACAGCGGCGCACGGGTCTCATCCCGCCCCGAATCGAAGCGCATGAAGCCGAGCGCGATCGTTCGCCCGTCCCCGGCGCCACGGGTTTCCGGAACCACGACGTAGCCGCATTCAAAATCCAGGTCATCGGGCGCCTGCTCCGGCAACTCGGTGAAGCAGGTGTCCCGGGGCTCAATGCTCGCTGCCGGGGTCGAATCGCTCGCCGAATGCCGTTGGCTTGCGCATCCAGTCAGCACGGCGCCAAGGGATAGGGATGCGATCAGCATCCGAACCGGGGTGGCTTGTGTCATGTGCACATATCTCCTGGCTCTTACCGGATGGTACGCCAATTACCGGTTACCTGGGCAGCCAGGGCAGTTGGGATGCTCCGCAGCAGGGCCGGCGCCAGCAACCCGCCTCTAGCAAAGAGAGCACAGAACGCCCCGGTTAGGCCGCGCCCAGTTGTTCCCAAAGGCCGACGCCCCGGTAGCGGTGGCGGATAGGACGTATAAGCGGCCTTATGCTCGCGGCGGATCGGTCGAGGCGGGTTGCAATCGGACGGATGATGGCAGGTTGAAGAGGCCAGAGGAGGGGTACTGCAGGGCTGTTCAGATCAGCCGAGGGCGCTGGGGAGGCGCACGGCTTGGGTGGGTGGGATTGACGGCCTTGGCGTCGCGGCCTAGGTGCGCGAGGATCTGCTCAATGACCGCCGGTGCCTCGATGCTGGCGATGACGCGCAGCCGGCCGCGGCATTGCCGGCAGGTCTCGAGGTCGATGGCGAAGACGCGCTTGAGGCGTTGCGCCCAGGTGAGTCGGCGTTGGCGGGCGGTGGCCGATGGCTCGCCGCGCTGGCTGGCCTGGTTGGCCGCGGCGGCGCGTGTCCTGGGCACGATCCGGGCCCGGTCAGGGCTCGCGGGTGCGAACACGCCGTGGTATCTGGTCAGGTGCGCGCGGGGCTTGGGCACCAGCGCAGCGAGGTGGGCGATGAAGCCCTCGGGTTCGAAGATCACGTGGGTGGTGCCGTCGCGATACGGCGTCTTCAGCGCATAACGCACGTGCCCGCTCTGGGTCAGCGACAGCCGCTCGGTGGCGATAGGGGGCCTGGGTCCGGTGTGCGCGACTCCGGCGGCCATTCACCAGTCATATTTCCTGCCGAACCTGTGCGTAGGTGAGCGCCGCGAAGATGCCCGTGCCCCCCAGCACATTGCCCGCGAAAGCCGGCAGGATTCCTCCGAACATCGCCGTGAACAGCCCAAGCTCCCCACGCGCGACGAGGACGAACAGCTCGGTCGAGCCCGCCACCACGTGCGACATGCCGCCGAGCCCGATCATGTAGGTCAGGATCACGATCATCAGCACCTCGCCCGCGCTCTCCATCCGCGGCAGGACCCAGACGAGCGCGGCGATGAGGAACCCGGCCGGGATACCCCACGCGAAATGCTGAAACACGGTAGCTTCTGCGTAGTGGCGTGACACGGAGAGGACGCCCTCGAACCGGGCCGCGGGCAGGATGCGGCCATGGACCAGCACGAGGGCCGCGGCGGCGCATCCCAGCAGGTTCGCGACGAGCACGATGCCCCAGAGCCGCGCCGTCTGGTAGAAACAGGTCCGGGTCGGCGTCAGGAACAGCGGCAGGATCGGGGTGATGGTGTTTTCGGTAAACAGCTGCATCCGGCCGAGGATCACGATCAGGAATCCGACCGTGTAGCCAAGGTTCGAGACGCCGGCAGCCCAGTCCGCAGCGGGAAGGATCGACGCCAGGAAGCCCTTGCATAGCACCGACATGCTGATCGCAAGCCCTGCGGCGACGCCGGACCACCACAGCGCCCAGAAGCTCCGGGACAACTCGTACTCGCCCTCCCGGCGGAGGGCCTCGAAGATGACAGACGAGGGGACGCTTTCGTACTCCTCGGCCTGCTTTTCTTCGTTGCCGTCGAGATTAGGCTTCTTGCTCATTCTGCATGCACTTTCCGGGCCTGGGCGCATCGATCTTGTCGATCCCACAATTCGCGCGATGCTGCGGATACGGGGAGACAGACATCAATCTACCACGCCATGCGGGCAGGTCCGAGTCGCAGAGCCCGCGGCTCCATGGTCACGCCCGGGTGACGCAGGACCGGCGATCGGCAGGCACGATCGAGGAGATTCTTGGCCGGTAAGGGTTCCCGGCCAAGACACGGCAGAATCGAGTGGAATCGACGAGGGCCGGCGGACCTGGCCGCACATCCCTTAGTGCGCATAATGTATATTATGTTAAATAGTGTGGATCCCTAGGGGAGGGCTTTGGTCGAGGTCGTTGATCTTGCCCCTTTTTCACCGGTTTGCCGAAACCTGCTGAAGAAAGCACTGCAAGTTCTTCATCTTAATGCAGAAGGCTCGCCTTATCGCCGCGAGTCTTTTCGGAAGCGACCGCCACGCACTTCCTCACGCGCACCTTCCGTGGCGGCGTGGGGTCAAGCAGGAAACGGAAAATGCGTGCTGAGAGTCAGCCCGGCGGTGCCAGGGCATCTCGTACTTCGGGAATCAGCTTGCGTAGATGATCAAGTGTTCCCCGCGAGCAGGCGTGCTGAACGTTTTCGAGCAGCGGGTGGCCAGTAGGAAGCTTCTGGGCGCGTCGCCACAGAATCTCAGCCAGTTGTTCCCGCATCAGCTCCTGGTTTTCGGACATAAGTTCCCCCCTCATGGTCCGGCGTGATTGGCTGTCAGCGTGTCCGCAGAGCGTGACACGACTGTTTCCATTATTCACAGTTTTGCCGTTCGCGTCATTTTCCTCCGAGGAACCATCCACCGAGGGCCTTTCGCCTGAGGTACGCATAGACCTCGAGCAGCGGTAATTCCTTCGGACACACATCCTGACAGGCCATCAGGCCGATACATCCGAATACCCCGTCGTCGCTGGCGACGACTTCGAACCAGTCCCGCTTTCCGCGCCGGTCCCTGGGATCCATCATGAAGCGGGCAATCCGGTTCATCCCGGCGGGCGCCACGAAATCGTCGTTGGTCGCAGCCACGCCGCATGCGGCAACGCAGCATCCGCATTCGATGCACCGGTCGCTTTCATAGATAGCCTCGGCCAGTTCGTCTTCCATCCGTTCTTCCTGCGCGTCCGGATCGAACGGCGCCCGCTCATGGACCCAGGCCTGTACCCGTTCGGACATGCCGCGAAACCAGCTCCCGGTGTCAACACTGAGGTCGGCGACCAGCTGGAATGACGGCAAGGGATGGAGGTGAATAACCCGTGGCAGGTCGCTGGTCAGGGTCTTGCAGGCCAGCGCCGGACGACCGTTGACCAGCATCCCGCAGCTGCCGCACACCGCCGAGCGGCAGGCGAAATCGAAATTGAGATCCGCCTCCTGTTCCTCGCGTATCTTGTTCAGTGCGATATAGAGGGTCATGAAGGGCGTTTCTTCGAGTCGATACTCCTGCATCCCGGGGGTGGAGTCCGGGTCCTGCGGGTTGTACCGGAAGATCCGGAACTTCAGCCGGCGCGGCTTGCGGTCGGCCACGAGTGCCCGGGAGTTTGTCACGTTTTGCCCGGACGTCTCGCTCATGCCTTGCTCCCCTCTTCCGCGGCGCGCCAGGCGCCCTCCTTCAGGCGGCTGCCCATGGCTTCATGGGTTGCAAGCCGTCCCTGCGCCAGCTGCGCGGACTCGACCGCATCGTTGTAGTCCTTCAATGCCATCGTCATTTCGACCCGCCGTGCGTGGCCATAGCCGCGATCGCCGGGCGGCAGATCGAGCGGCCCGACAGGCTCATAGCTGAGCACCGGCGCGTCTGCGTCAGCCGGCCAGCGAGCCAGCGTGCGGTTGAGCCAGCGCTCGTCGTCCCGGGCGGGATAGTCGAGTCGAGAATGCGCGCCCCGGGATTCCGTTCTGGCGCGGGCGCCTTCAGCGGTCACCAGGGCCAGGTCCAGCATGCCCTCGAGACGAATCGCAAAACCCAGTTCGGGGTTCGGACCGGGCGACGAAGAACGCAGGCTCGCCTCCTTCAGCCGCTCCCGGAGAACGCGAAGATCGGCAACGGCTGACTCCAGCTCATCACCGGTACGGAACACGCCGAGGCGATTTATCATGACCTCGGCCATCGTATCGCGAATCCCGTAGACCGACGCCCCCTCCGGCCGGTCTGCCCAGGCTTGCAGGCGTCGCGTCTGCGCCCCCACGGCCTGGTTCACGAGTGCCATGTCGGTGGTCCGGTCGAGCTGGCTCACGGCATCGGCGATACGCCGGCCGACGATCCGGCCCGCGACCAGGGTTTCGGCCAGGCTGTTTCCGCCCAGGCGGTTGAATCCGTGCATGTCCCAGCAGGCTGCTTCGCCCACGGCATAAAGGCCCGCCATCCCGTAGGCTTCACCGTCCTTGTTGACCCGAACGCCGCCCATCGAGTAATGCTGCGTCGGGCGCACCGGTATCAGGTCCCTCCACGGCTCAACGCCGAGGAAGTCCCGGCAGATCTCGTAGACTTCCCGGAGCCGGGTCGTTAGATGCGCTTCGCCCAGGTGACGCAGATCAAGCCAGAGATGCGGGCCGTTCGGTCCGTCCACTCCCCTGCCCTCGCGGATCTCGTTCATCATGTGCCGCGACACCACGTCGCGGCTGGCAAGTTCCTGTTTTTCGGGTTCCAGTGCGACAAGGAATCGGTCGCCGCCGGCATTCACGAGGTAGCCGCCATCGCCGCGGCAGCCCTCGGTGACCAGGATGCCGGACGGCCATAGCCCGGTCGGGTGGAACTGGACCGCCTCCATGTTGCCCAGCGGAACCGTGCCGGTCGCAAGGGCAATGGCTGCACCGGCTCCCTCGTTGATGGTGGCGTTGGTGGTGTACTTCCCATAGATCCGCCCATGGCCACCGGTGGCGATCACCGTGGCTTGCGCGAGAATGGCGCCGAGGCGGCCGGTCCGCAGACACCGTGTGACCGCACCGTGGCAGCGCTCGCCGTCGTGAATCAGCGCTATGGCTTCCATTCGGTCCCGAACCGTGATGCCCAGTCGAATGACTTCGCTGTCGATGGCGTACAGGGCCGCGTGGCCCGTGCCGGCAGCCGCGTAGCAGGCGCGCCATTTGGCGGTGCCGCCGAAATCGCGGTGCATGATCAGGCCGGCTTTCTCGGAGGGTTCCTCGATGGCGACCTGTTCACCCTTGATGAAGTAGCGGTTGGTTCCGGCGCGAACCCGGGTCCAGGGCACGCCGAAATGGGCCAGTTCCCGCACCGCGACCGGCGCGTTGTCCGCAAAAATACGCGCGACTTCCTGGTCCGCGCCCCAGTCCGACCCCCGGACGGTATCCAGGAAATGGACATCCGGGCTGTCGCCCTCGGCTTTCACGCAGTTGCCCAGCGCGGCCTGCATGCCACCCTGGGCGGCGCAGCTGTGGCTTCGCCTGGGCGGGACCAGCGACAGGATCACGCATTCGCGACCGTTGGCGGCCGCCTCCATGGCGCAGCGCTCGCCCGCCAGGCCAGCGCCGATGACCAGTACGTCCGTCTGTTGCAGATCCGTCACGAACTGCTTCCTGTCAAGAACTCCAGAGGCGGCGCAATCCAGCCGGCCAGCACGACCAGTACCAGGAGGCCCAGGCCGATAAACAGCCAGAAAATCACGTGCTCTATACGCCAGAGCGTGCGCCGGGACAGGCGGGTCCCCGGCCCCCATTTCACCGCCAGCCGCAGCAGACCCACGCTGGCATGAAACTCCACCGCGATCAGCAACGGCAGGTACAGCCAGACCAGGCCCGCCCGGGTCCTGGCCATGGAGGATATGGCTTCGATACCTTCCACTCGGCCAAATAGATCTGTGAAAATATCCAATCCCATCAATAAGATATGGAAGCTTCCAAGAATGCCTATTAGCAATGCCGAGCGGACCTGCCAGATCCATATCCAGGATTCGGTATGCGGCCGGGTACGCGCATCTCCACCGGTCCAGCGACGGGTCGAATGCTTCAGGTCCGACGCAATCGCGAAGGCGCGCCGCCGCTCCCTGAGCTGCGCGGGCACCTTTCGGCCCGCCAGGACGGCATGGAGCACGAACAGCGCGAGAATGACGAACACGGTGGGCTGGGCAACATAGACGTGCTCCATCCACTGGGCGATGGCGTCGAACGTCCGTGTGCCCAGCAAGATGGAGGCCACGAAGAACATATGCCCCCACATGAACACGGCGAGCACGGCGCCGCTGCCGCTGGCCAACAGCTCGTACGTCACCTGCCGGCGTCCATCGGCCGCCGCAACCCGGGGGCCCCTCGGCGGCGGACCGGCGCGCATCCGATCGATGACTCTGCTGGCTTCCCGCATGGGCCTGCTCCTAAAGACGACGTCTCTTGCGGGGCTGGCGCGCATCCCCGACAGGCTCTCATCCTATGCCGGAGGTGCTCCGGACGCCTACTGTGGCTTGCCGAAGGCCCCGGTCAGCCCGGAATGGCGGGCGGTTCAGGGCTTGGCGCCTGCCGGTCTGTTTTCCGACCCATGACGCGCGTCATGGGATTTCCGTCCGCCGCGTTTATACTGCGAAGTCTGAAGTCTGAGTTTTCGCCACTGGCCCGGTTCTCGGGTCCGCTGGCAAGCAATCGAAGGAGCCCGAAAGGACGTGGAAGCCCGCAATCTGGAGGCCAGCGCCATGGCTGAGCCATTTGACCTCGAGCAGTACGGAATCGGGGTGGACGAAATCCACCGGAACTTGTCGCCAGCCGTCCTCTACGAGCACGCGCTTAAGTACGACCTCGGCTCGGCGATCACGCGCCGTGGCGCGCTGGTTGCGCTCTCTGGAGACAAGACCGGTCGCAGCCCGCTGGACAAGCGGATTATCGAAGAGGACACCACGAAGGACGGCGTGTGGTGGGGGAAAGTCAACATTCCTCTCAACCACTCCTCCTACGAGATCAACCGCTCGCGGGCCATCGACTATCTCAACACCCGCGAACGCATCTACGTGGTCGATGCCTTTGCTGGCTGGGATCCCAAATATCGGATCAAGGTCCGTATTGTGTGCGCGCGGCCTTACCACGCCCTCTTCATGTGGAACATGATGATCCGGCCAACGCCCGAGCAGCTCGCAGACTTCGGCGAACCCGACTACGTGATTTTCAATGCGGGCGGATTCCCTGCCAACCGCTTCACCGAAGGCATGACGTCGGGGACCAGCATCAACCTGCAGTTCGGCCACCGGGAGATGGTGATCCTGGGAACCGAATACGCCGGCGAGATGAAGAAGGGTGTGTTCACGATCATGAATCACCTCATGCCGGGCCGCGGCGTGCTTTCCATGCACTGCTCGGCAACCGAAGGCGATGACGGGGATACGTCGATCCTGTTCGGCCTGTCCGGCACCGGCAAGACCACGCTGTCGGCCGACCCCAAACGCCGCCTGATCGGCGACGACGAGCACTGCTGGACCGACGAGGGCGTGTTCAACATTGAGGGCGGCTGCTACGCGAAGGTAATCGATCTGTCCGAAGAGGCCGAGCCGGATATTTTCCGCGCTCTGCGTTTCGGCGCGGTACTCGAAAACGTGGTCTACGATCCGGCGACCCGCGAGGTGGATTACGCCGATACGTCGATCACCACGAACACTCGCGGCTCCTACCCCATCGAGTACATCGAGAACGCCAAGATCCCCTGCATTGCCGGCCAGCCCGGCAACGTCATCTTCCTGACCTGCGACGCCTTCGGCGTGCTCCCCCCGGTGAGCCGGCTTACACCCGAACAGGCCATGTACCACTTCATCAGCGGGTACACGGCAAAGGTTGCAGGCACGGAAATGGGCGTGACGGATCCGGAGGCGACTTTCTCGCCATGCTTCGGCGGCCCGTTCCTCGTATGGCACCCGGCCCGCTATGCCGAACTGCTTGCCGATCGCATCCGCAAGCACGATGCCGCCGTCTGGCTGGTCAACACCGGCTGGTCCGGTGGCGGCTTCGGCGTGGGCTCGAGGATGAAGCTGGCGTACACCCGCGCGATCATCGATGCCATCCATGCCGGTGAGCTGAAGGACGTGGAAACGGTCACGGAGCCGGTATTCGGCGTGGAGGTGCCCACCTCCTGTCCGGGCGTTCCGACGGAACTCCTGGATCCGCGCAACACCTGGGCGGACCCGGCGGCCTACGATGCGGCTCGCATGAAACTGGCGACCCTGTTCACCGAGAACTTCACGAAGTACGCAGACGTCGCGGGCGACGAAATCCAGGCGGCGGGACCGAAGCTCTAGCAAGCAGCCAAGCGCCGGAGACCGCGCATGCGGGACACCCGCCGGGCAAGCCGGCGCTTCTTCGAGGCGGTGGAGGTCCGGGATACCCGGGCCCCTGTCCTGTTTGGTTTGTGCGTGGCCTTGGCGGCGCTGGCCGCCTTCCTCCCCACGTATCCGGGCCTTGCCGATGCGCCCCGCTGGACCCTGTTCATCCTGATCCTGGCCGCGGGCCTTTGGATGACCGAGGCCATTCCGGCGTTCGCCGTGGCCTTGCTGGTCATCGGCCTGGAAATCGCCATTCTCGGCAAACCCGGCGGTGTGTTTGCCGGTCCGGAGGAATCCGGGTTGTGGGAGGAATTCACCGCCCCCTGGGCGAGTTCCCTGATCTGGCTGTTCCTCGGCGGCTTCATCATGGCCGCTGCGGCGAGCAAGACAGGCCTGGACCGCGCCATGGCCACTGCGGTTCTGCGCGCAGCCGGACCCCGCGCCGGCGCCATTCTCGCCGGCGCGATGGGTATCACGTTCGTGCTGTCGATGTTCGTCTCCAACACGGCGACGGCCGCCATGATGCTGGCGGTCATGGGGCCCATCCTGGCCGGCCTTCCCGCCGGCGGACGTTTTGACAAGGCGCTGCTCCTGGGCATCGCCATGGCGGCCAACCTGGGGGGCATGGGAACCCTGATCGGCACGCCGCCCAATGCCATTGCAGCGGGCATTCTCTCCAGCCGCCGGCCGGTGGAATTCGGCGAATGGATGATTGCGGGTATTCCGCCTGCCCTCCTCCTGCTGGGCGTCGCATGGTGGTTTCTGATGCGCCGGTACGGCCGAGACACCGGGCGGATGGCCCTGGACCTGGCGGCCGGTGAGGCTCAGCGAGCGCCGCGCTGGCAGCAGTGGCTCGTGGTTGCGGTGTTCGTCGTCACTGTGTCGCTATGGATCGGTGGTTCGCTGCATCACAGTAATCCCAGCTCGGTCATCGCTTTCATTCCGATCACCCTGCTCTCCGTCACCGGCGTGATCGGGGTAAAGGAAATCAGGGAGCTGCGCTGGGACGTGCTGCTGATGCTCACCGGCGGATTGTCCCTTGGCGTTGCGGTCATCGAGACGGGGTTGGCGGAATGGCTGGTCGAAGGCATCGACCTGACCGGCTGGGGCGCCATCGGCGTAGGGCTGATTTTCGCCATATTCGCCATGGCCTTGTCGAATTTCATGAGCAATACGGCGGCGGCGAATATCCTCGTACCCATCGGCATGGCCACGGCGCTGAGTCTGGGTGAGGCCGGCGCTCCGTTTGTGGTGGTAACTGGAATCGCTCTCTCGGCTTCTGCCGCCATGTGCCTGCCCATCGCGACTCCGCCCAACGCGATTGCGTATTCCAGCGGGCGCATCCGGAGCCAGGACTTTCTCCTGCCGGGTCTCCTGATGGCCTTTCTTGCACCGCTTCTCGCGGTGGGCTGGCTGGCTATACTGCGATTGCTGATTACCGCCTGACGGCCCTGGGACGCAGTTGCAGGGGCGCCGGGAGTAGACTATCCAGAAGAGGCGTTGTCACCGGGCCCGGCCCGGGCGGAGAGCACATGGCCATATACATTGGACAAGAGCCCTTCAGCGGCCCCTTCCGTGCCGCCTCCCTCGTCGAGGACCGCTCCGGTCTCTACGCTGTCCTGTCTGACGACGCCAGCAACGAGATTCTTGAACTGGACGAAGCCGCCAATCTTTCCGCCCGACTTGAACAGGCGGCGGAGCGCTTCGCCGGACCGTCCGGTGTTCGCTTTGCTGTCCGGTACACCCCCGGCGTCCAGCGCACCGGTCGCGAGCGGATGTTGCAGGAACTGCTGACGGAGCTCAGCCCAGCTCCGCCGCGAGCGCCCTGAGCTGTTTTCTCTGCTCCTTGTCTGGCAGCGGCCCGGTGCCGCCGAGGACATTGTCCCGCATGTGTTTGACCTTCGAGGTTCCGGGAATCACGCAGGTCACGGCCGGATGGCTGACGATGTACTTCAGAAACAGCTGGGCCCAAGAGGTGCACTGCAGGTCCGCTGCGATACCCGGTAAAGGCTTGCCTCGAGTCACCTGGAAAGCCCGTCCGTTCTGGAACGGCCGATTGACGAGAACCGCTGTCCCGAGGTCCTGGGCCAGTGGCAGCATTTCTTCTTCCGCGGCCCTGTCCAGCAGCGAATAATTGAGCTGAACGAAGTCGGGTTTCCGGTCCCGCATGACCTTCGCCAGGCTGTTGAAGGCGCTGGCCTGGTAGTGGGTGATTCCCGTGTACCGGATCCGTCCCTCTTGCTTCCACGCATCGAGCGTGTCCATCTGGGTCTTCCAGTCCACGAGATTGTGGACCTGGATGAGATCCATCTTCTTCACACCCATCCGCTGCATGGAGGTTTCCATCTGCTGAATGCCCGCCTCGCGGCCCTCGGTCCAGACCTTCGTCGCCCAGAAGAGCCTGTCTGCAACGCCGGACGCTGGCCCTACCTCGCCAAGGGTCGTTTCGGACCGCCCATACATCGGCGAGGTGTCCACGAGCGTCCCGCCGGCCTCATTGAGGGTCTTCAGGACGTCGGCCAGGCCCGCATAGGCGTCGTCACCCGGCGCATGATCGAACACGCGGGACGTGCCGAGGCCGATCACTGGCAGCCCCTCCCCGGACGAGGGGATGGGCCGCTCAAGCATCTTCGGTGCGGCCAGGAGCTTCCCCTTGGGAATCAGGCCGGCGGCGGTGGTGGCCAGCATGAGCCTGAGGGTTTGCCGCCGGGTGAGCCGGCCGGTGTTGTTCCGCATGGATTATCTCCGCTTGACGTTAACGGTTCGGGCCGGGCGCCTGTCGCCTGGAACCGGCGGGATTACGGCAAGGGCCGGGTACCGGGCCAAGCTCCTATACCGTCGGCTGCCGTTCTCGATACACGACGGTTGTTCCGGATAGCAGTCGCGTCGAGCATGCCACTCCTTCTCGTCGGTGCCGCCCGGCTCCGGCAAATGTAGCGGCTCCACGATGAATTTTCTCGATCACCAGGAATTAACGCACGATCGTCATGTCTTCTGAAGTCGTTTCCGATACCCTTTGTCCCCGCGAGTTCAGGGCTGCAGAGCGTCTTGCGCCGCGTGTGACGACCGGGCCCGCCCACCCGGGGCGTCGACAGTGTTTCGCGGGCCGGAAGAGAGATCTGAATGAAACAGCTGGCCGCAAGACTGCTTAATTTCCGGACAGGCGAGATGCCCCTCGCGGTGACTGCTGCACTGTTTTATTTCTGTGTCCTTTGCGGCTACTTCTTCCTGCGTCCGGTCCGGGAAGCCATGGGTGTATCCCGCGGAATGGACGACCTGCGCTGGCTTTTCGTCGGCACCTCGATGGTCTCGCTGGTTTTCGTCTTGATTTTCGGCGGTGTTGTCAGCCGCCTCGATCGACGCCGCTTCATTCCCATCGGCTACCTGTTCGTGATCGTCTGCCTGTTTGGCTTCGCGGGTTTGCTCATTGCGGATGGTCTCTCCGGAGGCGGGCTCATCGGGACAGACGCGGAGACGACGACGGCCAGGGTGGTCGGGTACACGTTCTATATCTGGCTCAGCGTCATCAACCTTTTCGTGAACAGTCTGTTCTGGGCCTTCATGGTTGATGTCTTCAACGTCGACCAGGGCAAGCGCATGTTTGCCTTTATCGGCATCGGCGGCACGCTAGGCGCCATTGTCGGGGGCTGGTCCACGAACGTTGCCAGCGGGATGACCGAGTCGGTTTACCTGCCGGCCGGGCTGATGCTGACAGGCGCCGCTTTCTTCGGCTGCGCCATTGTGATCATGCTGATCCTCGACCGGATGGCGGTTGATTCGGAGCACTCGAGCCTGACGGCCAGTACCCCCGGATCGGTCGGCAGCCAGGCAGTTCACGAATCCGGCGGGGCTGAGGAGATCGGCGGCGGTTTCGCCGACGGGCTCAAGGCCGTAGCGACCTCGCCCTATCTGCTCGGCATTGCTGGCTTCATTATGCTCATGGCCGTGTCGAACACGCTGATCTACTTCACCCAGGCCAACGTCATTCTGGACAACACCGACACCTTCAGTCAGCGCCTGGGGGGATTCGCACAGTTCGACATGCTGGCCCAGGTCGCAACCCTCTTTACCCAGATCTTCATAACCACCCAGATCATCAAGCGACTCGGTGTCGGTTGGACCCTGACGATACTGCCGCTCGTGACGGTTGCCGGCTTCGCCGTTCTTGCCATCTGGCCGCTCTTCGGCGTCATGGCGGTGTTCCAGGCGCTGCATCGAGCTACCCGTTACGCGGTGACCCGGCCGGCCCGTGAGACGCTGTTCAGCGTCGTGCCTGCGGCCGAGAAATACAAGGCGAAGCCGCTGATCGACGTCTTTCTCTATCGTGGCGGCGACGTTGCGGGGGCGACTATCGACGGAACCTTGCGCCTGCTGGGTCTGGGCCTGGCCGGTGTGGCTGCGGCAACCGTGCCATTCGCGGCGGGGTGGTGTGTCCTCTGTATCGCCCTGGGAAGAAAGCAGCAGCAGCTGGCGGAGAGCGAGAAACCGGCTACGGACTAGACCTTACTCCGGGCGGCGCGCTACGCGTGTCAGCGGTCGGGCGGTCTCAAACCGCGGGAACAAAATGATGGATCCGATCCTTGTAATGCCGGCTCATCTTTAGCTCTACCCCCTCGCCCAGAATCAGGAAATACTCCCCGTTGATATGGGAGCGCACCTCCCGGACCCGGTCAACGTTGACGATGGTGGAGCGGTGTACCCGCTGGAAGGTCTTGGGATTCAGGACGGCCTCTAGCTTCTTCATGGTGCCGCGCATGACATGAGTCTGACCGTCGGCATGAACGCACATGTAGTCGCCAGCGGCGTCGATCCAGTCGATTTCGCCCACCTTGACACAGACAGTGCGGCCGGCGTCGCGAATGGGCAGCACGTCCAGGTACGGGTCTTCCAGGGCCTCCCGGCCGTTGGCCAGCAACTCGTCCAGGTCCAGGGAATCCTTGCCGCTGAGTTCCACCAGCAGTTCCAGGAGCTTCTCCCTCTGACCACCCGCCTCTCGCTGATCGAGCTCCTCGCGTATGCGGCCGATCGTGTCCGCGAACCGGTCGTCATCGATCGGCTTCAGCAGGTAATCCAGCGCATGCGCATCAAATGCCTTCAGGGCGTACTGGTCAAAAGCGGTAACAAGGACAACCACGGGCATGTCCGGACCCTGCACCGCCTTGAGCACCTCGAATCCGTCCATCACCGGCATCTGGATATCGAGGAACACGAGATCGGGTTTCAGCTCCCTGACCAGGCCGACTGCGTCGCGGCCGTTACCGGCTTCGCCCACGATGTCGATATCCTCGATTCGTTCGAGCCGGATCACGAGGCCACGGCGGGCCAGCGGCTCGTCGTCCACGATGAGGGTCCGGATTCGCCGCTGTCCGGTCATTGGTCGACCTCGAAAGGCACGCCGATCACTACCTTCAGCCCGGCGGGATCGCCGCGGGTGAGCTCGAAGATGAAATCGTCACCATAGACCTGGCGTAGCCGCTCGCGGATGTTCTTGAGGCCCACACCGCAGCTGCGGTTGCCGTTGGGATGCTCCGCTTCCAGGCCGGGCCCGTCGTCCTCGAGTTCAAGAACGAGTCGATTGCCAGCGACGTGGCCCGAAATGCGCAGCGTCCCGCCCTCCTCCCGCGGCGCGATCGCGTACTTGATCGCGTTCTCGATAATCGGCTGCGTAATAAGGCTGGGAATCAGGGCCTGCTCCGCTTCGGCGTCCACGTCCAGCTCCAGGTGCAGGCGTTCCTGAAAGCGGACTTTCTCGATGTCCAGATAGAGGTTCATGGAGCGCAGTTCCTGGGCCAGCGTCACCTTCTGCATCGGGTCGTTGTGCAAGGTGTAGCGAAGAAAATCCGACAGGCGGCTGACAGCCCGGTTCGCCGTGGCGTGTTCCTGGTCGAGAATCAGGGTGGAAATGGCGTTCAGCGTGTTGAACAGGAAGTGGGGATTGAGCTGGTAGCGCAGCATCTTCAGCTGAGCCTCGTGGGCCAGCGCCTGGGCCTTGAGAGTCTGCTCTTTCTGCTGTTGCAGCATCTGGTAATACTTGACGCCGAAATACAGACCGCTCCAGCAGAGGAAAACATACAGCCCGCCGGTTACGCCGCTGATGTACATCAGGGCGCTGTCCGGTTCGTACTCGGGCTTGTAGATATTCCAGAAAACCTGGTTGCGCGCCACCGTCCAGGCCAGCGCCATGAGGTATGACAGTCCAAGGACTCCGCTGATCAGAACCGCGGGCGGCTTGTTCCAAAGGGGCCGGTAGAGGTAGCGCAGCCCCGCCGAGAGGGCAAAGCCGGCAACGGCAGAGGTGACCAGCACCGTGTAGTAGGACGTCGGCTTCTCGTGGGCCAGCGCGCCGAGGTAGGCGGCAAGGAAATAGCCCGTCCAGCCGAGGATCTGAAGAAACCAGAACTGCCGGTCGCGCGTATTGAGCACTCGCGAAAGTCGTGAGACCACCCCGTTGCGGGGGCGGACGGAACCCAGCGTGTCTGTTATCGGGTGCGCCATGGACCCACGAAGCTAACTGCCGGAAATGGCAACATATCTCAGGATACCCCGGCCGTGTCCCGAGCCGGCTTCGCGCTGTCGCGCCGGCCCGGCGGTTTGTCGCAGACCAGTGTGCCCGCCAGGTGAACCGGGCCACCGCTCGCCCCGGCGAGCCAGAACTGCCGCGCCGCGCCCCCGGACGGATCGGTCACGGCGAGTTCGACCTCTCCGGGGAGTGTCAGCGGCTTGACAAAACGGGCATCCACGACCAGGGTTTCGCAGCCCGCGTCAGGTGCCAATGCCGCCGTCGCCCGCGCCAGGGACCACATGCCATGGGCGATGGCACGATCAAACCCGAACAGCCTTGCGGTCCCGGCAAACAGGTGTATGGGATTGAAATCGCCCGACACCTGCGCATAACGGCGGCCGATATCGCTGGGAGCGCCCCAGCAGGCCACGGTCACCGTATCCTCCGGAGGGCCCTGGAGTTTGCGCCGTCCGGTTCGCTCCCGCCGGCCTGGGGCCCTGGCAAGGAAGCGCATCGTTTCCCGCCAGACGGGCTGCCCTCGGCGTCGAGCCGTTGTCGTCAGGGAAAATTCCTGGCCCCGGGACGTTTCTTCGGGTCCGGTCAGCGTGCAGAACAGGCTGAGCGCCGCGTGGACGGGGATCGGTTCGAGCAGTTCGATCTTGTTGGCCAGGTGAATCAGGCCCGCCAGGCGAACCGGAAACACGCGCGAACCGAGCATGGCCAGGTGGACGCCCGCCGCCAGGATGTGCGGATAGGTGGGCGGCATGGACTCGCCAGGCAAGAAACCGCACACGCTCCGATAGGCCGCGAGTGCCGCCGGATTGGCGCTGGCCTGCTGCACGCGGGCTTCCAGGTCGATCGGCCGGGTGCCCGCCAGGGCCAGCCGGGGCCGCCTGTCGATGAGGCCGCGCAGATACCGGGGCAAAACCGGTGGCGGCGATTCGTACAAGAGGCCGTGGACCCGTTGCCCGGACGTTTCGCCTCCGCTCAGGCCCCCAGCTCCTTGACCTTGGCGATGTAGCGCTCCATCGCGTCGTCAGCCGAGGTGCCTTGAAGGCCCTCCCAGGCCTCGAACTTCGCCCGCGCAACGAAATCGAAAAAGCCCGGCTTGTCGCCGGAGACATCGCCTTCGGTGCCCTGCTTGTACAACGCGTAGAGCGCGAGCAGGTCTTCGTCGCTGGGTTTCTTGGACAAGCCCTTGACGGACACGCTTGCCGCTTCGAAGCGGCTCTTCAGATCATCACTCATGAAGTCTTCTCCTCCCCTGAGGGCCAGCTACTCCACGATTTGATCGATATGAATCTTCGTGGTCTGGCCGTTGTTACGATCGTACAGCACCTCGCCAAAAAGGTCCCCGGACTGGGCTCCCGGGCCCCCGGCGAGCGCGACCCGGGCAACCAGCGTGAGCTGGCTGTGGTCCGCGAGGCTCGTGCCTTCGATCATTGTATTGTCGTCAGACAGGTTTACGACCATGGGCAGATCGGATGCCCGCTGGCGTACGACCGCCAGCGGCGGTCCACCCGCCCCCGCGCGGGCGAAAATAAACAACGGTGCGTCGCCGCGGAGACGGGTCTCCAGGCCCGGGTCCACCGAGATCTGCAGCTGAATGGCCCCCTCCGGCGGCGGCTCGGCTTCCGGCATTGCCTTTGGTTGTGCGGCCGCCATGGCCGGCCCAGCCGGCTGCATGGCCTGTCCCTCCATACCCAGGCGCTGGTTGATAATCCGGACCACCTGCTCGGGCGGGTTCAGGGCCAGGAGGGGCTCCCAGCGAGTACGGGCCGTGTCCAGGTCACCGCGTTCCGCCGCCGCAAGGCCCAGGTACCAAAGCGCCTTGGGATTCTCAGGGTCCTCTGCCAGGACGGCTTCGAAGATCTCCTGCGAACTGCCTTGCAGGGCCTCTTCTTCAGTGAACACCCTGGCCTCGGCGTAGTCGGCGCGAAGCGCGCCCGGGGCCTCCGGGCCGAGGATCTGGATTGCATGATCGAACGCGTTGGCGGCGTCACCGAAATTCTGCACCGCCATGTAGGAGCGGGCCAGGAGCTGCCAGCCCTCGGCATCCCGGGGGTTTGCGGCAAGGCGATCCCGCAGGGTCTTCATGGCCTCGTCCATGGCATGCACGGCGTCGTCGCCCGCGGGGGCGGCAGCCAGCGACGCCTCGCCGGTCCAGTCGTAGTTGTTCCAGTGGGTATACAGGGTGAGGGCCGCGACCGGCAGCGCAAGCGCCGCAAGTACGCCGACGCCGATGGTGGTGACCCGGCGTGAATCACCGTGGCGCGCTACGCTCAGCACGATAGGCGTAATAACCACCATGGCGGCGATGACTCCGAGAGCCAGCGCGCCAAACCAGAATCCATTCAAAGCCTTTCTCCCTGTGCCGCCCTGGCCTCTTCGATCGCCAGTTCATCCCCATCCTGGCCGGCCCGGCCGAGGATTATCCGCACCGTGACCAGAATTCCGCCCAGCAGAAGCAGCCCCGGCGCCAGCCACAACAGCAGCGTCGTGGCCTTGAAGGGCGGCTTGTAGAGCACAAAGTCGCCGTAGCGGTCGGTCATATAAGATCGGATTTCGCTGTCGGTAGCCCCGCTGGCCAGCATCTCCCGGGTCTGGCGGCGAAGGTCCTGGGCCAGCTCCGCATTGGAATCGGCAATCGTCTGGTTCTGACACACCAGGCAGCGCAGCTCGCTGGTGAGGGTTTCGTAGCGGGCCTGCATCGCCGCATCCTCGAACGCGTTGCTCTCATCGATGGCCGTAGCCGCCAGGGGCAGCAGCAGCCCCAGCAAGAGGGACGCGAGAGCGGGAGCAGCGCGTCTGCGATGGCCGTGGGCGCTTGTCATCGGTCGGTGTGTCATCGTCCGGGGCTCCCGCCGCTGGCTATCATCTCACGGATCCGCGGCACGAATTCCTTTTCCCATGATCCTGGATCCAGCGGACCCAGGTGCTTGTAAACCACCTTCCCGTCGGGTGCGAGGAGAAAGGTTTCCGGCGCCCCATAGACGCCCCAGTCGAGGCTTGCAACGCCCTCCGGATCGTAGCCGACCGTCTTGTAGGGATCACCCAGGGCACGCAACCATTCGAGGGCCGGTGCCCGCTCGTCACGGTAGTTCAACCCGAAGATCGGTACGTTCCCGGCGCGCGAGAGCTGCATCAGCATTTCATGCTCGACCCGGCAACCGGCACACCACGTGGCCCAGACGTTCAGCAACGCGGGGCCGCCGAGCATATCGCTGGTGGCGAATTTCGATTCCGGGTCGGCCAACGTTGGCAATTCGAAAACCGGTGCCGGCTTGCCAATCAGCGGAGACGGAACCTCCGAGGGATTGAGCCGCAGGCCGACGAAGAAGACGACCAGGAGAATGAAAAACCCCCCAGGAACCAGGTAGCGCATCAGGCGGGACTCTCTTGAGCGCCAGCGGCCGGCTGCTTGCTGTCCTCACGAGCCCGCCGGTAACGCGGATCCGAAAGAGCAACCAGTCCACCCAGCGCCATGATCAGGCAGCCGAGCCAGATCAGCCGGATCATCGGCTTGTACTGGATCCGCATGCTCCAGGCGTTGTTACCCAGAGGTTCGCCGAGAGCGACAAACAGGTCCCTCCGCAGGCGGCCGTCGATCGCGGCCTCCGTCATCGGATTCTGTTGTACCCGGTAAACACGTTTCTGCGGCTGCAGGGTGGCCACTTCATCCCCGTTTCTGGTAACCAGGATGTCGCCCTCCTCCGCCGCGTAGTTGGGCCCTTCGACGTGGCGTGTGCCGGCAAACTCGAAGTTGTAGCCGGCCACATCGATAGTCTCGCCCGGGCGCATGCCGATGTCCTGCTCGATGCTGTAGGCCGAGGTAATGGCGACGCCGAGCACGAACATGCCCACCCCGAAATGGGCGAGCGACATGCCCATCATGCCCCGCGGCATGCTCGAAATGCCCCGCTTGCTGAACAGCCGCCGGGCCGGCTCGAGAAGCGCCGACAGCATCAGCCAGGCCGCCGAAAACACGCCAATGGCAATCAGGATGCCGAAGCGTCCGTAGATCAGCGGAACCACGATTCCGGCCACGATGGCGATGGCGAAAACCCACCGAAGCTTGCTCGTCAGCCTCTGGAACGAGTCTGTGCGCCAGGCCGTGTGCATACCGATGCCGACCAGCATGACCAGGGGCAGGGCCGGAATGATGAACGCCACATTAAAATACGGCGGTCCCACGGAGATCTTGCCGAGATTCAGAGCGTCCATGAACAGCGGGTAAAGAGTGCCCAGAAGAATCAGGAAGGCGCTGATCACCAGGAGCATGTTGTTGAACATCATTGCGGTTTCCCGCGATGTCACCGAAAAGCCCCCCGACTGCGCGAGGCTGGGTGCCCGCCAGGCATAGAGCATGAGCGCACCGCCGACGAAAAAGAGCAGCAAGGCGAGGATAAATACGCCGCGGGCCGGATCGGTGGCAAACGCATGCACCGAGACCAGGACGCCGGAGCGGACGAGAAATGTGCCCAGCAGGCTCAGCGAAAACGCCGACACCGCAAGCAGCAGCGTCCAGCTCTTGAAGAGGCCCCTGCGCTCGGTAACCGCAAGCGAGTGAATCAGTGCCGTACCTACGAGCCAGGGCATGAACGAGGCGTTTTCAACCGGGTCCCAGAACCACCAGCCGCCCCAGCCCAGCTCGTAGTAAGCCCACCAGCTGCCAAGAGCGATGCCGACGGTCAGAAAGGCCCAGGCCATGGTGGTCCATGGCCGGGTCCAGCGGGCCCACGCCCCGTCGAGCTTGCCCTCGATCAGCGCCGCAACCGCGAAGGCGAAAGCCACCGAGAAACCAACGTAGCCCATGTAGAGCATGGGCGGGTGGATCGCCAGTGCCGGATCCTGCAATAGCGGGTTCAGATCCCGGCCGTCAATCGGCGCCGGGAACATCCGGTCGAAGGGATTGGAGGTGCCCAGAGTGAACAGCATGAAGCCGACGCTGACCAGGCCGAGAACACCGATGACCTTGGCGGAAAGGTCCTTCGGGAGATTCCCCGAAAGGGCGCAGACCGCCAGCGTCCATAGCGCCTGGACGAGAATCCAGAGTAGCAGGGAACCCTCATGAGACCCCCAAACCGCAGCGACCCGGTACATGGTGGGCAGCGCGGAATTCGAATGGTTGGCGACATACGCAACCGAGAAGTCGTTGATGATAAATGCGTGGGTCAGCATCCCGAAGGACAGGGCCACGAAGACAAACTGGCCTACGGCGGCCGGCCGTACCGCTGCGGTCCAGGCCGGCCGGTTGGTGAGCGGGTCCAGCCAGGCCGAAGAATGCCTGGGCTGCGGCCAGGCAAAGTGCAAGGACCAGGGCGAAGTGGCCGACTTCGGTAATCACTGGCCACCCCCCGCGTGAACCTGTTTCAGCGAGTCCGCCACTTCCGGCGGCATGTAGTTCTCATCATGCTTGGCGAGAACCTCATCGGCCTCGAAGACGCCGCCATTGTCCATGCGTCCGTGGGCGATGATGCCCTGGCCTTCCCGGAACAGGTCCGGGAGGATTCCGGCGTAGGTGACCGGCACCGTCTCGGCGTTGTCCGTGAGCACGAACAACACCTCCATGTCCCCCGGCTCCCGCGACACGCTGCCGTCAACCACCAGTCCACCGACCCGGAAGCGGCGACCCTCGGGCGGATCGCCGGCCGCGACCTGGCTCGGGGAATAGTAATAAAGGATGTTTTCGTTCATGGCCTGCAGCAGGAACGTGGCCCCCAGGGCCACGCCGCCGAGAACCAGGCCAATGCCGATCAGACGCTGATGTCGGGATTTCATGCGTTCTCCTCCGCGATGAGCCGCCGCCTGGCGCGCTCGGTGAGTTCAGCAAGGCGCCGACGGGCCGCCACAACATTCCATAACAGGACCACGGCGGTCAGGCCCACCGAGCTCCACACGTAAGGGGCGTGCTTTCCATAATCGAGCCATTCCATCAGGACGGTGCTCCAAGCGCATCTTTCATCCACTGCTTGTTCCGTTCGCGCGCCAGGATTTCGGCGCGGCCGCGGACCAGCAGCAGAAAAAAGAAGTAGCAGGTGAATCCCAGCCACATAAGCAACAGCGGGATCAGCATCTCGGTGTCGATGGACGGCTTGCCGATCTTGGAGATCGTGGCCGGCTGGTGAAGCGTGTTCCACCATTCCACCGAGTACTTGATGATCGGGATATTGATCACGCCGATGATCGCCAGGAGCGCGCTGGCGCGGTCAGCCCGATTCTCGTCGTCGATGGCCGCCCGCAGCGCCATGTAGCCGAAATAGAGGAACAGGAGGACCAGTTCGGCGGTCAGGCGGGCATCCCATACCCACCAGGTTCCCCACATGGGCTTGCCCCAGATCGATCCGGTGGCCAGCGCAAGAAACGTGAACGACGCCCCCACCGGGGCCGCTGCAGCGGCCAGGCTGTGGCACAGCTTGATGTGCCAGATCAGGCCCACCGCGGCGCTGGATGCCATGACCACGTAGGCAAACATCGACAGCCAGGCGCTCGGGACATGGACGTAAATGATCCGGAACCCGTCGCCTTGCTGGTAGTCCGCCGGGGCCAGGAACAGGCCCCCGATGGTGCCCGCCACGATGAGCAGCAGGGCAAGCCAGCCGAACCAGGGTGCCAGGGTCGTTGACAGCCGCCAGAAGTGGGGGGGAGAACCCCATTTATGTATGAATTTCCACATGGAACGCTATTTAAACTCAGTCCAGATTGAAGCTCAATCGAGGCTAATACGCATGGCCGCAGCCATGGCCAGGGGAGACAGGCTCAGGGCGAGGAGCATCAGGGCCGCCAGCAGCGACAGCACGCCGGACGTATCCATTCCGCCGCCCGCCATGTCGGTGGCCCGGGCGCCGAAGATCAGTACCGGCATGACCACGGGCAGGATAAGCAGGGAAAGCAGTCCGCCCCCGCGGCGCAGGCCCACGGTAAGTGCCGCCATCATGCCACCGACCAGGCTCAGGGTGGGGGTGGCCAGCGCCAGCGCCGCCATGGTGGTCGGGACCGCCTCGCCGGGCAGAAAGAGCGCATGGCCCACTATGGGGGCCATAACGACCAGCGGTAGCCCCGTCATGAGCCAGTGGGCGGTGGTCTTGGCCAGCAGGAGCAGGGACAGCGGCTGTGGCGAGAGGGCCAGCTGCTCCATCGTCCCGTCCTCCACGTCCTGCCGGAACAGACTCTCGGCGGCCAGCAGGGACGCGAGCAACGCCGAAACCCACACGACGCCGGGAGCGATCGCAGCCAGCAGCTGCGGACTCGGGCTAAGCGCAAGCGGAAAGAGCGTTGTCACCATTACAAAAAACACCAGCGGGTTGGCCGCCTGACCGATATGCCGAAAACCCAGGCGCAGATCGCGGACCAGCTGGGCCACAAAGGCCTGACCCAACCCGGGGACGTCCATCAGGCCATCTCCAGGGTACGGGTGCCAGGCTGCCGGACGCCGTGGTTCTGGTGCGCAACGAGCAGCACCTGGCCGCCACCCTCAAGGTGTTGAGTCATAAGATGGTCCACGAGTTCCCGGCCGGCGACGTCGAGATTCGTGTAGGGCTCGTCGAGAATCCACAGCGGCGCCTCGGTCAGGAGGCACCTGGCAAGGGCGACCCGTCGTTTCTGGCCGGCCGAAAGGCTCCTTACCGGGACATCGGTGGCCCGGGCCAGGCCGACGGTTTCCAGCGCGGCCTGCATGTCGCCGGATCCCAGATCACGGCGCAGCCCCAGCTCGAAGGACAAGTTTTCCACCGCTGAGAGATCCGCCTTGAGGCTCTCCCGATGGCCGACATAGGTCAGTTCGGAGTGAAAATCGGCGCGGCTGCGGGCCACTGGCTGGCCGCGCCACCGGACTTCACCGGTTTCCGGAAGCGTCAGGCCGCAGATCACGCGGAGCAGGCTGGTCTTGCCGGTGCCGTTCGCGCCCGTGATATGGAGCAGCTCCCCGCTGCCGGTGGCGAACTCCATCCGGGTGAACAAGCGCCGGTCTCCGCGCCACAATTCAAGGCCGCTCGCCTCGAAACGGGCGTCCTTCCAGCTATCCGTCATCAGCGATTTCCCGGCGCCAGGAAGCGGCGCGTGTCGGGCATCAATTCTACTTTGGAAATCAACACTTGGGGAGCTATTTTGGTTTTTGTTCTGATTCCGGAGGCGCCCGACCGCGCGGGGTTTCCCTGATATCGGCGCGGAGTATACATCCGGTGGCCGCCGAATCTGTGTGGCCGCCACGATTCAAACCTTCTATGTTTCTGAAACCAAGGCGCGCGGCCACGACGCTGCGGGCCTCCATACCGATCCGATCTATCAGCATTAAGGATCCGTGTCATGGCTACCTCTCCGCCCGCAGGCCGCCGGATGGCGGGGCATCTCAAGCACACTGAAGCCCTTCAGGAGTTCGCCCGCTATTGGTGGGCCCTCGTCCTTCGCGGCGTCCTGGCCGTCATTTTCGCGGGTTTTTGCTTCCTGAAACCCGAAGTCACCCTCCCCGTCCTCGTCCTGTTTGTCGGAGCCTGGTTCCTCGTGGACGGTATATTCACGTTTATCCACGGGTTCAAGGCGGAGAAGAAGTGGATCCATTTCCTCTACGGGGCCCTCGGGATTGCCGCCGGGCTGGTGACCTTCCTGCTCCGGCCATTACCACTCTCTCCCTGCTGTTCCTGATCGCCTTCTGGTTCATTTTCAAGGGTGTACTGGAGATCTCGCTGGCGATTCGTCTGCGCAGGGAGATCAAGCACGAGTGGCTGCTGGGCCTGGCCGGGGTCATCTCGATCCTGTTCGGGGCCCTGATCATGCTCAATCCGGGCAGCGGCGCGCTCGCCGTGCTGTGGCTGATCGGTATCTACGCCCTCTTTTTCGGAATCCTGATGGTTCTGTTCGGCTTCAAGGTCAAGTCGCTGAAGGTGGACGAGGACGCCGTTTCCGCCGCGGCCTGAGGCCGTAGTCCGCTCATCATGACGCGCTCCGGGCAGCAGACCCGGAGCGCGTCAGACCATCGTCGGATTCAGTTGCGGCCCGGGTCGGCCTAGCCTGTGGGGCGATCGGCCAATCCGAAAGACTGGGGGCAGTCATGGGCTATGACGAGATTTACCGGCGATCCCAAGAGGATCCCGAGGGCTTCTGGGCAGATGCTGCCGCCGCTATTGAGTGGGACAAGACCTGGGACACCGTCCTGGATGCGAGCGCCGCGCCCATCTATCGCTGGTTCTCCGGCGCCGAGCTGAACACCTGCTACAACGCGCTGGACCGTCATGTGGCGGCCGGGCGCGGCTCCAGCACCGCGCTGATCTACGACAGCCCGGTAACCGGAACCAAGGACAGCTTCACCTACGCGGAACTTACCGAGCGGGTCGCTCGGTTCGCCGGCGCCCTCAGAAGCCAGGGCGTGGAGCGCGGCGACCGGGTCATCATCTACATGCCCATGATTCCGGAGACCGTGATCGGCATGCTGGCCTGCGCCAGGCTGGGAGCGGTTCACTCCGTGGTCTTCGGCGGATTCGCGGCCAAGGAACTGGCGACCCGAATCAACGATGCCCAGCCCAAGGTCATTCTCACGGCCTCCTGCGGTATCGAGGGCGCAAAGGTCATTCCCTACAAGCCCCTCCTGGACGAAGCGCTGACCCTTGCCACCCATGCGCCTGGGCACTGCATCGTTTTTCAGCGCCCGCAGTGCGAGGCGGCCATCACGGAAGGCCGCGACGTGGATTGGGTGGAGCTGACCGAAGCATCCGAGCCGGCCGACTGCGTGAGCGTATCGGCCACCGATCCCCTGTATGTCCTGTATACCTCGGGTACGACGGGTATTCCCAAGGGCGTCGTTCGCGACCACGGCGGCCATGCCGTCGCCCTGGCATGGAGCATGAAGAACGTCTACGGCGTCGACCCCGGAGATGTGTTCTGGGCCGCGTCCGACGTGGGCTGGGTGGTGGGTCATTCCTATATCGTCTATGGCCCGCTGCTTTGCGGCTGCACCACCATCCTCTACGAAGGCAAACCCGTGGGCACACCGGATCCCGGCGCATTCTGGCGGGTCATCTCCGAGTACGGTGTGGATGTCATGTTCACTGCGCCGACGGCTTTTCGCGCCATCAAGCGGGAAGACCCGGAGGGGACCTATATCGGCAAGTACGACCTGTCGAAGCTGCGTGCGCTGTTTCTCGCCGGCGAGCGCTGCGACCCGGACACGCTTCTCTGGGCGCAGGACAAGCTGGGTATTCCCGTCATCGACCATTGGTGGCAAACCGAAACCGGCTGGCCGATTGCCGCCAACTGCCTCGGCATCGAGCAGCTGCCCGTTCGCCCCGGCTCACCGACTCGAGCGGTTCCGGGATACGACGTCCGGATTCTCGGCGAGGACGGACAGGAACTTCCGGACGGTGATATCGGCAGCATCATGATTCGCCTGCCGCTGCCCCCCGGAACCCTTACCACGCTATGGCAGAACGACGAGCGGTTTGTGGAAGCCTATCTCTCCACTCACGAAGGCTGGTATCTGACCGGCGACGCCGGATTCCGGGACGAAGACGCGTACCTGTGGATCATGAGTCGCATCGACGACATCATCAACACCGCGGGCCATCGCCTGTCCACCGGCGGCATGGAAGAAGTGCTGGCCGCGCATCCGGACGTCGCCGAGGCCGCCGTGATCGGTGCCGCCGATGAATTAAAAGGCGAACTGCCGGTCGGCCTGGTCGTCCTGAAAGCCGGCGTGACCCACGCTCCGGAAGACATCAAGGCGGATCTGGTCAAGCTGGTGCGGGAGAAGGTCGGCCCTGTTGCGTCATTCAAGAAGGTGGTTATCGTCGACCGCCTTCCGAAGACCCGCTCCGGAAAAGTCCTGCGCGGGACCATGCGCAAGATCGCCGACGGCAAGGAATTCAATGTTCCGGCCACCATTGACGATCCGGCGATTCTGGGAGAGATCGAAGACGCCCTGGGTAAGATCGGCTACGGGCGACGCTGACAGGACGCGCCGGCGCAAAGCCGCTATGCTCAGTCCCGGCCGGAACTCGCCGGCGTACCGGGACAGGGGCAGCCATGGGTTTAATGATTGCGGGTCTGCTGATTTTCTTTGCGGGCCATCTCCTTCCCACCATCCCGTCGGTCCGGGAGGGTCTCGTCGCCTCGCTGGGTCCCGGACGATACCGGCTCGTTTATTCGCTGGTTGCCCTGGCCGGCCTCGTGCTGGTGGCGATCGGGTATTCCGGGCGCGAGTACATCCACGTCTACGCCCCCTCGGCCGCCGGACGCGCCATGGCACTGCATGCCATGCCCCTGGCGTTTTTCCTGCTGGCCGCGGCCAACATGAAGACCTGGACACGGCGACTGCTACGGCATCCCATGTCACTCGGGATACTCATCTGGGCCAGTCTCCATCTTGCGGCTAACGGGGACCTCTACTCGGTGATCCTGTTCGGCAGCTTCGCCGTCTATGCGGTGCTGTCGGCAGTCCTTGCGATAGCCCGGGGCAAGACCAAAGACGACGGCACGGCATCCCTCAAGTACGACGGGTTTGCCTTGCTGGGCGCGGTCCTTCTCTACGGTCTGATCCTGCACGCCCACGGCTGGCTGTTCGGCGTCGCGCTCCGCTAGGGGCTGCCGCAAGCTGCAAAAATCCTGCGGCGATCGGTCAAGATTCCGGCCGGGTCTGCCGGCACACTGGTGCCCGACGTCGCGAGAGACCTTCTCGGGCGGCCCGGGGATCTCGCGGCAGTCCTCCCCCCCTCTGTGTCCCCGGGCTGCCAACCTGATCGATAGCAGGAGTTCCAACCCATGATTCCGATTGAGATCTGGATATCGTCCCGGCTGTATGCCCCGCTGGCTCTCGCAATCGGCGTCCTCGCGTGGAGCGTGCTCCGGGACAAGCCGGCGACCAACGAGCGCATAGACAGCGCAACGCTGCTGCTCAGCCGCCCCCGTTAGCTCCCGAGCCCCGGGCCGGCCACCTCCCCTCTTCCCAACGCCTCACGGATGACCCGGGTTCTCGCCGGGGGCGCCCGTTCCCGCGTGCATGTCGTTCACATGCGCGGTAGGGTGCGGTGAGCCCTTGCTGGAGTAGCCAATGGCCGGAGAAGAATCGAACCCGCCCGCAATCTCGGAGAACCACTGCCGGAGAGGAGCCGGGAGCCGTGCACTTTCGGGCGTGCAGTCTGTGCGAGGCGATCTGCGGTCTCGAAATCCGGGTCGAAGGCGGCGAAGTTCGTTCGATTCGGGGTGACAAGGCTGATCCATTCAGCCGCGGCCATATCTGCCCGAAAGCGGTGGCTCTGAAAGACATTCACGAAGATTCCGACCGTCTCCGTCAGCCGATGCGGCGGACCGAGGCCGGGTTCGAGCCGGTATCGTGGGGTGAGGCGCTAGACGAAACCGCAAGGAATCTTCGCAAGGTGCGGGCGGCGCACGGGCGCAAGGCCGTTGCCGTATATGCCGGCAACCCGAACGTCCACAATTGGGGTTCGATTCTCTATGCCCCGCCCTTTTACCGGTCATTGCGGCCCGGGCGCCGATACTCCGCCACCTCGGTCGACCAGCTGCCCCATCACCTGGCCGCCTACCTCATGTTCGGTCACCAGTTCCTGCTGCCCATTCCGGACATCGACCGAACAGACTACTTGCTGATGTTGGGGGCAAACCCGGTCGTGTCCAACGGCAGCATCATGACCGCCCCGGACATAAAGAAACGCCTGAAGGCCATACGCGAGCGCGGTGGCCGAATCGTTGTCGTCGACCCCCGGCGAACCGAAACTGCCGCGTTCGCGGATCAGCACCTGTTCGTCCGGCCCGGCAGCGACGCGCTGCTGCTTGCGGCTCTCGTGCAGGTCATTCTCAGTGAAGGCCCGGACAGCGTTGGCCCGCTGGCGGCCATCAGCGACGGCGTGGAGGAACTGGCCGCAGCCCTGACGCCGTTCACACCGGAGGCCGTCAGTGGAACGACGGGGATCCCGGCCGAATCGATCCGGGTTCTCGCGAAGGAGTTTCGTTCAGCGAAGAGTGCGGTCGCCTACGGGCGCATGGGGGTATCGGTGCAGGCCTTCGGCGGGTTGTGCCAGTGGCTGGTGAATGTGCTCAATCTCGTGACCGGCAACCTGGATCGCGTGGGCGGAGCAATGTTCCCGAAGCCCGCCGTGGACCTGCTGGCCCTTTCCAGCCGGGGCGGCTTCGCACGCTTTACAAGCAGCGTTCGGGGGCTGCCTGAATTTGCCGGTGAACTGCCCGTGGCGACCCTGGCCGAAGACATTCTCGCCGGCGGCGACGATGCGGCTCGTGCGTTGGTGACTATCGCCGGCAACCCGGTGCTGTCCACGCCAAACGGACGCAAGCTGGACGAGGCCCTGTCCGGGCTCGATTTCATGGTGTCCATCGACTTCTATATCAATGAGACGACCCGGCACGCGAATATCATCCTGCCGCCGACCGGGCCGCTGGAACACGACCACTACGACGTGGTCTTCCACCAGCTGGCCATACGCAACACCGCGCGCTATTCGCCGGCGGTATTTTACCCCCGGCGACGGCGCACTGCACGACTGGGAGATTCTTCTCGAGCTCTCGGCACGGCTGGACGACTCTCCCTTGCGGGAACGCATCAAGGGACGCGTGCTGCGCTGGTTCCTGCGCCGGCAGGGGCCCACCGGCCTGCTGGAGCGATTGCTACGCAACGGCCCCTATGCCCACACACTGGAGTTTCGTCAGCTGCTGAGCGCGCCCCACGGCATCGATCTCGGCAGTCTCGAGCCTACGCTGCGCGAGCGCATCAAGACGCCGGACGCGCGTATTGACGCCGCCCCGAAGGTGTTCATCGACGACCTGGACCGCCTCGCGGCGTCACTCGGAGCCGCGCCAGGGCACTCGCAGGAGCTGCTCCTGATCAGCCGCCGGCAGCCCCGGAGCAACAACTCCTGGATGCACAATTATCCCCGCCTGATGAAAGGCCCGGACCGCTGCTGCCTGCAAATCCATCCGGACGACGCGCGCCGAAGGGTACTCGCCGACGGCGCCCTCGTCCGGGTCCGCTCCCGCGCCGGCGAACTCGTTGTCCCGGTGGAGATCACCGACGCGATGATGCCGGGCGTGGTCAGTCTCCCCCACGGATTCGGCCATGACCGCGAAGGGGTTCGGCTGCAAGTCGCACAGAAACACCCGGGTGCCAGCGTCAACGATCTGACAGACGAACTGCTCGTGGATACGCTGTCAGGCAACGCCGCCCTGTCGGGCGTGCCGGTCACGGTCCAGCCCGAGCAACGGCAATCCACGGCACACCTGGCCTGATGGCCGGTCAAACGGGCGTGATGTCACCGCCCGAAGGCTCACCTGACGGCCGGGTGCCGGTTTGGTTATCAGTACGCGCTTCGCGTATGACCGGGCCGTTCTTACCGCCGGGCAAGTGCGGGGCGAAGGCCGCCGTCGAGGCGAGTGGAGCCTGCCTGCGGCGGTCCGCGCGAGGTTTCCCTGTGACCCCGGTCCTGTCCGCCGTACACTGTGGTCCATGACCCAGACGGATTCCCGGAGTGCGCCATCCGGCGCCGTGTTCCACGCTCGTGGGCTCACCAAGACTTACGACATGGGCGAAATCCAGGTGCATGCCCTGCGAGGCGTGGACCTGGACCTGTACAGCGGAGAATTCGTCGTTCTTCTCGGCCCCTCCGGCAGCGGCAAGTCCACGCTGCTCAATATTCTCGGCGGCCTCGACAGCGCGACATCCGGAACCGTCCTTTATCAAGGCCATGAACTCACCCGCGCCACGGAGAAGGAACTCACGGAGTTCCGCCGTGATCACGTGGGCTTCGTATTTCAGTTCTACAACCTGATCCCCAGCCTGACCGCAAGGGAAAACGTCGCCGCCGTCACGGAAATTGTCACCGGCGCCATGCGCCCGGAGGAAGCCCTGGACCTGGTCGGAATGAGCGCCCGGCTGGATCATTTCCCGGCGCAACTCTCGGGTGGCGAGCAGCAACGGGTGGCGATCGCCCGGGCGATCGCGAAGCGCCCCGCGGTTCTGCTGTGCGACGAGCCCACCGGCGCGCTCGACTCGGAAACCGGCATCGTCGTGCTGGAGGCCCTGCAGACCGCCAACCGGGAACTCGGGACCACGACGGCCGTAATCACCCACAACGCCGCGATTGCACAGATGGCAGACCGGGTCATCCGCCTCGCCAATGGCCAGATAGGCTCCGTGGAATCCAATGACCGCCGGCTGGCGCCGGCTGAGCTGAGCTGGTGATGCGGGCGCTCGATAAGAAACTTGTGCGCGATCTCTGGCATATGCGCGGCATGGCCGCGGCCATCGGCCTGGTGCTCCTGGGAGGCGTTTCCACTTTCGTCATGTCACTGGCCGCCTACGACTCGCTGGCCCTGACCCTCACCCGGTACTACTCGGAGCAGCATTTCGCCCAGGTCTTCGCCCAGCTCAAGCGGGCTCCGGAGTCCCTCGCGGAGCGGATCGCCACGCTGCCGGGTGTCGACCGTGTCGAAACCCGGGTGCTCGCGCCGGTGACCGTGGATGTGGCGGGCTTCGAAGACCCGGTGACCGGGCGGCTGGTGTCCCTCCCCGAGTTCGGGTCCCCCGCGCTGAACGTGCCCTATCTGCTGGCCGGCCGCCTGCCGGCGCCGCGCAGCGAAGACGAGGTCGCCGTCAGCGAAGAGTTTGCCGCAGCCCACGGGTTCATCCCGGGGGATTCTCTCGACGTGACGATCAAGGGCCGGCGCGAAGTGCTGCGAATCGTCGGCATCGCGCTGTCACCGGAATTCATGTACGCCATTCCGCCAGGCGCGTTTTTCCCGGATCACAAGCGCTTCGGGATCTTCTGGATGGGCCGCAGGTCGCTGGCCACCGCTTTCGAGATGGATGGCGCGTTCAACGACGTCTCGCTGACCCTGCAGGCCGGCGCCTCGGAGGCCGAGGTCATCACGCGGCTGGACCGATTGCTCGAACGCTACGGCGGACTGGGCGCCTTCGGCCGGGTCGACCAGTTCTCCCATCGCTTCATGGTCGAGGAACTCAGGCAGCTGGAAACGATGGCGACGGTTTTCCCGATCATCTTTCTCAGCGTGGCGGCGTTTCTGCTGAACGTCGTGGTCGGACGCCTGGTAGCCACGGAGCGGGACCAGATCGCCACCCTCAAGGCCTTCGGGTACAGCACGGCCGACATGGCGGTTCACTATGTGAAACTCGTGCTGGCCATTACGGCCCTCGGGACTGGTAGCGGGTATCGTGGCCGGCGCGTTTTTCGCCCGCGGACTCGCTTCGGTCTACCGTGACTTCTACAGCTTCCCGTACCTGGAGTTTCGTCTCGATCCCGGTATCGTGGCCAGCGCGGTTTCGGTCACCCTGGCTGCGGCCCTGGCCGGCACCTTGTTGTCGGTTCGCCGCGCCGCCGCCCTGTCTCCCGCCGAGGGCATGCGGCCCGAGCCGCCGCCGGTCTATCGGGCAACACTGCTCGAACGGCTGGGTCTCCGGGGCCGTTTCTCCGAACCCACGCGCATGATCTTCCGGCACATCGAGCGGCGCCCCCTGAAGGCCCTGCTCACCGTTATCGGCATGTCCCTGGCCTGCTCGATCCTGATGATCACGAACTTCCAGGAAGACGCCATCGACTACATGGTAAAGATTCAGTACGGACTCAGTCAGCGAGAAGACATGACGGTGCTGTTTACCGAACCGACTCCTCGCCGGGCCAGGTACTCGCTGAGCAGTCTCGAAGGAGTGGAGCACGCGGAGGTCTACCGGCTGGTCCCCGCACGGCTGTCGTTTGGCCACCGCAGCCACCGCATGGGGGTCCGTGGCGTGGAAGATGAACGGTCGCTTCAGCACATTCTCGACGCGGATCTTCGCGAGGTGCCCATCCCCGATGCGGGTCTCGTGCTGACCGGATACCTCGCCAACGACATGCTGGGGGTCGCGCCTGGAGACAGCGTGACCGTCGAGGTGCTGGAAGGCGCCCGCCCGGTTTTCCAGGTCCCGGTGGCTGCGGTGACCTCGGAATACCTCGGCGTTCATGCCTACATGAGACGCGAGGCGCTCAACGCCCTCATGCGCGAGGGCCCGGCCATCAGTGCGGCGTACCTGTCAGTGGCGGAGGGCCGGGAAAACGAGATCTTCCGGGAACTGAAGGACACTCCCGCGGGTAGCCGGAACGGTGATTCGCGAAACCGCAATCGAGCAGTTTCGCGAGATGATGGACGAAACGATCCTCTACTTCGCGTTCATTACCGCCCTGCTCGGCGGGTTCATTGCATTCGGGGTGGTCTACAATTCGGCCCGCGTCGCGCTCTCGGAACGGGCGCGGGAACTCGCCTCCTTGCGGGTACTCGGGTTCACCAAGGGCGAGATCGCCTACATACTTCTCGGCGAAATGGGCCTGCTGACTCTCGCGGCCATCCCCTCGGGTTTGTCTGCGGGATCGGCCTGTCGGCGTTCCTCGCCCACGCCTTCCGGTCCGATCTTTACCGCGTGCCCCTCATCATTCATCCGTCCACGTACGCACTCTCGGCGGGCATCATCCTGTTGTCGTTCGCACTGACGGCTGTGGCTATCTGGCGTAACCTTTCGCGCCTTGATCTGATCGAAGTCCTCAAGACCCGGGAGTAAGGCATGCCGGCCGGCAGGACCATAACGCTTGCGATTGTCGCTGCCGCCATTCTGGGCGGCCTCGCCTGGGGTTTCCGGCCCCGGCCCATCGGCGTGGACACCGTCGCGGTGACCCGCGCGATGCTGCGAATCACCGTCGAGGAGGAAGGCCGCACCCGGGTGAAGGACCGCTACGTGGTCACGGCGCCCGTAGACGGCTATGCCCGCCGGATCGAGCTCGACGTGGGGGATGCAATCGAGCCGGGGCAACCGCTCGTTGAGCTGGAACCGGTAAGGTCCCGGGTCCTGGATCCCCGCAGCCGGGCCGAGGCCGAGGCCCGGGTTGCCGGCGCCCGTTCCAGCCTGGCCCGGTCGGAGGCCGAGGCCCGTCGCTCGGAAGCACAGGCCGACCAGGCGATGATCGAGTACCGCAGGCAAAAAACCCTCCGGGAACGGGAACTCATCGCGCAATCATTGCTGGACGAGGCCGAAAGCGTCATGCGCGCGACGCGCGCGGCGGTCCGCGCGGCTGAGTCCGCGGTCGATGTGGCCCGCTACGAGCTGGATGCCGCACTGACGGCTCTGAACTACTCCGCCGCCAGCCCGGGCTCCGGACCCATGGAAACGGTCCTTGTCACCTCACCCGTGGGAGGGCGCATTCTCAAGCGGATTCACGAAAGCGAAGGGCTTGTCATCGGCGGACAGGCGCTGCTGGAAGTCGGCGATCCCAGTCTCCTTGAGGTGGAGGTCGATGTGCTGTCGAAGGACGCGGTCCGGATCATGCCCGGCGGCCGTGTCCTTCTGGAGCGCTGGGGTGGAGACACGGCCCTGGAGGCCCGGGTGCGAACCATAGAGCCCACGGGATTCACAAAAATCAGCGCCCTGGGCGTCGAGGAGCAACGGGTGCTGGTGATTGCCGACATCGTTTCTCCTTCCGGGGAATGGACCCGGCTGGGCGATGGCTACCGGGTCGAGGCCCGGTTCGTGGTCTGGGAAGAGGACGACGTCCTCCAGGTACCCACGAGCGCATTGTTCAGGCGCAACGACGGCTGGGCGGTGTTTGTTGCCGACGCCGGTCGCGCCCGGCTGGCGAGCGTGAAAAGGGGCCGCAGCAATGGCCTGGTGACCGAAATCCTGGAGGGTCTGGAAAACGGTGTGGAAGTCATCATCCATCCGGATGCGGCTATCGAGGATGGCAGCCGGGTCGCCCCGTTTCGTGCGGGCGGCTGAAGGCCACAACGATCCCGTGGCGCCCAACCGAACTTTCAGCTAGATTGAAGGGTCCCTACGCTGCGATTGCTGGGAAGACGGCCAAGGACAATGGAGCGAGAGTCTCTTATCCGACACAAAATCGTCATCCTGAACGCCAAGGGGGGGTCCGGCAAAACTACCGTCGCCACGGGACTGGCGAGCTGGTTTGCTGCGCGGGGCCTTCCTACGGCTCTCATGGACCATGATCCGCTGAATCTGAGCATCCGCTGGCTCAGCAAGCGGCCGGAGGAAGTTGCGCCTATTCACGGCGTGGCGGCCACCTGCGTGTCCCAGCAGATGACCCGGGCCTATCAGCTGCGGATTCCCCGCGAGACGCGGATCGTAATCGTGGATACGCCCGCGGCCATTCCACGCCAGTCGCTGTTCGAGTACATCCGCGACGCCGATGTCATCCTGTGCCCGGTGGGACCCTCGGACCTGGACATCTACTCGGCCTCGCTGTTTATCGAGGATCTCCTCAAGGTAGCCTCCTCCCATCACCGCGAGGGCCGCATCGGCCTGATCGCCAACCGGGTCCGGAAGGGAACCGTGGCATTTCGGAATCTCAAGGCGTTCCTGGAACGGCAGCCGTTCCCCCTGGTCAGTACGCTGCGCGACAGCCAGAACTACCTGCACTGCGCCGACGGGGGGCTGGGCCTGCACGAACTCGAGGGCCGCGACATCCGGGCGGATCGCAAGGCGTGGAACGACCTTTCCGACTGGCTCGCGGTGCGCTGCGGTCTCGATGCCCCGCCGCTGAAGGCGGTCCGGGTCCGGCGCAGGCGCGTGCCGGCAAAAAAAGTGGACGGGGCTGAACGTCCGTCGCTCTACGTCGTTCCGCAGGGCAAGGCCTGAGTTCCGTGATCTCCGGGGCCCCAGCGGCCCGGAGCCCCCTGCTCACGCGACGGGGCGCGCTCTCCCTTGTCACGACGCTGATTCTCGGCGTCATCATCGTGGTCCAGCTGCTCGTCCGAAGCGCCATCTCCCGGGACGAGATGGAGAATATTCACTGGGGACAGGCCCTGTCCTGGGGGAACGAGAAGCATCCGCCGCTCTTCGGATGGGTGAACTACCTGTGGGTGGAAGTGTTCGGCCGCGCCGATCTCAGCACGTTCGTACTCGAGAAACTCAATGTCGCCCTGGGCCTGTTCCTGGCCTACCTTGTCGCACGGCGCATTCTGGGGCCGGGCAAGGCCTTGCTGGCCACTGCCCTGGGCCTGGCCACCGTCAATATCGTGCTGATGGCGATCAAGTACAACGGCAACTCCGCCTTGTGGCCGGTTTGGCTCGCATTCCTCCTGTGCCTCCACATCGCCGTCCGCGGCGGCCAGTGGTGGGCCTGGATCGGGGTCGGCCTTCTTGGCGCTGCCGCCGTCCTGACCAAGTACCACTCCCTGGTCCTGCTGGCCTGCACGTTCGGCTGGTTGATCTCCAGCCCGCGTGGCCGAAGTATTCTCACAGGATCGGCACCCTGGATCGGCGTGCTCTGCGGGCTGGCATTGCTCGCGCCGCATATCTACTGGCTGTTCACCGACGGCGTATCTGCGCTGGCCTATGCTTCCGACAATCTAACCCAGGGCGTGGGACTCGCGGCCCACGCCAGGTATCCCGTCAAGTACGTGCTTGTTCAGGCCGTGTTCCTCTGCCCGGCGCTGGTGTTGCTGTGGCGCTGGGCCCGGCGCGACCGCCTGGAAACGCGCAGTCCACCGGACGATCTCGACCAGCAGTTCCTGCTCTGGCACGGGCCGGTACTCGGCTTGTTGCCGGCGGGCCTGAGTCTTGTTTCGGGCATGAGTCTTGGAAGCATGTGGGGTATTGCGACCTGGGGCCTGTTTCCTGCCTGGGCGGTGGCCCGTTTCGGCCTCCGGCCCCGACGGGCGCGAGTCCGGCGTGCGCTGCTCGCGGCACTGGCCCTGGCCGGCGTCTACGTGGCCGCCGCGGTCGTGGACGGGATGTTCATCGCCCGGCAGCTGCCGTACAAGCCCGCGACTGCGGCCGTGCTTGATGCCTGGGCCGAACGCTATGACACGCCGCTCACCATCGCCGGGGGGGACGGGCGCTACTACGAAGGGCTCGCGGTCTATGCGCCCGGCGAACCGGATGTCTTCGGCGCGCTGGACCCCGCGACCCACCGCCGGGTCTCCCACGAACGAATCCAGCGGGAGGGCGGCGTTCTGGTTATCCCTGCAGACATGACCGAATCGCTGGCACTGGCCAGGGAGCGCTTCGACGTGGGTGCCGAAGCGAAGCTGACACTCCCGGCAGAGCGACATCGCCTGTACCGGACCCGGGCCGAGGAACTCCTGGTGCTGTTCCTTGCCCCGGGGGTCGGGAATCCGCCGAATACGGGCCGTTGAAGCGGCGTCGCGGGAAGCGCACCCGATCGGCGGGCCGTGGCGGGCGCCGCCTCGTCCTGGTCGCCCTGGGGCTCCTGTTTCTCGGCCCGGTGGTCGCTGTCCTGCCGCTGCGGTGGGTCAGCGTCGACTCCACTGCTTTTATGCGCCGGGCCGAGGCCGAGGGCGAGACGGTTCAGCAGACCTGGGTTCCCGCCGACCGGCTTTCCCCCTGGCTGGGTATCGCGGTGGTCGCCAGTGAGGACCAGAAGTTTCCCGTTCACCATGGCTTCGACGTGGACTCGATCCGCCAGGCCATGGGCGACGGAGCATCCCGAGGGGCATCGACCCTGAGCCAGCAGGTCGTCAAGAACGTCTACCTCTGGCCGGGCCGCAGCTGGATCCGGAAGGGGCTGGAGGCCTGGCTGACGGTTTATCTCGAACTACTGGTCCCCAAGCCAAGGATTCTCGAGATCTATCTAAATATCGCCCAGTTCGGGGCTGGCCTGTACGGTGCCGAAGCATCGGCCCTCACCTTGTTCGGCAAGCCCGCGGCGTTGCTGTCTTTAGACGAGTCGGCGAGGCTCGCGGCGGTCCTCCCCGCACCGGAGCGCATGGACGCAGCGCAGCCGTCTCCCTATGTCCGCGAACGGGCTGCGTGGATCCAGGGCCAGGTCCGGCGCCTGGGAGGGCCCGGGTATGCTCCCCTTTCCGGCTCGCCATCTCCGGCCATGCCCGTCGCCGGGCCTGAGCGGCCATGAGTGCAGGTCCCACTGCGACCCGGGAGTCTGCAGGAACCCACGTGAGGATCCCACGATGACCACCACCTACGTTTTTGATGCCTACGGCACGCTGTTCGATGTCCACTCGGCGGTCACTCGCCACGCAGACTTGCTGGGCCCCGACGCGCCGGCGATTTCCGCGCTGTGGCGGGCCCGTCAACTGGAGTATTCCTGGGTCCACGGTCTCGCAGACCGGTACGTGGACTTCTGGACACTGACCCGGCGCAGTCTTCGTTATGCGCTTTCCGCACACGGACTGGATCCCGAGTCGGACATCGCATCGACACTGCTGACAGCCTACGAGACCTTGTCCGCCTATCCCGAAGTGCCCGACGTGCTCGCGGGGCTGCGCGCGGGTGGCGCACGAACCGCCATCCTGTCGAACGCGACGCCACGGATGCTCGAGCGGGCGGTCGCGGCCGCGGGGCTTGCGGCACATCTCGATGCGGTCATCTCGGTGGACCCGATACGACGCTACAAGCCGGACCCGGCGGTATACCAGCTGGTGGAAACACACATGGCCGCGGCACCGGGGAACGTCTTGTTTCAGTCGTCCAATGCCTGGGATGTGGCCGGCGCCAGCGCGTTCGGCTTCCGCGCTCACTGGATCAATCGCAGCGGATTGCCGGGTGAATACCCGGACATGCCCCCGGATAGCGTCCTGGAAGACCTCCGGACGTTGCCCGGACTGCCTTCGCCCGGCTGAATCTGCGCACCAGCGACAGCCGAATCGGCGGGTACTACTGTGTCACGTCGCGCGCAAGCGCATGGAGATCGCGTGTGAGGTCAGCAATCGTTCCCCTCGCCCTGGCCGTCGCCCTGGCATTGATGTCCGGTCTCATCGCGCCCGGGCATCTTGCCCGCGCGGCCGAGGCGGCGTCCGGCGGTGTTTCGCCTGTCCCGGAATCTGCCCCGGCCGCAGGCGACGCGGCGATTTCCGGCGCGCCATCGGCGGTGGAAGAAAGTCTGTCCGGCGGGCCCCCGGTGAAACCGGGCGAACGTCCGGGCTTCGGCCTCGGCATGGGTTTCGCCATCAAGGATGATCCCTACGTGGATATCGATCGCGAAATCCAGCCGTTCCCGATCTTTCGTTACGTCGGCCGGCGTTTTTCGGCCCTGGGTCCCAACCTCCGGTATCGAGTCCTGGGCGAACGCCCCCTGTCAATCAGTGCCGTGATGGGACCCACCTTCGACGGCTATGACCCCGACGATTCGGATTTTCTCGACGGGATGGACAAGCGCAAGCTGACAGTGGAAGGCGGACTCCAGCTGGATTACCGAAGCCGACCGGTCAGCCTGAGCATCGGCGCCCGCCATGACTTGCTCTCCCGCCACGAGGGGTACCAGCTCGAAGCGGAAATCAGCACATTCAAGCGATTCGGTCGTGTCGCGGTCGTTCCCGGCATTGCCTACACCTATTGGGACGAAAACCGGTCGGACTATTACTTCGGCGTGCGGGCGGCGGAAGCGCGGCCCGATCGTCCGGAATACGAGATCAACGGCACGAGCAACTGGAGCGCGGGCCTGTTTGCCAGCGCCGATGTCACGCCAAGCATCTTCCTTCTACTTGGCGCGAAGTATTTCATCTATGACGATGATATTGCGGATAGTCCTATCGTAGAAGACGACTCGACCTGGCGGGTATTCGCGGGCGCCGGCTACCAGTTTGGCCAGAATAAATCGCAGCGATCGGCGCAATCCGACACCGCCGCCGCCAAGATGGCCGAGCGCCTCGGCGACCCGGAGGGCCGGCCCGCTCCCTAGGCTTTGGTGGTCCGGGCCGGGAACTCGAAGATGGCCGATCGCTGGCGGGCCAGAGAGTGCGATCGCCGGACAAAAACAGGAATCCGCTCCAATGGCGCCGGCCAGGGCTGATGGCCGGCAGCGGAACGGCCCGTCCAGGCACACACCCATTCGGCGGATTCCGGGAGCCAGACCCGTCGTTCCCGCTCACCTGAAGACAGGATCGGTGCGATCAACAGGGACGGGCCGAGCATGAACTGGTCGTCGATATCCCACAGGTGCTCGTCCTTCGGGAACTCCCAGAAGACCGGCCGCATCGGCGGTGCGCCGCTGCGGTTCGCCTCGTCCATCAGTTCGGCCAGGTAGGGACGCAACCGTTCTCGGAGGTGGATGTGGTCGGCGAGAATCTGGCCGGCCGCTTCTCCGAACGACCAGGGTTCGTTCGGGCCGCCGTTGAGGCTGCGAAAGCTCAGATCCCCCATGTCCGGCAGTCCGGCAGCGCCACTCACCTCGTTTACCGCCCGGACCCTTCCCGGGTCCACGCGGAACCCGTGCATGCGAAGAATCGGACTGAACGTGGCGAGCTGAAACCAGCGCACCAGGAGCTCCCGGAAACTCTCGTCCTCGGGATCGCCCCCCTTGAATCCGCCAATGTCCGTGGTCCACCACGGGATACCGGACAGCCCCATGTTCAGACCCGCCACCAGCTGCCGGCGAAGGGACTCGAAGCTGCACTCGATGTCGCCCGACCAGACTGCTGCCCCATAGCGCTGACTGCCGGCCCACGCCGACCGGTTGAGCGTCAGCGGCCGCTCGACTCCCGCCGCGAGCAGCCCGTCGAAAAAAGCCCGGCTGTGAGCCAGGGGATACAGGTTGTGCCACGCCACGCCCGGACCCTGGTGAAACTCCAGGTTGACGGGTTCGAGAGGATTCACTTCGGGTTCGTCGGCATCCAGCCAAAAGGCCTCGATACCGTGCGCCAGGTAGCCCTCCCGGATGCGGTCCCAGAGAAAACTCCGGGCGTCGGGGTGGGTGGCATCGTAGACATACAGGCGCTGCCACGAGGGCTTGTCGACGTCCAGCATGCGTTCCGGAAGATCCGGTCCGTGGCGACAGGCAACCAACAGTCCGCGTTTCGCCATCTCCGGACGCGTCTGGGCGTCCTGGTTCACCGTCGGCCAGACCGAAACCACCGGCTCGACCCCCATGTCCTTCAGCCGGCCCACCATCCCTGTCGGGTCCGGCCAGTCCGCGGGATCGAACTGCCATTCCCCCATCCGTGTCCAGTGGCCCCCATCGATCACCAGGGCCCCGAGGGGTAGCCCCCGACGCTGGAACTCGTCGGCGACAGCCAGCACTTCGGACTGGCTCGCGTACCGCAGCCGGCACTGCCACAGCCCAAGGGCCCAGTCGGGCATGCGGGTCGGCCGCCCGGTGGCCTCGGTGTAGCGTTCCAGCACCTCGGCGGGCGAGCGGCCGGCACAAAACCACAGGTCATAGGTTTCTGCCGCCTCCGCGGTCCATCGCGTGTGGTTTCGAGCCAGCTCCACGCGCCCGACGGCGGGATTGTGCCAGAGCATGCCGTAGCCGCGGCTCGACAAAAGAAAGGGGATACAGACCTCGGTGTTCCTTTGCAGGAGATCCACCACGCAGCCCTTGTGATCCAGTGCGCCGTGCTGCTGCTGACCCAGCCCGTAGAACCGTTCGCCCGCATGGGCCTCGAGGGTCAGTTCGGCACGGAACAGGCGGCCTTCCAGCGGTGTCAACCGCCGGCCGGGCCGGCCGCAGGTCTCGGCCCGCGCTTCCGCTGCCAGCAGCCGGCCGTCGTCGCTCCGATGCCAGCTCACCCGGCCGTCGACCCGGATGCGTGCTTCCGTATCACCATTGCGGATGACACCGAGACCCTCTTCAACGAGGACTTCCGGCGCGCTACCGGGCGAGGCAAGCAGCGCGCCCTGCCCCGCGAACACATCCCGGATGGTGCCGAAGGGCGATGCCGTGAGCCGCAGGCCATGTTCCCCCCAGGCTTCGATCTGGACAAACTCGCGTCCCGCCCGCCAGCACAGGCGCCCCCGGTCTTCGTAAAACCCGGACATCATGTTCCGCACTCCCGTTGTCCTGAGATTGGAGGACCCTCCTGCGAAGCGTAGTCGCTGGCGCGGCTGGGCCTGGGCCAAAAGTCCTTCTTGTACGCCGTGCCGGGAGTCCGTAACCTGACGGCATCACCTCCCGCGCGGAGCAGACGGCCTGCGCCTGCCCAGAGCAGCCGAACCGCATCTTCAACAGTCTCCGGAGAATGCCATGTCCCGTTATGCCCATCGCCCGAACCTGTTCCTGCTTGGCCTGGCTGCCGTCCTCGGCATGGCCTTCGGCGGCAGCGCCCTGGCCAAGTCGGCCACCGAGATCGACGCCGAAGTAGATGCCGCGCTGGCGACATTCAAGAAGGAAATCGGCGCCGCCGACGAGTTACTGGCCAAGTCTGACGGCGTCCTGGTATTTCCCAAGGTCATCAAGGCCGGGCTCGGCATCGGCGGCGAATACGGCGAAGGGGCGCTCCGCATCGACGGCAAGACCGCCGATTACTACAGCACGGCGGCCGCCTCGATCGGCCTGCAGATCGGCGCCCAGGCCAAGACGGTCGTTATCCTGTTCCTGCAGCAGGAGGCCCTGGACAAGTTTCGCGCGAGCTCGGGATGGGAAGCCGGCGTGGACGGATCTGTTGCGGTCGTGAAAACCGGCGCTGGCGGGTCCATCGACACCACGAACATCAAGGACCCCATCATCGGGTTCATCCTCGACCAGAAGGGGCTGATGGCGAACATCACCCTGGAGGGCGCGAAGATGACAAAGATCGTGCGGGACTGATCAATATCGGCCTGGTGGCGTTTGCTTGCGAGACGAAGCCGTCCCCGGCGAGCAGCCAGTACCCAATGGCCGCATTCAGTCCGTGCAGTACAGGCTGGGAGGGCAGGCTCCTGGAGCGACCTGGACCGGCGTGCTCAGGTCCGGGTGGCGCAGCCAGACGGACCGCACATCGCTCTCCGGGCATGCCGCCACAAGACCGGATCCCGAACGGTCCAGGATAAAGTTCAGGTGGCGGCTGGCGCACCACAGCTGAAGGCTGCCCCGGAAATCCAGCTTCGGTCCTTCCGGCAGACAGACCCGACGCCGGTCGAGCTGGCACAATCCCGGCAATCCGTATTGCGCAGGGGGGCGACCGGAGAGCCCGGCACCGGCCCGGGCACCGACGGCTGCTTGCGTTAACATCGGCGGAATCGTGCGTGGCGCGCCGTACGTCAGAAAAAGCGGCCGATGCGAACCCGTCAGGCGGTTAGGCACCTGGTGCCGGAGATAGAACACCTCCCAGGGGCCCTCCCGGCGAAAGGCGCGGACTGCTTCTGCATGGGTATTCCCCCGCCACGGCGCCCGATATCCGGGGGCCGTGCGAACTGCCGGCGGCGGCGAAACCGGGGCGGCCCTCGGTCGCGTGCCCGGGACTCCGTGGCGCGGCCCCGAAACGACCGCCGACCTGCCGACAGCCGCGGATCCGCGGCTTGCGCCCGGAACAGCGATGGGCATCCGGTTCGTCGCGGTTGACGCTGCTCTGGCGCCCGCGCCGACAGTGGCCCGCTGCGCAAAAGCCGTCTGCGGGATTCCCACGTTGGCGAACAGGCACACAAGCACCAGGCTGCTGACAAACCCTCCGATTCGGGCGCCGGGGTTGCGTCGTTCAAGTGACCTGCGCATGTCCCGAGTGTAGCGGCTATGGCTCTGGTCGGGACCTCGGGACGGCCATGCGAGCTGACCAGGAACACTGTCCTTATGGAAAGGGCGCGGCCTTTTAGCGCGAGTGGAGAATGCGTATTGCGGCCCGAACAAGAGCGCATACACTAACATTAGCGTTTACTCAATTGGCCGGTACACTCTTCGCCGGCTCGCTCCAGCGGCGATGGACCCCGGCCTTCGGCCAGGTGGAGTCCATGCGACCTGAAGCCCAGGCAATAGATCACGTCCTTACCGCCGAGCGCGACGGTGAGACCCGTCTCGAACGCGAACGCCAGGTGGCGCAGGAACGAATCGATGCGGCCCGGACGCAAGCCCGCCGCATCCTTCGTCGGGCCACCGAACGCATTCACCGAGTCCATGCCCATTGTGCCGAAGCCCTGGAGGCTCGCCAGAAGCTGCTCGAGGCCGAGGCGGCCGATCCTGCTGCCCATGGCCTCGACCCGTTGCTGGATTCGGATCAGCTGGAGAGCGCCGTTCGTGCGCTCGCAACCCGCCTGACAACCGTTGCCGAAGAAGCCGACCCGGCCACCGGGCCGGATACCCATGGTTGACTCCCCCCGTTTCGCCTACGTGCAGCCTCGTCTGCAGGCCCGTTTCGCGTTGCGCCCGTCCGGAGCGGAATGGCGGCTCATGGAGGCCAGCGCCGACGTGGATCACTACCTCCAGGCGGCCCGGCAGACCTCGATGCGCCCGTGGGTCGATCACCTGAATGCCGACGCATCGGCCGGCGACATCGAACGGGCCTTCCGCAATGCGTGGGGCCAGCGGATTGACGCAGCCTCCCCGTGGCCCGGCGAGTCCTGGACGCCTGCGGTCCTCTGGCTGCGATGGCTGCCGTGGCTGCCCGCGATGGGCTATCTCGCCAGCGGCGGGCCTGTACTGGAATGGATGGGCGATGACCCGGTTCCGGGCGCCGGTCGGCCAGTCGATGGAGCTGGCTACGAATCGGCCCGTGCCGGCAATCCGCTGCAGCGCCTTCTTGCCGCAGAGCAGACGCAGAACGCGTGGATCGACCGCTGGAAGGCGCTGTTGCCGGAGAGCGGGCCCTGGGTCGATGCCCTCCTGGACAGCGTCCTCGCCCACAGCGAGCAGATGCGTTCCGCCCGCGCCGAGGGCAACGTCCTGCGGCAGCAGTTGAATCGATCGGATGACACGACTGTTTCGCCGGTTCGCCGGCGGCCCCGGTGCGTTTTTTGCCTGGCTGGCCATCGAGGGACTGGACGCCGAGCGCCTGCGTTTCGGCATCCTGTCCCGGTCCCTCGTTCCGCATGAGCGAAGAGGCGCCTCGCATGGGCCTGAAACCCGACGCCGCACGCTGGTTCGAGGTCCTGGTCCCGCGGGAACAGCTCACGGCCACCCTCGAGTGCCTGGCCACCACGGAGGCGGTCGAACTCCAGACCCACAGCCAGACCGAAGCCGTGATCATCGTACCGGATCTCGACGAGGCGCTCGCCGTGCATGCCGACCGTCAGCGACGCTTTGGCCCCTGGTGGCCGGATGCGGAAATTCCTCCCGTGGAAGAAGCGAGCGAGCCCGCCCTGCTGCTGGAAGAAGCTGAGCGCCGGATCTCCGCCTGGGAGGCTGACGCCGTCGAACCGGTTCGGGAACTCCAGGGGATCGACAGCCAGATGGACCAGCTGGCAGTCCTGCACCACGCATTGGAAACAACCGATCTGGAACTGCCCGACCTGGCCGGCATGGCTGCCGCCGGGCCCATCCTGGACACCCGCCTGTTCCGGCTGCCCGCCGGCGCAGTCCCGGACACCTTGCCCACGGCCACTTTGGTCGAATGGTTTACGGCTGACGGCCAGGCCTTCCTGCTGGCCGCGGGGCCGACCGAGCAGATCGAACAGCTGGACACACTGATGGCGGCCCTCAAGGCCCGCCGGATCACGCTCCCGGACTGGCTTCCCCACGAAACTCCGGCAGCGCTGGCGGCTATCGATTCCAACGGTGCCGAACTGCAGAACCGGCGTGCGGAGTTGAGCGCACAGCTCCAGCGCCTGGCTGACCAGCACGAGCTTCCCCGGGCACTGGGCGATATGGTCCTGCTGGCCTGGTTCGCAGAACACGCGCCGAAACTCCCGATCACGGAACACTTTGCCTGGGTTACCGGCTGGACCAGCGACCCGGACGGCGCGCTGCTGGAAGCGGAGCTCAAGGCTCACGGAATCGACTACCTGCTGCGTTTCTCGGACGGCCCGCCCGGAGCCATCTCGCCGGTGGTCCTGCGCAACCCCGCCTGGGCCAGGGCCTTCGAGCTGTTCCCCAACCTGCTGGGCACGCCGGCCAGCGGCGAGGCGGACCCGAGCCGGTTTGTTGCGCTGATCGCGCCGCTGCTATTCGGCTACATGTTCGGCGACGTTGGACAGGGGGCGGTGCTGCTGGCCGCGGGCCTCTGGCTCAAGGGCCGTTATCCCGCGTTCGCACTGCTCGTCCCCGGCGGCATCATGTCCATGGTCTTCGGTGTGCTCTTCGGCAGCGTGTTCGGCCGGGAAGACGTGATTCCCGCACTCTGGCTGCACCCGCTGGAGCAACCGCTGCCGGTACTCGCGGTGACCCTGGCCGGTGGTGTCGCCGTGGTCGGCCTCGGCCTCTTTCTCGACGGCCTCCAGGCGCTGTGGCAGGGCCAGGGCAAGCACTGGCTGGCCACGCGGGCCGGTATTGCCGTGGCCTATTTCGGCCTTGTCGCGGCCGTATTCGTACCGGGCCTGCTCTGGGTCGTCATTGCCGGCCTCGCCTGGTTCCTGGTCGGCGTCGCCGTGACCGAGGGCCCCGGCGGCCTGCCTCGCGCCGCGGGCCACCTGGCCGAGACTGCCCTGCAACTCGGCGTCAACACGATTTCCTTTGTCCGCGTGGGTGCCTTTGCGCTGGCCCACGCCGGCTTGAGTGCCGCCGTCGTCGGCCTGGCCGACTCGTTCGAATCACCGGTGGCCGTGATCCCGATGATGATTCTCGGCAACGCCCTCATTATCGCGCTGGAAGGCCTGGTCGTAGGCATCCAGACCACCCGTCTCGTCCTTTTCGAGTTTTTCATCAGGTTCCTGAGCGCGGAGGGACGGCCGTTCCGGCCGCTGCATCCGCCATCCGTGGCAATGGAACGCAAGCGGAGGAAATATTCATGACTACCTTGTTCGACCGACTCTCCCGCCGGCCCGGCCTGGCGATCCTGGGCGTCGGTATCGTCGGCGCGGCAGCGATCAGTCTCGTGGCGACGTGGCTGTTGCTGTCTTCCCAGGCAGCCCTGGCCGCCGAGGAGATTGTCATTGTGGCTCCGGATGTGATCCGCTGGGGCTTTGCCTCGGCCGCGGTCGCCGCTGCGCTTTCGGCTCTTGCGGCAGGGTACGCCGTCGCTCAGGTGGGAAGCGCCGCCGTCGGCGCACTGACGGAAAAACCCGAACTGATGGGCCGTGTGCTCGTCGTCGTGGGGCTTGCCGAGGGCATCGCCATCTACGGCCTGATTATCGCCATCCTGATTCTCAATCGACTGGGGTGAATCCGTGAACCAGCCCACCTACCTGGGTGACCCCGTTACGGCCGCGGGATACCACCTTGCCGGTTTTGCCGTGCGGACCCCCGATGCCGGCGCCGCGCGCGATGTTTTTGCCGACGCATTGGCCGAGGCACCCCTGGTGATCGTCAGCCCCGGCGTCGCCCGGTTCCTCGACCCGGCAGCCCTGGACGATGCCATTGCCCAGGCGAGTCCGCCGGTCGCGCTGGTTGCCGATATCGCTGAACCGCCACGAAGTCTGACCAGCAGAGTCCGCCGGGCGCTGGGAGTCGAGTCATGAAGGAAACCCCCGGAATCGTCGAAACCCAGACTACCGCGTTGCTGAAGCTGCTGGAGTCCACGCGCCTGGAGAAAACCACCGCGCTGAACGACGAAACCGACCAGCAGATCGCCGATATCCTGCGCGGCGCCCGGAAGCTGGGCAGGGAAAAGCTGTCGCGGGCGGTTCGCCAGGAGCGAGCTCATGCCCGCCACGTGCTGCGCCAGCTCGAAGCGGCCATCGAAACGCGTCGCAACCAGGCCGATCGGGTCCGGGACGCCGCCCTCCTCGAGACGGCCTGGCCCCGGCTGGAGGCGGCGCTGGCTGCCCGCTGGTCCGACCCCGAGGCACGCCGGGCCTGGCTGCATGCGGCCCTGGCCGTTGGCCTGCGCGTGCTGCCTGCGGGCACCTGGCGGATACGCCACCCCGCCGGCGTGACGCCCGACGACATCAGCGCGGCGCTGGATGAGGAGGCCTCCGGAATGCGACCTGTCCATGGAGTTCCAGTCCATGGAGTTCCACGAGGATCCCGACATGGAAGGTGGTCTGGTCATAGAAGCCGGCGCCACCCGCCTGGATGCCACCCCCGCCGGTTTGCTCGTGCGCCGCCGGTCCATCGAGAGTGCCCTGCTGGCTGCCTGTCAGATGGCCGGCAGGACGGAGGGAGAATCATGAGCCAGGCGCGCATACGCTGGATTGGCGGACCCGTCCTCCGGGCCGCCGTGCAGGGCGCTTTTCGCCTCCATGAAGCGATCGAGGTCGGCGAGGACCGGCTGCTCGGCGAGGTGATTCAGCTGCGCGACGACGAGTTCGTCGCCCAGGTCTACGAGGACACCACGGGGCTGCGGCCGGGGGACCCGGTGCGCGGCACCGGTCAGCCCCTTTCCGTGCCCCTGGGCCCCGGGATCTGCGGGCATATTTTCGATGGCCTGCTCAGGCCCCTGCGCCGTGAGGACGGCAACTTCTTCCGGCCGGGCCTCGGCGGCCGCGCTACGGGCGCCATGGATTTCGAACCGTTGATGAAGGCCGGTGACGAAGTCGCTCCGGGGCAAACCTACGGCCGCGTGGCGGGGGACGGGCCGGGCCGTGCCTGCCTGGTGCCGCCCGGCGTCGCCGGGACGCTGGAGTCCATCGTGGACGCCGGCCGCTACGACGGAGAGTCGGTCCTGTGCCGTGTGCAGGGGCCCGACGGCGTCCGCGATCTGCATTTTGCCGAGCTCTGGCCCGTGCGCCATCCCCGTCCTGTGCGCAGGCGCCTGACACCAGACGCGCCGATGGTCACCGGCCAGCGGATCCTCGACACGCTCTTCCCGGTTGCCCGCGGCAGCCGCGCCGCCCTGCCGGGCGGCTTCGGTACCGGCAAGACCGTGCTGCAGGAGAGCCTGGCGAAGTGGTGTGACGCCGATGTCATCGTCTACGTGGGCTGCGGTGAGCGCGGCAACGAGATGGCCGAAGTTCTCGACGAATTCCCCACCCTGGAGGATCCCCGCAATGGCCGGCCGCTCATGGAGCGAACGGTGATTATTGCCAACACCTCAAACATGCCGGTGGCTGCGCGGGAAGCGAGTATCTACACGGCCATTACCATCGCCGAGTACTTCCGGGACCAGGGACTGCACGTCGCGCTGATGGCCGACTCGACCAGCCGCTGGGCCGAGGCCTTGCGGGAGGTCTCCGGACGCCTGGGCGAACTGCCCGGAGAAGCGGGTTATCCCGCCTATCTCGCCTCGCGGCTCGCCGATTTCTACGAGCGCGCTGCACGCGTTGAGACGCTGGGCGGAGACGAAGGCTCGATCACGGTGATCGGCGCGGTCAGCCCGCCGGCTGGCGACTTCGCCGAGCCGGTCACCAGCCACACGAAACGCTATGTGCGCAGCTTCTGGGCCCTGGACCGGGGACGGGCGCACGCACGCTTCTACCCGGCCGTCCATCCGCTGACGTCCTATGCCGAGGACGTGGACCGGCTCGCCCAGTGGTGGCAGACCCAGGGCAACCCGGAGTGGCCCCAGCACCGGCGGCGGATTCTCACGCTGATCGAGCAGCAGGCCCGGCTGGAGCGCATGGCGCGGATCGTCGGCAAGGACGCGCTGCCCGACGAGCAGCAGCTGGTGCTGCTGCAGGCCGAACTCATCAACGACGGTTTCCTGCGCCAGTCGTCGTTCTCGCCGGTGGACCGCTACTGCTCGCCCCTTCGCCAGACAGCGATGCTGCGGGCGCTGATGTATTTCCTGGATCTCTCCGAGGAGGCCCTGGCCAACGGAGTCACACCGGAAACCATCGCCGCAGCGCCCGTGCTGCGAACGCTGCAACGGCTTGGCGAAGAACTCGGCGAGGACAACCTGGACGGCTACCGGGAGCTTCACGCGCGACTCGACCGGGATTTGCACGCGCTGATCGAGGAGGCCCGCCATGCAGCCTGACATCACCCTGAACCGGGCCACCCACCGCATCGAGGGACCGCTGCTGTTCGTGCGCCGCGAGGCCGACGTGGGCCTCAACGAGGCCGTCGAAGTCCTGGGCGAGAACGGACTGCCGAGGGTCGGCCGCATTGCCGCCCTGGGCACCGACGAAATGGTGGTTGAAGTCCTGGAGTCCACGATGGGGCTGGGCCTTGATGACACCCGGCTGCGCATCAGCGGTTCTCCACTCATGCTCGACGTGGGACCCGGCATGCTGGGACGGGTGTTCAACAGCGTCGGTGAGGTGGCCGACGGCGGCCCCCCGGTGGCCGCCGAGCGCTCCCTGAGAATCGAGGGCCTGGCCATCAACCCCGCCGCCCGCGCCCTGCCCCGCGACTTCATCGAGACCGGGGTTGCCAGCATCGATCTGCTGAATTCCCTCGTGCGCGGCCAGAAGCTGCCGCTGTTTTCCTGCGGCGGACTGCCCCATGACCGGCTCGCGGTGGAGATCGCCCAGCAGGCCCGCCTGCGCGGCGGCGATACGGGCGACTTCGCCATCGTCTTTGCGGGCATCGGTATCCCCTACGACACTGCAGAGCGGTTCCGGGCGGCCATGGAGGCGTCGGGGGCGCTGGCCCACACCGTCATGGTGCTCAACCACGCGGACGAGCCCAGCACCCAGCGCTTGCTGACCCCCCGGTATGCCCTGACCGCCGCCGAGTACCTGGCCTTTGTCGAGGGCCGGCATGTGCTCGTAATCCTCACCGACATGACCAACTACTGCGAGGCCTTGAGGGAAGTGTCGGCCAGCCACGGCGAGATCCCCAGCCGCAAGGGCTACCCGGGCTACATGTACTCCGATCTGGCCACCCTATTCGAGCGGGCCGGCTGCATCCAGGGGCTTTCCGGCACTCTCACGCAACTGCCGATTCTCACGATGCCCGGCGACGACATCGGTCACCCGATACCGGATCTCACCGGTTACATCACCGAGGGCCAGATCGTGCTCGGCCGCGAGCTGGACCGCAAGGGGATCTATCCGCCCATTGAGGTCCTGCCCAGCCTGTCCCGACTCATGGACGCCGGCATCGGTGAGGGCTACACCCACGCCGACCACCCGGCCCTGGCCCAGCAATTGTTTGCGGCCTATGCGCGCGCCGTTCGCGTCCGGGTGCTGGCCAGCGTGATGGGCGTGGAAGGGCTGCCGGAGAACGATCAGAAGTTCCTCGCATTCGGTGATGCTTTCGAGCAGCGCTTCGTAGCCCAGGACGCCCCGCGCACCCTGGAAGACAGTATGGGCGTGGGCTGGGAACTGCTCAGAGATCTGCCGGCCACCGAACTGACCCGGCTCTCCGAAGAACAGATAGCCCGGGAGATCGAAGGCCAGGGCCATGGCTGATCTTCCCGGCGGTATTTCGCCCACGCGGAGCGCTTACCTGGAACTGAAGGACGAGCGCCGTCAGATTCATGAAGGCTACGAGTTCCTGGACGAGAAACGCCTGTTGCTGGCCGCCGAGCTGCTGCGGCGCCTGCGCGAGTACGAGGCCCTGCGAGCGGAACTGCAGGTGCTCTGGGACACGGCTCGTTCTGCCCTCGCGGCGGCCTGCGGACGGCACGGCCTGGACGGCCTGTCGGTCCTTCCGGTCGGGACGATCGAAGACACGCAGTGGGACAACAGCCAGCAGCGCTTTCTCGGCGTGACGCTGATGGACGGGCACGCCGGGCTTGTTCGTCAGGACACGCCAGACACCGCAGTCAATCCGTCACCGGAGTCCCGCCAGTGTGCCGAGGCGTTCACGGCGTTCTCGGACCGGCTGGGCGAACTGGCCCTCGCCGAAGGCAGCCTGATCCGGCTGGTGCGCGATTACACCCGTACCGAACGGCGCGCGCGAGCCCTGGAAAACGTGCTCCTGCCGGAGCTGAAAGAAGCGCTGCACTTCATGGACGAGCAGCTGGAAGCCATGGACCAGGAAGAAGCAGTGCGCGTGCGCCGGGCCCGGCGAGACGACTGATTCGGACAAAGCGATGCACGTCCGTACCCCTTTCTGGGACGCGCTTGTCGCGACCGCCTGACCCCGGGGCGGATCAGTAATCCTGGTGGATAGCGTGGAGGGTGATTTCGTCCACCATCTGGTACCCCGGCTGAGTCAGGACCTGCGACCACGACCCGGGCAAGTTCATCGGGCTGCAGGGCGGACCTCGCACCCATGCGCCCTTCCTCGCCGTCGTTGAATGCCGTATCGATCATGCCGGGATTGATCAGCGACACGCGCACGCCACGATCCTTGAACTCTTTCATCAGGCTCAGGGATAGCCCGCGAAGGGCAAACTTGGACGCAGCATAGACGGCCATGTTGGCCAGCGGTGTGAAGGCCAGGTCCGAGGCGATGTTGACGATGTGCCCGGCACCTCGTTCGAGCATGCCCGGCAGCACCCCCTGGCACAGGTGGACCGGCGCGCGCACGTTGACGTCGATGATGCGATCGTGGTCCTCGACCGAATGTTCGAGGAACGGCCGGTAGAATCCGAGGCCGGCGTTGTTCACGAGGATGTCCGCCGGCGCCCATGCGGCGATGTCGGCTATGACCCGCCGGATGTCATCCCGGTTCGCGAGGTCGGCGGGAAAAACCCGGGCGTCGACGCCCTCCAGGCTCTCGGCCAATGCCGCCAGGCCGGCCTCGTCCCGGGCCACCAGTGCGAGGCGGCAATGCTGTTCGCCCAGGGCCCGGGCAACAGCGCGTCCGAGGCCACGGCTGGCGCCGGTGACGATGGCGGTCTTGTCTGACAGCATGAGGCTTCCCCTGTTGAGACTTGGCACCCGCGGGACGATCGGCGGCGCGGGCAGGGCCGCGACCGGGGCCGCCTGTGGGTGGCTTTCGCGGCTACAGTGTCCCCTATGGATTGCCTTCGGGTCCACGCCAGCGGCGTGGCATGACAGTTGGCGATGGCGGACCCTTGCAAGGAGGACTGTGTCCTGGACGCAGGCATCATCGGGCTGAACTGGGGCAGGGTTCATATCGGCGCCCTGCGGGCTGCCGGAGTGACTGTGGCCGCTGTCTGTGGGCGGGATCCGGATGTCGCAGCGCGTGTGGCCCGCGATGAAGGCATTCCCCTGGCCACCACGACGCCTGATGACCTGGCAGGGCTCGATGTCATCGTGATCGCGACGCCGGCCCCGAGCCATGGGGATCTCCTGCGACGCTTCCCCTCGAACCGGATTATTTGTGAAAAGCCCCTGTTCGGCCTCTCTGGCGGCGGCGTTCAGCGGCCGGCCTCGTCGCCTCAGGTATTTGTGAACTACGCGTTCGGGTTCCTGGATACCGCCCGTGCCGCCGTCGAACAGCTCCCGCGCATCGGCCCGCTGAAGCACGCTCGGCTGGAATCCCGGGTCGCCCTTCCAGGGGACTTTAGCGTCGCCGGGTGGTTCCTGGAAACCGCGAGTCACCCCCTGTCGTGGCTGCTGCACTGCTTCGGACCGGCCGCGGCGGTTTCCCTGCAGAGCTCCGGCAGCGCCCTGGCCATCAAGCTCCTCGACCGGCACGGCGCAAACCTCGATATTGCATTCCAGGTAGGGGGGCCTCCCGGGATCCACCACCGAGTGTCTCTGCACGGCGCCGGCGGTACGCTGGCCTTCACCGGCGGGTATGTGCCCGGCGATGCCTGGCGCTTTTCGCCGGTTCTGCTCGACAACGCGCCCGTCAGCAACGGCGAGTGGCTGCCCGATGACTGCTGGATCCGGGCAAACCATCGCTCCGTTGCCGCCATGATCGATGTGTTCCACGGAACCTTGAGCCAAGAGGAAGGCCTTGACCTGGGCCTCTTCGACATGCCGAAGGCCACTACCGTCGAAGCCGTCCTGGGGTCCGGCGGGTCCGACGGGTGATCGGGCACCTGCAACGAGCCCGACCGAACGACCGGCTCATGCCGTGACCCCGAGACTGCCTACACTGATCGCATGCACGGTCTTGGAACCCTGACTCCCGCCGAGCGGGAAGCTTTCGAGGAACGCGCCGCGATTGCCGAGTATGACGGCGAGATGTCGCGGCCCGTGGCCGAGTGCGAGGCCACCCGCATGATCGGCGAGATGCGCTGGTGGAGCCAGCTGGGTTCCGGAGACGGAATCAGGGTTTATCGGGCGCCGATGGACTGTCGCCGGTCCAGGCCTTGACTGCCCGGCAGCTCCATTCGACCGTGTTGCTTTCCGCAAACGCCAGATCATGGTCCTTGAACTCGACCATCCGGCCGCTCTCCCGGTCCACGATCAGCGAGCGATGGGGAAAGTACCGGGTCTGAATGGCGTCGGCGAGGTCAGGGTCAAGGCGGCCATAGATGTGCGTCTCATCGGTACTCTCGATCCGGTACGGAACACCGTTGACCACGATGTGGGTATCGGTCACGGATACCACGGCCCGGGCATCGGCCTTGACGGCCCCTTCGCAGGAAAACAGTTCAGCCGCTGCGGGGGCAGCCACGCCCATCAACCCCAAGCCCAGTGCCAGGATCACGTGGCGGCCGCTTGCGTTGCCCATTCCAAACCCCTGCACGTTCCCGGGACCAGGCCCCAGTCTAGCCGCCAGGGCGTGTCGGCAGGGGCAGCGTTGACATATGCCGGAGATGCACTGGCGGCCGTTTCCGTCGACAAGTCCGGCCAGGGGAGCCGCGAACCCGGCGCGCGCGCTTCCTCGCATCCGTTGCAATCACGGCAGCGGTTCGCGACGGAACGGGTTGGCTCGCGCTGCTCAGCTTCTGGTGTTGCCGCTGCTATTGTCTGCATCCACGACGGCGGGCGGGTTCTTCTTGCGCACACTCGCCAGCAGCGCGGCCACGAGCCCCATGATGAGCTCGTCCACCAGGGGCAGGGCGTCGGGCACGAACAGGTTGAACACGAAGATGACGGCCGTCAGGGCGAACAGGTACGGAAACCGCAGCCGGGCGGCCCAGCGCATGAACATCCCGACCAGTCCGAGCTTGCCGACCTTTCCAACTCCCATGACCTTCGCTCCAGTTCTTCGGGACCGTTGCGCCCCGTCTCATTCTAAACTGATACCGCGCTGAGATCGTTCACTCGGGCTGTGGGGCCGGCGTCAGGATCGGGCCAGCTCCGCGGGACAGGGCGCGATCAGCCGCATGCGCGCTTCCCGGGTCGTGGCGTGCTCGGCCCCGCGGCTTGCATCCAGGGCCTGGTACGCCTGCTCGAGCAGCGCCCTGCCGGCCTCACAACGGCCCTGCAATACGAGGTTGTGACCCAGCCAGCCACGGGCCTCCGCCAGCTGCCAGTGATCCTCCCGCCAGCGTGTGGATTCCACGGCCAGCGAACGCTCCAGGGCGGCCTGCCCATCGTCAAGCTGACCCTGGTCCGTCAGGAACCGCCCGTACAGGGCCAGGGCTCTTGGCAGCTCGGGATGGCCCGCAGGGACCAGCGCCTCGTATTGGTCCAGTGCCTGTGTGAACAGGGCCGAGGCGTCGACCGCATCGCCGCGAGCCGCGCGCACTTGCGCGAGCGCCAGCAGGCTACGAGCGATCCGGTCGTGGCCGTCCGGATAGGCGGCGACCATGATGGCGTGCCCTTTTCTGAGGGCCGTCTCGGCGGCCGCCAGCTCACCGGACTCCCGGAGCAGGCTGCCGTAGGTCATGAGGCTGAAGCCATACAAGGGATGGGTCTCGCCGTGGGCCTTCAGCCGCAGGTCCACGGCCCCCTCGAGGTGAACGCGTGCGGCATCGAGGTCTCCGATCTGCTGCAGATAAACTCCGTAGATCCCGATGCTGGCCAGCGTATGGGGGTGCTCCTCGCCCAGCACTCGGCGACGGGTTTCCAGGCCCTCGCGGATCTTCTCGCCGGCCTCGTCCATCTGGCCGCTGCGCATCAGGAATACGCCGATATTGCTCAGGCTCGTGGCGGTCTCGACGTGGTCCGGTCCGTAGATCGCGAGGTTTCTCTCCAGGCCGAGGCGATAGTAGCTTTCGGCCTCCTCGAGCCGTCCCAGCCGCTCGAGGGTCGTGCCCAGGTTATTGCTGCCGATGGCCACTTCTGGATGGTCGTCGCCCAGTGCGGCGCGGAACCCTTCCAGGGACTGCCGGTAGAGCCGCTCGGCGGTAACGTAGTCCCCCCGATCGTAAGCCACGGTGCCGAGCGAGGCCACGGCGCCGACCGTATCGGGATGGGCTTCGCCGTACACACGCCGGGAGACTTCCAGCACCTCAGAGAAAACCCGCTCCGCACCATCGAGATCACCGACGGAGATATAGGCCCAGCCCAGCTCGCTCGCGGCGCGCAGGTAGGCCGGGTGAGACTCGCCCCTGGCCGCCTTGTGCATCCGGATGGACTCCCCAAGGACCACAATCGCTTCTTCGGAACGGCCCGACATGTCCAGCACCAGCCCCAGTTCCTCGAGGAGTCCCGCCATCGTGTCGCTGCTGGAGGAACCCAGCCGTTCCTCGATCGCCACTGCCTCGTTCAGGGCGGCCTCCGCCTCCTCGTAGCGTGCCTGGTTGGCCAGACTGGCTCCGAGGCCGTGCAGCATGCTGGCCGTGAGCGGACTGTCGTTGCCCGCAAACTCCCGGGCCAGCGCCAGGCCTTCCCGGTACATGATTTCCGCATCGCCGTAGTCGCCGGTTGCGATCATGAGTCGCGCCCGCAGGTCGTGGCTCTTGAGGGTGTCCGGGTGTTCCGGGCCCAGTTCCCGGCGTCGGGTCACGAGAGACTGCTCCAGCAGGATCTCGGACTGGTCGAACAGTCCCAGGCCTCGATAAGCCGTGCCCATGACCTCCTCCATCGCCGCCTGGATCTCGGGCTGACTGTCCAGCGTGCGGATTCGCGAGGCACCCTGGTCCAGCAACGAGCGCGCCGTGACCACCTCGCCCAGGGACGTGTTCGGATTGGCGGTCTCGAACAGGTCCAGCAGCAGCGAGGACACCTGGGCAGCCTTGGCCGCTTCGACCTGGGCCCGGTCGCGTTCGGCGGTCACCCGGAACGTGTAGAAACTGATGACGGCCGCCAGAAGCACGATCATGGCGGCAGACCCGAACACCGCCAGGGCATTGCGGCGTACGAACTTCCTGGTGACGTAACCCCAGCTGGCCGGGTGCGCTGCCACCGGCAGGCCTGCGAGATGCCGGCCGATGTCTGCGGCAAAATCGGCCGCGGAGCCGTAGCGCCGCTCGGGTTCCTTGCGCATGGCCGTCAGCACGATGTTGTCCAGGTCCCCCGACAGCGCGGAGGCAAGCTCCCGCGCCGACGTGCGCCGATTGAACACGACGGTCGCGGGTGACGCGTCATCGGCGGCGCCGACCATGGGACCGGGCGCCTCTGCCGCCATACTGGGCCGCAGGGGCTCGGTTTCACAGACGGCACGTTCCAGCTCCAGCGGTGTCGCACCGGCTCCGCGCAGCGGATGCCGCCCGCACAACAGCTCATAGAGAAGCACACCCAGCGAGTACACATCGCTGGCCACCGTGATCGGCTGACCTCGCACCTGCTCGGGACTCGCGTATTCCGGGGTCATGACCCGAAGGTCCTGGCGGGTCAGTGCACCGGAGGCGTCCGGCGAGGACTCGTCGAGGAGTTTGGCAATGCCGAAGTCCAGCAGCTTCGGAACCCCGTCGGCGGTGACGAGGATATTCGAGGGCTTGATGTCCCGATGGACGATCAGGTTGCGGTGAGCATGGTCCACTGCGCTGCACACCTGGGAAAACAGGGCGAGGCGCTCGTCTATCGTCAGGCGGTTCTCGTCGCAGTAGGCGTGGATGGGGCGGCCTTCCACCAGCTCCATCACCAGGTACGGCACGCCATTGTCCGTGGCCCCGCCGTCGAGCAGCTGGCAGATATTGGGATGGCTAAGGTGGGCGAGAATCTGGCGTTCGCGCAGAAAACGGGCAACGGATTCCGCCGAGCCCAGCATATGGGCAAGCAGCTTGATCGCAACCCGCTGTTCGAAGGCCTCGTCCACGCGCTCGGCAAGATAGACGCCGCCCATGCCGCCGCGGCCGATCTCTTCCCGAAGAATCCAGGGCCCTAAACGGGTCCCCACCCAGTGATCGGATGCCTGGGTCAGGATCGACTCCACCTGGCCGCCGATGGCATCGGCGATGAAGTCGTCCTCCTCATCGGCGCCCAGCAGGCTCTCGAGCCGGTCCGCCAGCGCCGGATCGTCTTGCCGCAGACCGGCGAGAAACCCGGCCCGTTCGGCGCCCTTCAGATCGCGAGCTTCGGCGAAAAGCCGTGTCAGCTGGTTCCAGGTCTCCGCAGGCACCAGGTCTCCCGGTTGGCGTTTTCAGGACGCTTTCGGAGTCTATCACCGGCGCGTCGAACCACCGCGCGCGCCGGTGGCCGCCTGACCCCACCCGGAAAGACCGGGCGAACTCCGGTTCGCCCGGCCCCGGTTGTGGAACGCCACGCGTTCTGCAATGTCTTTCTGCAGGTGCTACTGTTTGTGTTCCGATTGTAAGCCGTTGTTGCGGCGGCGAGTTATCCCTCCCCTGGCCCGCTGCAAGCCAACGCGTCCCGCGTCATGCCGTCGTGCCACCTCCAGTTGTGCCAACTGTATTCGTACGCGGCGAGCCATCACGGACGCAGCCCGTTTACCCGCCTGGAACAGGCACCCACAGCCGCCGCCCGGAGCACATCCTCATGAGCCTACGAGAAGTCCTTGTCGAAAACGGCATGTCCGACAACGTCTGGGTGATCATCGCCGAGAACGCCCAGCATGTCCTCAGCACGAAGACGGAGAAGATCCGGGACTACGAATTCGAGACTTACTACAAGATGATGATGGAAGGGAAGATCGCCCTGCCCATCGACGGGGTGCCGATCAGCGCCGAAGGCAAGGAGTCCGTCGAGTTCAAGGCGCGGCTGAAAACCCACTGGGAAGATCACCAGGAGGCCACGTTCGAATGGAGCGGATTCATTGTCCCCGGTGAACTAGAGGTCGCTGCGAACAGCCGCAACCGCTGGGCTCTGAAGGGGGACGAACTGCCCTACTACATTTCGATTCGCGCCATGGGCGGCCGCATCGTCGCCAATGCCGTGGCCCGCCAGGACGCGGTCATTACCCTGGATGAGAAGGGCCATATCTCGGATCCTGCGCCAAAATTCGAGCCGATCACCGACAAGGCGAAGGTGTATTTCCAGCAGGACAAGAAAGACGGCGGCTTCATCGGCGACCCCCAAACCGCCAATACCAACTGGGACTCGGGAACCTTTCTGGATACCGGCGGCGCGCACCACTTCGAAACCGACAGCGGCAAGCTGGAATCCGGGGCCGCCGTTCGCATCGTCTCCGACAGCAAGACCCTGGTGGACGGCGCTTACAAGTACATCTACTCCTCCGATATCGGGTGGACCTACTACGACAAGAAGCGCAAGACCGGCAGCCGGGACGGGAAGAAACAGTCGTGGAAGGTCGCCAAGACGAGCAGCGGCAGCAATTCGCCCGGTGACACGCTGCACTACGGGGACCGGGTGAAGATCTACAACATCAACTGGCCCAAGGCGAATCTCGGTATCAAGGGCAAATGGCTGCAGTGCGTGAACGATGACCCCACGGCCTGGATCTTGAGGAAAGAACGCAAGGGCTGAGCCGATGACGGGACGGGGCGCCTTGCGGCGACTCCGGGAAACAACCCGGGCACGGATCAGGCTTCTGATACGCCGCCCGGCGTCCTGCCGGTCGCCAGATACAGCAGCGGCCCAAGGGATCCCAGCAGCAGCGTCGCCCCGACCCAGGGCCAGGGACTGCGGCCCGCCCGCCTTGCGTCCGCAATCAGCCAAGTCAAGACCAGGACCAGCGCGATGACCAGGTCGGCGAATACCTGCCAGCCGGCCGGGCTGTGACGGTGGTAGTCGAAGATGCCGATGTATCCCACTGTCGCGACCGCGTAGGCCGTCAGAACCGCGAACGGAACAAGCAGGATGATGGCGAGCGTCCGTCGGTTGATCATTTTGTTTCACCTGACGATATAAGTGTTTTCGAAGGATGAATTCTCATCCTCCGCCGCAGGGGTCATGATCGCAATGACCTCCGGGGTCATAGCTGGGGCAACGGCCGTGTGATATCACTCCTCCAGGTCACGGAGAACGTCATGTCATCGGTCGCACCCATCGGGTTCAGCTCCGTCTGCCGCGAGTGGCGCCGCTTCAGGAAGCTGTCCCAGCTCGAACTCTCGCTGGCCGCGAACGTATCTCAGCGTCACCTGAGCTGGCTGGAGACCGGTCGGAGCTTTCCGAGCCGGGAGATGGTCCTGAGACTTGCCGAGGCCATGGACATTCCGCTGCGGGAGCGCAACGTGCTTCTGCGTGCCGCCGGCTACGCCCCCGCCTACGGGGAAACCGATCTCGGCGATCCTTCCATGTCTCCGGTGCTGAACGCGATCAACGACATCCTCGAACACCACGAGCCGCTCCCGGCCGTGGTCGTGGACCGGTTCTGGATTATTCGGAAGCACAACCGGGCCGCCGACCTGTTGCTCGGGATCAGCGGTGACCTGGAGGCTATGCTCGAGCGGGTCGGGGCCGACAGAGAACTCAACCTGGCGCTGCTGACCCTGCATCCCGAAGGCCTTCGTCCCTACATCGCCAACTGGAACGTGGTGGCGCCCCTGTTCCTGCGCCGGCTCAGGAACGAAGCGCTTGCCTCGGGGGATCCTTCTGTTCGCGCGCGACTGGCTGGCTACGCCGAGGCCCTCGGGCCTGTCGATACCGGCGACGCGATCACAGGCGGCCTACTTCCCGTTATCCCCCTCGAACTAGCCGCCGGTGAGCTGAAACTTAGTCTGTTCTCGGTAATTGCGACCATTGGCACCCCCCAGGACGTGACGACGGACGAGCTGCGGATCGAAACCTTTTACCCGGCAGACGAAGCTACCCGACAATTTTTTGCTGCCGGCGCGGATTCCGGCCGTGGTACGCCGTAGCAGGCGACCCGGCCGATCTTACAGGCCAGTCCGCAGTCAGCACGGAATGCTGCTATCTCTCGTCTGATCGACGCCGGCAATCGCGAGACCCTCGCTCCGAGATCGCAATCTGCGGACCGCCGAGCGAAACGCACTTTCCGCCAGTCCGGCTATATTCTACGGACTGTGTTCCGGATTCTTCGGTGCCGTGTCCGGGCAGACCGGTGTGATGGCTGACGCCCGGGATCCTTGCCGAAGAAACTTCGATGCCGCACCGCCGGCATCGCCATCATCACTTGGGGGATGCCGCGAAGGCTTCCCGGGAGAACCGTCATGACCCTATGCCCGATTGCCCTGGCCGCCACCTGCAAGAAATGCCCCGCCGTGTCGTTCTGCCCTTTGAAGACCTCGCTGGGCGACTATCCCAAGTCCGGCTCCGATGCCGGCAAGGCCGGCGAGACGCAGAAGAAAAAATAGCTCCCGGAGCCGGCATTCGTTAGGTCGTTGAATGTCGCTGCGCCCGGTTCGGGTATCGGCAGCCCGGTCGTTCATAGCATCAGGTGACCCCGGCCAGTTTCAGCCCGGACAGCACGGCCTGGATCCCCAGTGCTGCCTGGAGCACAGCCAGCACTGATCCGATCACGGCCATTGTCGGCGCCAGGTAGGCCGAACGGGCAATTCGGTGTGCGCTCAGCATGACGACCCCGTTCAGCAGCATGATGCCGCCCAGCATGGCGATGATCGGCACCACGGACACCGAGGCTGGCCGGGTGGTCAGGACCAGGATGACCACCGCGACCCCGTAGGGCGACACGATATACGGGAATGCCATCTGGAAGGCGAGCTGCCGAACGGGACGATCCGGCGGCAATGGCCGGAGCCGCCTGGTCCGGCGGGTCATAACGATCCCGGATGGATTCCAGGGCTACCAGAAACAGGATGATGCCCGCCGCGATGAGCAAGGCCCCGGTAGAGATACCCCAGCCGTTGAGCACCCGGACCCCGATGGTTGCGGCAATGAGCACCGACAACAGGGAAATGCCGGTGGCGACCAGGGCCACCCGCGACGGGATCCGGCGTCCATCGCCGCCGTGCTGCGCGCAAACGGCCCGATCACCGCTTTGGGCCCCAGGGTCAGAAAGAAGAACGTGAAGACCTTGCCCAGTTCCAGACTCAGCGCCGAGGCCCCGTCGCTAGCCGAAACGGTTCCGGCAAGACTCAGCAGGAGAATGAATGACATCAAGCGTAGGACCATCGGCGGGCTCGTCTCGGAAACGCGCTTGCACCAGAGCATACTGCATCCGCCGGAAATACCGCCCTGCCCGTGGCGCACGTGGGACGGCTGTGGCGTCCCCAGACGCGCGTAAGGTACAGCCCGCGAACACACCCCGGGCCGAAGTTTTCCTTCGAGCGCACCTCTTTTTGATGCCTGAACTTTCTTCCTCGCCTGCTAAGCTGAAGTTACGAATCCACGGGAGGTCATGCCGTGTCCGAGCCGAGCTACGTGAACGAGATCGATGCCATCAAGGCTGTCGTGGAACACTATCTTGAAGGCGCCCGAACGGGCAGCGGCGACACCATGCGCCCGGCCTTTCACGAAGGCGCCAACATCTACGGCTACGTGGGCCCCGACCTGTTCGGCGGTCCCATCCAGGGCCTCTACGACTGGAATGATTCCAACGGACCTGCCAAGGACCTGGAAGCCCGCTTCACTTCGATCGACGTGGTGGGTACCTGTGCCAGCGTGCGCCTGGACATGGACGACTGGACCGGCCATCGGTTTACGGACTTCTTTAACCTGGTCAAATTCGACGGCCAGTGGAAGATAGTCAGCAAGGTGTTCTATTTGCATCCCTGACGGTTTCGCCGTGTCAGGGATGCATTCACGAACCTACGCGACGTCGGGGCTCTCCGGCTGGCGCCGCGGTATCGCCTCCAGCGCCTCTGCCCGCCGGGCGATCTCCTCCAGTGCGCCGCGTACCAGCGGGCCGTACAAGGGCAGATGGGCGTACCAGTAGGACAGACCCCACACGCCGGCCGGGTGCCAGTAGGCGCACATGCGAATGACCCGTTTTCCATCTTGTTCCCGAACCGAGAACTCCTGAACGCCGGAACCCGGTGCCCGCATCTCCATCAAGAAGGTCAGCCGTTTGCCGGGCTCAAGGCCCAGCACCCGCCAGCCGTCGACGATATCGCCCATGCGCAGCGTGTCCGGGTCCCGGCGGCGCGTTCGGAAACTCGGCCCGCCAATGAGCCAGTCGAAGGCCCGCCGCAGCCACCACAGAGGCTTGTAGGCGAAGAAATCCCCGTCGGCCCCGAACTGCTGCAAGACCTGGAACACCGCTTCCCGTGACGCGGTGGTCTCCTGCTCGCTGCAGTACTGCTTGGCGTAGTACGCATACTTCGGGTTCCAGTCCCGGCAGGCAATGGATCCCTCGACCCAGCGTGCCGGCACCTCATGGTTCTTTTCGGCTTCCAGCGTCGCGGCCACGGACTCGCGAAACGTCAGCAGCCGCTGGGGTACAAGCTCGCGCATCTCCTTGTCATCGCCGATGTAGTCGTGGGCCAGGCCCTCGACGAGGGACATGGCGGTAGTGGGCGGCACGGAGGTCACCAGGTACAGCCAGTAGCTGGAGAGCGTGGGTGTCAGCACCGGCACCGGGATAACCCGGGTCTTCTTGCCCGCAAACTCCCCGTAGATATCCATGATCTCCTGGTAGGACAGCGTGTCCGGCCCGGCCAGCTCCAGGGTCCGGTGCCCCTCGAACGGCAGGTCCGCCGCTGCCAGCGAGTAGGTCAGGACGTTGTCCAGGGCGATGGGCGTGGAGCGATTGCGCACCCACTTGGGCGTGATCATCAGCGGCAGGTGGTTGACCAGGTCCCGAATCACCTCGAAGGCCGCGGAACCCGGGCCGACGATCATGGCCGCCTGCAGCTCGATGACCTGCACCGAGCCTTCCCTGAGGGCATCGCCGACTACCGCGCGGCCTTCCATGTGCCGGGATCGCTTTTCCTTCGGCATGATGCCGCCTAGATAGACTATGCGTCGAACGCCGGCCGCCGCGCATGCCTTGGCCGCGTTCTCGGCCGCGCGGCGCTCCACCGGCACAAAGTCACCACCGGTCCACATCATGTGCACCAGGTAATAAACCACGTCCGCACCCTCCAGCACGGGCGGCAGGGTTTCCGGCTCGAGTACGTCCACCGGCAGGCAGTCGACGCCCTCCCCCCATTCCCGCGCTTCCAGCACGGCCGGATTGCGGGCCGTGGCACGGACATGCCAGCCCTGGGCCGCCAGGGCCGGCACCATATTCGAACCCATGTAGCCGCTGGCACCGAGGACCACGGCGATGCGGCCCCGACCGTCCGGCAAGACATACTCGTCCTGGCCTGCGGTCTCCTTGTCTGATTTCTCGCTCATATTGGCAAGTCTAGCGGAACTCGGGGTTGGCGATTCAAGGGTTCTGCTGCCGCAGGACATCGAACCGCCCCGCCGGCTTCGCCCAGGCTGCCCTTCCTGGTCCGGCAGGAGAAAATGGCATGTACGAATCCGGTCACCGATGACGCCCAGCAGATGAGGTGGAGACTGAGACATGCAAGCAGAAAAATAACTGTGCTAAAAGTCGAAAAAATCGTCCCCCGTGCAAGGAGGCCAGGGCATGAGACAGATCACTCCTGAATACCCGGCCAATTGCCCCCGATCTTTCCCGGCTCTTACGCCGCCGATATCTAGTCATGCGGTTTTTTGCGTGATGCGCAACATGCTACAGTCACTCGCGTGATCCGGTCGTTTCAACATAAGGGGCTACAGCGGTTCTTCGAACGCGGAACCAAATCTGGCATCCAGTCCAGGCATGTGAAGCGCCTGAGGATGCAGCTAGCGGCCTTGGATACTGCCCTGACGATTGCCGACATGGATATCCCCGGCTACAGGCTGCATCGATTGAAAGGGCAGGCCAAGAATCGTTGGTCCATTTGGGTCAGTGGCAATTGGCGACTGACTTTCGAATTTGTTGACGGGGACGTCCACATCTTGGACTACGAGGACTATCACTGATGGCTATGCATAACCCTCCTCATCCTGGCGAGTTTATCCGCGATACCTATCTTGAGCCACATGGCGTAAGTGTTCGCTCGCTTGCTGAGAGCCTGGGTGTCGCTGCATCGACTGTCACCCGGTTGGTAAACGGGCAGAGCGGTGTTAGCTCGGAGATGGCGCTAAGGCTGGCTAAGGCACTTGGTCGCTCTCCTGAGAGCTGGCTGGCGATGCAAGATGCGCACGATCTTTGGGGCGCACGGCAGTCTACTGACCTCTCAAACGTCGAGCGGATTCGGTTCAATGCCCCATAGCCAGCACAAGCATCGGACGGCTTCGTCTGTCACGCGGCTTGGATGGCGTTCGGCGGCGCCCTCGCAAACTGCCCGACGATATTCTCAAGCGATATGAAAAGTGGAAAGACACAGCTCAGATCTCTGGTCCCAAGGGACTGCGACTGATTCGGGGCTTTGACGACCAATCTTTGCGTGGAGAGTGGAAGGGTCATCGCTCCTCCAGGATTGGTCAGCAATATCGAGCTATATATCGCATTAAGAAAGACGAATTTTTCGTGCTGGTCATAGAGGTGACGGCCCATGACTACCGCAAGTAGTGACATGAAAGATTTTAAACCTGCAAAACGCCATATCGACGTTTCACCCGGTGAGTCGGTGAGGATTCTGCGCGAGCTTCAGGAGCTTAGTCAGAACGAATTGGCGGAGCGCAGTGGTATTCCTCAGTCAACGATCTCGGCTATAGAGAATGATCGAGTTCGCCTAGGGGTAGATAGGGCGAAAGTCCTTGCGCGTGCTCTAAAGTGCCACCCGGCCGTTCTGGTTTTCCCGGGCTGGGATGTCGCGATTGAATCAGCAGCCTGACAATGCGCGGCACCGGCCCTTTCAGCGCCGCGGGCGTCGGGGCGGAGAGTGGCGCGAAGCGCAGACGCCGGCCCGCCGTGAGGTACACGCCGTGCCTCCTTTACGAATTGAATGTCAATGGCTGAATGAAGAAGACTGTTTGGGCACTTAGGCTTTGATTTCGCGATTCTCGCGGGAGAAGACGAGCACCTAAACGGCCCGGATGACATCAACCCGACGTGTTGCCGAATAGTCAGAGTATTCCCGGCATTCAGTCAACAACGACTTAAGCGTTGTGCCGATGTCGCTGCTCAGTGATTGTGTAATTCCAAAAAGTTATTGAGCTCATCAATGTATTGCGGCCAGGCTGGATCGTTTTCCAGGACCAAATGGCTGTCACTTTCAATGACGATCAGGTCCGCATCGGGAAGTTCGCTGGCGATAAATCGGGCTTCGCTGATCGAGGCATTCATCGAATCGTTGGTGAAGTGGAAAAGACGCGTTGGCGAGAGCACGTCCTTCAGTTGTCCGGATATATCGATATTCGCCATGGCGTTCAAATTCTTGACCACGTTGTCAGCACTCGCGGCCTTGGCCAGAAAGGCGTTGAAGGCATCCATTTCTGCACGGCTGGCATTGGGCGCCAGGGTGGTGGTGAACATCTGACGTGCCACGGGATTCGTATCGCCCCAGCTACTGTCCACAACGTCGAGAAATGCACTTTCACGCTTTTGTTCCATCGGTGACAAACGCAGCCGCCAGCCCCGCGCATAGGCGGCGGTCAGGATGACGCAGGTCACGCGTTCGGGGTGTTTGGCGGCGTAGGCAATGGATAAGGGGCAGCCCTGCGAGAATCCCAGCAAGGCAAAGCGATCAAGGCCGGCCGCATCGATCACCGTTTCCATGTCGGCCAGGTAGTCTTCAAACGACACGCTGTCAACATTCCAGTCGGATAAGCCCATGCCGCGAAGATCGTAACGGATCAACTCATGATGAGCTGATAACGCATCGAACAGGTGCCTGAATACGAAGGATTGGGCATCGAACTCAATGTGCGTAAACAGATTTCCGGCCTTTACCACCGGGGGGCCGGAGCCCATTCGGGCATAGGCCAGAGAGGTGCCGTCCGCCGACCGGCAATATTTGACCCGCTGCGATTTGAAACTGGCAGGCACGGGACGAGGAAGCAGGTCGTCTTCATCGTTGAGTTTCTTTTCCAGAACCTCGATAAGGCGCTGGTACGGCGAACGGTCAGGTCGCTTGTCCCAGGCAGAAAAATCGATGGTCTGAAACTGCCGGAAACCCAGTGGAGGCTCGTTGGCGTCAAACTTCAACGGAATGAGAACACCCCGGCGCTGCGCCGAATCGGCCTCGTCCTTCACCCAGTGAGACTGGGCCGCAGCAGTCGTCCAAACCACGATGACCGCTTTGGCGGCCGACAGTTCCCTCTCAATATCCTTGGCAAAGTCAGCGCCGGCACCTATGTGCTGATCCCACCAGACCGCGTAGCCTGATCGAGCTAGTTCAGCGGCAAGCGCCTGGGCTTTATCCTGATCGTCTCGTGCATACGAAATAAAGATATCGGCCAAAGCACTCCCCAGGGTTATCCCCGACGTTCAGCCTAACAGATGCGTGATTCAGAGGCCGGAAGCATGGGTTTGCGTTGCGCAACCACCTTTCGTCAGTCGACGCCATGACCGCCCATAATGCGGTCATAGTTCCCATAGGCTCCAAAAAAAGGGGCCTCGGCGAAGCAATCACCTGTGAGAAGCGTATTGCTCTGCTTGGGAATGCGCGTTTGCGCGGACAAGTCGAATAAGGAGGATTCCGTAAGAACTTTGGCGAAAGAAAATCCGTCTCCAACTCGGGCCTAAAGGAAAATCGGCGAATGTCGGGCGACCGAAGTGGGAGCCTTTTCTGCGAGACAACCGGGAAAGATCCCTGCCTGGGACGCGTGCCGCCGGCCATGTTCCGCAGAAATCCGACGTCAGAAAACTCTAGCAACGGCTGACAGGTCGTTCCAGCGAACCCCGAACGCTACGCGACTTTCTTCGAATGCCTTTCGAGCCCCGCCAAAATCACCCGCGATAGCACTCGATTCCACGCCGACCGCCACCGTGAGCAACGGGCATTCAAGCAAGACCCAACTGCCTGCAGTACGAGATCCCCTCGTCGCCATCAGAATGACCCCAGGCAAGCAGGACCCGGGGCGGCAACAATCAGGCTAGAAAGCTACCCCGAGGTAGGCCCAGAGGCCGTCGTAGAGGTATTCCCCCCTGCCCCCGTTGCTTTTCTTGTTCTCGACATCCAGATCGATACGTGAGTATCCCGCACCGAGACTGAACCGGCTCCAGACGTTCCACTCCACTGCGGCACCGAGTTCCAGGATATCGCCTTCATAATCGTCGTAGCTAAAAGAGAAGTATTGCGCGCTACCGCGGATGCGCCACTTTTCCGACAACTGATAAATCGCGTTGGCGCCGAGTGTCGGCAGCGGCAACTCATCGCTGTCTTCCTCGCGCAGGCCGACGGTTTCGCTCGCTACCCGAACGTCGAAGTCCAGCCAGTACAAGCCCACCAGGGGCGCCAACTCGAATCGATCGGTCTGGATCAGTGAATACGAGTAAGAGAAATCGACGAGGCTCAGGTCGAAGTCCGTCTCTACCGGGGTCCCTGAGGGGAAGATCACGTTGCCCACCTGGTAGTCCTCATCGGTCACCGTCCGGGCGTCCCTCGATAAATCAAGATAGCCCGCACTGAACTGGTGACGGCGTGCGAATCGCCACCCCAACTCACCCCGGAAAACGGTGTCCTCGTCGTCAAGCCCGAGATCATCCTCGGCGTCGATGGTCGTGCCCCTGCCCAGGCTCCTGGAGTCAACCCGAAAGCTCGAGTCAATGTCCATCACCACGGCGCCGGCACGTACTTCCAGGGTGTTGGACCATGGATCCGCGGCAAGGACCGGCAGTGGAGCTGCAATGAATCCCCACAGCGACGCTAACCCGGCGAGTATGGGTCGCACGAGCCGATTGCATACCGGCCCAAAGTGGAAACTCGTCATCAATACTCCCCTGTCCGACACCGATGCCGCGCGATAACGTCCCCGGATATTGAGAACTGTCCTAGAGCACGACACGTCGAGCGCCACGCGGTCGGGCGTGACGGGATGGCCTTGGTGGGGATTGTACTGTACCCACGTGACGGGCCATGGCGCCGGCACACGCCTCGACGGCCGCCGCTCCGTGTCACTGAGTCTCGATACCTGGAGCATCTACAGCATCTTCAAGGGCCTGGTTGAGCACGACACGGCCACCGGCACCAAGCCCCGTTCAATCCCCGAGTCCTTCGACTCGTTTCCCTGCGAGGGATTCAGAATGTCACCGGGGCAGCGGCAGCTAACGAGCCTGGCCACAGGAACTGCGCGCACTCCGGACCGTCGGCCCTACGAGGGCGACGGTGCATCCCAACATCCCGAACTTCGGGGCCGTCCCAGGGTGCAGCCACTCAAATCATGGCGTCAGAAGCCCACCGCCCGGATCAAGGCCTGATATCTCGGGTCGTCGCGATAGCCGTCGAGCATCATATCGGTCTGGATAAAAATCACGCCGCGGTCGCGGGCGGCAACGGCTGCGTCCATTGCGGCGAAGCCCTTGTCCGCGTCGCCGGCCGCAAAGTAGGCGCCGGCGATCTGACTCGGCGCCACGTATCTCGCATCTGCCGCGGCGATCAATTCTTCCAGCAGCTGCTGCGCCTCGGCGTCGCGGCCCGCCGTGTAGTAGGCGATGGCGAGATGTGACAGTTGTCGCGGCTGTCTCCCCTTCTCTCGCAGGTCTTTCTCGAATGCCTCGATCGCCCGGTCGGTGTCCCCCATCCTTAGAGCCGTAAATCCGAGGACGGACCGCGCATCCGCGTGCTGGCCGCCCAGCTTCGCCTCCTCGATTGCGCGCGCGTACTGCCCTGCCCGCATGAAGGCCCAGGCCGCATTGATCCGCACATAGGGATCGTCCGGGACCGCCGCGATGCGTCGTTCCAGCAGCGCGATGGCTTCCTCATGACGCAGCTGGGTGGACAGGAACAGGGAATAGCCCAGCACATTGAGGGGGTCCAGTTCGATCGTCTTCCGGTATTCCCGTTCCGCCGCGGCGAAGTCCCAGTCGTACCACGCGAGGATGTCCGCATAGAGCGTGCGGGCATTGGCGAGCCGGTTGTTGATCGACAGCGCCCTGGTGACGGCCGCCTTGGCCTTCGGATACACCTCCCGCGGCGGCTGGCGGCCGTAGACCGTGCCGACAAAACTGTAGGCCCAGCCGAGTTGCGCATAGGCCTCGGCGAATTCGGGGTCAATCTCCACCGCCTGTTCCAGATAACCGATGGCGAGCCGGAGATCTTCGGGGGTCAGCTGGTAGGTGTGATAGCGGCCGATCAGATAGGCGTCATACGCCGCGATGCTTGCGGTCGGCAGCGGGCCAACGGCGGACGGCTGGCCGGTAGTGAACTCCAGCGCCAGCGCCTGGCCAACCTGTTCCGCGACTTCTTGCTGGATGGAGAAGATGTTCTCCACCGAGAGCTCGCGGTCGTAGGTGTCTGCCCAAAGGTGTCGGTCGGTCTGCCCGTCGATCAACTGCACGGTGATCCGCACCCGGTCATCGGCGACCCGCAGGCTGCTCTCGATCACCGCGTCCACGCCAAGCGCCCCGGCTATCTCCGGCAGGCTCATGTCGGTACCACGGTATTTCTCCACCGACGTGCGGGACACCAACTCCAGGTTCTCGAGCTTCGCCAGCCGGCTCAGCAGCTCCTCCTGCATGCCGTCCGCAAAATAGCGGTGGTCCTGGTCCGGGCTGAGGTCGGCGAAGGGGAGCACGGCGACCGAGTGGACACCCGGCGCGGGGAGCCGGTCGCCCGGTCCCGCGACCATGAATCCGATTGCCGCGGCCAGCAGGACGGCCGCCGCCACGGCCGGCCACATCCTCCGTCGCGTCCTCGCAGGGCGGTCGGGGCAATCGGGGGGCAGGCATTTCACCGGGCAGATAAGCCGGTAGCCGCGCCCTCTGACCGAGGACACATAGCGTGGGTCCTGGGCGTCCTCGCCCAGTGCCTGACGAAGCAGGCGGACACGCTGGGACAGGGTCTCGTCACTGACGACCACGTCACCCCATACTTCGCGAATCAGCTCGTCCTTGCCCATCGGGTCGGGCGCGTGGCGGACCAGGGCCGCCAACAGCCGGAACGAGAGCGCGGGCAAGGGGATCGGCTCAGCACCGCGCCTGACCGTCTGGCGGGCGAGATCGATCTCCAGATCAAGGACCCGATAACGGCCGCCGCGGGCAGTCGGACCAGTCTCAGTCATATCCGCCCGCAGGTATGGCAGGTGCTCATAGAGGATTGATTAAAAAAGGAATAAGAGAAGCTTCAGCAACTCTTCAGCATTCTTCATCAAGGCTTCAGCAAGTCTAACGGAATTGCCCCTATCGTGCGCGGCACCAATTTGGACGACCGCTCAGGACAGGTATATGAACAGGCAAATAGTGACCATGACGGCATTGATGACCGTGTTGGCCGGAGCTCCGGTGGCTGCACAGGCCGGAGACGGCTTCTACATCGGCGCCAGCATCGGCTCGGCGCGGCTGGACGACGAGTTCGATGGACTGGACGTGGACGATGACACCGTCGCCTACCGGTTCGTGGGCGGCTGGCGGTTAAACCGCTACTTCGGACTCGAAGCCGGATATCAAAACTTCGGCGATTTCGAGCAGCGCGTGATCATTGATGGTGTTTCGAGAAAGGCCACGCTCAGCGCTGACGGCTATACGTTGGGTGTGACGGGTAGCTATCCGGTCACGGAGCGCGTGGAGATCTTCGGCCGCGGCGGCTGGTTCTTCTGGGACGGCAACGCGGACGTGAATGATGTGAGCCAGGCAACGCCGGAAGACACCAACCCCTATTTCGGCGCCGGCGTCAGCTATGGCTTCACCAGGCAGTTCCACGTCAACGCCGACTGGACCCGCTTCGAACTTCAGGACACCCACAGTGACGTCTACTCCGTCGGTCTCCAGTACCGATTCGGCAAATAGGCAATCGTCCGAATCGTCCGTGCCGGTGCTCGATAGCCAGGTATTGGACAGCACGCGGGGTTAATGGGGCCTGGTGCCCGGGACGCGAATCGTAGGCCCGGTCCCTACCGGGAAACGAATGGCGAGCACCTCGCCACTGTCGCACGGCGGGCCTGCGCTCATGCTCCCGCGTACAAGAAACTGGAGAAACCCACCACGCCGGGGACTCAGCCCCTTCGCGAGGCCTTGCGCTTGGCGATGGAATCGAGCCTCGGTCATCTGACACCGCTCCCTCTTGCTAGAGCGGGCAATCGACGAGATCTCGATCACATCGCAAGGTCACTCGAATATTGATGGGAGGACCGATTTCCGTGCGCCGCTCCGGACCGCAGGCGCCGGGCGGAAGGAGCAGCATAGGCTCAGGGCGCACGGTGACATTGCGCGGCGAACCGACAAGTCCTGGGCCACACTCGCCGGCAGCAAGAAGATGCGGCGTGCCGTCTTCTTCAGTTATCCGCACCCGCATACCGGTTTGATTGCAAAAACTGGAAACAGACAGGCACTTCGAAGTTCTCTCTTTCAGTCTGAGCGGCTGCCAGGCAATGCCGGCTCCCACGCAGTTCGGTGAGAGCTGAAAATCCCTCACCAAATCCGACCTTTCGGCGACGACTTCAACGGATGCCTCGTCAGTTTGCCGGCGACCTTCATACTCGCTTTCGATCGCAAATTCCGTGCCGCGACAGACCTGAATCTCTCGGGAACCCCCTCTTTCATGCAAACCAACCCCAAGATCTGCATCCGGATTATCGGAACTAACGCTAAAGCTGTCGCAGTGATGATTACCGTCATAAAAGGGGCAATTCCATTCGACCGAAACCGTTTCGCATGGACAAATGAACTCAGGGCTGGCGGAAATACTGGTTGGAATGATCGCAGAAGTATCCAGCGAACACGCGCCAATCATCGCGACGAACGGCAACACCAGCAGGCACGAGCCCAGACTTTCCCTCAGGTTACGTATCCAGTTCATAATTCCTGCCGGGCCCTGACCTGCTTTTGACCGCAGTCGTTACCATGCGTGAGAAAGCTTGGCTCTAGAGGCGTATGCCGAATCTGCCTCCACAGATTATGTTAAATGTAGTTTAGATGCGGTGGTTTGCAACGCGAAGGGACGAAACAGTAAAGGGCATTGGGCGAGGCTGGCCCTTGTGCTCCAACCATTTTGAGGACGAGTTACGCGCAAGTGTCAGATGCGTGAGTTAACCGCGCCCTGGCTGACAACAACAGTCGTACGTTGGGTTTCTTTGACATTCGGAACGTTGCCATAGAAGCAGCGTTGGCACCGGAACCATCTGGAATCAGAGTGAAAGCCAACCCCTGAACAAGAGACCCTGAACCACAGGCGATTTGGTCCTCTCCGAGATGCATTTTCCGCGCCCGCTCCGGGAGATTTGGCGTGGAATTTGTCCGCGGACTCCGGCGCGCGTCCTCCTCCCCCAATTCGCTTGGTCCATGTCCTGCGAGACGATTGAGGGGCTGTAGTGATGCTCCCCTGAAATCCTGTCAGGTCGAGAAATGCCCGCATCCCGTTCCCTGATCGCACGCTCCCGAAACCGCGGAAAGGATCCGGGATTCATCGGGACGCCCAAGCTTCCGAAGCTGAAAGCCGCCGTTTGCAACGCAACGATCAAGGCACTTGTTTTATCTCCAGGTAAGTGGGCCGGGAACTGCTATTGTGAGAGAAATTACAAAAGCCCAGTCAAAAAGGGGATGCGGCATGGAATTTCGAGTTATCCAGGGTATCGAGGACGCTACCCATGTAGGCCGCAAGGAGTTGTTCCGACTCGGAACGGCGTTGCTGTTCATCGTCGCCATCATGCTCTATTCCTCCAACCTTCCCGGAGCCGGGGGCCAGGTCCGGATTGAGCTAGTGGTGGCTGCAATGATCGGCGGCTACATGGCATTAAACATCGGTGCCAACGATGTCGCCAACAATGTCGGGCCAGCGGTTGGGTCCCGGGCATTGACCCTGACCGGAGCCATCCTGATCGCCGCTGTCTTCGAAGCGTCGGGCGCCCTCGTTGCCGGCGGCGATGTGGTCGGAACGATCAAGAAAGGGATCATTGACCCCGATCTCATCGGGAGTGGAGACCAGTTCATCTGGCTGATGATGGCCGCACTTCTTGCCGGCGCCATATGGTTGAACGTGGCGACTTACATGGGTGCGCCGGTATCCACAACGCACTCTATTGTCGGCGGTGTCCTCGGTGCCGGGATCGCGGCCGGCGGCTGGAATATCGCCAACTGGCCGACCATGGGGGCGATTGCCGCGAGTTGGGTCATCTCTCCGGTGATCGGCGGCATCATTGCAGCGACGTTCCTCTATTTCATAAAGCACGCGATAACCTATAAAAAGGACATGCTCGAGGCAGCGATTCGAACCGTTCCTCTGCTGGTTGGGCTTATGGCATGGGCATTCAGCACATATCTCGCGCTCAAGGGTCTCAAGCACCTCGTCAAACTGGATTTCTTCACAGCCCTCGGCGCAGGCTTTGTCGTGGCCGTCATCACCTATGTCGTAGTGCGTCCTGTAGTACGCAAGCACGCGGCAACCCGACCTAACGAAAAAAGCACAATCAACTCGATGTTCACAGCGCCTCTCATTTTCGCGGCTGCCCTCCTGAGTTTTGCCCATGGCGCCAATGACGTGGCGAATGCGGTGGGACCCCTGGCTGCGATCAACGACGCCGTCGGCACCGGCGAGGTGGCCAGCAAGGTCGCCATCCCTATTTGGGTCATGATGGTCGGGGCTCTGGGCATCGCGCTGGGACTGGCCCTCTACGGTCCGAAGCTGATCCGCACCGTCGGCAGCGAAATCACGGAACTGGACCAGATGCGAGCCTTTTGCATCGCCATGGCGGCCGCCCTGACCGTCATCATTGCATCTCAGCTGGGCCTGCCGGTCAGTTCCACTCATATCGCCGTGGGCGGTGTTTTCGGGGTGGGTTTCTTGCGTGAGTACATCAAGGCGAACTACTCCAAGGTCATTCAGGACATTGAGCATCACCACACGGGATCGGACCACGCCGAGGTCGAGGCCTTCCTCGAGCATTTCCATAAAGCCCCGCTGGAAGAGAAACGCCTGCTGCTGATTCAGCTAAAGCAGCACAAGGCGACGACCGAACTGACCAAGAAAGAGCGAAAGAACCTGCGACGGGTCTACAGCGAGGAACTCGTCAAACGCTCGGCACTGCTCAAGATCGCCGCCGCGTGGGTGATCACTGTGCCCGCCTCCGGCTTCCTGGCCGCGATGCTGTTCTTTACGATTCGCGGCATGATGCTGCCCGAGTGATGGCTTGATCCATCGCCCGGCATGAGCCCCACTGACTCCGTATACTCAGCGTCCTGATGCGCTCCATTTTTCTTCCGACGATCTTTGCCATTCTGGCATATGGGTTCTGGATCAGCCCTGACCTGAAGGTCATTTCGGCGGGCGTGGCCATTTTCCTGTTCGGCATGCTCAGCCTGGAGGAAGGCTTCAAGGCCTTTACCGGCGGCCTGCTCGAGAACATGTTGCGCCGTACGACTGACCGGCTCTGGAAGAGCGTGACCTTTGGAATCGTATCGACGACGTTGATGCAGTCCAGCTCCCTGGTATCGATCATCACGATCTCCTTTCTGTCCGCCGGCCTGATTTCGCTGGTCGCCGGGATCGGCATCATCTTCGGCGCGAATATCGGCACCACGACAGGCGCGTGGCTTGTCGCGGGATTCGGCCTGAAGGTAAACATCGCCGCCTACGCGATGCCCATGATCGTGTTCGGGGTCATCCTGATTTTCCAGAAGACCAAGGAGCTCAAGGGTTTCGGATATGTACTCGCCGGGCTGGGATTTCTGTTTCTCGGCATCCATTACATGAAGGATGGCTTCGACGCGTTCAAGGACAGCTTTGACCTGACTCAGTATGCCGTCGGAGGGTACGCCGGCGTCATTCTGTTTACGCTCATCGGGATGGCGGCAACGGTCGTCATGCAGTCCAGCCACGCGACACTGGTCCTGATTATTACCGCCCTTGCAAGCCAGCAAATCACCTACGAGAACGCGCTCGCACTGGCCATCGGTGCGAACCTCGGCACGACCGTCACCGCCATCATCGGCTCGCTGGGGGCCAACGTTGATGGCCGGCGCCTGGCGGCCGCCCACCTGGTCTTTAACCTGTTCACGGCCGGTGTGGCCATTGCCCTGATCTTTCAGTTAACCGGCCTCGTGGATTGGATCAGCGAGAACCTGGGAATTGCCGAAGATGATTACACGTTAAAGCTTGCTGTTTTCCATACCGTATTCAACGTGATGGGCGTGGTTATCATGCTCCCGCTGATCCAGCCTCTGGTACGCATCCTCGAAAAGGCATTTCAGCCAAGAATACGCTCGGAAGCACAGCCGCGGTATCTCAACAAGGCGTCCGTCGAAATGGCCGACACAGCCATCGAAGCGGTTCGCAAGGAAACCCTCCGCCTCTATGACCATGGCATCCGCATCATCGCCGGGGCGCTGGGCCTGCATCCGGACGATGTTCACGCGGAAGCTCCCACGCCGATCGCAGCCAAGGCGGGGACGACTATCCGATCTATCGATGTCGATGAGGCCTACGAGCAAAACATCAAGGGCTTGTACAGCGAGATCATTGCCTACATCAGCCGCGCCCAGCTGACAATGACGCCGTCACAAATCGATAACCTTTTCGCGCTACGCTCCGCCGGACAGCATCTTGTCGAGGCCATCAAGAGCACGAAGCATCTGCAAAAAAACCTGGAAATGCTTTCTCGGTCCGAGAATCCAACGGTTGCCAGCGAATACATGTCGCTCCGCGCGGAACTCGCGACAGTGTTGCAGGGCCTCGAATCGGTGCGCGCCAGGGGCGACGATTCAGCTGCTGTCCTCTCCCTGGATGAGTTGAAAATCGACATGAAGCAAAACGACAAGGCTCGGCTGAAACGACTCGACGAGGTGTTACGCCGTAACGAAATCAGCCCCCATGTCGCCACTTCGATCATAAAGGACAGCAGTTATGCGTACGATGTGACGAAAGACCTTGTAAAGACCGGCGAAAGGCTGTTCTCCTCGGGCGACGCTGGAGTCCGATCTGCCGAACGCAGCCTGGCGCTCGACCTCGACGAAGTTGAGTCGCTTCTGGACGATCCCGAGACCGAAATCGAGGAAGCACGGTGAAGCTGAAAAAATTGATCGGGAAAGCCGAGGCTTTCGTGGACTCGGAAGACCGCGGCCGAAAGGAAAAGAAAAAGTACTTGAAGCAGGTGCTGAAGAAACTCAGCAATCACGAAAAAGATTTGAAGAAGCGCCTCGCCGCCACCTCCGACAAAGACGAACAGAACCAGTTAAAAAAGAAACTGGCGAGGACCCACGCCCAGCGGAAAAAGGGCATCGGTCTCCTAAAAGGCATGTAGACGAGCGGCTGGCGAAAATCAGCCCCCGCGTCCGGACAACTACAAAATTACTGAATCAGGTTTTAAGGTCTGCCCCTGCTCTCAGGCAGCCCGAACTGCACAGGTCAATTCCGCGAATGACGGAAGCCTCGAGTGATTCGAGAGCTCGCGCGTTTTTCGAACCGACCCGCATCCGATTGGCCAGTCCTCATCCGAACATCGGCGAAACCGTCAAGCCTCGACGTTGCTTTCCTCGTCAAGCCAACAGCTGGATGGAATCGTTCCCGGCGGGTCGGGGTACTGCGCTTGGGAGGCCCTTGCCCTGGACGACACCGACTGGCCAGACAGCCCGACACGATTCCGCTAAGCTCACTACCTGTTTCGAGACCCAGCAATCTTCCGGAGCCCCCCATGCCCAAGACTATCTTCGTGTTTGCATTCCTGTTGATCGCACTTGGCGTCGGCGCTTTCCTGATGTCTTCCAGCCCTACCGCCCTGCTGCCCGCCTACGTGGGCGGCACTTTGGCGATCATCGGGGCGCTGGCGAAGAGCTTCGCAGGTTCTCGCAAGTACCTGCTGCCGGTCGCCGGACTCGTCGCATTGCTCGGCGCCCTGGCCTCGGCCGCAGCGCTCGGTATACGCGCAAGCGAGATGAGCCCGCTCGCGCTGACGGTCAACGTCGGCATGCTGGTGCTGAGCGCGACGGCATTTGCCCTGATCGTCCGCGAGTTCATGGCTGCTCGGCGCGCCTAGCGGCCGGGCCGCGGCCGCTGTGTCGGCCAGCGCGGGATGAGCGAAAGGGTGACAAGTGGCGCCTTCACGAGTTTTTTGGCGATGTCAGTCAACATCGCCTTGTCGAGGTTCAGACCCGCGACGATCGTCATCAGCTCCTCGTTTTCCTCGCATAGCGGCCTGAGCTCTCTCGCCTGGCCCGGCTCCAACCCGCCGTAGTCCTTTTTCCAGCGCCAGAAGGTTTGCTCGGCGGCACCAGGCTTCCTGGCGTTCTCCGTAGCCTGCGTACCCAGCTCGTGCTGCTTCACAGCGGCAACGATCTGCTCCACCGAGTACCTCTTCCGCCTCATGACAAAACCTGCATACAGGTTCAATCCTGCCAGAAAGTCTCGTTCCGAATAGCTCGAATTAGTGGACTCCCCTCACCCTGAAGGCCAGCCCGATGCCGAGCCAGTCAGCGGATCGAACACGGTGCTCGGGGCGATCTGGCACGCCCTCCGACAGGAAGGCTGACATGAAAACGCCAAACCGTCGCGCTGAAGTCGCGCTCTTGCTCGCCTTCGTATCGGTTTGTAGGGAATTATGCATG
>CAWJIJ010000009.1:0-827092 GCA_963842955.1 uncultured Gammaproteobacteria bacterium
TTGAGATTCCCCGGAACGTCTGCACGTTCTACGAGTACCACAAGGCGGAAATGCTCATAGAGCTAGGCCGCGAGAAGGCCCAGGCCGTACTGGGCCCGGCGGACTGATTACCAGGGCAACGTGGTCGTTACGCTGAGCACGATCCGGTCGTCGTTCGCGTTGGCGCCCCCGGTGTCCTGGAAGTCCCCGTCCAGGTCCGTGTCGTAGTAGCCGACCTCGACGTCGAAGTTGCCAAAGCTGCGGCCAAGGGTCACCGACCAGTCCGTGTACTCCTCCAACCCCGTATCGTCGGCAAATTCCTCGTCGAGGGCGTCGCCATCGGTGTAGCCGACGTGAAGTCCGAGCGAGAGCTCCAGCGGCAGGTCGAAAGCGGCGTTCGTGTCCACATACCAGGCCGGCTCGCCAAGTCCGAAGAAACTGTCGGTGTAGTAATACGTGGCGCCAAGCCAGCGCCAACTGGCGCCGAAATAGACCTCGCCATAGTCCAGGCCTTCCGATGCGCCGGGGTAGTTGTAATAGATGATTCCCATGTCCAGGGAAAAATCCTCGCCGAACTCCGGTGCATAGCCCGCGTACCAGTTGAGCTCGATATCCTCGTTGCAGCAGTCGTCGAAATCCACGTTGCTGCCCCACAGGCCCACATACCCACCGCTCTCGCCCTCGTAGTCGATGCTGCCCTGAAGGGCGGGGTCCTCTGCGGTCTGGCTGATGCCTCGGAAAACGTAGTCGGAGGTCACCGTCCACGTGGAGCTGAGTTCAGCGAACAGCGGGGTCGGCAGTAGCGCAGCCGCGGTCAGCCAGAGCGTGCATCGTCGCATCGGGGGCATCCTCAATCGGAGTTCAGAACACCGGGGTTTCGGAAAACGGGTAAAGGATAGTCGGGGATCGTCCCGGTGGGAAGATTCTTGAGGCCCGGATTGTGTCCCGGGTGACGATTCTCCACCGGCCGCCGCGGCGGGTTCAGGCCTTGTCCGGCCGGCCCTGAATTACGCCCTTTCGCAGCCGCCGCAGGTTCACCGTCAAATCGGCTACCCGTTTTGCCCGGCGCTGTTGTGCGGTGCTGAGGGGGCTGGCCTGGAAGTACGCTTCCTCAAAGTTGCTCACGAGCTCCGGGTCATGGCCCAGGCAGTGGCGCCGGAACTTTGCCAGTTCCCGGCCGACGAAAACGACCATGGCCGTGGACGGTCGGGGGTAGATCCGGGCCCGGCCGAGATCGACGAATCCGAGTTCACCGTCCGGAAGGGCAAGAAAGTTGCCCTTGAGGGCATCGTCGGTGACAACGCCCCGGGCGTGGGCCGCGGCGAGCAGGCCCGCGGCCTGGCGGGCCTCCCTGAGTCCGAAGGCCTCGACGGGTGCGCCGGGCAGATAGCTGCGCACGTATTCCATGCAGGCCCGGCCGTCGCGATCGCGGCGCCGGTAACCCACGCTTCGCGGGAAGGGCAAACCGTCCAGGCGGGCCAGGGCCTCGTGCTCGATCTTCCACAGCGGCCGTGGATCCCGGTCGCCGAGCTCCCAGGTGAATCGTTTCAATACGTAGCGATTGTCGAGGACGAAGACCTCGCGCAGGGCATCCTCCCGCTGGCGGGTACGGACGTTCTCCGCGCGCAGGACGGAGTCCAGGATCCGTTCGACCCCGGCGGCATCGACGCTTTCGCTGCTGGAGGACTGGGCCAACCGGTATTCGCTCTCGATAAAGGTCTTGTTTGCCGCCGCTTAAAGCCCGGCGGGGCGGGCAGCCAAACCATAGCGCATGGCTGCGCCAGCCGTCTCCACCGGGCATGCCTGGCGATGGGCGGGCTGGGATATGATGACCCGATGATCCCAGTCAGTGCCGTCATCATCACGTTTAACGAAGAGCGGGACCTGCCGCGCACGCTCGCGGCGCTGACATGGGCGGACGAGATTCTCGTCGTGGACTCCGGCAGCACCGACGCCACGGTGGAGATAGCGTCCGCTGTGCCCAATTGCCGGGTTCTGCACCGCGCATTCGACGGATACGGGCCACAGAAACGTTATGCCGTCAGCCAGGCGGCTCACGACTGGGTGTTCAGTGTCGACGCGGACGAAGTCGTGACACCTGCACTCGCTGATTCCGTCCGGGCCCTGCTGTCGATGGGTGAGCCGTCCCGCGCCGGGTACGAGGTCCCTCGCCGTCTGTGCTTTCTCGGCCGCGAGTTTCGTTTCGGCCGCGAGTCCAACGCGCCGGTGCTGCGCCTGTTCGATCGCAGACGAGGTGCGGTCCAGGATGTGCCAGTCCACGAGCGTGTGGAGATCGAAGGCCCGGCGGAGCGCCTGGGGGGAAGCCTGATCCACTACAGCTATCGGGACCTGGACGACTACTTCGACAAGTTCAACCAGTACACAACCGCCGTTGCCCACAAGATGCGCGGACGGGGGAAGACGGCTTCAGCACTGGACTTTATCGTCCGCCTGCCGGTTGCCTTTTTCACCTACTATTTCGTTCACGGTAATGTGCTCAATGGATTCCCCGGCTTCGTCTGGTCGGTCCTCTCCGCGTACTACCGTGCGGTGCGCTACCTTAAGCTTTACGAGCTGGAGCGGCTCCCTCCCCCCTGACGGGCCGGCGCTCACTTCGTTGCCCGGTCGGCGGCAGCCGCGCGGCCGAGGTAACGTTTGGCCACCCAGCGCAGCTTTTCGTCGAGTTCGTAGAGCAGGGGAACGCCCGTCGGGATATCGAAGCGTGCGATCTCCTTCTCGGACAGCCCCTCCAGTATCTTGACCAGCGCGCGCAGGCTGTTGCCATGGGCGACGACCAATATGGTCTGGCCCTCATGCAGGCGGGGGACGATATGTCGGCTCCAGAATGACTCTACCCGGGCCAGCGTTTCCCCGAGCGCCTCGGTGTCCGGAAGTTCTTCCGGCGTGAGAGCCGCGTAGCGAGGGTCATGGGACGGGTGCCGCGGGTCTTGAAGATCGACCGGTGGCGGGGCGACGTCAAAACCACGTCGCCAGATCTCCACCTGCTCGGCCCCCTGCCGCGCCGCGGTGTCGGCCTTGTTCAGCCCTTCGAGGGCGCCATAGTGGCGCTCGTTGAGCTGCCAGGCGCGCCAGACCGGCACCCACATCCGGTCCATGCCGTCCATGACGATCCACAGCGTGCGTATAGCGCGCTTGAGCACCGAGGTGAAGGCCATGTCGAAATGGAGGCCCTCTGCCACCAGGAGCCGGGCGGCCTCGGCGGCCTCGCTGCGTCCCTGGTCTGTCAGGTCGACGTCGGCCCAGCCTGTGAACAGGTTGTCCTGGTTCCACTGGCTCTGGCCGTGGCGTAGCAAGACCAGCTTTCGCGCCATTGTCTTGTCCTCTACCGGATCACCGCCCCGCCGAAGCGGTACTCAGGGAGACTTGGGCCGCACCTTGTAGTTGCCTTTTTCCTCATCGTAATCGAGCTCGATGAGGCCCCGGCCCTTGGCATCCTTCAGCATGTCCGAGAAGCTGCCGTAGCCGTAATAGGATTCGCTGAATCCCGGATGGACGCGGCGAATGGTCTGCTTGACCATGGATCCCCACAACTGATCGTACTCGGCGTCCAGGGACTCCACGATTTCGACCAGCCGCTCCATCGCTTCGGTCTTCTTGTCCCGGTTCGCGGTCTTGCGGCCGCGGACTTTTTTGGCCTGCCGGGCGAGGTCGTCGTAATAGATAAATTCGTCACAGCTCGTGATCAGCAGATCCGACGTCGAGCTCTTTACGCCGCAGCCCAGGACGCGTTTGTCGTTTTCCTTGAGCTTCGAGACCAGCGGCGAGAAATCGCTGTCGCCGGAGATGAGCGCAAAGATGTCGATGTGGGACTTGGAGTAGCACAGGTCGATGGCGTCGACGACCATGTGAATATCGGCGCTGTTTTTGCCCCCTTGGCGGGTCTGGGGGATGTCGATCATCTCCACCCCCTGGGCGTGAAACTCGCGGGTGAAGTCCCGGTAGCCGCTCCAGTCGCAGTAGGCACGCTTGAAGACGATGCGGCCTTTTTCCAGCAGGCGCTTGAGGACGAGCTCAATACGGAACTTTCCCTCGCCCTTCATATCCCGGGCGCCGAGGGCAAGGTTCTCGAAATCCACGAATACGGCGATCAGCGGTTCCTTGGCCATCGCGTGTCTCCTTTAACCGTGGGCGAGCCGGCGGATTTCCTGCAAGGCCACCGAGGCCGTGGGGAAGTCCAGCGGACCGCTGGCCCGCATTTCGCGGGTTGTATGGCGTACATGCTCGACGCGGTCGGACCGAGCTTCCAGCCAGGCGTCCACCGCCTCCGTGGCTGAGTCCGCCGACCCGGCTCGTACGACCTGCTCGGCGAGACGGCTTTGCAGAGCATACAGATTCTCGCGGAGGCTGCCGCGAGCCATGGCCTGCCAGTGTCCTTCCACGGCCAGCCTCTCGATCTGGTCGCGAATCCAGTCCAGATGTACCTCTTCCCCAAGCCTGAAATAGACGCCCGCCACAAACGCGGCATCGGTGCGCGTCGATTCCGCGACTTCGAGGATGTCCAGCACCGCCGTCATGGCGCGGAGCCCGGCCATACGGCGGGCCAGTATCGGCGGTACCCCGGTCTCGCTGTAGAGGTCCCGGGCTTCCTCGTAGCGGGTCAGCTCGTGGCCGCAGAGTATGCCTTCCAGGCTGGCTGCGAGCCCGACGGCGCCCGCGTGGAAGCGTTTGACCGCCGCGGCAATGTCACCCACGAGATCCCTTCGGTCCAGGAACCACTGGGTCGCATGCTTTATCAGACGCTGGGTCTGCAACAGCATCGAGTACTGGACGTTTGCGTGAACTGCGTTGTCCAGTGACTCGATGTCCTGCCAGAGGCTCCGCACGTCGAAGACCTCCCGTGCGACGCTGAAGGCCCGGGCGACTGCCGCGGCATCCGCCCCGTTCTCCTCCTGCATCCGATACGCAAACACGGACCCCATGCGATTGACCAGGCTGTTGGTAACAAGGGTCGCCACGATCTCCCGCGAAAGTGGGTGATCCTCCATCAGGTCCTTGTAGGGTTGGCGCAGCGGCGCCGGAAAATAGCGGACCAGCTCCTTGCCGAGATAGGCGTCCTCCGGAACGCTCGAGCGGATCATGTCCGCATACAGCGCGATCTTGCTGTAGCTCATCAGAACGGCGAGTTCGGGGCGCGTCAGTCCGCGGCCTGCCTTGCGGCGCTCCTCGATGGCTTCCTCGCCGGGAAGGAATTCCAGCTCGCGGTCGAGCACGCCGTTTTTTTCGAGCAGCCGGATCAGCCAGGCGTGTTCCCGAATACGCTCGGCGGCATGCACTTCCATGAGACTGATGGCCTGGGTCTGCAGATAGTTGTTCCTGAGGACGAGGTCGCCCACCTCATCGGTCATGCCCATCAGGAGTTTCTCCCGACGCGCCGGCGTCAGCTGCTGCTGGTCTCCGACCTGATTGAGAAGGATCTTGATGTTGACCTCTCGGTCGGAGCAGTCGACACCGGCCGAGTTGTCGATGAAATCGGTATTGATCCGTCCGCCGTGCAGCCCGAATTCGATCCGGGCCAGCTGCGTGACACCGAGATTGCCGCCTTCGCCAACGACCTTGCAGCGCAGTTCCCTGGCATTGACCCTGACGCTGTCGCTGCTCCGGTCGCCGACCTCGGCGTGGGTTTCGACTGCGGCTTTCACATAGGTGCCGATACCCCCGTTCCATAACAGGTCACAGGGCATCCGCAGGATGGCACGTATGAGTTCGTCGGGTGTCAGGCTCGTGTCCTTTACGTCGAGCATGGCCTGCACCTCGGGGGTCAGTCGAATCAGCTTCTCGGTGCGCTCGAAAATGCCGCCTCCCCTGGAGATCAGTTCCGGGTCGTAGTCCGACCAGCCGGAGCGTGGCATCTCGAACAGTCTCTGGCGCTCGGCGAAACTGCCGCCTGGGTCGGGATCGGGGTCAAGGAAAATGTGCAGATGGTTGAAGGCCGCATTCAGCCGGATATGTCGTGACTGCAGCATGCCGTTGCCAAACACGTCTCCGCTCATGTCACCGATACCCACAACCGAGAAGTCATGGGTCTGAACGTCGATGCCTATCTCGCGAAAATGGCGCTTGACGGCCTCCCAGCCACCCCGGGCCGTGATGCCCATTTTTTTGTGGTCGTAACCCACCGAGCCGCCGGAAGCAAAGGCGTCGCCCAGCCAGAACCCGTAGTCGAGCGAAAGGCCGTTGGCGATATCAGAGAAGGTTGCCGTACCCTTGTCGGCCGCCACCACGAGGTAGTTGTCGTCGCCATCGTGACGCAGGACGGCCTCCGGCGTCACGATTTCGCCGTCCACCAGGTTGTCCGTGATGTCGAGGAGACCCCGAATGAAGATCTGATAGCAGGCGACAACGGCCTTCATGACGACGTCGCGGTCCCCCGCAGGCAAGTGCTTGCAAACAAAGCCGCCCTTCGCGCCTACCGGAACGATCAGCACGTTCTTGACGGCCTGTGCCTTCATCAGGCCGAGTACCTCGGTGCGGAAATCCTCCCGGCGGTCGGACCAGCGCAATCCGCCCCGAGCGACTTTGCCGCCCCTCAAGTGAACCCCCTCCACCGCGGGCGAGTGGACGAAAATCTCAAACCGGGGTCGTGGCTTCGGCAAGTCAGGGATTCGCGCCGGGTTGAGCTTCAGAGAAAGATATTCCTTCGGCTTCCCGTTGGCGTCCCGCTGAAAGTAGTTGGTCCTCAGTGCTGCGCGGATGACCGCGCGGAAGCCGCTCAGGATTCGGTCTGCGTCGAGGCTGACCACCGAGTCCATCGCATGATCCAGGGCCTGGGCTGTAGCCAGCGCCTGTCGTTCCCGGCGTTTATCCGACATGCCGGGGTCGAAGCGGGCCCGAAACTTTTCGATGAGCAGGGCCGCGATGCGGGGATTCGCCGTGAGGACCTCTTCCATGTAGCTCTGGCTGAACGGCATGCCTGTTTGCAGCAGATAGCGGGAACAGGCCCGAAGCAGCGAGACCTCGCGCCAGTCGATACCCACCATCAGGATGAGTCGATTGAATCCGTCGTTGTCGGCCCGACCGTGCCAGATATTGTCAAAGGCGGCCTGGAAAGATTCGTTGGCCCGCGCCAGGTTCAGTCGCCGGTCTTCGGACAGGCGCATTTCGAAATCCTGGATCCAGACGACGAACCCCGAATCCAGGCGGATCCGGTAGGGGCGTTCGCTGATCACCCGCAGCCCCATGTTTTCGAGCAACGGGAGAACATCCGACAAGGGCAGCGGATCCTCTGCGCGAAACAGTTTGAAACGCACATGCTGCTCGGGGAACGTGGGCGGGCGGTACAGGCTCATCCGCAGTTCCGCGGGGTTGCCGACTGTCGCATCCAGTCGCTCGACGTCGAAGGTGGCCTCCCGGGGGGGCACGTCTTCCTCGTAGGCGGCCGGGAACGCGTCGGCGTACTTGCGCCAAAGCTCCAGGCCGGTTTCCTCCCCGAGCCGCTCCACGAGTTCGCTGCGGATCCGGTCCTTCCAGGTGCGCACCGCATCCTCGAGGCGCCGCTCCAGACCGCGAATCTGCACCCGTGGCGATGCTTCCGGATCGGTGCGAATGATCAGGTGCACCCGGGCCAGATTCGATTCGGACATCTTGACCGTCGACTCCACGGAGGTGCCGCCCAGGGCCTCCATCAGGATGTCCTGGATCCGTTCACGGACCTGGGTGTTGTAACGATCTCTCGGCACGAAGACGAGGCAGGAATAGAAGCGCCGGAACGCGTCCCGACGCATGAACAGCTTGACCCGCTGGCGCTCCTGGAGGCTCGCGATGCCGGTACTGATGCGAATGATCTCGGCCACGGTGGCCTGCAGCAGTTCATCCCGCGGATAGGTTTCCAGGATGTGCAGCAGCGCCTTGCCGCCGTGGCTGTTGGACCGGAACCCGGTGCTCTGCATGACCTGGCGAATCTTGGCCCGAAGCAGGGGGATATCGCGGGGACTCTGGCTGTACGCCACGGAAGTCCAGAGGCCCAGGAAGCGCTTCTCTCCGCTTACCTTGCCGGCGGCGTCAAAGGTCTTTACGCCGACGTAATCGAGATAACCCGGACGATGGACGGTCGCCCTCGAGTTGGCTTTGGTTATCACCAGCAAGTCCCTGGAGCGGACCTGCCTGCGTATCGAGGCTGCCAGGGGTTGTCCGGACCTGTGGAGGTCCCGGCTGGGATTGCGGAGTATCCCCAGGCCCGTATCCGGCTTCGCCTTCAAGGCGACTTCGCCGTCCTCGGTTACCAGGTCGTACTCCCGATAGCCGAGGAACGTAAAGTTCTCAGCTTCCATCCACTCGATCAGTGCGCGGCTCTCGGAAACGACTTCCGAATCCAGCGGCGGCGGATTGCGCTCAAGGTCGTCCGCGGTCTCGCGAGCGCGGGTGCGCATGATTCCCCAGTCCTCGACTGCGGCCCGGACGTCACTCAGGATCGCGAGCAGGTCTCCTCGCAGGGCCTCCAGGCTCTCGGGATTCGAGGCCCGGTCGATCTCAAGACGCAGAAAGGACTCGTTGATGGCATTGGTGGCATGTTCGTCCCGGGCCAGGACCCGGGTGAGGGCACCATCGGTATCCCGCTGGACGCGAAGAACGGGATGCACGGTGAGATGCACATAGGGTCCACGAACGTTGACCAACATGGCGGTCGAGTCCACGAGGAAGGGCATGTCGTCGTTCACGATTTCGACGATTGTGTGGGAGGACTCCCAGCCGTCGTCCTTCGGATCCGGGTTGTAGACCCGCACGAGCGGAGTGCCGGGAAGGCGTTGGCTGGCGAGGGCCACGTGGGCCAGCGCGCCTCCCGCCAGGTCCTCGGGCTTCCGAACGCGCAGATCGTCCAGGCCGACCGTACCGTAGTACTGGTCTAGAAAGCCCTCCATGTCATGGATCAGACCGCGATCCGCTGCCTCGCGGGCGATCTCCCCCGTGCGTTCGATCAGACGTTTTCGGGCGTCCGCGGTCCGGCGATACATGGTCGCTTTGGTCTCCGGCATACAGCCGATGCTGAGTTTAGTCTAGCGGTCCTGTGGGCCGCCGTGAGTGAGGAGCGATCTAGACCGGTTTCTCCAGATCGTCCTTGACCGCGGCGAGGAACCGGCAGGCCTCACCGCCGGTTACACAACGGTGATCGAACGACAGAGAGAGCGGAACACGACGGTGGACCTCGATTGCCACCGAGTACCGGTACGACGTCGTGCTGTATTCCGCCGGAACCCATAATGGCGATTGTCGGCGGTACAACAACCGGCGTCGCATAGCGGCCTGCCATCATGCCGAAATTCGACAGCGTGATGGTGAAATCGCGCATCTCCTCGGGCTTTACCGTCCGCTCGCGGGTGGCGATCTTGATCCGGTTGAGATCTTCGCGAAGCGCCGCCGCGTCTTTTTGTTCGACGCCGCGAATAACCGGCACGATCAGCCCGTCCGGCGTGTCCACCGCGATCGCGATATCGACCCGGGCCTCGAGTTGGCGGCTCAGTGCTTCCCCGTCGTAGAAACCGTTCAGGGCCGGTTCGACCCGGCAGCCGGCCGCCATGGCCCGTAGCAGCCGCGCGGTGATGTCCTGCCCCGGCAACCACCCGTGGATGTCGGCGTCGTCGAAGATGGTGCAGGGGCAAACCGCGTCCCGGGAAGCGGACATGCTTTGCGCCATGGCTCTGCGCGGGCCGCGCAGCGGTTCGGGCGAGCCAGCCGGCATCGGCGTGACCGGTGCCTGGGGGGCTGGGCGGGCACTCCGCCCGGTACCCCGCTCGGCCAGGGCGCGTACGTCGTCCGAGGTGACCCGGCCATGGCGCCCGGTCGCACTGACCAACTTGAGGTCGACGCCCAGCTTCCTGGCCAGGGCGCGCACCGCCGGCGCTGCCTTGACCCGGCCCTGGCTCCGGCGCCGGGTGCCGCCGGCGATGGCCGTCTCCTCGACGAGTTCGTCGCTGAAGGGCATGGCGCCGACCACCGTCCCGGTGTCACTGCCCCCCGAGGGGGTGGATTCTTCTGACTCCGTGGCGGTGTCGGGAACTTCCCCGGCGGCGCTGGTCTGTCCTTCGCCGGTGTCGATGTCGATCAGGGGTTTGCCCGTCTCCACGATGTCGCCGTCGCCGGCGTACAGGCGTGCGACCACGCCGGTGTAGGGGGAGGGAACCTCGACCACCGCCTTGGCCGTTTCGACGGAGACCAGCGGCTCGTCGGTGCGCACCGTGTCGCCTTCCTTGACGTGCCAGCTGACGATTTCGGCCTCGGGCAGGCCTTCGCCAAGATCCGGCAGATTGAACGTCTTCATGATGTGCTCCCGGTCCCGCGCTCTAATCTTCGAAGGTTTTCTTTACGGCATCGACAATCCGCTGGATGCCGGGCAGATACTGCATCTCCAGGCGAAACAGCGGCATGACCGTGTCGTATCCGGTTACCCGCTGAATGGGCGCCTCCAGGTCGTAGATGGCTTTCTCGGCGACTTCAGCGGCCACCTCCGCGCCCACCCCGAAGCTTCGCGCAGCCTCGTGAACGATCACCAGGCGCCCGGTCTTTTCCACGGATTCCAGGATCGTGTCCATGTCGATGGGACTGATCGTTGCCAGGTCGATGACTTCACATTCGATCCCGTCCCCCGCGAGTGCGTTTGCCGCTTTCATGGTTTCCAGGGTGGACGCGCCCCAGGTGACCAGCGTGCAGTCCGCTCCTTCGCGCAGGATATAGCAAGTGTCCAGGGGCAGCGCCTTGCCGTTGTCCTCCACCTCCTGCTTGGCGAGGCGATAGATCCGCTTGGGCTCGAGAAAAACCACCGGGTCCGGATCGCGGATTGCGGCCAGCAGGAGGCCGTAGGCGCGAGTGGCGGAGGAGGGGATGACGACGCGTATGCCGGGCATGTGGGCAAACAGCGCCTCGGTGCTCTCGGAGTGGTGCTCGGGCGCATGAATGCCGCCACCGAACGGCGCCCGCAGGACCATCGGGCAGTGCAGGCGTCCGCGGGTGCGATGCCGAAGCCGGCCCGCATGGTTGATCATCTGGTCCACCGCCGGGTAGATGAAACCCATGAACTGGATTTCCGCCACGGGCCGCATGCCCTGGGCGGCCATGCCAATGGACATGCCGGCGATCATGCTCTCCGCCAGCGGCGTGTCCATGACCCGATCGGGCCCGAACCGGGATTGCAGGCCGGCGGTTGCCCTGAATACTCCGCCGTTGACGCCGACGTCCTCGCCAAGAATCATGACCCGTTCGTCATGCTCCATTTCCCAGGCGAGGGCCATCGTGACCGCCTCGATCAGCGTGACCTTGGCCATCAGTGGGAGCCTCCCTGGTGCTCCTGGTAACGGATTGCGGTTTCGCGCTGCTCTTCCATGGCGTCGGGCAACTCCGCGTACATGTAATCGAACATGGACTCCACGGGCTGTGGCGCGGTCTCGAGATATTCTTCGACCGCCGCTTCGACCTCGGTCGCGCATTCGGCTTCCAGCGCGGCCTGGCGGTCGTCATCCCAGAGCCCGCTCGCATCCAGCCACGCGCGGAGCCGAATCAGCGGCTCGAATCGCCACGCATCTTCCACTTCTTCCTTTTTCCGGTATCGGCTCGCATCGTCGGCTGTCGTGTGATCGCTCAGCCGGTAGGTCACGGCCTCCACCAGGCTGGGGCCCTCTCCGTTGCGCGCCTGCTCCAGTGCTTCTTCCATGGTCTGGCGCACGGCGAGTACATCGTTGCCGTCCACCTGGACCCCCGTGATACCTGCGGCCACGGCTTTCTGTGCCAGGGTCTCGGTGGCGGTCTGAATTTCCAGCGGCACCGAAATAGCCCACTTGTTATTGACCACCACGAACACCGCCGGAAGCTGTCGCGCCCCGGCGAGGTTGAGGGCCTCGTAGAAGGCGCCTTCCGAGGTGCCGCCGTCGCCGATCACCGAGACCGCGCAGCGACGCTCGCCGCGCAGCTTGAATGCCATCGCTGCGCCGGCGGCGTGCAGGCACTGGGTGGCAATGGGTACGCACCAGGCGAAATCATGGGCGGGCCCGGAGAAGTCGTTGCCGCGCTCGTCGCCGCCCCAGTAGAGCAGAATCTCGGTCATCCGTACGCCACGCCACAACTGCGCTCCGTATTCCCGGTACATGGGTGCAAAACAGTCTTCGATGCGCATCGCCGATCCCACACCCACGTGCGCCGCCTCGTGGCCGAGGCTGGATGCATAGGTGCCCAGCTTGCCGGTCCGCTGCAGGTTGATGGCCTTGGTGTCGAAGATGCGGGTGAGGGTCATGAGGCGGTACATTCGCAGTACCTCCTCGGGATCGCGGGCAAACCCGGGTAGTTCGTCCACCAGCCGGCCCTCCGGGTCGAGGATCTGGCGGTGCGGGACCTCGAAACGGGCAATCGTCTTCAATGAGGACCTCCTTCCAAAAAAATTCAAGCCGACCCGCCACCCGAACGGTTCCGGGCGCCTGATGGACGGCTTCGGGTTGCCCGGGCCTGAAACCCATCAGTACCGGGGCGTAAGTGGCGCGGAATTATACATGGTTTCCGGCGCCGCACCGGGGCGCAACTGCTTGATGCGACGCAACATTTCTGTTGCAATGCGAAACCCCAAGGGCCAAGGTGAGAGCATGAAAAGGCGCGAAATGGAGGACGGGATTCATCGGGATCTTACGGACCGGCTGACCTACTCGGGCTATCTGCGCCTCGACCGGGTACTGGATGCCCAGTTTCCGCTCAGTCAGCCGGCCCATCACGATGAAATGCTGTTCATCGTGCAGCACCAGGTCTCGGAGTTATGGTTCAAGCTGGTGCTGCACGAACTGGAAGCGGCCATCGCCAACCTTCGGGCCGACAGCATCGAGCCGTGCTTCAAGATTCTTGCGCGGGTCAAGCTCGTACAACAGCAGCTGTTTGCCCAGTGGGGTGTCCTGGAGACGATGACGCCCAGCGAGTACGCCGAGTTTCGTGACGTCCTCGGTCCGGCCTCCGGCTTCCAGTCTGCCCAGTATCGGCACTTCGAGTTCCTTCTGGGGAATAAGGACGAGGCTTACCTCTCGGTCTTCTCCCACGATCCTGTCCTGCACGAGCGGCTGAGGGCCGTCCTGGAAGCGCCCGGCCTCTACGACGAGTTTCTCCGCTACCTGCACCGGCGGGGCTTGCCGGTGCCGGCCGAACGGGTGGAGCGGGACTGGCGCCAGCCCTACGAGCGCCATGATGGCGTGGTCGCCGTGCTGAAGAGTTATCTACGAGAACACGGACACCTACTGGGACGCCTATGACATGTGCGAGAAGCTCGTGGATCTCGAGGCGAATTTCCAGCTCTGGCGTTTCCGCCACCTGAAGACGGTGGAACGGATCATTGGCTTCAAGCGGGGAACCGGCGGATCGTCAGGGGTGAATTTCCTGCGCAAGGCGCTGGATATCCGATTATTCCCCGAGCTGATCGACGTCCGTACCGAGCTGGGCTAGGCCTTGTCATCGAGCGCCGGCGGCCCCAGGGCCCGGGCTCGCTCGAGGAGCTGCTCCAGGACGCCGGCCAGGCGTTCCCGGTCGGAGGCCGGAAGATCGCCGAGCAGGGCCTGCTCGTATTGCAGGAGCACGGGCGTGAGCCGGGTGAAGATGCGTGCTCCGTCGGCCGTGAGTTCGAGCATGGACCGGCGCCGGTCGGCGTCCGCGAACTCCCGGCGCACCCGTCCGGCGGTAATCAGGCGCGCCACGGCGCGGCTGACCGCGACCTTGTCCATGGCCGTTCGCTCGGCCACCTCGCCGGCGGAAATGCCCGGGAAACGACCCAGTACCGCCAGTACCCGCCATTCCGAGATCGACAGGCCGAAATGATCCGAATAGGCTTCGGCGATCGCCGCGCTCACGGTGTTGGATAACACCGACAGCCGGTAGGGCAGGAAGTCCTCGAGAATCAGCTCGTTCATGACGCGCCGCAGCTTGTTGCGAAGCCCCTCTGGACCGTATAATTAGTTTCAAATGTAACTAATTTCACCGCCGGTGTTCAAGCCGACGATTTCGGCTTCTGGCGCTGGCGTTGTCACGATCTGGAGGAGATCCCCATGACAGAGGCCCCATCGAACCCCCTGGGCATCGACGGTTTCGATTTCATCGAGTTCGCTGCGCCCGATGCGGAGGTGCTGCACGACCTGTTTCGCCGCATGGGATTTTCCGCGGTGGCCAGGCATCGGGATCGGGCGATCACCTTGTATCGGCAAGGAGGCGTGAACTTTCTCGTGAACGAGGAGGCCGACAGCTTCGCCGCCGACTTCGCCCGCCGGCACGGGCCCTGTGCCTGCGGGTTCGCCATCCGCGTGGCCGATGCGTCCGAAGCTCATGCCCATGCCCTGTCGAAGGGAGCCAGCCCGGTAACCGAAAGGGAGCAAACCCTTGCCGTGAAAACACCGGTCATCCACGGCATTGGCGACAGCGTGCTGTATCTCGTGGATCGATACGGCGACCGGACCGTCTTTGACAACGAGTACGAGTTCATTGCCGGCGTCGACCCGCAGCCCGAAGGGTTCGGCCTGACCTATATCGACCACCTGACCCACAACGTCTACCCGGGCAACATGAATACCTGGGCCGATTTCTATGAGCGCATTTTCAACTTCCGGGAAATTCGCTACTTCGACATCAAGGGTCAGCAGACCGGGCTGGTTTCCCGTGCCATGACGGCGCCCGACGGTATGGTGCGTATCCCGATCAACGAGGCGACCGACGACAAGTCGCAGATCGCCGAGTACCTTGAGGAGTACAAGGGCGAAGGAATACAGCATATCGCGCTGTTTACCGATGACATCTATGCCACCGTGGAGCAACTGCGTTCCCGCAGTCTCGAATTCCTGGACGTCCCGGATACCTACTACGAGATGGTGGACGAGCGCATTCCGGGCCACAAGGAAGACCTCGAGCGGATGAGCGCCAACCGGATTCTCATCGACGCCGACACCCAGACCCAGCGCCAGCTTCTCCTGCAGATCTTTACCCAGACCTGCATCGGCCCGATCTTCTTCGAGATCATTCAGCGCAAGGGCAACGAGGGCTTCGGAGAAGGTAACTTCCAGGCCCTGTTCGAATCCATCGAGCGCGACCAGGTTCGCCGTGGCGTAATCTGAGGGCAGGTTTACGGTGAACAAGTGGATCAGTTTTCCGCGCATCGAGGGTGAAGCCTCACGGCAGGCCCACGCTGCGTTGCCCGAGGGTACCTACGAGCGCGAGCTCGGCAAGGAAGGGTTTTTCGGCCCCGCCACCCATATGTATCATCGCCGTCCACCGACGGGATGGTCGCGGTTCGAGGGACCGCTTCGCCCGCGCGCGTTCGACGCCGGAAAGCTCAACGGTCATGGGCCCTCACCCTGGGATGCGGCGGTGCTCCTGCACAACGCTCACGTGGGTTTTCGCTTCTGGGCCCTCGGCAGCGGCATGGACCATCTGGCGAGAAATTCCGACGGGGACGAGCTGATTTTCGTTCACGCCGGCAACGGCCACCTGTTCTGTGACTACGGCCACCTCGCCGTCACGGCGGGGGACTACGTGATGCTTCCCCGGGGCACCATGTGGCGAATCGACTGCGATTCCCCCATGGAAATGCTTCTGATCGAGGCCACCAACGACAGCTACCGTCTACCGGACAAGGGGCTGCTGGGTCCGCACGCCATATTCGACGAGGCGATGCTGGATACGCCGGCGATTGACGACGCATTCCGCGCCCAGGATCCGGACGCCGAGTGGCGCGTGGTCGTAAAACGCCGCGGTCAGTTGTCCACGATCACTTATCCGTACAATCCACTCGATGCGGTCGGGTGGAAGGGCGATCTGGCGCCGGTGAGAATCAACTGGCGCGATATCCGTCCGTTGATGAGCCATCGATATCATCTTCCGCCGTCAGCGCACACGACGTTTCTCGCCAAGCGGTTTGTCGTCTGCACGTTTGTGCCGCGGCCCTTCGAAACCGACGCGGATGCGCTGAAGGTGCCGTTTTTCCACAACAACGACGATTACGATGAAGTGCTGTTCTACCATGCGGGCGAGTTTTTCTCCCGGGACAATATTCATCCGGGAATGATCACCCTGCATCCCTGCGGCTTTACCCACGGGCCGCACCCCAAGGCGCTTGGCAACATGCTGGAGCAGAAGGCTCCGGGCACCAATGAAGTGGCCGTCATGCTGGACACCCGGGACGCCCTTGAAGTGAGCCCGATCGCCGAAACGGTGGAATGGGACGGCTACGTGGATTCCTGGCGGGGCTAGCCCCGTCGCCAATCGCGAAGCGGGTTTTTCACCTGCACAAACGACCAACAAGGATTTGCGATCATGAAGCTAGCGAGTCTTCCCGAAGGCGGCCGCGACGGCACGCTCATTGTCGTCAGCCGGAACCTGTCCAGGGCGGTCAGAGCGGAGGCCGTTGCGCCGACCCTCCAGGTGGCGCTGGAGAACTGGGCCGGCCTCGAAGCCGATCTGGCGGCCCTGGCCGGCCGCCTGGAAGACGGTTCCGCCAGCGACATCTTTGAGCTGGACTGCAACGCGCTCGCCTCGCCCCTGCCGCGTGCCTTCCAGTTTCTCGACGGCAGCGCCTATCTGCCCCATGTCGAACGGGTGCGCCGGGCCAGGGGAGCGGAGATGCCCCCGAGCTTTCTCACCGACCCGCTCATGTACCAGGCTGTTTCCGACGGGTTTCTGCCGCCGCGCGGCACGATTCCGGCGGCGAGCGAGGATTTCGGCATCGACTTCGAGGCGGAGGTCTGTGTCATCACCGGGGATCTGCCGATGGGCGTGTCCCCCGACGAGGCACATGGCGGCATCCGTTTGCTCTGCCTGATCAACGATGTTTCCCTGCGCAACCTCATTCCGGCGGAACTCGGCAAGGGTTTCGGATTCGTCCAGTCCAAGCCCCGGTCAGCGCTGTCGCCCGTGGCGGTTACGCCTGATGAGCTCGGTCCGGCCTGGACGGACGGAAAGATTCATCTGCCCTTGCTGACCCACTACAACGACGAACTCTTCGGCCGGCCAGAGTGCGGTGTCGACATGCAGTTCAGTTTTCCGGAGTTGATCGCGCATGCTGCCAGGACTCGGCCGCTGGGGGCGGGGACGATCATCGGGTCGGGAACCATCGCCAACGAAGACGAGAGCCTCGGCGCGTCCTGCCTGGCCGAGCGCCGCATGCTGGAGATTATTGCCGACGGCAAGCCGAAAACGCCGTTTATGCGGTTTGGCGACACGGTGCGTATCGAAATGCTCGATGCCGACGGGCAAAGCATATTCGGCCAGCTCGAGCACACGGTGGAGGCGGTGGTTCAGCAGTGAGCGAGATCGCCCTGCACAGCTACTGGCGCAGCTCGGCCGCCTATCGCGTACGGATTGCCCTTGGTCTGAAGGGCCTGGACTGGCGGACCGCCGGGGTTCATCTCGTGAGGGATGGCGGCGAACAGCACGCGGCTGCGTACCGACGGCTCAACCCCCAGGGGCTCGTGCCGACTCTCGAAACCGAGCAACATGTCCTGACCCAGTCGCTGGCAATCATCGAGTACCTGGACGAGTGCCATCCCGAGCCGCCCCTGCTGCCCCGCGGGGCAGCGGAGCGCGCGCGGGTTCGGGCGCTTGCCCAGATCGTCGCCTGCGATATTCATCCGCTGAATAATCTGCGTGTTCTGAAATGGCTCAAGGATCATCTGGGCGCCGATGAAGGCCAGCGCAACCAGTGGTACCGCCACTGGATAGCGGAGGGCTTCGCCGCGCTGGAAGCCTTGCTGGGTGACAACCAGGCCGCGGGTCGCTACTGCCACGGGGACAGCCCGACGCTGGCGGATCTCTGTCTGGTACCGCAGGTTTACAATGCCACTCGCTACGAGTGCGATCTCGAACCGTATCCGGCGATCCGCCGCATCAACGCAGCCTGCATGGAACTCGAGGCGTTCCGCGGCGCGGCTCCCGAGGCTCAGCCCGACGCCTGATCAGTTGCTAGACTCAGGCCCAGCGGATGACTTCGAGGGGTCGGTCTTGAATAACGTCAAGGTGTTTGTCTTTCTGGCCGGACTGACGGCCCTGTTCGGCGTCGTGGGTGGCGCCGTTGGCGGCCAGACCGGCATGCTGGCCGCCCTCGGGCTGGCCTTCGTCATGAATTTCTTCATGTATTTCAATTCGTCGAAAAGCGTTCTGAAAGCCTATCGGGCTCGCGTGGTCAGCCGCGAAGAGGCCCCCGAGCTCTTCGCCACGGTGGACCGCTTGCGTCAGAACGCCGGCCTGCCGATGCCGACCGTGGCGATTGCCCCGCAGCGCCAGGCCAATGCGTTCGCCACTGGCCGGAACCCGGAGCACGCCGTGGTCTGCGTGACCGAGGGTTTGCTCAATCTCGTGGACCAGGACGAGCTGGAAGGCGTGCTGGCGCACGAGCTGGGCCACGTGAAGAACCGTGACATGTTATTGCAGACCATTTCGGCAAGCCTGTCTGGCGCGATAACCAATCTCGCGCGATTCGGTGCCTATGCGCCGATGGGCGGGCAGAAAGGCCAGCGCTCGGCACTTGCCCCGCTACTGGCTATCCTCTCGCCGATTGCCGCGATGATTCTGCAGTTCGGTATCAGCCGGTCACGGGAATTCAAGGCGGACGCCGCCGGTGCGGAAATCTCGGGCAAGCCGCTGGCGCTGGCGAGCGCCCTGCTGAAACTGCAGGCCGGTGCACGACGCACGCCCATGAACATTGCGCCTTCCATGGCGCCCCTCGCCCAGGTGAACCCCTTGTCCGCGTTCTCCGGGGGTCTGGCCAGCCTGTTTTCCACCCATCCTCCGACGGAGGAGCGCGTGGAGCGGCTACGGATGCTGGCCCAGTCCGGGGTCTGAGCCCGCAAATGGGTCCGGCCAGGGCCATCATCTTCGACTGTGACGGCGTGCTCGTCGACTCCGAGCCGCTGGCACTTGAAGTGATGGCCGGGGAGTTGGGGTCGCTGGGGCTCAAACTCAGTGACGACGAGATCCACCGACGGTTCACGGGCCGGAGTTTGCCGGACTGCCAGCGAATCATCGAGGCGCTGACACCGGACCCTCGCGTAGCGGGCTTTGCCACACGTTTCGAAACGCGGCTTGGTGCGGTCTTCGAGCGGCGCTTGCGGGCGGTGGACGGCATTCACGCGGTCGTCGCGACCCTGGCTTCAGCGAACGAATTCATGGCGGTGGCGTCCAGCGGCAGCCAGGCCAAGATCCGCCGCAGCCTGCACCTCACGGGACTCGCCAGGTACTTCCCTTCGACGCGGATCTTCAGCGCGGCGGACGTTTCTGCCGGGAAGCCCGCGCCGGACCTTTTTCTGCACGCCGCCCGAGCGATCGGCGTTCCACCCGCTGATTGTGTGGTCATTGAGGATTCGACCCCGGGGCTGGAAGCAGCCACAGTGGCCGGCATGCGGGTCATCGCGTTACTGCGACCCGGAACGCCGCCCGTCGAGGTGCCTGAAGGGGCCCTTGTTGTGCCGGAGCCCGCGATGCTGGCCGGCGCGATAGCTGGACCCGGTCGGGGGGCAGGAGCGTGAGGATTCGGGCAGGCAGTCGTCGCCGGTCGAGCCGGTGCCGCCTTCCGTCCCGGATCAGGCGCGGCTGCTGGGCCTCGCCCGCACCGCGGTGTGCCATCGGGCCAGGTGGGGGCGGGAATCGCCGAAGCCCATCTTGATTGCCCTTGCAAAGTCGATGATGCACAACGCGGTGATGTCCGCGATGGAATAGCCGGGTCCCGCCACGAAGTCTGAGTCCGCCAGGTGCCCGTCCAACCGGTCATAGAACGCCTCCAGGCGGACGCGGCTGCGGGGCACCAGCTCGGGAATGGCCCGATCGCCGGCGCGACCGGCCACCGCCCGTTCGGCATAGTTCGGCGCGCTGTTCCTGAAGGCCTCCGCCACGGGAATTCCGCCATCGAATTCGACCAGTCGCTGCCAGCGTTCGACGAGAGCAGCCGACCGCGCATCGGAGCCCATGAGCGGCGGGTTCGGCTGGAGTTCCTCGAAGTAGCGGCAGATTGCCACGGACTCGTCGATCACGGTCCCGTCGTCGAGGACAAGCGTGGGCAGCAGGCCGCGGGGATTGATGGCAAGAAAGCCGGGGCCCAGGTTCTCTCCGCCAACGACATCGATTTCCACGCGGGGCACGTCAATGCCCTTTTCGGAAAGAAAAATCCGGACACGCCGGGGGTTGGGGGCGAGAGGCGCATCGTAGAGCAGCATGAGGGGGTCGCCTTGTTTTCGTGCGGCCTGCCATCCTAGCGCGCGGCGCGGTCTGTCGCTCTTCCCATTTCGGAGACTGCGCATATCCGTCGTCAACGGAGCGCGCCATACTTCTATTGCACTTGCATGCCAAACCCGGACGGGCTTCGGAGTATGGCCCGCGCCTGGCAGGGGATCTGCCGCTCCGGCCGCCGGGTGCTAAGGAGGGTCTTATGAGCCGTTTCAGCACCGCTGATATTCCGTCGAAACCCGGTGTCTACGCGTTCCACGCCCGCGACAGCCTCTTGTGGGTCGGCTACGGAACGAGCATCCACGAACGCGTTGAGCACCACTTGCTCAAGGGCGAACCGATCACGACTCCCGGCGTGAGCCGGGCAGCAAACCTGGATCCGGCCCGGGTGACCCGGGTCGTCTGGTGGCTCTATCCGGAGCCCGCGGATCCGGCGTCGCTCGAGGCGGCCTGGGAACTCGCTGTACGGGAACTTTCACCCCGGATGCGCCCGCGCTCCACGGTTGGCCGGGAGGCCCTTGCCAGGCTGGAGGACATGGAATTCGTACACCGGGTCCGGACCCGGCTGGCCGGTCCGCCGGACGGATTGTTTATTCCCCAGAACCTGGACGCCCTGACAAGGAACGTGATCGAGCTGGAGGGAAAAGTGGAATCCCTGAGGGACAGCCTGGATTCGCAGAAGAATCCGGACTAGTCGGGCGAAAGGAATCCCGCGAAGGGGTGCCGGGCCGGTCAGGCCGGTCCGATTACGGCTCGACAGCCTGGAATTCGATCACGCGCTCCATCCGCCGCGCGTCGGGGCCGGCGCCGGGGGAGGGCGCGTAGCGCCAGCGCTTGACGGCCCGCGTGGCGGCCCGGTTGAACAGCGTCGGAGGGTTGGCCTCGACAACCGATACATTCTCGACCCGGCCGTCGGCTCGCACGTCAAACGCCACCTTGACCCAGCCGTTGGTGCTGCTGAGCAGTGCTTCCCTCGGGTACTCAGGTTCGACCCGGTTGACCAGTTCCGGCTCGCTGATCGTCGCAACTGGAGGGGGCCCCAGCTGGGGCGCATTCTGGAATTCGGGTGCGAAAGCCGGCATGTCCGGCAAGTCGATGGCGACATCGAGATTCGGGCGGTCCGCCCGGGGCGCCGTGTTTGCAGCGCTTGACCCCACCCTCGGGGGCGCAACCAGTGCAGCCGGCATCTCGGGGGCTTCGCGGGAGCGTTCGCTGTCGCTGACCTTGAGCTCGCCGAACGATCCCTTGGGAGCGTTGCCCGGAGCCGCAGCCAGGGCGCCCCACGACAGGCACGCCAAGACGCATGCCAGGCCGCCGCGGCTTATCCCTCGATGTCGTGTGCTCCGGGTCATCTCCGCCATGCCGTTCCCAGTGGCGACTCTCGCCGCAGGGTGATTTATGACGGATTCAACATAAGGGTGCCGGCCTTGAATGGCTGTGATCCATGTCGCGGAATGCCGACATGCCGGCGGCCGTCGCTACACCCGGGTGGTCCCCCGGCGCTGAAGTCGAGCCCCCGCCCACTGGCCGCCGAAGTAAGCCGCGACCAGCACCGGCACCTGGGACCATTGCCAGGCGTATCCGGTGAGCAGGCGCGCCGCGATAATCACGGGCACCGCCGCGTGGACGGCTACGAACCACAGCGGGGAAAATTTCCTTACGCTTTGGCGCCACCAGCCAAAAGGGACGTTGATGGCAAAAACGAACAGAGCAAAGAGCGCCAGCTGCACGTCAGACGCCCATGGACGCGCAGCGCACGGAAAGTCCGGCCCACGCGCCTTCGTGGTGCTGCCTGGCGGACAGGAACGCCGGCCATATTCCTTTGTCGTTCGCGGGGTCCATTACCTGCGAATAATACTCGATGAACCCCGCTGGCGGGGGCGCGTGATTGGGCCTCGAGGAGCTGATCCAGAGCGCCATGCCAGCGCTCACCCGCGTCCGTGAGTGCATCGAGCCATCGTCCCACGTCGCCGGATTCGAAGCGTGTTTCCAGGCCGACCCACCCGTCTCCGGGCGATACCGGGCAGGGACTCTCCTCCACCAATCGCGTCGCTGCCGCGAGCTGATCGGTGGCTCGCCCCAGCGCTTTCGCCAGCCGGCCGCCATGGGCGCTGCGCTCCAGCACTTCGAAAGCCCCGACTAGCCTGTCCCGCCGCAAGGCAAAATCCTCCCGGCCATAGTGACTCACGATGTCGGCCAGATCGCGTATGGCGTCCTCCGGCGCCGGTTCGGCCCGCGTCGGGTCGAACGCCGGCGCTGACACCCGGTAGAGGGCCGCGAACTCGCGGCCGCCAAACGTGGCGTTCCACAGCATGGGCCCCGCATCCAGCTGCTTTGCCTGAAGGATCCCCCGCAGGGCCGTGGCCAGGGCCGGGTCGTCGCCGGATTCCTCCAGGCGTGCCAGGCAACGGGCCAATCCGGCTGCCAGAGCATGCTCGTAGACCAGGCGAATGCTGTCTCCTTCAAGTCTTCCGAGCGCGCTGTTTCGCTCGGCCACCAGCGACCGCAGACCGCAGGCCTTCAGGTCCAGGAACTGTCCAAGGCCCACGCGAAGGTCGGCCCGCGGCAGCCGGCGACTCCCTGCGTCCGGATACGGGGGCGGCACGAATCGAGGGATTGGGGTCATCGTGGCCCTGACCCCCCGGGCCAGTTCGGCCACATAGCCGGTCAGGGGTGAGGGATCCGGCGAAACGGTGCATGCGGCTAATTGGCAGGCAAGCAGCCCTGCGGCGAGAACCGCCGCTGTGCGCCGGGCGGCAGCGGTGCATAATTCGAAAAAGTGAGGTGCGAACATGGATCTAGGCGATGTCAGACGGGAATACGAACGGGCCATGCTCACCCGGGACGAGCTCCGGGGCGACCCGGTGGCCCAGTTCGAGACATGGTACCGCGAGGCCGAAGCCGCTCAGGTAGCCGAGGTCAATGCCGTTAGTCTGTCCACCGTGGATGCCGAAGGCCGGCCGACCGCCCGGACGGTGCTCGTGAAATATTTCGATGCCGACGGCTTTGTGTTCTTCACCAATACGGGCAGCCGGAAGGCGGCGGACATCGAAGTCAATTCCAATGTTTGCCTGCTGTTTTTCTGGCAGCCTCTGGAACGGCAGGTCATCGTTCGCGGGGCTGCCGAGCAAGTTTCCCGGGCAGAAACGATGCGGTACTTCGCGCGTCGCCCCAGGGGCAGTCAGCTGGGGGCGTGGGTTTCCAGGCAGAGCTCGGTGATTTCGTCGCGGCAGATCCTGGCTGCTCAGCTGGAATCCATGCGCAGAAAATTCGCCGACGGCCAGGTGCCGCTGCCGGATTTCTGGAGTGGCTATCGCGTCCGGCCTCGGGACATCGAATTCTGGCAGGGGGGGCGCGACCGCCTCCACGACCGTTTTCTCTACCGGCGAGGCGCCGACGGCTGGACCGTGGACCGGCTGGCCCCCTGAGCTATTCCGGCGGCTCGGGCGTTCCGGTAGCGGGCCAGTCGTCGGGGCAACCTTCGATCTCGTCAGGGGCTTCGTGCAGGAAGCGCCCGGTGGCCAGGAACGCGGCCGTGTTCTCGGCCACCTCCCGTGAGCGCATGATCAGTGCGTGGGACGCAGGCACCATCAGGAAATCCGCCGCGCCTTCGAGACGGGTGGCGCAAATCGAAAGGATACCGTCGTCTTCGCCCGGGATCGTGACGGTGCCCAGGGGGTTTATGGTGCCGGTTCCCGCGATGATGCCGACCGGATAGTCCGGTAAAGGCAGGCTCTTCGGAAAGCTGTCCGGCTCGGTTCCAAGTGCCTCCAGCGCCGGCCCCATCATCGAGGAGACCGGCCAGCGGTGCTGGAACCGGTCCGCCAGCAGGCTGCCCTGATTCGGCGGTGTGAGCATGACCAGCCGGCCGAGGTTGCGGGGCTTCGCATCGGCAATCCAGGCGCGGGCAAGAATGCCTCCGAGGGAGTGGCCCACGAAGTGCAGGCGCTCTGCCTGCAGGCAACACTCTCGTATGCCTTCATCCAGGTTCGACAGCAGGGTTTCGGGAGAGTATTCCGTGGATTCGTAGTCCAGGTTGTGGACTTCGTATCCGCGCTCTTCGAGGTAGTCAGCGAGTTTCGCCATCGACTTCGCGCTGCGTCCCAGGCCGTGCAGCAGGACGACAACTTCGCCGGCCGGCGTCGCTCCCGGCTCAATTTGGGATGACGCCATCGAAGAGGGGCTTGCGAGGAGAGCGAGCAGACAAAGCAGGACCCTCCTCGGAGCCGGCCTCATGACCTCTCCAGGAACAGGTCGTCGAGCAGCGCAATCAGCTGGCCATGAATTCCCGCATAGGCGGAGCCGTTGGCCAGGATCTCTTCGGGTTGTTGTACAAAAGGGCCACCGTCGATCTCGTCGGCGCAGGCCCGGGTCAGGGCGACCGCGATATCGGGCGTGGTCTCGAGGTGAAACTGAATTCCCAGCAGGCGCTCCCTGACGAAGCCCTGATTCAGGCAGGCCGGTGTGGATGCAATGCGCCGGCTTCCAGGTGGCAGGTCGAATTGTTCGCCGTGCCAGTGAAAGACGGGGACGGCCGGGTCCAGCCAGGCTCCGCAGGCCGCCGTCGGGTCGGGTGTGACGGGAAACCACCCGATCTCGCGGCTGGCGCAGCGGGTGACCTCCGCCCCAAGCGCGAAAGCCAGCAGTTGGGCGCCGAGACAGATGCCGAGGATCGGGCGCTGCATGCCGGCCTGATCCCGGAGCCAATCGATTTCCGGCCGGATCCACGCATGATCCGCCTGGTCATGCACGCTCATAGGCCCCCCAAGGGAAACTATGCCGTCGTCGGAGTTAATCCGGGGCAGCGGTTCGCCGTCGAAACGCATCACCGGGCGCAGCTCGACGCCCCGGCCGTGCGCCCAGTCAGCGATTTTGCCGGGGCCTTCGAACGCCACGTGCTGCAGGACATGCAGGGTCTTGATCATTTCGGGACAGCATCTCGAGGGGGCTCGCTGCAGATGATACGGCGCTGAACGCCGAAACAAACCCGGAAGAGCCAACAGCCGTCCGTGAGCCTGACCCCTTGCGCTGCGTCGGCAGGGCAGGGCGCCGCAAGCCGTCGATTCATACGTCGGATCCGGAGCTGACCGTCACAAAGTTATCCAGCGGCAGCCGGAGGCTGACCGGAGAGGGGTATCGGGCCGCATAGCCGACCCGAAGCAAGAACTGCGGCGACTCATCAAGTCCGAGTCGATCGCCGATTTCCGTCCGCCAGGGTTCCTCTTCCAGTGCCTGGCTCATGGGATGGATACCCACGTCGGCGCTGCGCGCCCTGAGCCAGAGCCGTTCGCACTGGCGGCCGGCATTCAGCAGGTCCTCCGCCGAGTCTCCGGCTCCAGTCACCACGATCCATCCGCCGGAAGAACCGATCTCTTCCGCAGTCTGGCGGATCGTGGCCCTCGCGAACGACGCGCTCATGACGTCGTCGGGCTCGAAGAAGTGCCGGGTCCACCAGCCCGCAAAGCCGCCGATTCCCATGGCCGCGGGCGTGAGGCCCGTGCGATGTTTACGGGCTGCCTCATCCGACCAATGGATCCACTCCGAGAGCTCCTCCATTACCGGTTTTCGCCGGCACTGCATCGCTACGGCCTCCACGGTCGCCTCGTCCAGCCAGCCGGACTCGCGGGAGCCTGCGGGGAAATACACCGTGCTGGGTGTGTTTCGGAGAAGCTCGGCTATATCCCCGCGCCGGATTCGGCGTGGCGCAAAGGGTCCCCTCAGGGTTCGTCGCCGGGTTATGGCCTGCAAATCCGCGGTCCGCTCGTCGCTGGAGCCGACGAACAGAACGGCAAGTCCTTTCGCTTTCCCCACACCGGCCAGTTCGACCGGCCGGCCGTGATGCCGGCCCGCCTCGGCGAGGTTCTCCAGGAAAGCGCCGGCGGACAGAAGGGCCTCGCGCCGGGCCGGGTCAACGGCTGGCAGCTGCCGCTGTGGTGCCAGGTCGAGAAACCAGCGGTCGGGCCGGTCTATTCGAACCTGCCAGGGCTGGGCGTTGTGCCCGCTTGGAGCCAGGGATGCCAGGTACAGCATTTCGCAGCTCACCGGATCGAGCCGGTCGCCCAGGCTGGCCGTCGACTCGGAGGCTGGAAAGTCGTCGCGGCCCACCGGACCCGAACAGCCACCCAGCAGGGGCGAAAGCCCGGCGGCCGTCAGGCCTGCCGCACTGGACTTGAGAAATTCACGTCGCTTCATAGTGTTTTCTGATACTGGCCCGCCTCGCCCGGGCCTGCGGATTCGACGGCACTCCCCGGCAAGGACATGTTAAGAATAGGCCATGCATATCGGCATTGACCTGGGCGGGACAAAGACGGAAATCATCGCCGTAGAGCGGGACGGCGCCGTCCTGCACCGTGACCGTGAAGCCACGGTCCGTGATTATGCGGGCTGCCTGGCGCAGATCGCCGGCCTGGTCGAGGGCGTTGAGACGCAGACCGGGCGCACCGGCAGCCTGGGGATCGGGATACCCGGGAGCCTGTCGCCCGCCAGCGGCCAGGTCCGGAATGCAAACTCCGTGTGGCTGAACGGCCGACGGCTCGGTGTCGACCTTGCCGAGCGACTGGACCGGCCGGTGCGAATCGAAAACGATGCCAACTGCTTTGCGCTCTCGGAGGCAACCGACGGTGCCGGCAGGGGGTTCGCATCCGTGTTCGGGATTATCCTCGGCACCGGCGTCGGAGGCGGGCTGGTCATAGACGGGCGCCTCGAATCCGGGGCGCAGGGCATAGCCGGCGAGTGGGGGCACAATCCGCTTCCGGGTGTCGCCTCCGGGAGCGGGCCGGACTGCTGGTGTGGTCGCCGGGCTTGTGTGGAAACCTTTCTCTCGGGACCTGGCCTTGCGCGGGATCACGAGGAGGCCGGCGGAGGCCGGATGACCGCTGTCGCCGTCGCCGCTGCGGCGGCTGTGGGAGAGCCCCTGGCCGTCGCCAGCATGCGCCGGTACACCCGTCGCCTGGGTCGGGCGCTGGCCGTCGTGACCAATCTGCTGGACCCCGACGTGATTGTTCTCGGAGGCGGCCTGTCCAACATCGAGGGTCTGGCCGAAGCGGTTACCGCCGAGATCATGCCGCTTGTGTTTTCTGACCGGCCGCGAGTGACAGTCCGCCGCCATCTTCACGGCGATTCCAGTGGCGTGCGCGGCGCGGCGTGGTTGGGCGCTGGCCTGGTCTAGCGCCCCGGAGAACAGCCTCGACAGCGAACAACGCGGGTCGGCGTTCAGCGCCGGGCCCAGCGGCGGGAAATGTGCTCCGTCGCTTCCTGGATATCCAGCGGCCGAGTTCCGCCGCCGGTGCGGAGGTAGAAAGCAGGCTGCTTGCCCTCATGCAGAAATACCGGCCGGGGCGAAGGCGTGGCGATGACAGAGATCAGTGACCGCCGCTGGACGGGCGCGAGACTTCGATAGTAGCCTGCGACGCTCATGGCGCCTCCCTGGCGAGGCGCTCGCCGCCCGGCGCCCGTTCCGCAGCCCATGTCCGCAAGACGAGGCCAGCGGTCGTGGTGTAGCCAAAATCCCGGGATCGAACCCGATGGTTCCGATCCAGCGCGTAGTAGCTCGGGAAACCGGGGACCTGCCAGGCGGTGGCGGTTGCGGCCGTCCCAAGGAGGATGTCGTGTTCGAGACCGCTGCGTCGGGCAAAATCCCGCACGTCTTCCCGAGTCGGCCAGTCCAGGGCGACGGTCACGATGGCGAGTTCACTCCCGCGGATTCGTGCCAGGTGCCTTAGGTTCGGTACGCTCAGGGTACAGACCTGGCACCAGGGCGCGAAGAAGTACACGAGAACGGGGCGTCCCGCATACTGCTCAAGACTGAAACCGGTGCCATCGAGACGCTCCAGGGAAAGCCCGGGCGCCTCGATCGTTTCCCCGGTGGCCAGCATGTCGCGGGCCCGCCAGGCGAGAATGCTGTAAACGATGGCCAGGGCCAGGGCGATCTCGAGGGCAATCAGCAGCCAGCGCCGCCAGCCCTTTTTCGGTTCGCTCACGGCAGGTGGGGCCGGGCAAGGTAGTCGTGGGACTGCATTTCTTCCAGCCGGCTGCGGGTCCGGCGGAATTCGAAATCCAGGCGCTTGCCGGCATACAGGTGCTCCAGCGGTGTGGCCGCCGATATGATCAGTTTCACGTTGCGGTCATAGAACTCGTCCACCAGCGCGATAAACCGGCGGGCGGCATTCGCGAGGGTGTCGTCAAGCCGCGGTACCGAGGACAGCAGAACGCTATGAAATGCGCGGGCAACCTCGATGTAGTCGGCCTGGCTTCTCGGGCCCTCGCAGATTGACGTGAAGTCGAACCAGGCCACTCCATCCGACCGCCGCCGCGTGGGGATGACTCGTCCCAGTACTTCCAGGGGTTCGTTGCGCAGGCAGGCATCCGGTGAGAGGCGATCGAAGCAGGCGGACAGGGCGGCGTCGGACGCCGGTCCCGCCGGGTGATAGTAAACCGCCGCCTGCTCCAGCCTGCGCAGCCGGTAGTCTACCGGTCCGCCCATCTCGTGGACTTCGGTGTGGGTCTTGATCTGCTCGATCGCAGGCAGGAACCGGGCCCGCTGCAGCCCGCCGGCATAGAGATTGTCCGGCGGGATGTTGGAGGTGGCGACCAGGGTGACCCCGCGGTCGAACAATGCGCCCAGCAGGCCGCCGAGAATCATGGCGTCGGCAATGTCGGACACGAAGAACTCGTCAAAGCACATCACCCGGGTCTTCACCGCAAGCCGGTCTGCCACCTGCTGTAGCGGATCCCGCACGCGCCTGATGCTCTTGAGTTCGTGGTGGACGTGGGCCATGAAGCGATGAAAGTGCTGGCGCTTTTTCTCGGCAAAAGGCAGGCCCTGGAAGAACAGGTCCATAAGCCAGGTCTTGCCGCGACCCGTATCCCCCCAAAAATAGAGGCCGGTTTCCGGAACGACGCTTTGCCGTCTGAAGCGGTCCAGCAGACCCTTGGGCCGGGTAGCGCCGGCGGCCAGCCGCCGGGCGAGATCGTCCAGCAGGAATGCGGCCTGAGCCTGGGCGGGATCCGGGCTGAAGTCGCCCGAGGCCAGTTCCGCCTTGTAGCGGGTCAGGGGCATGGCGGCGGAGCTCATGAGATCAGTCTGCGGCAAGTTCGGGCAGGTCCTTGAACAGGGTCAGCGCGTCAGGGTTGGCCAGCGCATCGGTATTGCGCACCGGTCTTCCGTGGACCACGTCGCGGACGGCCAGCTCGACAATCTTTCCGCTCAGGGTTCGCGGGACATCGGCGACCGCCAGGATCTTGGCCGGCACATGCCGCGGGCTCGTATTCTCCCGTATCACGGCGCGTATGCGGGTCTGCAGCGCATCGTCCAGTTCGACGCCGTCCCGCAGCCGGACGAACAGGACGATACGCTGATCGCCGGCCCATTCCTGGCCGACGGCAAGGGACTCTACAACGTCGTCCAGTTTCTCAACCTGCCGGTAAATCTCCGCGGTGCCGATGCGCACGCCACCGGGGTTGAGTACCGCGTCCGAGCGGCCGTAGATCACGATGCCACCCTGCGGCGTGATCCGTATCCAGTCTCCGTGGTGCCATACGCCGGGAAAGCGTTCGAAATAGGCGGCCCGGTAACGAGCCTCGTCGGGATCGTTCCAGAAACCCACGGGCATGCTGGGGAACGAACGCGTACAGACCAGCTCGCCAGGCTCTCCCACCAGGCGGTGGCCCGCGTCGTCGAACGCCTCCACCGCCATTCCCAAACCCCGGCACTGGATCTCCCCTCGCCGAACCGGCAGCGTCGGCGCCCCGAGAGCGAAACAGGAGACGATATCCGTGCCCCCGGAAATCGAGGCCAGGTGCACATCGGCTTTGACTGAGTCGTAGACATAGTCGAAGCCCGATGGCAGCAGGGGCGATCCCGTTGAGAGAATGCACCGCAGCTTGTCCAGGCCGCCGTGGGCCGCCGGGCGATAGCCTGACTTCTCGAGGGCGGAAAGGTACTTGGCGCTGGTTCCGAAGACCGTGACAGTTTCGTCCTTCGCCACCCGCCAAAGAGCCTCGGGGCCAGGATGAAACGGTGATCCGTCGTACAGGACGAGGGTCGATCCCGATGCCAGTCCGGAGACCAGCCAGTTCCACATCATCCAGCCGCAGGTGGTGAAATAGAACAACGTGTCCCCGGGGCCGAGATCGGTATGCAGCCGGTGTTCCTTGAGATGCTGAAGCAAGGTGCCGCCGGCGCCGTGAACGATGCACTTGGGTTGGCCGGTGGTTCCCGAGGAATAGAGCACATAGAGCGGGTGATCGAACGGCAGCCGGGTGAATTCCGGGGACTGCTCGCCCTCCAGGAAGTCGTCCCAAAGGAGGGTGCGGTCGAGGTTGCCGGCCTCGACGCCGATCCACGGGATCAGGATCAGGCGCTCGACGCTGTCGAGCTCTTCCAGCACACCGGCCAGCCGATCGCGCAGATCGATGGTCTTGCCGCCGTAGTAGTAGCCGTCGCAGGCGATCAGCAGACGGGGCCGGATCTGGCCGAAGCGGTCCACGATGCCGCTTTGCCCGAAGTCGGGGGAGCAGGACGACCAGGTGGCGCCAATGCTCGCCGCTGCAAGCATTGCGACGACAGCCTCAGGCCGGTTCGGCAGAATGCCCGCGATCCGGTCCCCCGGGACGATTCCGGCCTGGCGGAACGCGGCGGCGCAGCGGCCGACTTCGCCGCGCAGCTGCGCGTAGGACAAGCTGCTGCGCTCGCCGTTTTCGCCGCGAAAAATCAGCGCCGGTCGAGTGGAGCCCGCGCCGTCCGCATGCCGGAGCAGGTTTTCCGCGAAGTTCAGCCTGACTTTCGGAAACCAGCGGGAACCCGGCATGCGGTCCGGTCCTTCCAGGACGATGCTCGCATCCCCTTCGGCGATGACGCCGCAGAATCGCCACAGGGCGGACCAGAATGCCTCCCGGTCCCGGACCGAGGCTTCCCAGAGGGAGGCGAAATCGTCGGCTCCCGGAGCCCAACCGGCACGGGCTTTCGCGAGGAATGCCGCAAGCTGGGTCCGGGAAGCCGCCTCGGGGTCGGGCTGCCAGAGAATCCGGGAACCCGGAGCCTCAGCCATCCATGCCCTCCAGGGCACTCTCGAGTTCCGGCAGGATCTGGAACAGGTCGCCCACGAGGCCGATGTCGGCGACTTCGAATATGGGCGCCTCGCCATCCTTGTTGATGGCTACGATACATCCGGCATCCTTGATTCCCGTCAGGTGCTGGATCGCTCCGGAAATGCCGACGGCCACGTACAGGTCGGGTGCGATGATCTTGCCGGTCTGGCCCACCTGCATGTCGTTGGGCACATAGCCTGCGTCCACCGCGGCTCGTGAGGCCCCTACCGCGGCGTCCAGCCGGTCCGCCAGCGAGTAAATGACACGAAAATTGTCCTCGCTGCCAACACCGCGTCCGCCCGAAACGACGCGCCGCGCGGACTGCAGATCGGGGCGGTCGCCGCCGCTGGCGGTCAGGTCCACCCAGCGCGTGTGGGAGGGCAGTTCGGCGGTGCTGGAGGCCGGCTCCACCGGGGCCGGCGCCGGCGCATTGCCGACCGCCGGGAATGAGGCGATACGCACCGTGGCGACGACCTTGGCCCCGTCCGGCACCCGCACGGTGTGTATGACGTCGCCGGCGTAGATCGGCCGCTTGAACGTGCGCCCGTCGACAACCTCCATGAGGTCCGAAATCTGCGGCACGGCGAGGAAGGCGGCGACCCGTGGGAGCAGGTCCTTTCCGAAGGTCGTGGACGGCGCAAGCACGTAGTCGTAGTCGGCTGCCAGTTCCACCACCTGGGGCGCGAGGGTTGCAGCCAGCTGGCGGGCATTTTCCGGCCGGGTCACATGGCGTACCCGCGCGCAGCCTTCCAGCGCGGCCGCTTCGGTGCACACCGCCTCGGCCCCCGAGGAAAAGACGGCCACGTCCACATCGCCGAGCTTCGCGGCGCAGGAGAGGGCCCGCGCCGTGGCGGGATTGAGGGATTCGCCGTCATGCTCGGCGATCAGCAACACGGCACTCATGCCAGAACTCCTTTGTCCTTCAGGGCCGCGATCAGCGCGTCCACGGACTCCACCTTCACTCCGCCGGCCCGCTTTGGCGGCGGCTCGCAGACTCCGGATTCCAGCGCCACGGGCATCTCCACGCCCAGCTCCGCCAGCGGCAGGGTATCCAGCGGCTTGCGCTTGGCCTTCATGATGTCCGGCATCTTTACGAACCGGGGCTCATTGAGGCGCAGATCGGCGGTGACAACGGCGGGAAGATCGATCTCGATGGTTTCCAGGCCGCTGTCCACCTCCCGAGTGACCGTTGCCACGCCATCGGCGAGTTTCAGCTCCGATGCGAACGTGGCCTGGGGGCGGTCCCAGAGAGCGGCCAGCATCTGCCCGGTCTGGTTGCTGTCGTCGTCGATGGCCTGCTTGCCGAGCAGGACCAGCTCGGGGGACTCGCGCTCGATGATCTTGTGGAGAACGAGGGCGGCGGCCAGCGGCTGCAGCTCGTCGTCGGTCTCTACGAGGATCGCCCGGTCCGCTCCCATGGCCAGCGCCGTGCGCAGCTGCTGCTGGGCCGCCGTCGGGCCGATGCCGACAGCAACGACCTCGCTGGCCTCGCCGCGCTCGCGAATTCTCAGGGCCTCTTCGATGGCAATCTCATCAAACGGATTGACGCTCATCTTCACGCCCTCCTTGACCACGCCCGTTCCTTCGCGATTGATCTGCACGCGGACGTTGTAGTCGATCACCCGCTTGACTCCGACGAGTATCTTCATTGCACGCTCCCGGCAGCCGCCCTCCGGCGACCGCAGCTGTCAGTGAATGCTAGAGATTCTGGTAGTTGGGCCCCGAGCCACCCTCGGGCGTTACCCAGTTGATGATCTGGTAGGGATCCTTGATGTCGCAGGCCTTGCAGTGGACACAATTCGATGCGTTGATCTGCAGCCGGCGGCCACCGTCGGCATCGGACACCATTTCGTAGACATTGGCCGGACAGAAACGGGTACAGGGATTCCGGTACTCCTCGTAACAGGTGGTCGCGCATACGTTGGTATCCGACACCTTCAGGTGAACCGGCTGATTCTCGTCGTGTTCCGTCGCCGCGAAATACACCGATGCAAGACGGTCGCGCGGAGGCAGCTCGCGGTTTTCCAGCCACTGGCCCGCCCTGGCGAGGGCGGGCTCCCCGTTTCCGTCGGCCGGGTCGAGGCTGTCGTGGTCGGCGTGGTTTTCCAGCGTCCAGGGCGTGCGGCCGCCCGTGATGGTTTCCAGCGCCGCGTTGGCCATGCCGAACCACAGGCCGCGGCGAAAGCCCGGCCGGATATTGCGCACCCGGCGCAGTTCATCCGCCGAGGGCGACCGTCGCCACAGGTCGTCGAAACCCTCGGCACGTGCCTCGCCGGCAATATGGTCGGCGGCCAGCATGCCGGAGCGCATGGCCATGTGAATGCCCTTGATCTTGGGTACGTTCAACTTGCCGGCGGCATCGCCGACGAGTACCGCGCCCGGCATGTCCAGCCGGGGCAGGGACTGCAGCCCGCCCTCGATCAGGGTCCTGGCCCCGGCCGATAGAATCTCTCCGCCTTCGAGCAGTGGCCGTACCGACGGGTGATGCTTGAACTGCTGGAAGGCTTCGAAGGGTGAAAACCGGGGGTCCGCGTAGTCCAGGCCCACGACGAAGCCCAGGTAGATCCGCTCCTCATCCAGATGATAGGCGAAACTTCCTCCGTAGGTGCCGTTGTCCAGCGGCCATCCCACGGTGTGCTGGACCAGGCCTGGCTCGGCCTGGCCCGGTGCAACCCGCCACAGTTCCTTGAAACCGAGCCCGTAGGTCTGCGGCGAGGCATTGGCGTCCAGGGCGAATGTCCGGATCAGCTGCTTGGAAACACTGCCACGGCAGCCTTCGGCCAGTACGGTAACTCCGGCATGGATGTCTACGCCCGGGGCGAACGAAGCGCCGGGCGATCCATCCGCCTCCACACCCATGTCGCCGCACCGAACGCCGATGACGCGGCCGTCCTCGATCAGCGCTTCGGCGGCGGGAAATCCGGGAAAGACGTCGATGCCGGCACTCTCGGCCCGGATGGCCAGCTTGCCTACCAGCGACCCGAGGGACACGATCATGTTGCCGTGATTGCTCATCTGCGGCGGTGTGGGGAGACGCTGCTGGCCGGTTCGTGTGAGCAGCAGGAATTCGTCCCGGCTTGCCGGGATGCAGATGGTGGGCGGGTCGTCCCGCCAGTCGGGGACCAGTTCATCGAGGGCGTCCGGCTGCATGACGGCGCCCGAGAGCGTATGCGCGCCAAATTCCGAACCCTTCTCCAGCAGGCAGATCGACAGGTCCGGTTTCAGGGCCTTCAGGCGTATGGCGCACGCCAGCCCCGCCGGCCCGCCGCCGACGATGGCCACGTCGTAGGCCATGACATCCCTTTCGATCATTTCCATTGCAATGCCGTCATCTTGTTTGCCGTCGTTTCGCCCCGGATCCGCCAGGGGTCGCCGAACGCCTCCGCCCGGGCCCCCCGGTCAGATGCCGGGGCCCGCAACGGGAGGATGAACGAGCCTCTTCGACCCGCGGTGGGGCGGAGACCAAGCAACTGCTCATTCTACCCCAAGGCGGCTGTCCGGGCCGTGATCACTCCGCCGAATTCAACAGGCCCTCAAGCTCCGGCAGAGCCTCGAGCTGTGGGCTCACGCTGTCGGCGTCGCCCACGACGACGAGAGTCAGGTCGTCGCTTTTCAGCCATGTTTCGGCGGCCGCGCGGACGTCCTCGGGGCTGACCGCCTGGACACGTTCGACGAAATTCGTCAGATAGTCCCGGTCCAGGCCATGGAAATCCACATAGGCCAGCTGCCCCAGAATCCCGAACCGGGAGGCATTGCCCAGGACAAAGCTACCGGTCATATAGTTCCTGACGCGTTCCATCTCGGTCTCCGGGGGTGCTTCCTCCTGCAGGCGAGAAATCTCCGCGAGGATCTCCCGAATCGAATCGCCGGTGTGTTCGCTGGTCACGTCCGCGAACTCGGCCCAGTAGGTGTCACGGTAGCGGGTCACAAGAACGCTTCGGGGGGAATAGGTATATCCCTTGTCCTCGCGAATGTTGCTGGTGATCCGGGACGAAAAGAAACCGCCCAGCAGCGTGTTCATTACGCTCAGCTTCGTCCAGTCGGGATCTGACGGATCCGTGACCGGGATGCCGAGCCGCAGCGTGGACTGCGAGGCGCCCGGCCGGTCGACCAGCGCAAACTGGCTTCGGGGCTCGGTTGCAGGAATATTGGTGTAGACCTCGGGCCCCGCCTTCCACTCGCCGAACGCCCTGCGGATCGCGGCGGACATTTCACCCGTGTCAAAGCGGCCGCCCACGTAGATCCGTGTCCGCCGAGCGCCGAAATTGTCGTCGTAGTAGCTCCGCACGTCGTCGATCCCATAGCCCGCGAGTTCGCCGGGATCCGGCAGCACCTTGCCGAAGGGATGGTCGCCGTAGAGCAGGCGGGAGAATGCCTCGGTCGCGATCTGCTGGGGCTGGGTGAGAGCAATGCTGAGCTGGCGTTCGAGATCACCGCGGATGCGTTCCAGTTCGCCCTCGGGAAACGCAGGCTCGATAATGACTTCCGCCAGCAGATCGACGGCATCGAACGCGTGGTCCTCGAGCACATCGATGCTGACCGTGGTTTCCTCCGCACCCGTGCTGACGACCAGTGAGCCGCCCATGGAGGCGGCGCGGGCGGCGAGTTCCCGCGCTGGGGTTTTTTCCGTGCCTTGCTTCAGGAGTTCCCCGGCCAGATCAGCGAGCCAGGTGCGGCCCCCCTCGTTGAGATTGCCGGTGCGGACCGTGACCAGCACCGTCGTTTTGGGCACCTCCCCGAACTCGACCAGGGTAGCGGTCAGTCCGTTCTCCAGGGTCACGACTTCGGGCTCGACCAGCTCAAAGTCCCTGGGCTTGCCGCCGGCCGGGGGCGTTTCGACGCTGACAGCGGGAGCGACGGTTGCCAGGGCGCCGAGGCCGAGGACGGTGGCGATCAGGATACGCATGGTTCAGCCCTCCTCGCTGGTTGCGGGCGCCGCGCCGGCTTCCAGCCGGAAAACGGTTCGGTTGGTGGGGCGCAGATACTGCCGGGCGGTGGCCAGCATCAACTCCGGCGTCACCGCGCGGATGCCTGCCTCGATCCGGTTGATCCGGCCCGGATCGTCGTCGAACAGCGCAAAGCAGGCCAGCAGGTCGGCTCGACCGGTGCCCGTGCCGAGGGTGTCATAGAACCCTGAGCGAAACTTCGTCACCGCCCGTTCCAGCAGTTCCGGAGAAATCGTTTCGGTCCGGAGCCCGGAAATCACCTCGTCGAGTGCGTCGATCACCTCGTCGGGGCTCGTGCCGGTGTCGTGAATGAGGGACGCCGTCCAGAGCATCGGACCCTGATAATTGTGCGCATTGCCCAGCGGATAGTTGATGCCGCCGGTCACGCTGCCGGCAAAGCCGTTCTCCTTGACCAGCTTCTGGTAGAGGAGGCTGTCTTCGCCGTCGGTCAGGATCAGATCCAGAAGCACCATCGCGTCGTGCTCCGGAGTCCCCCGCGGCGGCGCATGATAGGCCCAGGCGATGCCTGGACGTGGAGCCAGGGGGTCGGTGCGCGAAGCTTGCTTTTCCTGTTCCTGGCGCGGCTCGGAAATATCTGCGGGCGCGGGAAGTTCCGCCGGCGCGATATCGCCGAAGTATTGCCGGACCAGGGTGAGCGCCTCGTCGGGGTCCACGTCGCCCACGACGGTCACAACCGCATTATTGGGCGCGTAGTAGGTGTGGAAAAAGTCCTTGACGTCCTCCAGGGTCGCGGCGTCCAGGTCGCCGAGATCCCCGTAGAAGTTATGCGCGTTGTACCAGTTCTCGTTGGCGGCCTGGGGCAGGTCCAGCCAGGGGAAGCCCCCGTAGGGCTGGTTCATGACGTTCACCTTGACCTCGTTCTTGACCACCCCCTGCTGGTTGACCAGGTTCTCCTCGGTAACCGCCAGGCCGCGCATCCGGTCGGCTTCCGCCCACAGTACGGTCTCCAGCCGGTGCGCCGGTACGGTCTGGAAGTAGTTGGTGAAGTCATAGCGTGTCGAGCCGTTCAGTGATCCTCCGAGCCCCTGAATGAGTTGCACGAACTCCATTTTTCCCAGGTTCTCTGAGCCCTGGAACATCATGTGCTCGAAGAGATGGGCAAAGCCCGTCCGGTCCCGGGGCTCGATTCGAAACCCGATGTGGTAGTAGACGGCAACGGTGACGACAGGTGCGGTGGTATCCCGTGAGACGACCACCTTCAGGCCGTTGTCCAGGGTGTGATAGTCCAGCGGGAACCTGGAAGCCCTCCGCCTTCGCCGGACGGCTGGCGTCGCCTCCGGCCGGGGGCGGCGGGCTGTCCGGGGTGGGGGCCTCGGTCGGCGAAGGCCCGCAGCCAGCCAAAGCCATCAGGACGGGAAAACAGAGAACGCGGAGTAACGCCATGGGTGACCTCGTCTATTTTGGCTGCATGCGAATACCGCCATCCAGGCGGATCGTCTCTGCGTTGAGCATGGTATTGCCTGCAATGTACGCGACCAGGTCCGCAAATTCCTCCGGCTTGCCCAGGCGTGACGGGAACGGGACCTGCGCGCCCAGGGACTGCTGAATCTCCTCGGGCAGACTGGCCATCATGGGTGTCAGGAAAATGCCCGGCGCGATGGTGTTGACGCGGATGCCGAAACGGGCGAACTCCCGGGCCAGCGGCAGGGTCATGCCAACCACGCCGCCCTTGGAGGCGGAGTAGGCGGCCTGTCCGATCTGACCTTCGAAGGCCGCGACGGAGGCCGTATTGACGATCAGGCCCCGCTCGCCGTCCTCGTTCGGGGTGTTATCCACCATTCGTGCCGCCGCGGCGCGGGCGAGCAGGAAGCTGCCGATCAGGTTGACTTCGATGACTTTCGCAAAGACGTCCCGGGGCATGGGTCCTTTACGCCCGAGCACCCGGCCCGCACCAAGAATCCCGGCACAGTTCACCGCCATCTGCACGCCGCCGAACGCTTCTGTTGCCCCGGCGACGGCCGCGTCTACGTCGGCTTCGTGGCTGACATCGGTGCGCACGAATATGGCGGCGTCTCCCAGGGCTTCGGCCTCCGCCTGGCCCAGGTCTTCATTCAGGTCGAGAATCGCCACGCGCCCGCCCTCGGCCACGATACGACGGACCACGGCATTGCCGAGACCGGATGCGCCGCCGGAGACAACTGCTGCTATGTCATGGAGTTTCATAAGTCAGTCCTTTGGATTGTCATTCGATGTTCTTTCGGATTCGTATTCCGGCAGCCGGCCGAGCCGGCTGTTGGGTGGGCGCCCCAGCGCCTCGCTGATAGTTTGGCCGGCACGGACTACCGCCGCGAGGTCGATACCGGTACCGATGCCGAGTCCGTGCAGCATGTAGACCAGGTCTTCGGTGGCCACGTTGCCGCTGGCGCCAGCGGCGTACGGGCAGCCGCCCAGCCCGGCCACGGATGAGTCGACGATCGCCACGCCCGCCTGCAGGCAGGCAAGAATGTTAGCCAGCGCCTGGCCCCGCGTGTCGTGAAAATGCACGGCGAGGCGATCCATGCCGACAACCGCGGCGACGCGCTCCAGCATGTCGCGGGCGCGCGCCGGGGTGCCGATCCCTATCGTGTCGCCCAGCGACACCTCATAGCAGCCCATTGCCACCAGTTCGTCCGCCACGGCCGTTACCTGGTCCACCGGGACGCTTCCCTCGTAGGGGCAGCCGAGAACGCAGGACACATAGCCCCGGACCGGCAGGCCAGCCGCGCGCGCGGCGGCGGCCACGGGTGCGAGGCGTTCGAGGGACTCAGCTACCGAGGCATTGGTGTTCTTGCGGCTGAACGTATCCGAGGCGGCTGTGAAAATCGCGATACTGTCCGCAGCAGCCGCGCTGGGCTCGCTCCAGCCCCTGGAGATTCGGGACAAGTACCGGGTAGGAGACCCCATCAACACGTTGCAGGCCGGACAGCACGTCGTGGGCATCGGCAAGCTGGGGGATCCAGCGAGGGCTGACAAAACTGGTTGCTTCCACCGTTTTCAGGCCAGCCGCGGCGAGGGCTTCTATCAGATCGATCTTGACCGAAGTGGCCACGGGACCGGATTCGTTTTGCAGCCCGTCACGGGGGCCGACCTCGACGACACGGACCGAGCCGGGGAGGCCGTTCACGAAGCCGATTCGTCCGCGGACAGATCGACGAGTGGAGCGTCGGCTTCGACCATGTCTCCCTCGGCGCATAGCAATTCGCCGACGACGCCAGCGAATGAGGCCTTCAGCGTGTATTCCATTTTCATGCCCTCGAGGACCAGCAGCGGATCGCCGGCGCGAACACGGTCGCCAGGGGCGACGTGGATCTTGACGACGGTCCCGGGCATCGGCGCGCCCGGATGAGTGTCCTCCTCGTGATGGGATTTGCCATCGGCAAATCGCGGCAGCCACGTAAGAAGCCGGCCGTCAGCGCCATCGGTTACAAAGACCTGTTTGCCAGCAACACGGGTCTGGTAGCCGCGCAGGCAACTTCCTGTGTCGACCTTCGGCGCGCCATCTTCGGCTGATGCAGCGTCTCCCGCCAGGGCGAACCCGTCGGCGGTTTTTTCATGGGGCCTCAGTATCACCTCGTGCACATCCCCGGCGGCCGCGGCCAGTCGTAGCGTCACGGCTGATGGCACCACGGATTCCCAGCCATCCGGGCGATCCCAGGGTGAATACGGGTCGGCGTCGCCGGCCGCGGGCCGGGCTCTCAACAGGGCGGCGGCGGCGGCGGTGAGATGTCCTGCGGGCGCCGGCGCTATCCCGGTAAGGATGGCGTCGAGCTCGGTGTCGAGGAATGTGGTGTCCACCCGCGCCTCGGCGAATGCGGGATGAGCAGTCAGGGCCTGGAGCAGGAGGAGGTTGTTGCGGGGGCCGATCAGCGCGATGCGGGCGAGGGCTCCGCGCAGTCCGGCAAGCGCCGCCTGGCGGGTCTCTCCGTGGGCAATGACCTTGGCGAGCATCGGATCATAGTGAATGGTTACCTCATCGCCGGTTGCGACGCCCGTATCGACCCGCAGGCCGGACTCCCGTTCCGGATACTCGAAACACTGGATATATCCCGTCGACGGCAGAAAGCCGTTGTATGGATCTTCCGCGTAGATCCGCGCCTCGATCGCATGGCCGTTGACGGCAGGCAAGTCGCCGGCTGCCGGGAGGTGGCGGCCGGCGGCGACTTCCAGCTGCCACTGGACCAGATCGATGCCGCGCACCATCTCGGTAACCGGATGCTCGACCTGGAGGCGGGTATTCATTTCCATGAAATAGAAGTCCCGCGAGGCGTCCATGATGAACTCGACGGTTCCGGCGCCCACGTACTCGACGACACGCGCGGCGGCGACGGCAGCCTTCGCCCATGGCCTCGCGGATGCCGGGATCGAGTGCCGGTGATGGCGCTTCCTCCAGGACCTTCTGATAGCGTCGCTGGGTGGAGCACTCCCGTTCGCCAAGATGAATGACACTGCCGTGGCTGTCACCGAAGATCTGGAATTCCACGTGCCGGGGCTTGTCGAGAAAGCGCTCGAGAATCATCGTCTCGTCGCCAAAGGCGCCGACCGCCTCCCGGCGGGCGCCCTGCAGCGCATCCATGAAATCCTCTTCGCGGCGGACGATTCGCATGCCCTTGCCGCCGCCGCCGGCTGCAGCCTTGATCATCAGCGGAAAGCCGACCGAGTCCGCTGCCTCGAGCAGCCGGTCGTCCGACTGGTCGTCGCCGTGGTAACCCGGCACGACCGGTACCCCGGCTGCCGCCATCAGGCGCTTGGCCTCAAGCTTCGAACCCATCGCCCGAAGGGTTGCCGGGGCCGGGCCGACAAACACGATCCCGGCTGCTTCGCAGGCTTCCGCGAGGGCCGGGTTCTCGGCAAGAAAGCCGTAGCCCGGATGGATCGCCTGGGCCTGCGTGGCACGCGCCGCGTCAATGATTGCTTCGACGTCCAGGTAAGCCCTCGGCGGTCCGATGGGCACGGCGATATCGGCTCCACGGACGTGCAGAGCGTCCGCATCGGGGTCCGTATGGACGGCAATGCTGGTCAGTCCCATGCGCCTGAGCGTGGCGCCAATACGACAGGCGATCTCCCCGCGATTTGCGATAAGGACCCGTTCGAACATCAGCGGGTTTCGGACCATTCGGGCGAGCGTTTCTCGAGGAATGCCGACAGTCCTTCCTGTCCTTCCTCCGAGACCCGCAGCTGGGCGATGATCTCGGCGGTGCGCCGGGTGACGATTTCCGCGGCGGACTCCGTGCTGCCGGCCACCATGGCAATGAGTTCCTTGCACTCCCGGACGGCCATGGGGCCGCCCTTGAGGAGCATGCCGACCTGGTGTTCCACTGCCTCGTCGAGACGCTTGGCTCGGGCGACCTCGTGGACCAGTCCCACGCGACGCGCCTTGCGGGCGGTCATGGGCTCGCCGGTCAGAAAGAATCGGCGGGCATGGCGGGCACCGATGGCCGCGATCACATACGGGGAGATCACCGCGGGTACGAGCCCCAGGCGGACTTCCGATAGCGCGAACAGGGCGTCCCGGTCGGCCACCGCGATGTCGCAGCAGGCGAGCAGCCCCACGCCGCCGCCAAATACATGACCGTTGACCCGGGCGACAGTGGGAATTCTCAGGTGATTGAGAACCGACATCAGCTCGGCCAGCCGCAGTGCGTCCTCGACGTTGTCTTCCTCCGAAAACTCGACCATCGAGCGCATCCAGTTGAGGTCGGCACCCGCCGAGAAAGCCGTGCCCGCGCCGGTAAGCACGACAGCCCGTATGTCTTTGCGGGCTCCGAGTTCGAGCAGCAGCTCGGTCAGCCGGGCGATGAGCGCATGGTCGAATGCGTTCCGGATGTCCGGACGATTGAGAGTGAGGGTGGCAACGCCGCGTTCATCCACGGCACACAAGACCGGTTCCGACATGTTCCTGCTCCTGCCGCTACATTCGGAAGACGCCGTAGGGCGTCTCCGGCTCCGGCGGCGCGTTCATAGAGGCGGACAGACAAAGCGCGAGTACCCGTCGGGTTTCCGCCGGGTCGATGATCCCGTCATCCCATAGTCTGGCCGTGGCGTAATAGGGATGCCCCTGGGACTCGTAGCGCTCCCTGATCTGTTCCCGGAACAGGGCCTCGTCCCCTTCGGCCCAGGCCTCGTTGCGGGCTTCGGCGCTGTCGCGCCGGACGGTGGCAAGTACCGATGCAGCCTGCTCGCCGCCCATGACCGAGATGCGGGCGTTGGGCCAGGTGAACAGGAACCGCGCGCCATAGGCGCGTCCGCACATGGCGTAGTTCCCGGCGCCGAAGGAGCCGCCGACGATGACGGTGAACTTCGGCACCGTCGCCGTGGCGACCGCATTGACCATTTTCGCTCCGTCTTTCGCGATTCCCTGCTGTTCGTACTTCTTGCCCACCATGAACCCGGTGATGTTCTGCAAAAAGACGAGCGGGATCCGGCGACGGTTACACAGCTGGATAAAGTGCGCCCCCTTGAGGGCCGATTCGGAAAAAAGGATCCCATTGTTGGCGATGATGCCGACGGGATATCCGTTGAGCCGGGCAAAACCGCAAACCAGGGTTTTCCCGTAGAGGGGCTTGAACTCGTTGAGCTCCGAGCCATCGACGATACGACCGATCACTTCGCGAATGTCGAAGGGGTACCGCGTATCTTGCGGTACCAGGCCATAGAGATCCGCGGGGTCCAGGAGCGGCTCCCGGGGCGCGACGTTTCCGCGCCCTGCGGGCTTTGCGTGGTTGAGTGTCGCAACGATGCTGCGTGCGATCTCCAGTGCATGGGCGTCGCTGTTCGCGAGGTGGTCGGTGACCCCGGAGATCTTGCTGTGGACCTCGCCGCCGCCAAGGGATTCGGCATCGACGATCTCGCCGGTGGCCGCCTTGACCAGCGGTGGGCCGCCCAGAAAAATGGTTCCCTGGTTGCGCACGATCACTGCCTCGTCACACATGGCCGGGACGTACGCGCCGCCCGCCGTGCAGCTGCCCATGACCACGGCAATCTGCGGGATTCCGGCTGCTGACAGTCGTGCCTGGTTGTAGAAGATTCGCCCGAAGTGGTCCCGGTCGGGAAAAACCTCGTCCTGGAGGGGCAGAAACGCGCCGCCGGAGTCCACCAGATAGATGCACGGGAGATGATTCTCCAGCGCGATCTCCTGCGCTCTGAGGTGCTTCTTGACCGTCAGCGGGAAATACGTGCCGCCCTTGACGGTGGCGTCATTGACGACGAGCACGGCCTCCACGCCGCTGATCCGGCCGATGCCGGTAATGATGCCGGCACAGGGCGCCTGGTCGTCATAGAGGCCCCTGCCGGCGAGGGCCGAAAACTCAAGGAACGCGCTGCCGGGGTCCAGCAGCGCCTCGATTCGTTCCCTGGGCAACAGCTTGCCACGCGCCTGGTGCTTCTCCCTTGCCCGGTCGCCGCCACCGGCCCGAATCCCTTCCAGGGCCGTGCAGAGGTCCTCGACCAGCATGCGCATGTGCCCGGCATTCTCGGCAAATGCCGGCGAGCGCGTATCCAGCTGGGAGCGGATCACGGACATGGATCAGACGGTCTCGATGGCGATCGCGGTAGCCTCTCCGCCGCCGATGCACAAGGAGGCCATGCCCCGCTTGAGGCCGCGATTCCTGAGGGCATGGGCGAGAGTCGTGATGATCCGGGCGCCGGTGGCACCGATCGGGTGGCCCAGCGCACAGGCTCCGCCGTTGACGTTGACCCGGTCGTGGTCCAGGCCCAGGTCGTGCATGGCCGCCATGGTGACAACGGCGAAGGCTTCGTTGATTTCGTAGAGATCGACGTCATCAGGTTTCCAGTCCAGCTCGTCGAGTAATGCCTGCATGGCGAAAACGGGCGCCGTCGTAAACCACTCCGGGGCATGGGCGAACCCCGAGTGGCCGACGATTCGTGCCAGGGGCTCTATGCCTCTGCGCTCGGCCTCGCTTTCCTCCAGGAGAACGAGGGCGGCGGCACCGTCTGAGATCGACGACGAGCTGGCCGCGGTGACTGTGCCGCCTTCGCGGCGGAAAGCGGCCCGCATCGTGGTGATCCTGTCCAGGTCGCAGCGCCCCGGCTCCTCGTCGATCTCCACGCTTGTGCTGCCTCGCCGGGACTTGACCTCGACCGGGACGATTTCCGCGGCAAACCCGGTACCGGCGGCAGCCAGGGCGCGCTCCACCGAGGCAATGGAAAAGGCGTCCTGGGCCTCACGGGTAAACCCGTACTTGTCCGCCGTCGCCTCCGCGAAGTGGCCCATCATCTGGCCGTCATAGGGATTCTGCAGGCCATCGAAGAACATGTGGTCCAGGACCTGCTGGTGACCCATGCGGTAACCGCTGCGGGCCTTGGGCAGGAGATAGGGGGCGTTGGTCATGGACTCCATCCCGCCGGCCACGGCAATCGTGGCGGAGCCGGCCCGGATCGTGTCATGGGCCAGCATGGCCGCCTTCATGCCCGAACCGCAGACCTTGCTCACCGTGGTGCACGGGATGGCCTGGGGGATGTCGGCGGCGAGCGCCGCCTGGCGGGCGGGTGCCTGTCCCAGCCCCGCCGGCAACACGCAACCCATGAGGACCTCGCTGATCTCATATGGCGAGATGCCGGCATCCGCGACAGCGGCCCGGATGGCGGCCGCCCCGAGGTCCGTGGCGCTGACCCCGGACAGGCCGCCCTGAAAAGCGCCGATCGGGGTCCGGCGGGCAGCGGCGATGACGATGGATGGGCTGGTCATGAGGTTCTCCCTGCTCGGCGCCTGCCCGGACCGGGTCCGGTTGCGCCGGCTTGATCTTGTCAGGCTCCGCCTCCGCGGACGAGTTCACGGCCGATCAGCATGCGCCGAATCTCGCTGGTCCCGGCGCCAATTTCGTAGAGTTTTGCATCACGCAGAAGACGGCCGGCGGGGTATTCATTTATATAGCCGTTGCCGCCGAGGGTCTGTATTGCATCGAGGGCCAGATTGACGGCGGAACTCGATGCCAGCAGAAGACAGGCCGCGGCGTCCTGGCGGGTTGCCTCGCCCCGGTCAAACTGCTCTGCCACCCGGTAGGCGAAGGCCCGGGACGACTGCAGCGCCGTATACATGTCGGCGATCTTGGCCCGCATGATGTCGAACTCGCCGATGGGGCGGCCGAATTGGCGCCGCTCGCGGACGTAGGGCAGGACCACATCCATCGCCGCCTGCATGATGCCGATCGGTCCGCCGGAGAGCACAAGACGTTCGGAATCCAGTCCGCGCATGAGGATATAGACGCCGCCGTCAACGCCGCCGAGTACGTTTTCCGCGGGAATCCGGCAGTCCTCGAAGACCAGTTCGCAGGTGTTCGAGCCACGCATCCCGAGCTTGTCGAGTTTTTGTGCCGTGCGGAAGCCGGGCATGTCCCGTTCCACGATAAACGCGGTCATGGACTTCGAGCCGATGTCCGCATCGGCGGTCCGCATGTAGACGATGAGCACGGTCGCTTCGGGACCGTTCGTGATCCACATCTTCGACCCGTTGGCGAGCCACCCGTTTCCGTCGGGGCGCGCGCGGCAGCTCATGGAGCCCACGACGTCCGAGCCGGCGCCCGGCTCGGACATGGCGAGCGCTCCTACCCACTCGCCGCTGCACAGTTTCGGCAGGTATCGCGCGCGCTGCTCCTCGGAGCCGTTCAGGTAAAGATTGTTAACGCAAAGGTTGGAGTGCGCCCCGTAGGACAGGCCCACCGACGCCGACGCCCGGGAAATTTCTTCCATGGCGATCGTATGGGCCAGGTAGCCCATGCCCGAGCCCCCATAGGCTTCCGGCACGGTGAGCCCCAGCAGTCCCATTTCTCCCAGCTTTGGCCACAGGTCCTCCGGAAAGGCATTGGCCTCGTCGATGGCCGCTGCCCGGGGCGCGATCTCGGTTTCGGCGAAGCGCCGCACGGATTCCCGCAACAGATCCAGGTCTTCGTTAATTCTCGTATTGAAGAGACTCACGGTGCGCTCCCTGCGCTGCGATCAGGAATTCGTGGCGGTCGTGTGGGGTCTGCGGCCTGACAGGCGATCCTTGAATCGCTTGGAGTAGGGCATCTTGACGTGGGAAATCGCGTGGATCCGTTCTTCGGCCAGCCGATCGGCGGCCTGCCATGACGGGATGCCGTCGCGCTCGGCCAGGTTGAAGATGTTGCTGATGATGTCGTAAATCGTGCTGACGGTCCGGTAGGCCCGGTCCCGGTCGTAGCCCTGGAGTTCAATGGCCACGTTCATCAGGCCGCCGGCGTTGATGGCGTAGTCGGGAGCGTACAGGATGCCGCGTTCCTCCAGCGCCGTTCCCCATTCGCTGGACTCCAGCTGGTTGTTCGCGCTGCCGGCGACAATGTCGCATTTCAGGCGGGGTACGGTGTCCTCGTTGACGACGCCGCCAAGGGCGCAGGGCGAGAACACTTTTGCGTCTACCTCGTAGATCTGGTCAAGGGGCACGGCTTCGGCGCCCAGTTCGTCCACCGCCTGCTCGACACGGGTCTCATTGATGTCACACACGAAAACCTTTGCGCCCGCCTCGCGAAGGTACTTGGTCAGGTAGTAGCCCACGTGACCGACGCCCTGCACCGCGAAGCTCAGCTTGCCGGGATCGTCATGACCGTATTTGCGCAGGAGGCAGGCGCGAATTCCCTGCAGCGTGCCGTAGGCGGTGAACGGTGACGGGTCCCCGCTGCCGCCATGGACCCGATGGACGCCGACGACCCGATCCGTCTCCTGGTAGATGTAGTCCATGTCGTTGACATTGGTGCCCACGTCCTCGGCGGTGATATAGCGTCCGCCGAGGGAGCCGATAAACCTGCCAAGCGCCCGGAACAGGCCCTCGCTCTTGTCTTTCTCCGGGTCGCCGATCAGTACGGCCTTGCCGCCGCCCAGATTGAGTCCGGCAACAGCCGCCTTGTAGGTCATGCCCCGCGACAGGCGCAGCACGTCGACCAGGGCCTCTTCCTCGTTCGCGTAGGGCCACATCCGCAGCCCGCCGAGGGCCGGCCCCAGTGTCGTGTTGTGGATCGCGACGATGGCCTTCAGGCCAGTTTCGGCGTAGTTGAACACGACTACCTGTTCGTGTCCCATCTTCGCCATCCGTTCGAAAAGTTCCATTCGCTCCTCCTGGAATGATGGGCCGCCCGAGACGCGGATCGGGGCGCGTCACGGGAAGCAGCGTGTTCCGCCGAAACGGCAGCCTCCCGGCCGCGCCCGCGCGAGTCTCGAGGGTCACGAAACCTGTAATGTCGTTATCGGATCGTGCCTGCGGGCCTCTGTCCGTTCGCCGGAACCCGGGCCCGGCCGCGGGCGGCGAAAGTATAGTCGTGTCGGTTTCGGGGTGCACGGGCGCGGGTCACACTTGTCGCGGCGCAGCATGACCGGAATGCCGGCCATGGCCGCGCGGTATAATGATCGGCCGGTTTTCTGTCTGCCAGGAACGCATGTAAATGAGCACCGCCGCACAAGAGATGGCTTCGCGTCTCCGCGACCGCGGCGACAAACCGCTCCGGTTTATCAGTGCCGCATCGCTTTTCGACGGCCACGACGCGGCTATCAACATCATCCGTCGTTTGCTGCAGAGCCACGGCGCGGAGGTTATTCACCTCGGCCACAATCGAAGCGTTGCCGATATCGTCCGCGCCGCCCTGCAGGAGGACGCTGACGGCATCGCCTGCAGCTCGTACCAGGGCGGCCACAACGAGTACTTCCGATACATGGTGGACATGCTGCGGGAGCACGGGGCGGATCACGTTCGCGTGGTTGTCGGCGGCGGCGGCACGATTGCCCCGGAAGAGATCGACGCCCTCGAAGCCCACGGCGTCGAGAAGATCTACACGCCCGGTCACGGGATGCGCATGGGTCTCGACGGGATGATTGACGACGTCTTCCACCGGGTCCGGGCCCGGGGCGAGCCGGAATGGTCTTTCGAGGTGCCCGCGGCGGGCGATCACCTCGCGATCGGTCGTTGCCTGACGCTGCTGGAAGAGGCAGCGGAAACGCCGGAGGCGCTGGAAGCGCTGCGGGGTGCCTGGCGCCGGCTTCCTGACCTTGCGCCGGTGCTCGGGATTACCGGTACCGGCGGCGCCGGCAAGAGCAGTCTTACCGACGAGCTGCTGAACCGTTTCCTGAGGGCCTTTCCCGACAAGCGAATTGCGGTTCTCGCCGTCGATCCGACTCGGCGTCGCTCCGGTGGTGCCCTCCTGGGTGACCGTATCCGGATGAACAGCCTTTCCGATGAGCGGATATTCATGCGATCCATGGCGACCCGCCGGGCTCACCTGGCGACCAGCGCGGTTCTCGCGGACAGCATCGATCTGCTGCGTCGCATTGGTTTCGACCTGGTGATCGTCGAAACCGCGGGCATTGGCCAGAGCGACACGGAAATCGTCGACCTGGTCGATCTCTCCATGTACGTCATGACCAGCGACTACGGCGCCGCAAGCCAGCTCGAGAAAATCGATATGCTGGACTTTGCGGATTTCGTCGTGCTCAACAAGTTCGAAAAGCGCGGCGCCATGGACGCGCTTCGGGACGTGCGCAAGCAGTGGAAGCGCAACCGCGTCGAGTTCTCGATGGCCGACGAGGACGTCCCGGTGTTCCCTACCGTGGCCAGCCAGTTCAACGACCCGGGGGTTAACCGCCTGTTCCTGGCGCTCACGGGCCGTATCGCGGAGGTGTCCGGCGAGTCGGACGCCGACTGGGCGGCCGGTACGCTGGAAACGTCGGACCAGGGGCGTAGCGAGGGGCTGATCCCGCCGCAGCGCGGCCGGTACCTGGCCGAGATTGCCGAAGACGGCCGGCATGCGAACGAAACGGTTGCCCGGAAATCCGACATCGCGGGTCTGGCCTGGGCCTGCTACCGGGCCCTGGATGGCATGGACGCTGAGTTGCCGCCACGCCTGGAACCGTATCCCGACACGGCCCTGGAAGACGACGGGCTCGCCGTTCTGCGGCGTCGCTACAACCAGGCGCTCGCAGACCTGGGGCCCGAGTGCGTTTCGCTCCTGAAGGCCTGGCCGGGGCGGCACCTCGGCGTTACCTCGGACGAATACGCCTACACGGTTCGCGGGCGCGAGATTCGCGGCGACAACTATACGGAGTCCCTGAGCCATCTGAAGCTGCCCAGGATTGCGCCTCCCCACTATGCGGACTGGGGGGAGCAGCTACGGTTCCTTCTGAAGGAGAACCTTCCAGGCAGCTATCCCTACACGGGCGGCGTGTACCCCTATCGGCGGGAAGCGGAAGACCCCATCCGTATGTTTGCCGGCGAGGGGATGCCCGAGCGCACCAATAGACGGTTTCACTATCTGGCGGCGGGCCACCCGGCGACCCGGCTGTCCACTGCCTTTGATTCGGTGACCCTGTATGGAGAGGACCCGGACGAGCGTCCGGATATCTACGGGCGTATCGGAAACTCCGGCGTCTCCATTGCCACCCTGGACGACATGAAGCGTCTGTACTCCGGGTTTGACCTCTGCGACCCGGCGACGTCCGTATCCATGACGATCAACGGGCCGGCGCCCATGATTCTCGCCATGTTCCTCAACACGGCCGTGGACCAGCAGGTGGAGCGATGGCTGAGGTCGGAGGGCCGCTGGCCCGAGGCGGAAGCCAGGCTGGCAGAGATTTTTGCGAAAACCGAAAGGCCGGTATACCGGGGTGATCTGCCCGAGGGTCACGATGGCAGCGGCCTCGGCCTGCTCGGCGTTTCCGGCGACCAGCTGGTGGACCCGGAAACCTACGAGCGGATTCGGGCGGAAGCGCTCTCGCGCGTGCGCGGCACGGTGCAAGCCGACATTCTCAAGGAAGACCAGGCCCAGAACACGTGCATTTTTTCCACCGAGTTCGCCATGCGCATGATGGGTGACGTGCAGTCCCACTTCATTGAGCACCGGGTGCGAAATTTCTACAGCGTGTCCATCAGCGGCTATCACATTGCCGAGGCCGGCGCGAACCCGATCAGCCAGTTGGCCTTCACGCTGGCCAACGGGTTGACCATCGTTGAGTACTATCTCGCCCGCGGCATGGCCATTGACGATTTTGCGGCCAATCTGAGCTTTTTCTTTTCCAACGGCATGGACCCGGAATATGCCGTGATCGGCCGGGTGGCGCGGCGAATCTGGGCGCGGGCGATGAAGCGCCGCTACGGGGCGGCGCCCCGCAGCCAGATGCTGAAGTATCACATCCAGACCTCCGGCCGCAGCCTGCATGCCCAGGAGATCCAGTTCAACGACATCCGCACGACCTTGCAGGCCATGTACGCCCTGTTCGACAACTGTAACAGCCTGCACACGAACGCCTACGACGAAGCGCTGACGACGCCGACCGAAGAATCGGTCCGCCGGGCGGTCGCGATCCAGCTGATCATCAATCGCGAGCTCGGTCTCAACCGCAACCAGAATCCGTGGCAGGGCTCGTTCGTCATGGACTACCTGACCGACCTCGTGGAGGAAGAGGTTTATAAGGAGTTCGAGCGAATTTCCGAGCGCGGCGGCGTGCTGGGGGCCATGGAAACCATGTACCAGCGCGGCAAGATCCAGGACGAGAGCCTGCACTATGAAGGGCGGAAGCACGATGGATCGCTGCCCATCATCGGCGTCAACACGTTCCTGGGTGAAGAGGCCGATGCGAATGAAGGCAGGGGGCCCGAACTCATCCGGTCCTCCGAGGAGGAGAAGCTGGCCCAGGTGGCCGGGACGCGGGGATTCCGCGATCGCGCGGGGCCGCGGGGCGCGCGCGCCCTGGAGGATCTTCAGCGGGTCGCGGCGAGGGGTGGCAACGTATTCGGCGAGCTCATGGAGACGGTCAAGACCTGTTCTCTGGGGCAGGTCACCCAGGCGCTTTACGATGTTGGCGGCCGCTATCGCCGCAACATGTAGACGACCGGAAGATTGCTGTTTTTTTGATGCTTTTCAAGCGATTGAGGGCGCTATGCAGGGTCAGTCTGAAGAAGAGTTTCCAGCTTTCCTTTCCCTAGGTATTCTGCTAGCTTAGGTCGCTTTCGAGGGGCTTGCGCTCCCGGTCATATACTAACGATAACGCTCACTATAAACGCTCAATCGAAGGGAACCTCATGCAAGCGAGAAACATCTGGCGCCCGGCAGCCCTCGCAGGCCTGGCGCTGTCGGTATTGCTGCCCCTCGGGCTGACATCGGCCTCCGAACGCGCCCTGAGCGCGACTCTGGACGAGCAGAAGGTCAGCGACCGGGACGCCGCCCGGTCCCAGGCCCGGATTGCCCAGTTGTCCGATCAGACCACCGATCTGCTCGGCGAGTACCGGCTGGTGCTGCAGCGGCTGGAGCAGGTCAAGCTGTATAACGCCAATCTTCAGTCATTGGTCAATGACCAGCAGGGCACCCTGGATTCGTTCACGAAACAGCTTGAGGACTTCCAGGTCGTCAAGGTTGAAATCGTGCCGCTCATGTTCTCGATGATCGAGGACCTCGAGCAGTTCGTTGCCCTGGACGTTCCGTTTCTTCTCGATGAGCGTACCGACCGGATCACTCGTCTTAAGGACATGATGGATTCTTCGAACGTGGCCATTGGTGAGAAGTATCGTCAGATCATGGAGGCCTACAAGGTCGAAGTGGACTACGGGCGGACCATCGAGGCCTACAGCGGCAACCTGGAGCGTGACGGCCAGACCCGCGAGGTGGATTTCCTCCGTGTGGGTCGCATCGTGCTGGCCTACCAGACTATCGACAAGGAGGAGACCGGCTACTGGAATAAGGAGACCGGCCAGTGGGAGACGCTGGGCGCCGAGTACCGCACGCCCATCACCGAGGGTCTGCGCATCGCGCGGAAACAGTCGGCTCCTGGCCTGTTAAAGCTGCCGGTTCCGGCCCCGACCCCGGCGGAGAGCTCCTGATGAAAAACAAGATTACCTATGCACTTGCCGCTGTGGCGGTGGCCCTTGGCCTGACGGCGCCGGCTTATGGTGCGGAGAGCCTCGACCAGCTTCTTCAGGAGGTCAGGAAGGCGCGCGGAGAAATTTCTCAGGAGAACAAGGCCCGGGAGCAGCGCTTCCGCCAGGCTCGCGACCAGCAGGCCGCTCTCCTCGAGGAAGTACGCGGCGAGCTCGCCGCCCAGGAAGCCCGTACCGAGGCCCTGCAGCAGGCTTTCAACGACAACGAGCTGGCCTTGGAAGACGCCGAGGAAAATCTGCGGATCCAGCAGGGCGACTTTGGCGAGTTGTTTGGCGTGGTCCGTCAGGTAGCCGGTGACGCGGTAGGCACGCTCTCGACGTCCCTCACCGCGGCCCAGTTCCAGGATCGCACCGAGGCGCCGCGGCGCCTTGCCGACAGCAAGCGACTGCCGTCGATTGAGGATCTCGACGCCCTGCGTGTGAGCCTGATGCAGGAGATGATCGAGGCCGGCAAGGTCGTGAGCTTCCCGGCGTCGATTGTCGAGACCAGCGGCACGCCGGCTGACGCTCAGGTCACTCGCGTTGGCGTGTTCAACCTGGTGACCGGCGATCGCTTCCTGCAGTATGACCCGGACACCGCTTCGATCAAGGAGCTGGCCCGTCAGCCGCAGGCCCGCTTCCAGGCCATGGCCGGCGACCTGACCTCCGCGTCACCCGGCGAGATTGTGGGGATGGCCGTCGATCCCAGCCGCGGATCGCTGCTGGGCCTCGTCGTGCAGGCGCCGAGCCTGGGCGAGCGAATCAACCAGGGCGGCCCGGTGGGCTACGTGATCTTGGCGCTGGGCGCCATCGGTCTCCTGATCGCTCTGTACAAGCTGATTGTCCTGTCGGGTGTCGGCGGCCGCATTCGCCGTCAGCTGAAGGCGTCGGAACCCAATACCAACAATCCTCTCGGACGTATCCTGGCGGTTTACCACGATAATCAGGATATCGACACCGAGACGCTCGAGCTCAAGCTCGACGAGGCCATCCTCAAGGAAGTGCCTCCGCTGGAGCGCTGGCAGGGCGCGATCAAGGTGATCGCGGCCGTGGCGCCGCTGCTGGGTCTGCTCGGTACCGTGACCGGCATGATCCAGACCTTCCAGGCCATTACGCTGTTTGGTACCGGTGATCCGAAGCTGATGGCCGGCGGTATTTCCCAGGCGCTGGTTACGACCGTTCTTGGCCTGGTTGTCGCCATTCCGATGGTGCTTCTGCACAGCATCGTGGCCGGGCGCAGCAAGGCCCTCATTGAAGTCCTCGAGGAGCAGAGCGCGGGCATTATCGCCCAGCAGTCGGAAAGCGGCAGATGATATTTCTCTACGACGCATTCGGCGCGATCCGGGATTTTTTCGAACTGGGCGGCGACGTCCTGTACGCGATCCTGTTCGTGACGGTGCTGATGTGGACCTTCATCATCGAGCGGATCTGGTACTTCCTGTTCGTCCTGCCGGGTCGCGTAGAGACGGTCCGCAAGGACTGGTTCGACCGGGACGACACCACCTCCTGGTACGCGCGCCAGCAGCGGTCCCGGATCATTTCCGAAATCAGCCTGGATGCCGAACGTCACGTTCTGCTCATCAAGACGCTCATGGCCATTTTGCCGTTACTGGGTTTGCTGGGCACCGTGACGGGAATGATCTCCGTGTTCGATGTCATGGCGTTTGCCGGCACCGGCAATGCGCGGCTGATGGCTTCTGGTGTGTCCAAGGCGACCATTCCCACCATGGCTGGCCTGGTGGCCGCACTGTCGGGTCTGTACTTCGCAACGTGGCTTGAGCAGAAAGCCAGAACCGAGGTCGAGAAGGTTGAAGACCTTCTGGCCCATCACTGAGCGGGGGCGCTAGCGGATGCGACGCAGGTTGTCACACGGCGGGGATGAGGCGGAGATCAACATCACGCCGATGCTCGACATCGTGTTTATCATGTTGATTTTCTTCATCGTCACCACCTCGTTTGTCAAAGAAGTGGGGATCGACGTGAACCGTCCGTCGAATGCGCCGGTCAAAGAACAGAAGCTGTCGGAAGTTGTACCCATTGAGATCGACGCGACGGGCCAGATTCGGGTCAAGAAACGCCTTGTGGACATTCGGGCCGTGCGCGCGAACATCGAGAGTGAGCTTGCGGTCAAGCCGGACGCCACCGTCGTGGTCATTGCGGATCGCAACTCCGACTCGGGACTTCTGGTACGGGTAATCGACCAGGCGCGCATGGCGGGCGCTGAGAATGTATCGCTTGCGGCGCCCAGCCAGTAGGCGCAGGGTCGTCACGTCGCGTGATCTATTGAGGACAGGTTAGCCGAATGGCAAAAAGACACGCCCAGCAGGAGGACGATACCGAGATCAACATTACGCCGATGCTCGACATCGTGTTCATTATGCTGATCTTCTTCATCGTCACGACCTCCTTCATCAAGGAAACCGGTATCGATCCCAACCGTCCGGATGCCGAGACGGCCGAGTACAAGCAGCGCGGCAATATCCTGATCGGGATCGGCACCACCGGCGACGTCTGGATGAACAAGCGCAAAGTGGAACTGAACCAGATTCCGTCGATGGTGGAAGCCGCCCGGGGCGAAAGTCCGGAGAGCAGCGTCGTGATCATTGCGGACAAGGAAGCGCCCACGGGCGCGCTCATCGACGTGATGGACAAGGTTCGCCTCGGGGGTGTCAGTAACATTTCCGTGGCCGCCCAGGAGACCGGCTGATGCGCTACGTGCTTTCCGTTCTCGCAGGCATCGTCATGTCGATCTTGCTCTTCTGGCTCATGCAGGGCCTGGTCGCCAACAAGAAGTCTTTCGAGCGCCAGCAGGATGCCGGCAAGCTGGTGGATTTCGTCAGGGTGCGGCAAGACGAACTGGTTCAGGAGCGCGAGCGCAAGCCTCCCAAGAAGCCGCCGCCGCCGGACAAGCCGCCGCCGCCGCCGAAGCTGTCGGTGCAGGATACGAGCAAGCCGCCGCCGACGCCGCTGGATATCGAAACACCCAACATCGACGTGCCCTTCGGGGGCTCGGGGCCGTACATCGGGAGCTGGTCGCCGGGCGATCCAGCCTCCGAGGGTGACGTCGTCCCGATCGTTCGAATCGAGCCCCAGTATCCTCGGGAGGCGCTGCTAAAGGGCGTCGAGGGCTGGGTGAAGGTGAAGTTCGTGATTCTCGAGGACGGGTCCGTGGATTCGCCGAGGGTCGTCGAAGCGGAGCCGAACCGGCTGTTCAACCGCGCGGCGATCCGGGCGATCCTTCGGTGGAAGTTCAAGCCCCGCATCGTGGACGGGCAGGCGGTCCGGCGGGAAGCGGAGCAGGTTATCGAGTTCAGCCTTAATCAGCAGAGCTAAGGCAGCAGAATCAGGTCAGCAGGGTGACGGCCGGCGAGCAAGAGCGGCCGTCAGAACAGGCGGACAATTCCCGGGTAGGGTGGTAGGAGCGGGTGAGTAGTCCATGAATACAGGAATTCGCAAGCTTTGCGTTCTGGCCCTCACGGGCCTCGCCATCATTGCCGCGCCGCTGCCTGGCGTCGCCCAGGATGCGGTTCCGGCCGCGGCGAAAGAACGCAAGGAGAAGGGCAATCTCATGGGAGAGCGCACCTTCCGCCGCATCGAATCCATCAACAAGATGTATGCGGAGAAGGAGTACGGCAAGGCGATCAAGTCTATCGATGCGCTGCTCGACTCCGGCAACCTCAACGACTACGAAAAGGCCATGGCCAGCCAGTTGGCCGGCTACGTATATGCGGAGCAGGGAAAGTACGACCAGGCCATGCCGTACTTCCAGGAAGCCGTGCGGCTGGACGCCCTGCCGAACCAGGCCCATTTCGGCATGATGTATTCACTTGCCCAGCTCTATGCGCAGCAGGGCAACCACCAGAAAACCATCGAGCTGATGTCCGAGTGGTTCGACTACCAGGCGGATCCGCCGGGGCAGGCCTACATCCTCATGGCGTCCAGCTATGCCCAGATGGAGCAGTACGACAAGGCCCTGCCCTGGGTTCGAAAGGCGATAGCAAGCGAGGGCGCGAAGGCCCAGGAGTCCTGGTACCAGCTCGAGCTGGCTATCCTGTTCGAAATGAAACGTTACGGGGAGGCGGCGACGCTGCTGCGAGGCATGGTCGCGCGCTGGCCCGATAAGCTGCGCTACTGGGAAATGCTCTCGGGGGCCTATCAGGAGCAGTCCAAGGATGCCGACTCCCTGGCGGTGCTCATGGCGGCCTACCGCCACGGGTTGATTTACGGTGAGGGCGTAACGCCGGAGCAGATGGAGAAGAAGCTCCTGAACGTGGTCAGAATGAACATGTTCCAGGATTCTCCCTACGTGGCCGGAAAGATCCTGGCGGACGAAATCTGCGGCGGGCCGCATTCAGGCCACCCAGAAAGAACCTGGAGCTCCAGCTCAGCGCCTGGAAGGCCGCGAGGGAGTTCGGTCAGGGCATCGAGGTGATCGACAAGCTTGCTCCGATGACCAGTTCCGGCGAGCTGTATTTCGAGAAGGCCCAGATGCTCATGGAGCAGAATGACTGGGCCGGCACGATCCGGGCCTGTGAGCAGGCCATCGCCGAAGGGAAATCTCAAGAAGCCGGGCGCGGTCTACCTCGTCATGGGAATTGCATCCAACGAGCTTGAGCAGTTCGACCAGGCGATCCAGTACATGAAGAAGGCCAGGGATTTCGACGACAACTCTCGCCGGCAGGCCAACGACTGGATCAAGTTCATCCAGGACCGGGCGGCGGTCGCCGGCCGCTGATCGCCCCGGGCTCCGCCGGATCAGCCCTGCGGAGCCCCGGATCGATCGGGTTCATCAATATTTTCCAGGATCCGTTCCCTCGCTATTTTCATGAGCGTGCGAGCGTCCGGTGGCTCCCGGCTGGCAGAGAAGTCCAGGGGCGGTGTGATTTCCACTGCGATCCGCGCGGGCCGTACCCAGAGCGATCCCGCGGCCAGCGCATCCCGGCTTCCCCGGATTACGACTGGCACCAGCGGCATGTTCGCCCTTGCGGCCGCGGCGAATGCGGTGCGTCGGAAAGGGAGCAGGCCCGGTTCGGTCTCAAACGTCCCTTCGGGGAAGAACGCCAGGGCCGATCCCTTGCTTGCGGCGCCGATGAGGCGTCTGACGTCACGCGCCCCCTGCCGCCTGTTGACCCGGTCTACGAACTGGGAACCCAGCCGGCGCAAGAGAAAATGGCCGATCGGGACTTTGCGAATCTCCTGCTTGATCACGAACGCGAAATTCGGCGGCAGGGCCGCGGTCAATATAATCCCGTCCAGGTAGCTGGCGTGGTTGGCCACCACGACGCAGGCCTCGCCGGGCATGGGAGCCGGCTGGCGGACGCTCAGGCGAAGCCCGGTAGAGGCGAGGAACATCCGGGCAAAGCTGCGGGCGATCCGGCGGCGGTTCCGCAGGCCGGGTGTGATGGCCAGAAGAAGGGAGGTGATCACGGCGTGGAGGGTGAAACTGGTCCACGCGTACACTCCGAAGGCTGTTCCGGCGATTTTTCTTATGCTGCCCGTCAAGCCCGGGGAACCTCGATTTTGTGACTCGTGTCTCTTTATGTTAACGGGATCGGGAACTGTGACGATGGTCACGATGAACAAACGCCCTACAAGCCGATAATGGCGCCCATCCGGAAAACCGGGGTCTTCGCCGGGTTTGCGGATTTTGAAGGACACTAAGGACGATTAATGGCACCGCCCAGCAATGGAAGCACGAACGGCGCCCATGAGGTCCCAGCAGCATCGAGAGCAGCTCTCGAGCGCTTCCTGGACGCCATCTGGATGGAGCGGGGTCTCTCCAAGAACACCCTGGCGGCCTACCGTGCCGATCTCAACTCCCTTTCGCGCTGGCTGACCAGCCGCGGAAAGATGTTGCCCGAGGGCGAGCGGAGCGATCTGCTCGACTACATCGCCTGGCGGGTGGAAATGGGCGCCCGGCCCCGGTCTACGGCACGGCAACTGTCGAGTTTTCGCCGCTTTTTCCGGTATATGGTGCGCGAGGGCGTGTTATCAGCCGATCCGACAGCGCGTATTTCCATGCCCAAAGTCGGTCGCCCACTGCCCAAGGCCTTGCCCGAGGAAGACGTCGAGGCTTTGCTCGAAGCGCCTGACGTCAAGGACCCCCTGGGTCACCGGGACCGAACGATGCTGGAGGTGCTCTATGCCACCGGCTTGCGCGTGACCGAACTCGTCAGCCTGAGGCTGTCCCAGATCAACATCAACCAGGGTGTCGTGCGGATAGTCGGGAAGGGCGGACGCGAACGGCTCATTCCGCTGGGCGAAGAGTCGATTGAGTGGCTCCAGGATTTTATTGCCGGGCCGAGGATGGAAATCCTGCTCGAGCGCCAGACGGATTATCTGTTTCCCACCCGACGCGGCGACCGCATGACCCGCCAGGCCTTTTGGCACATCATCAAGCGATATGCCGAGAAGGCTGACATATCCAGCAGTCTCTCTCCGCATACGCTGAGACACGCATTCGCCACTCACCTGCTGAACCACGGAGCGGATTTGCGGGTGGTGCAGATGCTTCTGGGACATAGTGACCTCTCCACTACCCAGATCTACACCCATGTGGCCAGGGAACGCCTTAAGGATCTCCACGCCCGTCATCACCCCCGCGGCTGACCGGCGCCCGTCGTTGGCGTAAAATCCCCACAGCTTTTTCCCTGAACCCTGGATAGTCCGGGTTGTCAGACGCTCTGACGCCTGGTTCTTCCCAGTCATTTACCCAAAGCTCCGGGTTTCCAGCCCGGCGTACCCACACCGGGAGGCGTGCATGAGGCACCCGTGGTTTTCTTTTTTGGGGCCCGTGGCGGCCGTTGTCGGTCTTGGACTGGCTTTCGCGGCGGTGGCCGATGATACGGACATCCGCGCACGGATTGCGGAATCCCTTCCGGGGGTCGAGGTGGATGCCGTTCGCCCGACGCCGATCGAGGGGCTCTACGAGGTCACCGTGGGCGCCAACGTGGCGTATGTCAGCGCAGACGGGCGGTATCACCTCTATGGGGATCTCGTGGACGTCAACGAGGGGGCGAGTCTGACCGAGGCCCGGCGCTCCGAGCTGCGCCTGGCCGTCCTGAACGACATGAGCGCGGACAACACGATTGTTTTCGGCCCGGAGAGCCCCCGGCATACGGTCACCGTATTCACCGACGTCAACTGTGGCTGGTGCCGCCGGTTCCACCAGCAGATCCCGGCCCTGAACGAGAAGGGGGTCGCGGTACGCTATGTTTTCTTCCCGGTGATCGCCGAGAGCTCCTTCGCGGATGCCGAAGCTGTCTGGTGTGCGGACGACCGCAACGACGCGATGACGCGGGCCAAGGCCGGCGAGAAGATCGAGCCGAAGGCCTGCGAAAATCCGATTGCCGAGCATTTCGCGCTTGGCCGCCAGCTCGGGGTCCGCTCGACGCCAACGATCATCATGGAAGACGGAACCGTGCGTCCCGGTTTTGTCGAGGCGGCGGAACTCGCTGCCATGCTGGACGGCGAGCCTCCCGCCCAGCCCTGATCCGCGACGGCGGCGCCTGGGAGCGCCGGGTCGCTTTGCGTCAGTATCTCGTGGCCCGGCGAGCGCGCCCGGATTGAGGGTCAGCCGGGAGTATCTATCACCGCCGTCGGCGCAGGATATGACCAGGGAAGGGGATCTGAGGCGATTCGCAAGTCGGGCTGGCGCTGGCCCTTGCGGTCCGGCGCCATCGGACAAACGCGCTAGCCCGGGGTGACGCTATCCGGAATGGTTAGCGCTGCAGGTGCTGGAGCTTGTCCGGCCGGCCGTCCCACTCCTCAGCGTCGGCGGGATGGTCCCCTTTCTCGGTGATCACCGGCCATTCTGCGGACAGCTCCTTGTTGAGCTCGAGGAAGTGCTCCTGTCCGTCGGGGATTTCTTCTTCGGAGAAGATCGCTTCGGCGGGACATTCCGGCTCGCAGAGGGTGCAGTCGATACATTCTTCCGGATCGATCACCAGGAAGTTAGGCCCCTCGTGGAAACAGTCCACCGGGCAGACTTCCACACAGTCCATGTACTTGCACTTGATGCAGTTCTCGGTGACGACGAAGGTCATACGGGCTCCCTTGGTGCCGGACGCCGGGCCCTAGTGCCCGGCGGCGGTATTTTGCCACATTCGTCTCGAACGCTAACGGGGTTTCATTGGGCCCACTGACGTCAGGTGCATTCGCTCGTTCCCTTCGGCCCGATCGGCCAGGTAGCGCTCCAGCGTAAAGGTCACGCTGGGGAAGGCAATCTCTGCCCAGGGAATGTCCTCGGGATCCACCAGTTCGACCTCGAGGCTCTCGTGACCCACCCCGTATCGGCCGCCCACCAGGGTGCCGCGGAACATGACGTGCACCTGGCGGGCGTGGGGTACGTTGATAACTGCCATGAGGTCCCGGATCTCCACGTTGGCCAGGGCTTCCTCCTCGGCCTCCCGCGCCGCCCCAGCCTCCAGGGTCTCGCCGATCTCCATGAAGCCGGCCGGCACGGTCCAGTAGCCCAGCCGCGGCTCGATGGCTCGCTTGCAGAGCAGGATCTTGCCCTCGTGTTCCGGGACGCAGCCGACCACGACCAGCGGGTTCTGATAATGAACCGTTTCGCATACCGAGCAGACATGCCGGGTGACATTGTCGCCCTCGGGAATACGCTGCGTCAGCGGACTTCCGCAGGCATTACAGAACTTCATCGGATGGTACAAGGAGAGTTGCTCGCGAAAGACGGTCCAGGGCTACGCGGTGCCGGCTCGTAGACCCGGCGAAGGGCAGGTCGCTAGTTTACTCAAATCGCTGACTGTTTCGAATCCCGGTACCCTGGCGGCCGTTTCCGGGGTAACCGGCCGACGCGGGGAAAAAAAAGGCCGGGAGATCGCTCTCCCGGCCAGTGTCTTACGTTGCGCGCCCGCTTCTTGCGTCGGGCCTGTGTCGTCTTGCTGAGAATCTCTCTCCGGAATCTGCCGGGGGTGGGCCCGAAGACCCACCCCACTGTTGGCAGATTAGCTCAGCACAACCCTACTGGTTGCCCTCGATGATGGTCTTGCGACCTTCCTCGAACGCCTGCGGTGTCCAGCTGTTCTGGTACGCATGACCCTTGGCCGCGCTGTCAGCATGGCAGGTGACGCAAGAGCTCGTCTGCACACCTTCGAGCACGTCATTGGTCTGATCACCGAACGGCGGCTCTCCAGCTTCGACCGTCGAGGCCATGGCCTTGGTCGCATCCGGCAGGATATTCACATCTTCCACGTGGCAGGCCGCACAGTCGTACAGCCCACGCGGATAGGTCGGGGCGTGGAAGTTGTGGTTCTGCATCACCGGGTTGCCCGTGCCGTCGTCAGAGCCGAACACCGGCTGCGAACCCGTGCCAGGCCAGTTGGACAGCTGATCCTCGCTCTCCGCCCAGCCGTAGATCCCGCGGCCGCGGTAAATCACGATGCGGTTCCCGGTCGCGCCAGCCGGATGGACAGCGTGCACCATTTCCTTGATGCCGAAGTTCTGCCCGGCACGGCCGTCGTACGCTTCAGACGAATCCACACCGAACGTATCCACGCGGACATACTCGTCGTTGGCCGCCGCGTTGTGGCACAGGTAGCACATGTCCACGTTGTCCACACGGTTGCCACCATGCTGGTACAGCGATCCGACGTGGCAGTCCAGACACAGCGCCGTGTCAACCACCGCACGACGCGCAGGCGCCGCACCACCCGCACCGACGACCCAGTCGTAGGTCGGGGTCACGGCACGCACCGCCATCAGACCGTCTTCGTCTTCCGGATCGATGCTGACCAGACGGGGCTTGCCCTGGATGGCCACGCGGCCATACATGGCTTCGGTCTCTTCCACCGGAACCACCGTCGTCGCCACGTTGCCGGAGCAGGTCGTGTTGGCGTCTTCCACATCCACGTCGCCGCCGGGCTGACCGGCGCCATCCGGGTTCGTCCCGAGGATGAAGTCCTCGCCCTGGGCATAGTTGCGCAGAATGCTCAGGTTGCCTTCGCCGTCGCCGAAGAACACCGGTGCACCCACACCCGCCGTGGCGTTACAGGGATCAACACCCACGCCGTCATAGCTCGCCTGCCAGGTGATGGTCAGGTCGGTGCCGTCGTCGGCCACGTCGGTGACCTCCCAGACGATCTTGGCGCCTTCCGTGACGGAGGTATCCACACCGTCCCAGATGATGCCGCCGCGCTCGGTGGTCGCACCGTTATGCACGTCGGTCACGTCAACCACGCTCCCGGCGACTCCGCCGGCCACGTGGCAGGTCGTGCAGTCCGTGTTCTCGTCAAACGACGCGTGAATCTGGGCCGCGCCTTCGTCGAACGGAATGCCCTCGATCGAACCGTGGCAGCTGAAGCAGCCACCGGCCACGATCGGCATGGCATTCACCGCCGCCAGCTGGTCGTCGGTCGCGTGGCAGACGACGCAGTTGTTCATGTACGTCGGGTACGTGACTTCGACCACCTCGCCATCATCCTCCCAGATACTGCTGTGGTAGGCGTGGGTCACTTCCACGAGGCTCGGTACGACCTCAGGGTCGTCCGACTCGTCAGAGCCGTGGCAGACCAGGCAGACCTCGCCGCCTTCCGAAGCGATAAAGGCCCCGCCGTGCACGTCGATGCCTTCCGGGCCGTGACAGCTCGCACATGCTTCGCCGCCCACCTGCACCGGGCTGACGTCCGCGGCGAACGGATTGGCCGGGAAGTCAGCGTAGAAATAGACACGCGACTCGCGCTCGGCGACATCCTGAACCCGGAACAGCCAGCGATTGTTGATCGCCGCCTGTGCCGCGCCACCCAACACCTTGATGGTGTAGTTCCCGCCGCCGTTGTCGGTCAGCGTCGCGCTGTCACGGACGTCGGTCCGAGTCCCCCCGTTGTTGTAATAGGCACGCTGGAGTTCGTTGTAGGTCGTCGCCGGCGACCCGTCGGCTGCCACGTCGAAGGTCACGTCCAGGTCGGCGCCGTTCACCGCAAAGGCGATGTTGCTGACCGATTCGATCGGCGGCAGCGCGTGCGCTACCGTCGCATCAGCACTCGAGCCGTCGCTGTGGCACACCGCGCAGCTTTCCAGCGGCGTGGTCGTGGTCGGCGGGGGTCCCCCGCCAATCAGTCCGTTACAGTCGTTGACGTCAACCACGCCGTCGCCGTTGAGATCCTCGTCAGGGAGGTCTTTCACCCCGTTCTCGTTCAGATCCCAACAGGCAAGGCCCGCAGCGCCGGCGGCGCCATCCCGGCCGTCGTCGCCGTCGTCCCCGCTACAGCCTGCCAGTGTGAAGGCCACAGCCAGTGCTGCTACCCACATTGAAGTCCATCGGGTCTTCATTACCGTTCCCCTTGAGAGTCGATACTCTCGCCCGCGATGAGAATGATTGTCCTTTCCCTACGGCCCAGTGATTGTTCCGCACAACTTGTTTAAAGCATCCGTCGTACGCTTCCCATGAGCTAGATCAATTGCGGCGTCGAATATCGCCCGACCCCTCTGGAAAGCGCGTACGCCGGAGCCACGGCAGACCGGCTTCGCGCGGAGACCGCGCATCCGGACCGGCATTTCATCGGATGAGGACTCCAGCGGATGTCTGCTCCGGCGACAAGGCACAGCAATCCCCGCGAGCGACTCGATGGCCGCAGGGCAGGGGGGGCAGGTGGTCGAGTCGGATTCCGGGATCCGATCCACGGATCGGATACGCATGGTGCCGGGGGCGGGAATCGAACCCGCACTCTGTTGCCAGAACCGGATTTTGAGTCCGGCGCGTCTACCAGTTCCGCCACCCCGGCCAGGGTGGCGGGAGTATACCGAACTTCGGGCGGTCGTCTGCGACCCCGGGGCAACCTGGGGCATCCTATGGCCATGGCAGGATTCAGCGACGTTCGTCCCGACCCGGCAATCATCCGCCGGGCGCAGCGCGGGGACATGAAGGCCCACGAAGTGCTCTACGCGAGCTACGCGCGGCCGGTCTACACGCTGGCCTGCCGAATCCTGGATCGCCCCGCCCTGGCCGACGAAGTGCTGCAGGACACGGCAGTGGAAGTGATCCGCAAGCTGGGGGATATCCGCGACCCAGCGACCTTCCCGGGATGGATCAAGCGGATTGCCGTTAACAAGTGCCTGAGCCAGCTTCGCAGCCCGTGGCACAAGCGCGGCGTGGCGCTGGATCGGGACGAGGGATCGCCCGGTCAGCAACCGGTGCAGCCGGACCACGCACCCTGGATCGATGCAGGCACCGACCTGGCTGCCGCGCTCGCCGAACTGTCGCCGCTGACACGGACGGTCTTGTGGCTGTACGACGTGGAGGGTTACACCCATGCGGAGATCGGGGATCTGATGGGCAAGACGACCAGTTTTTCTAAATCACAGCTCGCGCGAGCTCACCAGCGTCTCAGGGAGATGCTGGGCGATGCGCGGGGAGCAGGCGAATGCACGCAGACATCGAACAACTCCTGAGCCTGCGCGATGGCGCAGCCGTAGCCGAGGACACGCGGCGGCACGTGGCGGTCTGCCGCCAGTGCGCGGACGAACTCGATCGATTGACGGTGCTGAGACGCCGGCTTAAAGAATTGCCGCCCATCGAGCCCCGGCAGACCTTGTGGGAGGGCGTGGCCAACCGGGTCATGGAGCCGCCACGGGCTGCTTTTCCCTGGGGTCAGGCGATTGCCATCGCGGCTTCCTGCGTTCTTGCGATCACCCTGGTCATGCGCTCACAGGTCCCGGAGCCGGGTTCAGCGGACGCGGTGGTCGGCGATCGCTTCGCCGAGATCGTGCCGTCGGCGCCGGCCGCGGCTTCGGGCGGTGATTACGTTGCCCAGTCCCGGCAGCTGGAGGCGACGCTGCGTGCCATGCCGGCGGCTCCCCGGGTTACCCGGGCCAGCACCGCCGGCACGATCGCCGACCTGGAGGACCGTATCGCCATGATCGATCTGAAGCTCTCGTATACCGGGCTGTCGCCCGAGGGCCGCGAGTCGCTGTGGCAGCAGCGGGTGCGGCTGATGCGGACCCTGGTCCGGGTCCGCTATGCCCAGGTGAGGGATACCTTGTGAATATGCTCAATCCGATCCGGAGATCCCCTGTCATGTGGAAGAACATCGTTGTCACCGGCCTGCTGCCGGTCCTTGTGACGCTGCTGCCCCTGGTCGCCGTGTCTCAGGATCCGTCGAAGAGGCGGAGCTAGCCCTTGAACGTGCTGCCAGGGAGGCGGAAGCCGCCGAACTGGCCGCCGAGCGGGAGGCTCGATTCGATGAGGCCCGCACCCGGCTGGAGGCGGCGGCTCGGGAAATCGCGGCTCTGTCCGGCGAAGTGGCCGGGGAGGTTGCCACTGAGGTCATGGAGCACTTCCAGATGGGTTCCCGCCGGGCCTACCTGGGTATCAATGTGGGGCCGGCGGATGCTGAGCGCGGCGTCGAGGTCCTTGGCGTCACGCCGGGCGGGCCTGCCAACGAGGCGGATGTTCGGACGGGCGATGTCATCCTGTCCATTGGCGGCGAGGAACTCGTTGCTACGCCCGGCAGCTCGGCCGTCGCGAAGCTGACCTCCCACATGCGCGGAATCGACGCCGGCGAGGCTGTGGAACTGAATCTGGAGCGTGACGGACAGGAGCGGACCACCAGCGTGGTGGCCGGGGCCCTCGAACAGCCGGTCCTTTCGTTTGCCTTCGGGGATGAGGACCTGGAATTCGATCCCAACCACCTTGGCCGGCAGATGCACAGTGCGTTTCTCGGTCGTTGGGGGGACCTGGAGCTGGTGGAATTGACGCCGGAGCTCGGTGGCTACTTCGGAACCGAGGAGGGTCTGCTGGTCGTCCGCAAACCGCGGGATGCGACCCTGAAACTCATGGAAGGCGATGTCATTCTCGACATCGGCGGGCGCCGCCCGTCCAGTCCTGAGCATGCCATGCGAATCCTGCGGTCCTATGAGCCGGGCGAAGAGCTGGAGATGGCCATTATCCGCAAGGGGCGCCGCCAGACCCTGGCTGTGGCACTGCCCACGGGTCAGGACCGGGCGGCCCGATATCACTGGATGCCGGAGCGGCCAACGCTGCCGGTCCGCATGCCGCCGCCGCGGCGTCCGGCGCCGACGACCACCTGAGGTTCGCTCGGCCGGGCGGCTTTCCGGCGCTCCGGGGCGGGCCTGCCGGTGGTACCATTCGCGGCCCATGCGCCGCAGCGACTTTGCATACGACCTGCCCGAGGACCGCATTGCCCAGGCGCCGCTGGCTGAGCGTTCGGCGAGCCGCCTGCTGCGCGTGGACGGGTCCGCCGGCGACTGGTCAGACCATGCGTTTCGGGACCTGCCCGGCCTGCTCGTCTCCCGGCGACCTGCTCGTGTTCAATGACACCCGGGTCATACCGGCGCGTATTTTCGGTATCAAGGATACCGGCGGGCGTGTCGAGATTCTGATCGAACGAGTCGGATCGGACCGCGAGGCGGTGGCTCAGGTTCGGGCCAGCAAGTCGCCCCGGGCGGGAACCCGTATCACCCTGGAAGGCGGTGCCGTGGCCCACGTTACCGGCCGCGAGGATGACCTGTTCCGCCTGTCCTTCGACGTGCCGGTCTTCGAATGCCTGGAGGCCCACGGTCATATGCCGTTGCCCCCCTACATTCGCCGCCCGGACGACACCGCCGACCGGGAGCGCTACCAGACTGTATTCGCCCGCGAACCGGGAGCCGTGGCGGCGCCGACGGCCGGCCTGCATTTCGACGAGACGCTGCTGGCTGGTCTGGAAGCCCGCGGCATACAGACGGCCCGTGTCACCTTGCACGTTGGGGCAGGTACCTTCCAGCCCGTGCGGGTGGAAGATCTCTCGACCCACACGATGCACGCGGAGCGGGCCCGGGTCACCGGGGCCGTCTGCGATGCCGTGCGGGCCGCGCGAGCCCGCGGGAGCCGCGTCGTGGCGGTTGGCACGACCGTCGTGCGGAGTCTTGAGTCCGCGGCTGGCGGCGGCGAGCTGGCGCCGTGGGAGGGCGAAACCCGACTGTTCATACGGCCCGGATACGAGTTTCGCGCCGTCGACGCCATGATCACCAACTTCCATCTGCCGGAGTCGACGCTGCTCATGCTGGTCTGCGCCTTCGCCGGAACCGAACTCGTCCTCGATGCCTACCGTCATGCGGTGGCTGCTCAGTATCGTTTCTTCAGCTACGGTGACGCCATGCTCTTGTTGCCCGCCGCCGGACAGGCCCGGTGAGGTTCCAACTGCTCGGAACCGATGGGCTTGCACGGCGGGGCCGGCTGGCGTTCGATCGCGGCACCCTCGAGACACCGGCGTTCATGCCCGTGGGGACCTACGGCACGGTCAAGGCCATGACCCCCGAGGAACTCGTGGACCTGGGCGCGGAGATCATCCTGGGCAACACGTTTCACCTCATGCTGCGCCCCGGGACCGATATCGTGGCGGCCCACGGGGACCTGCATGATTTCATGCACTGGGAACGCCCGATCCTGACGGACTCGGGCGGCTTCCAGGTGTTCAGCCTGGCGAAGATGCGCAAGATCACCGAGGAGGGCGTGCGGTTCAGGTCACCCGTGGACGGCGCGGAGGTCTTCCTGAGCCCTGAGCGGTCCATGGAGGTCCAGCGCCTTCTCGGCGCGGACGTCGTCATGGCATTCGACGAGTGCACACCCTATCCGGCGACGGAGGCCGTGGCCCGGGAATCCATGGACCTGTCCCTGCGCTGGGCCCGCCGCAGCCGGGAGGCCCACGGAGACAATTCCGCCGCTCTGTTTGGCATCGTCCAGGGAGGCATGTACCCCGCTCTTCGGGCCGAGAGCCTGGAAACTCTCGTGGAGATCGGCTTCGACGGCTATGCCCTGGGCGGGCTGGCAGTGGGGGAGACGGGCGAGGAGCGGCTCGGGATTCTCGACGCCATGGCGGACCGGCTGCCGGGCGGGGCGCCGCGCTACCTTATGGGGGTCGGGACGCCAGAAGACATGGTGCAGGCCGTCCTCCGGGGAATTGACATGTTCGACTGCGTCATGCCGACCCGGCATGCCCGCAACGGCTGGCTGTTCACCCGCACCGGCAACCTGAAGATCCGCAACGCCGTGCACGCCAGCGACACCGCACCCCTGGACGACCAGTGCGCCTGTTATACCTGCCGTCACTACAGCCGGGCCTACCTGCGCCACCTCTTCCGCTGCAACGAAATTCTGGGCCACCGGCTCAATACCATCCACAACCTTCACTACTACCTGAGCCTGATGCGCGGCATGCGCGACGCCATCGGGGCGGGGCGGCTGGCAGCCTGGGTCCGGGACTTCTATCGAAGCCGGCAAGAATCCGCCTCGTCTATGCCATAATACGGGGCTTGATTGCCGCCCCCCGGCGGCCACGCCATCACTTTTTCGGAGCCGGTCATGGACTTTTTCATTGCCAGTGCCTGGGCGCAGGCCCCGGCCGGTCAGCCTGATCCGCTGACCAGTTTTCTGCCCTTGATTTTCATTTTTGTCATTTTCTACTTTCTGCTCATCCGGCCGCAGACCAAGCGCGCCAAGGAGCACCGGAAGATGGTTTCCGAGCTGAAGGCCGGTGACGAGGTGGTGACCGCGGGTGGACTGCTGGGCCGCGTGTCCCATGTCGGCGAGCAGTTTCTCAAGGTGGAAGTCGCCGACGGCATGGAACTCAGGGTCCAGCGGCAGAGCGTGACCTCCGTGGTTCCCAAGGGGACCCTCAAGAGCGTCTGATCGCTGCAAGGACTGCACGGTATGCTGAATCACTATCCTGCCTGGAAGAACTTCACGATCCTGGCGGTTATCCTCATCGGCGTCATCGTGGCGTTGCCGAACCTTTTCGGGGACGACCCGGCGATCCAGGTGTCTCAGGAACGGGGCAATGTGCTCGGGGACACCGAGCTCAACCAGGTCACGGGCCTCATCGACGAGGCCGGCATCGCCTACGAGAGCGCGTACGCGGACGAAGGCCGGTTGATGGTCCGGTTCCCCGACGAGGAACAACAGCTCAAGGCGGTGGACGTCGTGCGTGAGGGCCTGGGTGACGGCTATGTGGCCGCGCTGACCCTTGCGCCGCGAACACCGGCGTTCCTTCGGGCCGTGGGGCTCCGGCCGATGAGCCTGGGCCTCGATCTGCGGGGCGGTGTCCATTTCCTGTACGAGGTGGACATGGATGCGGCCATTCGCCAGAACCTCGAGCGTCTCGAGCAGGACTTCCGCAGCCTCATGCGCGAGGACCGGGTTCGCTACGAGAGCGTCGCCGTACGCGACGGCACCGTGCGCGTTGTTCTGCGGGATGCCGCGGACCTGGACGCGGCGGAGGCGATCATCAACGAGGCCGACGACCTGCTGCAGCTGGATCGGCGAACCATCGACGGCAAGCCGGCCATCATCGTGAGCCTGAGCGAGGAACAGATCCGCCAGCGGCAGGATTTCGCGATCCAGCAGAATACGGTGACACTGCGTAACCGGGTCAACGAGCTCGGCGTGGCCGAGCCGGTTGTGCAGCGCCAGGGCGTCGACCGGATCGTCGTGCAGCTTCCCGGCGTGCAGGATCCCGCCCAGGCGGAGCGGGTCCTTGGCGCCACCGCGACGCTGGAGTTCCGGCTCGTGGATGAGACCAACGATCCCTTCGAGGCCGAACGCCGCGGACGTGCACCGCTCGGGTCAAAGCTTTACCTGGAAAGGGACGGGACGCCCGTGCTGCTCAAGCGCGATGTCATCGCCACCGGCGACCAGCTGACCGACGCATCGTCGGGTTTTTCCGAGGGCCAGCCGTCGGTCAACGTCGAGCTGGACGCCAAGGGCGGACGCAAGATGGGTGAAACCACCCGCGAAAATCTCAACAAGCGGATGGCCGTGGTCTTCATCGAGCAGAAGCGCGAGGAACACGAGCGCGGAGGCAAGGTGATCGAGGTGACCCGGGTCGAGGAAGAGGTCATCAGCGTGGCTACGATCCGGGGCATCTTCAGCAACCGGTTCCAGATCACCGGACTGGATAACGTGGAGGCCCGCGATCTTGCGCTGCTCCTGCGTGCCGGCGCCCTCGCGGCCCCGATCTACAAGGTGGAGGAGCGGACGATCGGTCCGAGCCTCGGAAAGGACAATATTCAGAAGGGCTTTACCGCCGTGGCCATCGGCTTCCTTGCCGTGGTTATTTTCATGGCCCTGTATTACAAGGTCTTCGGTATCGTCGCCGACATGGCGCTGTTTACGAACCTGGTGCTGGTCATCGCGCTCTTGTCGATGTTGCAGGCCTCGCTGACCTTGCCGGGCATCGCCGGCATCGTGCTGACGGTGGGTATGGCGGTGGATGCCAACGTGCTGATTTTCGAACGTATTCGCGAGGAGCTGCGGCTGGGTAATTCGCCCCAGGCCAGTATCCAGGCGGGGTATCAGAAAGCCTTTTCCTCGATTGCGGACGCAAACATCACGACCCTGATTGCCGCGGTCGTGCTCTTCACCTTCGGCACCGGGCCCATCAGGGGCTTCGCCGTGACACTGTCGCTGGGAATCATCACGTCGATGTTCACGGCCATCATCGGTACGCGCGCCGTGATCAACCTGATCTACGGCGGGCGGCGCGTCGAACGGCTGGCGATCTGAGGACCCCATCATGGAATTTATGAAAGACGCGATTCGTTTCGACTTCCTGGGGAAGCGCCGGCTGGCGCTGTTTGTTCTCGATCGCGCTGATCGTTGTTTCCCTGGGTTCGCTGGTCACGCGCGGCCTGAATTTCGGCATCGAATTCACCGGCGGCATCGTGCTGGAGGTGGCCTATCCGGAGGCGGCTGACCTCGGTGATATCCGGTCCCGGGTTTCAGAAGCCGGGTTCGACCGGGCCATCGTGCAATATTTCGGTTCGTCTCGGGACGTCACGATCCAGCTACCGCCGGGCGAGGGTGCGGATGGCGGGGCGATCCGGGATCGGCTGGTCAGCGTGCTGCGAGAGGCCGAGCCGGGCGTCGAGCTGCGGCGGGTCGAGTTCGTCGGGCCCCAGGTCGGCAAGGAGCTGGCGGAGCAGGGCGGACTGGCAATGCTGTTCGCCCTGATCATGATCCTGGCCTACGTGGCCTTGCGCTTCCAGTGGAAGTTTGCCGTCGGCGCGGTTGCGGCCCTGGTGCACGACGTCATTATCGTGCTCGGCTTTTTCTCGCTGACCCAGATATCGGTGGACCTTGCGGTGCTGGCGGCCGTGCTGGCGGTTATCGGTTACTCGCTGAACGACACGATCGTCGTGTTCGATCGAATTCGCGAGAACATGCTCTCGATTCGCAAGCAAACCTCGGAAACGATCATGAATCTGTCGATCAATCAGATGATCGCCCGAACCCTCGTCACCAGTCTGACCACGCTGCTCGTACTCGTTGCGCTCCTGGTGCTGGGTGGCGAAGCGGTGTTCGGGTTTGCCGTTGCCCTCATCGTCGGCGTGATCGTGGGTACCTACTCGTCCATTTTCGTGGCGAGCGCCACGGCGCTGGCACTGAACGTGACGCCCAAGGACCTTATGCCCCCGGAGCGGGACGATCCGGAGCTGGACGCTCTGCCCTGACGCGGGGCGTGTCCGGTGGATATGAAAAAGGGGCCGCCAGGCCCCTTTTTCATTGCTTCGGCCCTGGAATACGGCGCGCCTGTCAGGCGCCCTTGAGCGTGTCGGGAATATGCGGGCCGAGGGTGGCAGTGAGGGCATCGAATATGCGCAGATTGCCGGCCACAATGTGTCCCGAGTGCAGCCACTGGTCGCCGCCGTTCATGTCGCCGACACGACCGCCGGCTTCCTGGATCAGCAGGCCTCCGGCCGCCACGTCCCATGGGCTTAGCCCCATTTCCCAGAAGCCGTCGAGCCGTCCCGCGGCCACGTAGGCCAGGTCCAGGGCCGCCGCGCCGGGGCGGCGCACACCTTCGGTGGCCTCGATCATCGCCCGCAGCATGGGCATGTAGGCATCCAGTTCTTCGCTTCCTCCGCGAAACGGGAATCCGGTTCCCACCAGGCAGGACTCGAGGGTTCGGGCCTGGCTTACGCGGATACGCCGCCCGTCCAGCTGGGCGCCGGCGCCCCGGCTGGCGGTGAAGAGTTCCTGGCGCAGCGGATCATAGACGACGCCGTGCTCGATCCTGCCGAGGTGCTGAACGGCGACGGAGACGGCAAAGGTCGGGAAGCCGTGGAGAAAATTGGTCGTGCCATCCAGGGGGTCGATGATCCAGACAAAGTCTGATTTCCCTGATTCGCCGCTTTCTTCAGCGAGAAATGCGTGGTCGGGATAGCTCTTGCGAACGGTCTGGATAATTTCCTGCTCGGCCAGGTGATCGACCTCGCTGACGAAGTCGTTCCGTCCCTTGGTAGATACCCGGATCGAGTCCAGGCGATTGATGTTGCGGATAATCGCGTCCCCCGCCCGGCGGGCGGCACGGACGGCGATATTCACAAGAGCGTGCATCTGATCGTCTCCAGGGACGGAAGTACCGGTCCGGGATGGATTCCGGCACGCGGCGGGCCGGTAGAATAGCAAAGAAATCCGCAGGTTGTAGAGGCGCTGGCCGCTATGCTTCTTCCCCATGTCCGCATTGTTCTCGTCGGCACTTCCCACCCCGGCAACATCGGGGCCACGGCCCGGGCCATGAAGAACATGGGCCTGACGTCGCTGCACCTGGCCGCCCCTGTGGCGCCCTTTCCGTCAGCTGAGGCCTCCGCACGGGCGTCCGGCGCAGACGATATCCTCGAACAGGCGACTGTCCACACCGACCTGGGCGGTGCCCTGGCCGGTTGCGGGTTTGCCATGGGACTCAGCGCTCGTCTGCGGAGTCTTCCCTGGCCCGTGGTCGAGCCGAGAGAAGCCGCCGAGCGTGCTCTCACAGAGGCGGAGGCGGCTCCGGTTGCTCTGGTTTTCGGACGCGAGAAATCGGGCCTGAGTAACGAAGAGCTGGCTCGCTGCCAGGCCCTTGTCCACATTCCCGCCAATCCGGACTACAGCTCGCTGAACCTGGCGATGGCGGTGCAGATCATGACCTATGAGCTGCGTCTGGCCACTCACGAGCCCGGACCCCGAAAGTCTGCCGGCGACGCATTTCCACCGGCGACGCTGGAGGAAATGGAGCACTTCTACAACCATCTCGAGAGCGCCATGGTGGGTGCGGGCTTTCTCAATCCGGACAATCCCCGCCATCTCATGCGGCGGCTGCGAAGACTCTACAATCGGGCTCAGCCGGATCAGAACGAGCTGAATATCCTCCGCGGCATTCTCAGCGCCCTGGCCCCGGACGCCTGGCCTCCGCGCGGCCGCGAACCCGGCGGGCCCGCGCGGTGAGATCGAGCGCCTCTTTTCACGTGATTCAGGGCGACTGGCACCTGCCGCCCCTGGACCGGCAGCGAACCTGGCTGGTCTGGATCGAGCCCCTGTTCGAGCGCACGACCGCGAGGCCCGCCATCCAGCTGCCCTTCGACGCGGTCTGTTATCGCCGCAAGTGCATGGAAGAGAAGCGCCTGGCGGCCTGTGATCCGGACGTCCCCGGACTGGTTCTCGAGGGGGCGGCAAACCCTTGCGGGCTGCCCTACCGACTCATCGACGGCAATCATCGGCTGCACCGTCAGATGCGAGCGGGTTTGCGGGAGGGCTGGTTCTTCGTGTTTCGATTCGAGGATATCGCCGACTGCATCCTCGACTACGAGCACTATATGAGCTCGCTTCGATCCCGGCGTGCCAACGGGGCGATGCAGCGCGCCGGTATGGCGTCCCGCGGACCGGGCGCAGGTTCCGCGGAGGGGTTTCGGCCGGTGGGGCCGGGCCCGGCGACGGACGGCTCGCCGGACTGAAACGGGGCCGCCCGACAGGCTCGGGCCCTGGTGGCGCAGTCAGTGCGCTGTGTCCCATCGAAACCCCTCGGCTTCATGCGATAATCCGGGTAATTACAACCCGGCAGCTGACATGAATACGCGTACCCCTGTTTACCTGGACTATGCCGCCACCACGCCTGTCGACGGGCGGGTCGCGGAAGTCATGTGCCAGTGCCTTACCCGGGAAGGCTGCTACGCCAATCCGGCGTCCAGCTCGCATCAGCCGGGGCGGGACGCGCGGGGCCGGGTGGAACAGGCCCGGCGCGAAGTAGCGGCCCTGATCGGCGCATCGCCCACGGAAATCGTCTGGACCTCCGGTGCGACCGAGTCCGATAACCTGGCGATCAAGGGCGCGGTCCTGGCCCACGGGAGTCGGGGCCGGCATATCGTCACCAGCCGCACCGAGCACAAGGCCGTACTCGATACCTGCCGGAGTCTCGAGCAGCAGGGCTGGGAGGTGACCTGGCTGGTCCCGGCCGAGGATGGGATCGTGACGGCGGACCAGGTGGCAGACGCCATCCGGGACGACACCGTGCTCGTTTCCCTCATGCACGTGAACAACGAGATCGGCGTGGTCCAGGACGTGGCCGCCATCGGTGCGGTTTGCCGGGAGCGCGGCGTGATATTTCATGTCGATGCCGCCCAGAGCGCGGGCAAGGTCCCCGTGGACGTTGAGGCGATGGCAGTGGACCTGCTGTCAGTGTCGGGCCACAAGGTCTATGGGCCCAAAGGCATCGGAGCGCTTTACGTGCGACGCGGACCGCGGGCGAGGCTGGAACCTTTGATCCATGGCGGTGGTCATGAATGGGGTATGCGGTCAGGAACCCTCGCCACGCATCAGATCGTCGGCATGGGCGCGGCGTTCCGGATTGCCGGCGAGGAATTCGAGGCGGACAGCATCCGCCTGGGCCACCTGCGGCGAAGGCTCTGGGACGGGCTCAAGGGGCTCGGAGGCGTCTGGCTGAACGGTGATCCAGACAGGAGAATCGCGGGTTTGCTGAATATCAGCTTTGAAGGCGTGGAGGGCGAGAGCCTGCTGTTCGCGCTGCGTGACCTGGCGGTGTCCAGCGGGTCGGCGTGTACGTCAGCCAGCCGAGAGGCGTCCTACGTGCTGCGGGCTATTGGCCGTGACGATCAGCTGGCACAGAGTTCGATCCGGTTCAGCATGGGACGTTTCACGTCCGAGGCCGACGTGGATTTTGCGGTTTCCAGGGTCAGTGACCAGGTGCAGCGGCTGCGGGCGCTGGCGCCAGTGTCTTCGGACTGCCTGGGGGAACGAGTGAGCTGATGACATTGCCTGCCTACAGTAACGAGGTCTTGCGCCGCTTCGAGGAGCCGTCGGGCGCCGGGGAGCTGTTCGGGCGTGGCCCGGATGTGGTTCCGGGCGCAGCGGGGGACTTCTCGCGGGGAACCCGGGTGGAATTCCAGTTCCGCCTGCGGGGCGCGACCATTGCAGCCTGTCGGTTCCAGGCTTACGGTTGCCCCCACGTGATTGCTGCGGCATCGTGGATGGCGGAAAAAGCCGAAGGACTTGCGCTGACGGATCTGTCGGCCGAGTTCTCGGCGCTGGCGGTGGCCGAGGCGCTCGACGCCCCGGCGGAGAAGCTGGGGCCGCTTCTTGTGGTCGAGGATGCGTTTGCGGCCACGGTGGCCGCGGCTCAGGACAGGTAGTTCGGAAGACGGGAATACCCCCGTACCCCGGGGCCTTTGAGGATCTGGAGGAAGGCTAAGACGATGGCGATTACGTTGACCGATTCGGCAGTAGACCGGGTGAGAGAGTACCTCGACCGCCGCGGGAGCGGTCTGGGCATACGCCTGGGCGTGCGCAAGACCGGGTGCTCCGGTTATGCCTATGTCGTTGACTATGCTGATGAAGTCGCCAATGAGGACGTCGTTTTTGAAGTCGACGGAGTGAAGGTGGTGGTGGCCCCCGCCAGCCTGGGGTTTCTCGACGGCACGGAAGTGGATTTCGTGCGTGAGGGCCTGAATCAGTCGTTCCGGTTCCGGAATCCCAACGTCAAGGACGAATGCGGCTGCGGCGAGAGCTTCAGCGTCGAGGCCGACTGATCGACCGCTACTGATTGCGGGGCGGCCGGGCCCGGCAGTATCATTACTCGTTTGATTCCACGACCATAGCCGTTCCTGTTACCGGGCGCGGTGAATTGTTGTACCAGATCTTTGGCCCGAATCGTCCGGGCGGCAAAGGCTGGTATCCAGAACAGCTATTGCGGGAGAGCAATTGCCATGGCCATCGAGCGTACCCTTTCCATCATCAAGCCCGACGGCGTCGCGAAGAACCTGATCGGCGAGATCTATCGTCGTTTCGAGGCCGCGGGGCTCAGAATCGTCGCGGCTCGCATGATGCACCTCGCGGAGGACCAGGCGGGCGGTTTCTATGCCGTCCACAAGGAACGCCCGTTCTACAAGGACCTGGTCAGCTACATGACCTCCGGGCCCGTGGTCGTGCAGGTCCTCGAGGGCGAGGACGCAATTGCCCGGCATCGCGAGATCATGGGCGCGACGAATCCCGCGGATGCCGCTCCCGGGACGATCCGGGCGGACTTCGCCGCCAGCATCGAGGAAAACGTCGTTCATGGCTCCGACGGTCCCGATACCGCGGCGAGCGAGGTGGCCTTCTTCTTCGCGGATGACCAGATTTGCCCCAGGACCCGGGCAGCCTGACACCATGACTGGCGGACGCGTCAATCTGCTCGGTCTTTCCCGCAGTGCCCTCGAAGCCTTTTTCGAGGACCTCGGCGAGAAGCCGTTTCGCGCCCGCCAGCTGATGCGCTGGGTGTACGGACAGGGCGTGTCCGATTTCGAGAAGATGACGGACATCTCCAAGAAGCTGCGGCTGCGGCTTGCGGAGGTGGCAGAGGTTCGTCCGCCCCGTATCGTGACCGATCAGATGTCCGGGGACGGCACTCACAAGTGGATGCTCAGGGGCAGCGACGACCAGGCGGTGGAGACGGTGTTTATCCCGGAAATCGCTCGCCGGACCCTGTGCATCTCCAGCCAGGTGGGCTGTGCCCTGGATTGCTCCTTCTGCTCCACCGCCCAGCAGGGCTTCAACCGCAACCTGGGAACCGCCGAGATCGTCGGCCAGGTGTGGCTGGCCGGCCGGGAACTCGGCGACCGGGTGGATGCGGACGAACGGGTTGTGACCAACGTGGTGCTGATGGGCATGGGCGAGCCCTTGGCCAACTATCGCAACGTGGTCCCCGCGCTGGAAATTCTGCTGGACGATTTCGGCTTCAACCTGTCCCGGCGGCGGGTTACTCTCAGCACATCGGGTCTCGTCCCCCAGATGGACCGGCTCGCCCGCGATTGCAACGTGGCGCTGGCCGTCTCCCTGCATGCGCCCAACGATGAATTGAGGGACCAGCTGGTACCCATCAACCGACGATATCCGATCGCCGAACTGCTGGATGCCTGCTGGCGGTATACCGAGGCCGGCCTGCGCCGACACATCACTTTCGAGTACGTCATGCTGGATGAGGTCAACGATTCCGATGCTCACGCGCGTGACCTGGTGCGCCTTATGAAACATCGCCCGGCCAAGGTGAACCTGATTCCCTTCAACCCGTTTCCGAATACGCCGTATCGCCGGTCGCCGCGGGAGCGCATCGAGCGATTCCGGGAGATCCTGCTGCGCTCGGGGGTGCGGGCCACGATCCGCCGGACCCGCGGCGACGACATCGATGCGGCTTGCGGCCAGCTCGTTGGCCGGGTTCAGGATCGCACGAGAATTCGCCTCGGCGAAAAGCTCATCAGCGTGGCCGCCCGTCCATGAAGGTGCGATCGATCGTTCCGCTTGCGGCGCTGCTTCTGGCTGCCTGCGTTTCCACGGAACCCAAAGGCCCCGAGACCTCGCCGGAGGATGCCGCCAAGGTGAACCTGCAGCTGGGAGCCCAGTACCTCCAGCGCGGCGACCTGGCCCTGGCCCGCGACAAGCTCAAGAAAGCCGTGGATCTGGACCCCAAGCTCATCGGCGCGCAGCTCACTCTGGCCCTGGTCTATGAACGGGCCGGTGAGCCGGACATGGCCTACAAGCACTATCGCGAAGCAGTGCGGCTGGCCCCCGACGATGCCAACGTCCTGAACAGCTATGGTGGATACCTGTGCCGCAGGGACGAGCGTGAAGAGGGACTGACCTACTTCGAGAAGGCGGCCAAGACGCCCTTCTACAGGAATCCTCAGACGGCCTGGTCAAACGCCGGGGTCTGCGCACGCGGGATTCCGGACGCAGAGCGGGCGGAGGCTTTTTTCCGGCTCGCCCTTGCCAAGGACCCCCGTTATCCGGAGGCGCTGCTGCAGATGGCGGATCTGAGCCTGGCTAACGGCAACGCCCTGGCATCGAGAGCCTTCCTCCAGCGCTACGAAGCCGTGGCCCCCTGGGGGCCGGACAGCCTCTGGCTGGCGGTTCGTGTCGAACAGACTCTGGGAGACCGGGGCGCGGCCAGCGACTATGCAAGACGCCTGCGGGCGGAGTACCCGGAATCCCGGGAAGCCCGGCTGCTGGAGAGCGGTGGTGGTAGATAGCGACGTCAGCGACGACGCAAGTCGGACCGACAAGGCTCCGCCGACCGCCGGCCAGATACTCAAGTCGGCCCGGGAAGCCAAGGAGATCTCCGCGGACCGGCTCGCCCGTGCGCTTAACCTCGATGTTCCCGCGGTCCGGGCGATCGAGTCGGATCGATATGCTGTGATCGGCGCGCCCGTCTTCGTACGCGGGCACCTGCGAAAGTATGCGCAGCTGGTTGATATCTCCGCCGACGAGGTCATGGCCGCCTACGAACGCGCCGAGGAACCCGCAGATCGGGTGCAGCTGCACCCGATGAAGCCGGAAGAAAGGCCCAGGAGCGAAGGACGTCTCTGGCCGTTTGTTGTGCTGCTCCTGTTTGTCGTGGGCGTAGTGGTCTGGTGGCTGCTGCGGCCGACGCCGCCCGCGACGCTCGAAGCGCCGGACGCTGCCGTTCCTGCGGAGCCGGTGGCGGCGGGCGATGACGCCGAGGGTCAGCCCGGGTCCGAAGCCGGGGCGCAGCCGGCACCCTCGTCCGATGGTGCCCTGGTTTTGCCGCAGCGTTCGTCCAGCGCTGCCGTGGAACTGCCGGCTCCGGAACCGGTGACTCCCGAAACGGCATCCGGAGCTGGATCTTCCGGCCCGGCCGCGAGCGAACCGGCGGCTGGATCCGCTTCGCCCGAGGAAGCCTCGGCGGCCACCGTATCTGAGCCGCCGCCGGTCGTCGCCCCCCGCCCGGAATCTGGCAGGCAAACCGACGAAGGCGTCCAACGCTCGCGGCCGGCGGCATCCGTTCCCGCGGCTTCGTCCCGACCCGTGCCATCTCCCGCCGTTTCCGCACCAACGGTTTCCCGGCCGTCTGCGACTACGCCCACGGCAAATTCGACAACGACTTCGGCGCCATCGGTTTCGGCGCCGGCAGTCTCGGCACCGACCATTGAGCAGGAGCTGTTTTCTTCGGGCGGGCTGGATGCCGAGACCGGGCTGCTGGCCGAATTCGTGTTCAGCGCCGATTCGTGGGTCGATGTCCGCGATGCCAGTGGTACCCGCCTGGTCTACGAACTCGGCCGCAAGGGGACGACTCGCAGCCTGCGCGCAGAGGCGCCTCTCACGGTGTTTTTGGGTTACGCAGACGGGGTAGAGGTTCGAATCGAGGGTCAGCCCTGGCCGGTTCCCGACCGCGTGCGCCGGGGCAATACGGCCCGTTTCACGCTGGAGGCTCCCTAGTGGTTCCGGGCGAGGGACGGCAGTCATGAGCGCGAAATCAGCGCAGACCGTGCAGCCGGTGCGCGGCATGAACGACGTTCTGCCGCCGGATACCTGGGTTTGGCAGTGGGTGGAGCGCACGGTCTCCGACGTACTGCAATCCTATGGCTACGGCCAGCTGCGTGTGCCGCTGATCGAGCGTACGGAGCTCTTCGCCCGGTCCATCGGTGAAGTGACCGACATCGTCGAAAAGGAGATGTACACGTTCGCGGACCGCAACGGAGAGAGCCTGAGTCTCCGACCGGAAGCGACTGCAAGCTGCGTTCGTGCCGCGATAACCCACGGGCTGCTGCACAACCAGCAGCAGCGGTTCTGGTACGCGGGACCCATGTTTCGTTATGAACGCCCCCAGAAGGGCCGCTACCGGCAGTTTCACCAGATCGGGGCGGAGGCATTCGGCTACGCGGGGCCGGATATCGACGCCGAGATGATCCTGGTGTCGGCGCGGCTGTGGAAGGCCCTGGGTATTCCCGGCCTGGTTCTCGAAATCAATTCCCTGGGTACGCCGGAATCCCGGGCTGGCTACCGGGAGCGGCTGGTGGAGTACTTTTCCGATCATCGGGCCGCGCTGGACGAGGACAGCCTGCGGCGTCTGGAACAGAATCCGCTGCGTATCCTGGACACCAAGAACCCGGACCTGCAGGAGCTTGTCGTGGCGGCCCCGGCCATCACTGACCACCTGGACGCCGAGTCCGCGGATCACTTCGCCGCCCTGCAGGGAATGCTGGCAGAGGCGGGGGTCTCCGCTCGAGTCAACAGCCGTCTCGTGCGGGGCCTGGACTACTACACGCGAACGGTTTTCGAGTGGCTCACCGACCGCCTTGGCGCCCAGGCCGCGGTTTGCAGCGGCGGCCGCTATGACGGGCTTGTCACCCAGCTGGGAGGGCGGGAAACGCCGGCCATCGGCTGGGCGCTGGGCCTGGAGCGCCTGGTGGAAATCGTTCAGATGACCGAAAGTGTTCCCGCCGCGCCGGTGCCCGACGTGTTCCTGCTTCCGGTAGGAGAACCGGCCGTCCGGGCGGCCAACGGCATTGCCGAGAGTCTCCGGGATGCGGTTCCGGGTCTGAGCGTCCTGCAGAACTGCGGGTCGGGGAGCATGAAGTCCGGTATGAAACGGGCCGATCGCAGCGGTGCGGCCCTCGCCGTAATCGTCGGGGACGATGAACTGGCGACCGGCACCTTGACCGTGAAACACCTGCGCGGCGATGGCGGCCAGGAACGGCTGGATCGCCCGGGGGCAACCCGCCGTCTGGCGGAATGGATAACAAACCAGAGCGGCCGGCGGAATTCCGGACCGTCAGGAGAGCATTGAGCAGTGGACGATTATCTCAGTGAGAGAGAGCAGGTCGAGCAGATCCGTGCGTGGCTGAAGGAAAACCTGGCCTGGATCGTGGGTGGCCTGTTGATCGGCATCGGCGGCATCGTGGGCCTGAACTACATGAAGGACCGCAAGCTGCAGATAGGGGAAATGGCGTCTGCGGAATACACGGCGCTGCGTGATGCGCTGGCCGCCGGTTCCATGGAGAACGCCCGGGCGCGGCTGGAAACGCTGTCCTCAGACTACGACGGGACGCCCTACCTGGACCAGGCTCGCCTTTCGGTCGCGGCAGCGGTTCTCGCCGAGGGAGATGCGGGGAGCGCCGAGGTCTACCTGCGCGCCGCGCTGGAGCACACCGCGGATCCGGACCTTGCCCGCGTAGTCCGGCTGCGTCTGGCGCGGGTGCTGATCGGTAGCGATCGGGCAGACGAGGCGCTGGACGTTCTGGACCTGTCGGGCGCCGGCACCTTCGCCGGCCAGTACCACGAGCTTCGCGGCGACATATTTGCCGCTCGGGATGAGACGACGGCGGCCCGGGAGGAGTACCAGGCCGCTCTCGATGCCGGGCAGGCCCAGACCGTCGACGCGGACGCGGTATTGCGCAAGCTCGCGGCTTTGCCTGCGGAGGGCAGCGACCCCTCATGAGGTGGCTCCTCGTCATCGGGCTCGGGCTATTGGCGAGCGGATGTTCGATCTTCGGCGATGACGACGAGCCGGTCGAGCCGCCGGCCGAGCTGGAAAAGTTTGATGCGACCCTGCAGGTGGGCCGTGCCTGGCGAAAGGGCCTCGGCGGCGGCACCGAAGACCTGCTCCTGGGTCTCCGGCCTGCCGTTTCGGGGGGGCGTCTCTATGCGGGAACCCACGAGGGCCGTGTGTGGGCGGCCGATTCGTTCAAGGGGGATACGGTCTGGGAGAGCAAGACCGGTTTGTCCCTCTCCGCGGGCCCGGGTGTGGGCGAAGGCATGGTTGTGTTCGGAACCAGTGGCGGCATCGTCGTGGCCCTGGATGCTTCGGACGGCAGCGAGCTCTGGCAGGCAAACCTTTCGGGTGAGGTCGTAGCGGCGCCGGTTCCCGCCCGCGACATGGTCATCGTGCGCACGGTCGACGGACGCGTCCGGGCGCTTGACGCCGCGGACGGAAGCGAGCGCTGGTTCATCGAGCGCCCCGTTCCGCGCCTGACGCTCCGCGGGAATTCCGTGCCGGCAGTGGCGGGCGACATCGTGGTCATCGGCTATGACGACGGCCGCCTTGGCGCCTACGACCGCCGGACCGGAGATCCTGTGTGGGAAAACCTTGTCGCCTCGGGCCGCGGCGCAAACCAGCTCGAGCGGCTGGCGGACGTGGACGGAAATCCGGTCATTGTCGACCAGGACATTTACGTCGCCAGCTTTCACGGCCGCGTCGCCGGCATGGCCCTGGAGTCCGGGCAGTTCCTGTGGGCCAGCGAGGTTTCCAGTTTTCGGGATATCGCGGTGGACTGGACGAGCGTTTACGTGACCGACGAAAACAGCGAGGTCGTCGCCTTCAACCGGGCCAGCGGCGCAACGATCTGGCGGCAGTCCGGATTGCGGGCCCGCAGCGTTACCGGCCCCGTCGTTTTCGGCAACACCATCGTCGTGGGCGATTTTGAAGGCTACCTGCACTTCCTCGACCCGCTGACAGGGACTTTCCAGGCGCGGGTAAAGACCGGCGGAGCGGCGATCGTTTCCCGGCCCATCGTGGCTGGCGAGCTGATCTACGTTCAAACCGAGGACAACGCCATCCTTGCCTACGCGGTCCGCGCCCGCGGGGACGGATGACCCGGCATGCTCCCCGTGGTTGCCCTGGTTGGCCGCCCGAACGTCGGCAAGTCGACGCTCTTCAACTTCCTGACTCGCAGCCGGGACGCGCTGGTCGCTGATTTTCCCGGGCTTACCCGCGATCGCCAGTACGGCTTCGGCAAGTTGGGACCCGTGCCCTACATCGTTGTGGATACCGGCGGTCTTGCCGGTGACGCCGGCAGTGAGGGAGTGGAGGCGCTGGCTGCCCGGCAGACCATCCAGGCCCTGGCCGAGGCAGACCGGATCCTGTTCATGGTGGACGGCCGTGACGGACTGACTGCCGACGATCAGGATATTGCCGGCATGCTGCGCCGCCAGGGCCGGGATGTCCGGCTGGTCGTCAACAAGGCGGAGGGATTGCCGGAGGAAAACGTCGTCGCCGAGTTCTACGCGCTGGGGCTGGGCGACCCCGTTGCGATTTCCGCGGCGCATGGTCAGCGTGTCCGCTCGCTGATGGATGCGGTCCTGGAGGCCTTCGATACGCCCGAGGACGGCGAGTCGGCCGACCGCCTGCCTGGCACCCGGGTTGCGGTGATCGGCCGGCCGAACGTGGGCAAGTCGACCCTCGTCAATCGCCTGGTGGGCGAGGACCGGGTCGTAGCCTTCGACCAGCCCGGAACCACGCGTGACAGCGTCGAGGTGCCCTTCCGCCGCGGTGAGAGCGACTACGTACTCGTTGACACCGCTGGCGTACGGCGGCGGCGCAGCGTCCACGAGGCAATCGAGAAGTTCAGCGTGATCAAGGCGCTGAAGGCCGTGGATGACGCTCACGTGGTCATCGCTGTCCTTGATGGACAGGACGGTGTGACCGAGCAGGATGCCACCCTGATCGGACTGGCCGCAGAGCGTGGCCGTGGCCTGGTCATCGCCGTCAACAAGTGGGATGGCCTGGCCGACGACCAGAAGGAGCGTATTCGCGCCGACCTGCAGCGCAAGCTGCCGTTCGTGGAATACGCCAGCCGGCACTTCATTTCGGCACTGCACGGCAGCGGCGTCGGCAAGCTTCTGCATTCGGTTGACCAGGCCCATGCCGCCGGACAGAGGACGCTGCCCACATCGGAGCTGACCCGGGTTCTCGAGGCCGCCGTCACCGAGCACCAGCCGCCGCTGGTCCGCGGTCGGCGGATCAAGCTCCGCTATGCTCACCAGGGCGGACGCAACCCGCCGATCATCGTAATTCACGGCAACCAGACCGATCGCCTGCCGGCCTCCTACCGGCGCTTTCTGGCAAATACCTTTCGTCGTGCGTTCAAGCTTGAGGGTACGCCGGTACGGATCGAATTACGTTCTGGCGACAATCCCTACGAGGGCCGCCGCAATACCCTCACGCCCCGCCAGGAGCGCAAACGCAAGCGCATGATTCGCCACATCAAGCGGCGTGACAGCTAGGCGGGACCGGCGTTCGCCATTGGCAATGCCGGCCGGCTTTGGCGACAATGCGCCCATGGTGGCCCAGGTTCAGCGAAAACCGGCGCAGCACAGCGCTCGGCAAATTCTCCATCTCGACAGGGAGTTCGAGATGCATCGTGGCGGCAGCCTTCCCGAAGTGGACATCGCCTACGAGACCTGGGGTCGGCTGAACGCCGGCCGGGACAATGCGGTCCTGATGTTTACCGGGCTTTCCCCCTCTGCCCATGCCGCGTCGTCGCCGGATGATCCGTCACCGGGCTGGTGGGAAGAAATGGTCGGGCCGGGCCGGCCTATCGATACTCATCACTACTTCGTGATCTGTGTGAATTCGCTGGGGTCCTGTTTCGGCTCGACGGGCCCGGCGTCGCCGGATCCGCGGACGGGCGAGCCGTACCGGCTGACCTTCCCGGTACTCACCCTCGAAGACATCGCCCACGTGGGGCGTGAGGTTCTCGATCACTTTGGTATCGAAAGAACCCACTCGGTTATCGGTTCGTCGATGGGCGGCATGACCGCGCTGGCGTTCTGCGTTCTCTATCCGCACATGACCCGGGGCCTGGTGACCATTTCCTCCGCCTGCCGGGCTTCGCCGTTTGCGATTGCCCTGCGGTCCCTGCAGCGGGAAATGATTCGCAGCGATCCGGACTGGCGCGGCGGCAACTATCCCGTGGACGATCCGCCCGTTACCGGGATGCGCCTGGCCCGCAAGCTCGGGATGATCTCCTATCGCTCGGCGGAGGAGTGGCAGCATCGTTTCGGACGAGAGCGGGTGTCATCGGAACACGAAACCGGCGATCCTTTCTGTATCGATTTCAGCGTCGAGTCGTACCTGGAGCATCACGCCCAGCGATTCACCGGCCAGTTCGATCCGAACTGTTATCTCTACCTGTCCAGGGGCATGGACCTGTTCGACGTGGGTGAGCATTCTGGCTGCGCCGCCACTGAACTCGGCAAGTCCAGCATCGAGCGGGCGCTGGTTGTCGGCGTGGAGACGGATTTCCTGTTTCCCCTTAACCAGCAGGAAGAGCTGGCGGAGTGCCTCGAGCATCCGGGCCGGGATGTGGAGTTCGTGTCCTTGCCGTCGATCCAGGGGCACGATTCCTTCCTGGTGGACATGGACCGGTTTCGGCCGGTCATTGCCGCCTACTACGACCGTGCCTAAAGGGATTCCAGAACGCTATCCGTCCGTGTCGTCGCCGCTTGCGCCGCGGTCCGGTGCGGCCGCCGGTTCGATTGCCAGCACTTCGGTCTCCAGCGACCCGCGGGCAAGGGTCAATTTCAGCCGGTCGCCGGTCGACGTCTCAGTAGCGTCGGTCAGGATTCGGCCGTCGCGCGAGTAAGCAATGGCATACCCCCGGTCCAGAGTCGCCAGCGGACTCACCGTGTGCAAGGCCCGGGCCGCGCTCGCCAGCCGAGTGTTGTAGCCCTCCATCAGGCCGTCAAGCCGATGCGCGAGGCGCAGTGCAGCCACGTTGACCTGCTCGCGGCTGGCGCGGATCCGGGGTTCGGGCGAACCGGCATCCAGTCGGCCGATGAGTCTCAGAAGGCGATTGTGGAAATCTCCGAACGTGGCGCGGGCGCCCGCCGCAAGCCGCTGCTCGAGATCGTCTACTCGCTGGGACTGTTGGGCGAGTCGGGCGCCGGGATGGCTTGCCGCCAGGCGTTTCTCCAGGAATCTCAGTTGTTCATGGCCTGACTGCAGGCTCCGGCGGGCGGCCGTGGCGAACCGGCGGCCCATGCGCTCGAGCAAGCCGTCCCATTCCGAGGCGTCCGGCACCGCCAGTTCTGCGGCCCCCGAGGGTGTGGGAGCCCTCAGGTCCGCGGCGAGATCCGCGATCGTCACGTCCACCTCGTGGCCCACGCCGGCGATGACCGGGATGCCGCTGGCGCGAATGGCGCGGGCCACGGCCTCTTCGTTGAACGGCCAGAGATCTTCGAGGGATCCGCCGCCCCGGGCGAGGATCACGACGTCGCACTCGTCCCGACGGTTCGCCGCCGCGAGTGCGGCGACGATCTCCCCGGCCGCGCCGTCACCCTGGACGCGGGTCGGATAGACGATGACCCTGACCGCCGGAAATCGCCTCGCAAGGACGTGGAGGATGTCCCGCAGGGCCGCCCCGGTGGGCGAGGTCACCACGCCGATGGTTCCGGGCAGAACGGGCACGGCTCGCTTGGCGTCGGCCGCGAACAGGCCCTCCTGGTCCAGCCGCGTCTTGAGCTGTTCGAATGCCTGGCGCAGCCGGCCTTCGCCTGCCTGCTCCATGAACTCCACGATGAGCTGAAAATCGCCGCGGGCCTCATAAAGGCTCACCCGGGCCCGGCAGAGCACCGCCATGCCTTCTTCCGGCGCAAAGGCCATGCGGCCCGCGAAGGAGCGCCACATCGCACAGCGCACCTGTGCGCCCGCATCCTTCAGCGAAAAGTAGACATGGCCCGACCTCGGTCGGGCGACATTGGACAGCTCTCCCTCGACCCAGACGGAGGCAAAACCGGATTCCAGCAGGTCGCGGGCCGCGCGGTTGAGGGTCGATACCGACCAGACAGTACGGCCGCCACCGGATTCCGGGGCGAGGATCCGCCCGGCGGCGTCTCCTGGGTCGGTTTGTCTTTTCATGGCGCTATTCTACGTGCTCGACCAATGGACCCGCAGCCGCCCGGCGCAGTAGAATGGGAGGTTTACCGACAACCCCGACTCGAGGCACCGCCCATGCGTATTGTCGAGGAAGCCCTGACGTTTGATGACGTTCTCCTCCAGCCGGCTTACTCGGAGGTGCTCCCCCGGGACGTCAGCCTGCAAACCCGGCTCACCCGGGAGATCGACCTGAATCTGCCCTTTGTTTCCGCCGCCATGGACACGGTGACCGAGGCGCGGCTGGCTATCGCCATTGCCTCGGAAGGCGGAATCGGCATCATTCACAAGAACATGACCGCCGAGGCCCAGGCCCGCGAGGTGCGCCGGGTCAAGAAGTACGAAAGCGGCATGATCAGCGACCCGATCACCGTGACTCCGGACCAGACGATCCAGGAGGTGCTCAACCTCACCCGTGCCAAAAATATTTCCGGTGTTCCGGTCGTGGATGGCGAGCAGACCGTGGGCATCGTCACCAACCGGGACCTGCGCTACGAGACCCAGCTGGACGCTCCCGTATCCACCGTAATGACTCCCAGGGAGCGGCTGATCACCGTGCGGGAGGACGCGGTGGAGGACGAAGTACTGCTTCTGCTGCACAAGCACCGAATCGAAAAGGTCCTGGTGGTGGACGATGACTTCCGGTTGAAGGGCATGATCACCGCCAAGGATTTCCAGAAGGCGTCTGACTTCCCCAACGCCTGCAAGGACGAGCGCGGCGCGCTGCGCGTCGGAGCGGCCGTGGGAACGAGCCCGGATACTGACGACCGGGTCGAGGCCCTCGCTGCCGCCGGCGTGGATGTCGTGGTCGTGGATACCTCCCACGGTCATACCCGGGGCGTGCTCGACCGGGTCAAGCGCATCAAGGGGGCATTTCCGCATCTGCAGATCGTCGGCGGCAACATCGTCACCGGCGCCGCGGCCCGAGCCCTGGTGGATGCCGGGGCAGACGGGGTCAAGGTCGGCATCGGGCCGGGATCCATCTGCACGACCCGCATTGTTGCTGGTGTCGGCGTGCCGCAGATTACCGCGGTGGCCAACATCGCCCGGGAGCTGGCCAAGGACGGCGTTCCGCTGATCGCCGACGGCGGCATTCGTTATTCCGGTGACGTGGCCAAGGCCCTTGTGGCTGGTGCCCACGCCATCATGATCGGGGGCATGTTCGCCGGCACCGAAGAGTCCCCCGGCGAGGTCGAGCTCTACCAGGGTCGGTCGTATAAGGCCTATCGCGGCATGGGTTCGCTGGGCGCGATGAGTCAGCAGCACGGTTCCAAGGACCGGTACTTCCAGGACGCCACGGAAGAGGTGGAGAAGCTGGTGCCCGAGGGCATCGAGGGCCGGGTTCCGTACAAGGGCAGTCTGATCGCCATCCTGCACCAGCTGGCCGGCGGCGTGCGTTCGGCCATGGGCTATACCGGCTGCGCCAGCATTCACGAGATGCGCACCCGGCCGGAGTTTGTCCGCATCACGAACGCCGGCTATCGGGAGAGCCACGTCCACGATGTGACTATTATCAAGGAAGCGCCGAACTATCGCTCGGACTAGCCGTCGCCCCGGCACCGCCGGCCCTTCAAGATCCTCGTAACCGGAGTCGTCATGAGCGACATCCACGAACACAAGATCCTGATCCTGGACTTCGGGTCCCAGTACACCCAGCTTATTGCCCGCCGGGTACGCGAAGCGGGGGTGTACTCGGAAATTCATCCCTGGGACATGGCCGACCACGCCATCCGGGACTTCGCTCCGAACGGCATCATTCTCTCCGGGGGCCCGGAGTCGGTGACCGTGGAAGAGCCGCCGCGCATTGCCGATGCGATTTTCACCCTCGGCGTGCCGGTGCTGGGGATCTGTTACGGCATGCAGGCCATGGCCGCCCAGCTCGGCGGCGACGTTGCCATGTCCACGCACCGGGAATTCGGCTACGCGCGCGTGCGGGTGGAGACTGCCAGTCACCTGCTGGACGACGTGGAAGATCACGCCGATACGGACGGTGCGGCGCTGCTGGATGTCTGGATGAGCCACGGCGACCGGGTGGAACAGCCGCCGCCGGGCTTCGAGATCACTGCCAGCACAGCCAGCGCGCCCTGTGCCGGCATGGCGGACGAGGGCCGTCGCTTTTACGGAGTGCAGTTTCATCCGGAGGTTACCCACACCCGCCAGGGCGTGCGGATCCTGGAGCGGTTCGTGCACGGCATTTGTGGCTGTCCGGCGGACTGGACCCCGGACAGCATCATCGAGGACAGCATTGCCCGGGTGCGTGAACTCGTCGGCGACGACCAGGTGTTGCTCGGCCTTTCCGGCGGCGTGGATTCCTCGGTGGTGGCGGCCCTGCTGCACCGGGCGATCGGCGATCAGCTCGTGTGCGTATTCGTGGATCACGGGCTGCTTCGGCTCAATGAGGCCGAGCAAGTCATGGCGACCTTCGGCCGGCACATGGGTATCCGCGTCATTCACGTGAATGCCGAAGAGCGATTTCTGACCGCACTGGAGGGTGTTGCGGATCCCGAGGAAAAACGCAAGATCATCGGCGGCCAGTTCATCGAGGTTTTCGAAGAAGAGGCCAGCCGACTGCAGAACATTCGCTGGCTGGCCCAGGGAACCATCTACCCGGATGTCATCGAGTCGGCGGGCGCGGCGACCGGCAAGGCTCATGTCATCAAGTCCCATCACAACGTCGGTGGGCTGCCAGACACAATGAAAATGAAGCTGGTGGAGCCGCTGCGCGAGCTGTTCAAGGACGAGGTGCGCAAGATCGGTGTCGAGCTGGGCCTGCCCTACGACATGGTCTACCGGCACCCCTTCCCCGGTCCCGGCCTGGGCGTGCGGATCCTCGGTCCCGTCAACAAGCCCTTTGCCGACCTGCTGCGCCGGGCGGACGCGATTTTCATCGACGAGCTGCGCCGCCACGATCTCTACGACAAGGTCAGCCAGGCGTTCGCCGTGTTCATGCCGGTGAAGTCTGTTGGCGTCATGGGCGACGGGCGCCGGTACGACTGGGTCGTCAGCCTTCGGGCCGTTGAGACCGTCGATTTCATGACCGCCCATTGGGCGCGGCTGCCGTATGACTTCCTCGACCTCGTTTCCCGGCGGATCATCAACGAAATCGATGGGATCAGCCGCGTGACCTACGATATCTCCGGTAAGCCTCCCGCCACGATCGAGTGGGAGTAGGGCGTGGCCTTGGCGCTGATGCTGCTGTTCGTCGCCATCGCCCTGGGCAGCCTGCTGTGGATGGCGCACCGGGAGAAGTGAGCACCGACGAAGATCTTGCCTGGATGCGGCGGGCCCTGGAGCTGGCCCGCAGTGCCGAGCGTGCCGGCGAGGTTCCCGTGGGGGCGGTGCTGGTACGCGATGGGGTGGTGCTGGGGGAAGCCTGCAATTCCCCTGTAACGCGACATGACCCCACCGGCCACGCCGAGATACTCGCCCTTCGAGCTGCGGGCCAGGCAGCCGGCAACTATCGGCTTCCCGGCAGCACCCTTTATGTAACCCTGGAACCGTGCCCGATGTGCGCGGGCGCGATCATTCATGCGCGGGTCGAGCGCGTCGTGTTCGGTGCCCCTGACCCGAAAAGTGGCGCAGCGGGAACGGTGATGAACCTGCTGCGCTCGCCGGAACTCAATCATCGCTGCGCCATCGAGGGCGGCGTGCTGGCCGAGGAGGCCGGCAGCCTGCTCAGGGAGTTTTTTCGGTCTCGTCGGTAGCCGGGGAAGCGGCGTCCGCCGTCATGATCGCCGTGTCGGCGGTCACCCAGCGCAAGGTTTCGTAGTAGCTGCGGATATTGTCCACGTATTGAACGGGTTCCCAGCCGCGCGCGTAGCCGTAGCGCAGATTCGAGTACCACTTTTTCTGGGCGAGTAACGGGAGGCTGTCGCGCACGTCCAGCCAGCGGTCCGGGTTCTTGCCCCGGGTTTCGGTGATGATGCGTGCGTCCTCGAGGTGGCCGAAACCGACGTTGTAGGCCGCCAGCGCCATCAGCGTGCGGTCCGGTTCCCTGATTCGCTCGGGAATCCGTCCCCATACCCGGGCAAAGTAACGTGCGCCTCCGGCAATGCTGGCTTCCGGGTCCGTCCGGTCGGGGATCTTCAGCTGCCGCGCCGTGGCTCGGGTGAGCATCATCATGCCCTGCACGCCGGTCGGCGAGACCGCCTTCGGGTTCCAGTGGGATTCCTGGTAACCAATGGCCGCCAGCAGTCGCCAGTCGACGCCGGTTTTCTCGCCGGCCTCTTCGAACCAGTTTCGGTACCGCGGCAAACGGGTCTCGGCATGCTCGATGAGCTTGCGGGTGCCGACATAGTCGAACTGCTCGATGTGCCCGTAGTAGCGCTCGAGGATCGCCGTCAGGGCGCCGGAAATTTCCATTTCCGAGAAGTACTCGCGAGCCGCTTCCACCAGGGAATTGTCCATGCCCGCCTTGAAGGCCCAGGCCAGCGGCTGGGGCTCGGAAATATCAAAGGCCACACGAATGTGGGGATGGAAGTACTTGCTGACGGAATAAGCCGTAGAGTCGGCGACGGTGTAGTCCAGTTCGCCGGCGGACACAGACTCGAGCAGATCCTGGACGTCCTGGTTGGGATCCTCAAGCCAGGTGAGGGACGGATAGAGACGGCGCAAGCGCATCAGGTTCTCGGCATGGCTGCTGCCGGCAACGACTTCGAGCCGCCCGCCCACGACCTCGTAAAGGGTCCGCGGCCGACCGGTGTTCAGCCGGTAGATGAGCTGCTGGGTGACGCGCTGGTATTCCGGGCCGAAAAGCACGCGCTCCGCGCGTTCCGGTGTCACTGTCAGGCTGGCCGCGGCTACGTCCGCGCGCCCCGCTTCCACTTCGCGCAGGATCTCGGCCAGGCTGTCCGGCGTATAGACCTCGAGTTCGACCCCGAGCCAGTCGGCGAAATTCTTCGCCAGATCGTACTCGGGCCCGACGGGGCCCTCAGGCCCAAGGTAGTAGGCGGTGGGGCTGTTCCGGGTTACGACCCTCAGCGTACCCGTGTCGAGCAGGCGATCGAGCACCGTACTCTGGGGACTGCAGGTCCCGAGCATCAGACAAAGACCGATTGTACTGACCGCTCGCACCTGTTGAGCCCACTCCTCGGTTCGGCCCCATCCTAGCCCACCCGGGCGGGTTTAGTCCGCTCAAAATCACGTTTCGGGGCTGCCCCGTAAGTGGATGTCCAGGAGCCGACAGTCACGGAGGCAGAAAAGCAGGGGCATCCCGGAGCCATTGGTTTCGGAATTGCCGAATTGGGCCTGTTGTTGGCACTTTTCCTGGGCCCACGCCGGCCGGGAGCGAATCAGGTCGTCCGGAGGACGCCCACACGGCCGGGACCAGGACGGTCCTTCCCGCTCAAGCACCCGTCCCAACGACCGAGAATTCGCCCGCCACATTGACCCTGCTGAAGCAGCCCCGGATAATTCCGCCCCGTGCCCGCGGAGGGGTGCCAGAGTGGTCGAATGGGCTTGACTCGAAATCAAGTGTACGGTCTTCCGTACCGTGGGTTCGAATCCCACCCCCTCCGCCAAATACGAAAGAGGACCCCTTGCGGGTCCTTTTTTGTATTTGCTGGATGCGGGTGTGTGGACGAGCCCACCCGGGTTCGAACCGAGGCCGCGTGAGCGGCCGACAGGCGGAGGAGCGCAGCGACGACGAGGCGCCGAAGGCGGCGTCCCATCCCACCCCCTCCGCCAAATACGAAAGAGGACCCCTTGCGGGTCCCTTTTTTCGCTGGATTCGGGTGTGTGGACAAGGCCCTGTAAGCATTATCGGAATCCATTGTACAAAGTACGAACGAAACCTCTACAGCATGTGCTTTTGAACCTCTCCCGCAGATTCGGGCGGTAATGCGGAGCGACTCGACAGGAGCGCTTGGTACTGCGATCCGGTTTACTGCGATAGGGGCAATCGTCGAATTTAATTTAACTGAGGGAAGGATCATGGCAGGAAACGAAAATCACACCTGGAGTGAGCTCGCGATCGACCTTTACGACAAGCTCACGGGTCGCAACGCCGAGATTACCTACGAGCTGCAGGACGTCGAGGTTGGCGTGCCCAGCCACGTATCCCATGATGCCAACATGGCGCCCTGGCGGGTGAGCGGGACCATCAAGATCCGTACCCGTGACCTCACCCAGGCAGCCTGATCGCCGCCAGCTCGACGCCGTCGGGGCGCTCACGATCACTTCCCCCGACGGCATCGAGTATCAACTCACGGGAGTTCCGGGAGGACTCGATCTGCGAGCCCGCCGGCTTCGTGACCTGTTTTCTCTGCGGAGACAGGGCCCGGGCGATCGGCGGCGTTCCCGCTTGCTGGCGCAGGCTCATTCAATAGTCCGCCACACAGGGCTTACGGTCTTTGTATCCGTGGCGGACTCGGAGGTCGTGCGCCTGAGCCCGGCGTCATCCGGCGGCTCGCTGTCGCGAATCACTGGCCTGGGGCCCGCAGACGTCTCGTTGCCCGGGCTTCTGCGGGCTCTTTGGCGATCCATGAGACGACTCTGAGCGGGGCCTGGACCTGTGAGCGTCGCGGGTTGCGCCGTCTTCCAAGCGCGTCCCGCGGGAAGACGGGCGCTGGCGGCAGTACCCGGGCCTGCCGGATACGGGAAACACAGCCTCGAAGTTCATGCGGCCAGGCGTCTGGACGGACGGTGCGCCGGCCACGGCCATCAAGACATCCAAAAAACGAAAAACAAGGGGCCCATCGGGGCCCCTTGTGGGTGTCGGCTAAACGCGATCGCCCGGATTCGGACCCGGCGAGCAGGGCCGCTAAAGCTTCTCGAGCAATTCTTCCGGCATGTCGGCCGCAAGCTGCAGCGCCCCGTCGGCCCCCGCGTGCAACGGATCATCGATGCAGGTGAACTTGCATTCCGGCATGGCCGACCCGAGGAAAGCGCCGAGTCCCTTCAGCTGGCTGCCGCCGCCGGCGATGATGATGTTTTGGCGAACGCCGTCCTGGAACTCGGGGTCGAAGCTGGCGATCAGGTCGGTGATGGTTTCCATGATAGCCGGCATGGGGCTTTCGCAGGCCTTGCCCATCTCCTCGGTGATATCGAATTCGGTCGGCTTGCCGTCGACCGGGGCCGTCATTTTCACCCGCCGTTTCGAATCGCCGACGAAACCGTGTTTTTCCTTGGCCTGCCGCACCATGTTGAGGGTGAAATCGGCTTCGGGGTGCTTCTCGGAAACCAGCTTGAGCAGCTGCTCGTCGATGTAGTCGCCGGCCACAAGCAGGCTGCGCTGGTCCTCTTCGAGAGGGACGGTGCCGTGCATGATGCAGAAGTCCACGGTCCCGGCGCCGATGTCGATGATCATGGCATTGTCGAGGATGCCAAGCCCGTAGGCGACTGCGAAGGGTTCAGAGACCACGACCAGCTTCTTGGCATGCTCGGTTACGGCATTCCGGATCGCTACCTTGTTTACCTTGAGTGCTTCGGCCGGTACGCCGATCGCTACGCAGGTGTCCTTCCCGGCATCGGCTCCGGCGAGATCGATCAGGTGCTCGATGAGCGCCCGAACGGCCATTTCGTCCTTGGCCGTGCCCTCCTTGATAACACCGTTCTGCAGCGGCCGGGACAGGTCCAGCGACAGTCGGTGCTCAAGGGCCTCGGCGCCGAACAGCACGGACTTGCCGAGCATCTTCTTGGCGACGAAGTCTTTCGGCCATCCGACGTAACTGTCGATCCAGTTGCGCTTTCCGTTACTGCCGGATACGACCGAGCGGGAGGTTCCCAGGTCAATTCCGACGTAGAGCAAACCATCTTTACTTTGCGACATATGCTGAGCTAACTCCGTTTACTGATTGATCCTGGCTACGGCCTTCCAGGTATTCGACAATTCCCATCTGAAGATACGATGCAATGCTTTCGCGGTAGGCCGGTGATGCCAGCCGTAGCGCTTCCGCCTCGTTGCTGATGCACGAGACCTCCACGAGCACGCTGGGTACCTCAACGCCGAGCAACACAACGAAGGGGCCTGACTTCGCGCCCGCATCGAGCAGGCCGCTGCTGTGGCGCCTGAGATTGGTATACAAGCGATTGTGGATGGAGGTGGCGAGCTGCGCCGACTCTTCGGTCTTCAGCGTGTCTCCGATCCTGGCGATGACCTGGCGAAAATCGCCCATCGCGTACTCGGAGTTCTGGTTTTCCTTCTTGGCGAGATCGAGGGTCCGCTGGTCACTGTGCGGTCCGAAGAAATACGTCTCGACGTAGTTCACCTGGCCGGCCTGCTCGGGCACCGAATTGATGTGTATCGAGATGAACAGGTCCGCGTCGTTGTCCTTCGCAAACGCGACACGATCCTTGAGCTGGATCTTGCTGTCGTCGTCCCGCGTCAGGACGACTCGGTACTGCCCCCCGGACTCAAGCCTGCTGCGGAGGCGCTGGGCGATGTCCAGCGCTACATCTTTCTCCATAAGCCCCTGGTGCCCGATGGCGCCCGGGTCATTGCCGCCGTGGCCGGGGTCGATGACGATGGTCTGCACCGTGAGGTCGAACAGCTCCGCCACGGGGATGGGGAGATCGTTCAGCATGGCGTTGTACTGGCCGGACGTGGCGACCGGCACGGCAGTCGCCGGGCCCGCCGGGGCGTCCGTGGGCGTGGAAGGGTCTGCAAAGGACGTTTCTGCGCCCCCGGCGGGGCCCGTGTCCGGCGTTTCTGCAGACTGGGCGAGGACCTCGCTGCCGGCCGTTGTCGCTGATACTTCGGACGCGAATTCCAGGCGGCTTATGTCCCGGGCCGTGAGTCCCACGATAGCAGCGAGCGTCAGGATCGCGGCCATTCCGTACAGGCGAGCGCGGCGGCCGGGCTGGGGAAATTCCGGCGTGGCCGCTTCCTGGGGTTCCCTTGCCGTTCTCTTGCCCATGAACGAACGCGGAATCCCCCGGTTCTCCTCGTAGACGCTCTGGAGTACGGCGCGCTTGAGGTCAGATTTACGCGTCATGCCTGTTCCGGACGCCTGACGAGGCCAGCAAGTGGCCTGAGAGCGCCCGCCCGCGCGCGGGAACGCTCGAGAATCGCGTGGCTTTTCTCCGTTACTGGCACGTCGCGTCTGCCTCTGGGGAAAGTTCCGTGGCCGATAGCTTATGTGAAATCAAGGTCGTCAAGTGTGATGTGCTTCTAAGGCCCGTGAAGCGGCCAGATGGACGAACGCCGCAATCCTGCGCAACCGACGTGGCCCGATTATCGGCCGAGGTCCCAGCGCGCGCAACTCACGGACTCCGCGAGGAAATTCGGTCCAGCCAACGCCGGGGGGGAGTTCACTGTGGCGTCTGTGCCGAGCCCCGGCTCAACGCTTGCGCCCTGGCCATCTCTTTCTGCGCCTCGGCCTCTCGCCCGAGGCGTGCGAGGATCCCGGCCAGCTCCTGGTGAGCGGCGGCACTGGGCTGGTTGCGAATGAGTTGCCGATAGGTCGTCTCAGCCTCCTCAAGGGAGCCCTGCTGGACATAGATCGTTCCGAGCGCGCCGTAGGCGGCCGCATTCTTCGGGTCCGTCTCGATTGCGGACCGCAGGCTGGCTATGGCTTCGTCATTTCGGTCTTGCTGCCACAGCACGAAGCCGAGGCCGGCATACGTCTGGCTGGTCGGGTTTTTTTCCACGGCGGCGAGCAGGTGCGTTTCCGCTTCCGGGAACGCCCCGCTGCGCGCCAGCGAGGCCCCGAGGTTGTAATGGGCCGAGGCCGAGTCGGGGTCCAGCTCCAGGGCCTTGCGGTAGGCAACCACCGCGTCTTCGGGCAGGCCTTGGCGTTCGAGTACGAATCCGAGGTCGTTGTAGATCGCGGGCTGCGGCTCAATGGCGAGCGACTCGCGGTAGTGGGCTTCCGCCATTTCAAATTCGCCAAGATCGATCGAGGCCAGGGCCATATTGTTGTGCGCCTTCCAGTGCTGCGGGTCCACCGCGATGGCCTTCTCGAGCGCGATAACGGCTTCCTCGCTCTCGCCCTGCTGGAACAGGGCGAAACCCATGGCGTTCAAAAGTTCTACGTTGTCGGGCTCGACCTCCAGGCCGCGCTCGTAGGCCTTGACGGCGGCGGGGTAGTTACCGGTGCGTTCATTGGCCATGCCGGCGCGCAGAAACGAGTAGGCGTCGAGAAACTGTTCCTTTATCTGCGCAATCGCATCGGCGGGCAGCGGGACAAACTCAGGAATGTTGGCCGCACCGTAGGTGCCGGTAAAACGGTCGAGCACGACGGGCGGTGTGGAGCGGCCCTCTTCGTCGATGTGGGTGAGGAACAGCTGGGTGTACGGTGTGTTGGCCTTCGAGGAGAACACCAGCCAGCGGCCGTTGGACGAGAAGCTGTGCCAGGAATTCATGCGCGATGTGTTGGCTCGCAGACGACGAGCCTCGCCACCCTCGGCCGGAACAATATAGAGCTCGCTGTCCGGCATGAGCAGCATGTAGTTTTCGGCTTTCGTGAAGACAATCCACTTCCCGTCCGGGGAAAACTTCGCGAAGAAGTTGCTCATGCCGTTGTGGGACGCGCCTTCGATGGGCTCGGCCTTGCCGCCGCGGCCGTCGTTGAACGGCACCCGGTAAAGATCGAACTTGAAGGGTTCCTTGTCTTCGATGAACTCCGGCACATCCTTCTCGTCCAGCAGAATGCTGGTGGCATCGGCGATGGAGTCCTTCCGATAGGCCTTGGTCCGGGCAAAGACAACCGACTGGCCGTCCGGACTCCAGGTCGGGTTGCTCTGGACGTACTCGGGGTCGTCGGCGCCGGGAAGCGGCGTGTAGGTGCCGGTTACCGTGTCATAGACGACGAGGATGCCCTTGATCGGAAAGAAGAGCTGGGAGAACTCGATTCCGGGAGTTGCTACGAACACCGCCCGGTCCTTGACAGTGCTAATGACGTAGCGGCCATCCGGCGAGACCTGCGACAGGAGCCCGAAGGTAGGTTCTTCGTCCTCCCGCTTGTAGTCACTCCAGGTGATGATCTTCTCGTCGTTCAGCACCATCTGCTCGTCGACGGGAAGGATGGCGTAGCCGCCCTTGTCGTTGCCGTAGTCCACGTCGAGGCCGAGGGTGCTGCCATCATCCGAGAAGGAATGGCAGTTGCCACAGACCGGCAGGTCTTCGAGGACGACCGGCGGCTGCTCCACGGAATCCACGCCGCCGAAGCGCCAGCGGATCCGCGAGGGATCCTGGACGGCGGAAATGAAGGGCAGGGGAACCTCGCGATAAAAGATGGAGTCTCCCACTGGGTCCGTGGACGTACGAATGCGAATGGTCGCGGAAGAAGCGGGCTTTCCGGCTGGAGAGAGGCCGACGATTTCCACCGTTGCGGCATCTGCTGTCGACCGCCGCTTGATCTCGGTCCAGTCGGCTTCCGAGGGACGCCAGCTCGGTTCCGTTGTGGCGAAGCGTAGCGGGTCTGTTTCGCCCCCGAATCGCAGCAAGACGTCCCACTGCCCGACGCCCGTCGTGTCATCGCTCCAGACGAAGGTCGGGGCAACGATCTCGGGCGGGAAGAGGGTTTCATCGAGGGGGTACTTGACCTCAAGGCTACCCGGGGGCTCGGCCAGGGGAGCAAGCGCTGTTGGTTCGGAATCCCGTCCGCAGGCGCTGAGGGTCAGCAGGACAGCGAGTAGAAGAAAGGTCAGGAGCGGGGCTTTTTGGCCCCGAGCGCATTCGTATATTCGAACTCTAGGCATTAATAAATAAACTCGGGAAGTTTTTCCTGGAGAGTATCTTGGGGCGGCCATCGCCACGCCGCTGGACCGCTGCAGCATGCTTTCCCGGCGATTGTGGGTGACTGGCTTGGCTGGCGTCAATTGATCCCGCCGGGCGGCATGGCCTGTGGCCGCAGGGCGACCGATCGATTTTCCATAATCCCCAAATTGACAGCATTCGGTCCAGGACCCAGAATGCTGCGGGTAGAAAACGTGTGCTGTGCACTTGTCTGGCAGATTCCTGCCAGGCTACGGGCCGCACCCTTGGGGGGGAAATAAAGAATGAATCCGCGCCGCATCGGCATGCTGTTTGGCCTTGCCGCTTTTATGATCGCGACTGCCGCAAATGCTGCGGTTCACCGCGTTTCTCCGGGAGAGTCCATTCAGGCGGCGATCGACGCCGCCTCCCCGGGAGACACAATTCTCGTCGAGCCGGGTACTTACCAAGAGGTCGACAACGGCCGATACGGTCTTCGCATCTCTACCGGCAACCTCCGACTGATCGGCAAGGTTAAGAAAGGCAGGGGTGAGGCCGGCAAGGTGCGCATCCTGCAAAACGAAGCCCAGGAAACCGGGGTCTATGCAGCCCCTGTCGGCTGTGACTACGACGTGAAGGATGACACTCCGGAGGGCCAGGAATGCCGCAGCAGGGAGCTTCAGGGCTTCTACATTCGCGGTTTCTCTGTCGAAGAGTTTCCGGTGAACGGAATCCAGACGCGCTGGGTGGACGGTTTCGAGTTCGTTCGCAACGCGTCCGTCAATAATTTGAATAACGGGATCTATCCGACCCTCTCGGCCAACGGGCTGGTGCGCAACAACGAGTCCTACGGTTCTCTCGATACGGCCATGTGGGTGGCCGGATCCGAGAACGTTCGCGTGATCGGCAACGAGCTTTGGGGGAGCGTAATCGGCTTCGAGATCACGGTGTCCAACGATGTCGTTGTGAAGCAGAACGAAATTTACGACAACACCGTGGGTGTCGGCCTGTTCCATCCGAACGGTGCGGGAAACCCGCCGCTGCCGGTGATGGCGAACTGGCGTATCGAGCAGAACGATATCTACGACAACAATCGTCCGAACGAGGCACCGCCCGGAACGTTCCAGTCCGTGCTGCCGCCCGGAGCCGGGGTTCTGGCGCTCGGCGTTAGCGACCACGTGATTGCCAAGAACAACGTCGAGGACAATGATTACGTCGGGATCGCAGTTCTGGACTGGTGTACGCCGAACAATTTCGATCCAACCCGGAACTGCGTGGCTTCACCGCCAATCACGAATCCGCAATCGAACAATAACCTGGTCGCCCAGAATTACGTGAGCGGCAACGGTTCCAATCCGCCCCCGGGACCTCTCGCGGGGCTGGCCGCGGACCTGACCTACGTGGATTCCATCGGCTCTTCGGGCAACTGTTTTAAGAAGAACAAGCCAAAGAACGGCTTCACGGTCGTCTCTTCGCTGGGAGTATTGCCTACCGACGGCTGTTAGCCCGGACCGGCGCAGCCATCTCAGGGGCTGAGAGAGTCTGGTTCAGTCCGCGTGGCGCGGCGTCATTGACGCCGCGCCACTGTTTTTTCTCCCGGCCGAACGCTTCTGAGACCCGCGTGCAGGAATTCCAAAACCTTTCCTGGTCATAGTATTTACGTGTCTACCTTCCCAGCCGCAGCAGTGACCAAGACGCAGGATTGCACCGTCACCTTACGCCGGACCGACGGTCCTGAAGCGAGCGAGCTGTTCATTCATTGCCAGCCGCCGGCTGGAGCGATCACTGCACAGCGGCAGGCCGAGGCGATCTATTCCGGCCTCGCGGACGCGCTGGAAGCCGAGGGCGGGGGTTTCGGATCCGTTGTGTCCGAAACGGTGGTCCTTCGGGACCTGGCCTCAAATATCGATTCCGTTCGCAGGGCTCGCCGGCGGGTCTTGTCCGGGCGCACCGCGGCAAGGCATCGGCCGGCCACGACCGTCATCGAGCAACCGCCGCTGAATGAGCACGCCCTTCTGGAGGTCATGGTGCAGGCCCATCTGCCGCACGACTCGGCGCCGAGGTTTGACACGGTCGAGGCTGAGACCGGTTGTAACTGTCCCGAATGTCAGAATGCGCACGGCTTGCGGGTCCAGGAGGGCGAGCAGGTTCGCCTGTATGCCGGTGGACTTTGCGGTGCCGGCGGCAATGCCTACGAGCAGACTCTCACCATGTTTGCTCTTGCCGAAGACCTCCTGCAGCAGGCGGGCATGGGATTCCGCGATGTGCTCCGCACCTGGATCTATTTCCGGGATATCGACCGCGACTACGGAGACTTCAACCGGGCCCGGCGCGCGTTCTTCGAGGCACACGGGATCGATACCGTCCCAGCGAGCACCGGCATCGGCGGCGGTCCGGTCTCCGATGTCCACGATCTCTGCCTGGGCCTGTATGCGGTAAAGGCGGGCCGGCACCTCGGACGAACGGTGATGACTTCGCCCACGCTTAACGAGGCCCCGCAGTACGGCGCCGACTTTGTTCGCGGGATGAGAGTCGAGGAGTCGAACAAGGTTGCTCTGCACGTCTCCGGGACCGCCAGTATCGACGAGGACGGCAGAACGGCCCACGTCGGCGACTTCGAGGCCCAGGCCGACCGCATGCTCGTCAACATGGCGGCCCTGCTGGAAGGGCAGGGCGCCAGCTTCGGCGACGTGGTTTACGCAATCACGTACCTGAAGCATCCGGCGGACGCCGCGCGGCTCAGGGAAAAGCTTCGCGAAGCTGGCTTCGCGGGCTTCCCCAACGCGATGGTCGCAGCACCGATCTGCCGGTCCGATCTCCTGTGCGAAATCGAAGCGCTCGCCGTGCTGCCGAAAGGCGCTGCGTCCCGCTCCCGGGGCGGCTGACCTACTCGAATTCCATCGCTGTGAACACGATGCCGGCATTTCGCGCGGCCAGTTCGTCGAACGTGTCGAGGTCCGAGTAGGCCGACTGGTCGATCTTGTAGGCGTCATCCAGGGTGCCGCCTTCGTCCAGCAGTTTCTGCACCTCGCCCCGCAGGAACGCCAGATAATCCTGGGTATATTGGGTGACCACTTCCACGTTGGTCGGAACGCCATGGCCCGGGATCACGACTTCCGGCTCGAGCGCCACGAAACGGTCATAGGTCTCGATCCAGGCCTTCGTGTCCGTATTCTCGAAGATGGGCAGCAGGCGCTGGTGGAACGCCATGTCCCCCGAGATCACCAGCTTCTTCTGCGGCAGCCAGACCTGGATGTCGCCGGGGCTGTGGCCCGGGCCCAGGTACAGAGCTTCTATCCGCACACCGCCCAGTTCGATGACGTACTCGTCCTCGAAGGTGATGTCAGGCAATACGACCTCCGTGCCCTCGGCCTTGTCCTTGTTGTAGCCCTGCATGCGGCTCAGCAAGGCGAAGGCGCCTTCTTCGATTTCCTGCGCCGCATCGACATGAGCGATCACCGGGACATTCTGTTGCTTCCAGTAGTTCGAGCCCAGGGCCGCATGCCCCTGGCCATTCTCCAGAATCACGTAGCGGACCGGCTGGTCTGTGGTCCGGCGTATCTCCTCGTGCAGGGCTTCGGCCAGCTTGTAGCAGGCGCCGGCATTGACCACGACAACACCCTCGGGGGTGACGATGAACGACAGGTTGTTGTTGTGGCCGGAGTTCTCATAGGTCGGCGGCGCGGTGGCGCCGATGGCCGACCAGACGCCCGGTATGACTTCGCGGGGTGCATCGTAGAGGACCGACTCCGGATACTTGTCGGGTATGCCCTGGTCGGCAACTGCGATCCCGGCGAAAAACAGGGCTACGAATACGGTTGAAAGACGCATCATTTCAGTGTCTCCCGTTTGCTCACCCCGAGTATAGCGCCGGTGGGACCGGGAGCGTCCGACGAGTCCCTGGACATTGGCCGCAGCCACGCCGGACTCCCCGCAGAAGCGACTCTGCGGGTGTCGGTGGATACGGGCTCTCCTAACCCCCGATGTCGGCCAGGTAGCGCCGCTGTACCCAGCCCGTGTTCTTGCCGTACTCCACCTGGCACCAGGTGGCGCCTTCGTGTTGCCCGCAGCCCAGGTTTTGCATCCGCGCGCCATTGCGGATGCCGCGGGCTACGTACGGCGCCTTCTCGGAAGGCTTGGCTTGAAGCCCGAATGCGTTACCCCGGACATTACGAACCATCCATTCATCGGGTCCGTCGCCCTTCTTCGCGGCGGCTGCTTTGTCGCCCTTTTTATGCTGTGACGCGGCGCTCTTGCCCTTGTTCTCCTTTTCGTAGGCGGCAAACTGATTTTTCGCCTTCCTGACCTGCTTGTCCTTGCAGCCGCCGCCCCGGCTGAGGACATCGCCCTTGGCATCGAACACCACCGTACAGCCGTCCAGGGCCACGGAAACGGTCCCGTCGCCCACGGGCGTGACGCGGGGTTTGGCGTGGGCCCCGGCCGCAAGAAACAAGGCAGCGAAGAAAATGGCAAAGCAGGCAAATGACGAGGTCCTGGTGCGCACTCTTGGGTTCCTCATTGTTGAGTCCATGAACGCCGCCGGCTTGAATCACGGGGGCGGCAGGTCCAGTAGGTGTAGCAAACTTGTGGCCACGTCGCTGAACTGATGGTCATCGCCACGGCGAATTGGCCGGGCGCCTCTGGGACATCGAGGGGCGCCGGCGCGCCGCATGGGACTCCCGCGTGCCGCCCTGGCGAACCGCTGTCAGTTGATCGAAAAAGGGCTTGGGCCGGACTCAAAAACGGGCCCGGACCCGGGCCCCGGTGATCGGCCGGGTGCGGCTCTCGCGCCAGATGATCAGGGCATTGGAGGCAATCACGACGGTGGCGCCGATCAACACCTTCGGCAGGGGCCAGTCGTTCCAGATCAGCCATCCGAACAGCGTGGCCCACACGATGCCGCTGTAGTTGAACACCGTGACAATGGCCGCCGGGGCATTCCGGAAGGCGATGGATATGAGCCACTGGGCCATGGCCCCGGACAGGCCGACGCCGAACAGCAGAGGCACCTCCGCCAGGGTCGGCGTCACGGCTACCAGGGGCAGGGGCAGGGCGGTAATGAGCGCGCCGATCACCAGGAAGTAAAACGCGATGGTTTCCGGGCTTTCGTATCGCCCCAGGTAGCGAAGAACGATCTGGAGTGTGGCGTGCATCAGCGCCGCCGCGATGGCCACCGCAACGCCGATGGCCGTCACGTTGCCGCCGGGGCCGGCCATGATCACGACGCCGACGAAACCCATGACGACCGCGCCCCAGCGGTACGGTCCGACGCGCTCGCCGAGGAACAGCACGCCAAGTACGGGGATGAATAGCGATGCGGTGAACATCAGCACCGTCGTTTCCGCCATGGGCATCAGCGAGAACGCCGCAAATGTAGTGACCAGAGACAGCGACCCGAGAACCGCCCGAAAACCAACGAGGGTCGGCTTGCTGCGTATGACCAGGATCTCCCGTTTGCCGAGCACAAAGACCAGGAACAGGAACGGCATGCAGGCGATGAGATTGCGATAGAACGCGATCTCGATCACCGAATGGTTTGCGCTGAGGAGCTTCGCAAAGACGTTCATGACGGTGAACATGAAGAATGCGCCCATGGCGGCGGCCATGCCGCGGACGACATGTTCCTTGTGGCCTAGGGCTGCGGAATCGGCGGACACGCGGTTTCAGTAGTGCTCTTAGGAACGCTATCTCTTAGTTGGTGGTACCGGTCACCATCCCCACGCCGATGGTCTGGCCACCCTGCCTGATCTTGAATCGTGTCCCCGTTTCCATCGCCATTGGCGCCGCCAGCCGGACCCGGATCTCCGCGGGCTCACCGGGCGCCAAGGTCGCCGCGTTGGCCAGAAGTTCTACCGTACCCGGCACTTCTGCAGTCCGAAAGTAGAACTGAGGCCTATCCCCCTGTTTCAGGACTTGATCACCGGAAAGATTCCTTAGTTCAGGCAACGCCGTGACGTCGCCTTCCGTTAGCAGATAGACCCGGGCGTCGAACTCAGCGTGGGACATGATCGACCCCGGTTTCGCCAGAACCTGACCAGGCTCGACATTCGAACGCTCGATCCCTGGCAGCAACACGCCAACGGTGTCGCCTGCACGGGCCACGTCAGGCAGTTCGCGAGGTTTCTCAATGCTCGTGACGGTTGTTTTTACCGTGTCGCGGATGCCCACAATGGCAACCTCATCGCCCACCCGAACGGTCCCGCGCTCAATTTGACCCGACACGATCGTCCCTCGTCCGGCTATCGAGAACACATCCGTGACCGGCATCAGGAAGGGACCATCCAAGGCTCCGTCGCCGAGCGAAGTCGCGCCCAGGACCTCAAGCATCTCCACTACGGCGGGGTCGGCGCTATTGTCGTTCTTCTTGGACCTGACTTCCCGATCGGCGCAGGCCGTTGCCGACAAGGAAAGAGCCAGCAAGAGCAAGGCAATCGGCGATGGGAGATTGAGGTTTCGGATCATCACAGGCGCTCCGCTGTTACTGGGCATGACAGGGCCGCCGTCAAACAAGACGCCCGAGACAGTCGTTTAGCAGAGACCGGTGGCCGCTGTCCAATGGCGGCTGCGCCGGATGGCGTGAGGCGCAACAGGCCGAACGCTGCCTGCTCCGCTGCGACTTTGCCTGGTGCAGCGGTGGAGGCGGACATGGCCGTGAGCCGGGGCAGGTGCAGAGACCGAGCCTGTCGAGCCGCTATCACCTATTTTGTGCTCGGGATCAGCGCATGGCTGGCAGGCCCGTCTCCACACGCTCGCGCAAGGTTTTTCGATAGCGCCGGCTGACGGGAATCTCCCGGTCCCCGTCCAGCTGAACTGCTGCGTCCCCGGACTCGCCTGGCACGATCGACCGGATCCGTTCGAGATTGACGATCGCCGAACGATGCACACGGACGAACCCGTTGGGCTCCAGGCGTTGTTCGATGCCTTGCATGGTCTCGCGCAACGGGTAGGCGCGCTCGCCAACGTAGAGGTTGACGTAGTTGCCGGAAGCCTCCACCCAGTCGATCTCGCAGACCCGTACGAGGAAATCCCGGCCCAGCTTGCGAACGAGGAACCGGTCGGTGACCGGCGCGGGTGCTTCCTCCTCGCGGCCCTCGGACAGGAACTCGGCCTCGCCCTGCAGCCGGCGCAGGACAAAGCGGTAGAGATAGACGATGGCGAGGAGGGTGGCGTAACTGCGGAAGTCCTTCAGGTATTCATAGCCGAATTCCGTCGGCCAGTTGCCGAAGTCATACGATCCGCCCGCCATGGCATAGGCCAGCTCGCGAAGCGCCACCATCCCCACGACGTGGGCCAGCGAGAAGGGCAGGGTGAAGGCCGCGTGGGCGAGCGCATTGCGGGCGAGCTGGGGCCGGGCAAGGGGATAGCGTGAATCGAACCAGAGCAGCACGGGTATCAGCGCCAGCATGACCAGGGCCGAGCTTCCTTCCCAGACTGCCGGTTCCCAGGCGGCCACCGGCAGGCCGGCGCGGGCAAGATCGGTCCGCACGACGGCCGTGTTCGCAACCCAGTCGAAGGCGAAGAGGCCGATCCAGAGCAGCGTCTCGAAGAGCCGCCGGTGGCGGAGATACGTCTGCATGGTCACCTGGGTGTCTCCATTGCGCCATTCTGCCTCGGCCAGGGCGTTCGTGGCCGCCATTCGTCACGCTATTCCGCCGTTCGTCACAAAATCCCTGCAAATCAGCCCATTGGGATGGTTCCGGCCACAGGGCCAACGCAGAGTAACGCGGCCTCCATCGCTATTGGAACCACGGCCATGACCACAGCTGAATCCTCCCGCCGACACGATATCGATGCACTGCGTGCTATCGCGTTCGGGCTTCTGATCCTCTATCACGTCGGCATGTTCTACGTGCCATGGGACTGGCACGTGAAGTCCAGCCATATCTCACCCTGGCTGGAAACCCCGATGCTCCTGCTGAACCAGTGGCGCATGCCGCTCGTGTTCCTGATCTCCGGGCTGGCGGTGAACTTCCTGCTGGGCGAGGGCCGGGATCCGCGCAGGGGCTACGGCAGCTTCGCCTGGCTGCGAATTCGCCGGCTCGGATGGCCGCTGGTCTTCGGTATGGCTGTCGTGGTTCCGCCCCAGGCCTACTTCGAAGCGCTCCGGCACGGGGCCACCGACCCCGGATATCTGCGGTTTCTGGCACGCTACTTCACGTTCCAGGGCTGGCCGGACGGCGCCTTTGCGGGTTCGGATACGGGTATCACCTGGAACCACCTCTGGTATCTGCCCTATCTGCTGCTCTACACGCTGGTCCTGGCTGCCCTCTTGCGCTGGCTGCCGCGACCGTTGGCGGCGCTGCGGACGGCCTTCCAACGGCTTAGGGGACTCGGTCTTGTCCTCATGCCGGTCGCGTTCCTGATGCCCATCGGCATCTGGGTGTTTCCGCGCTTCCCCTACATTCGCCATGACCTGGTCAGCGATTTCTATGCCCATGCCATGTACGGGAGCTTTTTTCTCTTCGGGTATCTCGTCGGGCGCGGTACCGGGCTGTGGGCGGAGATGGCGCGATTGCGCTGGCGGACCGCGGTTCTCGCTCTTGTTTCGTTTCTTTCGTTGCGAGCGTTTGTCGAAATAGCACCGCCCGATGGCGATCGCGCCTTCGACGCGGCGATGGCCTTCGTGGTCTATCTCAACCGCTGGAGCTGGATCGTGCTGGTGTTGGGTTGGGGTCACTACGCCCTGAACCGGCCCATGGGCTGGCTCGCCTACGCCAACCGCGCGGTGTATCCGTGGTACGTGCTGCACCAGACGCTGATTGTCTCGGCCGGCGTCTGGCTGTCCTCACTGTCACTAGGGCCCGTTGTGGAACCCATCCTGTTGATCGCGATAACCGTTACCGGCTGTGCGGGCATCATGTTTGCCGTCGAGCGATGGACGCCCTGGCTGGGACCGGCTATTGGCCTGAAAGCGCCTCGATCCGGGCCGCCTCGACAGACTGTCGCCGTAGCCTCAGGCGCCGGCGTCCGGTAGGTTCTCCCGCCGGATCCGGGGCAGCCGCTGAAGGGTCGGCCCGGGTCATTCGGATCACTCGGATGTCTCGTTCCCGGGCCGGGTCAGTCGATAGACCAACAGGGCCGTGCGCTTGATCACCAGCGGCAGGAGATCGAGATCGACGGTTTCCTCGGGGCTGTGGGCGCCTTGCCCGAAGGCGCCCAATCCGGCCAGCGCCGACTCAACATGGGGTGCTGCGAAGGAAATGTCCGCAGCACCTCGCCGGCCGGGATCGAAGGCCTCCATGTGCGGTGCACCCAGGTCCCGGTTGATCTCGTTCATGAGCCCGAGAAGCGCCGTATTGCCTTCGCCGGGGGACATCGGCGGGTAGCCGTCGGCAAAGGTAATCGAGGCATCAGTGCGGGGATGATGCCGTGCGACGATTGCACGCATCGCGGTGCGGGCCGACTCCAGCTGCTCGACGGTCAGCGTGCGAATGCCACCGGCGACCACCGCCGACTGCGGAACCACGTTGTCCTTGCCATAGGCCGAACCCTGGCTGGTTGCTTCGTCAAGCCTCACGTCGGTGCCGCCGAGGATTAATCCGGCGTTGAAGGTCAGATAAGGTTCGCCGCGAAGTTCCTCGTGAAAGGCGTTCAGAATTCGCGCCGCCTCGAATATGGCGCCGCTGCCCGTCATCTCGCTGAAGATGCGCGACGAGTGAGACTGCACACCCGTTACCTCCAGCTTCCAGGTGCTGGCACTGCGCCGGGCCACGACCCCGTAGTGCCGGTCCTCGTCCCGCGAGCTGCCTTCGAAGCCCAGCGCCACGTCACTGTTCCGGGCGGCCTCGATGAGGCTTGCGCGAGAGACGGCATGGGGCACGCCCGGGCGCTCCTCGTCACCGGTAACGATGACCCGGATGGTCGTGCGATCCAGTGCGCCCACGCTGTCCAGCGCCTTCAGCGCATAGAGAATGGCGATGTCACCGCCCTTCATATCGGCGACTCCAGGGCCCCGGGCCACATCTCCTTCCCGCGTGAAACGCTGGAAGGGGTGGTCGGGCTCGAACACCGTGTCGAGATGCCCGATCATCAGGACCCGCCGGCCCTGTTGCCCGGCCCGCTCCGCGTGGAGATGCCCGGCGCGGTTCATCTCCGGCGGAAGGTCCTCCCAGCGCACATCGAAGCCAATCTCCGCGAAATCACGGCCCAGGTTCTCTCCCACCTCCCGCACGCCGGCGAGATTGAGGGTTCCGCTGTTGATGTTGACAAGTTGTTCGAGGTGATCGATCGCTGCCTCTTCGTGCCCGTCGATCCAGGCAACAATCTGTGCTTCTTCGGGGGACAACGAGGTTTCGGCTGCTTCGGCCGAACTGGCGCAAGAGGCCAATGACCAAACTGTGAGCGTCAGAATCTGCTCGCGTTTCCGGATCATGCAAAGGGCTCCCGGGGAGGCGGTGCTCCAGAGGGGGGTATTGTAGTGATTGTCGCTCCCGCTTTCGGGTGCCGGGGTGCATGGAATGCGAGTCGGCGATCACCGGGGAGGCCGGGCGGCCTCGTGACGTCCGCAGCCGGCAGAAGCGTCTTGTCGTGCTGGCGCTCATCGGCATGACCAGGCTTTTTGCGCTGGCCTCGCCGTCGAACACGTGACGTATCGAAGTCAGCGAGGGTGCGGATTCCCACCGCGAGATGATTCTTTATCTGGCTCCCGTCGTGAGCGAGCCCATCGGGATCCGCGTGGAGATTGACAAGGGGACGGGGAGAACAAGTTGGCCGACAAGATGCCCAGGGCCGTCAAGAGATCCGTGACCGGTGAGCAATACCAGGCAGAGGTCAATAACGGCGAGGGCGCACTGGCCAAGAGACGCGGTGACGGCGTCGCCTTCGATTCGACGCTTGTCGGCTCGTCGGCAAAAAGCGTTTGCATCAAGATCGAGAAGGAGTGATCGGGCCTTTGACTCGACAGGGTGCGGGACCGATTCATTTTGTCGAGGCGGATCGTTCGGCGGATGACGGCCCTGCCGAATAACCCCGTCGATGGCTCCGTCGTCGGGTCCCGATTGCCGCTGAGCCAGACGGGCTGTCGATCGACTTGACATTATCCCTCCTCCAAGTGTCGGCCAACCTTACACAACCTGACTTTCGGACAGCGGTCACATGGCGGACGCACCCCGTGGCAGGCATGCAATACGGTTTGGCCTGCCTCTTGCAACCCTAAACGCCTACCGGTACAGCAGCGCCTGTACGGAGGCAAGGAATCCCGTTTGGCTGATCCGCAAATGACAGCGCTCCAGAACCCTTCTTCGCGCCGTTTACCGGCGGCGAAGTGGCTCGTTTTAGGGCTTCTGGGGGCCGCCGGTGTCGCGGTCTGGGCGCTCGATGGCGATGTCGTGCTGGCTGCGTTCTCGGGCAGCGTCGGCGAATTCGTGGTGACCCCTTTGATGGAGTTGCTCGACCACGTCATCGTCACCCGCCAGTTCCCCTTCTTTCTGCTTCTGACGGCGCTGTTGGCCATCGTTCTGCCCGCGTCCGGGACGCAGCCATTTTTCAGTCGTGGTTTCCTGCATGACCTGATGTGGTTCCTGTACAAGCCCGTTTTCGTCGCCGTCGTAGCGGTAACTTATGCTGCCTGGCTCCATACCACGATAGACACGCATCTCCATTGGCTCAAAGTCGGGTCCCTGGAGTCCTGGCCTGTCTGGGCCCGATTTGCCGTCGGCCTGCTGGTGGCCGATTTCTTTTTCTGGCTACCGCACCTGCTCATGCACAAGGTGCCGCTGCTATGGAAGTTTCACAAGGTGCACCACTCGCAGCGTGAGCTGAACTTCTTTTCCAACGAACGGGTGCACTTCGTCGAGTTTCCGATGCAGATAACGTTCAGGCAGTGCCCTTGATGTTTCTGTCGTTCAACTTGCCGGAGATCTACCTGGTCCTGGTGTTCTACAAGTGGCAGACCTTTCTGATCCACGCTAATGTCAGGACCAATCTGGGACCACTGAAATATGTGCTGGTCACGCCGCAGTCCCATCGCGTGCATCATTCGCTCGAACCCGAGCATCACGATAAAAACTACGGCGCCGTATTCACCATCTGGGATCGCCTGTTTGGCACTCACGTGCATGACTACGATGTTTATCCGGATACCGGAATCGAGGACGAAAGTTTTCCCATCGAGCAGAATGCCGCCTGGTGGCAGATTCCGTTGATGCCATTGGTTCAGACCATTCATCCATTCAGGGAAATTGCCCGGGAGTTTTGCCAGCGCTCAGCAGACAAACGCGTCGCCAGTCGTTGACACTGCAGGCGATGCCCCGCTGCGGCGACGCATCAACATGTGACCGGTGGACCGTGTGGGACGGCACGATCAACCGTCCGAAGCAAACCGCACAGGGCCCGCCCGCTTGCCCTTGACCTTGCTCCAATTCTTGCCCTGACCTGGCGTCGCTTGAGTGGACCCGCGAACAGGCTGATCCGGGGTCTGCGAAGCCGGATCCCCGGACTCCCACGGCGCAGTGCGGTCAGCCGTGGGGCCATGCCATGCCGGCAGTCTGCCAGGCCGGGTCGGGCGAGGCGTCAGCCCCCGCACTGGTGGGGCCCGGCTCTTTCGGCTTGCGTCCTTTTCCTGTCACAGCGTCGACTTCAGAGCCGGGGCCCGTAGACAACGGCTTTCGGCCCGTCTCGCGCCCGGTTCTCGGACTATCGCCCGATGGGGCTTCGGTGGCTCTCCAGTGGCCGCTAAAAGGGGCTTCGGATTCTCTTGCGAAGGCCGTGGATTCGGCGCAATATCGCCCGCCCAAACGAGACCCTCCGGTTGTGGACAGCGGACAAAAAGAAGGCCCGGCCCCCTTTGGGACGATCATCGGGATAGCCCCGGGAAATGTCCCGGTGTTTTCCTGCGACTACACCACCGCCGATGATGAGGCCCTGCCGACCAGGCAGTCCTACCGGAGCTATGTCGATGGCGTCTACATGGGGCACAAGTGGCAGTGCGTCGAGTTCGCCCGGCGCTGGCTGTACCTGAATTTCGGGTACATCTTCCACGACATCGCCATGGCTTATGACATCTTCCGCCTCGACGCGGTCCGGGTGGTGGGAGAAAACCGTCATCTGCCACTCAAGTCGTTTCGCAACGGCTCCAGGCGGCTTCCGGTGCCGGGCTGCTTGCTCATATGGGGCGAAGGCGGCGAGTTCGTCAAAACCGGGCATGTAGCCATCGTCACCGAAGTTGGGCCAGGCTTCGTACGGGTTGTCGAGCAGAACGTCGATGATCGCCCCTGGGCAGAGGGCCGGTCCTGGTCAAGGCAGATACGGGCGGAGAGCACGCCGGAGGGAAATTTCTGGTTGGAATGCTCGTTTCAGGATGCGTCGATCCTCGGATGGGTCATTCAGACCGACGATGAAACGTACGCCGAACGCCCGACGCCTCCGGATGCCCGACTGCTCGCGCTGGAGGCCCGGGAGGCCGCAGGAGATGCGGACCCTGAGGCGGCATGGCTGAACGTCGCCAACCGGGATGAAGCGGCCTACGTGGCGATGATGGGCGGGCACCGGCTCTCTCGAAACGCCGCCGACCACCGCAAGTACTATTGCCTGTCAGAAACCGCTCTGGGCGAACTCAGGCGTGCTACCAACGAGCTTCATGCGTTGTTTTTGCATGCCACGGAACACGTTCTCTGTGACGATGCGCGGCTGGCCTGTTTCAATCTGCCGCATTCGTTGTGGCCGAAGATTCGCCGGTCCTGGGACAACCGCCGCAATCAGATGATTACCGGGCGCTTCGACATCGGGCTCTCCCGCGTGGCCTCAAGGGTACGAGTACAACTGTGATTCAGCGTCTGCCAATGAAGGCGAAGAAAAACCAGGCCAAGTGGGCCGCGCACTATGGCTGTGACGATGGCATGGATCCCGGCCGGGAGCTATACCACCGTCTTCGTGATGCCTGGAGGCACAGCGACGTGAATGGCGTCTTGCACATCCTGCAGGACCGTGATCTCGAGGAGACTTATCACGCCCTGTTCATGCAGCAGGCCATCCAGGATGCGGGTATTGCGACCAAGATCATCCGCGGCCTTTCCGGCCTGATGTGGGATACGGACGGGGGAATCCGGGACACGGACGGTGTGCCGGTCAGGTGGGTGTGGAAGACCTGGGCATGGGAAACCGCCATCGACCAGCTGCGAGCCGAATGTGAGGACAACGAATACAGGCCCGGTCCCGGCGAAGGTTCGCCTCGGCTCGTCGACGTCCTGCTGAATAAGGACGTCATGGTCTATGAGCCGCTCTGGGCGCTGATTCCGAGCAACAAGGCAATTCTACCCGTGCTGTGGGAGCTATTTCCCGACTGCCCATACCTCTTGAATGCGTCCTACGAGCTGACGGACGAACTGCGGAGTACCGGCTACGTGGAGAAGCCGATCGTGGGCCGGGGCGGGGCCAACATCAGCATGTACGATGCCACCGCGGAGCTCCGCGCCGAGACGTCCGGAGGGTTCCTGGACCGCGACCAGATCGTCCAGGAACTGTTCGAACTCCCCACGGCCGGCGGTTACCACGTCCAGGCCAGCACCTTCACTGCTGCCGGTCGCTACGCCGGAGCCTGCGTGCGTGCAGATCCGTCACCGGTGGTCAGGAATGCCAGCGACACTCTGGCGCTCCGCATCGTAAAGGACCGGGAGCTTCTTTCTTGAAGGACCGGGACTGCTGCAATGCCGCGTCGGGTGCTGGTCCGGCCGGCTGCCATCGAGAGAGAGCTGCTGCGTGATTCGCTTCCGGCAGATTCATGACCTCAGCGGCGTGTTCGAGCGGCAGGCCTTCGCGGCCGCCCGGGTACTCTTCCGGGAAGCGTTCCCCCACGAGCCGGAGGGCATCGATCGTATAGAGCGCCTTTTGCGCAAGCGGGCCCGGCTCGACATCGACCCGCTGCTCCTGGTCTCCGAGGGGGCCGGACGTGACGTGACGGGGGTGAGCTTCGTTTTCTACTTTCCGGAGATCAGAATCGGCTACCTGCAATATATCGCGAGCGATCCGCGCCGGCCGGCCCGGGGCATCGGTGGCGCACTCTACGAGGCTACGCGCGAGCTGGTGGCCGCTCGCGGCGGCCTGGGTCTGCTCCTGGATGTGCCACCGGACCAGCGTGACCGAGTTGCCGACCCTGGCTTTCTGGCTATCAATCGGCGTCGGATCCGCTTTTATGAAGCCCACGGTGCGAGGGTCATCGTGGGGACCGCATGGGATTCGCTCCCCAATCCGCGGAACGAGGGTTTCCTGACGCTCCTCATGTTCGACCCTATGGGTACGTCCCGTCGGCTCGGCCGCTCCCGGGCCCGCGCCGCGGTTCGGCGTATTCTGGTCAGCCAGTACGGCTACGAGCCGAGCGACCCATTTGTCGACCAGATTGTGCGTTCGTTCAGGGATGACCCGGTCCGCCTGCGGCCGGCGCACGCATCGGCCGGGGAGAAACCCCTTACCGTCGCTCGTCGCATCCATCCGGTTTCGGTTGTCACCGCCACCGGGCATACCATCCACCACGTGCGCCAGCGTGGCTATGTCGAGCGGCCGGTGCGGGTACGGCAGATCCTGAAAGGCCTGGAGACGCTGCCTGTCCAGACGGTTGCCGTGAAGCATTTTCCCGACCGTCATGTCACCGCTGTTCATGATCCGAAGCTGGTGGGGTATCTCCGGACGCTCAGTCGCCGGCTGGACGAAAAAGCCACCATCTACCCGGAGGTATTCCCGATCCGGCGCCCCGACCGGGCGCCCAAAGCCCTCGAGGACCGGGCAGGGTATTTCTGCGCGGACACCTTTACACCGATCACGCGGTCGGTCTATCCGGCGGCCCGCCATGCCGTCGACGTGGCCCTGACGGCGGCGCGATTGGTCAGGGAAGGCGATCGGTATGCGTATGCCCTTTGCCGTCCGCCAGGTCATCATGCCGAGCGACGTATATTCGGCGGCTTCTGCTACTTCAACAACTCGGCGATTGCGGCCAATTACCTTTCGGCGGACGGTAAAGTGGCCCTGCTCGACCTGGACTACCATCATGGCAACGGGGCCCAGGACATTTTCTACGCAAGGAACGATGTCCTCACGCTATCGATCCATGGTCATCCCCGACACGCCTACCCGAACTTTTCCGGCTACGCGGACGAGCGCGGTGAAGGTCCGGGCCTGGGTTTCAACCGGAACTGGCCCCTGGAGCCGCCGGTGGATGATGCGCGCTATCTGCGGGTCCTTGAGCGCGCGCTTGGGGCGGTTCGCCGCTTCCGCCCGGAATTTCTGGTCGTATCGATGGGATTCGACATCATGCAGGGGGATCCGACCGGCTCGTTCGGGGTGACCGCTCCCGGCCTTGCGAAGATCGCAGAACGCGTCGCAAGCCTGCATCTGCCTACCCTGTTCGTTCAGGAAGGCGGCTATGCCGCGCGCAACCTTCGCGTCGGCGCCCGCAGCTTCTTCGGTGCGCTGGCCGCGACCTGGTTCGCGGATTAGCGTCAGCGGCCACTGGCGAGCTGCAGCAATTCGCGGGTGGTTCCCATGTGGCCCTCGCGGGGAAACTCCGACGACTGGATATCCATGAGGAAGGCCTCCAGTCGAACGCTTCGGTTTCCCGATCCGTCAGCTGTCCAAGCCCGTAACGGTCGATGACCACGGAATCGCGATGGTCCGTGTCGTGCATGCCCGTGCATCCGAACGCTTTTCTGCCCGCTACTCTGGCTTGTCGTTCCGCTTCTGGGCAATGGCCCTTAAGCGTCGCCGGGCGCGAAATATGACGAGATCGAACTGCGGCGGTGCGAGGCGCATGATGTCGCAAATTTCGCGTTTCGCCTGTTCCATCACATCGAACCGCCAGATAATTTCCTGATCCCTCTCCGATAGCTCCTCGATAAGCTGCCAGACGGCCCGGCGCTCCTGGTTTCGCTGGCACTGGGCCACCGGATCTCCGGCCTTTGACGGCTCCTTTTCAACCCGGTCGCTGTCGGCGACAGTCTTTCTCCGGCTTTCCTTGCGAAGATGATTCCTGTGCATGTTGATGGCGGTGTTCCGCAGGAAGGCCTTCAGTTTTTCGGGCTCGCTCAGTCCGTCGGCGCGGAGCCGTTCCAGGACGGCCAGGAGCGCGTCATGGCAGAGGTCGGCTGAAAGTTCCGGATCGGAGGTGCGTACCTGGAGCATGGCGGTCAGGCCATCCCTGAACGTCCTGACGAAGCGCTGTTCGGCTTCTGCATCCCCATTGCGGATCCGCTGAACCAGATATTCCATTACCTGTACCTGGGACGTCCTGTCTTTCACCGATCCGATGCTTCATTTTTTGGGATTTTTCGACCATATCACATCTTCGGAAGGGTTCCGCTGGCAGAATTCGGGGCGTCTGGTACCGCATCTTCTTCAAATGCAGCGACAGGGACGGTTCGCATGACGACATGGATTGGCGATCCGCTGGCACAAAGCTGCCGGCTGACGAATTTCGACTCCGCGCACATCGAATGGGCGCATCCCGAGTGTCCGATACTCGTCGTGGACGGGCAGGTGCCCCATCCATCAATGGATGTCGTGCTGGCCCACCGAACCTACGATTCGACCCCGGTGTGGTGGGCGGTGGAAGTGGTGGCCTTTTTCTCGGGGACCGCCTGCCACAGCGCGAGCGACCGCTATCGCCTGTGCATGCCCCTGGCGGACATCGCGGGCACTCGCGGGATCGAACTGCTCGGTTTCGCCCAGGTCGAGCGCTTCGACCTGCCAACGCTTTCGAGCGCCGGGTCAGCGGCCCCTGGACTCAGGGTGGCGCCCTAGCGGCGGCGGCCTTCGCGGTGGGGTCAGGCCCCGGCGGACAGCGCCGCCTGGCGCCGGAATTCACCCGGACTGCGCCCTTCCCAGCGTGAGAAGGCCCGGGTGAAGCCACTTTGGTCGGCGTAGCCCAGCAGAAAGGCGATTTCCGACAACGGCTGGTCCGTTTCCTGTAAATAGTCGCGTGCCAGTTCCTGGCGGCAGGACTCCACGACTTCCCTGAAGGTCGTGTCTTCGGCGCGGAGATGACGCTGGAGGGAACTCACACTGCGATTAAGACGGGCGGCCACGGACTCCGCGGACACGGAGCCGGCGGGGAGGTCGCAGAGCACCAGTTCCCGAACCTTCCCCGTCAGGCTGTCGTCGTCCACGGCCTGGAGCTGGCGTTGCAGAATTTTTTCGCCGGCGGCGACCATGATCGGGTTGGAGGCCGGCAGGGGCCGCTCGAGCTTGGCCGTGTCGAAAAACAGCGCGTCGATGTCCTGACCGAACTCGATGAGGCACCGGAACCAGGCCCTGAAGCGGGCGAAGTCCGCTGGCGGCGGGTCGTCCCCCCGAAATGCCGCCCGCTCCGGAGCGAACTGGTCATCCCCGGCGCGGCGGCACAGCTTGAGCGTCGATGCCAGGATCATATGGTGGGCGTACTCCGGCACTGGCGCATTACACTCGAAATGTACCCGCGTCACGGCCCCGGTCGGCTCCACTCGCATCTGGGCCACGGTGCTAATCAGATGATAGTAGCGGGCCTGGCGCTGCAGGCCGTCCATCAGGGATCCACTGACCATCCAGGAGAATCCTAGGAAACCGGCGTTCGCGACCCGGAAATTCGAGCCCACGACGATCCCGATATAGGGATCGCCGGTAATGCGCATGGCCTCCTGCCAAAGGGCGTCTACCTGATCGAAGGGGAGCCGGGCCGCGGGTTCGGCGAGAATTTCCTCGGAAATCCCCGCTGCCGCGAAAACGGGCTTCGGGTCGACACCGTAACTCGTCTCCAGCGTTTCCCACATCGTGCGCGAAAGACTGGCCGCATTGGTGTGTTTGGTATGCACTATCCTCACCTCCGGATGCCGGACCCCGCCGGGAAGTGTAGGACACGCTGGCCAGGGTGGCCGGACAGCCTATTCGACGAGAATTCGCTGAGCCATCCGAACCACGTCTTCCCTGGACGCCCGCGGCGGGATGGCTATACCTCGCTGAACGGCGGGGCGGGCGCCGATGGCGGTGACCCAGCGCTGCAGGTGATCGAGCCCGTCCAGGCTGACACCGGACCACTCGTGGGTTCTCACCCATGCGAAATTGGCGATATCGGCAATGCTGTAATCGCCCGCCAGGTACTCCGTACTGGCCAGGTGGCCATCGAGCACCTCGTACAGCCGGCGGGTCTCGCTCTGGTAACGGTGAATCACACTGGGCAGGTTTTCCGGGAAGTAGCGGGTGAAGACGTTGGCTTGGCCCTGCATGGGACCCACGCCACCCATCTGAAACATCAGCCACTGTATGGCCCTGGAACGACCGAGCGGGTCCACGGGCAGCAGCCGGCCGGTCTTCTCCGCGAGATAAAGCAGAATGGCCCCTGACTCGAAGACCGCGAAATCACCGGCCTCCCGGTCCACGATGGCGGGGATGCGGCCATTGGGATTAATGCGCAGAAATTCCGGTTTTTTCTGATCTCCCTCTCCGAGGTTCAGCGCATGCAGATCGTACGCGAGCTCCAGTTCCTCCAGGGCAATGGATGCCTTGTGGCCGTTGGGCGTGGCGGCGGTGTACAGGTCGATCGTCACTGATATTTCCTCGCGGTCGGTTGAAAGGCTGAAGCGGTGCCGGCGATGCGTCCGGAAGACCGCCCGGGGGCGGAATCGTTCACGCTCCGACCACCCTCCGGGCTCATCATGCCGCAATCCGGCGGCCGCTTGTCGGACGGGTGGGAACCAGAAGCGGCCAGAGCGGGTAGCGGCGGCAACGGAGAGGGCGCAGAATATGGTCCGGCATCATCACTATCCGGCCCGATGGAGAACGCCCATGAGTCGCTGGCAGGAATTCGCTGATCTTATGGCCGAGCTCCATGAGCGCGGCGAGATAGAGATTTTCGCCGGGGATACCTCCCTTGGCTTCGAAGTCGGTGTGGATGACGACGGGGTATACATCACCCTGTGTCCGCACTGCGTCGGCGAGGCGGTGAATATCGCCCTCGGCGGGGATCCGGAGGGTCCGCCGGACGACCACGGCGACCTGCACTGATATCGGACGGCTGCCGCTGCCGCCAAGTCCTAGCCGCCAAGCCTGTGCCCTTGGGAGCGATCATTGGCCAGAACCCTCTACATCGCCGCCACGGAGCCGCGCAGCGGAAAGTCCCTCGTCACGCTGGGCCTCATGGAGCTGCTGGCCGCCCGCGCCAGGCGAGTGGGTTTCTTTCGACCGGTCGTAGCCAGCGATCGGGGCCTCGAGAACGACATGGACCTGATCGCCGGCCGGTACGGACTGGTACCGGGGGAGACAGCGGTTTATGCGTTCACTAACGATGAGGCACTGCAGCGTCTGACTGAAGTGGGCTATGCCGAGGTCCTCAAGGATATCCTCGCCCGCTACAAGGCTGTGGAGGAGCAGTGCGACCTCGTGGTTTGCGAAGGTACGGACTTCACGGGTGTCTCGACGGCATTCGAGTTCGATTTTAATGCGGCCGTCGCGCAGAACCTGGGCTGCGCCATCTTGCCGGTCATCAACGGCCACGGCCGCGACGAGCGGCAGCTCGCCAACGCTATCCTGGCCGCCCGCCAGACCTACACGGCCCGAGGCTGCCAGGTTCTGGCGACGGTGGTCAATCGCGCGGGCACCGGGGCCCCGTCCGACTTGCGAGCGCGCCTCGCCGCCAGCGTCGGCGGGCATGCGCCCCTGTTCGTGATACCCGAAGAGCCGGCGCTGGGCTGGCCCACGATGGCCGATGTGGCCCGGGCCCTCGGTGCCGAGCTGATTCACGGCACCACCGAGGGTCTCAAGAAGGAGTACCACGACGTCAAGGTGGCGGCGATGGAACTGTCCCATTTCCTCCGCCACCTGACCGACGCCAATCTCGTCATCACCGCTGGCGATCGGGCCGATATTGTCATCGGCAGCTTTGTCGCCAATCGCTCCGTGGCCTCCAGGGGCCTGGCCGGTATCGTCCTCACAGGGGGGCTGCGGCCCGATCTGAAAATACGGAACATGCTGACGGGTCTGTCGGACTCGGCGCTGCCGATCCTTGCGGTCGACGAGGACACGTACCAGACAGCAACCCGGGTGAGTGCCGTTCGGGCATGGCTCACGCCGGACAACGAACGGAAGATCGCGCGGGCGCTGGGCGTATTCGAAAGCCATGTTGCCGCCGGTGAACTCGAGGCGCATATCGACCTGGCAAGGCCCGAGCGCGTGACGCCACTGATGTTCGAATACCAGCTGATTCGCCGTGCGGCCGCAGACCGAAAGACCATCGTGCTGCCGGAAGGGGAAGAAGAGCGCGTGCTGCGGGCGGCGGACATCCTCGCGCGGCGGCAGGTGGCGAACATCATCCTGCTGGGGGAGCGCGACATCATTCGCCGCCGGATTTCCGCCATGGGCCTGGACCTGGCCGGCGTCGAGATCATCGATCCGGTCGACTCGCCCCTGCGCCAGACGTTTGCCGAGACCTATTTCGGCTTGCGCAAGCACAAGGGCATCACGCCCGAAATCGCCGCCGATGTCATGGGTGACCGCAGCTATTTCGGGACCATGATGGTTCACAAGGGCCTGGCTGACGGGATGGTGTCCGGCGCCGTGAACACGACCGCCCATACGATTCGCCCCAGTTTCGAGTTCATCCGCACCCGCCCGGGGGTTTCCATCGTTTCGAGCGTATTTCTCATGTGCCTGGCGGATCGCGTGCTGGTCTACGGCGACTGCGCGGTGAATCCCAGCCCGACGGCCGCCGAGCTGGCGGATATCGCCATCAGCGCTGCCGCCACCGCCGATCTTTTCGGGATCGAGCCCAGGGTGGCAATGCTCTCTTATTCCACCGGCGAGTCAGGCACCGGCGACGAGGTGGACCGGATCCGGGAGGCCACCCGGCTTGTCCGGTCCCGGAGTCCTGGATTGCTCGTGGAAGGGCCGATCCAGTACGACGCAGCGGCCGATGCCTCCGTGGCACGGACAAAGATGCCGGACAGCGAGGTTGCCGGCCGGGCTACGGTCTTTGTCTTCCCCGACCTCAATGCAGGGAACAACGCTTACAAGGCCGTGCAGCGCTCGGCCGGAGCCGTGGCGATCGGGCCGGTGTTGCAGGGTCTCAATAAACCGGTGAACGACCTATCCAGGGGATGCACGGTCACCGACATCGTCAATACCGTCGCCATCACCGCAATCCAGGCTCAACAGGAGTCTCCTGGATGAGGGTGGCGGTCCTGAACTCCGGCAGTTCGTCGATCAAGTACCAGGTAATCGACATGGCCGGGCCGGATGTCATCGCCTCCGGCCTGGTCGAACGGATCGGCGAAAACGAAGGGCGGATTGTCCATCACCCTCGGGCAGGCGCCGAAACCCGGTCTGCTGGCCGGAACTCCACCGCGAGTATTCCGGACCACGCCACGGGTTTCGCTCTGTTGATGGAGGGGCTCGAAGATGTCGGTCCACTGGACGCCATCGGTCACCGGGTCGTGCACGGCGGCGAAGCATTTCGCCAGCCCGCGCGCATCGACGCGGAGGTGCTCGAAACCATCCGGTCCCAGGAACCCCTGGCCCCGTTGCACAATCCGGCCAACCGGGTCGGCATCGAAGCCGCGATGGCGGCGTGCCCGGGCGTGCCCCAGGTCGCCGTATTCGACACGGCATTTCATCAGACCATGCCGCCGAAGGCCTATCTCTATGCGTTGCCCGCCGAGCTGTATTCCGGGCAGCGTGTCCGCCGCTATGGATTCCACGGCACCTCCCACGCCTACGTGACCCGGCGCACGGCGGCCTGGCTGGATCGGCCGGTGGACGAATTGAATGCGATCGTTTTGCACCTGGGCAACGGTGCCAGCGCCACCGCCATCAAGGACGGGATCAGCGTGGACACGTCCATGGGTCTGACCCCCCTCGAGGGACTCGTAATGGGTACCCGCAGCGGCGACGTGGATCCGGCGATCCATGCCTATCTGCAGCGCACGACCGGCATGGGGCTCGCCGAAATCGACGACCTTCTGAACCGCCATAGCGGGCTGAAGGGGCTCTGCGGGGAAAACGACATGCGCACGATCGTTGACCGGCGCGCCCAGGGCGACGAGCAGGCCCGGCTGGCGTTCGACATTTTCTGCTATCGGGCGCGCAAGTATGTCGGGGCTTATGCCGCGGTCGTCGGCCGGCTGGACGCGCTGGTCTTTACGGCCGGGATCGGCGAGCACTCCCCGCCGGTACGGGCGGGCATCGCCGGAGGTCTCGAAGCGCTTGGCATGCAGCTGGACACGAGCCGCAACGAGAACCCTGGCGGCTTGCCGGCCGACGTGTCGACGGCCGGCAGCCGGGTCCGGATCCTGGTTGTACCGACGAATGAGGAACTGGAAATCGCCCGCCAGACGCTGGTCTGCCTGGAAACTTGATCAGGGCTCTTCGCGGCTGACCCGCAGGGTCAGCTAGTCGGCGGAGATCTGAACGGAGCGTCCGGTCTCGTCGACGGCGACCATGGTGACTTCCGCCGTCGTCACCGTGACATCCTCGTTCGTGCGGATCGATCTCGAGCTCACAGTCACGCGTATGCGCAACGACGTGCGCCCGATAGCCAAAGCCTCCGCCCACAGCGTCACGATGTCCCCGACCTGGACGGGTTTTTCGAAGACCACCTTGTTCATGGCTACGGTTACATAGCGACGCGGCGACTGGCGCACGGCTTCGACGAATGCAGCCTCGTCAATGAGCGACAGGATGACGCCCCCGAACACGGACCCGAAGGCATTCGTGTCCTTGGGCCGCATCGTGACACGGATGGCCGGCTGGCGGCCGGGCGGCTTCGGCGCGAGCGGATTTTCGGACACGAGACTTCCTCCAGGACACGGCGCGCCAATCTGTCGATCACCGTGCGCGGCGATCACGACAGTCGTCAATCATCTCGCGGGAAAGGGTAGCATCACGCTCCCCGTTGATAGCACCCGCCAGAGCGAGACGGCTCAGGGAGGCGTCAGCAGGCAGAACTGTTCGGCCGGGCCATGGGCGCCCCGGATCAGAATGCCTTCCACATCGGCCGTGCACGACGAACCGGTGACATACACGACATTGGGGTCGTCCGGGAGCGTTGCGATGCCATCGGCAAGGCTCGACACGATGCGCTCCGGGTCCAGCACCGCCACATGAATCCACGTGGCCACCGCGGCGAGACGCCGGGACGTTGACCCATCCGTCAGGACCAGGCTGCCGGTCTCGGCGATCCCCGCGTGGGCCGAGGTGATCGAGAACGCGTAGTCGTCGGCCTGGTCCCGCCGGAAATCATCCCTGACTTCCAGGCCCGCCTCGGCCAGTGCGCCCATCCTGTCGAGCAGGGCGGGGTCGCAGTAACCGAAACCCGCGTTTTCCTGCTGGAGCGCCTTCGCCAGCTCGCCGGGATCGTCGAAACAACGGCCGCCGGCCTCCTCGAGCCGTCTCCGAAACAACTCGACAGGATCGAGGCCCTGCGGAAACCGCGCGGCGGACGTGGCGATGCCGGATACATAGTCCGGATAGGCCTCCGGCTCCGGGATACGCCCCCTGGCAGCGCGGATGTCGGCCAGGATGCGGTCCCGGTCGTTGCGGCTCTGTGCGTCACTCATCGGGCTTCTTGTTTCCTAGGGGAGTGGATTCTCGTGGTGTCGTGCCGCCGGGCTGCGCGGCGGCACGCTTTCGCATCCAGGAGCGGAAATGCCCCCCTCGCCAATCGGGCAGTTCGCGCTGTTCCAGCCAAGCCCGCATGGGGTAGACGGGTAGCAGGTCCAGGGGCACATAATTCATGGCGTTGCTGGCATTCATACCGGCCCGCCACGTACGCGGGCTGGTGGCCAGCTTCGCCCATCCGCCCATCGGCGGTGTGCCAAGGTTGGCGGTTTTTGCTTTTTCCTCGATAGCCCTCCTGCGGTGGCGAACCAGCAGGTCGGGGATCGGAATGTTGACCGGACAGACCTCGTTGCACGCACCACACAATGTGGAGGCCCGCGCCAGGTCCGCCTGCTCCGCGAATCCTTCGGGGCCAGCCAGGATGGGATCCAGGACCGCACCAATCGGCCCGGGATATACGTTGCGGTAGGCATGACCGGAGGTTTGGCGATACACCGGGCAGACGTTCATGCACGCCCCGCAACGGATACAACGCAGCGCGGGACTGAACGGCGTACCCAGGGCCTCTGTGCGGTGGTTGTTCATGAACACGACGTGCATTTCCTCAGGCCCGTCGAGCTGAGAGTCCAGACGCGGACCGTGAAGGAACTCCACGTAGGAGGTCATGCGCTGACCGGTAGCCGAACGTGCCAGCAACGACAGGAACAAGCCGAAATCACGATCCTTCGGTAGAAGTTTCTCTATACCCGTGAGCACGATGCAAAGCGGCGCGGCGGCGACGCCGAAGCGGGAGTTGCCTTCATTGGTGACCACCGCGATCCGGCCGGACTCCGCCGAGATGAAGTTCGCCCCGCTAATGGCGGCATCGGCGGCAAGGAAGCGCTCGCGCATGTAGGTTCGGGCGCGGCGGGTGATTCCTTCGGGATCCTCGTCATAATCGCCCAGGCCATGCTGCTGAAACGTAATGGCGATCTGCCGCCGGTTTTTGTGGATGATCGGCTTGACGACATGGCTGGGGTGATCCTCGTCGAGCTGAACGATGAACTCGCCGAGGTCGCTTTCCGTGGTCTCGATGCCCTGGGCGGTCAGAAACGAGGTAAGGGCTGCTTCTTCACTGACCATGCTCTTGGATTTCACGACCCGCCTGGCACCGCGTCGGGTGAGGATGTCCAGCACGATCCGGCGCGCCGCCTGCGGGTCCCATGCGTAATGCACATTGATCCGGCGTTCGGTCAGACGCGCTTCCGCCTGCTGCAGGTAGTCGTCCAGATGGTCCACGGTGTGCTGCTTGATCTGACCCGCCAGGTGACGCAGCGCATCGGAATCCGGGTAGTCCGCGCCCATGACCTCCAGGCGCTTGTCATAGGAGGACGTCGTCCCGTCCCGGACACTGGCCTTGACCTCGTCCGGAAGGTTGGCGGCGAAATTGTCGATGGCCTGCTTGCTGATCACGGTCTGGCCTCCGCCGGCAGTGCGTCTCGAAGAATCTGGGCAACGTGCTTGATAGGGAAGGGAATTCCGGCCCGCTGGGCCAGGCCTTTCTGATGCAGAAGGCAACTCATGTCCGGCGATACGATGCAGTCCGGCTCGAGCTCCGTATAGTTTTTCAGCTTCAGGTGGCCAAGCGCACCGGAAACGTGGGGGAATGCCACCGAGAATACCCCGCCGAAGCCGCAGCATTGCTCGGGCTCCCGGGGATCGACGATTTCCAGGCCAGCGATGCTCGAGAGCAGGCGCTCCGCGGCGGCGACCGTTGGTGTGCCCCGATTGTGACAGCCTCGATGGATCACGATCCGGCCGGGGTAGGCCCCTGGCCAGTCGTTCACGCCCAGGCCGTTGACGATAAAGTCCGCAAATTCCCAGGTCCGTTGCCCCAGGGCAACGATTTCATCGAAATCCGGTTCGCCTTCGAACGCGACTCGGGCTTCGTGAAACATCGCGGCGGCGCAGGAGCCGGCCGGCACGATGATCGGCTGGTCCCCGGCGAAGACTCGAGCGACGTGGCGTACAACCCGTCGGCAGGCCGCCCAGTCGCCAGCTGTGTAACCCGGCTGGCCGCAGCAGGTCTGGTCCTCGGGAAACGACACCTCGCAGCCTAGACGCTCCAGGACCTCCACGGCTGCCTTCGCGACGTCATCAAAAAAGACATCGCACAGGCAGGTCAACATGAACTGGACACGCGGTCCTTCCACCGGGGCGCGCTCTGGATACACCGCAGGCACCTCTGAAGATCGAGTTGGAGGAACTACAGAGCATAGTCGAGCGGCGAACAAGCAGGTTGCGCCGGGATTCGGGCGGGGTCGCCGCCAGGGACGCTGCGTGCCAGCTGGGTCCCCATCGTTGGGTCTCCGCTGTGAGTCCATAGAAACGCCCGATCAACGCGGTTTGTGTTGCCGGCTGGTGGCGACCGCCTCCGGATCCCACGGGAAACACATGGTTCCCCGTCCAAATGTCATGAAGGTGACAGCGGTTTTGGGGTCCGGGTGATAACTTGCGCGCGCTTAGCCTGGCTGCGTTATCCGGACCTGATCTCCGATGAAGGTGCAGACCGGACGTTAATGCCAGGCAGCCAGGGCGCGCCAATTTAGAATAGGGTAAGGTCATGCGGAGATTCGTTTCTTGAGCGGGGCTTGAGAGGCGGGTGGCTGGTTTGCCGTTCGGGACAAGTTCATGGACAAGAAATTTTTCGGTCCCAGCCCGGTGACTGTCGTTCTGGGGCAAGGCATTCGGGTTGACTCCGCGCCGTCAGGAGGGTCTTCACTGATACCGGGTGCCTTCGGTCTTTGCCGGCTTTCATCGGAACGCAGGTGTGCTGCGGGAACGGAATTGTCCGGGTGATTTCGAGCCGAAGTTTTCCGGGCGAGTTGGGATCGGACACCGTACTCTCCGCGCTTTGCGAGGTCGTTCCGGATTGTGCCCTGCTGTGCAGTCCCGAGGGCCGGGTGATCCACGCCAATCGACCGGCCCGCGAGCTGCTCGGCGGCACGGAAGGTGCCCTGGACGAGCTGCTGGTGCCGGAGACTGATTCGGAAGGGCTGATTCCTTTTGTTTCGGGTCGCGGGGCAGGGGCGGGCCTCAGCTATCTCGCGCGGGTGGCAGCTGACAGCGGCGATGGCCGCATGGTTCGAGTCAGCCTCAGGGAAATTCCGCTGCCCGAGGATCTCGGCGGCGAGGCTGTTCTGGTCATTATCCGGGCGCGCGAGGAATCCGTTTCCGCCATGGAGGCTCTCGAAGCCGAACTGACGGCCCGCGCCGATTTCCCGACCCTCCTCGCCGGAATTGCCCGGCACTTTCTGAACCTGGCCTACTCCGACGTCGAAACCGGAATCTACCGGAGTCTGTCTGCGCTTGGTCGTGTCAGCCATTGCCAGCGGGCCTATCTGTTCCTGGTCGGAGAGAGGGGAACCATCCTGGAGCGGGCCTTCGGCTGGAGCGCGCCCAGGGCCGGCGAGCGAAATCTTTCCGACGTTGAAGGCATGGCCCTGGAGCAGTTTCCCTGGACAATACGGCATTTCGCGAAAGGCGAGACAGTCCTGGTTTCCAATTCGCAGGACCTGCCGGAAGAGGCGGAGGCCGAGCGCGCGCTCTGCGAATACCTGGGGGTGGGCAGTTTTGTCCATGTGCCGCTCAGGCTGCGGGGCCGGCTGGCTGGCTGGATCGGACTGGACGATCATCGCCCCCGGGTGTGGAGCGACGAAGAGATCGGCGTCCTGAGGGCCACTGGCGGACTGCTGCTGTCGGCCTGGGAAGGCAAGCGCCGCGATGAACAGCTTTTCCACGAGCAGGAACGGGCTCAGCGCACGCTGGACTGTATCGGTGACGGAGTCATCTGCGTGGATGTGGACGGCCGGATCGAGTATGTCAATCCCGTCGCGGAAAGTCTTGTCGGCCGGAAAGCCGCCGAGGCCCGCGGTCGGTTGCTGACGGACGTCCTGGGAATCGAGGGCGAAGACGATGACCGGGTCATGGATATCCTGGGCCTGAGCGAGGACTCGACGCGGCCGATGGAATTCGAGGGCGCGCTGATCACGGCGAGCGAAGAGAACCGCATCATCAAGCTCTCGGTTGCGCCCATGCGCGACCGGTCCGGGCGCATACGCGGGGCCGTGCTGGCGCTGCGGGACGTGACCGAGGCCCGCAAGGCCACCGAGGAGGCGGAGCACCACGCGAGCCACGATCCGCTGACCGGGCTTGTGAATCGCAGGGAATTTGAACGCCGCTTGCAGCGCGCCGTGGAAAGCGCCTCTCAGCGGCGGACATCCCACGCGTTGTGCTATCTGGACCTGGATGACTTCAAGATCATCAACGATACCGCCGGGCATTCTGCCGGTGACGAGGCCCTAAGCCATGTGGCTGAGGTCATTACGGGGAAGCTACGGTCGCGTGACACGCTTGCCCGCCTTGGAGGAGACGAGTTCGGGCTGTTGCTTGCGGACTGCAACGCGAGGCATGCCTGGGAGGTTTGCAGCGGTCTCGTCAGTTTTTTCAAGGAACATCAGTTTTCCTGGCAGGGTCGGGATTTCGATCTCGGCCTGAGCATCGGCATAACCGCTATCCACGAGGGTTGCGACAGCCCGTCGGCCCTGCTGACCGAAGCCGACCAGGCTTGTTATCGCGCCAAGTACCTGGGGCGCGGCCGGGTGCAGATCTTTACTCCGGGGGAAACCACCCAGCCCGGGCCGATCGAGCCGCGGATGACCGCATCCGAACTCGAGGAGTCCTTGAGCCTTGGCCGGGTCGAGTTGCACTGGCAGCCGGTCGAGGCGGGTGCTGGCTCCGGGCAGATGCTCTATCGGGAAATCCTATGCCGAATCGCTTCCTCGAACGGGACCTTGCTGGGACCCGATGACTTCATGCCGGTGGCCCGCCGAAACGGCCTCCTGCCGGCGTTGGATTGCCTCGTGATGGAGTGTGGCCTGCGGCGGGCGGCATGCCAGTCCGACGATGTATCGATCGGGTTCAACGTGGGGCGCGAGAGCTTCCGGGACGAGGAGTGCCGCCGGGATATTCTCAGGCTCGTGGCTGAATCGGGATTCCCCGCGAACAGGGTCTGGTTCGAGCTCATGGAGCCCGATGTGGCGATCGCGTTAACGGACGCCAAGCGATTCGTGGAGCCGCTCGTATCTGCCGGTTGCCGTTTCGTTCTCGATGGGGTGTCGGGTGGACTGGGCACCTTGCAGATCATCGAGGCCCTGCCCATCGCCGCCATCAAGGCCGGTCGGCCCCTCGTAGGCCAGCGGGAAGGCGCGCCGGCCACAACCGGGATCATGCTCGCTCTGATGGAAATGTGCCGGGCCATGGACTTGATCCTGATCGCCAAGGACGTGGTCCATGGGGATCAGGCAGCGCGGCTGACTCAGATGGGTGTGACCTATATCCAGGGCGGGGCCGTGGCCGAACCGGTTCCGATGCCCGAGGGCTGATTTCAGACCGTTGCCCTCGAAAGGACCGGCTCCCCCCCCGCTCCGGGTGTGGCCTACGGTCTGTGTCCACCGTGGGGCAGCACGGTCCACAGGTCCCGTCTCCGGGATTCGCTTTCCTGCCGATCCACTCGCAGTATCACGACCGAGCCCCGCTTTCCCTTCACTGCATCTGTGACGGCCGCCGCGGCTTCCTCCGGATCTTCCGTCGACACGCAGGCGACACCGAATGCACCGGCCGCGGCTCCGATATTCAGGCCCGTCGGCGTCAGCCACAGGCGTTCAAATGCTTCAAGGCCACGCTGCGGCAGCAGACCGAAAATGCCGCCGCCGCCGTTGTCGATGACAAAAGCGACGACGGGCCGTTCCCGGAGAAGGTGCAAGGCATTGAGATCATGAAACAGCGCAAGGTCGCCCAGTAGCGCGACCCCGGCCTGTCCTGCTGCCGTGATCAGCCCGGCCGCGGTGGAGAGGTTTCCATCGATGCCGCTCACGCCCCGGTTCCCCCAAATCCGGGGTCCCTTGCTTCGGACAGCCGCGAAGGCGTCCACGTCCCGGATCACCATGGAGTTTCCGGAGAAGACCGGGGTGCCTTCGGGTAGCGTGGCGAAGATCCGGGCTATCGCTTGGGCTTCCGGTGGCATCAACCCGGGCTTCAGCAGTGCTTGCCGGGCCAAGGACTCGGCCTCGCTAAGCGTCTCGAGCAATCCGGGTCCCGGTCGGATGTGGCGGGCCAGGGCGTCCAGCGTTGCGCGGGGATCACCGGAGAGTATGTATCTCGCGGCGCGCCCGGGATCCGGCCAGTCGGAACGGGCGGTCAGCACTATCCGGCAGGTGGCCCGGCTCGTCCACGCAGCGGTCGTTCGAGAAACGGGTGTCCCGCCGATTTCGATCGACCAGTCAGCCGGCGCCGGTATGCTGGCCCTGAGTGCCAGTTCCCCGTTAACCAGGCGCGGGCTGGCCGACTCGCTGAATCGGAGCCCGGAGAGTATGTCCGCCACGATGGGAACATCCAGGGTTTCGGCCAGGGAGAGGATGCGCTCCGGGAGTCCGGGCAGCGGCGGAAGCCGCCCGCAGACAATCAGGCCCCGGCCGGCCGGGGCCTGAACGTTCTCCAGGCTGGTCGCGCCGCCGGAGGGAAGCCCCACCGTGACGGCCGACGGCTCCCAGACGGGAACCGGATCAGGATCCGGCGCCGGCTCGCGGATGGAACAATTGACATGGACGGGTCCCGGTTCTGGATAACAGGAGACCAGCGCCGCGCGCCGTCCCGTGTCAAATGCCTCACGGGGCGTCATATCCGCGGCTACGGCGAGCGCCCCACGGACGTGACTGGTCAGCAATTCAGCCTGGTGGGTGGCCTGGTTGGCACCGCAACCGACGAGTTCGGGCGGGCGGTCCGCGGATACGGCCAGCATCGGGACCCCGTCTTCCGCGGCTTCGACGAGCGCCGGGAGCCAGTTAGCCGGAGCGGACCCGGAGGTGGCAATCAGGATGGCCGGTCGACCGCTGAGGCGGGCAAGACCCAGGGCGAAGAAAGCCGCGCTGCGCTCGTCGACCAGCACCGAAACGGTGAAGGCGTCGCAGGCGTTGGCGGCGGCCGCAAGAGGGCTCGATCGGGAGCCGGGAGACAGCACCACATGGGTGGCGCCGGTCACCGACAGGCCGTCCAGCAGGCAGGTGGCGACTGCAGTCGAGGGCCCGCCGCGAGTTTCAGGCAAGGGCCAGGACCTCGAGCATGGGCGCCAGCTTCCAGCCGGTTTCACCCAGCTCCCAGTCGGGGTCTGAGCTGGAAACGATGCCGGCACCGGCAAAGAGTTCGGCCTTGGTGCCCCGGCAGACTGCGCAGCGCAGCAGCACCCAGATCGTCCCTTCCCCGGTGGGAGAAACCCAGCCCGCGCCTCCCGTGTACCAGCCGCGCCGGGCCTCGCCCTGTTCCGCCAGCCAGGCGAGGGCCTCCCGGCGTGGGGTGCCACCGACCGCGGGTGTGGGGTGCAGGCCGGCAACGAGATCAAGAACGAGAAGATTTTCCGGGCGTGTGCCGCGAACGCGTGTCCAGAGGTGCTGCACACTCGGTAGCTTCAGGAGCTCCGGTTCCGGCGCCGCGACGGTGGGGACGTTCTGTCGGTTGAGTTCGCGGCGAATTTCGCGGACCACCACATCATGCTCTCGGCGGGACTTGGCATCCGCCAGCAAGGCCCGTCCCAGGCCATTGTCCGCCTCGCTCTCCGGTGCCCGCGGCGCCGAGCCGGCGAGCCCGTCGGCCACGACCGTCTTGCCTTCGATGCTGACGAGCCGCTCCGGAGAGATCGATACAAAGCAGGTGCCGCCGTGGCGAATGAGCATCTGGGCGCAACCCGGGTAATTGCTGGCCACCGCCGCCAGAGCCTGGCCCAGTCGGGGCCGGCGATTCAGCTGAACGGCCAGTTTTCTGGTGAGGACGACTTTTTCCAGTTCGCCCGCCTCGATACTGTCCAGGGCACCGCGCACGCGCTGGATCCAGGAGTCGCCAGCATGGTTTCGATCTACCCGCACGGGCCGTCGGTTGGCGACCTGCATGGTGCCGAGACTGTCAGCGAGGACATCCGCGGCGGCCAGGCAGGCATCGATCGCACGTCTGGCGGATTCCTGCGGGGCGACGTTCAGGGTCAGAGTAGCGTGGCCGTCCCGGCGCCGATAAAGCAGGCGAGGCATCCGCAGCAGGCTGTTTGGCAGGGGGCCGGTCTCGTCGTCCGGATGAAACGCGTACCCGAAAAAGGTCTGCCGTCCTGACGCCAGGCCCGGGACGAGCGTCTCTTCGTCCCACCCACTTGCCAGGACTCGGGCGCGGCGGGCCAGCCGAGCCAGCCGCCCGCGGCCCGATGCGGTCCATGCGCCGGCCGTTCCCAGTCCGATCGAGTATTGGCCGGCCGCCGGCACGGCGGAATACAGGCAGCCGTCCGGGATCTCCGCGAGAACCGGTATGCCGACCGCCGCCGGCACGGTCAGGCTCAGAAATTTGCTGGTATCGCGGCGGGCAAGGACCCGGGAAAGGGGGTCGGTCAGGGAGTCGGCAAACCCACTTGCCCACGGGGAAACGTTGCTTTGAGAATCCACTTGCTCTGCCATCGGGTAGGCCGCCGGTAGTCTAGCATGCAGCGAATCGGGGCTCGCGCCGGATGAACCGGTCGCGCCGGCTTGAGTACAATCCGCTATTCACCCAGAGCGGATCACCCAGAACGGAGCCCACCATGGACTGGATGCCTGCCGGCGATTTCGAACTCGAGGACGTGGTCTACGAGCAAGCTGAAGGCATTGCGCGCATCGTGATCAATCGACCCCACGTGCACAACGCATTTCGGCCCGAGACCGTGATGGAGCTCAGCCGGGCGTTTACCCATGCGCATTTCGACCCCGATGTCGGCGTCATCATCCTGACGGGCGCTGGAGACCAGGCGTTTTGCTCCGGGGGAGACCAGCGCGTGCGGGGGGAGCACGGGGGGTATGCCGACAGCAGAGGCGTCAACCATCTGAACGTGCTCGATCTGCAGATGCAGATTCGCCGGCTGCCCAAGCCCGTGGTGGCCAGCGTTGCCGGCTGGGCCATTGGCGGCGGTCATGTCCTGCACCTCGTGTGCGATCTGACCGTTGCGGCAGACAATGCCCGCTTCGGCCAGACCGGTCCCAAGGTGGGCAGCTTCGATGCGGGCCTGGGCGCCGGCCTGCTGGCCCGCACCGTCGGGTTGAAAAAAGCCAAGGAGATCTGGTTTCTGTGCCGGCAGTACGATGCCGCCCAGGCCCTGGACATGGGGCTCGTCAATACCGTCGTGCCCGTGGCTGAACTGGAACAGGAAACGGTGGCCTGGTGCCGGCGCATGCTGGAGATGAGCCCGACCGCGCTGCGGGCGTTGAAGGCTGCGTTCAATGCGGACACAGACGGGCTGGCCGGCATCCAGGAGCTGGCCGGCAACACGACCGCGTTGTTCTACATGAGCGACGAGGCTCGTGAGGGCAGGGATGCGTTTCTCGACAAGCGGCCCCCGGACTTTCGCAAGTTCCCCCGTCGTCCCTAGGGCCGGACTGCGGGCATGGTGCGTCACTGGCTGCTGGCTGCCCGCCCCAAGACGCTGCCGGTGGCGATTGCCCCGGTGCTGGTCGGGACGACGCTGGCGTGGGCCGAGACCGGCCGGGCCGATGCAACCGTGATGCTGGTGATTGTGCTTGCCGCGACCCTGATCCAGATCGCCACCAACCTGCATAACGATGTGGCGGATCACGAGCGTGGCGGAGACCTGCCCGAAACACGCCTGGGCCCGCCCCGGGCCACCGCGGAGGGCTGGTTGGCGCCGGGCCAAGTGCGCGCTGCCGCGGGCCTGACATTTGTGGCCGCCGGTGTCCTGGGGGCCTGGCTCATTTACGAAGGCGGGTGGCCGATTGCGCTCATCGGATGCTTTTCCATCGTAGCGGGCTGGGCCTACAGCGGCGGACCGTGGCCGATTTCCTATACGAGCTTCGGCGAATTCTTCGTCTGGCTGTTTTTCGGCCTCATCGCGGTTGGCGGCACGTACTTTCTGCAAACCGCCGCGCTGACGCCAGGAGCCATCATCGCGGGGGCAGCGCTCGGCATGCCCGCGGCGGCCGTGCTGGTGGTGAACAACTACCGGGATCTGGAGAATGACCAGCGGGTGGGCCGCCGGACCTTTGCCGTGCGCTTCGGGCGGGGGGCCAGCCGGGCGCAGTACGCGCTTCTGATGTTGCTGCCGTTTGCCTTGCTGCCGCTGATGGAGTCGATCCGGCCTTTATGGTGGTTGTTGCCCGTTGCAGGTTTGCCCTACGCCGTCCGTCTCGTGAGCCGGTTTGCTGGGATGCCGCCGGGGCCCGCATTCAACTCCCTGCTCGCGGCGACGGCCAGGTTCCATCTCGTCTTCGGTGTTCTTTTGTGCGTGGCCATCGTGGCGGCTACCGGGCGCTGGCCGTGAGTTGGTCCGGCCGGCCGCGCCGGCGTCTCGACGCCGGAGACCTGGCCGGATGACGCCGGAAAGCGATGCCGACCGGCACGGCGGCCGGGAGGCGCCGATTGTTTCCTGCCGGCGGGTGTCGTATTGCCTTGACCTCCGGGTTCCCTGGGTGGATGCCCATGGCCGGATGACCGAGCGGCGCGGGTGGATCGTCGAGATACGCGCCGGCAGATTGCGTGGATTCGGTGACTGCGCGCCGCTCCCCTCGGCGGGGACCGAAACCCTGGATGGCGCCGAGGCGGCTCTGGACGCCCTTGCATCGCGGCTGGAGGGGCTGCGGCCCAGCGACGCGCTTGATCGTTTGCCCGAGCCACCGGGCACTGCCCCGGCCGCCCGCTGTGGGGTCGAGACGGCGCTTCTGGACCTGGTGGCCCGGGCCAGAAACCAACCCCTCTGCGCCGTGCTGTCCAGGCAACCCGCGCACGAGGTCGAGGTCAACGGCGTCCTGGGACCCGTGGACGATGCGCTGGCCCGTCTGCCGGGCGTCCTGGCGTCCGGACATCGGGTGCTGAAACTCAAGTTGGGCACCCGGACCTGGGCGGCGGAACGGCCAGGGCTTGCGGCCCTGGTGGCGGCTCTCCCACGCGGCACGAGCCTGCGCCTCGACGTGAATGGCGCCTGGAGCTTCGCGGAAGCCGCGGAAATTATTCCTCAGCTGGCCCGCTGGCCGGTGGAGTGCCTTGAGGAACCGGCTGGCGGAGCGACCCACGCTGAGCTGGCGCAACTTCAGGGACTCGCGCCGTTTCCGCTCGCGCTGGACGAGTCGCTGGCGCCGCGGTGTCCGAACGGGCTCCCGGTTCGCCGGCAGGTTCTGAAACCCATGGCCGTTGGCGGACCGGCGGCCCTGGTCCGGCGTGCCGGGGATGCCGTGGAGACCGTTGTAACGACAACGGTCGACAGCGCCGTTGGCGCCTGGGCGGCGGCCCATGCTGCTGCCGCCATATCCGGGAGCCGGGTGTCCGGACAATCTCTGGCCCATGGGCTGGCAACGAGCGACTGGCTGACCCGGGACCTGGCGGACCCTCCTTTGCCGCATGGCGGTCGTCTCACCCTGCCCGGGGTGCCCGGCCTCGGCGCGGTTCCTGATTTTCGAGGGTAGCCCGCGCCTTCACAGGCTTGGCTGGCGAGCGATTCAGGACTGCCCGTCGGGTTCCGCAGCATGTCGCGCTCTCAGGATCGCGCTGACGGCAGCGCGATCCAGCTTCCCGGTTTCACCCGTCGGAAGCGAGCGGGCGCGGTGGAAATCCCGGGGCCGCTCTGCCGCCGGCAGATGCGATCTGCAGTATGCTTCGAGCGCATCGAAGGGCGCCGGCCCCACGATTACGGCGACCACCCGCTGACCCCAGCGGGGGTCGGGGACGCTTCCCACGGCTGCATTCGTCACCCCCGGAACGGACTCAAGAGCCGCCTCGACCCGCGCGGGATGCACGTTGACGCCACCCGAAACAATGACATCGTCCGCCCGTCCGGCCACGTGGAGCTGTCCGGCCGAATCCATGAATCCCAGGTCTCCGGTCCGAAAGCTTCCGGCAAGCGGTGGCTCGCCCAGGTAGCCGCCCATCAACATGCTCCCGGAGACTGTAATCGGCGCAGGTTCGTCCACGCTGTCGCCAGCCCTGATCCGGGCATCGCCCACGGCCCGGCCGGCGAGACCGGGCTGCCACCGGGCATCCACCGGCGCCAGCGCCACGTGGGAGCAGGTTTCGGTCATGCCGTAGGACATCCAGGCGGGCCATCGGTCCGCGCGCAGTCGGTCGGCCAGGGGTTCAGCCAGGGCGGCGCCGCCGACCAGCAAAGTGGCTAGCCTGGTCGCAGGCGGCCCGCCGTCCAGCAGATGCGTCAGCATTGCCGGAACCACCGAGACCCTCTGGATGCGTCCGGTGGCCAGTGTCGAGGCGAATGCCTCGGTCTCCGAGGCTTCCTGTACCTGGATCGAGCCCCCGCACGCCAGGGCCCTGGCCATGACCATAAGACCGCCGATGCGGTCCGGTGGGAGGGCCAGGAGCCAGCGATCGCCGGTGCCCAGTCCAAGGCGCTCCGAGGAGGCGGCGACGGACGCTGCGATGGCGGTGCCCGGAACGATCGCCAGCTTGGGCCGGCCCGCTGTGCCGCTGGTGGCCACAATCCAGCCGGCCCCGCCGTCCCCGGGTCCGACGCCCGCGGCCCCTCCCTTGAAGGCCCTCGGCCAGTTCACCGTGCGTGTCATCCAGTCCGGTGGGGGTGAAACGCTCGCCGAGCCGGTTCCGATGAGCGTCCCCGGCCCGGGGGGAAGCGCCCGGCCGGCAAGGGCGACTGGGTCCAGGGGCAAGGGGAGGGCGGGCCGGTCCGCCCAGGCAGCCAGCAGGATGCCCAGGAGCAGTTCGATGCGGCTGGTGGCCGCAATGGCCAAGGGTGGCGCCAAGGGCAGGCCCGGCCCCTGGCGACGCTCCGTCAGGGACGGCCCAAGGTCCGCGGCAGCCGCAGAGAGCGCCCGCCGTAGCCCTGCATAGGTCAATTCGGCAGGCGGGCCCGCATGTCCGGTGAGTTCGCCCGCAACACCGAGCAACGCCGGCGCCGAATCCGGCGCTCTGCTAATCCACGCCGACGGTCCGCTCACGGCCGGGTGGCGATGTGGATACAGGCGATCCCGAAGCTGACGTTGCGGTACCGTACGTCCCGAAAACCGGCAGCTTCCAGAATGCCCTTGAAAGTCTCCTGGTCGGGAAATCGGCGGATGGATTCGATCAGATACTGGTAGGCCTCCGGATCGCGGGCGATGGCCGCGCCGAGCCTCGGAATGACCAGGCGGTTGTATTGCTCATATACCGGGCGCAGGGGTCCCAGCGGACTAGAGAACTCGAGGCAGAAAAACCGGCCGCCCGGCTTGAGGACTCGCAGAATGTCCGCCAGAGCGGCGTCGAGGCTAGTGACGTTGCGAATACCGAAGGCGATCGTCAGGGCATCGGCTGTGGCATCCGGCAGAGGCAGGGCCTCGGCGGTCCCGGCCACCCAGCGGATGCGGTGATCCCGGGTCTCACGGCCCACGCGCATCATGGCGTCGCTGGGATCCACCACGATCACCCGCCGGTCCTGCCCGGCGAGCTTGTGGGCCACGTCCCCGGTGCCGCCGGCCAGGTCCACGAGGACCTGGCCGGGCCTGGGGTCCACCCCCCATGCCAGGGTGCGTTTCCACAGCCGGTGAATACCGAAACTCATGAGATCGTTCATGAGGTCGTAGCGGCGCGCCACCCGCCGAAACACGCCACGGATCAGGGTCTCCCGCTCGGAAGCGGTCACCTCACGTTCGCCGAAGGATTTTGACAATCTGTCCATGGGGGCTCCCGAAACTGGCGCGTGTAACATACGGAAGGACAGGCCTCGCGGGCAAACCCGCGGCGGCGTCAACCTGCGGAGGGACTTTCCGGCTTCCGGAATCCGCGGGGTGTCAGGGTGCGAAGGGAGGAACATGAAGACCACCATGTATTACGACGGCAGCTGTCCGGTCTGCATGCGGGGGGTAGACCATTTCCGGCGCCTGGACTGGGCCGGTCGGCTCGGGTGGGTGGACCTTACCGATCCGCGGGTCGACCTGGCCGGTCACGGGCTGGAATTTGCCCGCGCCATGGACATCCTGCATGTGCGCGGACGGGATGGCACCTTACTGACTGGAGGGCATGCGTTTGTCTCCCTTTGGGCCGAGCTGCCCGGTTACCGCTGGCTAGGGGCCGGGCTCCGCGCAACCGGTCTCGTGGGCGTGTTTGACGCAGCTTATCGCCGTCTGGCCCGCGGCCGCTATGCCCGCCGCTGCGAGGCCGGTGTCTGCCAGCCCGGCGAAGGTGCCTGATCCATGCGCGTTGCTCTGTTCGGCGGCACCGGCTTCGTTGGCAGTTACCTCATTGATGAACTGGTCGCCCGAGGCCACACACCGGTCGTTCTCGTTCGACCGGGCAGCGAATCGAAGGTATCCCGGGCCGGCGAGTGCGAGCTGGTGCCTGGTGACATCGCCGATGAAGCGGCCATTCGCCGCTGCCTGCGTGACGCCGGGGCGGCGATCTATAACATCGGCATTCTGCGCGAGATTCCGGCAGAGGGAGTCACCTTCAAGGCGATGCAGGAAGACGGTGCGGTGCGAGTCATCGATCTGGCCGCTGACGAGAACGTACGGCGTTTCATCCTGATGAGCGCTAACGGCGTGCGCCCCGACGGAACGCCCTACCAGCGCACCAAGGCGGCTGCGGAGGCGCATCTGCGCCGGTCGGGCCTGGACTGGACCATCTTCCGGCCCTCTCTCGTTTTCGGCGATCCTCGCGGGCGCCTGGAGTTTTGTACTCAGATGCGCGACGACCTCGTGGACAAGCCGTTGCCCGTGCCGCTGTTCCACGAGGGGATCTCGCCCCGGGGGGCGGGCTCCTTCGAAATGGCTCCGGTCCATGTTTGCGATGTGGCCAGTGCGTTTGCTGCCGCCCTCGCTGAACCGGCCACCATTGGCCAGACCTATGTGCTTTGCGGCCCGGAGTCCTTGCAGTGGAAGGAGATTCTGGAGCGGATTGCGCAGGCCTGCGGCAAGCGCAAGGTGATGCTGCCGGCGCCGGCGGCTCCGGTTCGCTTCCTGGGGGCCTTGCTGGATCGTTTCGCCTGGTTTCCGCTGACCCGTGATCAGCTGGACATGCTGCTGGAGGGCAACACGGGGGATTCGAGCGCCCTGTTCACCCTTCTGGATATGCGTCCCCGTCGCTTCTCGCCGCAAGAACTCGCCTACCTCCGGCTGCCGGCGGTGGCGGCGGGATGACGCCCGCCGGCCGTGCCCTGGTGTTCGGCGCCAGCGGCTATGTGGGCAGCAGCCTGGTGCCCGAGTTGCAGACCCGCGGCTTCACGGTGCGTGCGGCCGCCCCCAGCCGGGAGTCCCTGGAACGGCGAGGCTGGCATGACGTGGATTGCGTCGCTGCGGACGCCATGGATTTCGAATCCCTTGGCCCGGCCATGGACGGTGTCGACGTCGCCTACTACCTCGTGCATTCGGCCGGAGACAGAAACTCAGACCGCCGCTCCGAACTGGCGTGCGCGGGAAACTTTGCCCGGGCGGCGGCAGATGCCGGCGTGGGTCGTATCGTTTACCTCGGCCGGCTGATCCCGGCCGACGCCCGGTCCGAGCACCTGGTTTCCCGAAAGGAGACCGGGGACCGGCTGCGGAATGGCCCGGTGCCGGTCACGGAGATTCGCGCGGGCGTCATCGTCGGCCCCGGCTCGGCGTCCTTCGAGGCGGTTCGCGACCTGGTGAACCATCTGCCGGTCATGCTGACGCCACGCTGGGTGCGTTCCCGGACACAGCCCATTGCGCTGGACAATCTGCTCACCTACCTCATCGAGGTGGCAGCCAAGCCGGAAGCCGGAGGCAGGATCTACGACGCGGCCGGCCCGGAGACCCTGAGCTGTGAATCCCTCATGCGCATCTATGGAGAGATCGCCGGCCGCAGGCCGCGGATGATTCCTGTCCCCGTAATGAGTCCGTTGCTTTCGTCCTTCTGGCTGGGCCTGTTCACGGCCGTGCCGACGTCGGTGGCGCGGGCGCTCATCGGCGAACTGGAACAGGACGTCATGGCCGATGACGCGGAGCTCAGGTCCCTCGTGCCCCAACGTTTGCTGGATTTTCGCGAGGCCGTATCGCGCAGCCTTGACACCGAGCGCCAGGGCGCAGTGGCTTCCCGCTGGACCGAGGGCGCCTTCATGTTCCGCGGCTATCGCCACGATCATTCCTGGTATGCGAAGAAAGCCGAGGGTGAGGCGATTACCAGCGCCCCGATCGAGGAGGTGTGGCGGCAGGTCACCGCGATCGGTGGAGACAATCGTTATTACTATCTTAATTTCCTGTGGACCATCCGCGAGATCATGGACTGGATGGTCGGCGGCCCGGGCCTGTCCCACGGCCGGCGCCAGCCCGTCGATGTGAGGGTCGGTGACAGCATCGATTCGTGGCAGGTCGTGGGTGTCGAGGAGTGTCGGCGGCTAACCCTGCTGTTCGGTATGAAAGCGCCGGGCGCCGGCGTGCTGGAATTCGAGTTGTCCCCCGTTGGAGAGAACGTACGGGTCAAGGCAACCGCGTACTTTCACCCGGCCGGGTTTTTCGGACTGATCTACTGGTGGTCCCTGTTTCTGCCTCACCTCGTGATTTTCGACGGGCTCACAAACCGCATTGTGCAGCGAGCCGAAGCTGCGGCCCTGGAGCAACCGGCGAGCGCCTGACGACGTCGATGCTATGCTTCCGGCATCTTCCCTGACCAGGGACCATGCCATGCAATCCACTACCGATCCCGGCCCCGGGGATGCCCTCGTCGTGGTCGATGTCCAGCGGGACTTCCTGCCCGGCGGAGCGCTGGGCGTTGCTGACGGTGATGCGGTCGTACCGGTGCTCAACGACTGGATTGAACGCTTCGAGGCCGCGGGCCTGCCGGTCGTGTTCAGCCGGGACTGGCACCCCGCCGATCATTGCTCGTTCAAAGCCCGGGGAGGGATCTGGCCGGCCCACTGCGTGGCGGAGAGTCCGGGCGCGGGTTTCGCCGACGACCTGGACGTTCCCGAGGGGGCGGTCATCGTCTCGAAGGCGACCGGCGCCGCCGACGAGGCCTACTCGGCCTTCGACGGAACCGATTTGGGACACACGCTCGCCCGGAAGGGCGTCAAGCGTGTGTTCGTGGGGGGGCTGGCTACCGACTATTGCGTCAAGGCCACGGTTGAGGATGCCTTGCATGCGGGTCTTGGCGTGCTGCTGATTGCCGCCGCCGTGCGCAGCGTGGACGTCAAGCCGGGCGATGGCGAACGCGCCCTTGCATCCATGCGGGCCGCGGGCGCCGACGTGCTGGCGAATGACTGAGCGAGCGGCCCCAACCGGCGATGGGTCAGCTTCTTCGAGCGGCATGGCCGGCCCGGGCCAAAGCGCGCTCCTGACTGATCTTTATCAGCTCACCATGCTGGACAGCTACTGGCAGACGGGGATGGAGGACACCGCGACCTTCGAGCTGTTCACCCGTCGTCTGCCGGCAAGCCGGCGCTTTCTGCTGGCGGCTGGCCTGGAGCAGGCGCTGGACTTTCTGGAAACCGTGGCGGTGACCGACGACGAACTGGCATGGCTTGAGAGCACGGGGCGGTTCGGCGGCAAGTTCCTGGACAGGCTGGGTCAGCTGCGTTTCACGGGCGACGTGTGGGCCATGCCCGAAGGCACGGCTTTTTTTCCCCAGGAACCGGTACTCCGCGTCGAGGCGCCTCTGCCGGAGGCGCAGCTTGTCGAAAGCCGCCTCATCAATCTCATCCACTTTCCGACGCTGATCTGCTCCAAGGCGGCCCGCTGCGTCCTGGCTGCGGGCGGCAAGACCCTGGTGGATTTCGGCATGCGCCGGGCGCATGGCGCCGAGGCCGCTCTGTTCGCGGCCCGCTCGGCGTGGATTGCCGGTTTCGCGGGAACCGCTACGGTACTCGCCGGCCAGCGCTTTGGACTGCCGATTTTCGGCACGATGGCCCACTCGTTCGTCCAGGCGCACGATTCCGAAGCCGAAGCCTTCGAGCACTTCGCCGCGGCAAGGCCCGACGGGCTCGTGCTGCTCATAGACACCTACGACGTAGACCGGGCCCTGGACACCGTGGCGAGGCTGGCGGATGGCGACACCGGGCTGCCGGTTCACGTGGATGCCGTGCGCCTGGACAGCGGAGACCTGTTGACTGGCGCCCGTCATATTCGCGAGCGCCTTGACGGTCTGGGGCGGCCGGAGATCGGCGTTTTTCTGAGCGGCGATCTGGACGAGTACCGGCTGGCCGAGTTGATGGACGCGAACGTTCCGGCTTCCGGCTTCGGCGTCGGCACGCGCCTGGACACGTCCGCGGATGCGCCGTCGATCGATTTTGCCTACAAGCTGCAGAGCTATGCGGGGCGGCCGCGCCGCAAGCGCTCGCCGGGGAAAGCCACCTGGCCGGGAGCCCGCCAGGTCTGGCGAACGCTGGACAGCGATGGCCGTTTGGCCCGGGACATCCTGGGGCCGGCTGGGCGGCGACGAACCGGGTTCGCCGCTCCTGACCCGGGTCATGGCCGGGGGGCGCAGGGTGGAGCCGGCGGAGTCGCTGAATGATTTGTCGCAGCCGGGCGGCACGGGAACTGGAACAGCTGCCGACCGATCTGCGCAGCCTCGAACTGGCCCGGGAGGGCTGGGCGCCGGAAATCTCATCGGAACTCGAAGCGCTGGCCCGGGCAACCGACCAGGCTTTCGGCTACTAGCAGATAGCGGGCAGGGCGGGCCGGTTTCAGGCCTTGTCGTTGCGCTGCATCGGGAAATCGTCTTCGTCGCCGTCCTCGTCCGTATCCAGTGTGTCGGCGTCGGCCGGGACACGGCCGGTGAGTCGCCGCATTTCCTCGTCGAAGGCGTCGGCGAACCGGGGTCCAGCGATGTTGGCGAAATTCTCGTCGGAGTGGCCGGCGATAACCTGGTAATAATCCCGGTAGAGGTCCCAGAACTTCGACTTGTTCGTGGATTTCAGCAAAGCGCCTCGCTTCAGTCCCCTGTTGAACTTTTCTTCGAGGCCCTCCGGGTCAAAGCGATCAAGCAGGTCGCGGAAGGAGGCCCGCATGGCCACCACGGTGGCGGCCTGGTGGGCGCGCACGTCCTCCAGGGCTTCCTCCACCGCCTCGACCGGTGGCAGATAGTCCGCCGGCCGCTTGTAGAAGAGATGCTTGAGGGCTTCTTCGGCGTTCGGGGAAAACTTCAGCGGGTTGTTTTCCTTGGGCTGAATCGTGGTCTGGCTCAGCCGGAACTGCCCCTTGACCAGTGACCGGGTCCGAAGGACGTTGATGGTGCCCTCGGCTGTCGCGCGAATGAAATGCCCGATCGTGATCAGCGTCTGTTGCTCCCGGCCCGGCGGCAGCCGTGACGGGTCGAGGCCTGCGGCCTCCATGATGATGGCCAGCGCCCGGGTGTTGGATGCCCCGTCGCCGGGCGACTCATAAACCCCGCTCTGCCCAAAGTCCTCCGGCGTGAACTCCGGGTCGGCAAACGGGCTGTTCCCGGTCAGATCCAGCTCGGAGCCCGGGTAGGGGCGAGTGGCACGGTGATCTTCCCGCTCCGGTGAGGGGTTCATGCCGGTGTCGTCCTGCAGGCTCAGCTCGGACAGATCCGGCTCGATGGCCGGCTCCGCCACCTTGGCGATCGGCTCCGGATCCGGCCGGGCCAGCGCCTCGTGTTCCAGGACCCGGAGATCGCCGGTCCCCGGATCCTCGGGTGTTTCGGGATCATCGGCGTCGTCGGCGATGAACACGCCCGTGTCTTCTGTCCCGTCGGCGCTGACGTTGACGATCCTCGCGAGGAACTGGTAGTCGCCCATGCGCAGGCGGTCGCCGTCGTACAGCCGCAGCGGCGTGCCCTTGCCGACCGGCTGATCCGAATCGTTGACGAACACGCCATTGGTGCTGGAGTCCGTCAGGTAGTACGCACCGCCCTGGTAGTCCACAATTGCGTGGCGAGCCGAGATATAGCGGTCGGGATCAGGAAGAACCCAGTCGTTGTCGGGCGCGCGGCCCACCGTTCCCCCATGCACGCTGAACACGTGTACGCTATCCGCACCGAGGATGTGCTTTTGCTTACTCGTAATCTTGAGCGTGAGCGGCATGATTCGGCCAATTCCCTGTGCGCCATTGACTTGCCGGCGTGGGAGCCAAAAATAGAGGATCTACGGCTTGCCCACAACCAACCCGGGCATAAGTGTCTCATTTTCAGCGAGTGCCGCATGGCCACAAGTCACATTTACAAGATCGTTTTTATGAACCAGGGCAAGGTTTACGAGATCTATGCCCGCAACGTATCCCATGGGGACCTGTTCGGATTTGTACAGGTGGAAGAACTGGTTTTCGGGGAACGCAGCTCGGTTGTCGTGGATCCCGCGGAAGAGCGCATTCAATCCGAGTTCTCCGGCGTAAAGCGAAGCTATATCCCTCTTCACTCGGTGATTCGCATCGATGAGGTCGAGAAGCAGGGTGTGAGCAAGATTTCCTCGGTGGAAGGGGGCAACGTGGCCCAGTTCCCCATGCCGGTCTATACCCCGGGCGATCCCGGGCCCGGCAAGTAGTCGTCTTGTCGGGGCTGCGTTTCGCCTATCTGGGCAGCGGCAGCCGCGGCAATGCCGCCGTTATCCAGGCGGGCCGGACCACAGTGATGCTGGATTGTGGCTTTTCCGCGGCGGAGGCCGGGAGACGTCTCCAGCGCCTGGGGCTCGAGGGGGCCGACGTGGCGGCACTGGTGGTCACCCACGAGCACGGAGATCACATTTCGGGCGTGGCCAGGTTTGCGCGGCGCTATGGCGTTCCGGTGTGGATGACGCCAGGCACGGCCCGGGCGGCAACGGATCTCGATGTGCCCGAGCTGAACCTCTTTAGCTGCCACGAGCCGTTCGCTGTTGACGGACTCTTGCTCGAACCCGCGCCGGTGCCCCACGATGCCAGGGAGCCCTGCCAGTTCGTGTTTTCCGACGGCGCGCACCGGCTCGGCATCCTGACCGACCTTGGCCATGTCAGCCGTCATGTTACCCGGGCGTTCGCGGCGTGCGATGCGCTCGTTGTCGAGTGCAACCACGATCCGGAGCTGCTGGAGCAGGGACCGTATCCCCCGTCAGTCAAGGCGCGTGTCGGGGGCGATCTGGGCCATCTGAACAACAGCCAGGCCGCCGGGCTGGTGGCGGGCATCGATGCCTCCGCGCTGAGTCATCTGGTCGCCGTCCATGTCAGCGAAACCAATAATCGTGCGGATCTGGCCCGCCGCGCCCTTGCGGCTGCTGCCGGAGCCGCTGACGCGGATATTGAAGTGGCCCGGCAGGACGAGGGCCTCGGCTGGCGTTCCGTCTGACCCGGCGCGCTGTCCGGGTGGGCAGCCCCGGCTTCAGAGGCTAGAATCTCCGCTCCCCGCTGCCTTGGCCCGCCGACATGCATATCGTTTCCGGCGCTCCCGCGCTTTCCCGCTTCCGCATCGACAAGACGCTGGAGGCCCTCGGGGAGATTTCTCCCGATATCGGCGGCCTCGCCACCCGGTGGATGCATTTCTGCGAGTTGTCCCGTGACCTGGATGCCAGTGAACAGGGGGTTCTCGATCGCCTGCTTCACTACGGACCGACCCGCCGGCCCCAGGCGCCGGAAGGCCAGCTCGTCCTCGTGCTTCCCCGGCCCGGGACGATTTCGCCGTGGTCGACGAAAGCCACCGACATCGCCCATAACGCGGGACTGGACTGTGTAACCCGGATCGAGCGCGGACTGGCCTGGTACGTGGCTGCTTCCCGGCCACTGGATGCCGGTGAGCTGGAGAAGGTGAGCGCCCTGGTGCACGACCGGATGACCGAATCGGTGGTCTACGACACGGCCGATGCCGGGATCCTGTTCGAGCACCACCAGCCGCAGCCGCTCGCGACGGTGGATGTCATCGGTGCGGGCCGCGATGCGCTGGTGGCCGCCGATTCCGAACTCGGGCTCGCACTGAGCGCCGACGAGGTCGACTATCTTCTGGAGCATTTTGTTGCCACGGGCCGTAATCCGACCGATGCGGAGCTGATGATGTTCGCGCAGGCCAATTCGGAGCATTGCCGGCACAAGATATTCAACGCCGACTGGATCGTGGACGGTGAAACCGGCGACCGGACACTTTTCCAGATGATCCGCAACACTCACGCGCATGCCCCCGATGGCGTCCTGTCCGCCTACCGGGACAATGCGGCGGTCATCGAGGGATGGCCCGGGCATCGCTTTCTGCCGGCGCAAGCCGACGGGCGCTACGGCTATGTGGAAGAAGACATTCACATCCTGATGAAGGTGGAAACCCACAATCATCCAACCGCCATTTCTCCCTTTCCTGGCGCGGCCACCGGGTCGGGGGGAGAGATCCGGGACGAAGGGGCCACCGGACGCGGCGCCAAGCCCAAGGCGGGCCTGGCCGGGTTTTCCGTTTCGGACCTGTGTCTGCCCGCGGCACCGCAGCCCTGGGAGGCCCCCTACGGCAAACCGGACCGTATCGCGTCGGCGCTGGACATCATGCTGGAAGGACCGATCGGCGCCGCAGCCTTCAACAACGAATTCGGGCGGCCCAACCTGGCCGGCTATTTCCGCACCTACGAGCAAGCCGTTGACGGCGTTGTCCGGGGCTATCACAAGCCGATCATGGTGGCCGGCGGCATGGGCAATATCCGTGCGAACCATGTGGAGAAGTGCGACATCCCTCCGGGAGCGCTCCTGGTCGTTCTGGGCGGTCCGGCGATGCTGATCGGCCTGGGCGGCGGCGCCGCGTCATCGATGAGCAGCGGGCAGAGCAGCGAGGACCTGGACTTTGCTTCCGTGCAGCGGGGAAACCCCGAAATGCAGCGCAGGGCCCAGGAAGTCATCGACGTCTGCTGGGGTCTCGGCGACGACAACCCCATCCTGCTGATTCATGACGTGGGGGCCGGCGGCCTGTCCAATGCGCTGCCGGAGGTTATTGATCACAGCAGCCTCGGCGGGGAGATCGAGCTCAGGCGGGTCCCCAGCGACGAGCCGGGCATGTCGCCGATGCAGATCTGGTGCAACGAAGCCCAGGAACGCTATGTGCTGGCGGTCGGGCAGGATCGCATCGCGGAGTTCGAGGCCATCTGCCGGCGTGAGCGATGCCCCTACGCCGTCGTCGGCCAGACGACCGATGAACGCCAGCTGATCGTGGCCGACGAGCGCTTTGGCAACCAGCCGGTGGACATGCCGGTTGAGGTGCTGCTCGGCAAGACCCCACGCATGACCCGTGATGTCACCCGGGTATCGCGCCAGGGTTCGCCGCTGCCGGGGGACATGGATATCGGCGACGCCGCCCGGCGCATCCTTTCGCTTCCCGCGGTCGCCGACAAGACATTCCTGATCACGATCGGCGACCGGACCGTCGGCGGACTGACCGCGCGCGACCAGATGGCCGGTCCCTGGCAGGTCCCGGTCAGCGATGTCGCCGTGACCCTGTCCGGGTATCGCGGGCATACGGGTGAGGCCATGGCCATGGGGGAGCGCACGCCGGTGGCCATACTGGACCCGGCCGCGTCCGGGCGCCTGGCTATCGCCGAGTCCATCACCAACATCGCCGCGGCGCCGATATCGTCGCTGGGACAGGTTCGCTTGTCGGCCAACTGGATGGCGGCCTGCGGCTTCGACGGCGAAGATGCCGCTTTGTTCGACACCGTTCGCGCCGTGGGCGAGGCCCTCTGCCCGGACCTCGGTATCGCGATCCCGGTCGGCAAGGACTCGCTGTCCATGCAGACTCGCTGGGTGGGACGGGACGGCGCGGAAAAACGCGTTGTCGCTCCGTTGTCCCTGATCGTATCGGCGTTTGCCCCGGTGACCGATGCGCGCCGGGTTCTGACCCCTTGCCTGGATCGGGATGAGGCGGACACGGAACTCGTCCTCATCGACCTTGGCTGCGGGCAGTACCGCATGGGAGGCTCGGCGCTTGCACAGGTCCACGCCTGCACCGGCACGACGCCCCCGGACCTGGATGACCCGGCTCTGCTCAAGGGTTTCTTTTCCGCCGTCCAGGCGCTGGCCAAAGAGGGCCTAATCATTGCCTATCATGATCGCTCCGACGGCGGACTGTTCGTGACCCTGGCAGAGATGGCGTTCGCGGGCCGGGCCGGCTTTCGTGTCGATATCGACGGGCTGCATCCCGATACGGCCCGGGCCCTGTTCAGCGAAGAACTCGGTGCGGTTGTCCAGGTCCGCGCAGCCGATCGGGACCGGGTCATGGCGGTCTTCGAGGCGTCAGGACTGGCCGCCTGTTGTCATCGGATCGGCACGGTCACCAACGACGGTGAGTGCGTGTTTCAGCGCGGCGACGCGCCGGTGTTCTCGGGCCGGCGGCTGGATCTTCACCGCGTCTGGTCGGAAACCACCTTCCAGATGCAGTCCTTGCGGGACAATCCCGAGTGCGCCAGGGAGGAGTATGACCGTCTCCTTGACGAGGACGAGCCTGGGCTGTTCGCCAGCCTGAGCTTTGATCCGGCCGAGGACGTGGCCGCCCCGCTGATCGCAACCGGGGTGCGGCCCCGGGTCGCAGTCCTGAGGGAGCAGGGCGTGAACAGTCACGTGGAGATGGCCGCTGCCTTCGAACGCGCCGGCTTCGATCCGGTCGATGTCCACATGAGTGACATCGTCGAGGGCCGCCGCGGTCTTGGCGAGTTCTCTGTGCTGGTCGCCTGTGGCGGTTTTTCCTATGGAGACGTCCTGGGCGCAGGCGAAGGCTGGGCAAAAACCATCCTGTTCAATCCGCGAGCCCGGGGCGAATTCGAAGCCTTTTTCGAGCGGCCCCAGACTCTGAGCCTGGGCATCTGTAACGGCTGCCAGATGCTGTCCAGCCTGAAATCCCTGATTCCCGGTTCGGACCCCTGGCCGCGCTTCGTTCGTAACCGCTCCGAACAGTTCGAGGCGCGTCTGGGCCTGGTCCGCATTGATCCGGGGCCGTCGGTGTTTCTCAATGGCATGCAGGACTCGGTTCTTCCGATCGCGATTTCCCACGGTGAAGGCCAGGCCGAGTTTGCCGGTGACGAGCAACGGCAAGAATGCGGTAATGATGGGCTGATAGCCTTGCGGTATGTGGACACCCGCGGCGCCGTGGCCTCCCGATATCCCCATAACCCCAATGGATCGCCTGACGGGATCGCGGGCCTGTGTTCTGCCGACGGACGGGTCACCCTGTCCATGCCTCACCCCGAACGGGTCTTTCGCAGCGTGCAGCATTCCTGGTGTCCACCGGAATGGGGAGAGGACGGGCCATGGATGAGACTATGGCGGAACGCCCGGGTCTGGCTCGACTAGTCGCGCGGAGCCTGGGCAGGTGCGGCCTCGCGGTCGCCCTGTTGCTGGGGTTGGCGTTTCTTGGCGCTTGCGGCCGCGGGTCGACCGCCGATCCGGACCTGCGCCTGGTGCTGTTCATCACGGTGGACCAGCTGCGTGGCGATATGCCCGGGCGTGCAGCGAAGGACGGCAGGGAGGGGGGCTTCCGCTATCTTCTCGAGCGTGGGGCGGTTTTTCCCGATGTCCACTTCGGGCACGAGTCCACCCAGACGGCCACCGGCAACGCCACCCTTTTTACGGGCGCTGACGCCCGCTACCACGGTATGGTGGCCAACGAGTGGGCCGACGATTTCAGCGGAAAAAGGGTCTACTGCGTCGCGGATCCCGATCACCATTTGCTGGGCGAGGACAGTGGCCCGAATGCCGGCGTGTCCCCTGCCAACCTCGATGCGCCGACTTTTGGAGACGTGCTGATCAGGACGAGCGTTGGCGAGAGCCGCGTTTTCTCGGTGTCCACAAAAGACCGCGGCGCGATCATTCCGGCAGGCCAGCTCGGCAAGGCTTTCTGGTACTCGAAAGCCACCGGACACTACGTCACGAGCAGCTACTACTACACCGAGCCGCCGGTCTGGCTCGATGCCTTCAATGGTTCCTCGGCTGCGGCCAGCTATCGCGGAGCCGTTTGGGATCTGGCCGCATCGCGCGATCGCTATGCGGCACTGGATCGGGACCAGCAGGCATGGGAGCGGGATATACCGGGCCTGGGCAGGACGTTCCCGCACCGGCTGGCGGACGTCGATGACGGGTCCTTCGCATCGGCTCTTCGCTTCACGCCGTTTGCCGACGAGATGACTGTCGACCTGGCCACAGTCATGCTCGATGAGGAAGGGCTTGGCCAGGGCGATGCCGTGGATGTGCTCGCGGTGGGCCTGTCGGCGGCTGATTACATCGGCCATGCGTTTGGTGTCGAGAGCCTCGAAGTCGAGGACAACCTGATTCGGCTGGATCGTCAGATCGAACGACTGCTTGATCACATCGACCGTCGCGTGGGTCTCGAGCGGACCCTTGTCGTCCTGTCGTCGGACCACGGCGTCGCTCCCACCCCGGATTACCTCGTAGAGCTGGGTGGCCGCGCGGGTCGGGTGGATGTGGCCGCGATGCTCGATCTCGTCCGCGATACGCTGAGTGATCGCTTCGGCTTGCCCGAAACGACGCTGCAGGGGTTCTATCGTCCTTCCCTGCACCTGAACCGCGCTGCGCTGAGCAGCCGCGGACTCGATCTGGGCGAAGTGCAGGACAGCCTGGCTTCGGCGCTGCTGAGCGGTGTGCCCGGTCTTGCCCATGCGATTCCGGCCCACCGGCTGGAAAATCCCGTCTCCGGCTCGGCCGGTGACCTGCTGGAGCGGGTGCGCCGTGGCTATCACCCGGTTCGGTCCGGGGATCTCATCCTGGTCGCCGCCCCGGGCTGGATGCTGCATGCCCATGCGGACCAGTTTGCGGGCATGCACGGCACGCCCTACATGTACGACACCTGGATTCCCCTGTTGATCGCCGGGCCTGGTGTCGTTGCCGGCCGGTTCGAGGAGCGCGTGGACGCGACGCGGGTTGCTCCAACGGTGGCTGCGCTCATCGGAATTCCCGCGCCGGATGCCGCCACCACGCCCGCGATTCGCGAAGTGATAGCATCTTCCGACTGACCTGACACGAGGGGGCCGGGATGGCGACGCGATACCGGGACGTGGAACTTCACGCACCGACAGGACCGGAGATCAGCTGCCGCGGCTGGGTGCAGGAGGCCGCTCTGCGGATGCTTCTGAACAACCTCGACCCCGCGGTGGCGGAAAATCCGGCGGAACTCGTCGTCTACGGCGGCATCGGCCGGGCGGCCAGAGACTGGGAATGTTTCGACGCCATCGTGGCAACCCTGCGCAGGCTCGATTCAGATGAAACCCTGCTGGTCCAGTCGGGAAAGCCCGTTGGAGTGTTTCGAACCCACGAGATGGCCCCGCGGGTCCTCATAGCCAACTCCAACCTGGTGGGGGAGTGGGCCAACTGGGAGCATTTCTTCGAACTCGACCGGGCGGGGCTGATGATGTACGGCCAAATGACTGCCGGGTCGTGGATCTACATCGGCTCGCAGGGCATCGTGCAGGGGACCTACGAAACGTTTGCCGAGGCGGTCCGTCAGCACTACGCCGGCGAGCCGGGCGGCCGCTGGCTGTTGACCGGCGGGCTTGGCGGCATGGGCGGCGCTCAGCCCCTGGCCGCGGTATTCGCCGGCCTTTCCTGCCTCGCGGTCGAAGTGGATCCCGAGCGTATCCAGAAGCGCCTGGATACCGGATACCTGGATCATCGGGCCGATACGCTGGACGAGGCCATGGAAATCCTGCGGCGGGCCCGCGACGCGGGTCGTGCGGAATCCGTGGGGCTGCTGGGAAACGCCGCCGAAGTCTTCGAGCAGGTCCTGGCGGCCGAAGACGCCCCGGGGCTCGTGACCGATCAGACCTCTGCCCATGACCCCCTGAATGGCTACGTGCCGGTAGGCTACGACGTGGCCGCCGCCGCCGATTTCCGGCGCCGCGATCCCGCGGCCTATGTACGCGCGGCGAAACAGTCCATGGCTCGCCAGGTTCGGGCCATGCTGGGTTTCCATCGACGAGGGACGCCGACCTTCGACTACGGCAACAATATCCGCGCCATGGCGCGGGACGCTGGCGAGACTGACGCCTTCGAGTTTGCGGGGTTCGTTCCCCTGTACATTCGTCCCCTGTTCTGCGAAGGCGTGGGCCCGTTTCGCTGGGTGGCCCTTTCCGGGGACCCGGAGGACATCTACCGGACCGACGATCGCGCCCGCCAGATGTTCCCGGACAAGCCCGGATTGCACCGCTGGCTCGACCACGCCCGTGAGCGCATCCAGTTCCAGGGTCTGCCGGCCAGGATCTGTTGGCTGGGCTACAAGGAGCGCCATCTCCTGGGTCTCGCTTTCAACGACATGGTGGCGTCGGGCGAATTGAAGGGTCCCATCGTCATCGGCCGCGATCACCTGGATTCAGGGTCTGTGGCGTCGCCCAATCGCGAGACCGAGGCCATGCGTGACGGCTCCGATGCCGTTGCTGACTGGCCGATTCTCAACGCGCTGCTCAACACGGCCAGCGGCGCTTCCTGGGTGAGCTTCCACCACGGTGGAGGCGTAGGCATGGGTTACTCGCTGCATGCGGGCGTGGTCATCGTGGCGGACGGTTCCGCGCGGGCGGCGGAACAACTCGAGCGGGTCCTGGTCAACGACCCCGGTACCGGCGTGATGCGCCACGCCGATGCGGGCTACGAGCGTGCGATCGACGTGGCCCGGGAACGGGGCCTCGACCTGCCGATGCAGGACGCATGAACCGTATTCTCTGCACAGGGGTGCTGATGCTCATGATCCCGATGGCCAACGCGGAATTCCTTGTCGCCGATTTCTCGGATCCGTCAGAAGCGTCGCGCTGGACTGCTGTTCACGACCGGGTAATGGGTGGCGTTTCGGAGGGCGGTCTGGAACACGACCCGGCGGGCTTCGCACGGTTTGCCGGCGTGGTATCCCTGGACTTCGGTGGCGGATTCGCGTCCGTTCGCCGCGCCCCGGCCGACCTCGGCCTGGCTGGCGCCCGCGCCCTGCAGATTCGTGTCCGCGGCGACGGGAAGACCTATCAGCTGCGGCTGAGACCCGGCAACCGGCTGGACGGGGTGACCTGGCAGTCGACATTCGTCCCCGGCGAGGACTGGGCGGACATCGTCTTGCCCTTGGCGGATTTCAAGCCCGTCTTCCGTGGCCGCCCGGTCCCGGAAGCGGGTGCACTGGATCGGGCCGCGGCCCGGCAGGTGGGCTTCATGATTGCGGGGGGGCAGTCGGGACCCTTTCGGCTGGAGATCCGCGCTGTCGAGGCCCTTGCCGAACAGGATGACGGGCTGCGCCAATAGGCCCGCATTTACTCCAGGCCTACCAGGTCACGCGCAATATCTACGGCTTCATCAGCGGTGCGGCCATAGCCATCGGCACCCACCGATCTTCCACAGGTCCGGGGAGTTAACGAACGCGTGGCCGCCGACCAGCACCTTCACGTCGCCGGATTCCTGGGCGCGCAGCGCATCAATGGTTTCTTTCACCCGATCGACGTGGCGCCCCAGCGTCGCCGACAGCACGAGAAGGTCCGTGTCGAAAACGCCTGCCGCGCGGGCAATTTCCTCCGCCGGGAGGTCACCACCCAGGCAAATGCTCTGCCAGCCCGCGAGATCCAGGAAGTCCCCCAGCAGCCGCACTCCCATGTCGTGGGGATCCCCGGCCACGCCCGCCACTACAACCGTCTTGCCGTTGATCGCCGGGCGTTCGGCGGCGGCGGTGAGCAGGGTGAGCAAGCGCTGGGTCGTTGCCGTGCCCAGGTGCTCTTCCGCAATGCCGAGCTTTCCGAGGTGCCAGCGCAGTCCGAATTCCTGCTGGGCCGGAACGAGGACGTCCAGACAAGCCGAACGTGTGTCGAGCAGGCCGCTGGCGACCGCGTCGAGAACCAGCTTCATGGCGGCGCGGGCGTTGCCGGCCAGCACGGCCTCGACATAGCGGGCCGCAATCCGATGCGCCGGGACCGCCGCATCGAGCATGGACTGGGGCTCTTCTTCCGGAGCGCTGTCGAAGTCGCTGATCGCTTCATCGAGCCAGGAAATGGCGGTTCCTGCCGACTGTGGGGGCAGCTCGTCTTCCACGACTTCCCGCAGCGCGCGCAGCGCTGATAGCAACCAGGTTTCGGGAACCTCGCGGGCGGCGAATGCCGATCGATGCCAGCGAACCCGGCTCGTGAAGAGTTCTGACTGGCCCGCCCGCAGGGCGGCAGCAAGTTCCAGGGCCTGATCGCCGAAATGGGTTTTCCAAAGGGTCCAGGCTTCCTTGCCGAAGGCCGAGCCGGCTCCGGGTTCATTCTCGAGCAGCTTCAGTGTAGCCGCAGACCCAAGTCCGGCAGCGCCGGTCTCCAGGACCGTGGCGGCAAGCTGATTCTGTTGGTCCACGTGGATGCCTCCCTTGGCCGGCCGACGGACTGGGTGCCGCGGCGGCTGAAACCTCTGTTTTCTCTGGCGACCCGGACAGACCCTTATACTGTCCACCCTATGAACGCCACTAATCCTTATGCGCAACATCATGCCGCCCTGCAGGCGCGCTACGCAAACCTGTTGGCCGACCAGCCCTATGACGACCTGATCATCTACTCGGGTCAGCCTGTTCTGCGTTTTCGTGACGACCAGGCGTATCCGTTTCGCGCGGACCCTTATTATCAGCAGTGGATACCGGCCGCCGATCATGCCGGCAGCCTGATTCTGGTCCGCCCGGGGGCACGACCCCTGGCGGTGTGCCTGCTCCCGAAGGATTACTGGCACGCCGTGCCCGAGTCACCGGCCGGCGCGTGGACGGAGCATTTCGATCTTCGGGTGGCCCATACGCCGGGGGAGGTCCGCACGCACCTGCCGGCGGATCTGTCGAATGTGGCGGCGGTCGGAGCCGGCGCCGAGGCCCTTGCCGACTGGGGCGTGGCGGCACTGAATCCCGCGCCGCTGCTGGCCGCGATGGATTTCCTGCGCGTCTACAAAACCGACTATGAAATCGACTGTCTCGCGGCGGCCAACGCCATTGCCGCCCGTGGCCATGTCGCGGCAAGGGACGCGTTCATGGAAGGCCGTTCTGAGCTCGGGATCCACCTTGCCTATCTCACCGCGACGGCCCACATGGAAGCCGAGCTTCCGTATAACAACATCGTTGCCCTGAACGAACATGCGGCGACGCTGCACTACGATCGTCTCGACCGGGACCCGCCGGAGTCCTCGCGATCGTTCCTGATCGATGCGGGCGCGACGTCTAATGGCTACGCTGCCGACATCACCCGGACTTCGGCTGCGGCTCCGGGCCCGTTCGCCGACCTGGTGGAGGCGATGGACGCTGCCCAGCGCCGCATTCTCTCGAGGATTCGGTCCGGCGGAAGCTACATCGATCTCCACGAGCAGGCGCATCTGGAGATTGCCGCAGTGCTCGGTGCCCTGGGTATAGTGCGCGGGGCGCCGGAGGACATGGTCGGGCGCGGTATCACACAGGCGTTTTTTCCCCACGGCCTCGGCCATCACCTGGGGCTCCAGGTCCATGATGCCGGCGGCAAGCTGGCGGACCCGACGGGCACGCTCGTCGATCAGCCTGCCGAGCATCCCTTTCTGAGGAATCTGCGTCCGATAGAAGCCGGGAACGTGCTGACCATCGAGCCCGGGCTCTACTTCATCGACCAGCTCCTCTCGCCGCTGCGCAGCGACGCGCGCGGGGCCGACGTGGACTGGGAACTCGTGGATCGCTTCAGCCCGTTTGGCGGCGTCCGGATCGAGGACGATGTCGTCGTGACTTCCGACGGCATCGTCAACCTGACCCGGGACGCGTTCTCCCAGACCTCGGGCTAGACTGCCTCAGCCCGCGGAGCGGGCCCGGCCCTGATCGTCCGGCTGTCCTTCGTCGGGATCGTCGGCGAAGAACCGGCGCATCATCATGGCCTGCTGCAGCTTGCCCTTGCGCACATAGCACTCGTAGAGAATATCGCGCATGAACTCCAGCAACACGCCGGCCTGGGACGAGTTCAGGATCGGTATGGAATCCCGGGATCCGTCGCTGTCGAACAGGACCTTTCGAACGAAATCGAACGTATCTTCGTCCACTTCCGCCATTTGCCTGATCTCGTTGCACTGCTCGAAGATCCGCATCCGGCCTGCGTCACCAAGGTCAGAGAAGACATGGCTGACGGTTCGCCGGCACATCGACGCGAACGCGTTGAGGGTGTTCTGCGAATAGCAGGACAGGGCTTCGCGGAACAGCGTTTCGGTCTCCTCCGGCAAGTACGTGAAGTCGAACGTCTCCGTTGGCCGCTCGATCTCCTGGTAATTGCTGGAAAGCTCCACCTGCTCCCCGGCATAGCTTTTCACCGGAAACTTAAGAAAAATCGGCGAGTTGCAGTTATCACACCGATAGACCAGGCCAGTTTCCGACGGCTTGTAGCGCAGCAGTTCGGAGAACCTTGGCGTCGATACCGGCGTGATGTGCGAGAACACCGCGCAGGTCGGGCACGTCAGCGCAAAGTGCTGACCGTGGTCGTGGTGGAACTGGTCATCCTTGTCCACATAGATGGGCATCTTGTTTTTATTCCCCCCAGCGACCAGGGCACTGGCCGCCCGCGGAGTGTACCGCGCACCATTCCCGATTGCCTAACGGGAGGGTTATGTAAAAGCGAAGTGGATACAATGGGTTACGTGACTGAGGCGGAGCGAAATCCGCCTTCCAGGACGGCGTTGCCAAGAACGCGGATTTCCTGGTCGAGGCGGCGGTCTCCGGATACCGGCGGAACGAGAGCGCGAATCCGCTCGTGAACGGCCTCCAGAGGCCCGCTGGTCCTGAGGGGCCGCTGTGCGTCGATGGCCTGAGTAGCTGCGAGCAGTTCAATCGCCAGGATCGTCGCCGTGTTCTCGCAAATTGTAAGCAGTTTCCTGCCAGCCCAGGGCGCCATGCTGACGTGATCCTCCTGGCCTGCCGAGGTTGGGATGCTGTCCACCGATGCGGGGTGGGCCAGCGTCTTGTTTTCGGAGGCAAGTGCCGCGGACGTCACGTGGGCGATCATGAATCCCGATTCGAGGCCCGGCTCGGCGGCCAGGAAGAGGTTCAGCTTCGGGTTGACCCGGCGCGCGAGCAAATCGATCCGCCGCTCCGAGATGCTGGCCAGTTCGGCCACCGCGATCCCCATGAAATCGGCGACGAAACCCACCGGTTCGGCGTGGAAGTTTCCCCCTGATAGGACCTCGTCTCCAAACACCAGGGGATTGTCGGAAACGCCGTTGGCTTCGGCCTCGAGGATGCGGGCGGCATGGTCGAGGGTATCTGCAACGGCCCCGAACACCTGGGGCATGCAGCGCACGGCGTAGGGGTCCTGCACCCGGTCACAGTCCTCATGGCTGGCGTTGATCTCGCTGGCAGTCAACAGCGCCCGAAAGGCCTCCGCGACCCGCATCTGACCCGGCAGGCCGCGCGCCTTCTGGATGCGGGAATCGAAGGGTGCAAAGCTGCCGGCGAGCCCCTCCACGGAAAGGCTGCCGGCGACAATGGCGGTATCGAGCAACAACGCTCCCAGCCGGTAGCCTTCGAGGGCGAGGGCGGCGCTGACCTGTGTTCCGTTGAGTAGTGCCAGGCCCTCCTTGGCCTGAAGCGTGACCGGGGAAAGTCCGGCGGCCTTCAGCACGTTACCCTGGCGTAGCGGCTTGCCCCCCAGGGTTGCTTCGCCTTCTCCGATCAGCGCGAGTGCCAGGTGGGCCAGCGGGGCCAGGTCGCCGGAGGCGCCGACGGATCCCTGTGCCGGGATTGTTGGAACTACACCGGCGTTGAGCAGGCCCAGCAGGGTTTCAACGACCAGCGGCCGTATTCCGGAACAGCCGACCGCCAGGCTGTTCGCCTTCAATACCATGATGCGCCTGACCAGGTGATCCGGAAGCGTCGCCCCGACGCCACAGGTGTGGCTACGCACCAGGTTGTACTGGAGCTGCTCGGCTTGCTCGGCGGAGATCTGCCGGTTGGCGAAAGCGCCGAAGCCCGTATTGATTCCGTAGGTTGTTTCGCCGGACGCTACGACGCCCCGCACGGTCTCGACGCTTTGCTCCATACGGCTGACCGCTTCCGGCGCCAGCTGGACGGGACCACCGGATTCCTCCCATGAAAAGAGCTCCGGCAGGCGCAGCCTGCCTCCGGACAGCAACAGTCCGCGGGTCGTCATGACCTTGCACCGTCCATGACGCCGCTCACCAGCCGGCCGCCGATAAATACTGCATCCGGACGAAGTCCTCCCAGTTGATAGGCCAGCAGACCGGCATCCGCCATGTCCCAGGCCGAGAAATCCGCCGGCGCGCCCACCGCCAGTGTACCGGCCCCATCGTCAAGGCCAAGGGCCGCGGCCGCATGCCGAGTGACGCCGTCGATCACCTCCTCGGGGTGCAGTCCGAAGAGGACGGCGCTCATGTGCATTACCGTCAACAGACTTGCGATAGGTGAAGAGCCGGGATTCAGGTCGGTGGCCACGGCCATGGGGACTCCTTGGGCCCGAAACTGTGCCACGGGCGGTGTCCGGGTTTCGCGGAGCACGTAAAAGGCCCCGGGAAGCAGAACCGCGACCGTTCCGGCGCTGGCCATCGCCGCGATCCCCGGCTCGTCGACGTATTCCAGGTGATCGCAGGACAGCGCGCCCGCGGCAACGGCTGCCCGGACGCCGTCCATATCCGACAGCTGCCCCACATGGGCGCGCAACTTCAGACCGGCCCCGCGTGCGGCGGCGAAAAGTCGGTTCAGGTCGCCCGCGTCGAAGGCGATGGATTCCACGAAAATGTCCACCGCTTCCGCGAGGTTTTCGCTCGCGACCGCCGGGAGCATTTCTTCAATAACCTCGTCGAGGTAGGCAGACCTGTCCCTGCCGGGCGGGACGGTGTGCGCGCCGAGAAACGTGGCGCTGAGGTGCTGGGGGGTTAACTCCCGCAGCCGACGGACCGTGCGCAGCATTTTCAGTTCGTTTTCCGTGTCCAGGCCATAGCCGCTCTTTATTTCCACGCGCGTGACGCCCTCGCCGAGCAGCGCGCGCAGCCGCGGCAGCGCGCCGTCCGCCAGTTCCTCGAGGCTGGCCTTGCGCACCGCCTGTACGGTGCTGATGATGCCCCCTCCGGACTCCGCTATGTCCTTGTAGCTTGCCCCGGCCCTGCGCATGGCATGTTCCTGCGCTCGATTGCCGGCGTAAACCGCGTGGGTGTGGCAGTCGATGAAACCCGGCAAGACGAGGCGGCCGCCCAGGTCGACACGCCGACGCGCCGGGATGCTGTCATCCAGTGCGGCGACCCGGCCATCGGAAACGGCCAGGGACGTCAGCCCGGCGGTCCGGGTCCCAGGGACCGTCGGATACAATCGAAGATTGGTGAACAGGACATCATGCATGGCCGCGATCTTCCGTTTTCGGCACATTCTCTCGCCTGCCGGGCTCCAGGAACAGCGCGAGATTCATGTGGGCGACGACGGCCGCATTGAAGCGGTCGTCCCGTGGGACGGCAAGGACGCCGCTGATGGCTGGCTGGCGCTGCCGGGAATGCCCAACGGTCACAGCCACGTCTTTCAGCGGGCTCTCGCGGGGTACGGTGAGGCCCGATCCGGCCAGGATACGTTCTGGGGCTGGCGAGAGGCGATGTACCGGCTCGCCAACGGCGTGTCCGCCGAGGACCTCCTGGTGATTGCCCGGGCGGGGTACACGGCCATGCTGGCCGCGGGGTTCACTTCGGTGGCCGAGTTCCATTATCTGCACCGGCTTGCTGCGACCGGACCGGCCGCGACGGGGGACATTATTGCCCAGGCGGCAGCGGATGCCGGCATTCGTCTCCGGATTCTGCCCGTCTACTACGAAAGCGGGAATTTCGGGGAACCGGCCAGACCCAACCAGGGCCGATTTCTTCACGCGGGCATCGATGATTTCCTCCAGACCCTCCAGGCCCTCGATCGCCATGCGCCGGGGCTCGCCATCCATTCGCTGCGGGCAGTTCGCCGGGAGAGCCTCGGCCCGCTCGTGAGCGAGGCCATGGCCCTGCTTGGCGAGGCTGCGCCAATCCACGTGCATGCGGCCGAGCAGACCGCCGAGGTCGCCGCCTGTCGCGAGCGCTACGGCTGCGGACCGATCTCTTTGCTGGGACAGAGCGTCGAACTTGGACCGCGCTGGAACGTCGTGCACGCAACCCATGCCGATGCCGCGGAGCGGCGCGCGATGATCGAAGCGGGGAGCACCGTGGTGCTGTGTCCTCTGACCGAGGCTTATCTCGGCGACGGCATTTTTCCGGCACGGGAGTTCGCCGCCGCCGGCGGGCGGCTTGCGGTCGGTTCAGACAGCAATGTCCGTCTTGATGCCGTTGAGGAGTTGCGGCTGCTCGAGTACGGCCAGCGCCTGTCCGAGCAGGCCCGGGCCCGGCTGGCAAGCGAGGACGGACTCGGCGCCGCGCTCTGGGGGCGAATGGGAGAGGGCGGACGGGCGCCGCTGGGGATGGATGTCGGCCGCCTCGCGCCCGGGAGTTTTGCGGACTTTGTCACCGTTGACCCCACTCATCCCGATCTTCTCGGTGCCGATGGCCCCGGGGCGGTCCTGGATGCCCTGGTGACGGCAGCTGACCGATCGGCGATCGAAGGCGTATTCGTGGGCGGGCGCCGGGTCGTTACCCGACTCGCCCCCGATCTGGCCCGGCAGTTCAGAATCCGTGTCCGGGCGCTTATGGGAGGAATGGCATGAGCGAAGCGCCGCCGGATGCGTATCGGATCCACCCGCCGCTCGCAGACCCGGTTCCTGTGATCGTCAGCATCCCCCATGCCGGCACCCGGGTTCCGCTCGGGGTTCGCACCGCTTTTGCCAGCCCGGCGATGGCCGAGCTGCCGATGACGGACTGGCACGTGGACCGCCTCTACGGATTCCTTCCGCGGCTCGGCGTGACGGTGATAGAGGCGGTGTGGAGTCGTTTCGTTGTCGATCTCAACCGCCCGCCAAGTCCGCGTCCCCTCTATCCGGGCCGTTTCGAGACTGGCGTCATACCGGAAACCACCTTTACCGGTGAACCGATTTTCAGGCAGCTTCCGTCGCCGGATGAAACCGCCGCGTTGATCAGGGATTATCACCAGCCCTACCACGAGGCTCTCGCCAGTCTTCTTGGCGCATGCCGGGAGCGCTTTGGCCGGGCCATTCTGGTGGATGCTCACAGCGTGGTTTCCGGCGCCAACCGCGTTCATCCTCCGCTTGCCGCGGATATCTACCTCGGCGACCGGGATGGTGCGTCCTGCGGCGGATGGTTGCGTAACCTGGTGGCCGGGAAGTTTGCGGGTCTGGGTTACAAGGTCGCTCTGAATTCGCCCTACAAGGGCGGCTACATCACGTCCCACTATGGCAGGGGCGATGGGGTCGAGGCGCTCCAGATCGAAATGGCGCAGCGTGTCTACATGGACGAAGAAGACCCGGCTGGTGGCCCCTGAGCATCCCCGCTTCGGGCCGGTCTCAAGGGACCTGGAATCGGTGTTCCGCACGCTCATCGGCTGCCTGCAGGACGGGGCCGGCAAGGCCGTGTGACTGAAGAGGCGGCGCCCCCGGGGCCCGGGGACGCCGCGCGCACGAAGCCGGACTTCGCTCGTCAGGGCTTCGAAAAGCGCAGCGTCATGCGATCGCTCTCGCCAATGGCTGCGTATTTTGCACGATCCTTGTCGCCCAGCCGATATCCCGGGGGCAGCGTCCAGACGCCTTCAGCATAATCCTTTGTGTCCTTGGGATTAGCGTTGATTTCTGAACTGCCGGACAAGACGAAACCCGCTGCCGTGGCTTTTTCCACGACCAGGGCTTCCGGCACATACCCGGTCCGGGCCGCGTCTTTGGCGTCTGCTCCGGGGTCAGCCCGATGCTGCACGATCCCGAGAGTGCCGCCGGGTTTCAGCACGGCAAAGGCCGCCTCGAGAAAAGTGTCCAGCTGGTCGCGGCGCAGCATGCTATGCGTATTTCTGAACGTGACCACCAGGTCCGCGGTAGCCGGGGCGCCGAGGCTGGTGCTTTCCGGTGGCCAGAAATCGACCATTGTGGCCTCGCCATAGGTCGCCGGATCTGATTCGAGCTTGGCGACGAATTGACGGTGCGACCGGGTGCGATAACTGTCAGGTTCAGCTTCCCCGAGAGTGGCGAGGACGAGTTTGCCCTGGCCGCGCAGGGCCGGAGCGAGGATTTCGGTGTACCAGCCTCCGCCTGGCCAGAGTTCAACGACCGTCTGATCCGGTGCAAAGCCAAAGAATTCCAGCGTCTCCCGGGGGTGGCGCCAGTCGTCCCGGCTGCGGTTTTCGGCGGATCGCTGATCACCGGCAATGGCATCGCCCAGGGGGTCAGCAAGCACGGGTCCGGGGGCCGCAAGAAAAATGGCGGCGGTCGTTGTCAGGAGCGCGGTTCGCATGTTCCGTCCTCATGTTGTCGTGAGACCGTTCCCTTGGAACGGGGTAAAAGCCGCATCCGTTGCCGGGGCAGCGGATCATGAATATCAGAAGCCGGCTTGGGGCCGGTGCGGGGCTGTGCTAAAAGGAGCGCCCATGAAATGGAACACCTTTCCGGTCGAGGTCGTATTCTCCCGCCAGGAAACCGGAGCCATCCTGCACCTGGGTTTTCGCCGGGCAGACGGCCAGCCGTTTCAATTCCAGGCGGGGCAGTTTATCAATCTGCACTTCGACAGGGACGGCGAGCCGGCTCACCGCAGCTACAGTGTCGCCAACGCGCCCGGTGAGTCGGATGTCTTCGAGATCGCCATTTCCCCGGTCCAGGGCGGCCTCGCAACCCGGGTGCTCGGAGCGGCAAAGCCTGGAGATCAGCTGACGGCAAGCGGTCCCTACGGTCGCTTCGTACTGAAGGATGATCCGCCGTGCCGGCTGATTCTGGTGGGAACCGGCACGGGCATCACGCCTTATCGGGCGATGCTGCCGAGTCTTGCCAGACGGGTTTCTTCCGAAGGCTTTCGAGTGCATGTTCTGCTCGGTGTCTGGCGGCGGGACGAGACCCTGTTCGCCAGCGATTTTCTTGCCGCCCGGGAGAAGCACGGAATCGAATTCACCGCCTGCTACAGCCGTGAGTTTCCCGACCGGCCCGATGACTGGGAGCATTCCGGCTACGTCCAGACGGCTTTCGAGAACCTGAGCCTGCACCCGGAGTCGGACATCGTCTACCTGTGCGGCAATCCGGGCATGGTCGATGCTGCCGCGGCCTGGCTCAAGGAGCGCGAATTCGGGTCCCGGCAGGTTCGTCGGGAAAAGTACGTTTCGGCGCGAAACTAGCCGTCCAGCCGCCGGTACCGTATCCGGTGGGGCTGGGCCGCAGCCTCGCCCTTGCGGCGCTTGAGGTCTTCTTCGTAGTCCGCGTAATTTCCCTCGAACCAGACCGTTTCACTGTCGCCTTCGAAAGCGAGGATGTGGGTCGCGATCCGGTCCAGGAACCAGCGGTCATGGCTGATGACCACCGCGCTGCCGGGGAAGGTCAGGAGGGCCTCCTCGAGGGCGCGCAGGGTCTCGACGTCCAGATCGTTGGTGGGTTCATCCAGCAGCAGGACGTTGCCCCCGGAGCGCAGCAGCTTGGCCAGGTGGACCCGGTTGCGCTCACCCCCCGAGAGTTCGCCAATGCGCTGCTGTTGCTGCTGCCCCTTGAAGTTGAAGCGGCCCAGATAGGCTCTCGACGGCGTTTCGAAGCCGCCGACGCGAAGGATGTCCTGGCCGTCGGAGATTTCCTCCCAAACGGATTTTGAGTCGTCCAGCGCATCGCGGCTCTGGTCGACGTAGGCCAGTTCCACCGAGTCACCGATCCGGATCGTGCCGGCGTTTGGTTGCTCCTGGCCCATGATCATCCTGAACAGCGTGGTCTTGCCGGCCCCGTTGGGCCCGATCACACCGGCGATGCCGCCCTTGGGCAATGACATCGACAAGGAGTCCATCAGGACCCGGTCTCCGAACGTCTTGGAGACATTGTCCATCTCGATGACCAGGTCGCCAAGCCGCGGTCCGGGCGGGATATAGATTTCGTTGGTCTCATTGCGCTGCTGGAATTCCTGGGACGCAAGTTCCTCGAAGCTCTTCAGCCGCGCCTTGCTCTTGGCCTGCCGCCCCTTGGGGTTGGTCCGTACCCATTCCAACTCGTGTTTCATCGCCTTGATGCGGGCCGCCTCGGTGCGCGCTTCCTGCTCGAGGCGCGTTTCCTTCTGCTCCAGCCACGAGGAGTAGTTGCCTTTCCAGGGAATGCCGTAGCCGCGATCCAGTTCGAGGATCCATTCGGCCACGTTGTCGAGGAAATAGCGGTCATGGGTCACCGCCACCACGGTGCCGGGGTAGTCGTCCAGGAAATGTTCGAGCCACGCGACCGACTCCGCGTCCAGGTGGTTGGTCGGCTCATCCAGCAAAAGCATGTCCGGTTTGGACAGCAGCAGCTGGCAGAGAGCCACCCGGCGGCGTTCTCCGCCGGAAAGCTTTTCGACGTCGGCATCCCACGGCGGCAGACGCAACGCATCGGCCGCAATCTCCAGGGTCCGGTCCATGCCGTGGCCGTCGCCCGCCTGGACAACGGCTTCCAGCCGGGCCTGTTCCTTGGCGAGGGCATCGAAGTCGGCGTCCGGCTCGGCATAAGCCGCGTAGACCTCGTCAAGGCGTGCCATCGCGTCCTTCACGTCGCCCAGGGCTTCCTCCACGTTGCCGCGTACATCCTTGGCCGGATCCAGCTGTGGTTCCTGGGAGAGATAGCCGACTTGAATCCCGGCCTGGGGCCGGGCCTCGCCCTCGATGTCGGTGTCCAGCCCGGCCATGATCTTCAGCAGGGTCGATTTGCCCGCCCCGTTGAGGCCCAGCACGCCGATCTTCGCGCCAGGAAAAAAGCTCAGGGAGATGTCCCTGAGGATGGAGCGTTTCGGCGGCACGATCTTGCCGACACCATTCATCGTGTAGATGTACTGAGCCATTGGGTTATCCGGCATCCATGTTCAGGGGGCGCCGCATTATCGGCAATGCGGGCCGCCGGGGCCACACCCGCTGTGCGCGGCCTGCCCGGATTTTCGGCGACTGTGCTAGCTTGAGCATCGCGAGGAGGGCTGCGGATGCTCGGCAGGCGGCGAAAAAGGCGGACCCGGGTGGTGGTCGGCGACGAGATTGCCGAATATGGATTCGGTGACGGACATCCGTTCGGCCAGGACCGGCACGATGTGTTCGTGCGCGGTCTGAAGGAGGCCGGGCTGGACGAGCGCGTCGTGTTTGAATCCCCAAGGCTGGCGAGCCGCCGGGAGCTGGAGTTGTTCCATACCCCGCGATACGTCCAGTTCGTCGAGCAGATGTCCGTGCTGGGCTACGGCTTCCTGGACGATGGGGATACGCCGGCCTTTCCCGGGATTTTCCAGCATGCTTCCGCGGTGGTCGGCGCGACCCTGAAGGCGGGCGACCTGGTGGTGAACGGACCTGCGCGGAGGGCCTTCGTGCCTATCGCGGGTCTGCACCATGCGGGGCGGGATCGCACATCCGGATTTTGCGTTTTTAACGACATCGGCGTCCTGGTTGAGTACCTCCGGGCCGAGCACGGCCTGAAGCGTATTGCCTACGTGGACATCGACGCCCACCACGGGGACGGCGTCTACTACGATTTCGCGACGGACCCGGAGCTGATTTTTGCCGACATCCACGAGGACGGGCGGTTCCTCTTCCCGGGGACTGGCAACCGTGACGAAGAGGGCGTCGGCGCCGGTGCCGGCCGCAAGCTGAACCTGCCCATGCATCCTGGCGCCGAGGACGACGATTTCGCAGAGGCCTGGGAAGAGGTCGAGGCCTTTCTGGATTCCTGGGCCCCGGAGTTCTTCATTCTCCAGTGCGGCGCCGACAGCCTTGCCGGCGACCCCCTGACTCATCTCCAGTTCACCGACGACTCCCACGGCCTTGCCGCCAGGCGGCTTTGCGCGCTGGCCGAGCGCCACGCCGAGGGGCGGATCCTGGGCCTGGGGGGCGGAGGCTATAATCGGCGCAACGTGGCGGTGGCCTGGAGCCGCGTGGTGCGGGAGTTCGTCGACGCAGATTGACCGCTTAGCCCTCTCCCGGGGCCGGCTGCGATACAATGTCGGCTTGCCTGAAATCCACCCGGGAGCCCGCATGTTCAGCGCCGCACAGACGATCGCGGAGTTCGATCAAGAACTCCAGGCCGCCCTCTCCGCGGAGAGGCAACGCCAGGAAGATCACGTCGAACTCATAGCCTCCGAGAACTACGCAAGCCCCCGCGTACTCGAAGCGCAGGGGTCCGTGCTTACCAACAAGTATGCTGAGGGCTATCCCCACAAGCGCTACTACGGCGGCTGCGAGCACGTCGACGTGGCCGAGGAACTGGCGATCAATCGCGCCAAGACCCTGTTTGCTGCGGACTACGCCAACGTCCAGCCCCATTCGGGGTCCCAGGCCAATGTTGCCGCCTTCATGGCCATGATCGAGCCGGGCGACACGATTCTCGGCATGAGTCTCGCCCACGGCGGGCACCTGACCCATGGGGCGAAGGTCAATTTCTCCGGGCGGGTCTACCACGCGGTGCAATACGGAATCGACACCGCGACCGGCCTGATCGACTACGACCAGGTCCAGGCCCTGGCCGACGAGCACGAACCGAAACTCATCATCGCCGGGTTTTCCGCCTACTCGCGGGTCGTGGACTGGGCGCGTTTCCGGGAGATCGCTGACCGCGTCGGCGCCTATCTCATGGCCGACATGGCGCACATCGCAGGCCTCGTTGCTGCGGGCGTCTATCCCAGCCCGATTCCTCACGCGGATGTCGTGACCACCACCACTCACAAGACCCTGCGGGGCCCCAGAGGCGGTCTGATCCTTGCCCGCGAGAACGAGGCGCTCACGAAGAAGTTTAATTCGCTGGTTTTTCCCGGGACCCAGGGCGGACCGCTGATGCACGTGATCGCTGCCAAGGCCGTTGCCTTCAAGGAGGCGCTGGAGCCGGGCTTCAGGGCCTACCAGGAGACCGTCATTGCCAACGCCCGGGTCATGGCGAAAACCCTGGTGGAGCGGGGCTACGACATTGTCTCCGGCGGTACCGACAACCACCTGTTACTCGTGGATCTGATTGCGAAAGACATCACCGGGAAGGACGCGGACGCAGCGCTGGGCCGGGCCAACATCACGGTCAACAAGAACGCTGTTCCGAATGATCCCCGTTCGCCGTTTGTGACCAGCGGCCTGCGGCTGGGGACACCGGCCATTACGACCCGCGGATTCGGCGCCGACGAGACCCGCCTGCTGACCGGCTGGATTGCCGACGTTCTGGACGACATCGGGAGCGAAGAGACGATCCAGCGAGTTCGCGGTCAGGTTCTCGAGTTGTGCGGCCGTTTTCCGGTCTACTCCGCCTGAGCCATGCACTGCCCATTCTGCGATCACCCTGAGACCAAGGTGATCGATTCTCGCCTCGCCGGCGAGGGTTTGCAGGTCCGGCGGCGCCGGGAGTGCCAGTCCTGCGGGGAACGTTATACGACCTATGAGTCGGCCGAGCTGGTCATGCCGAGGTTGATCAAACGGGACGACCGCCGCGAACCGTTCGACGAGGGCAAGCTCAGGGCGGGCGTGACCCGGGCCCTGGAGAAACGGCCGGTTTCGGCCGAGGATATCGAGCAGGCGATCGGCCGCATCACGCATCGCCTTCGCAATGCCGGTGAGCGCGAGGTGCCCTCCAGCGTCCTGGGCGGGCTGGTCATGGACGAGCTTCGGCAGCTGGACGAGGTGGCCTATGTGCGTTTCGCGTCGGTCTATCGCAGCTTCCAGGACATCGAGGAGTTCCGCCAGGAAATCGAGCGTCTGCGCACGGCCGCTCCGGGGCTGAGCAAGGAGCAGATGTCCCTGTTGCCCCAGGACAAGGCGAGCAAGTGACCACCTTCGGCGACGCGGGGTTCATGGCGAAGGCCCTGCGGCTCGCCGCGCGCGGACGCTTCGGTACCCACCCCAACCCCCGTGTCGGTTGCCTCCTGGTCAAGGGAGATACCGTGGTGGGCGAAGGCTGGCATCGGCGGGCGGGCGGCCCGCACGCCGAGATCGATGCCCTTGCCGCGTCCGGCGCACAGGCGCGCGGGGCGACCGCCTATGTCACCCTGGAGCCCTGCAGTCACCACGGGCGAACGCCGCCGTGTGCGCCGGCCCTCGCCGAAGCCGGAATCGCGCGCGTGGTGATTCCCACGCTGGACCCGAATCCGCGGGTCGCGGGCCAGGGTGTCGCCATGCTCAGGGCGGCGGGCCTGGACGTGGATGTGGGGATGCTCGCCTCCGAGGCCCGGGCCCTGAACGCCGGGTTTTTTTCCCGCATGGAAACGGGCCGTCCCCGGGTCACCGTCAAGCTGGCCGCGAGCCTCGACGGGCGAACGGCCATGTCCAGCGGAGAGAGCCGCTGGATTACCGGTGCCGCAGCCCGTGCTGATGTTCACCGCCTGCGGGCGGAGTCCTCGGCGATCGTCACGGGAATCGGTACGGTCCTGGCGGACAACCCGTCGCTGACCGTAAGACGCCCGGAGCTTGATCTCCAGGGGCGGCAGCCGCTGAGGGTCGTGCTCGACAGCCGGCTGCGCATGCCCCCCGACGCACGGATGTTGTCCCTTCCCGGAGAGACTCTCGTATTCACAGCCTTGCAGGTCCCGGCCGGTGCCGAGGCGCTGGTCGCCGCCGGAGCCCGCGTCGAGACCCTGGAGACGGAATCTGGCGGCCTGGACCTCGCGGCCGTTTCCCGGCGTCTCGGCGAACTCGAATGCAACGATCTGCTGGTGGAAACCGGGCCCCGGCTGGCGGGAGCCTGGGTGCTGGCCGGCCTGGTCGATCGCATCGTCGTTTACCTGGCGCCGCATCTTCTCGGCGACGCGGCCCGTCCGCTGATGGTGCTGCCCGGGCTCGAATCGATGTCTGACCGGGTACAATTGGAAATCGCAGGCGTTCGCCAGGTCGGCCGGGACCTGCGGATCGAGCTTGCGCTCGGAGAGGGATAGTGTTCACGGGAATAATCAAGGCAGTGGGATCGTTGCGCTCAATCGCGGAACGCGGCGGAGATGTGCGACTGCGCATCGAGTCGCCGGGCCTTGACCTGGACGCGGTCGCCGCCGGTGACAGCATTGCCGTCAACGGCGTCTGTCTGACCGCCGTGGATATGGATGCCGGTTCCTTTGCGGCCGATGTGTCCAGGGAGACGCTGAATCACACGACGCTCGGCGGGCTGAACGAGGGGTCGCCGGTAAACCTGGAGCCCGCCCTGACCCTGGCCTCGCCGCTGGGCGGCCACCTCGTCACGGGGCATGTGGATGGCGTGGGGCGACTGCTTTCCCGAAGGGACGATGCTCGCTCATGGCGGCTCGAGATCGAAGTCCCCGCGCCACTGGCCCGCTACATCGCCCGCAAAGGGTCGGTGTGCGTGGACGGCATCAGTCTTACAGTCAACGAAGTGACTGGAAACCGGTTTGGCGTGAACATCGTTCCTCATACGATGGACGCGACCAATCTCGGTCAGCGACAGATCGGAGACCCGGTCAATATCGAGGTGGATATCGTGGCGCGCTATCTGGAGCGCCTGGTGACCGCCGAAGAGGGAGGAGGCGGCCTCACCCGCGGCCTCCTCGAGGAGTACGGTTTTGCAGAAAGTCACTGAGCTCAGGGATGAAGGTCCGGCGTTTGATTCGGTCGACCAGCTGCTGGCGGATATTCGTGCCGGGCGCATGGTCGTCATTATCGACGACGAGGACCGGGAAAACGAAGGCGACCTGGTCATGGCGGCGGGCCTGGTCAGGCCGGAGGACATCAACTTCATGGCGCGGTTCGGCCGCGGCCTGATTTGTCTGACCCTCGACCAGGCACGCTGCGAGCAGCTGAGGCTCCCGCTAATGGTGAGCGGCACCGACCGTCAGCGGAGTACGAATTTCACCGTGTCCATCGAAGCGGCCGAGGGCGTGACGACCGGCATCTCCGCCCACGACCGGGCGCACACGATCCGGACGGCCGTGCATCCGGATGCGCAACCCGGTGATCTCAGTCAGCCCGGCCATATCTTTCCCCTCATGGCCCAGCCCGGCGGCGTGCTCACCCGCGCCGGCCATACCGAAGCGGGCTGCGATCTTGCCCGGATGGCCGGCCTGGAGCCGGCCGCGGTGATCGTCGAAATCCTCAAGGAAGATGGTTCGATGGCCCGGCGGCCCGATCTGATCGATTTCGCGCATCAGCACGATCTCCGGATCGGGACGATCGCCGACCTGATCCGTCACCGGCTGCAGAACGAGGAGTCGGTGGAGCAGATTTCGGAGCAGGCCGTGGAGACCGACTACGGCACCTTCAGGATGGTCTGTTTCGAGGATCACGTTCACCAGGACGTGCACGTGGCCCTTCTGCACGGCGATATCGACGGCGACGTGGCACCGCTGGTTCGCGTTCAGCTCCAGGACACACTTCGCGACCTGATCGGTATCCGCGGGCCGCGGCTTGGTTGGCCGTTGCGGGCCGCGATGGAGCGGGTGTCCCGGGAGCCGGCAGGGATTATCGTCATTCTGCGCCGCTACGAGTCGCCGCGAGATCTCGTCGATGCGGTGGCTGCGCTGAGCGGTGAAAGCGCGCCAAGCCCGGGGCTCAAGGACGGCGAGGAGTCGCGGGTCCTGCGCACCTATGGTATCGGCGCGCAGATCCTGAGGAATCTCGGGGTGCAACAGATGCGGGTACTGTCCGCTCCCAAGCAGATGACAGGGCTGTCCGGGTTCGGGCTGCAGGTCATCGAGTACATTGACGACTGAGGGCGAGGCCATGGAGCGCATCAAGATCGTGGAGGGTGGCCTGAGTGCCAGGGATCTCAGAGTCGGTATCGTGGCGGCCCGGTTCAACGAGTTCATCGTGGAAAGCCTCGTCCGCGGCGCTGTTGACAGTTTCCGTCGCCACGGCGGCGAAGAGCGAGACCTGACGCTTGTGCGGGTTCCGGGCGCCTGGGAAATTCCCCTGGCCGTGGACCGTCTTGCCGCGGCCGGCGCCGTGGACGCCGTCATCGCCCTGGGTGCGGTCATCCGGGGCGCGACTCCGCATTTCGACTACGTGGCCGGGGAGTGTGCCAAGGGCATGTCCGCCGCGGGGGCCCGGCACGGCCTGCCGGTCGCCTTCGGCGTGCTGACCACTGACACCATAGAACAGGCGTTGGAACGGGCGGGAACCAAGGCCGGCAACAAGGGCGCTGATGCCATGCTCAGCGCGATCGAGATGGCCAATCTCCTGCGCCAGCTGGAGGCCTGAAATGGGCGACGACGCCAGTCCGCCGAGTCCCGGCAAGAAGACCTCGCCCCGCACTCGCGCAAGAGAAGCGGCGGTTCAGGCTCTCTATCAATGGCAGATAACCGGCCAGGATCCCCGTGACGTCTACAACCAGTTCGCGGCGGATGACGATGCTCCGTCCCGGGACGAGGACCTCTTCAGGCGCCTGGTCCTGGAAATTCCCGCCCAGGCTGATCTGCTGGACGAGGTGCTCGATGGGCTCGCCGACCGTCCCGTGGCCCAGCTCGACCCCGTGGAACATGGCATCCTGTTGCTGGGTATCTACGAACTCAAGCAATCCCCGGAAGTGCCTTTTCGCGTCATCATCAACGAAGCCGTGGAGCTGACTCGGGTATACGGTGCGGAGGACGGCCACCGCTACGTCAACGCGGTGCTTGATCGGGCGGCCCGTTCGTTGCGGGTGGCGGAAGCGGGTTCGGCCTCATGAGCGAGGACTGGGCCAGCCTTCTACCGCCGTCAGAAGGGCGCGAACACGTTCACAGCCGCGATGTCCGCTGCCGGGGCTTTCGGCGCGCCGACGGCCTCTGGGACCTGGAAGGGTGCCTGGTAGACACCAAGACCTACGGTTTTGACAGCCGGTTCCGGGGCAGGGTCGAACCCGGTGACCCGGTGCACGAGATGTGGATCCGCATGACGTTGAACGACGATTTCGAAATCGTGGATCTTGTTGCCGTGAGCCACAAACACCCGTTCCGCACCTGTGCCGAGATCACGCCGGACTACCGGGCGCTCGTCGGAACGCGGATCCAGCCCGGCTGGACGCGCCTGGTCAGGGAGAAGCTGGGCGACGTCCGGGGCTGCACTCACCTGACCCGTCTACTTCAGGAAATGGCGGTGGTCGCGATCCAGACCATCTGGCCGCTGCGAACCGCCACTGAAGGTGGCGGTGATCGCCGGCCGGGCCATATCGATGGCTGTCATGCGCTCAGGGCGGACGGGCCTATCGTCGAGGAGTATTACCCCCGCTGGCATCAGCGCGCCGGAAACTAGCACTCGATGACCGTATCAGCCGGGTCCAGGGTGGACGAGTTCGAGCTTATCCACCGGCATCTGACCTCTCTCGGCGCCGGCCGTAAGGATGTGCTACTCGGGCCGGGCGATGATGCTGCCCTCGTGCAGCCGCCGCCAGGCCAGCAACTTGCCATGACCATGGATACCTTGCTTGCCGGCCGGCATTTTCCCCATGACCTTCCCGCCGAGGCCGTGGGCCATCGGGCGCTGGCGGCGAATCTCAGTGACCTGGCCGCAATGGGTGCGGAGCCTGCCTGGGCCCTGCTGGGCTTGGCGCTGCCCGACGCGGATGAGGGCTGGCTGGGAGGATTTGCTCGCGGTCTGGGTGATCTTGCCCGCCGTTTCGGCGTTGCCGTCGTGGGCGGCGATCTGGTCCAGGGGCCCCTCGGTGTTTCGATACAGCTGACCGGGTTTGCTCCCGCCGGCGGCGCGCTTCGAAGAGACCGCGCCCGGCCCGGGGACGATATCTGGGTGAGCGGCGCTCTCGGGGGGGCGATGGCCGCGCTGGAGCATGGTCTGGCGGCGCTCGAGCAAAACGATCCCGGGCTCTATGCCCGGTTCGCCGCTCCGGAGCCGCGTGTCGACCTGGGCAGCAGGCTTGTCGGGATCGCAACCAGCGCCATCGACGTGTCGGACGGTCTTGCCGCCGATCTGCTGCATATCCTGAATGCCAGCGGCACAGGCGCGGCCGTGTGTCTCGGAGAGCGTGCCCGTGGATTCCGGGGCCGCGACGTACTTCCCGGCGTCGCGCGCGCTGGAGTTCGCCCTCGCCGGGGGGGATGACTACGAGCTGTGTTTTACGGCGCCCCCCGGGCGCGCGGACGCGGTGCGCGAGGCGGCTGCCGGGTGCGGCCTGGTGGTGTCCCGGATCGGCCAGTGCGTTTCCGGGGCAGGCCTGGAGATTACCCGGGGTGACCAGGTGCTGGAGCTGGGGAGCGTGGGGTGGAATCACTTCGGAGCGGGCCAGTGACGCCTGGGAACAAAATGCAGCGGCTGGATGCCAGCTTGTTGAAAGACCCGGTGCATTTTCTCGCTCTGGGTTTCGGCTCCGGGCTCGCCCCCGTTGCGCCTGGGACCTTCGGAAGCGTGGTGGGCGCGATGGCGGCGCTTCTTGTCCAGCCCTTTCCCCTGCCGGCGAAGCTGGCCGTGATCGCATTGACGTTTCTGGCGGGCGTGTGGATCTGCGGCGAGAGCGCCCGGCGGCTCGGCGTCCACGATCATCCCGGGATTGTCTGGGACGAGATCGTCGGCATGCTGATCACGATGGCTTTCGCGCCGGCCGGCTGGCCCTGGCTGGTCGCCGGATTCGTGCTGTTCAGATTCTTCGACATTCTCAAACCCTGGCCGATTCGCAAACTGGATCACGGAATGGACGGAGGGCTCGGGATTATGCTCGACGACGTACTGGCGGGGGTCTACGCAGGACTCCTGCTGTTCGGTGCGGCCATGCTCTAGGGAGGGCGGATCCGCCTGCAGGGACGACACAGGCAATCAGCATGCTAGACAGTAATGCGCCGGTGATGGTGGATAACATCCCGGACAAGATCGGCAAATACACGATCATCAACGAGGTGGGCCGCGGCAGTACCGGCACAGTCTACCTGTCCCATGACCCGTACTATGGCCGCGATGTGGCCATCAAGCTCTACAACCACGAGGCCGAACAGGACTCGTCGAGCGCGCGGGTCGCCCGGAAAATGTTTTTCAACGAGGCCCACATGGTCGGGATGCTTCAGCACCCGAACATCCTCCCTATTTACGACGCCGGCGAAGAGAATGGCCGCTACTACGTGGTCATGGAGCACATTCACGGCGCGCGCACCTTGTCGGCCTATTGCCGTCCGGACAATCTGCTGCCCCTGGACGAAGTTGTCGAACTGGTATTCAAGTGCGCCAAGGCGCTTCACTACGCCCACACGCGGGGTGTCGTCCACAGGGACATCAAGCCCGGTAACATCATGCTGACCGTGGACAACGACATCCGGATCGTGGACTTCGGTATCGCAATACTCCGGGACGCTGATATTTCCAGGATCGATGGCATTGCCGGATCTCCCAGCTACATGTCGCCCGAGCAGGTTCAGTCCGAGGAAATCTCCGCGCGCACCGATATTTATGCGATCGGCACCGTCGCCTACGAGCTGCTGACGGGGCATCGTCCGTTCAAGGCGTCCAATCTTGCAAAGCTCATGCACAAGATCCTGTACGCGACACCGGAGCCGATTCACAAGCACCGGTCCGACGTTCCCGAGGACCTGGAGGAAGTCGTGACGCGGGCGCTGCGGAAGCGTCCGGATGAGCGTTGGGACAACGGACTGGAACTCGGTGCGGCGCTGACCCGGGTTCACCAGGGGCTGCGCCGGCGATATGGGGTCATCGATGAACGCGAGCGGCTGGAACTGCTTCGAGGCCTGAGTTTCTTTCACGAGTTCTCGCATGGAGAGATTCGCGAACTGCTGCACGCCGGAGAATGGCGTGAATACGGCGCCGGTGAAAACATCGTCAAGGAAGGCGAGATGGACGACCGGTTCTTCGTCCTGCTGCATGGCGACGTGGATGTGGTCAGCCACGGGGAGACCGTAGGGCGCCTGAGTCGGGGAGGATGTTTCGGCGAGTCCAGCTACGTGGCGACCGCGCGCCGGGCAGCCACTATTCGTTCAATGTCGGACGTCACGCTGCTGGCGATGACATCGACAATGCTCGAGACCCTGTCGATGTCATGCCAGCTGCGATTCAACCAGATGTTTCTCAGGAGCCTGATCCGGCGGCTGCACCAGAGCCGGCCAGCCGAATAGTTCCGGGTCACCCGCGGGCCCCTTGGCCGCCTGGCTGCGAACCGGGTCGAGCCCTCGAACGCCGCCACCGGAATCAACCGTTACCGTCAGCCTCCACATCCTTGTCCTTTTCGATAAGGGCATAGGCGGAGTGGTTGTGGATGGACTCGAAGTTCTCCGATTCGACGACGTAGGCCCGGACTCGTTCTTCGCTGTTCAATGCGACGGCCACGTCGCGGACGATGTCTTCCACGAACTTCGGGTTGTCGTAGGCTCGCTCCGTCACCCATTTTTCATCGGGCCGCTTCAGGATGCCGAAGAGTTCGCAGGACGCCTCGCGTTCGGCGATGTCGATCAATTCCTCGATCCACATGAAGCTCTCGATGCGGGCCTTGATCGTAATGTGCGAGCGCTGGTTGTGGGCGCCGTAATCGGAGATTCGCTTCGAGCACGGGCAGAGGCTGGTGACCGGAACCACCACCTTGACCCAGATGTTGTTTTTTCCGTCCTTGCGCTCACCAATAAGGCTGGCCTGGTAGTCGAGCAGGCTCGACACTTCGGAGACAGGCGCAACCTTGTTGACGAAGTAGGGAAACGTCATTTCGATATGGCCGGAGTCGGCGTCCAGCCGATCCGTCAATTCCGCCATCATTTCGCGAAACGATTTCACCGAAATCTGGCGCTCGTGGTTGTTCAGAATCTCCACGAAACGGGACATGTGCGTGCCTTTGAAATCATGGGGCAGGTTCACGTACATGTTGAAATTCGCGACCGTGTGCTGCTCGCCGCCGCTGCGGTCCTTGATTCGCACCGGGTGGTAGATGTCCTTGATGCCGACCTTGTTGATCGGGATTCTGCGTGTGTCGGCGCTGCCTTGAACGTCGACAATCTCATCCACCACGGCCGTACCGGTTTCCGTAATCTGGGTCATAAGGGATTTTCCCGCTAGTCGCTCAGCCGGGCATTCCGACCTGGGCGATCATTATAAATGAGTTCAGCTAATCAGTTCGTGGCCGGCGCGTCGGGGGATTCGGCGGCTTAGCGACCGCCGGACACGTTGCGCGGCGAGGCCAGTTCACGCCAATGGCGTACGGAAGCCAGGACCGAGGCAGGATCCAGGCCCGCCAGGGTCAGGCACTCCGATCGGGACGCGTGCGGTATGAAGGCATCGGGAATGCCCAGGTTCAGGACAGGCACCCGGACCCCCAGTGCCGCCAGGGTCTCGTTGACGGCGCTGCCGGCGCCGCCCGCCACCACATTGTCCTCCAGGGTCACCAGTGCGTCGTGGGTTTCCGCCATGCTGAGAATGGTGGCCTCGTCGATCGGCTTGACAAAGCGCATGTTGACCACGGTCGCGTCCAGTTCCTCCGCCACCTGTTCCGCCGTGGGTACCATGGCGCCGAAGGCCAGAAGCGCGATATCCCGGCCCTTGCGTCGTACCTCGGCCTCGCCGATAGGCAGCGCGGTCATGGCTGTCTCGATCTTCACGCCGGGGCCCTGGCCGCGCGGATACCGCACCGCCGATGGGCCGTCATGGCAGATGCCCGTGTAGAGCATCTGCCGGCATTCGTTCTCGTCCGCCGGCGCCATGATCGTCATGTTGGGTATGCAGCGGAGGAAGGACAGATCAAAGGTGCCGTGGTGGGTGGGACCGTCGTTGCCCACGAAGCCGCCGCGATCGATGGCGAACAGCACCGGCAAATTCTGCAGCGCGACGTCATGAATCGCCTGGTCATAGGCCCGCTGGAGAAAGGTGGAATAGATGGCCACCACCGGCCGCATGCCCTCGCAGGCCAAACCGGCGCCGAGAGTGACCGAGTGCTGCTCGGCGATACCGACGTCGAAATAGCGCTCAGGGAAGCGCTTCTCGAACTCCACCATCCCGGAGCCTTCCCGCATGGCGGGTGTGATGCCGACGACCCTGGGATCGGCTTCGGCCATATCGCACAACCAGGTCCCGAAAATGCTCGAATAGCTGGGTCCTGAGGGTTTCTTGCGGATGATCTCGCCGGCCTTCGGGTCGAAGGGACCCGGTCCGTGCCACTTGATGGGATCGGCCTCGGCCGGTTCGTAGCCCTTGCCCTTCTGGGTCATCACGTGCAGGAACTGGGGCCCCTTGAGGTCGCGGACGTTGTTGAGTGTTCGCACCAGAACGTCGACATCGTGGCCGTCGATGGGCCCGATGTAGTTCAGCCCCAGCTCTTCGAACAGGGTGCCCGGCAGCACCATGCCCTTCATGTGTTCTTCCGAGCGGCGCGCCAGCTCCCACACCGTGGGGAGTCGCCGGATCAGCTTTTTGCTGCCTTCACGGACGTTGGAGTACAGCTTGCCGGACAGCACGGTGGCCAGGTAGTTGGACATCGCGCCGACATTCTCGGAAATGGACATGTCGTTGTCGTTGAGGATGACCAGGAGATCCACGTCCAGGCTCCCGGCATGACACAGGGCCTCGTAGGCCAGCCCCGCCGTCAGCGCCCCGTCGCCGATGACGGCCACGACTCTGCGATCCTCGGACTTCTGCGCCGCCGCAATGGCCATGCCGAGGGCGGCGCTGACCGACGTGCTCGAATGGCCCACCCCGAAGGTGTCGTACTCGCTTTCCTCCCGCGTAGGGAAGGGTGCCAGTCCGTCAAGCTGGCGAATGCTGCCCAGCGCATCGCGGCGGCCGGTCAGAATCTTGTGGGGATACGCCTGGTGGCCCACATCCCAGACCAATCGGTCCTTTGGCGTGTCGTAGACATAGTGGAGCGCGCAAGCCAGTTCGACGGTGCCCAGGTTTGCAGCAAAGTGCCCGCCCGTGGACGCCATCGTCTCGATGAGGTAGTCGCGCAGCTCGGCGCTGAGCGGCCCCAGCTGTTCCTCGTCCAGCGCCCGAAGATTCTCCGGGGACTCGACGCCGAACAGGAGGGGATATCTGGAACCGATTGTCATTGCTTTACCCGAGTCCGCGCCTCGGCCCGTGTATACCCGAGCCGGCTTACGCGCATCGAACGATTATCAGTCAGAAAGCCGGGTCTGTCCAAGCAGGACTCAATATCGCCGGCGGGTGAGCAACGACGACAGGCCAATCAGCGGTTCGGCGCTGGCCCCCAGGCTCTCCAGGGCCGACACGGCGCTGTCATGGAGCTGTTCGAGGCACTTTTTGGACTCCGAGAGACCAATGATCGAAGGAAACGTCGGCTTTTCGAGCGCCGCATCGGCCTGGCTGCGCTTTCCCAACGTCTCCGTATCGCCTTCCACGTCCAGGATGTCGTCCCGGATCTGGAACGCGAGGCCGATGGATTCGCCGAAGGTCTCCAGCCCGCCCAGTGCCGCCGGGTCGGGATTCTCCATGCTGTGGGCCGCCATCAGGACGCTCGCCCGGATGAGCGCGCCCGTCTTGCGCCGATGCATCGCTTCAAGCTCGGCCAGGTTCATCGGCTGACCCGTTGCAGCCAGGTCGATGGCCTGGCCCCCCGCCATGCCCGCCGGGCCACTCGCTTCCGCCAGGATCCGGATGATCCTCAGCCGCTGCCTTGCCGAAGGCACCATCGCGTCGTCCGCGGCAAGAATTTCGAAAGCCAGAACCTGAAGGGCGTCACCGGCCAGTATGGCGGTCGCTTCATCGAAGGCCTTGTGACAGGTCGGCCGGCCTCGCCTGAGATCGTCGTCATCCATGGCCGGGAGGTCATCGTGCACGAGGGAATAGGCATGAATGAGCTCGGCGGCACAGGCCGGGCCGTCAAGACGATCAGCCGGGACGCCGATCGCCTCGCCCGTCAGGTACACGAGCAGTGGCCGCACCCGCTTGCCGCCGCCGAGAACCGCGTACCGCATGGCCTCGTGAAGACGCTGCGGGGTTTCCGAGGGCGCGGGCAGCCACCTGTCCAGCGCCAGCTCAACGCGTTCCCGGTAGCGATCCAAAGGCAGTTCGACCCTCAACGGTCTTCGGCGAGGGGCTCGAGGCGTTCGGCGTCTCCGTCAGCCGTCAGCACTGCCACCCGCTGCTCGGCTTCGCGCAGGGCGGTCTGGCAATAACGGGTCAGCGAAACGCCCCGCTCGAAGGCTTCGAGGGACGCTTCGAGGGACAACTCTCCCCGTTCCAGCTCCTCGACCAGGGATTCAAGCTCTTTCAGGGCAGATTCGAAATCGGCGGAATCGGCCGCCGCGGCCGAAGGGTCAGGACTTTCCGACATGGCGTCTCTCCGGAGGGCGACTAACCTTAACGATGAGGTCCGGGGGGGTCAATGCGGCCGCGGTTGACACCCATCGACCCGAGGACTACCTTTTCGTCATAATTTAGATCCGTTCTAAATTTCGCATCCAAGCCACCGTTTCTACCGCATAGTCACGAGGACACTGCCCATGTCGCTGAAAGACAGCAAAACCGAACAGAATCTGAAGGACGCGTTTGCCGGAGAGTCAATGGCCAACCGTCGCTACCTGTATTTCGCATCCAAGGCCGACGTGGAAGGCTACAACGACGTTTCCACCGTGTTCCGTTCCACCGCCGAGGGAGAGACCGGCCATGCCCACGGTCATCTCGAGTATCTGGAGGAGGTTGGCGATCCGGCCACGGGCCTGCCGATCGGCGGAACGTCCGACAACCTCAAGGCGGCCATCGCCGGCGAAACCCACGAGTACACCGATATGTACCCGGGCATGGCCAAGACCGCCCGGGACGAGGGCTTCGACGAGATCGCCGACTGGTTCGAGACGCTGGCGAAGGCCGAGCGCAGCCACGCCAATCGCTTTCAGAAGGCCCTGGACAACATGGCTGACTGATCGCAATCGCCTCGATTAAGTCAGCCCCTGGTTAGGGGCTGAGTGGCCAAAGGAGCGCCGCCGGGTGGTAATCCCGGCGGCGCCCGTGGCCCAAACGCGCAGTGAGCTGAAAAATGTCCAACGAACGTACCACTCGCGAAGGGAGTCTCGAGGCCCCCACGCGGCATCCCCTGGACTGGAAGTCCGATGAATTCTGGGACGAGGGGAGCCTTTTCAAGGAACTCGAGCGGGTCTACGACATCTGCCACGGCTGCAGGCGGTGTTTCAGCCTCTGTCACTCCTTCCCGACGCTTTTCGACGCCGTCGACGAATCCGAAACCGGCGAGGTCGACGGTATCAGCCGAAAAGCCTACTGGGATGTGGTGGACCACTGCTATCTGTGTGACATGTGCTACATGTCGAAGTGTCCCTACGTGCCTCCCCATGAGTGGAACGTGGATTTCCCGCACCTGATGCTGCGCGCGAAGGCCGTTCGATTCCAAAAGGAGGGTGCCAGTCGCCGCGACCGCCTGTTGAGCGCCACCGATACGGTGGGAAGCCTGGCAGGGATACCCGTGGTGGCCGAAGTCGTTAATGCGGTCAACCGCAGCGACGCCGGCCGGAAGCTTCTTTCGAAAGCCCTCGGTGTTCATCCGGATGCCCCCATACCGACTTACCACAGCCGCCCCCTTCGATCGCGGCTGAAGATCCGCTCCGCAGCGGACGCGCCGGCCGAGCCCACCGATGACACCCGCGGCCGGGTCGTGCTGTTTGCAACCTGTTATGGCAACCGCAACGTTCCGGAGGTGGGCGAAGATCTTGCGGCGGTTTTCGAACACAACGGCATTCCCGTTACGCTGGCGCCCAGCGAGCGCTGCTGCGGCATGCCCAAGCTGGAGCTCGGCGATCTCGAGTCCGTGGCCCAGGCCATGGAAGCCAACGTGCCCGTCCTGGCCAGGCTGGTGGACGAGGGCTGGGACATCGTGGCACCGGTTCCCTCTTGCGTGCTGATGTTCAAGCAGGAACTCCCGCTGATGTTTCCCGACCGGGAGGACGTGGCGAAGGTTGCCGCCGCGATGTTCGATCCCTTCAATTACCTCATGCTCCGGCACAAGGCCGGCAAGCTGAAGACGAATTTTTCGAAATCACTCGGCAAGGTGGCCTACCAGGTTCCCTGCCACCTCAGGGTCCAGAATATCGGTCTGAAAACCCGCGAGGTTCTGAGTCTCGTGCCGGACACTCACGTGGATGCCATCGAGCGGTGTTCCGGCCATGACGGAACTTATGCGGTGAAAAACGAGTTCCACGACGTTTCCCTCAAGATTGCCCGGCCGGTGATCCGCAAGGTGAACCAGTCCGGTTGCGATCATTTCACCAGCGACTGCCCGATGGCCGGTGACCAGATCGCGCATGGCGTCGAGGGGAAGGAAGCCCGCCATCCCGCGAGCCTGCTTCGGCTGGCCTACGGGATCTGATCGCCATTTGATTTCATTGACAGCCCGGATTTGAGGAGAAGATTTCCGTGACCTCCCTGACGCGAGAAGACTTGTATAGCCTGGAAGACTACGCGCGCATTCGCCATGATTTCCGCCAGCGGGTGCTTGAGCACAAGCGTGACCGGCACCTCTCGCTTTCGCCGAATGCGACCCTGTACTTCGAGGACCGGATGACCATGCACTACCAGGTGCAGGAAATGCTGCGGGCCGAACGGATTTTCGAGTCCGAAGGCATCGAGGACGAGTTGGCTGCCTATAACCCACTTATACCGGATGGGGATAACTGGAAGGCCACCTTCATGCTGGAGTATCCGGAGGTGGAAGAGCGCCGGGTTGCGCTGTCCCGTCTGATCGGCGTGGAGGACCGGGTATGGATCCGGGTGGCCGGTCATGAGCCGGTTTTTGCCATTGCGGACGAAGATCTGGAGCGGGAAACCGAAGAAAAGACCTCGTCGGTTCATTTCCTGCGTTTTCAGCTGACTCCCGAGATAATTGCCAGTCTGCGCGACGGGGCCCCTTTATCCGCCGGAATTGCCCACGAAAATCTGGACGTGACCCTGGAGCCTGTTCCGGACAACATACGAACGGCGCTGATCGCGGATCTCGCCTGACGAAATTTCTGGCTTCGTAGCACCTGCCGGCCCGGCGCGATAGAATCGCGCCGGGCCGGTCGCCGTTTCCGGCCTTTCCGTTTCAAAACCGTCACCACGCAAGTATCCCAGCACGGATGAGTCAGGACTACATCGCGTCCGATATCGAGGTCTTGAGCGGCCTCGATCCTGTCCGGCGCCGGCCGGGCATGTACACCGATACGGCTCGGCCCAACCACCTCGCCCAGGAAGTCGTCGACAACAGCGTTGACGAAGCGCTGGCCGGGCATTGCCGGACCATCGACGTCACGCTCTTCAAGGATGGATCCCTCCAGGTGCAGGACGATGGCCGCGGCATGCCCGTGGACGTTCATCCGGAGGAGAAGGTCCCCGGAGTCGAGCTGATCCTCACGCGGCTGCACGCGGGCGGCAAGTTCTCCAACAAGAACTACCGCTTTTCCGGCGGTCTGCACGGGGTCGGCGTTTCCGTGGTCAATGCGCTGTCGAGGAACCTGGAAGTCTGGGTCCGACGGGGTGGGCAGGAATACAACATGAGCTTCGCCGGCGGCGACAAGCGCAGCGACCTGGAAGTCGTCGGCAAAGTAGGCCGCGCCAATACCGGAACGACCATCCGGTTCTGGCCGGAAGAACGATATTTCGATTCGCCCCGTTTCTCGCTGCCGCGTCTCAAGCACCTGCTCCGGGCCAAGGCCGTGCTCTGTCCCGGCCTGAAAATGCGCCTTACCGTGGAAGCGAGCGGGGAGCGCGAGGAGTGGCTGTATGAGGGAGGTCTGGCAGACTATCTCGGGGAAAGTCTCGGCGATGCCGAGCGCATACCGGCTGAGCCCTTCACCGGCGACGTGGAAAGCGATAACGAAGCGGCCCAGTGGGCCCTCGTCTGGGTTCCCGGGGCCGGGAACATGGTTGCCGAGAGCTACGTCAACCTCATCCCCACGGCTCAGGGCGGCACCCACGTCAACGGCCTGCGGGCCGGACTCACCGAGGCGGTTCGAGAGTTCTGCGAGTTCCGGAGTCTGCTGCCCCGTGGCCTGAGGATCACCCCCGATGACGTCTGGGAGTCGGTGGCGTTCGTTCTGTCCGTGAAAATGGAGGACCCCCAGTTCTCCGGGCAGACCAAGGAGCGGCTTTCCTCCAGGGAGTGTGCGGCTTTCCTGTCGGGCATCGTCAAGGACGCCCTGGCCCTTTGGCTGAATCAGCATCCGGAGGCGGGAGAGGCGATTGCCCAGTTGGCCATCGACAACGCCCAGCGCCGGGCCAAGGCCAGCCGCAAGGTCGTCCGGAAACGGATCGTGAGCGGGCCTGCGCTGCCGGGCAAACTGGCGGACTGTACAAGCCAGGATCCGGATCGCACCGAGCTGTTCCTGGTCGAGGGCGATTCGGCGGGTGGTTCGGCCAAGCAGGCACGGGATCGGGAGTTCCAGGCGGTCATGCCGCTGCGCGGCAAGATCCTCAATACCTGGGAGGTGGATCCCGCGGAGGTCCTGGGTTCCCAGGAAGTGCACAACATCAGTATTGCGCTGGGCGTTGATCCGGGCTCCGACGATTTGAAGGGTCTTCGCTACAGCAAGGTTTGCGTGCTGGCGGACGCCGACTCGGACGGCGCACATATCGCGACGCTGCTCTGCGCCCTGTTTCTGAGGCATTTTCGCCCCCTGGTCGCGGCCGGGCATGTCTATGTCGCGATGCCTCCCCTGTACCGGATCGATGTCGGCAAGCAGGTGTTCTACGCGCTGGACGACGGCGAGCGACAGGGTGTTCTGGACCGGGTAGAGGCGGAGAAGCTCAAGGGCAAGGTCGTAGTGACGCGGTTCAAGGGGCTGGGTGAGATGAGCGCGACCCAGCTTCGGGAAACGACGATGGCCACCGAGACGCGGCGCCTGGTACAGCTGACTATTGCCCCCGGCGACAACACCAACCAGACCGTGGACATGCTGTTGAACAAGAAGCGCGCATCGGATCGGCGCGCATGGCTGCAGACCAAGGGCAATCTTGCCGAGGTCTGAGGAGAACAGGCAGGAACAATGGAAAGCGGTCAGCTGGATTTCGAGGGCATCGAGCAGCAGCGCCTCGCCGAGTTCACGGAGAAGGCGTACCTGGACTACTCCATGTACGTCATCCTGGATCGGGCCTTGCCTCACGTGGCTGACGGCCTGAAGCCCGTACAGCGGCGGATCATCTATGCCATGAGCGAGCTGGGCCTGTCGTCCGGGTCGAAGCCGAAAAAGTCGGCGCGCACGGTTGGCGATGTGATCGGCAAGTTCCATCCCCACGGCGACTCGGCCTGTTACGAGGCCATGGTCCTGATGGCCCAGGAGTTCGCATACCGGTATCCGGTGATCGACGGGCAGGGCAACTGGGGCTCCCAGGACGATCCCAAGTCTTTTGCCGCCATGCGCTATACCGAAGCGCGTCTTACCCCCTACGCGGCGACACTGCTGGCCGAGCTGGGCCAGGGCACCGTGGACTGGCTGCCGAATTTCGACGGGACCATGAACGAGCCGGCGCGACTGCCGGCGCGGCTGCCCAATATTCTCCTCAACGGCGGCTCCGGTATTGCCGTCGGCATGTCCACCGACATTCCTCCGCACAATCTGCGCGAAGTGGCGGCGGCGGCCGTTCGTCTGCTCGAGGAGCCGAAAGCGTCCGTTGAAGCGTTGTGCGAGCACGTCCGGGGGCCTGACTTCCCGACGGGGGCCGAGCTGATTTCGCCGCCTGAAGACATCGCGGCCCTTTATGAGACCGGCACCGGCACGCTGCGGGTGCGCGCGGCCTGGGAACGCGAAGACGGCGACATCGTCGTGACCGAACTGCCCCACCAGGTCTCGGGGGGCAAGATACTCGAGCAGATCGCGGGCCAGATGCGCGCCAAGAAGCTGCCGATGGTGGACGACCTGCGGGACGAATCGGACCATGAGAATCCCACCCGCCTGGTCATCGTGCCCCGGTCGAACCGGGTGGACGTCGAGTCCCTGATGGCCCACCTGTTCGCGACCACGGACCTGGAGCGGACCGTGCGCGTGAACATGAACGTCATCGGCCTCGACGGACGGCCCAGGGTCATGAACCTGGTACAGCTGCTGAAGGAGTGGCTGACCTATCGGACCGAAACGGTGCGCCGACGCCTCCAGTTTCGCCTGGATCGGGTCGAAGCGCGTCTGCATATCCTCGAAGGCCTGCTGGTCGCGTATCTGAATATCGATGAGGTCATCCGGATCATTCGCCAGGAGGACGAGCCCAAGCCGGTGTTGATGAAGGCATTCGGGCTGACGGATCTCCAGGCCGAGGCCATCCTTGACCTGAAGCTGCGGCACCTCGCAAAGCTGGAGGAAATGAAGATTCGTGGCGAGCAGGACGAGCTGGCCGGGGAGCGGGACAGGCTGGCGAAGATCCTTGGTAGCCGGGCGCGCCTCAAGCGGCTGATCAGGGACGAAATCACGGCCGACGCGGAGCGCCACGGAGACCCGCGCAGGACTCGTATTGTCGCCCGGGCGGCGGCCCAGGCGCTGGACGAAACCGCTCTGGTGTCATCCGAGCCGGTAACCGTCGTGCTGTCTCAGCGAGGCTGGGCGCGATCCGCCAAGGGGCACGATATCGAGCCCCAGCAGCTCAACTACAAGTCGGGAGACGGTTTCCTGGCCGCATCACGGGGGCGGGCGAACCAGCTGGCCGTATTTCTGGACAGCACGGGCCGTGCCTACTCGATCCCCGCCCATACGCTCCCATCGGCCCGTGGCCAGGGGGATCCTCTTTCGGGCCGGCTGAATCCGCCGGATGGCGCTGAATTTGCCGGCGTTCTCATCGGCGATCCGGACGAGCGCTGTTTGCTGGCGACCAGCAGTGGCTACGGGTTCGTGGCCCGCCTGGCTGATCTGCACTCGCGCAACCGGGCGGGCAAGGTTGTCTTGCGCGTTCCCGCAGGCGCCCGGGTCCTGTGCCCGGTCCACGTCAGCATCGAACCGGGTGCCCTCGTGGCAGCGGTAGCCAGCGGCGGCCAGATGCTGTGTTTCCCGGTTGAAGAACTGCCAGAGCTGGCCCGCGGCAAGGGCAACAAGATTTTCGGCGTCGATGCCCGGAAATTTGCGGCCGGGACCGACGCCATGACCTCAGTTACCGTGATCCCCCCCGGGGGCTCGCTGCGGGTCTTTTCCGGCAAACGCACAATGACCCTGAAGCCTCGCGACCTCGAAGCCTACGTCGGCACACGAGCACGCCGTGGGGCTCTGTTGCCGCGGGGCTGGCGAAAGGTGGATGCTATCGGCGTCGACTAGGGGCGTCGACTAGGGGCGTCGACCAGGGCTGTGTTCGTTGGTTAGCCGTGATGATCGTCGTCGGAGAGGACGACTTCCGGTTCACGGACCTGGTACCCCTGGATGAACGCTACGCCCAGCTGCCAGAGGACGGCCATCGTATTGGCGTCCTCGACCCGTTCTGCGATGGTCGCGACGCTCCGCGAGTTGGCCGATTCCACGATAGCCCCCACCTGTTCCTGGCGGTCGTCGTTGCCGGCCAGGCCTTGCATCAGCGCGCCATCGATTTTCGCGTAATGCATGGGCACCTGCTCGATGACCTGCAGGGTGCTGGAGCCGCTGCCCAGGCTGTCCACGCAGAATCCAAAACCCAGTTTTTTCAGCTCTTGTGATAACTCCTGGGCTGGGCGCATATGGGCGCTTGCCACTTTCTCCGAAATCTGGAAGACGACCTGCTGCGGCTTCAGGGACGCGTCTTGCGCGCGTCGGCCGAGCCACTGGGTCAGCATCTTGTCCAGGATGGTGTCCTTGGAAAGGCGAACGAAAATACGCTGCGGCTTGCGCGCGGCACAAAATGAGAAGGCAGCGCCGATGACCCATCGGTCGATGTTCTTGACCAGGCGCGTGCGAACCGCGGCAGGAAGAAACTCGCTCGGCAAGACTTCCTCGCCCTGCTCATCCAGCATCCGCACCAGGATGTCGAACAGGCCCTCGTCGCTGCCGGTGAGGCTGGCGATTGGCTGATGGGCCAGCCGGAAGCGGTTTTCCATCAGGGCCTGCTTTATCCGCAGTTTCCAGACCTGGTCCACTTCCTCCTGCAGCGTGGATTCGGCCTCGTCCGCCGGCATCGAGATCCGGTGTCCGCCAAGCTCGGCCCCCGCCCAGCAGCTGCCGGTCGCCTCGCGAATCAGCTCTTCCCCGTCAGCCTTCAGATCCGCGGCAATGGCGATGCCCACGGTGCAGGTGACGGCGATGGATTTCCCCGCTACGTCGAACGGCTCCTTGCTGACCTGTTCAATGAAGTTTTCTGCCCAGGCTTTCACATCGCGGCGGCCACCGCGTTCCAGCACCACGGCGAAGGCATTTCCGCCGAGGCGCCCGTAGAGATCCCTGGGCTGTGCGAGATCGCGGATCCGGCTGGCGAGCCGGACGAGGATTTCCTCGGTCCCCGCCAGGCCGATGGTCTTTTCCATGTTCGAAAACCCGTCTGGCCGGATGACGGCAAGCGACCGGATTCCGGCGGCCATCGGTTCGGTCAAGCGCTGCTGGAGAAGGTCGAGGAGATGATGACGGGTATACACGCCGGTAGCGGGGTCGCGCAGGCGCGCTGCCTGGAGTTCCTCCAGAACAGCCGTATCGTCCTTCGGGGACGGCGCGATACTGATCCGTATCGCCGGCTCCCCGTCGAAACTGCCGGGTTCAAGGTTCAGCTCGACCCCAAGGGCCTCACCATCGGGACTGAGGCCATCCACCCGCAGCCGATCCCCCGACCACTGGTTCCGGGACACGGCTACGAGAGCGCCTTTGAGAGCCGCATGGTGATCGGTTGCGAAAACGTCCATGAAGGGCAGCCCGACCAGTTCAGCGGCGTCCGGATACCCGAACAGGTCGAGCCAGGCCTTGTTGGCATCCACGAGTATGCCCTCGGACACATGGGCAATGGCGTCGGTCACCCCGGCCATGAAGGACTGGAGCTGTTCCTTGTAGTCGCTGGCCGAAGAGGCTGCGTCACGCAAGGAGCGGCTCAGGCGCCCGGCGCGCAACTCCCGCAGGAGCACCCGGGTCAGGCGGTCGCGATGGGCCAGCGATACGCTGTCATTCGCGCCAACGTCCAGGTCGGCCGCGATCTGGGCCTCGTCCAGGCTTTCCCGGCACGCGATAAGAAGCACAGGAGACAGGTGCTCTCCGAGAACTCGCGCCGCGACATGGAGGAGCTTCTCGGCCTCATCGGCGAAGACCACGACCATGTCCCACGCTGCCTTCTCCAGCTCGGCGGCCAGATCGCCGGTGTCATCAAGCCGGGATACACGAACCGGAACGCCTTCGTTGCGCAGCGAACTATTGATCAACTCCGCGCGCTCTTCGCTGCGGGTCACGACAATCAGGGGGACGGCCGATGGACTGGTCAAGCTGCCTTGCTCGGGCCGGTTCGGCCCGCAAGCCTCCATGCAATGAAACTGGCGGAGGATTCTACCATCGCGCAGCCGCCGTGACCGGCATCTTGTACGGTGCGCCGGGGACCTCCCGCACGAGTCGCGGTACCAGGAAGCCTGGCAGGCGGCGCATCAGGGCAGTGTGCAGACTGACAGCGCGCTCCGCGGGCACGTCGAAATGGGCGGCCCCTTCGACCGGATCCAGCAGGTGGAGGTAGTAGGGCATCACATGGCAATCGAACAAGGCTTCCGATAATTCCACCAGACTGTCCTCGCTGTCGTTCACGCCTGCCAGAAGAACGGATTGATTCAGGACCATGGCCCCCGCTCCCCGTAAGGCCGCGATGGCCCCCCGGGCAGGGGAATCCAGCTCTGCGGGGTGGTTGACATGAAGAACGACGACCACGCTCAGCCTCGAGCCGCCGAGCCAGTCGAGAAGAAGGTCATCGACCCTTGATGGCAGAACCACCGGCAATCGGGTGTGAATCCTGAGCCGGCGCACACTGTCGATGGCCTCAAGGCCCTGGACCAGCTCCGCCAGCCTGGCGTCGGACAGGCTCAGCGGGTCGCCACCCGAAAGGATGACTTCGGGGATGCCGGGACGCCTCGCCAACTCCTCGAGGGCGCCGCGAAAGCGGGCTCTCGCGGCCGTTTCATCGGCGTAGGGGAAAGCCCGGCGAAAACAGTAGCGACAATGCACGGCACAGGCGCCGGTGGCGATGAGTAGTGCCCGGCCCGCGTACTTCTGCAAGATCCCGTGTCCGATCCTGGCATCCAGGTCGCCGACCGGGTCGGGCCCGTAGCCAGGGGGGGAGACCGTCTCCAGACCCAGCGGCAGCACCTGGCGAAGGAGGGGGTCATCGGGGTCTCCGCGCCGGATACGTGCGATCCACGCTTCGGGCACCCGTAGCGGGAACAGCTCGGCAGCCTGGCGCATGCCGGGAAGCAGGGATTCCGGCAAGCCGAGCCGGCGGCAGAGTTCAGCCGGATCGCTGACCGCCGAGGCCAGCTCCCTTTGCCACACTGGCGGCTTACCCTGCCGGGCCGCCGGCGGTACAATATCCAGCTTCGCGTCAGCCACTGGGAAACGCCACCCGGAGTCAAGATGGCCTCGTATAGTACCAATGAGTTTCGGTCCGGCCTCAAGATCCTGCTTGACGGTGATCCGTGTGCCATTGTCGAGAACGAATTTGTCAAGCCAGGCAAGGGCCAGGCGTTCAACCGGGTTCGTATCCGCAATCTCAAGACCGGCCGGGTGCTCGACAAGACCTTCAAGTCGGGTGACTCGGTGGAGGCGGCGGACGTTCTCGACCAGGAGATGCAGTATCTCTACGCTGATGGCGAGTTTTGGCACTTCATGCTCCCCGACACCTTCGAGCAGCATGCCGCGGACGCCAATGCGGTCGGTGACGCCAGTCAATGGCTGAAGGAGCAGGACATGTGCACGGTCACGCTCTGGAACAATTCCCCGCTGGCCGTCACGCCGCCGAATTTCGTGGAACTGCAGATTGTCGAGACCGATCCGGGCCTGAAGGGCGACACGGCCCAGGGTGGCGTGAAACCCGCCAAGCTCTCCACTGGCGCGGTGGTTCGCGTGCCACTCTTCATAGAGCAGGGCGAAGTGGTGCGCGTGGATACCCGGAGCGGTGACTACGTTTCCCGCGTCAAGGACTGAATCGTCGCTCTGGCGGCCAAGCGCCAGTCTCGAGCTGCTCAAGCTGCGCGCCCGGCTGCTGGCTCGTATTCGCCAGTGGTTTGCCGAAAGGGATGTACTCGAAGTCGAAACACCGGCGCTGTCGCGTTTTGCGGCTACCGACGTGAACATCGAGAGCCAGGAGGTGGCGGGGGAGGGCTGGCTGCACACGTCGCCGGAGTTCCCGATGAAACGCCTCCTGGCAGCGGGTTCAGGCGATATCTTTCAGTTCGCGCGGGTGTTCCGCAAGGGTGAATCAGGCCGGCGCCACAACCCCGAGTTCACGCTGCTGGAATGGTATCGCGCGGGAATGGGATACCGGGCCCTGATGGACGAGGTCGTGGACCTGTGTGTCACCGCCGGGACCGGGCTTGCCGACTGGCGGCCGGCCAGGAAGCTGACCTACGCCGAGGCCATGGCCAGCGTTGGGGTGGATTCCGGGCGGGACGGCCCCGAGGAGCTTGCGGCGCGGCTGGATGCCGCCGGCGTGGACTGGCCCGGGTCCGCGGTTGACGATCGGGAGGTGCTGATGGACCTGGTGCTGTCTGCACTGGTCGAACCCTCGTTTGACCCTGCTCAGCCAACGCTGGTGTACGACTTCCCTCCGGCCCAGGCCGCCCTCGCTGCCATTCGTCCGGGACGCATCCCCGTGGCGGAGCGCTTCGAGCTTTTTCTCGGCGGGATGGAGCTGGCGAACGGATTCGGCGAACTGACCGACGCGTCGGAGCAGCGCCGGCGCTTCGAGCATGACCGGACCCGTCGCGCAGCCAGGGGCCAGCCGGACGCACCGGTGGACGAGTTTCTCCTGGCCGCGCTCGAGCATGGCCTGCCAGCCTGCAGCGGCGTGGCTCTGGGTTTCGATCGGCTGGTCATGGTGATTGCCGGGGCGCCGGACCTGGCAAGCGTGCTGGCCTTTCCGTCCGGGCGCGCATAACCCCGGACGCGCTAAACAGAGGGTTGCCGGCATGTTCAATACACATCGAATCGATTACTCGGACAAGCGCGCATTCTGGGCGGAGCTGAGCGGGCAGTTGCGGGCCTTGCTTGCCGGCGAGTCCGATCCGGTTGCCAACGCGGCAAACCTCTCCGCGCTCCTGTTCAGCCAGTTGCCGGACACCAACTGGGTCGGCTTCTATTTCGCCCATGACGACGGCCTGGTCGTGGGTCCGTTTCAGGGCTTGCCGGCTTGTGTCCGGATTCCTCTGGGCAAGGGGGTGTGCGGAACGGCAGCGTCCACCCGGGAAACCCAGGTGGTGGCCGATGTAGACGCGTTTTCCGGCCATATTCCCTGCGACTCGGCGTCCAGGTCCGAAGTCGTCGTTCCGCTGGTGGACGGGAGCGACAATCTGCTCGGCGTTCTGGATGTGGACAGCCCGAAGCTGGATCGCTTCGATGACGTGGATCGGGAGGGCCTTGAGGCGGTGGCCGCGATTTACCTTTCGGCCCTGGCCGGCGACGCCTGAGTGGACGAGCCTCCATCGGCCCGCGGCGGCGCCGGTGTGGCGAGTGTCTGCCCTAACCGGACCGGGTGCCCGGGCGCCAGATCGTTCGCAAGCGACCAGGTATCCGGCGCAACCACGATGACCGTGGAACCCATGTTGAAGCGGCCCATCTCTTCACCGCGGTCCAGCCGGATCACGGATTCGCCGGTGGCCGGATAGTTCGTCACCTGGGTTTCGCTCCAGCGCTGCGGGGCGACCTGGCCTGCCCAGACGGTCTCGATATTGCCCACGTTCAGCGCCCCGACCAGCACCATGGCAAGGGGACCTCGATCGGTCTCGAAGATGCATGCGGCCCGTTCATTGCGGGTGAACAGCCCCGGCACCGCCCGGGCGGTCGCGTCATTGACGGAAAACAGTCGTCCGGGTTCATAACGCATGCTTGCGAGTCGTCCGGCAACGGGCATGTGAATGCGGTGATAGTTGGACGGAGCGAGGTAGAGGGTGGCGAACACGGCACCCGATTTCAGGCCTTCGACGCCACCGCCGAGCAGCCCGTCCAGGTCGTAGTGGTGTCCCTTGGCCTGAAGCAGTGTGCCCGCGTGTACGGGTCCCACCTGGCTGACAACGCCGTCCACCGGGCACGCCATTGCCGAGGGATCGGTGGGCATAGGGCGCACACCGTCTCTCAGGCGCCGGGTGAAGAACTCATTGAAGGTGGCGAACGCTTCGGGGTCGTCGACCTCGGCCTCGCCCAGGTCGATTTTGTACTGACGACTGAACCAGGCGATGAAGGCGCGTTTGAATGGTGTCCATCGAACGCGGGTCAGTTTTCCGACCAGTCGCGAGATGAGGTGCTGTGGGAGGACATACTGCAGGCCGACAAACAATCGCTCCATCAGTCCTGTCCCGATCCCGGGTGATGATGCTCATGACCGGGCGCCGCTGCGCCGGCGCGCACCGCGAAGTCGATTTCGAGGCTTCTTCCGTCACCCATACGCAAGGTCACCGGCACTGTTTCGCCTTCGCCTGGCACGGCTGACGGCTGCATGAACATGAGGTGTGCACCGCCAGGCTCAAGCACGAGTTGTCCGCCCGCCGGTATGACCAGTTCGGGTCGATGTTCCATGCTGGCGACGCCGTCCGTCACCACGGTTTCATGAATCTCGACCATGCCCGCGAGGGGGCTCGCTGCGCCAACCAGTGTTGCTGCCTGCGTCCCGGGGTTGTCCACGACCATATATCCCGCCAGTACCCGGGCCGTCGGCGGGGCCGCCCGAATCCACGGGTCTGCCACGGTCAGGCCCGCTTCCGTCGGCGTTGTGCCGACGGGTTCTTTCCCGCAGCCAGCAAGTCCCGCCGCCAGCCCGGCGACGACTAGCCAGGCCATGGCGCCAGGCCGCAGGCGCAGGCTGCACGCATGATCGCCCGTGTGCCCGCTCATGCTCCGGCTTCCCGGGCTGCGATCACACGGCGGTAGTCCCTCGCCAGGCCCTCCGGCGTGTGCGGCGTCGTGAACACCGCAGAGAGGTGTCCCCTGGGGTCGATAAGAAACAGGCTGGCGGTATGTTCCACGGTGTAACCGTCCTCGGTGGGTACGTAACTGAATGCTGCGCCAACGGTACTGGCCAGCCGCTGAAGATCCCCCATGTCCCCCGTCGCGCCCACAAAGTCCGGGTTGAAAAAGGGCACGTAGCGGCCAAGCTGCTCAGGGTCGTCGCGCATGGGATCCACCGAGATCAGAAGAACCCGCGGCCGTTCTTCGTCCGGAAGGTCCTCGAGGAGGCTCTCGGTCCGGGCCAGGGTATGCAGCGTGGTCGGACAGACGTCGGGGCAATGGGTAAATCCGAAGAAGAGCAGGCTCCAGTGACCCTGCAGATCGTCCGGGGCGAGCGACTCGCCGCGATGATCTGTCAGCGCAAATTCCGGCAGCGCCCGCGGTGTCTGAAGCAGGCGTGCCTGCTCTGGCGCCTCAATGCGGCGCATATGAGATGCAAACAGGGCCCCGGCGGTCAGGGCAGCCAGCGCAACCACCATGATGAGAAACTGCCGTTTCATGTCACCCGTTTTCCGGTTGATGGGAGGAGGTTCGGACCCCGGATTATCCCACAGTGAGCCGGTGCGTCCTGCATGGCGAGCAGAGTTTGCACATAGGCAAGTAGCCGGGCGGTTGCGTATCATGACGCGTTCTGGAGGAACCGCCCTTGGACTCATCCGCCATCCGGGAACTGCATACCGTTATCGACTTCGTGCGCTACGGGGCCAGTCGTTTCGTTGCCCATGATCTGGTTTTCGGCCACGGCTACGACAACGCCGTCGACGAGGCGCTCGCACTGGTCCGTCACGTGTTGCATCTGACCCCCGATGCGCCCCCGGAGTTCTACGGAGCCCGCCTGACCTCGATGGAGAAAGAGGCTGTGGCAGCCTTGTTCCGGCGTCGGATCGAGGAGCGGATGCCAACGGCCTATCTCACCGGGACGGCCTGGTTCGCGGGCCTGGAGTTCGTGGTGGACCCCAGGGTGCTGGTGCCGCGTTCGCCGATCGCGGAGCTGGTCGAGGCCGGATTCGAGCCGTGGACGGATCCAGACCGGGTTTCCGCCGTTCTTGATCTGTGCGCCGGCTCCGGTTGTATCGGCATCGCCTGCGCGATGGCGTTTCCCCACGCGACCGTCGACCTCGCCGATCTATCGCCGGACGCCCTGGACGTGGCCCGGCAGAATGTTGCCCGATTCGGGCTCGAGGACCGGGTGTCTGCCATCCCTTCGGACCTTTTCGACAGCCTGGCCGGCCATCGCTATGACCTTATCGTCAGCAATCCGCCCTACGTGGATGCGCCTGAAATGGACGCGCTCGCGCCAGAATACGGGCATGAGCCCCGGATGGGCCTTGCTGCCGGAGACGACGGGCTGGACATCGTGCGCCGGATCATCGCCGACGCGCGGGACCATCTCACGGAGCATGGTGTCCTGGTCGTGGAAGTCGGTGCCAGCCGGCCTGCGATGGAGGCGGCTTTCGACGACTTGCCCCTGACCTGGGTCGAGTTCGAGCGCGGCGGCGGCGGCGTTTTCCTTATCCACGCAGCGGACCTGGAGACCTGAATTGTCCGGAAATACCTTTGGCAAGTTGTTCTGTCTGACCTCCTTCGGCGAAAGCCATGGCCCGGCGATCGGAGGGGTCGTTGACGGCTGTCCGCCCGGACTGGAGTTATCCGAGGATGAACTCCAGGCTGACGTGGAACGCCGGCGCTCCGGAAAGTCACGGCACACGAGTCAGCGGCGCGAGCCGGATCGGGTCCGTATCCTGTCCGGCGTGTTCGAAGGCCGGACGACCGGGGCCTCCATCGGGCTTCTGATTGAGAACGAGGACCAGCGCTCGAAGGATTATTCCAAGATCAAGGACCTGTTCCGCCCCGGCCACGCGGACTACACCTACCAGCAGAAATACGCCATCCGGGATTATCGGGGCGGGGGCCGCTCGTCCGCCCGGGAGACCGCCATACGCGTCGCGGCGGGCGCGATTGCGCGGAAGTATCTTGCCGAGCGAGCCGGAATCCGCATCCACGGCTACCTGGCCCAGCTCGGGCCTCTGCGGCTGGATCCCGTCGCCCCCGAAACCGTGGACGACAATCCGTTTTTCTGCCCGGATCCCTCGCGGGTGCCGGAACTTGAGGCTTACATGGACGCGCTTCGGAAGGAGGGCAACTCGATCGGGGCCCGCGTGACCGTTGTGGCGACCGGCGTGCCGCCGGGGCTGGGCGAGCCGGTCTTCGACAAGCTGGATGCGGACATCGCCCACGCCATGATGGGAATCAATGCGGTCAGGGGCGTGGAAATCGGGGCCGGGTTCGCTTCCGTGGAGCAGAAGGGGACCGAGCACCGGGACGAGATGACACCGGCGGGCTTTCTTGGCAATGAATCGGGGGGGACCCTCGGCGGGATTTCCTCCGGCCAGGAACTTGTCGTCAGCATGGCGCTGAAGCCCACGTCGAGCCTGCGCCTGCCGGGCCGAACCGTGAATACCTCCGGCGAGGTGGCCGAAGTCATTACGACGGGACGCCACGACCCGTGCGTAGGGATCCGGGCCACACCCATTGCGGAGGCCATGCTGGCGCTCGTGCTGATGGATCATCTGCTCCGCCACCGGGCCCAGAACTCGGAGGTGATTTCGACGACGCCAGTGATTCCTGCGCGGGCACCCGAGGAGACATGACGGCCCTCGCCGGGCGGCTCGGCGGATTTTATTTTTTCTACTTCGCTGTGATCGGGACGCTGGTCCCCTACCTGGGGCCCTACCTGGACCGCCGGGGATTTGAACCTGTCCTGATCGGCCAACTGGTCTCCATCATTCTCGGCATGCGAATCGTGGCGCCGGGACTCTGGGCGGCCGTGGCCGACCGGGCCGGGCGGCGCATCGGCGTGATCCGTGCGGCCTCTCTTGCCAGTATCCTGGGTTTTTCCATTCTTCTCTTGCACCCCGGTGCGCCCGGTATTGCCGTGGCACTGGCCCTCTTCGCGTTCGCCTGGTCGGGTCTTCTGCCCCAGTACGAGGCAAACACTCTGTCCCATCTCGGTGAGGATATTCACCGCTACGGCCATATCCGCCTTTGGGGATCGCTGGGATTCATCGTGGCAACCCTTGCCGGTGGCTGGCTGTTTGCCGGCGATGATGCGCTTCGTGTGCCGGAGGTGGTGATCCTGGTGATGGTCGTCGTCGCGGCAGCCGCGTGGATGACCCCGGAGGCGCCGGTGAGCCGGCATTCGGCGGAGGCCGGGACCCTGCTCGCTACGCTGCGCCGGCCGCCGGTCCTGGCGCTGTTTGCCGTCTGCATACTCCAGCTGGCGAGTTTCGGCCCCTATTACGTCTTTTTCACCCTCTACCTCGAGGAGGCCGGCTACTCCACCCGCACTGCCGGCCTGCTCTGGTCATGGGGGGCGGCCGCGGAAATTGTCCTGTTCCTCTATGCGCCCAGACTCTTGCGGCGGTATTCTCTGTCGAGTCTCATGCAGCTGGCCCTGGCGGCAACGGTCGTGCGCTGGGGGCTGACGGGGCTGATGGCGGAGAACCTGGCCGTTCTGGTTTTCTGCCAGACCCTGCATTTCGCCGGATTCGGGCTGTTCCATGCGGTGGCTGTGGTGCTGGTACATCGTTGGTTTCGCGGCCGCCTGCAAGGCCGGGGCCAGGCGCTTTACAGCAGTATCGGCTTCGGCGTCGGCGGGGCGATCGGCAGTTTCTACAGTGGCTATGCATGGCAAGGTGTTGGCCCGTCGGGCACCTTCCTGATTGCTGCGGGCCTGGCGCTTGCCGGCTGGGTTCTGGCGGCAGTGGCGCTTGATACGTCCACGGCAGACGAGCAGAGCCCGGCCAACGGTCTGAGAGAGGCGTGAGCAAGCCTCCATAAAAGGAGACTCAGGGAGTCATGACGAAGCAATACACGGTAGCCGTCGTGGGCGCCACGGGCCTGGTCGGGCAGACCATGATCGAGATTCTCGAGCAACGGCGCTTCCCGCTTGCCCGGCTGGTTCCCCTCGCGAGCAGCCGCTCAGCAGGGGAAACCTGCCGGTGTCTGGGCAAGGAGTACACCGTGGGCGATCTCGAAGAACACGATTTCGCCGGCGTGGACCTGGCGCTATTTTCCGCTGGGGGCGCCGTTTCGGCGGAGCACGCACCGCGGGCGGCCGGGGCGGGGGCCGTAGTGATCGACAACACTTCGTTCTTTCGCTACGACGAGGATGTTCCGCTCGTTGTTCCGGAGGTCAATCCCGAGGCCATCGCCGCGTACACCGCGCGGGGGATTATCGCCAACCCGAACTGCTCGACGATCCAGCTCGTGGTGGCGCTGAAGCCGATTCACGATGAGTCCCGCATCACCCGGGTCAACGTCGCCACCTACCAGGCGGTTTCGGGGGCAGGGCGCACCGCGATGGAGCGCCTGGCACGCCAGACGGCCCTGCTCATGAACGGCAAACCCCTCGACGAGGCATCGGGCCTGATGCAGCAAGCCTTCAATGCGGTGCCGGCCATCGACGTCTTCGAGGACTCCGGATACACACGAGAGGAGATGAAACTCCATCGCGAAACGCGAAAAATACTTTCTGATGATGAGATCTCCGTCAATGCTACGGCTGTGAGAATTCCTGTATTCTTCGGGCATTCGGAGGCCGTACACCTCGAAACAACGCAGCCGATCTCCGTGAGTCGGGCCCGGGAATTGCTCTCGGACTCGGCGGGAATCGTGCTCATGGACGAGCCGGGCGAGGGGGCGTATCCCACGCCGGCAGGGGAAGCGGCAGGTCAGGACGGCGTTTTCGTCGGTCGGATCCGGTCTGATGTGACCCATCCGAACGGATTGAACATGTGGATTGTGGCGGACAACGTCCGCAAGGGCGCGGCGCTCAATAGCGTGCAGATCGCTGAGATATTGGTAAAAAGCTATCTGTAAGTTATTGTTAGGCGCGAATTATAAAGAGAGTTATTAGGTCGTTGACCTGACATAACGTCAAAACTGCGGGTCCGCTGGGGATTGCGGTAAGGGAGTAGCAATGGCGCGGAAATTCCTGTCAGTCTGTCTTCTGTCGGTGCTGTTCGTACCGATGGTCGTGCAGTCTCTCGGGCTGGGCGAAATTCGCCTGAATTCCTACCTGAATCAGCCGCTGGATGCGGAGATCGAACTGACGCTATCGTCTCCTGACGAGTTGCGCAGCCTCGAGCTCAGTATTCCGGACAGGGCGACGTTCGAGCGCCTCGGGCTGGATCGCCCGGGTTTTCTCGACCAGGTCGAGTTCGAGATCGAGAGCGCACCGGGGAGCCGGGCGCGCATTAACGTACGCAGCCGCGATGCAGTCGTGGAGCCGTTTCTGACATTCCTCGTCGAGGCAACGTGGAGTGGAGGCAGGCTGCTGCGGGAGTACACGGTGCTCCTGGATCCACCGGCGTTCATGCCCAGCGGCGAAGCCCCTGCCAGCACTCCGGTCCAGGCGCCGGCCGCGACCGATGAGGGCACCCTGACCCGCCCGGCCGCGCCGCCGCCCGTGCCCGTTGCGACGCCGGCCCCTGAACCCGCCCCAGTGATGCCACCGCCGGCAAAGCCGGCGCCGGGCTTCGACAGCGCACCGGGTACCTACGGGCCCGTTCAGCGAAGCGAAACTCTTTGGGGTATCGCACAGGGGGTCCGTCCGGACGCTGCGGTGTCCATGAACCAGATGATGATGGCCTTGTACGAGGCCAACCCGGAAGCCTTCGAGGGCAACATTAACCGGCTCCGGGCCGGCACGATTCTGAGAGTTCCCGAGCGCTCGGAGATCATCCGCCTGGGCACCGGGGAGGCGACCCGGGCGGTGATGGCGCAGAACGAGGCCTGGCGTGGCCGCATTGAGCGTCCCCGGCTCGAACTCGTCCCGCCTTCCGACGATGCCGGAGATGTGCCGGTCGCGGGATCCGGCCAAACCGGTGGGGATGCTGACAGCACCGCGGTGAACCGGCTTTCTTCCGAACTGGGCGAGACCCGTCGCTTGCTTGAAGTCCGCGACGCTGAGATCGCTCGTCTCCAGACCCGACTGGAGCAGCTGGAGGCCGAAGCGGCTGCCCGGGCCGATGCCCCGCCCGCCGTCGAAGGTCCGATGATCGAGGCGCCCCTGGACGAAGAGCCGCTGGTTGAAGTTCCTCTGACTGAAGATCTGGCAGATATTGCCGGCGTCGATCCCGAGACCGGTGAGCCGCTTTCGGAAGCCGAGGCTGGGGCCGCCGAGGGTCCTGAGGAGCTGGTCGAGCCCGCGGAGGAGACGGTGGCAGAGGAATCCGCCGTTGCTCCGGTTGCCGCCGAGCGGCCGGCCCCGGAACCGTCCTTGATCGAGCGCCTTATCGGGCTGCTAAGCAGCTTGTGGCTGTGGCTCATTCTGGGCCTTGCGCTGCTTGCGGGTGCCGCACTGTGGTTCATGCGGTCGCGACGTGAGGACGATGATTTCGCGTCCACGTGGTCTGCGGATGACGAGGCCACCACGGCGAGGGATACCCAGACTCTTGCACCGCCGAAGCGGGAAGAGCCCACGGCAATCGTTGTCGAGGAGCAACAGCTGGGCGAGCCGGCCGAATCGATGGCCGGTGGAAATGATGTCACTCCCACGGCCGGCGAGTCCGACGATCTGCTGTTCGCACCTGAGCCGGAGGCCCGGGATTCGTCCAGCGAAGAGGGACTGCTTGGCTCGGACGCCGATTACGAGTACCCGTTCGAGGATACGATCGCTGGCGACACCGCAGTCGCTCTGGATCAGCAGGATCCGCTGGCCGAAGCCGATTTCCATATGGCCTACGGTCTATACGATCAGGCTGCCGAACTGGTCAAGGGCGCGATTCAGCGGGAGCCGGATCGGCTTGATCTGCGCCGCAAGCTGCTCGATATCTGCTTTGTCTGGGGCAATCGCGAGGAGTTCATGGCGCAGGCCCAGGACTTCAGGGGGCTGGTGGGCGAAACCAGTCTCGGAGAGTGGAACAAGGTGGCCATCATGGGCCGCCAGATTTGTCCCGACGAGGCAATCTTCGAGGAGGCGGAAGCCGAAATGGGCGGCGCCGACCTCGATCTCGAGTTCGGGGAAGCGAGCGACGATTCCACGGCCGGCGCCGCAGATGCGGATGTGCTTGATTTCGATCTCGGTGACGCCACCGGTGAGGCGCCCGCGGTTGATGCCGATGCGGTAGAGGACGCGAAGCCCGAAGTCGGCCTGGCGGATTCGGGCGTGATCGACTTCGATGTCGGATCCACCAACGAGTACAAGGCTCCGGTGCAGAGTCTCGAGCCCACGCGGCAGACACCGGCGCTTGGCGACGGCGAAAGCGACGACCAGGGTTCGGAACATACCGAAGAGCTGGCGATCGAGGATCTGGGACTTGACCTGGACTTGGGCGAGACCGGCCAGCATGCGCTGGACGAGCTGGCGGCCCAGGGACCGGACTTTGACCTGGGTGACGGCGCAGAGCCCGAATCGGAAGCGGCCTTTGAGGACGTTTTCGAAGATGCAGGCGCCGAGGCAACGGACTCCGACGACGAGTTCCCCTTGCCGGAAGAGCCTGTCGCCGAAGATGAGGACGACGATACCGCCATCGCGGAAGCCATGCCGGATACGGGAAGCCGCGAAGAAACCCAGGTGGCCGAGATTGTCGGCGATGACGACACGGCAATGGCCGAGTTACTGGGGGAGGACGTTGTCTCCTCCACCGGCATTTTCAATTTTGACGAAACATCGGTGATCAGCACCGGGGATCGCGACGGCACCGCCGTCTTCAACGAATCCGATGAAGAAGCAACGGACGCCGTGGAGCGGGTGGAATCCCAGGACGAAACCTGGGTCGAGCAAGTCGGGTCCCTCGGCGAAGAGGATGACACGCTGCATCCTGGAGAGATGAAGGGCCTGGACGACGACACCGTGAGGGAGCAGGCGCTGGATCCGGATGCAAGCCCGGACGCGGCCGCTACGGCGAACGTCGAAGCGCTCGACCTGTCGGATTCGGATGCTGCTGATGCAGATTCCACGGCCGAGTACGAATCCGTGGACGACGATCTCGATCTGGACGATCTGACCGCTGCCCTGAAAGCCGACGTCGAGGCGACAGCCGAGTATCCCGCTGCCGGTGACGACGAAGCCGGCGGTACCGGGCTGCTCGAAGAGCTTCTGGGCGACGACCAGGCGACGCAGATTGCGCCGGGCCTGTCGGGCCTGATGTCGGGCAAGACAGTTCCGGGCGAGGGCGACGAGACCGCGCAGGTTCAGGCGCTGGAGCCTGATCCCATCACGCTGAGCGAAGTCGGCACGAAGCTGGATCTGGCCCGGGCCTATATCGACATGGGTGATCCCGACGGGGCGCGAAGCATTCTCGAAGAAGTCATGGAAGAGGGCACCGATGGCCAGAAGGACGAGGCGCGCCAGCTCATCGAATCGTTGAGCTAGGGTCGCCGCGGCCTGATGCACCCGGTGTTTCGACTGCTGGGGCTCATGGCCCTGGCCGTCTTCCTGTTCCGGTATCGCCTCGCCGGGTTGGTGGTTGCCGAGATCCTCATCCTCGGTCTGGCATGGGCGGGCGATCGCGGAGCGCCGGGACGGATCTACCAGTCGGTCCGGCGCCTGCGCTGGCTCTTGCTGTCGATCGCGGTGATCTATCTCTGGATCGCGCCGGAGCCGGTGCCAGGCCAGCCGGCCTGGCTGCCTCGCTGGCCGGATATCGCGGTCGCACTGGAGCGCGCCGGTGTTCTCGTGGTTCTCGTGTCCGCCGTTCAGCTGCTCCGTCAAAATACGCCCCCCGAGCAGATGGCGGCCGCCCTGGTGGTCATCCTGAAGCCCTTGACTTGGCTTGGGGTCGACGTGGAGAGCCTTTCCAGGCGTATCGCGCTCACCCTGGAGACCGTGCCGCAGACTGCGGAGCTCGTCTCCGAGGCAGCGCGCAGCGAGGCTCCCGGCAAACGCCTCACAGGCTGGGCCGAGGCGGCAGCTCGACTTGTCAGGCGCATCGAGGACGACGCAGCCGGAGCGCGGACGCCGGCGCGCCTGCCGACGCTGGACTGGCCGGGTCTGCGTGACTGGATGCTCCTGGTTCCCCTGCTGTTCGTGATTGCCTCGCTGGCGAGGCTGTGAATTGATCGTGCGTGTTGCCCTGGGCGTGGAATACGACGGCTGCCGCTACTATGGCTGGCAGAGGCAGAAAACCGGTCCCAGCGTCCAGGCGACCGTAGAACGAGCCTTGACCGAGGTCGCCGATGAGCCTGTAGCGGTGACGTGCGCCGGACGCACCGACTCCGGCGTTCATGCCACAGGCCAGGTCGTTCACTTTGACACCGCTGCGCGGCGCTCGGAGCGGCAGTGGGCTCTCGGGGCCAACAGCCTGCTGCCGGCAGATGTTGCCGTCCGCTGGGCCCGGACAGACATTGGCGATTTTCATGCGCGTTTCCACGCTCTCGCGCGCAGCTATGTCTACACGATCCTCAACCGCCCGGCGCGCAGCGCCTTGCTGCGCGATCGCGTTTTCTGGGTGCGCCGGCCCCTGGACGTGGAGGCGATGGTCGCCGGCGCATCGTCGCTCGTGGGCCGGCATGATTTCTCATCGTTTCGCGCCTCGGAATGCCAGGCGCACTCGCCGGTGCGGACGATCACGGCCCTCGAGGTCAGCCGCGAAGGCGATGTCATTCGTATCGCCGTTACCGCGAACGCGTTTCTGCATCACATGGTTCGCAACATTGCCGGCAGTCTCGTTGCCGTAGGCAAGGGAAGATACCCGGCTGAATGGATCGCCGAAGCCCTGGCCGCCCGCGACCGGCGGCGGGCGGGGATGACCGCTCCCGCCGCCGGCCTCTGCCTGGTGCGGGTGGACTATGGAAAGAGGCTGGTGATCCCGGGTTCCGGGGTTCCGCCGACGACTTCCGGTGTTTCGGTGAGCAGCTATGATGGCTGGTGGCAGGCCTGACACGGGGTACACTGGGCAGCATGAGTTGGTTCGACAAGCTGATGCCGTCGCGCATCAAGACGGAGCGGCGGACCCGGTCCGTCCCTGAAGGGCTGTGGACGAAGTGTCCGGCCTGCGACCAGGTTCTCTACCGCGCAGAGGTCGAGCGGAACCTTTATGTCTGCCCGAAATGCGGCCATCACATGCGGATCGGGGCCCGGGCCCGCCTCATGCTCTTCCTGGATCCCGGATCAAGCACGGAGATCGGCGAAGGACTCGGCCCGGAGGATCCGCTCAAGTTCAAGGATACAAAGCGCTACAGGGACCGGATCACGCAGGCCCAGAAACAGACCGGGGAGAAGGACGCACTGATTGCCCTGCGGGGCCGTCTGCACGGCATGGCGCTGACCGCTTGCGCATTCGAGTTCCAGTTTCTCGGTGGCTCCATGGGTTCTGTTGTCGGCGAGCGCTTCGCACGGGCGGCTAACGTTTCGTTCGAAGAACGGATACCCATGGTGTGTTTTTCCGCCAGCGGCGGTGCGCGTATGCAGGAAGCATTGCTGTCGCTCATGCAAATGGCCAAGACCAGCGCCGCGCTGGCGCGACTCCGCGAGGCCGGGATTCCCTACATTTCCGTCATGACTGACCCGACCACGGGCGGCGTATCCGCGAGCCTCGCCATGCTCGGAGATATCAACGTGGCCGAACCGGATGCCCTTATCGGTTTCGCCGGCCCCAGGGTGATTCAGCAAACCGTTGGGGAGACCCTGCCCGACGGATTCCAGCGCAGCGAGTTCCTGCTCGATCATGGCGCTGTCGACCTCATCATGGACCGGCGGGAAATGCGTGATCGACTTGCGCGTCTCCTGGCGATGCTCACCCGCCAGTCGGCGCCCGCGATCTGACCCGGGCGCGACGTCCGGGCCGGCCGGGTTCGTACCGATGAGATTCCCCGACCTTGCCGGCTGGCTCGCCTGGCAGGAGACACTGCACCCCGCGGCTATCGACCTGAGGCTTGAGCGGGTCGGCGAAGTCGCCGCGACCCTGGGTCTCATCCCGGCGCCCTGGCCAGTCATCACCGTTGGCGGGACCAATGGCAAGGGGACCTGTGCGAGCGTCTGTGCTGCCGTGCTGGCTCAGAACGGTACTGAGGGTCGGTCTCTACACGTCCCCCCATCTTCAGTTTTATAACGAGCGCATCAGGATCGACGGGCGGCCGGTCAGCGATGCCGAGATCATGGCGGCCTTCGATACCATCGACGTGGCGCGTGGATCAACATCCCTGACCTATTTCGAGTTCGGAACACTCGCGGCTCTTGAGGTATTTCGTCGACGTGAAGTGGACATGGCGGTTCTGGAGGTCGGTCTCGGAGGCCGGCTGGATGCCGTGAACGTCGTGGATCCCGACGTGGCGATCGTGACCAGCGTAGACATCGATCATGTCCAGTGGCTGGGTCCGGACCGCGAATCCATCGGCGCGGAGAAGGCGGGGATCTTTCGCCATGGCGTTCCGGCCATCGTGGGTGATCCGGACCCGCCGCAGAGCCTGCTGAACGCTGCGGACAGCCTGGGGGCCTACCTGCGCCAGGCCGGCGTGGCGTTTGGCTGGCGTCAGGAGCCATCGCCGGCGTGGACCTGGTGGGGCCAGGATGTTCGCCTCGACGCCTTGCCCACGGGACCCCTGAATTCCCGGGAGTCGCTGGATAATGCGGCTTGTGCCCTGGAAGCCGTGCGTCTGCTGCGTCCGCAAGCTCTTGCTACGGTGGCCACGGCCCTGGAAGGGTTACGGATTCCGGGGCGTGTTCAGCTGTTGCGGGACCCGGTGGGGCGCGGCTGCGAATGGCTGCTGGACGTGGCTCATAACCCCGCGGCCGCAAGGGTGCTTGCACGGGTCCTCGCCGACCGCTTCGCCGGGCGGCGATGCACCGCGATTCTCGGAATGCTCGGTGACAAGGACCTGGCGGCTACCGTCAAGCCCCTGCTCGGATCCATTGAACGCTGGCACGTCTGCGACCTGGAGGGTGAGCGGGGGCGAAGCGCCGTCGATCTGGAGGTCGAGTTGATCTCCGCCGGAGTCTCCAGAGAAGCTATCCAACGACATCCGGATCCTGTTTCTGCCTGCACGGTGGCATCGCGTGTGGCCACGGGCGATGACCTCATTGTCGTGACTGGATCCTTTCACGTAGTTGGACCGGCCGCGGAATGGCTTGGGGTATACTCGCCGCCCGCGAGCGCCGGGTCGGCTTAGCGAGGGTATGCGTGGAACAACAGCTCAAGGAACGCCTGGTCGGGGCCGTCGTTGTTGTCGCCGTGGGCGTCATCCTCATACCGGTCCTGCTTGACGGCCCGGCGGGTTCCGCTGGGTCCCGCAGCATCGGGCTCGAGCTTCCGGCTCCTGACTCAGAGTCGCGCACCCATACGATCCGCCTCGGTGAGCCGAGAGAGCAGCCGCCCGTGGCCAGGCCGGCACCTTCCACGCCGGTCGAGCGCTCTCCGGAGCGGGGAAGCGTCAGCCGGGCGCCAGCGCCAGCGCCAGAAAAACAGCCCTCAGCCGGCAGAAACCCAGAGCCGGCCGGCGGCACCTGCGCCGGCACCTGTCGAGCCGCCGGTGCCGGCGCCGCCGGAGAACGGCGAATGGGCGGTGCAGGTAGGCAGTTTTTCAAATCCCGACAATGCCGGCCGGCTCAGCCAGCGCCTCGTGTCCGAGGGATACCCGTCATTTGTCGCGCGGCTGGTCACTGATGGCCGCACCATGCACCGGGTTCGTGTCGGGCCCATGGATTCGCGGAAGTCTGCCGAGGCCCTCCTGGCCAAACTCGCCGGATCCGGTCACCAGGGCCGGGTTGTCCGGATGCAGGACTAGGGGCTGGACCCTTTGTTACAATCCCGCCGGTCGACAAGGTCGCCGCGAACCGCTTGAAATGCTGCTGATCGACTACATACTGCTCGCGGCTTTTGGCGTTTCTGTGGCGGTCGGTTTTTTTCGGGGATTCTTTCGCGAGGCGTTCTCGCTGCTGGTCTGGGCAGCCGCGATTTACGCGGCCTGGCGTCTGGGTGAGTATCCTGACGACTTGCTCCAGGCCATCGAGTCTCCGGCCCTTCGTCTGTGGGCGGGCAGACTGGCGGTTTTTTTGCTGGTCCTCGTTGTTGGCGGTCTGGCCGGATTTCTGCTCGGGAAGCTGGTCGACGGGACGGGGCTGACGGGGACGGACCGGGTGCTCGGCATGGCCTTCGGGGCCGCGCGGGGCGCTCTGCTCGTCGGTGTGGCCGTGATAGCGTTCCAGTTCCTGGAACTGGACCGGGAGTCATGGTGGAGTGAGTCGCGGCTGATGCCCTACGGCACGCAGATTGCGGATGTGATTCGGGACGTTCTCGGCACGGGTCTGGACGAGCTGGGAGAGCGGGTGGCTACGGAGCCGTCCGTCCTCGAACCGGCTCCGGAGTAAACGGCGGATGTGTGGAATCATTGGAATTGTCGCAAAGGGCCCCGCTAACCAGGCGATCTACGATGCCCTGACGGTGCTTCAACACCGTGGCCAGGACGCCGCTGGAATCGTGACGACGGAACAGGGTCGTATCCACATACGCAAGAAGAATGGTCTCGTCCGGGATGTTTTTCAGCGACGCCACATGCTCAAGCTCACCGGCAATATGGGCATCGGGCACGTCCGCTATCCGACCGCCGGATCTTCCAGCAAGGATGAAGCCCAGCCGTTCTACGTCAATTCGCCCTTTGGCATCTGCCTCGCCCACAACGGCAATCTCACCAACGCGGATCGCCTCGCTGACACCGTGGTAAAGGCTGATCGCCGCCATCTCAACACCAGTTCGGACTCCGAGGTTCTTCTCAACGTGTTCGCCCATGAGCTGCAGCAGCTTGGCACGCAAAACCCCGGCGCCGAGGAATTTTTCGCTGCGCTGTCGGGCGTCTTCAGGCGGTGCCAGGGGGCTTATGCCGTGGTCGGCCTGATCACCGGCTTTGGCGTGTTCGGGTTCCGGGACCCTCACGGCATCCGGCCGCTGGTGATCGGCTATCGTGAGGTGGAAGGCGGCCGCGAGCACATGCTGGCGTCGGAGAGCGTGGCTCTCGACGCAGTGGGTTTTACGCTCTTGAAGGACGTGGCCCCCGGCGAAGGCGTATTCATCGACGCCCAGGGTGGTTTGTATACCCACCAGTGCGTCAAGCCACAGGCCCACAGTCCCTGCATCTTCGAGTACGTGTACTTTGCCCGGCCGGACTCGATTATCGACAACATCTCGGTGTACAAGGCCCGCCTCCGGATGGGCGAAGCGCTGGCAGACCATATTCTGGAAGTCCGCCCCGACCATGACATCGACGTGGTGATTCCCGTTCCCGACACCAGCCGCACAAGCGCTCTGCAGCTGGCGAACCGCCTGGGAGTGAAGTTTCGGGAGGGCTTTATCAAGAACCGTTACATCGGCCGGACCTTCATCATGCCCGGCCAGACGCTGCGCGAGAAATCCGTACGCCGCAAGCTGAACGCGATAGACCTGGAGTTCAGGAAAAAAAATGTCCTGATCGTGGATGACTCAATCGTCCGGGGCACGACATCCCGGCAGATCGTGGACATGGCCCGGGAAGCCGGTGCACGCAAGGTCTATTTTGCCTCCGCAGCGCCGCCAGTGCGCAATCCCAATGTCTACGGTATCGACATGCCGGCAGCCTCGGAGCTGGTGGCGCATGGCCGAACCGGTGCCGAGGTCCAGGAAATCATCGGCGCGGACTGGCTTATCTACCAGACCCTGCCTGATCTGATATCCGCTGTGCAGTATGACAATGCGGACATCCGCGACTTCGACACCTCCTGTTTCTCGGGTGCGTATGTCACCGGGGATGTCACCCAGGACTATCTGGACGTGATCGAATCCCGCCGGGCGGACAAGGTCCGATCGGAGCGGGACAGCCATAACCGGGGCGCGCCGATCGCGGCAGAAGTCGTCTGAGTGCCGCCGGCATGCGCCGGCTGGCACTGGATCTTTACCGGCATGCCCTGGAGGCCGTCGAGGGAGACCAGGTGGTCATGCGGGCCCTCCGGTCCGATCGCGGGACGGACCCTGTTGCAGTGATCTCCATCGGCAAGGCGGCGTGCGCAATGGCCTCTGGCGCGCTCCGGCACTTGGGCGACCGCGTCGAGTCGGGGCTGATTATTACCCGCCATGGCTATGTGTCCGGGTTCCATGACGACCGGCTTACCGTCCTCACCGCGGGCCATCCCGTCCCGGACGCCGCCAGCCTCGCTGCCGGCAAGGCACTGCTGAAACAGATCGATGAGCTGCCGTTTGACCGGGAAATTCTGTTTCTGCTGTCCGGCGGAACGTCGAGCCTGGTGGAAGTTCTTCCACCGACGGTCGATCTGGAAACCCTGGCTCGCACGAATGACTGGCTCTTGGCCAGCGGCCTGGATATCCATGACATGAACCGGGTTCGCTCCGCCCTGTCCGAAATCAAGGCGGGACGACTGATCCCCCGGCTGGCTGGCCGGCCGACCCGGGCGCTGCTCATGTCGGACGTTCCCGGAGACGAACCGGCAAGCATCGGATCGGGTTTGCTTATCCCTCCCCGCGATGCGCCAGGGGACTTGCCCGAGGTCCCCGGCTGGTTGGCGGAGCTGGTTCGTCACCGATCGCCCGCGCCTGCCGGAGCCGAAGCCGAAATTGGACAGCCGGATGTGGCGATCCGTGTCGTGGCCAGGAATCGGGACGCGCTGGAAGCCGCTGCGGGCCGTGCGGCGCAGGCGGGATATCGTGTCACTGTCCATGATCAGCTTCTTACCGGAAATCCGGAAGCGGCCTGCAGCCGCATTCTTGCCGCGCTGGGGGCGTGTGCAGAGGCCGGCGCCGACGATTTCCGGCCGACGGTTCATTTGTGGGGTGGGGAAGTCACTCCGTCGCTGCCGCCCGTCCCGGGGCGCGGCGGGCGCTGCCAGCACCTGGCACTGATGCTGGCTGCCCGCGTTTCCGGCCGGCCCGGCGTGGTGGTGTTGTGCGCGGGAACTGACGGCAGCGATGGTCCAGGAGGGGATGCGGGCGCGCTGATCGACGGCGAGACCCTGACGCGGGGCCGGTACGAAGGCGAGGATCCGGAGCGATGCCTGCGCGAGGCGGATTCCGGGCGGTTTCTCGAAGCGGCCGGCGACCTCATTTCCACGGGGCCGACCGGCGCGAACGTGATGGATGTCGTGATCGGGCTTGCGGGCTTCACCTCGCCAGCCGGGGGCATTAGTCTGGCCTCGGGGCTGGAGGAGCTGATGTGAGCATTCGAGTGCTCGTGGTAGATGACCATCGGGATTTTCGTGAATGGCTGATGCATCACGTGACCGCCGAGTGGCCGGACGCCCAGGTGACACTACACGATCCGTTGGAGAACCGGGCGCTGCCCCGGGGATTCGTGCCGTCTGCCTGTGACGTGGTCCTGCTCGACTACCAGTTCTATGGGCAGGATGGCTTGGCGTGGCTTAAGGAATTCAAGCGTCGCCCGGGCTTCCCCCCGGTGATTCTGCTGACGCCCCAGGGGGACGAGTCGACCGCGATTGCCGCGATCCGGGCCGGCGCCGATGACATTCTGCCAAAGCAGAAGCTCTCTCATGACTATTTGGCCAGGGCGCTGCGGGAGGCCGTTCGCCAGGGCCGGCAAACGGCGGCCCGTTTTCATCGCCAGAAGTCGGAAGATCCCGAGAGCAGCGGGTTCCGGCTGAAGGGGCATCGATTCGTCAAGCGACTCTCCATGGGCAGCATCTCCACCGTGTATCTGATGGAGCGCGAAGATACCGGCGAGCAAGTGGTCGTCAAGGTGCTGCGCCAGGTCCCGGACGTCGTGGAGGGCAAAAGCGCATTCGAGCGATTCCTGCAGGAGTACGAGCTCATCTCGGAGGTCAAACATCGCAATATCGTGCGCATCTTCGACCTGGGGGTGGCGGACGACCATGCGTATATCGCGATGGAGTATTTTCCCCGTGGTGACCTTCGGCGACGTATCCAGGAACGCCCCGAAGCGGACCAGGCTCTCGAGTATCTGCGCCAGATGACTGAAGCGCTCGTGGCCATTCACGGGGTCGGGGTGCTGCACCGTGATCTCAAGCCCGGCAATGTGATGGTGCGAAGCGACGACAGCCTGGCGCTGATCGATTTCGGGCTGGCGAAACGCCTCAAGATGGAGGCAGAGCTCACGAATACAGGCGAGATTTTCGGCACGCCGTACTACATGAGCCCGGAGCAGGGGCATGGGCGTGATGTGGACGAGCGCGGAGATATCTACAGCCTCGGGGTAATATTTTTCGAGATGCTCACCGGCAAGAAACCCTACGTGGCCGCTTCGCCGATGGCGGTCATCTACAAGCACAGTCACGCGGATATTCCTCCGCTGGAAGGAGAGGCGGCCCGCTTCGGGGAACTGGTGGACAGGATGATGGCGAAGGAGCCCATGGATCGGTTTCAGACGGCCGAAGACTTGCTCCAGGCCGTCATTGCGATGGGTTCGTCATGACCGCGCTGGTGCCCCGTGAGATCGCCGGTTTTCTTGGTGCCGCTACGCCGGATGCCTGGACGCAGGCGGCGGTTCGACACCTCGACGACCTCCTGATCGATCACGCCAACTGCGAGAAGAAGGCGGCCTCAACGGCCCTGGCCCTGATGTTCCGGTACGAAGGACAGGCTGACCTTGTCCACCGGATGTCGCGCCTGGCACGGGAGGAACTCAGGCACTTCGAGCAGGTCCAGGGGATCCTGCTTGCGCGGGACATTCCGTGGCGCCGCCTGGAAGCATCCAGGTACGCCCGGGGTTTGCGGGAGCATGTGCGCGCTACGGATCCGGACCGGCTGGTGGATCTCCTGGTAATCGGAGCTTTCATAGAAGCGCGTTCCTGTGAGCGCTTTGCCCTGGTCGCGCCCCTGCTGGACAAGGATCTGGCCCGTTTTTACCGCGGCCTGCTGGCCTCTGAAGCCCGTCACTTCGAGCAGTACCTGGCCCTGGCGCGGAAGCGGGACCCTGCCGGCATGGAGGAGCGGGTCCGGATCTTCCGCGCGGCGGAGAACCAGCTGGCCACGGCGCCGGACGCCCAGCTGCGGTTTCACAGCGGGCCACCGTCGGTGGCGAAGGAAGCGGCGCCAGCGTCGCGGGCCAGCTAGCCGGGCAGCTAGCCGGGCAGCTAGCCGGGCAGCGTCAGCAGCTCGAAACCGTTTTCGTCCCAGCGTACCGTGCTGCCCTGCTGATACCAGTCGCCCAGCACGATCCGTGTCGCTTCGCGGCCGTCGACATCGAACCGGTGCACTGCGGGTCGATGCGTGTGCCCGTGCAGCATCGTCTGTACGCCATGCTCACGAATTGTGGTTTCGACGGCGGCCTGGTTGACATCCATGATTTCGGCGGGCTTGGCGTCGCTGGCTGCCAGGCTGCGGGATCGGGCCTCCCGGGCGATGGCAAAGCGTTCTTCCAGCGAGCGGGAGAGAAACGCCTCCTGCCAGAGCGGGTTGCGCACCATCTCCCTGAAGGCCTGGTAGTCCACATCGTCCGTGCAGAGGCTGTCGCCGTGCATCAGCAGCACGCGCTCGCCGTAGAGGTCCACGACCGTGGGGTCCGGGAGCAAAGTGCAGCCGGCTGCCTCGGCGAAGTCCTCGCCAACGAGGAAATCTCGGTTTCCATGCATGAAATACAGCGGCATGCCGGCGGCAGACGTTTCCGCCAGCGCGTCGGTTGCTCGCCGTTTCTCCGGCTCGGGATCATCGTCCCCCACCCAGGCCTCGAAGAGGTCGCCCAGCACATAGAGGGCATCCGCAGCACGTGCCTCGTTGCCCAGAAAGCGCAAAAAGCGCTCGGTAATGTCCGGCCTTGCGGGATCCAGGTGGAGGTCGGAGATAAACAGCACGGCCATTACGGGGACCCTGACGGGTTGAGCAGTTCCACCGACTTGATCGAAACGGTTCTCGAGGGCACGTCGCTGGCAAAGTCCCCGCGCCCCGTCGTGGGGATAGCAGCGATCTTCTCGAGCACCTCCATGCCCTCCACGACGAGCCCGAAGACCGTATATCCCCAGCGGGAAGGGTTGGGATCCAGGGACTGGTTGTCGGCGAGATTGATATAGAACTGGCTGGTGGCCGTGTGCGGCGGCCGCTGGCGAGCCATGGCGATCGTGCCCCGCTCGTTTCGCAGTCCGTTACCCGACTCGTTCGGTATGGGTTCGCGTGTCGCCCGTTCCTTCAGCTCGGCGTCATAGCCGCCGGCCTGGGCCACGAAGTCGGGTTTGACCCTGTGAAACACCAGGCCGTCGTAAAAGCCGTCGAGTGCATAGCGGGAAAAGTTGACGACCGTCAGGGGCGCGCGCTGGCCATCCAGTTCGACTACGAACCGTCCTTCGCTGGTATCCACGGCAAACCGAGGGAACAAGGGGAGGGTGTCGTCGGCCGCCGCACTTGCGGTAATCGTCAGCATGAGGGTGAGCAAAGCCCGTTCCAGCCATCGTCGCATGAGTCTCCTCCATCGGCTTGAATCTGCCGCAGGCGGCGTTGATGGTACTCGACAAGGACGGTGCAGGGCGACGGTGAGCATGGCCGAAAGCAGCCCGGGTTGGGGAAAGCGCTTCTCTGCTGACCGGCCCGTGGGTACCATGGCGCGCCATGTCCAGCCAGCCTGTCAGAACCCGTTTCGCCCCGAGTCCCACGGGCCGTCTGCATTTGGGTAACGTGCGCACCGCGTTATTCAATTTTCTCGCCGCGCGCGTCAGCGGTGGCGATTTCCTCATTCGCTCCGAAGACACGGACACGAGCCGGAGCGAGGAGCGCTGGCTGACCGCCGCGATGGCCGAGCTCGCGTGGCTCGGCATGGACTGGGACGAGGGGCCCGATCGGGGTGGTGCCAGGGGGCCGTACCGGCAGTCGGAGCGCGCGGACTTGTACGCTCGCTCCCTCGAGCAGCTGAAGGCGGCCGGCGCCGCCTATCCCTGCTTCAGGACGGAGGAAGAGCTGGCTGCCCACCGCCGCGCGCAGATTGCCGCCAGTCAGCCACCCCGCTATGACCGGGAATGGGCGCGCCTGGATGCTGACGAAATTCGCCGTCGGGAGGCGGAAGGCCAGGCTCCGGCCTGGCGGTTCCGGGTGCCGTCGGGGCGAACCCTGACCTGGCGGGACCTGCTGCGCGGCCCGCAGCGTCTGTCCAGCGACGAGGTCGGCGATTTTATTCTGGTCCGCTCGGACGGCAGTCCGGGGTTCATGTTCGGCAACGCGCTGGACGATGCCCTGATGGGGATCTCGGACGTACTCAGGGGCGAAGACCACATCAGCAATACACCGCGCCAGCTATTGATCCTGGAGGCCCTCGGCCTGGATGCCCCCCGCTACGGACACCTGTCCCTGGTGGTCTCACCCGCGGGGCAGCCACTGTCGAAGCGGGCCGGCAGTGAAGGGCTCGCCGACCTGCGGGCGCAGGGATATCTTGGCCCCGCCGTGGCCAACTATCTTGCCCGGCTGGGACATGGGCTCGATGGCGACGAGCTGCTCGAGATGGGCGCTCTGGCAGCGAGATTCGACGTCGGCCGGCTTTCTACTTCCCCAGCGCGATTCGACCATGAGCAGCTGGATCACTGGCAGCACAAGGCCGTTGCGGCGGCGGCTAGCGCCGACCTGCTGGAATGGGCCGGCGACGGGCTCACGCCCGTGCCGCCGGGGGACCGGGCGGACTTTCTTGAACTCGTTCGACCCAACGTGCAGCGACCCGATGAGGTTGCCGGCTGGGCGCGCTGTCTCTATGAGACCGGGGACATCGACCTGTCGGCCGAGGGTCGCGTGCTCGTCGAGGCGGCCGGCCCGGCGTTCTTTTCGGCGGCGGCGGCCCATGCGGGTGAGGGCTTTGACGCTATAACGTCCAGCGTGCGCGAGGCCACCGGTGCGAAGGGCAAGGCCTTGTTTCTGCCCCTGCGTCTCGCTCTGACCGGGCGCGCAGACGGTCCGGAACTGCGCCCGATGCTTGCGCTGATGCCCGAGGCCGCGGTCCGGCGGCGCTTCACGCGCTGGTCCGGGGGAGCAGAAGACACCGCGCCGGGAACCGACAGGGAGTGACCATGCTTGTTATCCACAATTCGCTGACCGGGAAAAAGGAATCGTTTGAGCCGCTGGAACCCGGGCGGGTGCGGATTTACGTCTGCGGCATTACCGTATATGACTACCTGCATCTCGGCCATGCCCGCATGCTCGTCGTGTTCGATATGGTTGTCCGCTATCTGCGCTGGCGCGGCTATGAGGTGGTTTACGTTCGCAATATCACGGACATCGACGACAAGATCATCAGGCGAGCGGCGGAGAATGGCGAGACGATGGAAGCGTTGACCGAGCGGTTCATCGCGGCCATGGATGCCGACAGTGACGCGCTGGGTATTGTGCGGCCCGACATTGAGCCCAGGGCCACCGGGCACCTGCCGGCCATCATCCAGATGATCGAAAGGCTGGAACAGCGCGGCCACGCCTACCGGGGCGAGAACGGGGATGTGTACTACCGGGTAGGGAGCTTCGCAAATTACGGAGTCCTGTCGGGCAAGCGGCTGGAAGATCTTCGCGCCGGCGCCCGGGTGGATGTCAGCGAGGCCAAGGAAGATCCACTGGACTTCGTTCTTTGGAAGGCCGCCAAGCCGGGTGAGCCGAGCTGGCCGTCGCCGTGGGGGCCCGGCCGGCCGGGCTGGCATATCGAGTGCTCGGCAATGTCCACGGAAGCGCTGGGCAACCATTTCGATATTCACGGCGGCGGCATGGACCTGAAATTTCCGCATCACGAAAACGAAATTGCCCAGTCCTGCGGGGCCACGGGGGATGCGTTCGTCAACGTATGGATGCACAACGGGTTCGTGGAGATCAACGAGGAGAAGATGTCCAAGTCGCTGGATAACTTCTTCACCGTTCGGGAAATACTTCAACAGTTTCCGCCTGAAGCCGTGCGGTTCTTTGTTCTGAGCAGCCACTACCGAAGCCCGCTGCATCATAGTGATGACAATCTGGCGCAGGCTCGTGCGACGCTTGACGGCCTGTACCAGGCGCTGCGGGGTCTCGAGGTCGCGGCCGCGGAACCCGACCCCCAGGCAGTTGCTGATTTTCGCGCCGCCATGGACGATGATTTCAATACCGCTGGCGGTATTGCCGTCATGCAGTCGGTGGCCCGAGAGCTCAACCGGTCACGCGCCGCCGAAGATGCCGAGGCCGCCGGTATGCAGGCGGCAACGCTGCGAACGCTGGGCAGCGTGCTGGGCTTGCTGGAGCAAGACCCGGAAACCTGGTTTCGCGGCCAGGAAACCGGGAGCCTGGCCGACGCGGATATTGAGGCGATGATCGAGGCCCGGCGCCTGGCCCGGGAGCGCCAGGACTGGGCCGAGGCCGATCGGCTGCGCGACGCGCTTGCCAACGACGGGGTCCTGCTCGAAGACGCCGCCGGAACGACGACCTGGAAAAGAACCTAGGTTCCCCGGCAGTCCCGGGGGCGAGGTCAAGATCTATTCCGCGCGGTTCCGTTTCTCGGCGGCCTGCAGTGTGTTCTTCATGAGCATGGCCACGGTCATGGGTCCGACACCTCCGGGTACCGGGCTAATCCAGGCAGCGCGCTCAGCGGCGGCCTCGAAGCCGACGTCGCCCACGAGCCGCCCATCGTCCCGGCGGTTGATACCCACGTCCAGCACCACGGCTCCCGGGCGTACCCACTCGCCGGGCACCAGGCCGGGCTTGCCTACCGCGACTACAAGAATTTCGGCCCGTTCCACTTGTGCCCGGAGATCGTGAGTAAACCGATGGCAGACGGTGGTTGTCGCGCCGGCAAGCAGGAGTTCCAGCGCCATGGGGCGGCCGACGATGTTGGATGCCCCGACGACGACCGCGTTCTTGCCTCTTACCGGAATATCGTAATGATCCAGAAGCGTGATCATCCCATAGGGCGTACACGGCCTTAGCGCCGGATTGCGCTGTGCCAGCCGGCCCACGTTGAAGGGATGGAATCCGTCCACGTCTTTTCCGGGATCGATCTGCTCGATGATTCGCCCGGAGTCGAGATGGCCGGGCAACGGGAGTTGAACGAGGATCCCGTCCATTGTTGGATCGTCGTTGAGGGAGGCAATAAGGTCGTCGAGGTCCTGCTGAGAGGTGCTGCCGGGCAGATCGTAGGCCCGTGATTCCAGGCCGCATGCGTCGCAGGCCTTGCGCTTGTTTCTGACGTAGACGGCGGATGCGGCATCGTCGCCCACGAGAATGACCGCCAGCCCCGGACGCCGCCGGCCCGCTGCCACTCGCTCCTCGATTCGCTCGCGGATATCCCCTTTTACTCGATCGGCGACGGACCTGCCGTCGATCAGCTTGGCGGTCATGGCAGGGCGGGCCTCGCGTGGCCTGACGATGGGGTGGCGGATTGTTGCACGAGGCCGCGCCGGCGCTCAACATGGGGACCGCCGAAACCCGGGGCGAGCGGCCGTTTGCTCGTTGACTGCCCCCGGGGCCCCGAGTATGATCCGACACCCCGTCAGGGACGGTTGCGGGCCGCGGTTTGGCGGCCGTCGGGGCATGGCGCAGTCTGGTAGCGCATCTGCTTTGGGAGCAGAGGGTCGGCGGTTCGAATCCGTCTGCCCCGACCATTTCGTTACCGGCCGCCGGCGGACGCAGCGCCCGTAGCTCAACGGGATAGAGCATCGGCCTTCTAAGCCGACGGTTGCAGGTTCGAGTCCTGCCGGGCGCGCCAGTCCGGCAAACAGTGGTGGGCGTAGCTCAGTTGGTAGAGCCCCGGATTGTGATTCCGGTCGTCGTGGGTTCGAGTCCCATCGTCCACCCCATTTTTCCGAGTGACGCCCACCAGTCGAAGGACGGGGCGTAGCGGGGCCGCGCAGCGGCAAGGTAGAGCCCCGGATTGTGATTCCGGTCGTCGTGGGTTCGAGTCCCATCGTCCACCCCATTTTTCCGAGTGACGCCCACCAGTCGAAGGACGGGGCGTAGCGGGGCCGCGCAGCGGCAAGGTAGAGCCCCGGATTGTGATTCCGGTCGTCGTGGGTTCGAGTCCCATCGTCCACCCCATTTTTCTCTCCCGGATTCTCGCCACTACCCGTGATCGGCAGACCAGCTGCGCCGGCACGGCGTAATGAGTCATGTCATTCGGCGGCATGACTGAGCCTGTACGAACAAATGCTCCTTGCACCGTCTTTCGCCTCGGATCGATTCGATGCGGTGATAGGTGGGCGGCGCCTCATCTGCCGCGGGAGGACTGCGTCTCGATCTGGCAGGGATCGGGACAATGACAGATGCAGGTGGGCTGCGTCTCGTCCGGATCCCGACCTGGTGCGCTGTCTGCGCAAACGGAATCGCGCGGTGTCTACGGACCCGGGGCTGAGGACGTGCCGGGCGAGCGAGACAAGGGGTGGCTGAAAAGAGCGCTGTCCCGGCCCCGGAGCCAGTTTCGCATCTAGTCCCACATGACGGCGGTTTCGGCAGCGAGAGACGCTTCGAGCATCTGGACCAGCGGCCAGGCGCGCAGCGCGATGCCGACAGTGTCTTTCTTCTTTTCGGCCGAATTGTCCTGTTCGCTGCCTTCGTTGGGCTCCGGCTCGGCCTCTCCTTTTGCCTGGGCCGCCGCGAGGGCGGTCTTGAGCCGTGCGAGCGCCCCGGGGATGTCCTCGGCAGCCAGCGCGCTTGGTATGGTGCCGCTGTGGCCCATCATGCCCAGGAGCTTTGCAGCATCCTTCGAAACCATGGTGATGTTTTCGTAGGCTTTGGAATGAAACGTTACGGGCATGTCGTTCTGCTCTCCCGGTGAGTGTCCTGCGGGCGAATCCGCGCTCGCCCAACTCCGAGGTTAGACCATCGGATCGTCGATCGTGTGCTCAGGTGCGCCAGAACCCTGGTGAGCCCCTCACGCCGGACCTTCGTCGTCGGGCTGATTGCCGTATCCGGACGGAAGCTGCATAAGAACCATGGAGCGAATCAGGGGCGCCATGGCATCGGACCTTCGACCGGAGCGCAGCTCCTCGAGAAGCTCCGGCTCCAGGTACGCCTCGGCCGGCAGCCGGGTGAGCAGGTGCCGGCTGTCTTCTGCAAACGCGTCACTGGGCGGCGTGAGCCTGAAAAGAGTCCCGGGCCGTTTTCCGGAAGCGACCGGTTGATAAAGGGGATTGACGCCCAGGGTGCCGGATGCATGGGGCCATTGATCGAACGGGCCCCCGGGACGATGGCTCCCGCCCTTGTGCCCGATAATTTCGATGAACGGAGCCTCCAGAAGGTCATCCGGCGACCGTGCTTCGGCCGCGCCGGGACTGCCGCCCTCGAGATACCGGTCGACCACGTCGTCCGTGGCATAGAACCTGGGCTCGAAGTCTGCAAACAGGCGTGCGTAGCCCGATGGCGGCAAGGCAAAATTCCGGAACGCGCCGGGATTGAAACTGTGCCGCAGCGCGCAGAACAGCAATGGGCTGCCCTGCCTGAGAACACGGTCGGCGGACCCGGCGAGGCGGGACTTGTTGCGCACGAAGTGGAATGTGTTGACACAGGTCATGGCGCCAAAGCTGTTGTCCGCGAATGGCAGGCCCTCCTCCAGGTCGCAGCAAACGAAACGGGCCCCGGGGGCCACGCGCAGGCGACCGATCATGAGCAGAAAGAAATCCCGGTCGACTCCACACACTTCGATTCCCGCCGCGCAGAAGTACGCGGCCATATGACCGGCGCCTGCACCGAGGTCGAGAACCGGACCGTCCGGCGCACGTATGACGCTGGCAAGGCCCATGGCCGCCACGTGCTCGGCGTGTCCCGGGCGGAACAGGAAATAGCCCCGGATCTCCCGGTTGAGGGCGGCGTGGCCGGGAAATCGCCGATCCAGCAGCGCGGCGGCGGGTTGATTGATCCAGCGGTCTATGGGCGGCAGCCGCCATGCATCGCGGGTGGAGAAAACACGCTTTATGCCGTCCCGGAGGGTGCGCCGAAATCCCCGCATCGGCCGCGTCAAGGACGACTCCGCGGCGGTCTGCAGCGCTCTGGCGTGTTCGCCGGCCCGGATCATTCGACATAAGGCCCGGACGGGCATCGGAGATCCGGGGCCCCGGGCGGCGAGGATGATCGGTATACCCCCGACGAGTGGATATTCCGAGCAGTCGCAGCGCAGGATCCCGTAGTCGCCGCAAGGCCCGGGAACAGCCTGCCCGGCAGATTCGATGGCCCCGCCACATCCCGGGCAAACCAGTCCGGCAGGTGGCGGGACGGGGCTGGCCTGTTGCCGGTCTGGCCGAGCCGAGACAAACGTGGCGTTCCGGAAGGGTTGCACCGCGTGATTCTCCTGCGAACCCGTCATTGCGGCCTTGCTGAAGCGAGGTTCCGGGAGGGCAACGGTCTCCGGTGAACCTCGATTTCGATAGACCTGAATTTATAGTATGGCGGCGCCGGCTCACGGCTGCGAGAACCCAGTCGCATTTGCGATTGTTTGGCCCGCCTTGGCCGCGGGACGCGACAAGAAAAGGTTCGTGGCCAGAAGAAGCCGTGGTCACCGGTATCCGGCTGCCTGGAGTTCGAACAGGTGGGCGTAGATTCCATCCTCCTCCATCAGGCTCTCATGGTTTCCGCTTTCCACGATTCGGCCCTCGGACAGCACGGCGATCCGGGTAGCGCGACGCACGGTGGAGAAGCGATGGGAAATCAGGAGGACCATGCGATCCGACGCCATGGTCCGGAAGTGCTCGAACACCTGAGCCTCCGCCCCCGCATCCATGGCCGCCGTCGGCTCGTCGAGGACGAGGATATCCGCGCCTGAGCGCATGAACGCGCGGGACAGCGCCACTTTCTGCCACTGTCCGCCCGACAGCTCCTGGCCATCCTTGAACCAGCGCCCCAGCTGGGTCTGGTAGCCGGAGGGCAGCTGGTGGATGAAATCCGTTGCCAGGCCCTTTGCGGCCGCCTCGGCCCAGCGGTCTTCCGAGTCGAAGTTCTCCACGTCACCGGCGCCAATGTTCTCGCCCAGCAGCATCTGGTAGCGGGCAAAGTCCTGAAATATGACCGCGATCCGCTTCCGTAGCGTGGCCGGATCCCACTCGCGGGCATCGAGGCCGTCAATGAGGATGCGCCCGGTGTCCGGCTCGTACAGGCGGGCCAGCAGCTTGATGAGGGTGGTTTTTCCCGAGCCGTTCTCGCCGACGATAGCCAGGCTGCTGCCCGGCGTGACGTGGAGGGTGACGTCCTCCAGGGCCGGCCGCGGCGCCGAAGGGTAGGTGAAGCTGACGTGTTCAAAGCGAATGCCGTCGGCGGGATCCGGTCCGGCCACCGCGCTGCCGCCGGTGGCTTCGATGGGCTGCTCCAGGTATTCGTAGAGATTGGAGAGGTAGAGGTTGTCTTCGTACATGCCGCCGATGGACGACAGGATCGCCGCCACCGAGGACTGGCCCTGCTTGAACACCAACAAATACATGGTCATCTGGCCGAGGGTGATCGTCCCCGCGACCGCGCTGGCGGCAATCCACGCATACGCACCGTAGAAGATCACGGTGCCGACGAGTCCGAGGGCAAGGCCCCAGCTGTCCCGCCGGATCGTCAGACGCCGGTCTTCCTTGTACAGGGTGGTGTAGATCGAGCGGTAGAGGTCCAGAAGCCGGGGCCCGAGTCCGAACAGCTTGACCTCTTTTGCATAGTCCTCCCGGGCGAGCACGGTCTCCAGGTAGATCTGCCGTCGGGTTTCCGGGGAACGCCAGCGGAACAGGCGGAACGCGTCACCGGAGAACTTGGCCTCTGCGATGAAGGCCGGCAGCCCGGCGAGCGTCAGGATGACCACCGTCCAGGGTGAGAACTGCACGAGCAGGACCGCAAAACTGGCCAGCGATATGGCGTTCTGTGCCAGGCCGAAGCTGCGGTTGACCAGGCTCAGCGGCCGCGTGGAGGCGTCTCTCCGGGCCCGGGTCAGCTTGTCGTAGAACTCGTCGTCCTCAAAGTGGGCGAGACTGAGGCCAAGTGCCTTCTCGAGGATCATCGTATTGACCCGGTTCCCCAGCTGGGCCCGCAACAGGGCCTGGCAGGTGGAGATGCCGCGCTGCGCGGCGGAGAGAACCGCCACGATGGCTGCCTCAAGCGCGACGAGGCGATATACGTGGCCTAGCGCCTCAGATCGTCCTTCGGCGGGCAGCGCCAGCGCGGCGACGACGCCGTCGATAATCAGTTGCCCCACCCAGGCGGTCAGCGCCGGCAGGGCACCGGCGATCAGAGTGAGGAGGCCAAAGACAACCGCCAGCCGCCGGTTCGTCTGCCAGACCAGGCTCATGGCCCGGCCGGTGTAGGTCGCGATGTGGCCCGGTCGCCACGCGCCGCGTTCCGGGCCTGGCGTTGCCGAGGCCGCCTGGCGTGTGCTCATGGGATGGGGTCTCTCCGAAAACGCAGATCAGACGGGTACCCGTCGATCGTTTCGCCTGCACCATACCACCCGCGTGTCGGGCCGCCCGCTGACGGCCCCGGTGGATCCGACGCGGCGTCTGGGCGACGGTCGCAGGACGCCGTGACTTTACAATACGTCCGCCCACGGCTAAATTACGCGCCCTTTTCGGGCCGTTAGCTCAATTGGTAGAGCAGCTGACTCTTAATCAGTAGGTTCGGGGTTCGAGTCCCTGACGGCCCACCAGATTTCCTCAACGGCCCGCCTCGGCGGGCCGCTTTTCGTTGCAGGCCCCGCGGCTGGCCACGGCCTCGGCGGAAGCCATTTCTGGCCTGTGCGTGATAAACTGGTGGGTCTTGGCTCACCGGGCTTCGACCTGCGCTTGCGTGGCGACTACCTGCAGGCTGCTGCCGGGTGGCCTGGAGGGCGCGCGAAAGTGGCGGAATTGGTAGACGCGCCGGGTTTAGGTCCCGGTGGGATAAAACCCGTGAGAGTTCGAGTCTCTCCTTTCGCACCAGTTTCCAGGAGCCGGACGGCGGGTGATCCGCCGGCGGTAAGGCGGACCGGGCACTGTCAGGCGCCGGTCCGGGTTTTGGCAGAATGAGACACAAGAGGGGCAACCCCAAATGATGGTTTCGGTGGAATCGGCCGAAGGGCTCGAGCGTCGCATGCGTGTTCAGGTGCCCGCGGATCGGATCGAATCAGAAGTCGCCAGTCGGCTGGAAAGCGTGGGCCGCACGGCAAAGATCAAGGGCTTCAGGCCGGGCAAGATTCCCAAGAAGGTGATTGTCCAGCGTTATGGCGCCCAGGTCCGCCAGGAAGTTCTTGGCGAGATCATGCAGACAACCTACTTCGAGGCCCTGACCCAGGAGAAGCTTCGGCCGGCCGGTGGGCCGCGCATAGAGCCGAACAATACCTCCGAGGGCGAAGACCTGGACTACACGGCGGTTTTCGAGGTGTATCCGGAACTTGAGGTCAAGGGCTTGGACAATCTAAGCGTCACTCGCCCCGACGTGGAGATCAGTGACTCGGATCTCGACGACATGATCGGCCGCCTCCAGCGCCAGCGGGCAACGTGGGAGGTCGCTGACAAGGCGGCCGAGGACGGCGACCGTATCACCGTCGACTTCGACGGCACCATCGATGGCGAGCCCTTTTCCGGCGGGCAGGGCGAGGAAGTGCCGATCGTTATCGGCCGTGGCGGCATGCTCGAAGACTTCGAGGACGGCCTGCGCGGCATGGCCGCGGGCGACGAGAAGGAGATCTCGGTGGCTTTTCCGGAGACCTACGGGGCAACCGAGCTCGCGGGGAAGACGGCGCTCTTCAAAGCCAGCGCCCGGCAGGTCGAAGTGGAGCGTCTCCCGGAGCTGGACGACGACTTTGCGAAGAGCTTTGCGGTGGAGGACGGCAGCATAGACTCCCTGCGCAAGGAAGTGGCCGACAACATGCGCCGTGAGGCGGACCAGGTCATCCGTGGCCGTGTGCGGGATTCGGCGTTCCGGGGTGTGCTCGAAGCCAACCCGGACGTGGAACTCCCTGAGGTCCTGGTCGAAGAGGAGATTCGCAGCCTGCGGCAGGACGCCGCGCGCCGCATGGGTGGAGGCGAGGACGCGGAATTGCCGCCGCGGGAGCCGTTCGAGGAAGAAGGCCGCCGCCGCGTCGCGCTTGGCCTGCTGGTCGGTGAGATTATTCGAACCGCGGACATCGACCTGGACCAGACACGAGTCAGGCAACGGCTGGAGGCCATCGCGGCCGGCACAGGCCAGCCGGAGGCCACCATGAAGATGTATGCAGAACACCGTCAGCTGATGGCGCAGATCGAAAATCAGGTGCTGGAAGAGCAGGTCGTTGACTGGCTGGTCGAAAAGGCCTCGGTCACGGACCAGAGTGTCGGGTTTTCGGAGCTGATGGACTCCGCCTGATTGCGGTGATTCGGGCGGAATATGGCCCGAAGCAGAGGAATCGACCCGGCGGAGTCCTGCTCCGCCGGGTTTTTTTGCGATTTTTGCCGTATCCAGGCTGCCGGTCCGTGGGATAATCAGAACGAGTCACATCTGAATTTCCAGACAGGATTGCCCAAATGACAACCAAGGCCTTGAATCTCGTGCCCATGGTCGTGGAGCAGACCGCCCGGGGCGAGCGCGCCTATGACATCTATTCACGCCTCCTCAAGGAGCGGGTGATTTTCGTGGTCGGCCCGGTTGAGGACCACATGGCCAACCTCGTGGTTGCCCAGCTGCTGTTCCTGGAGTCGGAGAATCCCGACAAGGATATTCATCTGTATATCAACTCCCCGGGAGGCGTCGTGACGGCCGGCATGTCGATCTACGACACGATGCAGTTCGTGAAGCCTGATATCAGCACCATCTGCGTCGGCCAGGCCGCCAGCATGGGCGCGGTTCTGCTTGCTGGCGGAACGAACGGGAAGCGGTACTGTCTGCCCCATTCCCGGGTAATGATTCATCAGCCCCTCGGCGGGTTCCAGGGTCAGGCTTCGGATATCGATATCCACGCCAGGGAAGTACTCAAGATTCGTGATCGGCTTAACGAAATCCTGGCCCACCACACGGGTCAGCCAGTCGAGCAGGTCCGCAAGGACACCGATCGGGACAACTTCATGGGTGGCGAGGAAGCTGTCGCCTATGGGCTGGTGGACAAGATCCTGAGCAGCCGGAACGAGGAATCCTGAGGGGTTCCCGCGGTCGAACACATTCCAGGGAATTTGCGGGCAGCGCCCGTTTTGCCCGCTTTAGACGGGCGTGATATAAGAGGCTTGCAGCGCGCGAGCCAGTGGCGAGGATAGAGAATGAGCGACGACGGACGGGGCAAGCACGAAGACGGCAAGCTCCTGTATTGCAGTTTCTGCGGCAAAAGCCAGCATGAGGTTAGAAAGCTCATCGCCGGCCCGTCGGTGTTCATCTGCGACGAGTGCGTGGAGCTTTGCAACGACATCATCCGTGAAGAACTCGAAGAGAAGAGCGACACGGGCCGGGCAAAACTTCCCAAGCCCCATGAGATCAAAGACGTTCTCGACCAGTATGTGGTGGGTCAGCAGTCTGCGAAGAAAGTGCTGTCGGTCGCTGTTTACAACCACTACAAGCGCCTGGAGAACAAAGCGGGCGAGCGCGGCCGCGGTGACGAGGTCGAGCTTGCCAAGAGCAATATTCTTCTCATCGGGCCCACGGGTTGCGGTAAGACGCTGCTGGCGGAGACCCTTGCCCGGCTGCTCAATGTCCCCTTCACCATTGCCGATGCCACGACCCTGACCGAGGCGGGCTATGTTGGTGAAGACGTTGAGAACATCATCCAGAAGCTGCTCCAGAAGTGCGACTACGACGTTGACCGGGCCCAGACCGGCATTGTCTACCTGGACGAAATCGACAAAATTTCCCGGAAATCCGACAATCCGTCCATTACCCGGGACGTGTCGGGAGAGGGCGTGCAGCAGGCGTTGCTGAAGCTGATCGAGGGCACCGTGGCCTCGGTGCCGCCCCAGGGTGGCCGCAAGCATCCCCAGCAGGAGTTTCTGCAGGTGGACACGGGAAATATCCTGTTCGTCTGTGGCGGCGCATTTGCCGGCCTGGAAAAGATCATTCTGAATCGCTCCTCCAAGAGTGGCATCGGTTTCGCTGCCGAGGTCAAAGGCGAAGATGAACAGAAAAACATCGGCGAGCTGTTCCACGACGTGGAGCCGGAAGATCTCATCAAGTACGGTCTGATCCCCGAATTCGTGGGCCGGCTGCCGGTGGTCGCCACGCTCGATGAACTTGATGAGGAAGCGCTGATCACGATTCTGGTCGAGCCGAAGAATGCGCTGACGAAGCAGTACAAGAAACTCTTCGAAATGGAAGGAGCGGAGCTGGAGTTCCGGGAAGATGCCCTATCGGCTATCGCCAAAAAGGCGATGGAGCGCAAGACCGGTGCCCGGGGGCTGAGAACGATTCTCGAGAACGTTCTTTTGGACACGATGTACGAGCTGCCGTCCATGGACGACGTCTCGAAGGTGGTGGTCGATGAAGCCGTTGTCAACGGCGAGACGAAGCCTTATGTCATGTACGAGTCCGAGGAAATGCGCACGCGGGTCGGAGAAGAGCGACGACCCACCGGATCGGCGCTCTGATCTGGCATCAGACCCCGCTCAGCTCGGCCTTGAAACCGGCCGGCTTCTCCCCAATATCCTTTGTTCGGGTCCGTTGTGGCCCCGGCCCTTTATCTATGCGGAGTACTCAACGACGTGTCGGACGAGCATAAAACCGCCGAAAATCAGCACGAACCCGTGACCACGGGCGCCCCGGTCCTGCCCTTGCGGGACGTGGTCGTCTATCCCCATATGGTCATTCCCCTCTTTGTCGGAAGGGAAAAATCCATCCAGGCTCTCGATCACGCCATGCAGATCGGGAAGCAGATCGTTCTCGTGGCCCAGAAACAGGCTGACGTGGACGAGCCCGGTGTCGACGATGTCAACGACATCGGCACGCTGGCGACGATCCTCCAGCTCCTTAAGCTTCCCGACGGAACCGTCAAGGTCCTGGTCGAGGGCGGGCAGCGGGTGCGTTTGTCCAATATGAACGTCGCGGAGTTTTTCTCGGCGGACGTGGAAATTCTCGAGGACGGCGGCGAGTACGACGAGCGGGAAATAGAAGTTATGGCCCGCTCGATGGTTTCGCAGTTCGAGAACTACGTGAAGCTCTCCAAGAAGGTCCCGCCGGAAATCCTCACATCCCTGGCCGGTATCGACCAACCCGGGCGGCTCGCCGATACCGTGGCGGCCCACATGTCGCTGCGCCTTCCGGACAAACAGAACGTTCTGGAGATCGTCGACCTCAAGCAGCGTCTTGAGCATGTCCTGGCTCTCATCGAGGGTGAGATCGATGTGCTGCAGATCGAAAAGCGCGTGCGCGGCCGCGTAAAGCAGCAGATGGAGAAGAGTCAGCGGGAGTACTACCTGAATGAGCAGATGAAGGCCATTCAGAAAGAACTCGGCGAGATGGAGGACGGCCCCAACGAGATCGGGGAGCTCGAGAACAAGATCGAGACGGCCGGCATGCCGGCCGAGGCGAGGGAGAAAGCGACTTCAGAGCTTAACAAGCTCAAGATGATGTCGCCCATGTCCGCCGAAGCCACGGTCGTTCGCAATTACATTGACTGGATGCTCAAGGCGCCGTGGAAGAAACGCAGCCGCATTCTTCGCGACCTTGAGCGTGCCCAGCTGATCCTCGACGAGGATCACTACGGGCTGGAGAAGGTCAAGGAACGGATCGTCGAGTACCTTGCCGTTCAGCAGCGGGTGAAGAAGCAGAAGGGTCCGATCCTCTGCCTGGTTGGACCGCCGGGCGTGGGCAAGACCTCGCTGGGCCGAAGTATCGCCCGGTCGACCAACCGCAAGTTTGTGCGCATGTCCCTGGGTGGCGTTCGCGACGAGGCGGAGATCCGCGGGCATCGGCGGACCTACATTGGCTCGATGCCGGGCAAGATCGTACAGAACCTGGCCCGGGTCGGCACCCGCAACCCGTTGTTCCTGCTCGACGAGATCGACAAGATGTCGATGGACTTCCGTGGCGATCCGTCCTCGGCTTTGCTGGAGGTTCTCGATCCCGAGCAGAACTCATCCTTCAACGACCACTACCTGGAGGTCGATTTCGATCTGTCGGACGTGATGTTCGTCTGTACGGCCAATAGCCTCAATATACCGGCGCCCCTGCTGGACAGGATGGAGGTGATTCGCATCCCGGGTTACACCGAGGATGAGAAGACCCATATCGCCGAGCGCTATCTGATACCGAAGCAGACGAAGAACAACGGCCTGAAGGAAGGCGAACTGGCGATCACTCCGGCCGCCGTGCGTGACACGATCCGTTTCTACACGCGCGAGGCGGGCGTGAGGAACCTTGAGCGAGAGATGGCCAAGATAGCCCGCAAGGTGGTCAAGGAGCTTGTCCTGAAACCCCGCGACGGCATGGTCACGGTCCGGCCTTCCAGCCTTGAAAAATACCTGGGCGTCCGGCGCTTCCGCTACGGGCAGGCCGAGGAGAAGGATTACGTGGGCCAGGTGACGGGCCTGGCATGGACCGAGGTGGGAGGCGAACTTCTTTCCATAGAGGCCCAGGTTATTCCGGGCAAGGGCAAGCTGATTCACACCGGCCAGCTGGGCGATGTCATGCAGGAGTCCATTCAGGCGGCGATGACGGTGGTGCGTAGCCGTTGCGGCGTCCTGGGCATCCCGGAGGATTTCTACCAGAAGTCCGACCTGCATATCCACGTGCCCGAAGGTGCCACACCGAAGGACGGCCCGAGTGCGGGAATTGGCATGTGTACTGCGCTGGTCTCGGCCCTCACCGGAATTCCGGTACGGGCCAATGTTGCGATGACCGGAGAGATCACACTGCGTGGCGAAATCCTTCCCATAGGCGGGCTGAAGGAAAAACTGCTCGCCGCGCATCGAGGCGGAATCCATACCGTTCTGATTCCCGAGGAGAACGAAAAGGACCTCGCCGAGATTCCGAAGAACGTCAAGGGCGCGCTGGACATCAAGCCAGTCAAGTGGATAGACGACGTGCTTCAGGTTGCTCTCAAGCATATGCCGGTACCTGCAGACTCCACCGCCGAAGCAGAGGACGTATCCTCCGCCAAGAAAAAGGCGGCGAAGGGCAAGGGGGTTCGCGCTCACTGATGTGGGTCCTGAGCGGTCTGTTCCGTGCGTCCCCCGTACCCAGCGCCGGCGGCTGCGGCGGAGGACGCACGGCGAATTTCGGCGCTTTGTTGACAGTCTCTCTCGCGCCTTGATAATGTCCGCGCCACTTTCGGGTGCAACTGATACGATCCGCGTGTCCGGGGATCGTCCACTTCCGGAAATCCCGGCGGGAGCCGGTATAACAAAACTCCGGGCTGCGCAGGCCGCCCACTCGGTGGAATTGCGCGGGGCAGGGGCTCGTCTTCATGACGGTTTCTGCATTCCGACTAACTTGACGAAGGGAACAGATCTGGATGAACAAGGGTGAACTGATTGACGCCGTGGCCGCTGCGGCCGACCTGTCCAAGGCCGATGCTGCTGCTGCTCTGGACGCCGTCGTTGCGACCATTACCGAGGCTCTCCAGAAGGGCGAGCAGGTATCGGTCGTAGGCTTCGGTACCTTCTCCGTTAAGGAGCGTGCCGCTCGTGCCGGACGCAATCCTCAGACGGGCGAAACCATTCAAATCAAAGCCAGCAAAGCGCCGGGTTTCAAGGCTGGCAAAGCCCTGAAGGATGCCGTAAACTAGCGCGCCTTCCAGGACGGGGTGCTTAGCTCAGCTGGGAGAGCGTCGCCCTTACAAGGCGAAGGTCGAAGGTTCGAGCCCTTCAGCACCCACCACACGGTTATGGAGTGGTAGTTCAGCTGGTTAGAATACCGGCCTGTCACGCCGGGGGTCGCGGGTTCGAGTCCCGTCCACTCCGCCAAAGACCGAAAGGGCGCCTTCGTGGCGCCCTTTCTTTATGTGATTGCCGATGCGGTCGGAGATAGGCTTTGCTGCAGCGAATCAGAGAAGGAATTTCGGGTCCGGTCGCATGGGCGATTCTTGGACTGCTCGCCCTCGTATTTGCGGTGTGGGGCATCAACATGGATTTCACGCCGACGACCTTTGCAGTAAAGGTCAACGGTGAAGAAATTCCCGCCGAGCCGATCAGGCAGGCCGTTCAGAACCAGATTTCCCAGGCTCAGCAGAGTTTCCCCGGCGACTTGCCCGAGGAGCTGCAGGCACAGATCCGGAACCAGGTCGTTGAGCAGGCCGTTCTTGAGCGCCTGCTGGCTCAGCGTACCGAAGAGCAGGGTTACCGGGTCGGCGATGTGGAACTCAGCCGCTCTATCCGTGAGATGCCCGTGTTTCAGGTCGGCGGGCAGTTTTCCATGGATAGCTACCAGGCCCGGGTTCGGGCTGCGGGCTACACGACACCGGTATTCGAGGAACAGCAGCGCCGGCGCTTCGAGATGCAGCAGCTGGAGACGGCGATCGTCGAAAGCAGCTTTGTTACCGATGCTGAACTCGAGAGCTACGTCCGCCTGGATCAGGAACGCCGCGACGTGGAATGGATCGGCTTCCAGGCCGGGGACTTCCTTGACGATATTGAGATCGCGGACGCAGATATCGAAGCCCGCTACGAGGCCAGCCCCGAGCTGTTTCAGACGGAAGACCAGGTCGACCTCGACTACATCGAGATTCGCCTCGAGAACCTGGTAGGCGGGTTGGAGGTCTCGGAGGACGAACTCAGGGATTTCTACGAGACCGAGCGAAGCCGTTCCCCGGAGCTGTTTGTGACCGAGGAGCGCCGTCGGGCCCGGCATGTCTTGATAGCGGTGGATGATGACACCGATGACGAGGCTGCGCTGGAGAAGGCCGACGAGGTCCTGTCGCGGCTTCAGGCCGGGGAATCCTTTGACGAGGTTGCCACCAGTGAATCCGATGATTCCGGTTCGGCAGCGCAGGGCGGTGACCTGGGATGGGTCGAGCGCGGCATGATGGTGGCACCCTTCGAGGAGGCGCTCTTTGCGCTGAATGATGGCGAGCTGAGCGGTCCGGTACGCAGCCGTTTCGGCTATCACGTCATACGCCTGGACGAGGTCGAGGCGGGCAGCGAGAAAACCTTCGAGGACTCCCGGGCCGAGCTCGAGGAGGAATTCCGCCGTCGCAAGGCCGAGGACCTGTACTACGAGCGTGGCGAAGAGCTGGCTGCGCTGGCCTTTGAGAACCCCGACAGCCTGGCTCCGGCCGCCGAAGCGCTGGGTGTCGAGGTCCAGAGCGTGAGCGGTGTGACCCGCGTCAGCGGACCGGCCGTGGCGGGAGAAGCCAAGGTGCGTGAAGCGGCGTTCTCCACCGACGTGCTGGACAGCGGCGAGAACAGCCCCATCATCGAGCTGTCCGAGGACCATGCTGTGGTTCTTCGCGTGACCGATCACAGGCTTCCGGAGACGCGACCCCTGGCCGAGGTCCGTGACGGGATCGCTCAAGACCTCAAGGACGAAGCTGCCAGGGAACAACTGCAGCTCCTGGCCGAGCAGGCGCGCAAGCGGCTGGACGACGGTGAGACCGCGAGCACAATTGCGGCTGACATTGGCGGTCAGTACAACCCTCGGGAAAGTATCGGCAGAACGTCGGCCGGAATTCCGGCTCAGCTAAGCGCCGCCGTGTTCGCCGCATCGGCTCCCGCCGGCACAACGGCTGTCATCGAGACGACGGACATCCCCGGCGGTGTCGCGGTTCTTCGCTTGTTCTCGGTCACGCCCGGCAAAATGTCAGATCTGGATAGTGAAGCCCTGGAGGCCCTCCGGGAACGACTGGCAAGGGAGGCCGCGATCCGCGAACTCAGCGCGTACATGGCGCAGCTCCGGAGCGAGGCGGCCGTGGTCGTGGTCGACAACCAGATCGAATAGCTTCGTCGTCATCGGGCCCGAAAGGCTGCGCGATGGCACTCACTGAGGCGTTCGCGTAGCATCCGGCGCGGATCCCTTTCCGGAGAAAACATGCCCCGGCTTGCTCTTCACTGGCAGATTCTGATTGCCCTGGTTCTGGGCATCCTTGCCGGCTGGGTCACTGGTGACGAAGGGAAGTTCCTTGGCATCACGGCGTACGGAGTTTATGACTTCGTAGGCACCCTGTTCATCAATGCCCTGAAGATGCTGATCGTGCCGCTGATCATGTCTTCGATTATCGTGGGCGTGGCAGGGATCGGCGGCTCTGGACGGCTTGGCCGTCTGGGTGGCCGCACCCTGCTTTTCTACGCGTTGACGAGCCTGCTTGCCATCATGGTGGGTCTCGTTCTCGTCAACATTACCCAGCCGGGCATCGTGAACGGCGAACCGGCTCGGGAACTCCTTGCCTTCGAGGCCAGCACGGATGCCGTCGGCGTCGCCGTGACCGGAGAGGGTGGGGCGAGGCAGCTCGTAGAGCTGCTTCTGCGGGCTGTGCCACCGAATATTGTCCAGGCTGCAGCCGATGGCCAGATGCTCGGTCTGATCTTCTTCAGCATCGTGTTCGGGTACTTCATGACCCGGATCGGTCACGAGCAGACAGACATACTCTATCGATTCTGGAATGCGGTGTTTGCGGTGATGATGCGCATCACCGAATGGGTCATGCGATTCGCTCCCATCGGCGTGTTCGGTCTCGTGGCACGGACCGTGGCGAAGACCGGGTTCGATGCGGCGCAGCCGCTCATCGTTTTCAGCCTCACCGTTCTGGCGGCGCTCGCGATTCATGCCGTGGTGACCATCCCGCTGGTTCTGAAGGCCACGGCGGGTCTGAGTCCCTGGGCGCTGTACCGATCGGTTTCTCCCGCGCTCCTTACGGCGTTCTCCACGGCTTCTTCCTCTGCCACGCTGCCGATTACGATGGAGTGCGTCGAAAAGAATGCCGGGGTGTCCAACCGGATCAGCAGCTTTGTCCTGCCCCTTGGCGCGACCGTCAACATGAACGGTACGGCCCTCTACGAATGTGTAGCGGCCATATTTATCGCCCAGGCCTATGGCCTGGAACTGGGACTAGGTCAGCAATTTGTCATTGTGGTGACCGCGCTGGTGACGTCGATCGGCGTTGCGGGCATCCCATCGGCCTCGCTGGTTGCGATTGCCATCATCCTCACTGCGGTAGGCCTCCCCGTCGAGGCCATCGGCGTATTGTTCGTTTTCGACCGGATCCTCGACATGGCCAGGACCAGCATCAACGTGCTCGGAGATGCGACCGCTGCCGTTATCGTGGCCCGCCGGGATGGCGAGGAGGGCGTGTTGGGGCAACCCGCGCTGGAGGCTGTCCGACAAGGTTAATCGCCCCGGGCACGGTTTCCCCGGTCCTGCACAGAGCCGGGTCCGGGGCCGCCGCAATCGCGTTGACAGGAGAGACCACATGGGATTCATGACCGGAAAGCGAGCCCTCATCGTCGGCCTTGCCAGTAATCGTTCCATCGCCTGGGGCATCGCCCGGGCCTTCCGGCGCGAGGGCGCCGAGCTGGCGTTTACCTGGCAGACGGAAAAGCTTCGCGGCCGGGTCGAGGGCATGGCCGAGGAGTTGGGATCGGCTCTGACCTGCCCCCTGGATGTCGCCGAAGATGCCCAGATTGATTCGGCTTTCGAGTACTTGGCGACGCACTGGGATGGCCTGGATATCATTGTCCATTCCGTGGGTTTTGCGCCCCGGGAGGAACTTGCCGGGCGTTACGTGGATGTCGTATCCCGCGAGGGCTACCGGATAGCGCATGACATCAGCGCCTATAGTTTCGCGGCCCTGGCGCGGGCGGGCCGGCCGATGATGGAGGGTCGCAACGGCGCCCTGCTTACGCTCTCATATCTCGGTGCGGTTCGAGCCATTCCCAACTACAACGTCATGGGTCCCGCAAAGGCAAGCCTGGAGGCAAACGTCCGTTTCCTGGCAGCGGATCTCGGCCCGGAGGGGACCCGGGTCAACGGCATATCGGCCGGTCCCATCAAGACGCTCGCCGCGGCCGGCATCGGCGGCTTCCGCAAGATCCTTTCCCATGTGTCGGAACAGACTCCGCTTCGACGCAACGTCACGACAGAGGATGTGGGCAACGCGGCGGCGTTTCTATGCTCAGACCTCGCATCGGGGGTGACCGGCGAGATCCTCTACGTGGACAACGGCTACAGTCACGTCGGCATGGTGCTGGGCGACTGAGCCCTAACCGGTCCGGCGCTGCCTAGCCGCCGGACTGGGCCATGACGTCCACGTACATCACCAGCTTCTGTCCGGGCCGCAGATATCGTTGCCCGCCGAGGCTCGTGTTCCACTCCTTCAGGTCGCCTACCGTGACCCGGAATTTCCGGGAAATGGTCCACAGCGAGTCGCCGTTTCGCACGGTGTAGTTCACCCGCCGGCGTTCCGCCGGGCTCACTCTTGAGGTGGGTGCTGACGCCTTTACAACGCTCACCGCTGGTACCGTCCCCGTCGGCACTTCGCCGCCCTTCCAGATCACCAGCTTGCGGCCCACCCGCAAGGTGTCTCCCGGCGCCATGCCGTTCCACTTCGCCAGGGCCTTGTAAGAAACGTGGTGTTTTCTCGCGATGGTCCAGAACGAGTCTCCCGAGCGGACCCGGTAGTCGATGCGCTTGCGATCCTGATTGCGTTGCTGGATCTGGGCGAGGCGGCTGTCGGCGCTGCCGCTGTAGCGATCCAGATCCTGGGTCGCGGTCGGTATCGTGAGCCACTCTCCGGCCACGATCGTATTGCCGGAAACCCCGTTGACCTGGCGAATGACGGCCGGTGTGGTGTCGTATTTCCCGGCAATGGCGATGAGCGATTCGCCCGGCTTGATGCGATGGCGAGCCCAGCGAACCTTCTGGTCGTCCGGCAGCGCGGCCAGACGGTCCGCGAAATCGTCCGCTCGGTCGGCCGGCACCAGCAATCGGTGCGGTCCGGCCGGATCAGTGGCCCACCGGTTATACCCGGGGTTCAGGTGATACAACGCATCGATGTCCACATCGGCCAGATCGGCGGCCAACGCGAGATCGATCTGTCCTTCCAGCTGGACTACCTTGAAGTACGGGCGGTCGGGCAGGACCGGGAGGGTCATGCCAAGCGCGGCCGGGTCAGCTACCAGGGCCCGAAGTGCGAGCAGCTGGGGAACGTAGGCCTGGGTTTCACGGGGCAGCTTGAGATTCCAGAAGTCCGTTGGCTTTCCCGCCTTCTTGTTGCGCCGGATAGCCCGCAGGACATTGCCCTCGCCGGAGTTGTAGGCGGCTACCGCAAGAAGCCAGTCGCCGTCGAAGTGGTCCGAGAGGACCTCCAGGTAGTCCAGCGCGGCCCGCGTCGAGTCCAGGACGTCGCGACGCCCGTCATACCACCAGTCCTGCTTGAGTCCGAAACGCCGGCCGGTGCCCGGAATGAACTGCCACAGGCCTGAAGCCCGGCCGTGGGAATAGGCGAATGGATCAAAGGCACTTTCCACGATGGGGAGCAGGGCCAGGTCCACCGGCATTCCGCGGGCTTCCAGTTCGCCCACGATGTGAAAGAGATAGCGGTTTCCGCGGGCAAACACCCGGTCAAAGTATTCGGGATGGCGCCGATACCATGAAAGGTGGGTCTGGACGCGGCGATTCTCCACCAGCGGGAGACTGAGGCCGGCCCGGATGCGGTCCATCAGGTCGGCCTCGGGCGGGGGAACTTCCAGCCCTTTCGGCAGGGATTTCGGGTCGATCCTGGCGGTGACTTCGACGCGCCGGGTTCGAACCGGCTCAGGCTTAGCCTCCGGCAGGGCCGGGGCGGCCCGTTCGACGGTCGCCACAGGCGTTGCCGGCGGTTCGGTCGCCGTTTCCATCTGGGCGCAGCCGCTGATGCTGCCCAGAATCAGAAGGGCCCCGTGGAAGGGACCTGAGCCGGGTGGTTCGATTCATCGTTGTTCCGTCCCTAGAATTCGTCTTTCCATGCGCGAATGGCCGCAAACACGTCGACTCTCCCAGCCGCCGCACCGCGAGCCGCGGCTGCCGCCCGCACGCCCTGTTCATCGACCCGCAGAAAGGGGTTGATACGTTTCTCCTGCCCCAGGGTTGACGGCAGCGTGGGTTGCCCCTGGGCCCGAATTTCTGCGCACCGCTTGCGATAGGTCTGGATGTCGCCGTTGTCCGGTTCTACGGCCGCGGCAAATGCCAGATTGCTTTCCGTGTATTCGTGGGTGCAATAGACCCGTGTGTCCGCAGGCAGCGCTGCGAGCGCATCCAGGGAGTTCAGCATCTGCTGAGGCGTTCCTTCGAAGAGCCGCCCGCAACCGCCGCTGAACAGCGTGTCACCACAAAAAACCGCGTCGTGCCCGTAGTAGGCAATGTGGCCGGCCGTGTGACCGGGCACTTCCAGGACCGAGAAGCTCAGGCCGAGAGCGGGAAATTCCACGGTATCGCCCGTTCCCACGGCACGGGTCAGGGCAGGAACGACCTCGTTATGGGGCCCATATACCGGGCAGCCATAATGGCCCGCGAGTCGAGGGACGCCACCGGTGTGGTCCGCGTGATGATGGGTCACGAGAATTCCGGCCAGCTCCCAACGCCGTGTGTTCAGCAGGGTCTGAACCGGGTTGGCATCACCCGGATCCACCGCAACGACGCGAGTCCGATCGGCCGGCGAATGGATGAGCCAAATGTAGTTATCTCGAAAAGCAGGGACAGGCGTTACTTCAAGCATGCAGGGAGTCTAGTCATCGCGTGGAGTGCCAGCCATGCAATATGTCACATTATGGGCCCGCGTCCACCCCTGCCTATCGGGGCGGTTGCGGGTTATCCTTCACCCATGCCCGTATATCAGACCCACATACAGGACTGGCTGCTTGGCCCAGCCGGTCGGCGTCTCCGGGAGGTTGAGCGAGGCGTTGCCGCCGAGCGGCTGAACCGGGTTTATGGCCTTCAGTTCCTGCAGGTGGGGCGATGGGGCGCTGCCGGCGAGTTTCTTTCCTATCCGGCTACCGCCAGGCGAGCGATGTGCGACACCGCCCCGGGGGCGGAGGTGGATTTCATCGCCGATCCCCGTCAGCTGCCGATCTACGGGCAGTCGGTGGATGCGCTGTTCCTGCCTCATACACTGGAGATGAGCAACGATCCTCACCAGGTGCTGCGAGAGGCTGACAGGGTAATCACCGAGGGCGGGCGGCTCCTGATCATGGGCTTCAATCCGCTGAGCCCGCTGGGCATTCGGCGCCTGCTGGGGCGCGGTGCCTGGCCGCCAGGGCTGGCGAACCTGTACAGCGAAGGCCGTGTCCGGGACTGGCTGAGCCTGCTGAACTTCGATGTCACGGACGTCCGGTATTTTCGCCTCACCCCCGAGCGCCAGCAGCGCGGATGGCGGCTGCCCATGCTTCAGGGCGCGTACTTGCTTACCGCCGTGAAGCGGGTTTTCGTGGTTACCCCCATGCGCAAGCTCTGGCGCCGGCCGGCCCGGGTCGGCGTGCGGGTCCCGGAGCCCACCGCACGGAACCGCTTCTGATGCAACTGTGATGTCTGCCGATCAGAAGTTGCTCCGGCTTCCCGGTCTCCTCTCAATGACCGGGGCGCTCCGATGAGCGGGGTAAAGGCCTTTACTGACGGGGCATGCCGCGGCAATCCCGGGCCTGGCGGCTGGGGCGTACTCCTTCGCTATGGCGATACCGAGAGGGAACTCTGGGGCGGCGAATCCGGGACGACCAATAACCGGATGGAACTGACCGCGGCGATCCGGGCCCTTGGGGCCCTGAAACGGCCCTGCACCGTGGACCTGTATACGGATTCCCAGTACGTCCGCAAGGGCATTACGGAGTGGCTGGTCAACTGGAAGCGCAAGGGCTGGAAGACCGCTGCAGGCAAACCGGTCAAGAACCAGGATCTCTGGGAACTGCTGGACACCGAAGCGGCGCGCCACGACGTTCGCTGGCACTGGGTCAAGGGACACAGTGGCCACCCGGAGAACGATCGGGCCGACGAGTTGGCTAACCGCGGCATCGATGACATGGAGGGTTAGCAGCCTTGGCGGCAAGACAAATCGTGCTGGACACGGAGACCACCGGTCTGGAGCCGGAGGACGGTCATCGGGTCATTGAGCTCGGGTGCGTGGAGATGGTCAATCGCCGGCCTACGGGCCAGACGTTTCACCAGTACCTCAATCCCCACCGGGCCATCGACCCGGGGGCGGTCGAAGTGCATGGTCTGACCAATGAGTTTCTCGCCGACAAGCCGGCTTTTGAAGACGTCGTGGACGAGTTCCTTCAGTTTGTCGAAGGCGCGGAGCTCATCATCCACAATGCGCCGTTTGATGTGGGTTTTCTGGACCATGAACTCAAGCTGTCGGGCAGAAAGCAGTCCATCAGCAGTCTTTGCGGAGTCCTCGACACACTGGTTATGGCGCGCCAGAGGCACCCGGGACAGCGGAACAGCCTGGACGCTCTTTGTAAGCGCTACGATGTGGACAACTCCCGGCGGGAACTCCACGGCGCGCTCCTTGATGCGCAGATCCTGGCCGACGTATATCTCATCATGACCGGGGGCCAGGCGGCCCTTTCGCTCGATACGGCGTCCGGAGATACGGCCGAGTTGCGGACCCAGGGACGCGCAGAACGTCCGCCGGGAGTTGAGCTCGTCGTACTCGGGGCAGATGAAGAAGAGCTCCGGCGGCACGAAGATTGCCTGGATCGCCTGGACAAGGGCATGGGTGAAACCTGTGCGTGGCGACGCCTGGGGCTGTAAAACGGCCCGTCCGCGCCTTTTCCTGTCATCCAGATTTTCCTGAGCAAGGCCCCGGCTGAATGTCCCTAGATATACCGGGTCAGGATGAGGACCGCGAGTAGCACGGCAACCCACAGCACCATACTTCCGGTCGGCCACGTTCGGGCGAGGATGCCCCGTGGGCCGTGATGCCGCATCAGTCCATTGACCACCTGTGATGCGAGCCCGACGCTCTTGGCCCGCACACCGGCATCCAGCCGACCCAGGTTAATCCTGACCCAGGCGATCATATCCGGCACGAGGCGTCGGTAGGACCATTCCACGTCCAGGTTGACCGATTTCAGTTCCGGCGGGTAGATGTTGGACAGCTTCAGCCACGTGAATGCAAGCGCGGAAAAGGCCAGAAGCTGGAGCTGCGCCAGGACATGGGTGGCATCGTAGGGGCTGTAGTCCATCGTCCACGGCAGGATGCCGTAAAGCACGGTGGGGAAACTGCCGATGCCGATGCACAAGATTGCTGCGATGGTCATGGCCAGCAACATGTTCCCGGGCGGTTCATGGGCTGTGGCGACAAAGCGGGACTCGTGGGCAAAGAAGGCGAAGAACGGGATCTTGATGCCAGCGTGATGGAACACACCGGCCGAAGCGAACAGCAGGGCCAGCCAGACGTAAACCCGGTCTTGCTCCAGCACAGCCGCGACCACCATGGATTTACTGACGAACCCGCTGAACAGGGGAAAGGCGGAAATCGATGCCGCACCCACCATGCATAGCAGGGCGGTCTTGGGCATGCGCTTGTAGAGACCGCCCAGCTCGGACCCGCGCATTTCTCCGGTCACGTGGAGAACGGCACCCATGCTCATCATCAACAGCCCCTTGAAGATGACGTCGTTGAAGGCGTGCGCAACCGCGCCGTTGAGCGCGAGATTCGTTCCGATTCCTATGCCCACCACCATAAACCCCAGCTGGTTGATCAGGCTGTAGGCGAGCACCCTCCTGAGATCGTTCTCGATCACCGCATAGAAGATCGGAAAGCAGGTCATCACCGCGCCGATGTAGACGAGGATTTCGGTTCCGGCAAAACCGCGGGCCAGGGCATAGATGGCCACCTTGGTTGTGAATGCGCTGAGAAACACCGTGCCGGTCGGCGTGGACTCCGGATAAGCGTCGGTCAGCCAGTTGTGCAGCAACGGGAACGCACTCTTGATGCCAAAGGCCAGAAAAATCAGCCAACCCCCGGGGGCATCCAGCCCGATGTGCCCGAACGCCAGCCCCTGGCCTGCCGACAGGTAGCTGATTGCGCCGGCCAGGAGCAGCACGCCGGAGGCAACCTGTATGGTCAGATAGCGCATGCCGGCACCGCGGGACAGTTCGTTGCGCCGGGCGAAAACCAGAACCGCCGAGGTGACCGCCAGGAGTTCCCAGTAAACGAAGAGCGTAAGCAGGTCGCCGGCAAAGACAGCGCCGACCGCACTGCCTGCATAGGCCAGCGCCGCAACGTCCTGTACCCGGTCGCGCACATGCAGGGCATAGATCACGCCGATCAGGGCAGCAAGATGGAACAGCAGGCCGAACAACAGGGACAGGCGGTCCACCCGGACGGGAATCAGTTCGAGACCCAGGACTGATGCGGTGCTGGAGTTGCCGGGTTCCAGCGCCAGGAGCCCGAGCCCTCCAAGAACAGGGGCCGCGATCATCACCAGGGCGCGCAGACGGCCGCTGAGTACGGCAACCAGGGCCGCTCCGACGAAAAGGGGTATCGAAGGCGCGAACTCAGGCATGCCCCGGGCCTCCCTCGGCGTCCTTGTTTGCGGCCTCGATCCGCGCGCGGCGCTCGCGAGCGCGGGTCAGGTAATAGTCCTCGTCGCGCATCAGCACTTTGCGCATCTGCTTGGCCAGGACTACCAGCACAACGCAGGCGATGAAGCCGTAAAAGGCGTAGAAGCCGAAGAGGCCCTCGAGCGGCTGGTAGACATGACGGTGAATGACGGCGTCGAGCCCGAGCAGCACCGCGCAGACGACAAAGAGCCCCCGTATCACTCGCTGGACATTGCGTGGGTTGTCGAACAGGTAGGTTCTCTCCTCTGGGGTAGGCTTTTCTGGGGGCGTCACTTGAGGATGTCTCCTGCCAGCTGGAACAGGCGGTCCGGCCGGAAGAACAGCCAGATACAGCCAACGGTCGTAATGAAGATGGCCAGCAGACACTGGACAGGGGCTTCCCGAATTCCGTCGCTTGCAGTGGCCGGTGCGCACGCGAAGGCACGCACCGGTATCACGACCAGGTAAAGCACGTTGAGCAGCGAGCTGATCAGCAGTACCGCCATGAGTACCTGGCTGCCGGCATCCAGCGTCCCCTGAACCAGCATCCACTTGCTCCACGTGCCGCCCATTGGCGGCAGTCCGACGATGGACAGGGCCCCCACGAGAAACGCGATCATCGTCAACGGCATGGATCTGCCGATTCCATCGAGTTCGCTGACCCTTGTCTTGTGTGCAGCCACGAGAATCGCGCCGGCACAGAAGAACAAGGTGATCTTGCTGAACGCGTGGATCGCAATATGCATTGCGCCGCCCACGGTCCCGGCGGCGACGCCAATCATGGCGCCCAGGACGATATACCCGAGCTGACTTACGGTGGAATAGGCGAGCCGGGCCTTGAGATTGTCCTTGGTCATGGCCACGAGCGAGGCGAGCAGGATGCTGAGACCCGCGAGATAGGCGAGAAAATCCGCCGAGCCCAGCGTGGCCATGAGGTCGATGCCGAAAATGTAGACGGCCACCTTCAGGACCGTGAAGACGCCGGCCTTGACAACAGCCACTGCATGGAGAAGTGCGCTGACCGGGGTTGGCGCGACCATGGCAGCGGGGAGCCAGCGGTGAAACGGCATGAGTGCCGCCTTGCCGGTACCGAAAACAAACAGCAGAAGCAGCGCGCCGGCAAGGCCGGGCTCGACCCGTCCTGCCAGGATGCCCCCCGGGCGGAAATCCAGCGTCCCGGCCAGCAGCCACGTCCAGACAATCGCAAAGAGCATGAAGCCGATGGAGGTGCCCATGAGGATGCCGAGGTACACCCGGCCGGCCCGGCGGGCCTCGTCGGTTCCTGCGTGGGTCACGAGGGGATAGGTGGACAGCGACAGCAGTTCATAGAACACAAAAAGCGTCAGCATGTTCCCGGAGAAGGCGATACCCAGGGTACTCGCGATGGCCAGGGCGAAACACAGGAAGAACCGGGTCTGATGATCCTCATGATGGCCGCGCATGTAACCGATCGCGTAGATCGTGGTCACGATCCAGAGAAAGCTCGCCACGAGAGCGAAGATCATGCCCAGGGGTTCCAGCTCAAAGACAATGGGCAGCCCCGGCATGATCTCGCCCAGCGCCAGCTTCGGTCGGACTCCGTCCTGGACCTGGTCCAGAAGAACGAGCACCGTCGCAAACACCGCCGCGCCGGCCGTCAGGCTTACGGCTTCGCGAATATTCGGCCAGCGACCGGCGAGGGCGATCAACGGCGCCGCGAAGGCGGGGATCAGAACGGCCAGCAACATGAGTTCGCCACCGCTCACGAACCGCCACCCATGAGAACGCGAGCGGCCTTTTCTGCCACACCGACGGTGAGGCTGGTATGGATGCCGTACCAGATATTCGCCAACACGAGGAGCCAGGTTGTGGCCAGCATGAGTGCGGGCGCTTCGCCGACATTGCGGGTCGCCTCGTCCGGCGGTTGAAACCAAGCGACCTCGACCACCCGCCAGATATAAGCTATGGCGAGCAGCGAGCCGATAAGGACGAACGCCACGATCCACCAGTGCCCGGTCTCAAGTGCGGCGCCGACCAGGTACCACTTGGAGACGAAGCCCGTGGTGAGAGGGACGCCGATAATGGAGAGTCCAGCGACGAGGAACGCGCCGAAGGTTAGAGGCATCTGCCTGGCCAGGCCGCGGAAGCGGGGCAGCTGAGTCGAGCCGAGGCGGTAAAACACGCAACCCACGGCCATGAACAGGGCCGCCTTGATCAAGGCGTGATTGAAGAGGTGCAGCAGGCCGGCAGTGACGCCGGTTGCCGTGCCGTAGCTGATTCCCAGGACGATGTAGCCGAGCTGTGCGACGCTCGAGTAGGCCAGCATGCGCTTGACGTCATCCTGAAAAATCGCCACCACTGAGGCGCTGAGAAGCCCGGTAACGCCGAGGACGGCGAAGATCTCCTGAAGCGGAATCGACTCGAAGTCGATGGCGGGGGAAAACACAGAGAAGACAAAGCGGAGCAGGGCGTAGACCGCGACTTTTGTGGCTGTGCCGGCAATGAATACCGTGGCGGCGCTGGGCGCATAGGTATAGGCGTTTGGTAGCCACAGGTGGAGGGGGAAAACCGCGATCTTCAGGCCCATCCCGACAGCGATAAACGCGAACGCCGTGTACAGCGTTCGGGTCTGAGGAGCCTCGGGCAGTCGTGCGGCGAGGTCGGCCATGTTCAATGTGCCGGTAATGGCGTAGACAAGGCCCACGCCGATGAGCACGAAGGTGCCGCCAATCGTACCCATGATCAGATATTGAAAGGCAGCCGTCAGAGAGCGCCGGTCTCTGCCCAGACTGATGATTCCATAGCTGGAGAGAGACGAAATTTCCAGAAACACGAACAGGTTGAAGGCGTCGCCGGTGACCACCATGCCCGTGAGGCCTGTCAGGCAGAGCAGGAACAGGGTGTAGAACACCGGGATCCGCTCGTCCTTGATTTCCCGCGCCACGGACGGTCCCGCAAACGGCATCGTAATCGCGGCTATTCCGGTAACGATGACCAGCACGTAGGCGCTGGCGGTATCGATAACGTATTCGATACCCCAGGGTGCGGCCCAGCCACCCATGGCATAGCGGATCGTTCCGCCTTCGAGCACCTGAGCCAGCAGCGTCTGTGCGATGGCAAAGCAGATCAGTGAGACGACAACGGACAGCAGCCAGCACAGCCGGGACCGGCCCAGCAGAAGGGAGATCGGTGCGGCCAGCAGCGGGAGCACGACCTGAAGGGCGGGGAGTTGCGCGGAAAATTCCGCGGAATTCAAAGCGTGTCGTCCTGACGGTGAATCTCGTGCTCCTCCACGGTGCCATAAGCTTCTTTGATCCGCACGATCAGGGCCAAGGCCACGGCGGTGGTGGCAACACCGACGACGATTGCGGTCAGGATCAGTACATGGGGCACCGGATTGGAATAACGCTCGATTCCCTCGCGAAGAATCGGAACAGTGCCGTCGGCCACGACTCCGAGACTGATATAAAGAATGAAGACAGACGTCTGGAAGATATTCAGACCAGCCACTTTCTTCACCAGGTTACCCCGGGAAATGACGGTGTAAAAACCGATCATCGACAGGAGAATGGCAATCTCGTAGTTGTAGAGTTCGAGGAGCCTCATCGGTTCTCGGGCCGCCCGCTGAAAGCAAAGAAGATCAGCAGCATTACCGACGCGACCGTGATGCCCACTCCCAGTTCGACGAGGAGAATACCGAGATGCTGGCCCGCTACCGCCGACTCGGCCAGCACGTCGTAGTCGAGGTAGTTACCGCCAAGGATTACCGTTTCCACTCCAACCGCGGCATAGATCAGCACGCCGGCGCAGGACAGGATCTTGAGCACACCGGGGGGCGCGACGGCCAGGGCGTCTTCGAGGCCGAAGACCAGGGAGTAGAGAATGATCGCCACGGCAAAAATCACACCGGCCTGAAACCCGCCGCCCGGCCCGTAGTCCCCGTGGAACTGCACATAAAGGGCGAACAGCATGATCACGGGGATGAGGACCTTCGCAATGATCCGGAGAATGACGTGATGGGTCATTCCCGGTTCCCCTTGCGCTCCCTGCGGCGCCGGATTCCAAGCAAGCCCAGCACCGCCACCCCGGCGGTGAAGATCACGGTGGTTTCTCCCAGCGTGTCGTAGCCGCGATAGCTGGCGAGCACCGAAGTCACCACATTGGGTACGCCGATCTCGGCGCCGGACTCTTCGAGATAGCGATCAGCGACATGCCTGTGGATGGGCGCGTCGGGGTCGCCAAGGGTTGGAAGATCCTGGGTTCCATAGAGCATGGCGGCGCCGGTGATAATCACGACGAGCAGCGGGACGGCCGGTGCCCGAATTCCTTCGCCGATCGAGGTCCGGCTGGTCTGCGTCAGTGTCGCCAGCATAAGGAGCGTGGAGATGCCCGCGCCCACGGCTGCCTCGGTGAACGCGACATCGGCGGCGTCCAGCACGGTAAACAGTCCGGCGGACAGGAGGCTGAAAAGGCTGAACATCATGGTCATTGCGAACAGGTCCGACAGCCGCAGAATGGCGATCGCGGTGGCGGCGAGAAATCCGAGAAGAATGATGTCGACCGCGAATTCCATGTCAGTCCGCCTCCTCTGCCCGGGGCTCGAGCCCGCCATGCAGTGCGGCGTTTGCCAGCGCGTGGGAAGAGGTCGGGGTGGTCAGGAAAAGGAACAGAAAAATGAATGCAAGTTTTATGGTGACGATGCTCCACCCCGATTGCAGCATCAACGCAATCAGAACACAGGGCGCGAACATGGTGTCGGTCATGCCGGCAGGATGCAGCCGGGAAAAAAAGTCGGGCATGCGCAGCACGCCCACGGCGCCGATGATGCCGAAGGCCGCCCCCACCAGGACCAGGATCCAGCTCGCGATGTCGAGACCGGTCTCGAGCATCAGCGCTTCCTTCCCGCGTGGCCGAGTTCCCCGTATTCGAAGAACTTCAGCACGGCAATCACGCCGATAAAGTTGATCAGCGCATACGCAATGGCGATATCCAGCATGTCGGGCCGGTCGCCGAGAAACGACAAGGTGGCAATGAGCAGCACGGTCTTGGTGCCGAACATATTCACCGACAGGATGCGATCGTAGACCGAAGGCCCCACGAAGGCTCGCACCACCGCGATGGTCATGGTCACAAGAATTGCCGCGAGAGCTGCAACGATCACTGTGTCTTCCGCTCCGCGGCAGTGATTCGGGCGTCCATCTCGCCGGTCTCGAGACTGGCGCGGCTATCGGCACTCAAGGCGTGCACCCGAAAGCGGTTGCCATCGACCTGGATGGTGACCGTGCCCGGGGTCAGCGTGATGGAGTTCGCATACGCGACACGGCCCATGGCGGTGGACTGGGTGGCAGTCACCGTGAAGCAGACCGGGCTGATGTCCATGTCGCGCCTCAGTATCCGGCGGGCCACATCGAAATTGGATTTTACGATGTCCACGGCGAGCCCGGGCCAGGTGCGAATAAACCGGAGCGTCGCCTCGGCGGGGTGGGCCTCGTGGTCCACGACGTCCATTCGGGCGGATATCCAGGTTACGAACAGCGCCGAAGCGAGGCCGAGCGAGAGCAGCAGCGGGTCGAAGTGGCCCGAGAGCAGTAGCCAGACGGCGGCCAGGAAAATCGCGTGGCTGGCGTGTCGTAACACCCGGGTTCTCCTCCGACTCTTTCTAATTGAACTGTTGATCGAAGTCGTGAACCCGGCCTGGCGACCGGGGACCCGGGCGATATTAGCATGGGTCAGAATCAGGTTTGGGTCAGCTTGATGCGGCGCACTAGAATAGGTGCGAGCACGGCTGGAATATCACTGATCAGGGGCCAGGGTCATGAGCGGAGAGTCGAACGAAAGGATCGGCATTGTCGGCCTGGGTTACGTGGGCCTGCCCCTGGCCGTGGCGTTCGGCCGGAAGTACCCCACGCTGGGCTTCGATATAGACGAGTCCCGAATCGCCGCGCTGACGGCTGGCCGGGACACAACCCTGGAGGTTGACCCCGGCGAGATGGAACGTGCCGACCAGCTGAGTTTCTCCGCCGATCCCCGCGAGTTGGCCGGATGTCGCGTTTACATCGTTACCGTACCGACGCCAATCGACGATGCGAAGCAACCCGACCTCGATCCGCTCAAGATGGCCAGCCGCACGGTCGGCGCGGTACTCAAGCCAGGGCGACCTTGTCGTGTACGAATCCACGGTTTTCCCCGGGGCGACGGAAGAGATCTGTGCGCCGATTCTCGAGGAGTGCTCCGGTTTGCGGCTGAATCAGGAATTCGCCGTTGGATACTCTCCGGAGCGGATCAATCCCGGCGACAGGAAGCATCGACTGGAAACCATCGTGAAAGTGACTGCCGGCTCGACTCCAGCCGCCGCCGAGACGGTTGACAGGCTCTATGCCAGCATCGTCCAGGCGGGCACCCATCGCGCATCGTCTATCCGTGTTGCCGAAGCGGCGAAAGTGATTGAGAACACTCAACGGGACGTCAACATCGCGCTGGTGAACGAGCTGGCCATGATTTTCCAGCGGCTCGGCGTGGATACCGAGGAGGTACTTCAAGCCGCCGGGACCAAGTGGAATTTTCTGCCTTTTCGTCCCGGACTTGTCGGGGGTCACTGCATTGGCGTTGACCCCTACTATCTGACCCATAAGAGCCAGCAAATAGGCTATCACCCGGAAATGATCCTCGCCGGCCGACGGATCAACGACAATATGGGGCTTTACGTCGCGGGACAGGTTGCCCGCCTGATGCTCAGGCGGCGAATACACGTCTCCGGGTCACGAATTCTTGTCATGGGACTGGCTTTCAAGGAGAACTGTCCGGACGTGCGCAATTCCAGGGTTATCGATGTCGTGCGGGAACTCCAGCAGTTCGGTGCCGACGTGGCGGTCCATGACCCGCAGGTAGACCCGGAGGAAGCGCTGCGTTGTTACGGTCTTGAACTGGAGGAGAATCTGCATGAACGCCACTACGATGCAATCGTACTGGCCGTGGCCCACGATCAGTTTCGTGACATCGGCGCCGAGGGACTTCGCCGCCTGGGACGCGATCCCCACGTTATCTACGATGTGAAGTATCTGCTCGACGCGGGTGAGTCGGATGGCAGACTCTAGTACCACCCGGGTGATCTGCCGGTACGTCCGGACCCCGCGACCTGAGACACTAAGGTTCCGAAAAAGGCCAACAACGGTATGAAAATCCTGGTGACTGGCGCGGCCGGTTTTATCGGCTATCACACGGCCCGGCGCCTGTTGGAACGGGGTGACGAAGTCGTCGGCCTGGACAACGTCAACGACTATTACGACGTCAGTCTCAAGGAAGCGAGGCTGGCGAAACTGGCCGAATACGATGGATGGTCGTTTGCCCGCCTGGACCTGGTCGACACCGCGGGGATGGGCGCGTTGTTTGACGACCATGACTTCGAGCGGGTCATTCATCTTGCCGCCCAGGCCGGGGTTCGCTACTCCATAGAGCATCCCAGGGCCTACGTGGACAGCAACGTGGTGGGACATCTGAACGTCCTCGAAGGGTGCCGGCGTCGCCGGATTGAGCACCTCGTCTACGCGTCCACGAGTTCGGTCTATGGGGCAAATACCCGGATGCCGTTCTCCGTTCATCACAACGTCGACCACCCTTTGTCCTTCTATGCGGCCACCAAGAAAGCCAACGAGCTGATGTCCCACACCTACTCCGCGCTGTACGGGCTTCCGACAACGGGCCTGCGTTTCTTTACCGTGTACGGGCCCTGGGGCCGTCCGGACATGGCGCTGTTCAAATTCACCCGGGCGATCCTGGCCGGCGAGCCCATTGAAGTCTTCAATCATGGCAACCATCGCCGGGACTTCACCTACATCGATGACATTGCCGAAGGCGTCGTCAGGACCTGCGACCGCATCGCCTCGCCCGACGACGATTGGGACTCGGACATGCCCGATCCCGGGAGCAGTTTCGCCCCGTACCGCCTCTACAATATCGGTAACCAGGAGCCGGTAGAGTTGATGACCTACATCGAGGTGCTGGAGGACTGCCTGGGCCGCAAGGCCGAAAAGATCATGCTGCCCCTGCAGCCGGGCGATGTTCCGGATACCTGGGCCGATGTGGAAGATCTCGCGCGCGACGTCGGCTACCGTCCGGCAACACCGGTCGAGGACGGGGTTCGGCAGTTCGTGGACTGGTATCTGGCCTATTACGGTGGCGCCGACGCCTCCTGATCGCAGGAGCGACAGAGGAAAAGACATGCCCAAGACGAGCAATGCACTTCCGAAGGGCCTCAAGGCGTGGAAGTCCCTCAAGGATCACTACCGCGACGACATGCGGCAGCGACAGGTCCGGGACCTGTTCCGTCGCGACAGCGACCGATACGCCACGTTTTCGCTGGAAGCTTGCGGCATCCTGCTGGACTATTCGCGGAATATCGTCACCCGAAAAACCATGCGGCTTCTGGCGGGCCTGGCCAGGCAGGCGGGAGTGGAAGGTCTCCGCGAGCGCATGTTTGCCGGCGAATCGATCAATGCGACCGAGGGACGAGCGGTTCTCCATGTAGCTCTGAGGTCAGACAGGGAGGACTGGTACCGGGTGGGCGACCAGGATGCCACCGAGGACGTTCACCGGGTGCTCGATGCCATGCTCGACTTCGTCGATCGGGTGCATAGCGGTGCTTACAAGGGCTATGACTGCCCGGAGCCCTTTTCCGATGTCGTCAACATTGGCATCGGCGGGTCCGACTTTGGCATCGTGATGGCCCGGGAGGCCCTGACCCATTATCGGAACCCGGCGGTGCGGCTGCATTGTGTGTCTAACGTGGATGGGACCCAGCTGGCGGACGTTCTTCGGATGGTGGATCCGCGCCGCACCTTGTTCATCGTGTGTTCGAAGACCTTCACGACCCAGGAAACGCTCACGAATGCGCGGGCTGCCCGTGAGTGGCTGGCCTCCCGGCTCGGGGAAGAGGCCGTGCCGACACACTTCGCCGCAGTTTCAACCAATCACGAAGCGATGGATGAGTTCGGAATCAGTCCGGACAACCGGTTCGGATTCTGGGACTGGGTGGGCGGGCGCTATTCGATCTGGTCGGCCGTGGGACTTGCCGTGGCCCTGTACGTTGGCAGCGACAATTTTCGTCGCTTCCTTTCCGGGGGGCGCGCCATGGACCGGCATTTTCGGGAGGCCCCGCTGGAGAGAAACCTGCCGGCGATCATGGCCGGGCTGGCGGTCTGGTACAACGACTTTTTCGGGGCCGAGTCCCAGGCGGTGCTGCCGTATGACGGCCGCCTCTGGCGGTTTCCCGCGTTCCTCCAGCAGCTGCACATGGAATCGAACGGGAAGCGGGTCTGTCGCGACGGGCATCGGCAGCGGGTCTCCACCGGAACGGTGATCTGGGGTGAAGCCGGGAACAACGCCCAGCATTCCTTCTACCAGCTGCTGCACCAGGGAACCCGCCTCGTCCCGGTGGATTTTCTTGCGCCCGTCAACGGGTCGGGAACCTGGCAGTCCCAACAGAATCTGGCGCTGGCGAATTGCCTCGCGCAGGCCCAGGCCTTGATGGAAGGGCAGGATGAGGCCGCGGTGCGGGCCAGCCTGAAGGACAGTGGGCTTTCGAAGGCTGAGATCGAGGCCCTGGTCCCCCACAAGGTCCACCCCGGCAACCGGCCCTCCAGCCTTTTACTGTTCGAGCGGCTCAATCCCGAAACCCTCGGTGCCCTGGTGGCGCTTTACGAGCACAAGGTCTTTGTCGAAGGGGCGATCTGGGGCATTAATTCCTTTGACCAGTGGGGCGTCGAACTGGGCAAGCGGCTCGCGAAAGGGTTGGAGGCCGCGGTTACCGACCCGTCCGCCTATGCGGGGAAAGATGCTTCAACGCGCGGCGCACTCGAAGCGATTTCGCGCTGGCGGGACTAGCTGTCATTACGACCGCGAACGATGGCCGAGGTGATACACGGCGCCTGAAGGCGACGGGAACACCTGTGGCGTGGGCCTGCCTCGAAAGCGGGCCGGCAGGCGGCCGGTTCGAACCGCGATCGTCTTCATCGTGCTGAGCAGGCTGGATCCGGACGTCCGGGCGGTGCTCTCGAAGGGCGCCCCTTCGCTTGCCGTCAAGCTGCTGGGCGTACTCGCCGGACTGGGTGGCAGCATCCTGATTGGGCGCACCATCGGTGCGGAAGGGCTGGGGGTCGTGATGCTTGCGGTCGCGATCGTCCAGGTCGTGGCGATTCCCGCAAGGCTGGGTCTCGACCAGGTTACGCTACGATTCGTTTCAACCTTTCGGGACTCCGGGAACCAGGACGAACTGGACCAGCTCGTGGCCGGCGTCACACTGGCCACAGCCCTTGCTGGCTGCTTTGCAACGTTGCTGCTCATCGCCGCCAGCCGAGGTCTCGCTGAACGGGTATTCGAGCTCCCGGCCCTGCGTCTGCCGCTGCTCATCCTCTCCCTCGCCGTCGTGCCCCTCACCACGGGTTTCGTGCTGAACCATGGCCTCCGGGCAATGGGCCGGCCCGTCATGGCGGCGTTTCTGAACGAAGCCGCCGCGAGCATGGTCCGGGTCATTGCTTTCGGTGTCATTCTGATCACCGCGGGGATCTTCGATACCGTTGTGGCGGCGATCGTTTTCGCGGTCGGCCTCGGGGTCGCGGGCATCGGAAATCTCATCGCCCTCGGTCACTTGAAGCCGGCGCGTATCCTGGCCGTGAGGCCGCCCCAAATGATCCGGCTCGCCCGCCGCGGGCTGCCCTTCGTCGGCATGGCCTCGATGCTGTTCCTGATCTCTGCGACCGATATCCTGATGCTGGGATGGCTGGCGGAAGCGGACGAAGTCGGCCGCTACTCCGTGGCGGCGCGCGCGGCGAGCATGATCAGCTTTCTCATCGGCGCGGCCAATCTGATCATCGCGCCGCGCCTGGCGGTTCTGTACGGACGCCAGGACCTGTATGGACTCGAGACCTACGCACGCTCCACCTCCGGTCTCCTTGCCGTAGCCGCCGCCTTGTTGGCCATACCGCTAGTTGATCCTGGCCCCGCTGCTGCTGAATCTCTGGGGTTCGGAGTTCGTTGCCGGCTCGGACAGCCTGAGAATTCTCTGCCTGGCCAACTTCTTCAACGTAGCGACCGGTAGCGTGGCCTCGATGCTTACCATGACCGGCAGAGAGCGCATTGTTCTGCGAATCACCACCTTGTGCGGACTGCTCAACATCGGTCTCAACTGGGCGCTGATCGTTCGGTATGGCGCCAGCGGGGCCGCCATGGCGACGGCGGCAGCCCTCATCGTCTCCAATGTGCTCTATGTCCTGGCCGTGCGTCGGAGCCTCGACGTTGCGCCGCTGCCGATCATGTCGAGGGCACAGCATCCCCGGAACCGGCGGCTAGTCCGGGCGCGGGAGGGCACGGGATCCGCCCTGAATCGGCTGTTGTCTGGAAGCTGGCGGGCCCTGCGCGGTACAGTAGCGGGACGAGCCGAGTCCAGGCATGAGGGGGGCGAACGCCGACGTGGGTGATTCAGGTTATGTCATCGGCACGGGATGGTGGTGCGGGTCGGCGGACGGCAGCGGGGACCGGCCACTCGCCAAGGGCGACGAGATCATTCGCGGGGTCGAATTTCACCGCCTGTGGTATGCCGCCATCGATGGCTTTACCCGGCCCGGAAAGATCTTCATGGTCGACAGCGCCTCGCCGGTGCGTCCGCCGCTTAACCCGGACGATCCGCGGATCGAGTACGTTCGGCTGGATCACAATGCCGGCCATTCCAGCGTGCATACGGGCCGCTATGCGGGCTGGACCCGTTCGGTCCTGCTCGGAATTCAATACGCAAACCTGTGCCAGGCGGACTATTTCGTCTATGTCGAGCAGGACGCCCTGGTGTTCGGCGAAGGAATCGTGGAGGCGGCCATCGCCGCGATGCGGCGTCCATTCATGTTCGGCCACCCCGGGAATACGCCTCAACCACTGCAGCAGTCGTTTTTCGTCATCCGGCGGGACGGTTTCGAACCCTTCCTGCGTCGCTATGCCGCGGTGCGATCGGCTGACAGCCGGGTAGCGCCGGAGAAGAAATTCGCGCTTGCCTCCTCGCCCTTGCTGGGGATGCTTCCCGAATTTCTCTTTTATACCCGGTCTCCGACGGCATCTCCGCTGAGCCGGCTGCTTGGCCGGTACGATCTGCTGCCCTTCGGGTACGGGCGGGTCCGCCCGCTTCAGTTTGCCGACCCGCACTTCTATTTTCAGCACGGGAGCGGCGACGAAATTCGTCGTTTTTGCGACCTGTCGGGGTTCGCGCCGCCGGGTTTTCGCGCGAGCGCAGCCTGAACATTCCGCGAAATGCCGCGACCCGATGCCGGCGGCGGCTCCCGGCAAGGGGGACGGCTGTCCGTGGCGGCGCATTGCAGCGCCAGCGGCCACTTCGTATCATTCGCCGTTTGATGGCCCGGAAAAGCATTGTTGCGGCTGCCGGACGAACCACGGCACCCCGTCGCCTCGATCAGTATTTTCTATATTTTTCATGCGCTTAAAATACTCTCTACCCATTGCTTTGGTCTTGCTGTCGGGATCAATGCTCCTGTCCGTTGCGCGTGCCGATCCCTGGGCCAGGCCGGGCGACATGGCGCTGCGGCATGATGTGCAGGTGCTGGCGGATGCCGGGGTCGTACGGTCGCCGGTGACGGCCTGGCCTATTCCCTGGGCCACTCTGGCGGCGGATCTCGAGGACTATCCGCCGGGGGAATCCGCGTCTGCATCGGTGCGCGGCGCGTTCGACCGGGTCAGCCGGCGTCTCCAGGGCGTCAAGCGGGCCGGGGGGATTCAGCCCAATGCCCGTCTGGCCGGCAGCTCGTCCCCTCGAAGCCTGCGAACCTTTGAGAACAAGCCCCGGGAGGACTGGGAGGCCCAGGCCGGTGCATCATGGACTGGTCGAGCGCTTTGCCGCCCGCGTCCAGGTTACCGGGGTTTCCGACCCCGAGGATGACAAGAATGTCCGAATGGACGGGTCCTACGCGGCGGTCGTTCTCGGCAACCACATCCTCTCGGGGGGGGTGATCGACCGGTGGTGGGGTCCCGGCTGGGATGGCAGCCTGATCTACTCAACCAATGCCCGTCCGATTCCCGCGCTTTCCCTCGAGCGAAATGTGTCATCTGCCTTCGAGACCAAGTGGCTCTCCTGGATTGGGCCATGGACCTACAGCTTCGTATATGGCTGGCTGGACGACGACCGGGTCGTCAACGATGCCCAGTTTCTCGGATTCCGGGTTGCGGCCCGACCCCTGAAGGACCTGGAGGTGGCCCTGACGCGCACTGCCCAGTGGTGCGGCGACGACCGTCCGTGTGACTTCGACGCGTTCACGGACCTGGTACTGGGCAAGGACAATCGGGGTGACGATGGCGTCGACATCGACAACGAGCCCGGAAACCAGCTCGCTGCCGTGGACATCCGCTGGAATTCCCCGTTGTTCGATGCCAACTACGCCGTCTATACCCAGTGGACCGCCGAGGACGAAGCCGGCGGACTTCCCGTCCCGCTGGATCGGCCTGGCGGGCGTTGAAACCTGGGGGCGGCTCGATAGTCGCTGGCTGAGCGGCGACTGGCGTCTGCGCCTGGAGGGTGCGGATACCGCGGCGGAGTTCTACAAGAACTCACCGCGTTTCGATTACGCCTATGAACATTTTATCTACGAGACCGGCTATCGCTACCGCGGCCGAGCCATCGGCCATCCCATGGACAACGACGGCCAGATGATTTCTCTGGGCGGTATCCTGGTCGAGGAAGACGGCCGTTCCTGGAATACGCTGCTTCGATGGACCCGGGTCAATCGGGGTGAGCGCCAGGGCAAGGACCCGCTGCATTCGGTATCTGAAGACGAGCTGAATCTTGTGGACGTCGAGGTGTCCCATCGCCGGCCGTTGAGGGTCCGCGGCTATGATCTGGGCACCGTCGGTGCGGGTTTCGGGTACGGTCACCGCAAGAACGTCAAGACGGACGATGAACACGATGACATTCGCGGTTTTCTCGAGTGGACCTGGGACATCTGAGCATGGAGTCGCTCCGACAATGAGCATTCGATATCCGCGCGTAGCCGCCCTGGTCCTGCTGGCCGGGCTCAGCTTCATCGCTTTCCCTCAATCGTCCGAAGCCCAGGCCCAGCTTTCCGACCAGCAGATCCAGATGCTGGAGCAGTTGCCGCCGGCCCAGCGGGAGGACCTGCTCCGGAACATGGGCATCTCACCGGAGGAGGCTCGCGAACAGGGGCTCGAGTTCCCGGAAACCGTCGCCCCGCCGGAAGACTCCGATGCGCTTGAAGGTGACGAGGAAGAAGAAGTCCGTCTCGCCCCGGGAGACAGCCTGATACTCAAGCTCCAGCTGCCCGAGGACCTCGACGACGAGGAACTCGAGGAACTGGAGGAAGTGCTCGAACTCGATCCGCGGATTGGATCGCTGCGCGGGGCAGCTACCTATCAGCTCGACCGCCAGGGCATTCTCGACATACCGGGAATTACCGAGATTCGCCTCGCCGGACTGACGGCCGAAGAGGCCGCCGAACGGGTTGCCGCCCAGGAGCCTCTGCGGTTATTCGAGGCGGAGATCATCATCCTGCCGCTCGCTGCCGAGGGCGCGTCCGCCCTGGAGCCGTTCGGCTACTCGCTCTTCGAGGGTGTTCCGCTGACGTTTGCTCCGGCGACTGACGTGCCTGTCCCCGCGGAGTACGTTGTCGGTGTGGGTGATGAGCTCAAGGTCCAGCTCTTTGGCAGCCAGAATGCCGAATACAGCCTGGTCGTTAACCGGGACGGATCGGTCAATTTCCCGGAAATCGGTCCGATCAGTGTCGCGGGCCTTTCACTCGACGATGTACGAGTCCTGATCGCCGGCCAGATTGCCGAGCGCATGATTGGCGTGCGCTCCAGTATTACTCTCGGCGAGCTGAGATCGATCCGGGTTTTCGTTCTCGGCGAGGTGACGCGGCCCGGTTCGTTTACCGTCAGCAGCCTGTCCACAATGACCAACGCGCTTTTTGCCGGCGGCGGTGTTGTGCCAACGGGCTCGCTTCGCAACGTCCAGCTCAAGCGGCAAGGGCAGCTGGTTCAGCGGCTCGACCTGTACAGTCTTCTGCTGCGCGGTGACAGTAGCGCAGACGCACGACTGCAGCCCGGCGATGTCATTTTCGTGCCGCCCGCCGGCCCCACGGTTGCCGTGGACGGAGAGGTTCGCAGGCCGGCCATCTACGAGATTCGCGGCAGCGCGACGGTGGAAGACCTGGTCGGGATGGCCGGTGGGTATCTTCCGACGGCTTTCCCCGGATCGGCCCGCATAGAGCGTATCGGGCCGACGGGGCGCCGAACCGTCGAGACTCTGGATTTGCGCACGGCCGCGGGGCGCGCCAGGCCCGTTTCCAGCGGCGACGTGATCGTCGTGGACCCGGTGATCGACGAGTTCGACCAGAGCGTGGGCCTGGACGGGCACGTATTCCGGCCCGGCCCCTATGGCTGGTTTCCCGGCATGCGTATCTCCGATCTCCTGCCGTCCCTGTCCCGGCTCAGGCAGGGCGCGGATCGGAACTATCTCCTGATCCGCCGTGAGCAGTCTCTGGGCGGTGTGCTGGAAGTTCTTTCTGCCGACCTGGAAGCTGCGCTGATTGATCGGGGTGGCCAAGAGGACATTCCGCTCATGGAGCGGGACCAGGTGACGGTCTTTGATCTGTCCGAGGGTCGAACCGAGACCATGGAACCGCTGATGGAGGAGCTGCGGACCCAGGCCCGCCTCGGCGCCCCGAGCCAGGAAGTAACCGTGGGTGGCATGGTTCGCGCACCCGGCCCCTATCCGCTGGAACCCGAAATGCGGATCAGCGACCTGCTGCGCGCAGGCGCCAGCCTGTCCGAGGCGGCTTTTTCCCTTGACGCGGAACTGACCCGGTACCGGGTCACGCCCGACGGCAACCGGGACATCGAACTTGTCGAGGTGGACCTTGCGAGCGTTCTTTCCGGCGACCCCGCGGCGGATCTGCTCCTGCGGCCATTCGACGTCCTGAACGTAAAGGAAGTGTCCCTGTGGCGGCAACAGGGGACCGTGGAGATCAACGGTGAGGTCCGGTTCCCCGGCACGTACACCATCGAGCTGGGCGAGACCTTAAGCTCCGTTATCGAACGGGCAGGCGGCGTTACGGACTTTGCCTTTGCCGAGGGCAGCGTGTTCCTTCGCGAAGAACTCAAGGAACGGGAGCGTGAGCAGCTCGACCGCCTGGCCCTCAGGCTGGAAAACGATCTTGCGGCCCTGTCCCTCCAGGCGGCCCGCGCCGACACCGATGTTGCGCAGTCGCTCAGCGTCGGCCAGTCGTTGCTTTCCCAGCTTCGGCGCACCCAGCCCCTGGGACGGCTCGTGATCAATCTCGACGAGATCATCGATGACGAAGTCGACAGCGTCGACGTCATACTCAAAGACGGCGACCAGCTCGTTGTGCCGCCCATCACCCAGGAAGTCACGGTGCTCGGCGAGGTGCAGTACTCCACCTCCCATATCCACGGGCCCGCCCTTGGAAGGGATGACTATATCTCGCTGAGCGGCGGCCTGACGGCCAATGCCGACGACAAGCGCATCTACGTGGTGAGGGCGAACGGATCAGTGCTCGCCGGGCGCAACGATTCCAAGTGGTTCCGCCGGGCCGGCGGCACGAACATGCGGCCGGGGGACACGATCGTGGTCCCGCTGGACGTGGATCGTGTGCCCAGGCTGGCGCTCTGGCAGAGCTCCACAACGATCCTCTACAACCTGGCGATTGCCGCCGCGGCCATCGGATCGTTGTGACGACACCGCAACTCCAGGACGGCATGGGCGTGCGGCGCTCGTGCGGCCGAGTCGCTTGAGTCGTCAGCATGCGCATGCTCGCTTACTTCTTCTATCTGGCGGTATTCAGGCACACGCCGGAAGACTACCGGCCATATGCCCTGTTTTTTCCGTGGATCCGCAACCGGCTGGTCGCGTCATTCGCGGATGCGTGTGGCCGTCAGGTCCGGGTCAAATCCAACGCCGAGGTGTCTCCGCACATCCGGATCGGAGATCGCTCCGAGCTCGGTACCCGCTGCATGATCCAGTCGGGTGCGGTGATAGGGAACGACGTGATCATGGGGCCCGATGTAAAGATCTTTACCCGCAATCACCGATTCGACGACACCGGCCGTCCAGTTCGCGACCAGGGCAAACGGCAGGGCACGGTAGCCATCGGCAACGATGTCTGGATTGGCGCCAATGTGGTCGTGCTGCCCGGAGTGAGCATCGGGGATCATGCCGTAGTGGCGGCGGGCGCCATCGTCACGCGGAATGTTCCGGAGTGGACGATCGTCGGCGGCAATCCAGCGCGCCCCATCCGGGATCGGCGGGAAGCCGACGAGGCGCAGCCGGACAGCTCCTCGTGATCTCGCCTCGTCCGGAGATCATCTACATCCTCGGGGCGGGCCGCAGCGGAACGACGCTGCTCGACGTCGTCCTGGGCAATGGTGACGGCGCCTTCAGCTGTGGCGAGATAAGAAAGTTTCTCGAGCTTGACGGCCGTCCCGCGGCAATGGCCGAAGGATCGGCCAACTGGCGGTTCTGGGACGGAGTCCGGGCGTCGGTTTACGAAGCCTTTTCACCAGAAGAGCGGCGCCGGCTGGCGGCGACGGCCCGACGTCTCGAATCCCACGCATGGTTTCCCCTGCAATGGCTGGGCCTGCCTGCGGTCAGTCGCGCGAACCGCGAACTCTATGGTCGCTATGTCGAGGTGTTGCTCGAGGCGATCTCGGCGCGGAGCGGGCAGCGTATGCTCGTCGACTCATCCAAGTATCCGGGCCGGGTTCTTGCCCTCTTGCCGATCCTCGGGGAACGGCTGAGGACGATCTATATCCGCAGGCCCCGGCAGGCGGTTGTGAAGTCGTTCCGGAAACAGGGGATCGAGCAGCCCGCCAAGAGCTGGCTTGCGGCAAATGTCTACTGGCTGGCGATGCGCCTCATGTGCGGTCTGACCCATTGGCGCGTTCCGGCCGGGCGCCGTTCAACGGTCGACTACGATGGGCTGGTGACCGACCCGGCAACGTCGCTGGCCAATGTGGCCCGGAATCTGGATTTGGATCTCGGTCAACAGATTGGCATCGCGAACCGCCAGGGTGATTTTGCGGTTGGCTGGCTGTTCGAAGGCAATCGAATCCGCAAGCTCGAATCGGTGGGGATACGGCAGAAGCCCGCCTGAACCGAGGTGGTGACATTCCAGGTAAACAGGCGAGGAATCACGGACCGATGAGAATCAGTATTTTCGGCATGGGCTACGTGGGGGCGGTTACCGCGGGATGCCTTGCGCGCGAGGGACATGAGGTCTGGGGTGTGGACCCCAACCCGACGAAGGTAGACCTGATCAACTCCGGTCAGCCGCCAATCGTCGAAGAGGGTGTGGCGGAGCTCATCGAGGCGGCGGTGTCCGATGGCCGGCTCCGTGCGCTGGCTGATCCGGGGCCCGCTATTGAGGCCACCGAGGTTTCCATGATCTGCGTCGGAACGCCAAGCCAATCCAACGGCAGCCTCAGCCTCGAGTACGTACGCCACGTCTGTGAGGAAATCGGCGGTCACCTCCGCGGCAAGGATGACTATCACGTCGTGGTCTGCCGCAGCACGGTGCTGCCGGGAACGATGGAGTCGATCGTCATTCCCACGCTGGAGGCCGCGTCCGGGAAGACCGCAGGGGAGGATTTCGGAGTCTGCAACAATCCGGAGTTCTTGCGGGAGGGCACCGCGGTCAGGGACTTCTATTCACCGCCAAAAACCGTGATCGGGTCTTCTGATCCGCGTTCGGCGGACATCGTCGCCGGCCTGTATTCTGGCCTGGAGGCGCCGCTGGTGGTGACCGACCTGCGCACCGCGGAAATGGCCAAGTACGCCGATAACGTCTGGCATGCGCTGAAGGTCTGTTTCGCAAACGAGCTTGGCAATATTTGTAAAGGCAGTGGTGTGGACAGCCACGCGGTCATGGACGTGTTCTTCAAGGACGAGAAACTCAACCTTTCCAAGGCCTATCTCACGCCGGGGTTTGCCTTCGGCGGGTCCTGTCTGCCGAAGGACGTTCGGGCCCTCGTCTATCGTGGCAGGGCCCTGGATCTCGAAACGCCCGTTCTGGGGGCGATCATGAGCAGCAACTGGAACCAGATCGAGCGGGCAGCGGACCTCATTATTCAGGCCGGGTCCCGAAGGGTTTCCGTGCTTGGCTTCAGTTTCAAGGGCGGCACGGATGACCTGCGGGAAAGCCCGATGATCGAGGTGATCGAACGGCTGATAGGAAAGGGGTATGACCTGAGGGTGTATGACGCCAACGTCAACCTGTCGAACCTGATCGGCGCCAACCGCGAGTACCTGCTCGATCATGTCCCGCATATTTCCTCTATCATGGTGCCGAGCATGAAAGAAGCCCTGGACCACGGCGAAACCATCGTGATCGGCAATTATTCTCCGGAGTTCGAGTCCGTAGGCCAGCTCCTCTCCGCGGAACAGAAAGTCGTCGACCTCGTGCGCATTGACAGCCTGCGCGAGGCGTCCGGCGCTTACGAGGGTATCTGCTGGTGAGCGCATCGGCAGCTGGAGAGGAACCGCTGGAGGTCTCCGCCCGGACTCAGCCGCCGGAGCACGAGATCGGCGTATGGGATCTCATCGGTGCCGTCTGGCGCCGGAAATGGCTCATCCTGGTGCTTTCCGTGCTAGCCGGCGCTGCGGCCTACGGTGCCTCCTACCTGATGACGCCCGAGTATCGCGCCTCGGTTGTTCTCTCGCCGGCATCCGGCACCAATGAGCGATCGCGGCTTGCCGGTCTCATGGGTCAGATCGGCGGTCTCGGTGGTCTGGCCGGTCTGGGGCTGCCGGAGTCCGAGCGGGACGAAGAAGCTTTCGCAACCCTGAAATCCCGTTCGTTTACCGAGTCGTTCATAGAAGAGCACGGCTTGATGCCAATACTCTTTCCCGCGGCATGGGATGCGGAGACCGGGACGTGGCAGGTCGAACCCGGGCGTGTCCAGCCTTCGATCCGGGACGGCTTCGCCGTGGTGGACGGATCCCTGCGCACCCTGGTTCGTGACCGTGAGACCGGCCTCGTCACGCTCCACATGGACTGGTCGGATCCTGTCCAGGCGGCCGAATGGGCCAACCAGATGGTTGACGACGTCAACGATCGACTCCGCGCGCAAAAGGTGCGCGAGGGCCAGAAGAGCATTGCCTACCTCGAGAGCGAGCTGGAGAAAACCAATATCGCCGAGGTGCGCAACGGGATCTATCGGCTTGTGGAGGGGCACATTCAGAATATTGCCCTGGCGAATGCAAGGGACCAGTTTGCCTTCAAGATCATCGATCCCGCGGTGCCAGCCGACCCGGAAGATTTCCGCAAGCCCAACAGGACCCTGATGGCCGCCGCCGGCCTGGTAGCGGGCGGCCTGCTCGGTATCCTGCTGTCTCTCGCATTGGAATTCGGGCCTCGTTTTCATGGCCGCCGCTAGGCTGGCGGAAGGCGGCTCACCTGTCGATCCCGCGCCGGTGAGCCAGGACCCGAACCCACTGGCGGGCCGTCGCGTCCTCATCGTCGTCGAAAATCTTCCTGTGCCCTTTGACCGGCGTGTCTGGCAGGAGGCGAATGCCCTGCGCGGCCAGGGCATGGAAGTTTCGGTCATCTCGCCGAAAGGTCAGGACGCGGAGGAATCCTTTGAGATCATCAACGGAATCCATGTGTTTCGTCATCCCCAGCCGCCGGAGGCCCGTGGGGTCCTGGGTTTTTTTGTCGAATATCCGCTGGCCCTGTTCTGGGAGTTCCTGCTGGCCTGGCGGGTGTTCTTTCGGCGCGGCTTCGACGTGATCCACATCTGCAATCCCGCCGGACCTGCTGTTTCTGGTCGCCGCGCCTTTCAAGCTGCTCGGCAAGCGCGTGATTTTCGACCATCACGATATCAATCCCGAGCTGTTCGAGGCCAAGTACGGCAGGCGAGGGGTGCTCTATCGTTTGCTCTGTCTCGTCGAGTGGCTGACGTTCCGGACCTGCGACGTGTCCATTGCCACCAACGAGTCCTACCGCGATGTGGCGGTTTCCCGAGGTCGAATGAAGCCGGAGCACGTTACCGTCGTCCGCAGTGGTCCTTCCCTCGAACGGCTGCGTCGAGATGCCGGCGAATCCCGCCTTGAAGAAAGGCCGTCGGATCCTGATCGGCTACGTCGGCGTCATCGGCCAGCAGGAAGGAATCGACCACCTCCTGGAAGCCCTGCGGATCCTGATCGACAATCTGGGATTCACGGATTTTCAGTGCACGATCTGCGGTGGCGGGCCAGAACTCGAGGCCATGCAGACGAAGTGCACCGAGCTGGGCCTGGACGGCCACGTCGAGTTTACCGGCCGCATCCCGGAGGACGAGCTGCTTGCGATTCTCAACACAGCGGACATTTGCGTAAATCCCGACGTGTGGAACGTCATGAATGATCGCTCTACGATGAACAAGGTCATGGAATACATGGCGCTGGGCAAGCCGATCGTGCAGTACGATCTTCGCGAGGGCCGGGTCTCGGCCCAGGATGCCTCCCTGTATGCGAAGCCCAACGATCGTGCGGACTTCGCGGGCCGGATCCTCGAGCTCGTGGAGGATCCGGTGCTTCGTGAGCGGATGGGCGAGTTCGGGCGCAGGCGCGTGGAGCACGACCTGAACTGGACGGTGGAGGAGCCCAAGTTTCTTGCGGTCTACCGCCGGGTTCTCGGTCTGGAGTCACGGTAGGCGGGGCGGGTTCCCGCTACCTGTGTCATGAGCATCTCCCTTTCCGATACGACACTTTCAGGGACGCCCCCCAAGGGCACGGTCCTGACTTCCAGGGCACTTGCCTTCCTGTTGTACGGGTTCGTTGTCGTCGCCAATGTGTCCGATGTGGTGACCTCTCTGCAGGTCATCCAGGGTGGCGGAGTTACCGCGGGCCAGTTGCTCAAGAGCGCCGTCTTTGCCTTTCTATTCGTGGCGAACCTCGATCGTGTCTCCCAGCGGGGAGGCCTCCTGTTCTGCTACCTGTTATTCGGCTATTTCATGGCGGTGGAACTCGTCGCCGTGGCGAGCCATCACGAAGCAGGTTTCCTCGTCGGCGGCTTCGTGTTTGCCTCCAAGGCGCTCCTCCCGTTCATGGCCTATTACTGGCTTGAAAAACAGGTGGACGAAGGGCGGCTGAGTTTTCGGACCCTCGAGGGCCTGCTTCTGCTCTATGTGGGCCTGTTCTGTCTGAATATCCTGGTTCCGGTCGCCCTCGGCGTGTCGCTGCTGAACTATGGGACAAGCGGCTATACGGGCTTCTACAACGCGGGCAACGAGCTCGGCGCATTCATTGCGTTCATGGTGCCGATCACGCTGTATTTCACGTTCCGGGGCCGCCATCGCTTGATTGCCGGACTGCTCGCCGCGGCCCTCATCGTGTGCGGGGTCCTGACCGGGGCCAAGACGCCCCTGCTTGCCTCGGCGCTGTCGCTCGTTCTGGTGCCGCTGATCATGTGGCGGCATTTCGTAGCGGGCGCAGTGGTCGGGGGAATTCTCCTGGCGGGACCCGTGCTCTATATCCTCACCCACCTCAACGACCTGGCTCGCCTTCTTCCGGAGAATATTTTCGGCCGCCTGATTACCGCGGTGACCGAACGCTACAGCCTGATCGAAATACTGCTGGGCGTACGGATCGAATACTTCCGCCTGTACATGGAACAGATCCAGGCCAGCGGCTTCGTCTCCGCGCTGTTCGGTCGCGGATTTGTCAATGCCGCGGATTTCATGTTGCCGGTCACTGGGGCCTACAAGGCGGCCGAGATGGAAGCTGTGGACCTGCTGGCCCGGTATGGCCTGGTCGGATTGACCCTCGTTCTCATTCTCGTCGTGGGCGTCTTCGTCCTGCACGCTGCAAGGGATGCCTACTCGAGGGTACTGACCTACGCGACGCTGATCCTGGTCATGGTGTCGCTGCTGGCGGGGCATGTGCTGGGCAACGCTTTTTGCGGGTTCGTGCTGGCGATGGCCTTCGCTGCGCGGGTCTGTCCGACGCGAGCATGAAGCGCATTCTGATTGTTTCAAACATGTACCCGTCGGCCGAAAAGCCGTACTCCGGCGTGTTCGTCAAGAATCAGTACGAATGCCTCAAAACCCTGGCGGAGGGACGGGCGCAGGTCGATCTGTTCGCCATGCCCAGGAAGTTCACCGGCCCGATCGGCACGATCGCCAAGTACGTCGCCGCAGTGTTGCGGTTCCTGCCGCGCTTTTTCGTTCGCTACGACGTGATCCATGTCCACTATTTCGTGCCGCTGTTTTTTGTCGCCTGGGTCTATGGGCTGCTGCGACCCCGGACGCGCATTGTCGTGACATTTCACGGGACCGATGCGTCCGTCAAGCTCAGAAAGCCCGTCATGCGCGAGCTGGCGCGTCGCGTCATCCGACGCGCGGACGTCGTGATTGCGGTGGGTGGCGACCTGGCGAACGACCTGGAGGAGAATCTGGGCCGCGGGGCGGACGTCGTGCTGCCCGCCGGTGTCGACCGGTCAATGTTCTTTCGAGAGCCGGACGCGGGAAAGCGCTGGGATTTTGTGTTCGTGGGGTCATTCCTCGAACGAAAGGGCGTGCTGGAGTTTCTTGCCGTAGCCGAACGCTTCGGCAACGGGCGACGCTTCTGCGCCGTGGGTTCCGGTCCGCTGCATGGCGTTATCGCCGATCGCCGGGACCCGGTTATCGACATTATGGCCAACCTGAGCCAGGTGGAGATCCGGGGCGTGATGAACCGGAGCCGATTTCTGCTGTTTCCGTCTCACCAGGAGGCATATGGCCTGGTCGTCACAGAGGCCATGTACTGCGGGACGCCGCCGATCGTCTCGCCGATCGAAAGCCTTGCCGGCAGGGTGGACCATGGCCGCAACGGGCTGGTTTCCACCGGGATGGCCGCCGAGGATTTCGTGACGGCGGCGCGCCGCGCCGACAAGCTGTCAGAGGCGGAGTACGCGGCGATGTCTGCTGCAGCAGAGGCCTCGGGGGCCGAGGCAGCACTGGAAGCTGTCTGCCGGCGCTTGCTGGCGATATACGGGGTGAGCGACTAGCCTTGACGTGCACTCAAGGAGAGTTCCCAGATGCGTCGATCTCTCGTTCAACAGCTTGCATGGTTTCCTGTCGCGTGGGTCCTGTCCGTCGGCGCTCCGGCGAACGCGAGCGTGGTCAATCTGGACGCCCATGGCGCGAAAGGGGATGGCCAATCCGATGATTCGGCGGCCTTCGCCGCGGCCATCGCCGCGGCGGCATCCAACGATCAGCTAAAGCTCCGGAACGGGGCGGTCTATTACCTCAAGAGCCCCGTTTTTGTTGATAAGGCATTGGTTATCAAGGGAAAGGCGACGCTTAAGGTCGATGACGGGTTTGTCCAGCCCAAGAGCGCTCCCCGCAAGTCCAGCGTCCTTGAGATCAAGGCCGAGGCGGCAGGGTCGAGGCTTGACGGCTTTACTGTGGACTTCAGTGGCACCGGTCGCAGCGGCGTCGACATTTGGGCGCCAGACGTGGCGGTCTCAGGCCTGGCGTTCATCAACTATTTCAAAGAGCCCAAGTCAGACGGCAAGCGCTTTGACAGCTCGGAGTCCGGCCTGCGGATCATGGCGCCGGGCGCACGGGTCAAAAGAGTGCATTGCGAGAATATGCGCACGGCGACAGCGGACGCGGTTCCCCGGTGCGTGACGGTCCAGGGCGGTGCATCCGATGTCGAACTGCGGGACCTCAGCGGCAAGCAGATCAACGGGGGCGTAGTGCTGGGAAAATCCCACAACGTACGGATTCTGGGGTACCGGTTCGACGGCCTTTCGGACAACGGCATCTACATCCTGGGCAATGCGCGAGACGTGGTCGCAGAAGACGGCTGGCTTCGGGACACGGAAGAGCCGATCGTTTTCAAAGGTGCCAACACACGGGTGAGTCGACTGGAGGTCGAGAACCAGTCACGGGGTTTCGGCATCGAGCAGGCAAAGGGCGTGATTCTGGAGGATGTGAGAGTCACTTATGACAAGGGGTTCAGCGCTTCGCCGGCGTTCTTGCGCACCCGAAAGGTCAACAAGTCCAGCAGCGATATTCTCTTGAAAAACATCGATGCGGATCTCTTGCTGGGTGACAGTGTGCTTTCCGTGGCTTACGGCGTTGTGGATGGCTTGCGGCTGGAGAACTGCACCTTCCGGCTCAAGCGGGTTCCCGGCGGAAAAGGGCCCAGGTATCTGGTCCGTCACAAGGCCGGTTCGCCGCCTCAATACGTCAATACGCGTTTCGACCTGATGGATTTCCCGGGGTCATTGGATGGCCGGCTGGTTATCCAGTCCCAGGGCAAGGCGGGTGGCACGGGGGCGCGTATTGATCAGCGGGGCAAGGCCATCAAGCCTTCTACACGTGTCAAATGAGCGACTTCCGCTCAATGCGGTCAATCCCGATCGTTAAGAAAGCGCTGAGAAATTTTCTGGAAGTCTATGGACATAAGACATAAACTTGGCCTCCCGCAGTGCACAAAATCCGGCACCCCGCGCCGGTCGGAAGAGCCATTCCTGTGAGTCGCCCCCAGAGTCATACCCGCAGCCAGATTGGAGCATCGATTCCTTCGTTGCCCCGGGATTCACATCATCTTGATTATCCTTTCTTTTCCGGGCTGCTCTACAACATCGTCGACCTGGCTGCCGTCGCCACCGCGGGAGTCCTGGCATACCAGGTGACCGCGGAGCTTGCACTGGGAACGCCGGGCAAGCTCGCCATACTGATCGGTCTCTTTATCACCCGGGTGAGCTTCGCCAACTGGGGCCTCTACGATTCCTGGCGCGGACGCTCCCTGGTCGAGCAGACGGGCAGGCTGGCCGCCGGCTGGGTCAGCGTATTCATCGCGATGATCATCCTGGGTTACGTGTTCGATCTGGCCCAGCTGTTTCGCCGGGACTGGATACTGACCTGGTTCATGCTGGGCGGGCTCTTCCTGATCGGCGCCCGGTCTGCCGCAACCCTGAGCCTCAGGCTTTTGCGGCAAAGGGGCTGGAACCACAAGCGTATCGCCGTCGTCGGAACGGGTGACTGGGCGCGTACCGTCATTCGACGTCTCAATAATGCGGTCTGGCTGGGTCTGGACGTCGTGGCGATCGTGGACCACGAGGGTGACCGGTCCGCGGGTGAGTCCCTCGACGGGACACCGATTGTCGGCGGTCTTGAGCGACTGCCCGGCTTGTTGAGCAAGGGGCAGGTAGACGAGGTCTGGCTCTGCGTGCCGGCGGACGGAGTCGGGCGTGTCGAGGAGATCGAGCGGGTTCAGCACCTGCTGCGGCACAGCACCGTGACCCAGCGCTTCGTTCCCCACTTTGCCGAAATGCGCCTGATGAACCGGCCGATGACCCAGATCATGGGTCTGCCGGTGGTCAATCTGAGTGTTTCGCCCATGCGGGTCAGCGTGAATCGCATGGTGAAAGCGGTGGAGGATCGCTTGATTGCGGCTCTCGTTCTGCTCGTGACGAGTCCCGCTGATGCTCCTGATCGCCATCGGGGTCAAGCTGTCTTCCAGGGGACCGGTGCTGTTCAAGCAACTCCGTCATGGCTGGGACGGCAAGCCGATCAAGGTCTACAAGTTCCGGACCATGCGCCTGCACGATGATGAACAGGTTGTTCGTCAGGCCACACCCCGGGATAGCCGGGTGACGGCCATCGGGGCGCTTCTTCGCAGGACGAGCCTCGACGAGCTCCCCCAGTTTTTTAACGTGCTCCAGGGCCGTATGTCGATCGTCGGGCCCCGGCCCCACGCCATCGAGCACAACCATTTCTACATGGACCAGATCGACTCCTACATGCAGCGGCACAAGGTCAAGCCAGGTATCACTGGCTGGGCCCAGGTGAACGGATATCGGGGCCAGACCGACACGCTGGAGAAGATGGAGCGCCGCGTGGAACATGACCTGTTCTACATCGAAAACTGGTCGCTCTGGCTGGATGCGAAAATCATTGTCCTCACGATCGTGAGGGGTTTTGTCCATCCCAACGCCTACTAGGAGGCGTTGAACCGTGTCTCCATGCTAGCCGGCGCGCTGGATCCCGAGGCTTTCGCGGAACAACATGCCGAGGCGCTACTGGCTCGCAAGCCTCACGAATTCCCTTTCTCTGCCCGCGGACTGGCAGCAGCGGCGGATCCTGATCACCGGCGCCGGTACGGTCGGTCGCGGACTGGCCCGGCGGCTCCTGGCCGTGCCCGGTGTCCAGGTCGCGGTGCTCGATCACGCGGAAACCCCGTTGTTCCGGACCCGAATGGCGACGGACGGGAAGACGGCGGACGGCTCCGGGGTCCATTGGATTCTCGGATCGGTAAGGGAGCGATCCGTGATTCATCGCCTTATCGAGGAATTCCGACCCGATACCGTGTTCCATACCGCTGCGATCAAGCATGTCGCGATCGCGGAGGCCCACCCGGTGGAGACGGTGCGTACCAACGTGCTGGGCACCGAGGTGGTCTTGTCGGCCGCCCTCTCGGCCGGGGTAGAGCGTTTTGTCCTCGTCTCGACGGACAAGGCTGTTGAGCCGGTCAGCCTCATGGGCGCCAGCAAGCGCCTGGCCGAACGCCTGGTCTGCGCTACGGGGCATCCGGCGGGTTCGGCGACCTGCATGGTGGTTCGGTCGGGTAACGTCCTGGGTTCGACAGGTTCGGTGCTGGCGGCGTTTCTTCACCAGCTGGCCCATGGCGGTCCGCTGCCGGTCCGGTGCGCGGAGGCGGAACGGCTCTTCCTGACTCCTGGCGAGACGAGCGGGCTGATCCTGGCCGCGACCCTGTCCGGTGCCGCCGGCAGTATCTCCGTGCCCATGGTGAGTCAGGCCGTGACCCTGGCCGACCTGACGGACCGTTTCCTCCGGGTCCTGGATCTGGCTCCGGACTACCCGTTGGTGACATCCGAACTCCTTCCGGGGGAGCGGGTTTCCGAAAGCCTCTGGGACGATCCGGCGCCGGACCTGTCACCGGTCCCGGGCATCGGTGTCATCGCCGGGTCAGGCACGCCCTGGGACGATCTGGAGCGCCCGGTTTCGGAACTCGGTTTTGCTGCTCATGAGCTGAACGTGAACGGTGTCGTTGAGATCCTCAGGCAACTCGTGGTTGAGTACGCATCGACGGACAAACAGGTGCCCGAGGAGAGGGAGCACAAGTGAAAATTACCATTTTCGGGACGGGCTACGTCGGTCTCGTGACAGGCGCGTGCCTTGCGGATGCCGGCAATCACGTTATCTGCGTGGATATCGATCAGAAGAAGATCGACATGCTCAATCGCTCGGAGATGCCGATCTACGAGCCAGGGCTGGAGGAACTCGTCGTCCGCAACCGGGAAGCCGGTCGGCTGGAGTTCACGACGGATCTCAAGCAGGGCGTGGATCATGGCCTGTTCCAGTTCGTGGCGGTGGGGACGCCACCGGACGAGGACGGGTCAGCGGATCTTCAGCACGTGCTTGCGGTCGCCCGGACCATTGGTCAGCACATGACGGACTACAGGATCGTGATCGACAAGAGCACGGTCCCGGTTGGCACCGCCGACAAGGTCCGTTCGGCCGTCGAGGAGGTCCTTGCCGAGCGGGGCGTCAGCCTGGATTTCGATGTCGTATCCAACCCCGAGTTTCTCAAGGAAGGGGCCGCCATCGAGGATTTCACGAAGCCGGACCGGATCGTTGTCGGGACCGACAATGCGCGGACCACGGAACTACTGAAGCTCCTCTATGAACCGTTCAACCGAAAACGCGACCGGCTGATCTCGATGGACATCCGCTCCGCGGAGCTGACCAAGTACGCCGCCAACGCGATGCTGGCTACCAAGATCAGTTTCATGAACGAATTGTCCAACCTCGCGGAAACGGTCGGGGCGGATATAGAAAGCGTCCGGATCGGGATCGGATCGGACCCGCGCATCGGCTATCACTTCATCTATCCCGGCTGCGGGTACGGTGGATCCTGTTTCCCCAAAGACGTTCGGGCGCTTGCCCATACGGCGCAGGAGCACGGCGTTCAGCCCACGCTGATCCGTGCCGTGGAAGCCGTCAACGATGCCCAGAAGACCGTGCTGTTCAAAAAAATCCAGGCTCGCTATGGCGCGGACCTCTCCAACAAGACGGTTGCGATTTGGGGCCTGGCATTCAAGCCGAACACCGATGACATGCGCGAAGCCTCCAGCCGGGTCCTCATGGAGGCCCTCTGGAGCGCCGGGGCGTCGGTGCGGGCCTACGATCCCGAGGCCGGCGACGAAACCCGGCGCATTTTCGGAGACCGGCAGGACCTGGTGATCTGCGAAAGCCAGGATGACGCACTCGAAGGAGCCGACTGCCTGGCAATTCTCACCGAATGGCGGGAGTTCCGGAGCCCGGATTTCGATCACATCAAGGCAAAGCTGTCGGAGCCCGTGATCTTCGACGGCCGCAATCTCTACGATCCCGGCTATCTGGACTCTCAGGGTTTTGAGTACTACGCCATCGGCCGGGGCCGGCAGGTGCCCTCGACAGCCGCGAAGAGCGCGTAAGGAGAACAGGAATATGGCCCCACGTCTTGGCCGATACCGGGTGCTGGTCACCGGCGGTGCCGGTTTTCTCGGATCCCATCTTTGCGAGCGTCTGCTGGACCAGGGGCACGATGTCCTGTGTCTGGACAACTTCTTCACCGGCAGCAAGGACAATATTGCCCACCTGCTCGACAACCCCAGGTTCGAGCTCATGCGGCACGACGTGACGTTTCCGCTGTACGTGGAAGTGGACCGGATTTTCAACATGGCCTGCCCCGCGTCTCCGGTTCACTATCAGTACGATCCGGTGCAGACGACGAAGACAAGTGTTCACGGCGCCATCAACATGCTGGGTCTGGCGAAGCGCGTGCGAGCGCGCATATTCCAGGCCTCCACGAGCGAGGTCTATGGCGATCCGGCGGTCCACCCGCAGACAGAGGACTACTGGGGCCACGTCAATCCCATTGGGTTTCGCTCCTGTTATGACGAGGGCAAGCGCTGCGCGGAGACCCTGTTCTTCGACTATCACCGTCAGCATCAGCTCAGCATCAAGGTCGGGCGCATATTCAATACTTACGGCCCTCGCATGCATCCCAATGACGGCCGCGTGGTGTCGAATTTCGTTGTCCAGGCCCTGAAGGGCGAAGACATCACGATTTATGGAGACGGTCAGCAAACCCGCTCGTTCTGCTATGTCGACGACCTTGTGGAAGCCATCCTGCGTTTGATGGACACCCCCGAGGACGTCACCGGACCGGTCAACATCGGCAACCCGGTCGAGTTCACGATCCGCGAACTCGCCGAGGCGGTGATCGAAATTACCGGGACGGGTTCCCGACTGGTCAAGAAGCCGATGCCCCCGGACGATCCGAAGCAGCGTCAGCCGGACATCACCCTGGCTCGGGAACTCCTGGGCTGGCAGCCGGAGATTCAGCTCAGGGACGGGCTGGCGAAGACGATCGGCTATTTTGACGAGCTTCTGAAGTCCGGTAGAGCGTCAACATGATCGTCCCGGTCATCCTGTCAGGAGGGTCCGGCACACGTCTGTGGCCCTTGTCCCGTGAACTTTTTCCCAAGCAGCTTCTGCCGCTCGTGGGAGAGCGGACCATGCTGCAGGAGACCATTTCCCGTCTCGATGGCCTGGAGGACCTGGCGCCGCCGCTGGTCATCTGCAACGACGAGCACCGGTTCCTGGTGGCCGAGCAACTCAGGGAAATCGACGTCGACCCTCTCGCCATCATTCTCGAACCCGTGGGGCGGAATACGGCGCCGGCCGTGGCGGTGGCAGCCGCCAAGGCGGCCGAACTGCTGGGCACCGATACCGATCCCGTGCTCCTGGTTCTTCCGGCCGATCACGTGATCCGTGACATCGAGGGTTTTCACTCCGCTATCGCCAGGGCCCATGGCCTCGCCGAGGGCGGTCGCCTGGTGACGTTCGGGGTACTGCCTACGGCTCCGGAAACGGGTTATGGCTATATCCGCGCCGACGAGCTTCGCGATGGTCATGCGCCGGTCAGGGAGTTCGTCGAAAAGCCGGACGGGGATACGGCACGCGGGTACCTGGAAGCCGGCGACTATTACTGGAACAGCGGCATGTTCATGTTCCTCGCGGACCGGTATGTCGCCGAACTGCGCGAGCACCGGCCGGACATTGTCAGCGCCTGCGTCAGGGCCGTGTCCGAAGCCAGGGAAGACCTGGACTTTATTCGTCTCGACCGGGGCGCGTTCGAGGAGTGCCCGTCGGATTCCATCGACTACGCAGTCATGGAACAGACCGGCGCGGGGGAAGTCGTTCCCATCGACGTGGGCTGGAGCGATGTGGGCTCTTGGTCCGCGCTGCACGAAGCCAAGGACGCGGACGGCGAAGGCAATGTCATTGTCGGCGACGTCCTCGTGGACGATACCCGGGACTGTTATCTCTACGCCGGCAGTCGCCTTGTCGCAACGGTTGGCCTGGAGAATGCGGTTGTCGTTGAAACCGCGGATGCGGTTCTTGTGGCGCCCCGGGACCGGGTTCAGGACGTCAAAAGGCTCGTTGGCAAGCTCAAGGAGAGCGGTCGCGAGGAACGCCTCCTGCATCGCAAGGTCGTTCGACCGTGGGGTAGCTATGACAGCGTGGACGAGGGCGATCGCTTCCAGGTGAAGCGGATCGTCGTCAATCCCGGGGCGCAATTGTCGCTTCAGATGCATCACCATCGCGCGGAGCACTGGATCGTGGTGCAGGGAACGGCCCGGGTCAGCCGGGGTGAAGAGACCTTTCTCCTGGGGGAGAACGAGTCCACCTATATCCCGGTGGGTACAACCCATCGCCTGGAAAATCCCGGCAAGCTGCCGCTACACCTCATCGAGGTACAGTCGGGGGCTTACCTCGGCGAAGACGACATCGTGCGTTTCGAGGATACCTACGGGCGTACCGGCGACGCCTGATCGTTTTCGGATCCCTGCTCGCTGACGGACCAGTGGGCCTGATGCCAGCGCCATGCGCTGGCCAGGATCGTATCCAGGTCGGACCAGTGCGGGACCCAGCCGAGGATTTCTCCGGCGCGGGCGGCGTCTGCAACCAGTTTCGCGGGATCGCCGGGCCGGCGCGGTCCGGTCACCACGGGTATCTCGCGGCCCGTTACGACGGACGCCCGGTCGATGACCTCCCTCACGGAGGCTCCCCGCCCGGTTCCCAGGTTAAAGACGTCCGTGGGGTGTCCTTTCATGAGGGCAGCCAGCGCGGTGACATGGGCCGCCGCCAGGTCGGCAACATGAATGTAGTCGCGGATACAGGTGCCATCCGGGGTGTCGTAGTCCGTGCCGAATACCTGGACCGATGGCCGGCGCCCCGCGGCGGCCTCGAGGATGATCGGTATCAGGTGGGTTTCGGGATCATGGTCTTCGCCCACTTCGCCGTCCGCATCCGCGCCTGCGGCATTGAAATACCGCAGGGAGATCGAACGCAGGCCATAGGCCTGGGAGTAGTCCGCCAGGATCTGCTCCATCATGAGCTTCGATCGCCCGTAGGGATTGATCGGCACCTGGGGATGGGATTCGGCGATCCGGTCGGTTTGAGGATGGCCGTAGCTGGCACAAGTGCTGGAGAAAACCAGTTGTTCTGAGCCGCTCTCCCTCATGGCCGCGAGTAGATTCAGCGTGCCGGCCACGTTGTTCTCATAGTACTTGGCCGGATTCTCAACGGATTCTCCGACATATGCATAGGCTGCGAAGTGCATGACGGCGGCCGGCCGGTAACGGGAAAAGACCTCCCGCAAGCGCGCCGGATCAGCGAGATCTCCGACTTCCAGAGGCCCCCAGCGGACCGCCGAGGCGTGGCCGTAAACCAGGTTGTCCAGAACCACGGGCCGGTATCCGGCCGCTGCCAGCGCCTTGCAGGCATGGCTGCCGATATAGCCGGCTCCGCCGGTCACGAGAATCGTTTCCATGACTTTTTCTTGCCGTAAAGGCCGGTGCCCGGTTGCGCATCAAGGACGCTATACTGCCTGCGCCCCGGCCGTATCTCCACGGCCTGGTTCACTGAATGCCGACGAGGGGGGGCGGCTGTCGATGAGTCTCGCTTGTTTCAAAGCCTATGACGTTCGGGGGCGTGTTCCCGAGGACCTGGACGAAGGCCTGGCCCGACGTATCGGTCGCGCTTTCGTGGATGTGACCGGTGCCCGCGAAGTCGTGGTGGGACGGGATATCCGGCTATCGAGCCCGGGTCTTGCCGCCGCGGTTATTGCCGGACTCAACGAAAGCGGTGCCGATGTCCTGGACATCGGTATCTGCGGAACCGAGGAGGTTTACTTCGGTACCGCGCACAGCGGGGCTGGCGGCGGCATCATGGTCACGGCGAGCCACAACCCGCCGGACTACAACGGAATGAAGTTCGTTGCCGAGGGCGCGCGTCCCATCAGCGGTGATTCCGGTCTGCACGAGATTCGCGACCGGGCGGCAGTCGGCATCTTCGGGCCGGTGGGCCATCGGGGGACTGTCCGGCCGGCCGATATGACGGCGGCGTACGTGGATCACCTGCTGAGTTACGTGACAGCGGCTGATCTTCAGCCCCTGACCGTCGTGACCAATCCCGGTAACGGGGGCGCCGGCCGGGTTGTGGACCTCCTGGAACCCCGTCTGCCATTGAATTTCGTCAAGGTCCATCATGAACCGGACGGCCATTTCCCGCACGGCGTGCCCAATCCGTTGTTGCCCGAGAACCGGGGGCCGACGAGCGAGGCGGTGGTTGCTCACGGTGCTGATTTCGGCGTGGCCTGGGACGGAGACTTCGATCGTTGCTTCCTGTTCGATGAAAAAGGCCAGTTTATCGAGGGCTATTACATCGTTGGCCTGCTGGCCACCGCCATCCTTGAACGAAATCCGGGTGCGCGGATCATCCACGACCCCCGGCTGACCTGGAATACGATCGACAGGGTCGAGGCCGCCGGCGGCATCCCGGTCCAGAGCAAGACGGGGCACGCATTCATCAAGGAACGTATGCGGTCCGAAGACGCAGTCTACGGCGGCGAGATGAGCGCCCATCACTACTTCCGGGACTTCGCGTACTGCGATTCTGGGATGATTCCCTGGCTCATGGTCGCCGACCTTGTCAGCCGAAGCGGCACGCCCCTGTCGGAGCTCATGTCGGCCCGGATGGCGGCGTTCCCTGCGAGCGGCGAAATCAACCGCCGTCTCGAGGATCCCGCCGCCGCGCTGTCTGACGTGATGGCACGATACGAGGAATCGGCGATTGCGATCGACCACACGGACGGTATTAGCCTCGAATTCCCCGAATGGCGGTTCAATCTCCGTTTGTCCAACACAGAACCGGTGGTGCGCCTGAACGTGGAGTCGCGGGGTGATCCGGAACTCATGCGCGAGAAAACCGTCGAGCTGCTGGCGATCCTGGACAGCAGGGCCTGACGACTGAACATAAGGCCGCAACGATACTCCGGCTATTGGCCTGTGGTATGAAAGGAGCGCGGGTCTTCCGCGTTCCCCCCCAATTGACTGCGCCACGGGCTGTGGTGCCAGAGGGTTGTGAGCAAGGATGATGGATCACTCGCGAAATCGTGATCAGAGACAGGCCGGCCCCGGCGCCGGGGCGAGGCAGAGGCCGTGCATCGCGGCGTTCGCCCGCTGGCACTCGCTGCCGGCTGTATGACTCTTCTTCTTTTTCTTGGCTGGATGGCGCCCGCATCCGCTGCGCGGATCGAACCCCTCTACGCCGTCGGATCGACGGGCTGGCCGGACAATGACAGCCGGGCACCGCAGGTCAGCAACGATGGCATGTGTGCGGCTTACCTCAGTTCAGCCACCAACCTCGTTCCTGGCGAAACCGGCCAGGGAGGCAATCTGTACCTGTTCCGGCGACAGGTCGGCGAGACACTCCAGCTGAGCCAACTGGGACCGGCTGAGCGGATACAGGATTTCGCGCTCAGCGATGATTGCTCCAGCGCGGTCTGGACCGTCGCGGGACTGGGTGTCAGCGCCGCAGGCTCCCTCAAGCAATGGCGGGTGGCTGACGGCCAGGTCCGTGACCTCGTTCTGCCGGTTCTTGATACTGACGGGAACGGGCAGCCGGACCGGACGGCCCGCTACCAGGCCATGGGGATGGCCGGCAACGGGCGGTCGATCGCCGTGAGCCTTCTCTACGATTCCGGTTTCGGCCTGGTCACCGAGAGCGTGCTTTACGACATCGCCACGGGCGTGGAAAGGTCCTTGCCGTTCGTGTTCCAGGACATCGACCTGTCCCAGTCTGGCGGGGTTATGGCGTTCACCGGACCGGAGGCGCTTGTCGCTGAAGACAACAATGACGAGACCGATGTCTACGTCTACCTGAGCGCGACCCAGACAGTCACTCTCGTGAGCGCCGATCGGTCCGGCAAGAGCGGGGCCGGAAGCTCCGGTTCGCCATCGGTCTCCGATGATGGCCGCCTGATCCTTTTCGAGAGCGAGGCGCCGGACCTGGTGAACGGCGACAGGGACAGCTGGTCGGACGTGTTCCTGTATGACCGGCAAAGTGCGACGATGACCCTGGTCAGTATCGGCTCCAGTCGCGACGACAGCCTGGCCGGCAGCCTGTCAGGGGACGGAACCGTGGCCGCGTTCGTGAGCTTTGACGACGGCGTGGTCGCCGGTGACTCAAACGGCGTGAGCGACGTTTTCGTCTGGCGCGACTCCTCCGGGACCGTGAGCCGCGCCAGCCTGTCGGCGGCCGGCAAGCAGGCCACGGGCGCCAGCTCGGCTCCGTCGCTGGACCGCGGTGGCGATCTGCTCGCCTTCGAGAGCGAGGCCGGGAATCTCGTCGATGCGGATACCGGTGACTTCCAGGATGTATTCCTTGCAACGCTGTCCTTGCCGTATCTGCCGGGGAACGTCAGTGCTACCGCCGGAACCCTGTCGGACCGGGTGCGCGTGAGCTGGGTACCGAGCGCCGACGCGACCGCATACCGGGTCGAACGCCGCCTGGCCGGCGGGTGGGAAGTGCTTGGCACCGTGAGCGGGTCCAGCCTGGACGACGACAGCGTTCCGGTCAGCTCTCTGGCGGCCTATCGAATCGTGCCCTTGAACGCAGCCGGGGAGGGCGGCAGTACCGACCCGGTCAGCGGCTATGCGGGACCGCCACCGGCGCCCGAAGGTGTGGTCGCCAGCGATGGTCAGTATCCGTTCGTGCGGATATTCTGGAACCCCGTCAGCGGCAGTGATGCCTACGCCGTCTACCGGGCTCCCGGTTCCGGTGGCGCCGACGTCCTGGTCGGAACTACTTCGGCCAGCGAACTGGACGATCGGGTCGCGTCTCCCGGCACGGTTTTTCGATACACCGTGCGCTCGCGAAACGGTTTTGGCCTGGGTCCCGCCGTGCCGGGCGACCTCGGCATCGCGGGAGCGGACGCTGACAATGACGGTCTCGCCGACGGTGTCGATCCCGACGCGGACGACGACGGCATGGCGGATTCCTGGGAGCGCCGCTTCGGCCTGTCTCCAGCCAGCAGTTCCGATGCCTCCGCTGATAAGGATGGGGACGGTCTTGCGAACCGGGCGGAGTACCAGGTCGGGGGGCATCCCTTACTGGCCGATACGGATCGCGACGGGGTGTCGGACGCGGCCGATCCGTCTGTCGCCGATGCCGATCAGGATGGCGTCGCGGAGCCCTGGACGCCCTTGTTCGTGACCGCGGAGCGCCGGCTGACTTCAGGCGCAGGCGGTTCTCCGTCCGGGGCCGGTCCGGGCATCAGCAGCGATGGCCGATTGGCGGTTTTCGACAGCTCGGCCGGTGATCTCATCGCAGGAGACGACAACGGTTTGTCCGACGTCTTTCTCGTCAACCGGGAAACCGGAGTGATTCGCCGCATGAGCGCCACGGAGCGGGGCCAGGGTGGAAACGGCGCGAGTCTCCAGCCCCACATCTCGTCCGACGGCAGTACCGTTGTGTTCCTGAGCAAGGCGTCGAACCTGGACCCCGATTCTCCCAATACACCGGGCGCGGGCCGGGCGAATGTACTGCTGGCGTCTGTTGCTACCGGGGCCATCGAGCAGCTCACGAAGCTGGAATCATTCGATGCTGCCGACCCGTCACTCTCGGAGGACGGATCAGTCGTCACGTTCCGTACCGTGGAGGCGCTTGTCAGCTCGGATACCAACGGGGTGTCCGATGTGTATGCATGGGAGCGCGCGGGCGGCAGGTTCGAGCGGGTCAGCGTCACCGGCTCCGGGGGGCAGGGCAGCGCCGGCAGCTTCGATCCGGCGATCAGCGCCAATGGCCGTTATGTGGCGTTTCGCAGCAGTCATGGATTCGCCCCCGGGGTGCCGTCTGGAACTTCCCAGGTCTACGTCAAGGACCGTCAGACTGGAGCGGTAGACTGGATCAGCCGCCAGCCCGGGAGGCGATGGTGGCAATGGCCCCAGCCTGGACCCGAGTCTCTCGGCGGATGGCTCGATTGTCGTGTTTGCATCGGACGCTACAAACCTCGTGGGTTCCGATACGAATCGGGCGACGGACGTTTTCGTGATGGATCGCCTGGCGGGTCGTCTGACCTCCCCCAGCCTCGAGCGGGGCCTCGCCGGGGGCTCGGGCTCACCGTCCGTCTCTCCCGATGGCCTGGCTGTAGCCTTCCATGGCCGGGCAACTGCCGGAACCAACTCCGTGACCCAGGTCTATGTCTCGGTGTCCGGCGGGAATGCGATTCTCGTGAGTGCCGATACGGGGGGGCAGCCTGGCGATGCCGCCAGCGTGCGACCGGCGCTGGCAGCGGGAGGCCGAACCGTCGCCTTCCGCAGCCTGGCGGACAATCTGGCGCCGGGGGATGTCCCTGGCACCAGCGATATTTTTGCCGTGGAAACGGGGCCGGTCGCCACAGATCTCTCCGCCAGCGGTGTCCGGCGGCACGATTCGCCTGTCCTGGCAGGCGGGCAGCCCCGCGGAGGGCTGGGACGTTTACCGCTCTCTGCTGCCCGGCGGCCCTTACGCCTGGATCGGGACAACGACCGCACGGACGTTCGATGACAGTTCGCCAGGCGGCAGCGACGAGGTCTGGTACTGGGTTTCCGGCGTGTCCGCCCGCGGCGTTTCCAATGCCATAGACGGGCTGGCGGTGTCGGTTCCGGGCGCGGACCCGACCGATACCGACGGTGACGGCCTTTCCGATTCCCGGGAAGCGGCGCTCGGAACCGACCCCCGGGATCCCGACTCAGACGACGACGGGATGCCCGACGGCTGGGAGGTGGACAACGGTCTGGACCCCCTGGATCCGACGGACGCCCTGGCGGACCCGGACGCCGACGGCCTCGGCAACCTGGAAGAATTCGCCGCGGGCACTGATCCCGGAAATCCCGACTCCGATGGCGATGGTGTCGGAGACGGAGAGGACGATCTGCCGCTGGATCCCTCGGAGTTTCGTGACACCGATGGCGACGGTATCGGTGATGGCCGGGATACCGACGATGACGGTGACGGTATTGCCGACGCCAATGACAATTGCCCGTTGGACGCGAATACCAACCAGAAGGATATCGACGGCGATGGCCTTGGCGACCGGTGTGACGATAGGGCAGGGCCTCGCGCCAATCTCCTCCTGCGTCGGTCGACGGACAGCCGTTGGACGCAGTACACACTGGTGGGATCCGACGTGACGGGCGCCGGCCTGATCGAGCTGACCCGTAGTTTCGATTACCAGCCTGTCTCCAGGGGCGATTTCGACGGGGACGGAATGGACGACCTGCTGGTACGTGATGTCACCGGCAACAAGGGTGGCCGTTGGGCGATGTGGACGCTTGTCGATCAGTCGGTGACGAGTGCGAGTGCGGCGAAGCTCACGCCGAATCTCGACTACGCGGTGATCTCGACGGATGATTTCGACGGAGACGGAAAGGCGGACGTCCTGACGCGATCGTCGGTCACCGGCCGCTGGTCGATGTTTCTGATGGACGGCAGCCGGGTCAAGGCGGCGAGAGAGCTCTCCGAACTGCCAAGGGATCTGGCGCTGCAGCCGGTCGCCAGCACGGACTTCAATGCGGATGGACGCTCCGACCTTCTATTGCGCCGGCCCGACGGCACCTGGTCCATGCACCTGATTGACGGCCTCACCGTTCTGGAAAGCGGTGTGCCCGGCTTCACGACGGCCACGTATTTTTCGGTCGAGGCGGTCGCTGACTTCAATGGCGATGGCACCGGGGACGTTTTGCTTCGGCGTCCCAACGGCAACTGGTTTATGTACCTGATGAACGGCCTGCGGGTCGTCGACCTGGGCAAGCCGGCCATTACCAAGAACACGGCCTGGCTGCTGGTCGCGGCGGATGATTTCGACGGTGACGGTCGGGCTGACGTCCTCATACGCAACCGCAATGACGGCCGTTGGTCCATGTCGCTGATGAACGGCCGCCGCGTGCGAACCGGTGGATTAATGGCCTTGTCGAGGAATTTGCAGCTGCAGGTTCTCGAGACCGGCGACTTCAATGCCGATGGGCGCGCTGACGTATTGCTAAGGAACGTGGCGGCCAGCTACCAGAGCATTCGCTGGGTGTTGTATACCCTGGACGGGCTGACGATCCTCGAGGCCGCCCAGCCCGGAGTCACAAAGAATCCGGACTGGAAGCCCGTTGTGGATTGACCCGCTGGAGTCCAGCCCTGTTATCCGCCGTCCGGGCGCGTTATAACCACGCCTGAATTCTCAACAGCGCATCGGCTCTTGAAGATCCTCGGTATTTCCGCCTTTTACCACGACAGCGCAGCGGCCCTTGTTCGGGACGGGGCGCTCGTCGCGGCTGCCCAGGAAGAGCGATTTTCACGTAAGAAACATGACTTCCGGTTTCCAGCCGACGCGATCCGGTATTGCCTGGCGGAGGCGGAAACCGACCTGGCGGCCCTGGATGCGATCGTTTTCTACGACAAGCCCCTGCTGAAGTTCGAGCGCCTCCTGGAAACCTACCTGGCGTTCGCTCCACGGGGTCTCAAGTCTTTTGTTACAGCCATGCCCATCTGGCTGAAAGAAAAGCTGTATCTCAAGTCCCTGCTCAAGACCGAACTGCGGGAACTGTCCGGGCTTGCTTCGAGCGAGCTGCCCAGGCTCCTGTTTACCGAACACCACGAAGCCCACGCGGCCTCGGCGTTCTACGCCAGTCCTTTCGACAAGGCAGCGGTTCTGTGTCTCGACGGCGTGGGCGAATGGGCTACGGTGTCGTCCTGGAACGGGGACGGCGGAACACTGTCTCCGCTCTGGCAGCTGGATTTCCCCCACTCCCTCGGGCTGCTTTACTCGGCTTTTACCTATTTCTGCGGTTTCCGCGTGAATTCCGGCGAGTACAAACTCATGGGCCTGGCGCCCTACGGCAAGCCGGTGTACCGGGACCGGATTCTCGAACACCTGATCGACCTCAAGGCCGACGGCAGCTTTCGCCTCGACCTGGATTATTTCGAATACTGCACGGGCCTCAGGATGACGGGACGCCGATTCGAGGAGCTCTTCGAAGGTCCGGCGCGAGTCCCGGAATCAGAGATTACCCGGCGAGAGATGGATCTCGCGGCCTCCATCCAGTCGGTAACCGAAGAGATTGTCCTCCGGCTGGCCGCCACCGTGCATGAGGAAACAGGTGCCGCCAGTCTGTGCCTTGCCGGAGGCGTGGCGCTCAACTGCGTGGCCAACGGCCGGATTCTTCGGGAAGGACCATTCGAACGAATCTGGGTCCAGCCTGCGGCCGGTGACGCCGGGGGTGCGGTGGGTGCGGCGCTGGCGGCCAGTCACGGCTACTTCGGCCAGCCTCGTCATGCCGCGCAGGAAAATGGATCCGGCGATGGCATGGGCGGCTGCCGGCTGGGCCCCCGTTTCGATGCGGATCGTGTCCGGGACTCTCTGGGCGCTTTCGGCGCAATCTACGAGGAACTGGCCGACGAAGAACTGATCGACCGGACGGCCCGGCTGCTCGATGAAGGTAATGTCGTGGGCTGGTTCCAGGGCCGGATGGAATTCGGACCCCGCGCGCTGGGTTGCCGGTCCGTCCTGGGAGACGCGCGTGATCCGGAAATGCAGCGGCGCATGAATCTGAAGATAAAGTTTCGTGAGTCGTTCCGGCCGTTTGCTCCCGCGATCCTGGAGGAACGGGTTTCGGACTGGTTCGATCTGGATCAGCCTAGCCCGTATATGCTGATCGTTGCCCCGATCAGCGACAATCGACGCCTTGAGGCTGCACCTGACGCCCATGGGCTGGACGCCGTTCGATCCATCGTGCCGGCGGTCACACATGTGGATTATTCGGCCCGTGTGCAGACCGTGGGGCATGATGCCGAGCCGCGTTTCCGCGCGCTCCTGGAGGCCTTTGAACAACGGACCGGCGTTCCGGTGGTTATCAACACCTCATTTAACGTTCGCGGTGAGCCTATTGTCTGCTCTCCCGCCGACGCCTATCGCTGTTTCATGCGTACCGACATGGACGCGCTCGTCATCGGCAACTGCGTGCTGATCAAGAAAAGCCAGCCAGCGTGGAGCGAAGATTCCGGCTGGCGGGACCGACTGGAGCTGGACTGATGCCCCGAAACCTGCACGAACCGACCGTCCGTGACCTAAGGCAATTCGCCTTGATCCTGGGATTGGGTCTGCCGCTGCTGTTCGGGCTGGTGTTTCCCCTGGCCGGGGGAGGTGACATTCCGCTGTGGCCATGGATTACCGGGCCGGCCTTTTTGCTATGGGGATTCGTCGCCCCCGTGACTCTCAGACCCTTGTTCCTGGCATGGCTTCGGCTGGCTCATGCGATCGGCCGGGTGGTCACGCCGGTGATTCTGAGTGCCACCTGGCTCATTGCCGTCGTGCCCACGGGCCTGATCATGCGGCTCTTGGGACACGACCCCATGTGCCGGAAGTGGGACCCAAAAGCCGGTAGCTATCTGCGCCGTTCCGACCCACGGCCGAGTTCCCACGTGGAGCGCCCCTTCTAGGCCGCTCTGCGTTCATGAACGCCGAACCCGGCGTTCCGCAGTCAAGCCCGGGTGAGGCTGGCCCTCGGATCATGAGTGGGGCGAGTGGGGAGTCTTCATGGCGCTGTGAGGCCGGAGTGGCCCGGGGCCGCGCGAGCGGCAGCCACGCCACAGCAAGCCTGGTTTTTCGGCAGCCACGCAGTGGGAAATGTCGCTGGCCCCGGGGTCCGGCTGCCTGGCCGAATCCCGGGTGGCGTAACCCGAACCTAAGCGGTGTTCGGTACCAGGATGAGAGTCGCACGCCGCTTCTGCGGTGCCCTGCGCTCCTCTCTACCCAACTGATTTTCCGGCATTTTCGGTTCCGACCAACGACGCAATTTCAGCACCGCGGGTCGTTTCGGCGCGGACGCGCCCAATCGCCCTTGTGCGTCTTTCCTTGACTCGTCCATGACACCCCAAATCTTTTTATAAGGTTGTTCTTGTATAAAGCCCCAAGTGCCTAATGTACCGACGATTTGACTTAATGCAAGGGTGCATCAGCGAAAACGTGAGAGGAATCACTCTCCCGGCCGACTGCAGAGAGTCTTGGCTCGAAGCGAGGCCTGGGCTAGCCTTGGCAGCGGGCCGGCGGGTGCGTCGGCCATGAGTTCACAGATATGGCGCTTTCGCGCCCAGATGAGGGATGAGGGAACATGGCGAAACTCGTTGATATCGAGGGTATTGGAGAGAAGTACTCCGCGCAGTTGGAGTCGGCAGGGGTTACCACCCAGGCTCAGCTTCTGGATGCCGGAAAGGATCCCAAGGGCAGAAAGTCCCTTGCGGAAGCCAGCGGTCTGTCGGAAAAACTGATTCTTAAATGGGTCAATCGGGCAGACCTCGCCCGGGTCAAGGGTATCGGCGAAGAGTATGCGGATCTGCTCGAGTGTTCCGGCGTCGACACGGTCCCGGATCTGGCGACCCGAAACGGCGCCAATCTCCATGCAAAGATGACCGAGGTGAATGCAGAGAAAAAGCTGGTGCGCGCCTTGCCGACGCAGGATCAGGTGGAAAATTGGGTCGAACAGGCCAAAACCATGGATCGGGCGGTACACTACTAGGTTAGATACCGCGGACGGCCAGACAAACGCGGCGAGGCCTGGTGACAGGCCTCGTTTTTTTTGACGGAGGCAGGGGATAGCAATCGCCGGTCACCGTCGAACTGCGGATAAGGGCCGCTCGCTTTTCCCATACTAAGGACCGCCAACACCATGTGGGCAAGACTCCGCAAGCTCATTCCCCTGCATCGCAAGGCTCCGCCGGTTGTCAACGCGGTCATTGCTGACTCGCTCACGTACCTGGATGCCGGCGCCCTGACCGATCTCTTCGAAATCGCTCGGGCCGCCGAAACCGCCGGCAGGCCGGGGCTGATCGTCGAGGCCGGGTGCGCGCTCGGCGGGTCGGCGATCGTCCTTGCGGCTGCCAAGGCGCCAGGGCGTCCCATGCGCGTATACGACGTGTTCGGGATGATCCCGCCGCCTTCGGAGTCCGACGATCAGGATGTCCATGAACGCTATGAAGTGATCCAGAGTGGACGTTCCGAGGGCCTGGGCGGCGACCAGTACTACGGATACGAAGAAGACCTGGTGGCCAAGGTGGGCGCCAACTTTGCCGCCCACGGAGTCCCGCTGGAGGCCAACTCAGTGGAACTTGTGCAGGGGCTTTTTCAGGACACAATGGTCCTGGACGAGCCGGTATGTATCGCCCATGTCGACGGAGACTGGTACGACTCCGTCGCGACGTGCCTTGCCCGGATTCATCCGGTGCTCGTTCCAGGCGGCGTCATGGTCATCGATGACTACCATGCCTGGTCCGGGGCGCGAAAGGCCGTGGATGAGTTTCTCGCCCAGCACCAGGGAGAGTACGAACTCGTCCGCAAAGAACGGCTGCACCTGGTTCGGAAGTGATGGCAGTCGAACGCCCTGTGGAAGCGGAGCCGAGGTCGTGGACCACCCGCGAGGACCTCCGCGGGCTCATCCACGACGATCTGGCCGGCCTGATCGAGGGAGACTGCTGTCTTCTCGATGTGCCGGGACATCGCAATATTGGCGATCTGCTGATCTTGCGCGGCGAAATGGACTTTCTCGCGAGTATCGGCAAATTGCCGGGTTACGTGTCTGCTACCGGGAGCTGCGACGAGCGGCGGGTAGCCCGCTTCGATACGGTGCTTCTCCACGGAGGTGGCAACTTCGGGGATCTCTGGCACCGGCACCAGCTGTTTCGCGAGTCGATTGTTGAACGCTTCAGGGACCGTCGGATCATTGTCTTCCCGCAGACAGTGCATTTCCGGAATCAGGAAAATCTGGAGCAGGCGAGAAGGGCGTTCAGCGCCCATCCGGATCTTCATCTCTGCGCCCGGGATGCGGTGAGTCACGCGTTCCTCCATACGCATTTTCCTGATAATCGGGTCCGGCTCCTGCCCGACATGGCCTTTTGCATCGCTGGACTGGACCGGCGTCTGCCCGTTCCGCGGCGCAATGAGTGGCTGCTTCTGCAGCGCATTGACCAGGAGGCCTCCGACCGCGCCTGGCCGCTGGAGCAGGGCCGATTTGACGTTCGCGACTGGCCCACGCTTTCGGCTCCGCTGTTTCAGCGCCTCGAGCGAAGGCTGCTGACCGACGCCCATCGCGCGGCTCATCGGCTGCGCCTGAAGTTACCTCCGGGGACGGGATCCTCTGACGGCTTCAGCCAGTATCTGACCGACAAGGCGATCCGCCTCGGTGCGGAGTTCGTTTCGGCCTACGACATCGTGGTGTCCACACGACTGCACGGCCATATCCTGTGTCTGCTTCTCGGCATCCCGAACGTGCTGGTGGACAATTCCTACGGCAAGAACCTTACGTTCTTCGACGCCTGGACCCGGGATTTTCCGGGCACCGCCTTTGCGAACGATGCCGCCGGTCTGCGCAAGGCAATCCAGTCCATGGAGTCCCGGCCCGCGGGCGGCTGACCCGGATCTCGTTGCACCGGGGTCCGCAAATCCATTCAGGTTTTGGCCGTCATCGGGACGGGATGCCCATCCGCCACCGGGCGGAGCAAGGAAACCCTGAGGTAAAGGCAAAGGCTTCAGCGGCTCGCCTGGCTTTCACCAGCGTTGTCCCACCAGGGACATCATTCCGGGACCTTTCTCTCGCTGGTGCGGCAGGCCCGAAACCGAGCCCCTCGACATGGCCGGGAACCCGGTCGGGATTCTTCCAGTGTTCGGTCGGGCTGTTCGCCGATCAGAGAGGCCGCCTGCGGGCCTGCTTGCTGGAAGGGGACGGAAATGGTGGGCGCGGCTGGGATTGAACCAGCGACCCCCGCCGTGTGAAGGCGGTGCTCTCCCGCTGAGCTACGCGCCCGTCCCGTAGCGAAGGTCCGGAATTCTAGTGCCGGGTCGCTGGGCCGTCAATCGGTCTGCGCTTTCAGTTCCAGGTGCCGGATCAGGAACGAACCGGACGCCGAAAGGCCGTCGAAGTCCCTCGCGACGACTTCGATTTCGATTACCGGTTGGTCGCTTGACGGCACTTTTCCCCGAAACGTTCTCGTATTGGCGTGGAAGCTGATCCACGAGGGGAGGGGCTCACCGCCAGGCAGCTGGGCCGACAGGGTCAGCACGTCGCCTGGATCCGCGTCGACAAACGTGTCGGCGGCGAGGGTGGCATGGAAGGCCCCGTTGGGACCCGTTTCAATGTTGGGGATAGGCCGGTTCAGGATCGGTGCCTGGTTTGCCACGTTCTCCCGGACCAGGCGGCGGTATTCGCGGCCGATCATTACCGCCAGGGCAAACCAGACCACGGCCAGCGCCAGGTTCACCAGCGCAAACTGGGGAATGCTGAGCCCCAGGTAATGAATGCCCACGAAAAACGCACCCGCCTGCACGAGGTCACCAAAACGCCAGAAGAAGGTGTCGATCGCCGTCTTGCCCTCGTATTTCACCGCCCGATCGGTGGGCAGGAAGAGAGCCTGACGAGTGGTGTTCATGATCGAATAGTCGGTGCTGTTCTCCATGATCTTGACGAACCGGATGATGCTGAATATCGGAATGAACGCCATCACTCCGTACCCGACGGCAGCGATCGCGGGCAGAATCAGCAGCGCGCCGCTGACACCCAGCCATCGATAGATCCGGGCGACCAGGAACGCCTGGACGGAAAAGCCGACCAGGTTGACCCAGAAAAAGAAATCCCCGTAGAAGCGGGCGATGATGTCGCCCTTCTCGAGGCTCGGTGTTTCGGCCGCGAGCCGGGTGGCGTACTCGCTGACAAAGTGAGCCAGGATGGTTTCGCCGGTCGTGTTGACCCAGTTCAGGAGGATGACCAGGCCCGCAATCATCAACAGGTAACGGTCCTTGAATACCAGGTTGAAGCCGCCGAAGAGGCTCGACTTTTCCTCGCCGCTAGCGGTCTTCCCGATCTCTTCATCGTCGTGGAGACTCCTGGACTCTTCCGGAATAGATCGGCGGGACCACTCCGCGAGCAGAAGCGTGGCGCCCAGGATGGCGGCCGCATAGAGCAGCATGTTAATGGGCTCGACCAGGCCCTGGCCGGTGAGGTACTTCGTGAACTGTGCGCCCGCGAGGGCGCCGGCCGAGGCGCCGATCATGATGACCGGAAAAAGCCGCTGCCCGCTTTTAACGTTGTATGAGTCCGCAGCGAACGCCCAGAACTGCGCGATCACCATGACGCCGAAAATGCCCGCGAAAACAAAATAGAAAAATCCGATCTCCACCCCGGTCTGCGCCATGACCCAGAAGATCAGAATATTGACGATGAAAAACAGCGTGACCCAACGAATGAGATGAATCTTGCGGACGTGCCGGAACAACAGCCCGTAAAGGGGCACGACGAAGAGCAGGAGAACGGCGATGACCGCCGTCGCATAGCTGCGGGCCTCCGCTCCGAACTCCGTGAGAATCAGCGCTTCGCGTATGGTCTTGAGGATGTAGTAGCAGACCAGCAGCAGGAATGCGTACAGGCCGTACAGCAGAACGCTGGGTCCTTCCCCGGGCCGCATGCGGGTGAACAGCGACATGAAGCGCTCAACCGGGGATAGATCGCCGCCGGAAGGCTCGCTGCTTTTGGTGGAGTCTTCAGTCACTGTTGCCGGGGTTCCTGGCCGCTGTCAGGGCAAAACGTTCGCTAGTTTAACGCGGTCGGCGGCGGGCTTGCGAGTGCGGGTTTCAGGCATTTTCCTGGGCACCGGTGTGCTATGTTTCTCCGCGTCATTTCCTGGTGGTTCCATAGATGATCCAGCGTTGTTGCCTATTTCTTCTCCTTGTCTTTTCCGGTGCTGCCCAGGCGGAACTTGTTCTCCAGACGCCACCGGCCAATGCCGCGGCGCTCGCGGAGGCTCTGGATGCGATGAAAACGAACCCCCGGGGTCCGTTCCAGCGGATCCGGTGGTTTTGTGAAGACGGGAGCATCTTGCCGCCCAAGGCCTACGCGTGCGTTGAGCACGGCGGCGGGGTTCAACACGGGGAATGGAGCGATACCACCCGCGAAATCCGGGCGGCCGGTTACCCCGTGGCAAACGTATTGGCCTCCCTTGATCCCGAGGACTTCACCGGCGAGGAGGGGTACCGGCTCCTGCGGTATGTGCTGCTCGAGCAATTCCTGATCGATACGGACGATGGCTGGATCCTCCGTAAGGCCCGGTACTATCGCGGAGCATTCCAGATCGAGAACGAGGAGGCGAGCGCGGAGACCATCCTGCGTTCGCTGGTTGCCAATGAGCGCTGGCGAACCGACGGGTATCCCTTGCTAGTGGAGGCCGTTCGATTGCTCCCGGACCCATCTGATACGGCTTCGGCCGGGGAAGTCCGTGGTCTCGCCACCGCCATCAACGATCAGGACCCGGGGTTTGGCGAGCTTCGAAACAAAATTCACAACAAGCCCGACCCCGGCGATGCTGCCAGGGTCCGTGATTATGCGGCCACCGGGGGCAAGCCGGAGTTGGCCGAGCAATATGCGCAGCTGGCTACGGGCATCGATGCCCTGAACGCGCTGCCGGACCCCGCGGGTTTGCTTCGCGATCTCAAGGGGCAGGGCCCGGCGGCCGCCAAACTGCATGCCATGGCCGACCAGTTGGCCGCCACCGCGGATCCGGCAACGCGGGTCTCCCTGCTGAGCCAGGCGTCGGCATCGATACGCGACGGGATCGAGACCATCGGACCTCCCGGGAAGCAGGTTCGATCGCTGCGGCTGCTCCTTCAGCTGGAGAGCCATCTCTTCAACGAGGCGCGCCGTGTCCTGGAGACGTCGGGCAACACGATGTCCCGGAAGCAGCTCGCCGGATTTGTCGAGGACCTTGCGGAGGGGCTGTATGGAATCGGCCTTCTCACTGACTTCGAGTGGAGCCAGGTCCAGAAGATGTCGGCTGGACTGGAGACCGACCAGATTCCGCTTGCCGAGTATCGGGAGCATCTCGCCTGGCTCGGCCGGATTCCGGGATGGTCCGGCCGGCGTCTGGCGTTTTATTTCGAGGAGCCCGTAGAAGAGTTGGCGGTACTCGAACCCCATGTGCGGGAGTACGTTCCCGACCGGCTTCGCGGGACGGTGTTGTTGTACTACGGACAGGCCCTGGACCTCCTTGCCACCGACGCGGCCATTCTCAGTGGGGCGTCCAGCCAAATTTTTGGCCAGGAAACGGCAACGGGACTGCGGGCGCTCAATCCGGGCGAAGCGCGAGGCGTACTTCGGACTTATGCCCAGCTTGCCGCCATCGAAGGGGACACGAGTGACTCGATTGTCATCGTTCCCAACACCGTGGCTGAGCTCCCGGTGGTCGCCGGAATCCTGACCGAGAACGAGGGCAACGCGCTCTCCCACGTCCAGCTGCTCGCGCGTAACCTGGGCGTACCCAACGTCGTCGTGGGGCCAGACCTTCTGTCGGGTCTGAAGACCCGGCTTGGCGATCGGGTGGTCCTGGCGGCTAGCCCCGGTGGGCTGGTCGACCTGTCGCTGGACTCCGGAATCACCGATTCGGAGCCGGCCGGACCCGAGGCCGATCACCGGATCAGTGTGGACGTGAACAAGCTGGATCTCAGCCAGTCGGGACTGATTTCCACCGACGATCTTACCCAGGCTGACTCCGGGGTGCGGGTGGGGCCCAAGGCCGCCCAGGTGGGTGAACTGACCCGGCAGTTTCCGGGCCAGGTGGCTCCGGGGCTGGCGATTCCCTTTGGGACCTTCCGGCGGATGCTCGATCAGCCCCATGATCTTGGAGGTGCGGGCGGACCCAGCACATTCGAATGGATGATCGAAAACTACGACCGCCTGGAGAAGATCGCCGATCCGCAGGCCCGTGCGCGCGAGGCCAGGGTGTTCCTGGCCCAGTTGCGCGAGTGGATACAGACCGCCCCGATGGATCCGGCGTTCCTGGCCGAGCTGAAATCGGGTCTGGAAACCCGGTTTGGACCAGACGGGTCATTTGGCGTGTTTGTACGCTCCGACACCAATGTGGAGGACCTGGCCGGATTTACCGGGGCCGGGCTGAATCTGACCGTTCCGAATGTCGTAGGCTACGCGTCCATCGTCGAGGCGATTCGACAGGTCTGGGCAAGCCCGTTCACCGATCGCTCCTACGGGTGGCGGCAGGGCCTCATGGATACGCCGGAACACGTGTACGCGTCCGTCCTGCTCCACCAGGGGGTGAACTCCGCCAAGTCCGGTGTGATGGTGACGACAGACGTGGAAACCGGCAGCCGGGACTGGATTACGCTGGTGGCCAACGAGGGCGTGGGTGGTGGCGTGGAGGGCCAGTCGGCAGAGACGGTCCAGGCCAACCTCGAGAACGGCGGGATGAGGTTTCTCAATCCGGCCACGGCGCCGAGAAAACGGGTGCTGCTGTCCGAAGGCGGATCCGCGCTCGTGCTGGCCAGCGGAGCGGATCGTGTCCTGACGGACGAAAATCTGGCCGACCTTCGAGATTTTACGTCCCGCATTCCCGGCTGGTTCCGGAGTATGCCCCCCGACGAGCGGGCCAAGGCCGTTGCCGATGTTGAGTTCGGATTCGTCGACGGTCGCCTGATGCTGTTTCAGATCCGGCCGTTTGTCGAGAACAAGGGCGCGCAGGCCAATGCCCGTCTCCAGGGGATGGATACGCAGCTCGCGGAGACCGCTGGCCGTCGGGTAGACATGAACGACCGACCGGGGAGACAGCCATGATCAGTCGAGTAGGCATGGGCGTTCGAGTTCTCGCGATCTTCGTGCTTGGAGGCGCTGGCAGCGCGGCTTACTCCTATCCGCTGGACGGATATCCCGAAACGGGCATCCGGCGGCTCGAGGTCTACCGGATGCAGGCCACCGGCGAGATCCCGAATCGAAACGTCCCGAAAGGCGCGCAGCTGCCTGTGTCCGCCGTGGAACCACGGCTGCTCGGTCGCGAGATCGACGTCGACATCACCTCGCCGGACCCGGCAATGTCCCGCCAGCTGCAGTCGGTTCTGGGGGCCGAGGCCTCAGCCTATGGGGTGACCGTTCTCGACCTGACCAATCCGGACGACCCGCTGTATTTCGAGTACAACGGGGGAGTGACCCGCAACGTGGGGTCGGTTGGCAAGATCCTGGTCGGTCTGGCCTGGTTCCAGTTACTTGCCGACGTTTATCCGAATGATGTCGCCGCCCGTGAGCGCCTGCTGAAGGACACGTGGATCACCGCGGACGAGTTCATCGTCGCGGATCACCACGAGGTCTACTTCTACGATCCGGCGACCGGCCAGCGAGCTTTTCGCAAGATCGTCCAGGGCGACCGGGGCAGTCTCTACGACTGGCTGGACTGGATGCTTTCGGCCTCCAACAATTCCGCTGCATCGACGATGCAGAAACAGACGATGCTCCTAAAGCATTTCGGCCGGGACTATCCGCCGACCGCTGAGGAGGAAGCCGCCTTCTGGGCGGAAACGCCGGCGGCAGCGAGAAGGGATCTGTACCTGGGGCTTATGGAGGACGTGTCGGTTCGAAACGGCGTCGATCCGGAGTTATTCCGGCAGGGCAGTTTCTTTACCCGGGTCGGCAAGCAGCGTGTGCCGGGCACGAACAGCTACGGCAATCCGCGAGAAATTCTGAAGTATCTGCTGCGCATCGAGCAGGGCACCCTGGTGGATGAATGGTCCAGCCGGGAACTCAAGCGTCTCTTGTACATGACCCAGAGACGGATTCGGTACGCGTCCCACCCGGCGCTCACCGATTACGCGGTCTACTTCAAGTCCGGATCGCTCTATCGCTGCAAGCCGGAGGAAGGGTTCACCTGTGGCAAGTACATGGGCAACGACCTGAACCTGCTGGCTTCCATCGCCACCATTGAAGGGCCCGTTCGCGAGCCCCGGTACTTTTACCTCGTAGTGGTGAGTTCCAACGTGCTTCGCAAGAACTCTGCGGTGGCGCACCAGACCCTGGCCTTGCGCATTCACCGGATGATCGAAGCGCACCACGCCGCAGCGGCCGTCGACGGGACGGACCTCGCTCCGCCCCCGCTCAATCCGCTCCTGCCGTTTTCGGGTGTGCGGCTGATCGGCGATCCGCCGCCGGCACCGATGCCTGATCCCGCGCCGGGTGAGAGGGAAGTCGACGCGATAAGCCGTAGCGAGGACGACCTCGATGTGAACTAGGATGGGGTTCCGGCGGGTCGCCGGTTTCGCCTGTGGATTATTCGCCTATGGGTTCGTCGAGCGTCCGGCCAGGCGCTGACTACGGTCCTTGGAAACGTTTTCCGGGGCGAACACCAGGTCGTCCATGGCGACGATCAGCTTGGAAAGCCATGCGCCGCCGGTGGGTGAGTCGGCCAGCGCCACAGCGATATAGCGCCGCCCGTCGCGCTCCACTATGGCGCTGTCGGCGTGGTAGGTCCGCCACGTGCCGGACTTGCGATAGATGCGCGCATCGGGCCGGTGAGCGCTCAGGCCAAGAACGAACTTGTGCTTGATGGCGGGGTCGGCAAGCATCGTCTTCATCTTCAGGGATGACTCGTCGGACACGAGCCGGCCCGTCTCGAGAAGATAATAGAAGCGCGCTACCTCGAATACGGTCGCCGCATGGGAAAGGTTGTTGATGGGGTCCCGCTTCCACGCGCCCTTCTTGGCATAGGCCTTGCCAACCCAGAGACCCCCGTTCAGCGACGGGTCATAGAGCTTGTAACGGTCCGACTCCAGCACCTGGTGCAGGTAGTCGAAGCCCACGGTCTCCAGCATGTAGGTCGCCGACGTGTTCGAGGAGCGGCGGATCATGCTCGTCAGGTGCGACTCGTTCGCCGGCGTCATCTCCAGCTGCCCGTCGGCGTGTTTCTGGAACGCACCGAGGAGGATGGCGATTTTCGGCAGGCTCGCGGCATACATGGCCTTGTGCGCGTTGACGGCGGCCATTCTCGGGTTCTCGGGGTCCGTGATGTCCACGAGCGCCACGGCAAGCTTGCCGCGCTTGGCTTCCCGGTCCAGCCCCATTTTCGCCAGCCGGGCGCGTAGCGCGTCCTGCAAGGCCGGGTCGCGAGACTGGAGCAAGGCAGGCCAGTCGGCCGCGCCGCTGGAGGCGGCGAGGGTAATGGTCTGCACCGCTTCGCCCGTCGCTGTCCCGTGCTTGGACAGCACCGGCAGGACGAGTCCGGCGGCCAGCGAGGCCAGGATCAGCCGAATGGAGAGTTGTCGTTTCACCATAATCCCCAAGGGTAGCCTCCCAAGAATAGCAGGACCTAATCGATTTCGACGCAAAAAGCGTCACATACCCGTCCCTGGGGCCAGGCTGTCTAAGTGCCTGATTTATGTCGCTAAGATACTGAAATCTGGTCGTTCGCTATTGTCATATCCGGGCGCATTCAGCGCCATTCGTCTCAATTGTCGCTGCCTTGAACCCCGCCTGCTGGCCGGACTTGGCGGTTTTTCGCGCGGATCTCGATCGGCACCGGGCACCGGCTGACGCCGTGAATATCGGCAAATCACGGCCGGAATCCGCCTGGGGTTGGGCGCCGTCGCCGGGCTCTGCGGGACGATTCATGCGGGTCTGTTAAACTCGCCGTCCGCTGGTCGGCGGGCTACAAATGGCTCGCGATACAACGGCGTTTTTTCGATACGCCCCGGGATTCAGCAAACCGCTTCGTCGAGACCGGGGCCGGGACGGAGAGATCTGGGGCTCATCGTGTTGCCCAGCGAAACGAATCACCATGGTTTTTGACGGAAAGGACGCGTCATGAAGGTCCGCACTCGCTTTGCTCCAAGCCCCACCGGGTTTCTCCACATCGGCGGCGTCCGCACGGCGCTGTTCTCCTGGCTGTATGCCCGCAAGCACGGCGGCGATTTCGTGCTGCGCATCGAGGATACGGATCGGGAGCGATCCACCGAGGAGTCTATCCAGGTGATCCTGGACGGCATGGAGTGGCTCAAGCTCCGGGCCGACGAGGGGCCGCTGTATCAGACGCATCGCTTCGACCGGTATGCCGAGGTGGCCCGGCAGCTCCTGGACGAGGGGCACGCCTATCATTGCTACTGCTCGAAGGACGACCTGGAGACCATGCGGTCGGAGCAGATGGCCCGCGGGGAGAAGCCCCGCTATGACGGCCGCTGCCGCGACCGGACCGAGCCCGTGCCCGGCGTGGACCCGGTGATCCGCTTCAGAAATCCCGACGAAGGTCAGGTCGTAATGGCCGACGAGGTCCACGGGGAAATCGTTTTTGACAACAGGGAACTCGACGACGTCATTCTCGTGCGATCAGACGGTGTCCCCACCTACAATTTTTCCGTGGTCGTGGACGATATGGATATGGGCATCACGCATGTCATCCGGGGCGCGGACCATATCAATAACACGCCGCGACAGATCAACATCTACAAGGCATTGGGGGCGGAGCCGCCAGTCTTCGCCCACGTCCCGCTCATCCTCGGCCAGGACGGGGCCCGGCTATCCAAGCGGCATGGCGCAGTCAGCGTACTCCAGTACCGACAGGAGGGTTTCCTTCCCGAGGCTGTCCTCAACTACCTGGTGAGGCTGGGCTGGTCCCATGGAGATCAGGAACTGTTTTCGGCCGACGAAATGATCCAGTTGTTCGACATCGCCGACGTCAACAAGTCCGCGGCGAGTTTCGATCCAACCAAGCTCACGTGGATCAACCAGCAGTACATCATGGCGGCGCCCGTGGATCGGCTCGCCATCGAGCTGGAATGGCAGCTGGAGCGCCTGGGGGTCAGCCTGGCGGGCGGGCCCGATCCCGCCGGAGTCGCCGAGGCCTACCGGCAGCGCGCCGAGACCATGCACGAGATGGCCCAGGCAGCGACGTTCTTTTACCAGGACTTCGATGGCTACCACGAGAAGGCGGCGAAGCAGCACCTGAGGCCCGTGTCCCTCGAGGCCCTCAAGCGCATGCGGTCGGGCCTGGCGGGCCTCGAAGAATGGACGGCCGAGACGACTCACGAAGTCGTGACGGGCACCGCCGAGGCGCTGGACCTGAAACTTGGCAAGGTGGCCCAGCCGCTTCGTGTCGCCGTTTCCGGCGGGCCGGTATCGCCGCCCATCGACGTGACCCTGGAATTGCTCGGCAGGGACAAGACGCTCGCGCGCCTCGACCGGGCCATCGAGTATGTCGAGGCCCGCGCCGCTGACGCCTGATTCCGATCCAGGGGCCTCCCGGGGCTGAACGGCCGCTCTCCGTATCCCGGGCTGGCTGCGGGATTCCGCGATTTGCCGGGCGTGAAGGGGTTTGGCAGCCGCTTTCCAGTGCTTCAGCAGGTCCGGGATACTGGGTTGTGCGTCACAAACCGGACATCATCCCGGGTATAAGCTCGAAACAGGCTACCGGTTGAACCGGACCCGCCGGGCGCTTCGATACGAAGCTGTACCCGCGGTTCGGCAAGGGAAGGGCGGCTTGGAGCAAACAGACTGCGTCGTTGTCGGTGGAGGAGTCGTAGGCCTGGCGGTTGCCAGGTCCCTGGCGCTTCGCGGTCTGGAAGTGATGGTGCTCGAAGCAGAGGACGCCATCGGCACGGCAACCAGCAGTCGCAACTCCGAGGTGATTCACGCCGGGCTCTACTATCCCGAAGACTGGCTCAAGACGGTGCTTTGCGTAAAGGGCCGGCAGGCCCTCTACGCCTATTGCGAGGCCCGCGGTGTCGCCTGCCACCGGCCGGGAAAAATCGTCCTGGCGGTAGATGACGCCGAGGTGGTTCGTCTGCGGCAGCTGATGGGCCGGGCGCGGCGCAACGGGGTGCCCGTCGAATGGCTGGACGAGGAAGGCCTTCGACAACGTGAGCCCGATCTCGCCGGGCGCGCAGGGCTCTGGTCCCCGGAGTCGGGAATCGTCGACAGCCATGCGCTGATGCTGGCCCTGCAGGGCGACCTGGAGGCCGCAGGAGGGTTCGTGGTCCTTCGCAGTCGGGTACTCGGCGGGCGAGTCGGCGCTCGCGGGCACCGTCTGGATATCGAGGGAGCCGGGAGCATCCGCTGCCGCATGCTGGTCAATGCTGCCGGACTTGGCGCCCAGGCTGTCTCGCGGCGCATCGACGGCATCGCTTCGGAGCGCATTCCGGATCAGCTGCTGGTCAAGGGCCACTATTTCTATCTCGCGGGAACGGCCGCGTTTCGCCACCTCATCTATCCGCTGCCCGGGCCCCACAGCGCCGGGATTCACGCAACCCCGGATATCTCCGGCCGCGCGCGCTTCGGGCCTGACGCACACGTGGTGGAGAGCGTGGACTACGAGTTTGACGAGGGACGGCGGGCGTTTTTCCTGGAGGAAATCCGGCGCTACTGGCCTGAAGTCTCCGAGGACCGTCTGGAGCCGGGCTATACGGGCATCCGTCCCCAGCTCGCCCATGGTAGCGGCGAGCGCCCGGACTACATTATTGACGGGCCCGCCGACCACGGGGTGGGAGGACTGGTCAATCTATACGGTATCGAATCACCGGGCCTGACTGCGAGCCTCGCAATCGGCGATTTCGTCGCCCGGATTCTCGATGGCCAGCGCCTTTCTCAAGCCGCATCCGCCTGATCCGTCTACCGCAGCGATTCATTGAGCCGGCCGGAGTCGATCAGCCGCTTGACGTGGGCGAACCGACGCAGCCGCGTTGATTTTCTCGGTCAGGCCCGGGTTGTAATCGCCCAGGGGATTCCTGGAACTCGACCGCGAGGCCTCCTGCGTATGACTTGTCTCACATATCATGGCCTCGCAAGGTGATTAACTTGCCGATATGCCCTTCTCGAGCCGGAAGGCTCCAGGACCCAGAGGACCATGGAAACAGTCCAGAGCATTGTTATCGGGGCAGGTGTCGTCGGCCTTGCGGTGGGCCGGGCGCTTGCGCAGTCGGGCAGGGAGGTGATCGTCGTCGAGGCGGCAGACCTGATCGGCTCGGGGGCGAGCAGCCGGAACTCGGAGGTGGTTCACGCGGGTATTTACTATCCTCGGGAGTTTCTGAAGACCCTTCTGTGTGTTCGCGGCCGTCGGCTCCTGTACGAATTGTGCGAGGCGCGCGGAGTGCCGTACCGCAGGATCGGCAAGCTCATCGTGGCGACTCGCGAGGACGACCTGGAGACGTTGCAGCGCTACCGGGCCCAGGCCGATGCAAACGGCGTGGGTGACTTGCCCAGTCTATCGGTGGCCGAGGTCGAGGCGCTGGAGCCCGAGGTGCGCTGTCTGGGCGCCATCCACTCGCCGGAAACCGGGATCGTCGATTCCCACCAGCTCATGCTGGCCATCGAGGCCGACCTGGAGGAGGGCGGGGGCATGGTGTGTCTTCAAAGCCCTTTTGAATCCGCCACGCGTGACAACAACGGCTGGCTCGTGCGGATTGGCGGCGAAGGCGCGATGGAGCTCTGCTGCGAGACCCTGGTCAACTGCGCCGGTCTCGGCGCCCAAGACGTTGCCGGCGCGATAGATTCCCTGGGCAATGAGCATGTGCCCGGACGGTATATGGCGCGAGGTCAGTATTACGCGCTTCGGGGCGCGTCACCGTTTTCCCGGCTCGTCTACCCCGTGGCGGGTGGCGGCGGCCTGGGAACCCACGTCACGCTGGATCTGGCCGGACAAGCCCGCTTCGGCCCGGATGTGCACTGGCTCGAAGACGAGGACTACGGTTTCGACGAGTCGGTGATACCAAGGGTCGCCGAGGACATTCGCCGGTATTTTCCCGCGCTGGGCCCCGATCAGATCAGCCCGGACTACACGGGCATACGCGCGAAACTCGTGGGCCCGGGATCCAGCCCGGCGGATTTCCGGATCGACGGCCCTGAAACCCACGGCCAGCCCGGTCTCGTGAATTTGTTCGGGATCGAGTCTCCTGGGCTGACCGCCGCCTTGGCCATCGCCGAGCACGTCTTGGCTCTCCCCGGGCTCGATGCGGCCGCCTAGCCTTTTCTCAATACTCTGTTGACGGGTTCAAACGGGCTTTTGTAATATGCCCGACTCTCGCGTGGGGCTATAGCTCAGCTGGGAGAGCGCTTGCATGGCATGCAAGAGGTCGGCGGTTCGATCCCGCCTAGCTCCACCACCGATTCAATCGGTCCCCATCGTCTAGAGGCCAAGGACTCCGCCCTTTCACGGCGGCAACAGGGGTTCGAATCCCCTTGGGGACGCCAACAAAGTAAAAAGGGCAGGCCATCGGCCTGCCCTTTTTACTTTGTCCGCCCTAAGGGTTCGATGAGAACCCCCGGTTCGACAAAATCGCCGGGAGCGATTTTGGACGCCGAAGGCGCCCGAAGGGCGGCGGGCAGGACAGCCCGCCGTCCATCCCCTGCCGACAGCCAGGTACTGACCGTGGCGCGGCAAAAGCCTGCCCTTTTTACTTTGTCCGCCCTAAGGGTTCGATGAGAACCCCCGGTTCGACAAAATCGCCGGGAGCGATTTTGGACGCCGAAGGCGCCCGAAGGGCGGCGGGCAGGACAGCCCGCTCGTCAATCCCCTGCCTGAAGCCAGGTACTGACCGTAGGCCGACGGCAAAAGCCTGCCCTTTTTGCTTTGTCCGCCCTAAGGGTTCGATGAGAACCCCCGGTTCGACAAAATCGCCGGGAGCGATTTTGGACGCCGCAGGCGCCCGAAGGGCGGCGGGCAGGACAGCCCGCCGTCCATCCCCGCCTCGACGCAGCCTCCCATCCAAAGTCCTGTGGCGTCCCGCATTCTTTTCTGGGGCCGCCGCAAGGCCACGCGAGGGGACGGCTCAGTGCCACTACCTGGTCGCGGGAGGCTCTGTTTCTTTTCCTTCAAACCGCGCCGCGAAAATGACCCCGTCGGAATCCGACTCTCCCGATCCATTACAACGGCGAAGGATCTCCGCGAGCTGGGCGTTGAGCTGATTCGTGCAGACATAGGCTTCTGTGAAGGCCAGGTCGAACTGCTCCATGGTGTACACGGTCGGCAGAACAGGCGGCTCGCAGTACTGCAGCAAGTCCGGCCCGATTTCACATCCCTGAGCCTCCGCCAACTGGGCCGGAGGGGCGCAGCCTGAAACCACAAGGGTTGCCAGGCCGAAAAGCAAAGGCGTTAGCGTGTTCAGGATTTCCTTCTCCCGCGCCGCTCCGGCGTCCGTTGAAACCTAAGTTATTTGTCAATAAATCACGAACGGTGCGCGGCAAACAGTGACGGATGCACGTTTCCGAAAACAACTTCTTCGCCGCCGGTGGGGTCTTCAGTGTTGAATTCAGTCGTTTAGGTCGGCTGCAGATAACGTTCGGCTGGACAGCGTGGCGGTGGCCGGGGACACTACGGCCCACCTGGGGGGGTTGAGCATTTGTCCGACAGTGGGCACATTTCTCGGCGAGCATTTGTCGGCGGCGGCATGGTGCTGGCATCAGGCGCTGGAGGCCTGTTCTGGGCGGACCGAGCTGCCGACCAGGAGAAGCGCAATGCAAAGCATCAGCCGGGCCCCGCATCGACCGAGGTGCCTGCCGAGGGGGTGCTCGTGGTACTGGTGTCCTATCTTGGTGTCTATTTCGGTCGCGCCCTGTCTGAATCGGACCAGGCGGATCTCACCGGGCGCATGACATTCGCGGCCACCCGTGACGGTGCCTGGAACCAGGAATACGAGGCCGCTGCCGGCCTGCTCGATGCGGGCGCCCGGGCGGCCGGTGCGCCTGGATACGTCACGGCAACTTCGGACATTCAGCTACGCGTACTGCAGGACCTGCGGACCCCTCCCGGGGGCGCGCTTGCGAACCTGCGGCTCGGCTTCTCCGAACGGGCCGCGGCGCGGGAGCGGATGCGGGTTTCGACGACCCGTCACCTGGTTCGGCTTTACCGCCAGTCCGGCGTGCCGTGGCGGCATCGGGGTTATCAGACATGGCCCGGCGTGCCTGATACCGTCACCGCCTATGACCGGCTGAGAAAGGTCTGAGTCCGCATGTCGAAACCTCGTCCTGATCTCCTGATCGTCGGGAGCGGTGTTGCGGGCTCGATGGTGGCCCTGGCCGCTATCCGGCGCGGACAGAACGTCGTGATGCTCGAAGCCGGGTCCCGGTTCGACTTTGCCCGTCGGCTGGAGCAGATCAGGTCCGAGCAGATTCTCGGCACGCCTCTCTGGGAATGGGCTCATAGCGGAAGAGACGCCTACTCTGACGATTCGAAATCGGTTCTGGGCTACCGCTATTCCCTGAATGATTCACGGGTTCGTGGCGTTGGGGGTTCGACCCTGCACTGGGGCGGCCTGGTTCAGCGCTTCTGGGAAGGCGATTTCGAGTCGCGCCGGCGCTACGGTCTCGGCGTGGACTGGCCCATCGGCTACGCCGACCTCGAGCCCTGGTATGCGAAGGCAGAACTGGCGCTCGGTGTCGCCGGAACCCCCAACTCCGTCGGTCCTCCACGCTCAACCCCGTTTCCCATGCCGGGCTTCGATCGCGCGGCGGGCGACGAGCGCTGGGACGATGTGGTCCGGGGGCTGGGCGGTACGCTGGATCATGCGGCGCATGCCCGCAATTCGACAGCGTACGACGGGCGGTCTCCCTGCGTGTCCTATGCCGTTTGCAACGCATGCCCGAGCGGCGCCCGCTATGGCGCCGATTTTCATGTGGCCGCCATGGAGCGAACCGGTCGGCTGGATCTGCGCACGGAGACCGTGGCCCGGCGCATCGAACTGGATGAAACCGGATCGGTCGTGGCGGTCCATGCCACGACGCTGGATGGCAGGGACGAGGTGTTTACCGGCCGCCAGGTCGTCATCGCCGCCCACGCGGTGGAAACCGCCCGGCTCCTCCTGTTGTCCGACGTTGGCAACGCGTCCGACCAGGTAGGGCGGAACTTCATGGAACACTGGTATGCGGCCGCGACAGCCCGTATTGCCGACCGCGTTCCCACTCCCGTCGTGGGTTTCGGCACCAGCGAATGCAGCCTGTGGTACGACGACGACGAACGCGGAGAGCGGGGCGCCATCAAGGTGGAATTCGCCATGCCTGCCGACGTCCTCGGACGGGGCTTGTCCGAGGGTCACCTCGGCACCGACCTGGCGGAGTTCGATGAGCGGGAGTTTGGCCACTGGGTCACCGTCGCAGCCGAGCTCGAGCACCAGCCCCATCCGGACAGCCGGGTCACGCTCGATCCGGAACTGACCGACATGTTTGGCGATCCGGCGCCGCGGACCTCCTGGCGTCTCAGCGACGTGGATCGCCGGACCCATGAACGCGGTCACGAGGTGTTGGCGACGCTACTGGAGGCGCGGGGCGGAACCGATCTGCGAACCGTTGCCGACTTTGCCCGGGCTCATCACCACATGGGCACGTGCCGGATGAGTCACGATCCGGCGGACGGTGTGGTGGACGCGAACTGCCGGGTACACGGTTCACAGAACCTTTTCCTCGCCGGCTCCAGTGTTTTTCCAACCGGCGGGGCGCGACAGCCCACCTTGACCATTGCCGCGCTGGGCCTGCGTCTCGGGGAATATGTCACAAGTCGGTAGACCCGGCCTGCCGTATTCAGCAGAATGCTTGCCTGTCAGCTCCCGCGTGGAGTTTTGACATATCGCTCGGTCGAAATGCGTAACTGTCAGCCGTCGCCATTCGGGTGGACGCGCCGTACGCTTCCGGGCACCGGGGGGTTCATGAAAGGTATTGCTCCGAGAGCGCTCGCGCTCGTCGCACTGGCTCTTGCGGGAAACACCGGGTGGGCGTCGCCCGCCATGCTCGCATCTGGCCTGGCGCCTGCGTTTCAGCAGGACCCGACCTCCGGTCTCCTGGTCATCGAGGCCGAGCATTTCGATGTCTCGGTTTCCCAGGGCGGGCACGCCTGGGTACCCGCGTCAGACGCCGGCGCATCCGGAGACGGGTCACTGGTCACAACGCCTGATAGCGAGACCAATCGCAACTCCGGCTTCGAGGCGAACAGTCCTCGACTCGACTACCTCGCGCGATTTGCCCAGCCGGGAACCTACTACGTGTGGGTGCGCGGTCTCGGCCCGGAGAGCCGGGACGATTCGCTGCACGTCGGTCTCGACGGCTCGGGTCAGGCCTCCTCCGATCGGATCACCGGATTCGGTCCCGCCTTCGGCTGGTCCAGCGACACGATGGACCCGGCGCGGGCAACGCTGTTCATTCCCGCCGCTGGCGAGTACACGCTCAACGCGTGGATGCGCGAAGACGGGCTCGTCTTCGATAAATTACTCCTGACGCCTGATGCAGGTTTTGTCCCGGACGGCCTCGGCCCGGCCGAGAGTCCCCGGGGGGAACCACAGCCGTTGCTGGCCTTTGACACCGCGTCGCTGTCTTTCGATGTGGACGAGGGCTCCGGCCTGTCGGCCGCGCAGACCGTGGATGTTGTGACTTCTGACGGCGCAAATGTCAGCGCTACGCTTCAAAGCAGCGAATCCTGGCTCAGCGTCACCCCCGATTCGGGCACCACGCCGCTCAACGGAGTCCAGGTACGGGTCGATGCCGCGGGTCTACCGGCGGGCCAGTACAGCGCGCAGGTCTCTGCGGCTGCGGCCGGCTATCCCGATGGATTGCTGAGCGTGGACATGACTGTTCGGGGTGATGTTCCCCCGGGCAGCGAAACGACCTATGAGGCGGAGGATGCCTTGCCGCGAGGCGGCACCGTCTTTGCCAATAGAAAAGCCGGCTTCACCGGCACCGGCTATATGGAGCTCCGCAGCAAGGGGTCGTTGGAGTGGACCATCGATGTGCCGGTCTCAGGGCTTTATTCCCTGGCGTTCAGATATTCGGTCGGTATCAGCGATCGCAAAGTGGAATTCAGCGTCGATGGGGTGACAACAGGCCCAGCCGACAGTTTTTCCCACAACGGGGAACTGGAGTGCCTGGGCTGACCTGACCGTGGACGTCAGCCTGGCGGCAGGTACCCACACGCTGGCCGTAACGAGCACGCAGAATCGCGGCCCCAACCTGGACCAGCTTCGCGTTGCGGCTTCCGGGCCGGCCGCGCCCGCGCTGGCCTTCGACGACGATGCCCTGAGTTTCAGCGTGGACGAGAACAGCGGCCTCTCCGCTGTTCAACTGCTGGGGCTCGGCACCTCCGATGGTTCCGTGGCGACCGCGTCGCTGAGTGCGCAAGACAGCTGGCTCAAGGTCTCTCCGGCTGACGGAAGCACGCCGCTGACCGGCATTGAAGTGCGCGTTGACGCATCCGGGCTGGCGCCCGGCTCCTACACGTCCAACTTGTCTGCCTCGGCTTCGGGGTTTACGTCGGATTCCGTCACCGTGACGCTGAGAGTCAATGGCTCCGGCCCGCCGCCGGGCGGGGACGATACGATCTACGAGACCGAGTCGGCGGCGCTGTCCGGGGTCACTGTCCGCAGCAGTTACGACGGCTTCACCGGTACAGGCTACGGCGATTTCCGCGGCGCGGCGTCGGCGACATGGACTATTGCCGTGCCGGCGGATGGCCTCTACACGCTGGCATTTCGCTATGCCGTCGGCATCAAGGATCGCAAGGCCGTCGTCAGCATTGACGGCGCATCGGTCGCCGCGGTCACCAGTCTCCCTTCCACGGGCGCCTGGACAACTTGGGCGGAGATGGAATTCGAACAGGACCTGACGGCCGGATCGCACACTGGTCCGTCTTTCGACATCCCAGAACCGCGGGCCCAATGTGGATCACCTGCGAGTGACCGGCGCAAGCGGCGGGGGCACGCCTCCGTCGCTCGTTGTCAATCCGGACTCGCTGTCCTTCAGCGTTGCCGCGGGAGGCAGCGTGTCGGCGCCGAAAGCCCTGAGCATTTCCGCCAGCGACGGCGGTTCGCCGCAGATTACACTGACGCCCAGCCAGTCCTGGGTTCTGCTGGATCCGTCGTCGGGACCCGCACCGCTCAACGGGGTGGGCGTGCGGATAGACCCGGCTGGGCTTGCGACCGGCGCACGCTCCGCAACGATTCTGGCCGAGGCCCCTGGATACACGGCGGCGACGGTCACGATCCAGGCAACGGTGACCGGCAATCTCCCGGTGGTTTATGACTTCGACAGTGGTGACGCGAGCGCCTGGACCGTCGTGCAGCAGACTGCCGACATTCCGGACTGGCAGGTCGACAATGGCCGGTATGTCCAGCGGGCAACGGCCAGCGGCTCGATCACCGGATCCGACACGTACCTGGAGGGGACTTACTCGTTCGTTTCGGTTCCAAGCGGTGGGGGAGACTACGCGGTCTCGGTAGACGTAGAGCCGCTCGAGACCGACGTTCTGGCTCGAGGGGATGATATCGGCTTGCTGTTTCGTCGCGCGGATGATCAGAACTTCTATCGCCTCAGCCTGAACTCCCGGTTTGGTTTCACCCGGCTCGAGCGAACGCTGGGCGGCCAGACCACCACCATGGCGGTCACGTCCCAGGGCTATCGTTCCGGCAACATCGTGCGCCTGGGGGTTCGTGTCGAAGGCCCGCTGATCCTGGTTTACCGGGAGGACGAAGGCGACTCCGTCGCCTTGTTCGATCGGCCGCCCTATCTTGCCGCTTGGGATGACAACATCGCCGCTGGCGGTGTCGGTCTCTACACGCGCAGCGCTGCGGCCTTTGACAACGTGCGCATCGACCCGCTTTCGTCCTCGCCCCGCGTCGGGGTCAGCCGGCCGGTGCCGTTTGATGTCGTGGCGGAGAGCGATGACATCAGCGTCGAGGCGGTAGCCCAGGGTGCGCCGGACGGCGCGTCGATTCGCTTCGAAATCAACGGCGATTCCTGCGATGCCGCGACGGAATTCCGTCCGGGCGTGTTCCGGGCGACCTGTCCGGAACCGGCTGTTGGCGAGAACCAGATCACCGCAGTGCTATTGGACGGCAATGTGGAACTCGATCGTCACGACCAGGTGCCGGTGGGATCCGCGGGGGATAGGGCGCTGAACCTTGGGGACAGCATTACGCAAGGTATTTCTGACAACTTCCTGATCGACGGTATCAGCCGCCCGGTTGAGGTGGCTGGTCAGCCGGTGGGCCCGCGTCAGATCAGTTTTCGGGGCTACCCGGGGCCGCTGGCGGACGGCCTTGGCAGCGATGCGGGGTACAACAAGCCCATCGTGATGTTCAATGAAGGCATCCCCGGCGAGCGGTCGGACGGGCTCCTCATCGATCGTCTGCCATCGATCCTGGAACGCCATCGGGGCACCGCCAACCTGGCGTTCCTGCAGATCGGCACGAACGACGCGAACCGTGACGAGCTCGATCCGGGGTTGGGCTGCAGCAATGCTGCGTGTGACGGAACGTTCAAGGGCTATGTGCGCGACACCGTGCTTACCCTCCGCGGTGACGGAATCGAGCCTTATCTCGCCCGCATTCCGCCGATCTTCGGTCGTGTCGGCCGGAATCCCTATACCGATCCCTTTGCGGCGGGCCTGCCCAACGAACGTGTGATTGCCTACAACCAGGCGATCGACGAGGTTGTGGGGGAATTTGGCACCGGGGATGGGCCGGACTTCTTCGATTTCTTCCTCGGCGACGGCGAAAACCGGATCAGCCTCATCGATGACAACATCCATCCCAACGCCCTGGGCTATCGGCTCATGGCCTGGCTGTGGCATCAGTCCGTGCGTCCGGGCGGCGAGGGGCCGAGGCCGCTGGTGCTGGAGAACATCTGCGTCCGGACCACGAACGGCACGTGCCGGAATCCGCTGCTCTACAAGCAGAATATCCTGGAGCCCGGCAATCCCTACTATGTGGACCGTGATGTCGTTGTGACCGACATACCGGCGGTGCTTGAGGAAGGCGTTTTTCTGAGTACCGAGAACGATCACAAAACGGTGAGCCGCACGGACTACCTGGAGTTCACGGTGGATCGGGATGTGGACGTGTATGTCGCGTTCCCGCCCAATTCCACGACCGTGCCCGGCTGGATGGGCGGGTTCGTGGACACGGGGGAGTCCCTCGGGGTCTCGGCCGGCACGCCGACACTGAGCCTGTACCGGGCGACCTACGGGGCGGGCACGATTGTGCTGGGCGGGCCACGGGCTGCAGGCGTCAACCCGGTGCCGTCCAACAACTACATCGTCGTGGTAGTGCCACGCTAGCGCCGGTCAGCGATCGAGGGTGATGATCGCCAGCGGGATCCGGCCGTCGCAGGGTCCCGGCTGTTGCCCGGCTGTTGCAATTAGCGCATCGTGCGGTCGGGTTGTTTGACCAGTCGAGACTTGCGGGAGGCCCCGGGTTGAACGCGGGTTGAAGGGGTGTCAGCCGCGCTCGTACAGGCGTCGTTTCCGCGGCAATTTCGACGATCCCATGGCGAGGGCATGACGAGGCGCCACCCATCGATACGGCCCGGCTGTGCCAGGGCCCGGACTCCGTACGGAAGACTAGTCCGCGACTCCGGACTGGCGGCTGAGGCTGCGGACTCTAGTCTTCGCTGAGATCCAGGCGGAACCCGATGGCCCAGGTGTCGATTTCCCCGGTTTCATAGTCGCCACGGACCCACAGCCCGCGAACCAGGCGATAGCCGATTCCGCCACCGAACAGAATGTCGCTGTCGAATTCGTTTGTGCCGATTTCGGGGTCGCCGACGTCCGAGTACCGCCCATGGGCGTGGAGTTCCAGCCGGTCGCGAATAATGGTGCGTAGCCCGAGCAGGGCGCCGAAGCCCTTGTCGTCGGAATCGAAGTTCTCGCCGGCAAAACTGCCAAAGTCCAGGTCCACGCTTTCGTAGCCCGCCTGGGCGACGATATCGGTGGTGAAGTTGAGCTGGTAGCGATAACCCAGGCCGCCGCGCAACGTGGTCAGGTCGAACTCGTCGCCAGCCTTGAACGGGCTGTCCGGGTCCTGGTTCGTGATGACGGCTTCATTATCAATATCCGTTGAGACAAAGTCGCCGTACAGGTAGAAGTTCTTCCACAGGCCCAGGCCCGCGGAGAACGTGATGCCCTCACCGCTGTCGGTTTCGACCTCCACGCTCTGCTGGAACTCGGGCTGATCCTGAACGCCCTTGCGGTCGAGGGACTGACCGGTGAACTGCACCTCGAAAAACGAGTAGCGCGGCTCTTCGGCGAAGGCGCAGGACCCCCACCCAAGAATAATCCCGACCGCTAGCGGGGTCGTGAGCAGACCCCGGTGTTTCGACATCCAGTTGTTCATTTCGTTGTGTTCCTTTGTCTTCCGCACCTGCCCATGATCAGGCCGGCTGCTCCCAGGAGCAAGCCGAGCCAGAATCCGCTCGCACCGCCGCCGCCGCCGCCAGTACCGGCGGCTGGCGCCACCCGAATAGTCCGGCTGACGGGCTGGGCCGTGTTGCCTGCCTGATCGCTGACGCTGTAGGTCACGGTATACGTTCCTACGATTGTCGCGTTGAGCGTGCTCACAATTATGACACTGGAACTGATATCGCCGTCGATGTTATCGATGGCGGTGGCGCCGGGGTCCTGGAAGGCGGACCCGGCGGGGATTTCGAGGGTGGTCTCGCCGTTTAAGGTGAGCTGTGGCGGGATGGCGTCGCCGAGGCCGAGGTCGCCGAAGGTGTCGTTGAGGAACAGGTCGGCGCCGCCGGCGATGCCGTTGGCGAAGATGAGGTCGGTGCCGGTTTCCTGGCTGAACTCGCCGGTGGCGGCACCCAGGGCGCCGGGACTGACCATCTGCTCGTCGGCGAGGGCGAAGCCGGCGCCTGATCCGTTGTAGACCTGCTGGGTTCCGGTGCTGCTGACGAACAGCAGGTCGGTGCGGTCGTCGTTGTTGAAGTCGGCGGCGAGGATGTCGTCGCTGGGCAGGTTGCCCAGGCGGACGGCGAGAGTGAAGCTGCCGCTGCCGTTGTTGAAGTAGACCGGGTTGCCGGCATCGGCCTCCACCGTGGTGGGCCGGGTGGCGAAGGCCAGGTCGGGATCGCCGTCGCCGTCGAGATCTGCGGCGACCACGTCGGCGCTGTCGGTGGCGTTGACCTGGGCCGGGTTACCGAAGCCGCCGCCCTGGGCCAGGTAGACGGTGTCGGGGCCGCGGATGTTGGCGAACACCAGGTCGTCGAGGCCATCGTTGTTGAAGTCGGCGGCGGCCACGCCGTGGCTGTCGGCCGCGCCGAGCGCTGCGGCCTGGGTAAAGCCGGCGCTGCCGTCATTGAACCAGACGGTGTTGCCGCCGAGGTTGGCGAAGGCGATGTCGGTGAAGCCGTCGCCGTTGAAGTCGCCGGTGGCGACATCGCGGGTGTTGCCGGCGCCGAGGGTGGTGGCGGCCGAAAACGCGCCGCTGCCGTCGTTGAGCCAGACCCGGTTGACCGCGCCGCCGGCGTTGGCCAGGACCGCGTCCAGGTCGCCGTCGCCATCGAGATCGGCCAGGGCCACGCCGTTGGCGGCGCCGTAATCGGCCAGGATGGTCGCTGACCGGATTCAGGCCCCGGTCGCCGTTGCCGAAGTACACCTCCGCGGGCACGCCGGCGGCGGTGCCGAGCACGACGTCGTCGAAGCCGTCGCCGTTGAGGTCACCGGTGGCTACCGACAGGGTGGTGGAACTGCCTACGCTCTGGACCGCACCGTTGGAGAGTTCCCGGGCAACGCTGGCATAAGCTACCGCGCGGTTGTTGTCGGGGTTCGGGTCGATGGGCAGGGCGCCGATCGGGCCGACCTCGGCAACGAGTTTCAGGTCGCCCGCGGTTCGCCGGCGTGGTGGCCAGCGACACGGCACGATCAGCACCGGCGGCCAACGGCGGCACCGGGCAGGTAAATGCGGTCGTGCCGTCTCCGGCGGCGGACAGGGCGCAGTCGCTGTTGCCCGGCTGCACGTCCAGGTCCGGACCGGAAACGGTGCCGGTCACCTGGATGCCGTCGCCCGGCGAGGGGCCGGCGTTGCTGGCCACCAGCCGCCAGGTCAGGGTGTCACCGAGCACGCCCGGCGACGGGCTGACCTCGATGGCGAGGCTCAGGTTGGCCCGGTCCTTGGCGGCGACGGTCAGCTGGAAGGTGTCGCTCACCGAGGCGCCGTCGCCGTCGGTGGCGGTGATCGTGACCGGGTAGGGTGTATCCCCGGCGTCCTCGAGGACCGGCGTGCCGCTGATCGTGCCGCTTTGCTCGTTGATCGCCAGGTTGCCGCTTTCCGGCAGCCCTTCGGCGGCATAGGACAGCGTGTCGCCGTCGTCCACGTCGATGAAGGCGGGGGCCGTCTCGATGCGGACCGGACTGTCTTCGACGACCTGAAGGTCCGGGAGCGCCTCGGTCTACCCGGGGCGCGTCATTGACCGGCGAGACGACAAGAGTCACCGAAAACGGTTCGCTGGGATCGGTGCCGTCGGAGACCTGCACCGGCACCGACAGCTCGCCGTTGAAGTCCGGGTTGGGTGTCACCCGGCTGCCCAGGGCAGTGTAGTTCTCGCCGGCGAGCACGTTGACCACGAAGTCCGCCGGGTTGCTGTTGTCGGGATCTTCGAAGACCAGGTCCGCGGGGACCAGGTTGAGGGGCTCGTCCTCGGCGGTCTCCAGCGGCCGCTGGCCGGTCACGGTCGGGGCGTCGTTGACCGCCGTCACCGTCACCTCCACGGAAACCGGATCGCTGGTGGACTCACCGTCGCTCACCGCCACGCCCACCGTCAGCACCCCGTTGAAGTCCTCCGCCGGCGTCAGCACATTGCCCGATACCGCATAGTCGGCTCCCGGCTTTACCTCAAGGAGAAGATCCGCCGGGTCCGGGGTCTCCGTGTCCGATACCTCGAAGTCCGTGATGACCAGGGCCAGGGGCGAATCTTCCGTGGTGCTCAGCACCACGCCGGGCGCCAGTCCCGTGATGGTCGGCGGGTCGTTGACCGACGTGATCGTGAACGTGACGGTTGCCTGGTCAGTGGCTCCCTCGGAGTCGCGAATCTCGTAGACAAACCGATCATCCGTCGTTTCGCTGCCGTCGTGGGTGTACGTGAACCGGCCGCTGGCCTGCAGGTCCAGGACCCCATTGCTGACGCCTTCCACAAGCCGTACTTCCGGGTTCGGATCGTCCGGATCGGTGTCATTGTCAGTAACGTCCCTGGTTATCGTTTCGCCCTCGTCCAGCGTGTAGGCGTCGTCCCGGGCGACGGGGATATCGTTGACGCCCCGAATCGTGATGGCCACGGTGGCTCGATCGGTCGCTTCGCCATCGCTGACTTCGTAGACGAACGAGTCGGCCTCGCTCTCCCCGCCGTCGTGCCGATATGTAAAGGACCCGTCGGCGGCCAGGGCGAGCACGCCGTGGTCCACGTCGTCGACCAGCCGGACGGAAAGCGGGTCCCCATCGGGGTCGCTGTCGTTGTCCAGCACGTTGCCCGCGGTCTCACCGCCCTCTGAGACGCTGATGGCGTCGTTCGCGGCCACCGGTGGATCGTTGCCCGGGGTGATACTGAGATTGACCGCAGCCGTGTCCTGCCCGCCCTGGCCGTCGCTGACCCGATAGCGGAAGGCATCTTCACTGCTGTCTGAGCCGTCATGGACATAAGTGAATGTACCGTTGCCGTTGAACTCGAGACTGCCACTGGCCGGGGCCTGGGTCAGTTCGAAGCTCAGCGGGTCGCCATCGGGGTCCTCATCATTGCCGGCAACGCTGGCCGACAGTGTGCCGCCCTGATCGAGGCTGAAGCGGTCATCGCGGGCTATCGGCGGCGCGTTGTCAGGCGCAATAGTGAACCGGACAGTGGCACCGTCCCGTCCGCCCCGGCCGTCATTCGCCCGGTAGCGGAAACTGTCCTCGGTGGTGTCCGAGCCGTTGTGCGTATAGGAGAAGCTGCCATCGGATCGAAAATCGAGGCTGCCGCTGGTTGGTCCAAGGATGAGTTCGAATGTGAGCGGATCGCCGTCAGGGTCCGAGTCATTGGCCGTGACGCTTCCTGAAACCGTGCCCCCCTGCTCGACACTGAAGCTGTCGGGCAGGGCGACTGGCGGCGAGTTTCCCGGTATGACGGCAATTTCCACCGACGCGGTGTCCTGGCGCCCGTTACCGTCTAGCACCCGGTACCGGAACTGGTCTTCGTCCCGATCGCCTCCATTGTGAACGTACACAAACGAACCGTCACTTGAAAAGCTGACGGTGCCGTCTCGGGGGGTATTGATGAGTTCGAAGGTCAGCCGATCGCCGTCCGGGTCCTCGTCGTTCGCGGCCACGGATGCAGAGAGCGTTCCGCCCTGGTCTACGTTGAACCTGTCGTCGCGAGCGATGGGCGGCTCGTTTTCGTCGTCATCGTCGTCCGAGCGGATAACAAACAGCACCGAGGCGAGCCCTTCCTCGCCGTCCGGGTCGCTGGCTGCGTAGACGAAGCCGTCCTCGATCTCGCCGTCGTCATCGCCGGATCCGTCGTTGACATAGATGAACGAGCCGTCGCCACGAAACTCCAGTGATCCCCGGTTCACTCCCGTGACCTGACGAAACGTCAACACGTCGCCGTCCGGATCGGAATCGTTGCCGGCGACCGACCCGTTGATGGCTTGTCCCGACTCCAGTTCGAAGCGATCGTCCGACGGTTCGGGAGGGGCAGCCAACGCGGGCGCTCCTCCGAAAAGCGCGAAGAGGAGGGCCGCGACGCGCGCCGAAAGACGGCATCTGCTCATGGACAATGCGTGAATAGTGGACTCGGGTCTCAGTATAGGAGGCGGACATGGGCCTCACATAGCCCGCCCGGACAGGGTCGGAGATGGTCTTGATCACCGTCCCTGGAGAACTGCGCGATGCCTAGATAATAGGCAAGATAAAGTCGTCAACTAATTGTTTTTATGAATATTAGTAGCGCAAAGTGTATTAGTTCCAGACGGCCGTCCGTCTGGTCAGGTGCCGGTCGGAGATCCGGCGTACAGATGCCGGCAGGGCGTTGCCAAGTCCAGGTGACGGCATTTCTTGGTCGGCACGGAGGCCGGTTAGGAGGCTCGAGGATCCCCTTGGCGGCGCGGAAAACGAAGCGCGGCAAATCCGGAAAGCAGCAGCAGAAATCCGAGGCCGATGGACCCGCCGCCGCCGCCGCCGGTACCCGCTGCCGGTGCTACACGCACGGTCCGGCTGATCGGACTCGCTGAATTGCCTGCGGTGTCGGTCACGCTATAGGTGACGGTGTAGGTGCCGACGACGCTGGGGTTCAGGTTGCCCCCGGTGACCACGGCGGTGCTGATATCGCCGTCGATGTTATCGATGGCGGTGGCGCCGGGGTCCTGGAAGGCGGACCCGGCGGGGATTTCGAGGGTGGTCTCGCCGTTTAAGGTGAGCTGTGGCGGGATGGCGTCGCCGAGGCCGAGGTCGCCGAAGGTGTCGTTGAGGAACAGGTCGGCGCCGCCGGCGATGCCGTTGGCGAAGATGAGGTCGGTGCCGGTTTCCTGGCTGAACTCGCCGGTGGCGGCACCCAGGGCGCCGGGACTGACCATCTGCTCGTCGGCGAGGGCGAAGCCGGCGCCTGATCCGTTGTAGACCTGCTGGGTGCCGGTGCTGCTGACGAACAGCAGGTCGGTGCGGTCGTCGTTGTTGAAGTCGGCGGCGAGGATGTCGTCGCTGGGCAGGTTGCCCAGGCGGACGGCGAGGGTGAAGCTGCCGCTGCCGTTGTTGAAGTAGACCGGGTTGCCGGCATCGGCCTCCACCGTGGTGGGCCGGGTGGCGAAGGCCAGGTCGGGATCGCCGTCGCCGTCGAGATCCGCGGCGACCACGTCGGCGCTGTCGGTGGCGTTGACCTGGGCCGGGTTACCGAAGCCGCCGCCCTGGGCCAGGTAGACGGTGTCGGGGCCGCGGATGTTGGCGAACACCAGGTCGTCGAGGCCATCGTTGTTGAAGTCGGCGGCGGCCACGCCGTGGCTGTCGGCCGCGCCGAGGGCTGCGGCCTGGGTAAAGCCGGCGCTGCCGTCATTGAACCAGACGGTGTTGCCGCCGAGGTTGGCGAAGGCGATGTCGGTGAAGCCGTCGCCGTTGAAGTCGCCGGTGGCGACATCGCGGGTGTTGCCGGCGCCGAGGGTGGCGGCGGCCGAAAACGCGCCGCTGCCGTCGTTGAGCCAGACCCGGTTGACCGCGCCGCCGGCGTTGGCCAGGACCGCGTCCAGGTCGCCGTCGCCATCGAGATCGGCCAGGGCCACGCCGTTGCTGCCGCTGTTATCGGGCAGGATCGCCGGGACCGGATCCAGGCCCCGGTCGCCGTTGCCGAAGTACACCTCCGCGGGCACGCCGGCGGCGGTGCCGAGCACGACGTCGTCGAAGCCGTCGCCGTTGAGGTCGCCGGTGGCCACCGACAGGGTGGTGGAACTGCCGACGCTCTGGACCGCACCGTTGGAGATCTCCCGGGCGACACTGGCATAGCCGACGGCCTGGTTGTTCTCGGGGTTGGGATCGATCGGCAGGGCGCCGGAAGGTTCCACGGTGGCCTGCAGCTTGAGATCGCCCACCGCCGCCGGCGTGGTGGCCAGCGTCACGGTGCGGTCCCCGCCGACCGCCAGCAGGGGCAGCTGGCAGACAAACGCGGTGGTGCCGTCTCCGGCGGGGGACAGGGCGCAGTCATTGTTGCCCGGCTGGACGTCCAGGTCCGGACCGGAAACGGTGCCGGTCACCTGGATGCCGTCGCCCGGCGAGGGGCCGGCGTTGCTGGCCACCAGCCGCCAGGTCAGGGTGTCACCGAGCACGCCCGGCGACGGGCTGACCTCGATGGCGAGGCTCAGGTTGGCCCGGTCCTTGGCGGCGACGGTCAGCTGGAAGGTGTCGCTCACCGAGGCGCCGTCGCCATCGGTGGCGGTGATGGTGACCGGATAAGGCGTATCGCGGGTGTCTTCGAGCAGCGGCGTGCCGCTGATCGTGCCGTTTTGCTCGTTGATCGCCAGGCGGCCGCTTTCCGGCAGCCCTTCGGCGGCATACGTGAGCGTGTCGCCGTCGTCCACGTCGATGAAGGCGGGGGCCGTCTCGATGCGGACCGGACTGTCCTCCACGACCTGCTGGTTCGGCAGCGGGCTTTCGACCCGCGGCGCATCGTTGACCGGGGTCACCGCAATGGTCACGGCGAACGGTTCGCTGGGATCGGTGCCGTCGGAGACCTGCACCGGCACCGACAGCTCGCCGTTGAAGTCCGGGTTGGGTGTCACCCGGCTGCCCAGGGCAGTGTAGTTCTCGCCGGCGAGCACGTTGACCACGAAGTCCGCCGGGTTGCTGTTGTCGGGGTCCTCGAAGACCAGGTCCGCGGGGACCAGGTTGAGGGGCTCGTCCTCGGCGGTCTCCAGCGGCCGCTGGCCGGTCACGGTCGGGGCGTCGTTGACCGCCGTCACCGTCACCTCCACGGAAACCGGATCGCTGGTGGACTCACCGTCGCTTACCGCCACGCCCACCGTCAGCACCCCGTTGAAGTCCTCCGCCGGCGTCAGCACATTGCCCGATACCGCATAGTCGGCTCCCGGCTTTACCTCGATGCTGAACGCGGCGGGATCAGTGGTGTCCACGTCTTCAATCTGGAAATCCGCAGGCGTCAGCGCCAGTGCGGTTTCCTCGGGCGTGGTCAGGGTGACGCCTGGAGCCGGACCGATAATTGTCGGTGGATCGTTCACTGGCGTGATGGTGTAACGAACCGTCGCCTGGGAAGTGAGTCCGCCCTGGTCCTCGATTTCGTAGACGAACGAGTCCTCGGTGGTCTCCGAACCGTCATGCACGTACGTGGCCCGACCGTCCCTCCTGAAGCTCCAGGGTGCCGTGGGTCACGTCCTGGATCACGCGGACGTCCAGCCTCCCGTCTTCCGGGTCGTTGTCGTTATCGAGAACGTTCCGGGTGAGCCGTTCGCCTTCCTCTACCGTGAACTCGTCATCGACGGCCATCGGCGCGTCGTTGACCTGGTTGACGGAAATCGTGACGGTCGCCCGGTCGGTATTGCCCTTGCCGTCATCGGCGAGATAGTCGAAGGAGTCGCCCTTCGTCTCGCTACCGTCATGGGTGTAGCTGAAGCTGCCGTTCGGCTGCAGGGTGACCTCGCCGTTCTTCGGCGCGCTGTCGAGACGGGCGGTCAGGTTGTCGTCGTCGGGATCGCTGTCGTTGGCCAGCACGTTGCCGGTGACCGTGCCGCCCTCGTCCACGTTGGCGGTGTCGTTGACGGCCACGGGATCGTCCTGGACATTGCTGACCGACACCGTGATGTTTCCGGGGACTCCGTCCTGTACCTCGTCGCTCGGCAGGACCCGCACCGACAGGCTGCCGAAGAAATCCTTGACCGGCTGAATGCGGTTATCACCCACCAGGGTGTAGTTCGTGCCAGGAAGCACCGTGATCGTCAGCTGACCCGGCGGACTGTCGGGATCCTCGATGTTCACGTCCTGGCGCCGAATCGTGACGGCGGTTTCTTCCTGCGTGGAAATCGGATTCTGGCCCACGATCCGCGGTGGCTCGTTGTCCGACACGTTCAGCTGGAAACCGTCGGTCACATCGTCATTGGACGGGTCCCTGGCACGGACCGTGATGGCGAAATTGCCGGCCTGAGTGGGTGCGCCGGAAAACTGGCCGGCGGGACTGAACGACAGGCCGTTGGGCAGGCCCGAGGCGCTGAAGGTCAGGGAATCTCCGTCGGCGTCGGTAAAGTTGCCTGCGACGTTGAGGCTGAAGGCCTGGCCCTGGACGACCTGCTGATTCGGTATGGGCGTGGCGACCGTCGGTGCGTCATTGCGCGGGGCGATGGTGATGATGCCCCGGGCCCTGGCCGTCCGACCACCCGAGTCGAACGCTTCGTAGGTAAATTCGTCGCTGGTAGTCTCGGTCCCGTCGTGGGGATAGCTGAAGCTGCCGTTGGGCTGCAGGCTGAATCCCGGTGAGTGGGCCGGTCCCGATATGAGGCGAACCTGGAGCGAGTCGCCGTCCGGGTCCGAGTCGTTAGTCAGCACGTTGCCGGATACCGTCTGGCCTTCGCCGACCGAGATCACGTCGTCTACCGCCACCGGATCTTCGTTGACGGGGCGAATGGTGATATTCACCGTGGCCTGGCTTGAACCGCCGCGGCCATCTGAGGCCTCGTAGTTAAAGGAATCCGACGTCGTTTCACTACCGTCGTGCTGGTAGATGAAGCTGTTGCCGCTTTGCTGAACTGTGCCACGCTGGGGCTGGCTGATGAGCCGGGCACTGAGGCCGTCACCGTCGGGGTCGCTGTCATTGGCCAGCACTGTGACGGTGCCGGCACCCCCCTCATCCACCGTCAACGCGTCGTCCACGGCGACCGGCGGATCGTTCTGCGGCTGGATGATGATGCTGAGGGTGGCCTGGTCGGTGCCGCCGTTGCCGTCGCTGATCTCGTAGACCACGGCGTCTGCGGTGGTCTCCGAGCCGTTATGGGTGTAGGAAAAGCTGCCGTTGCCCTGGAGCTGAAAGGACTCGGCATGGGACGGGCCGGAGATCCGGCGATAGATCAGGTCGTCGCCATCGGGATCCGAATCGTTGCCGGCCACGCTGCCGCTCACGGATCCGCCCTCGTTGACGTTGGCCACGTCGTCCTGGGCAACGGGTGCACGATTGGTGGCCAGGACGTTCACGACAGCCGAAAAATCCGGCCCTTCGTCCTCGCCGTCGTCAGGCCTCACTTGCACAGCGAGGTTGCCGGAAAAGCCCGGATCGGGCGTTACCGTATTGCCGTTGACGGAATAGTTGTTTCCGTTGCGTACCGAGATCGTAATCTGGTTGAGATTGGTGTCCGGATCCTCATAGGAGAACTGGCTGCGATCCAGCGTGATGGGCTGGCCGCGGTTCGTCTGCAGGCTCTGCTGGCCCACGATGCGGGGCTCATCGTTGACCGGGAAGATCTGGAAGCTGGCGGTGCCAACCGCAGACTCGCCGTCTTCGTCGATCACCCGATAGACGAAGCTGTCGCTCGCGGTCTCCGATCCATCATGGCGATAATCGAAGTTGCCGTTGTCGGAGAAGTCGAAACTGCTGGCATGGGCCGGATTGGAAACCAGGACCCATTCCATGTCCCCGTCATCGCCGTCGGGATCGAAATCGTTATCGTCCACGTCCCGGTCGACGCGGCCGCCCTCGTCCAGATCGAAGTTCTCTCCGATGACAACGGGCGGCGCCGCATGGGCTGCGGCGCTGAACACGCCAATGGCAATCGCCACGGCCGCTACCAGGGTGCTGCGGAACACGTCCATGTGGGTCACCGGGTCAGGAATGGCCAACCGGGAAGGAGCCGTCGTTCAATGGTCATCTCCCGAGTATACCGAAGGCCCGGCCGTCATCACCGCCCCGCGGTAAATTCCTTTTTGACGGCTTGAGACCCGCCCGGCGGCCATGCGCCGGGCGGGTCGACGCCGATCCAGTAACTGCGGTCAGGCTCCGGGGCATCAGGCCTTCTGGTTCCGGCGCCGGGCCCATCCGAATCCGAGCAGGCCGGTGGCCAGCAGGGCGATACCGGTGGGCTCCGGGACGCCCGTGACCGACTCCACCATGAGGACCATGTCGTTGTAGTCGTAATCCCAGCTCGAAGCCATGAGGTCTTCCCAGGCCAGGATGAACCCGTTGCCGTTCCAGGGCAGCTGTCCCACCGTAGGCAGGTCAACGGTCTGGCCATTGCCCTCGTAGGCCACCATGTGGTCTTCGCCATCGGCGTTCCTGGACGACTCCGAGTAGAACATGTTGTTCTGCGGGGTCAGCAGGTAGAAGCCGAAGGTGGGCGAGGTGGTCACCATCTGGCCCAGCATCGCATAGGTGTCCAGGTCGCCGATGGTATAGGTGTAATTTGTTCCATCGAAGGACCGCGAAATGCCGGCCCGCGCGCCGGACCCGTCGGCGCCGTCGAACAGCGCGACATAGTTGCTCGGGTTTGCCGAGTCGTAAATGCCGAGGATATTGCGGTTCCGGAACCCGGCGAGCTCGATGATCATCGTCGCGCTGGCGTTGCCGCTGTTCGCATGCTCCCAGAGTTCGTCGGAGGCGTACTGGTCCGTCTGCACATTGGGTGCACCGCCGGCGACCACCAGGTCGTCGAGGATTTCCTGGAGGGTGGCCTCGCCATTGGCGCCGGACACGTTGACCGGGGTGGCCAGGCTGGTCAGCGGGGCTGAGGTGAGGGCCAGGGCCCCGAGAAGATAAAGGGTCTTGCTGCTCATCATTGCTACTCCTTATGCAATGCGGTCCTGGCCTTAGTCGTCCGAATTCGGCCGTTGTCTGTGTCCTGACTGCAGCAAGGCCTGTGCCAGAGTTGATAATTTACATAAATAAACTTTTCTTAATCTATTGATTTAAATAGCTTTGTCGCGCCTTGATGTCATAACGTCGGAACGGCGTCACACGCTTTTCAGCATGCCCGGCAGCACGTCGGGCCTGCTTGTAAGAAGCCTCGACGGCCGACTTGATCTGGCCGGCCGGCGTGATAACCAGGACCGGGGAGAGGCGGCGGGAACCCGGTGGAAGTTATTGACATAATGTATTTTTCCGTCGGTCCGCCTTACACACGGCAGGAGCACCGAGTCGAAGAATCTGCCGAGAACGCCCGGATTACCGCACTCGACGCGCGCTGGCATGAATCCTGCTACCTCCCCACCAGGGACTGATCGGACTGCCTTCTGGGGGGAACGGCGCCGATCCAGAGTCCCAAAGCCTGCCGGGAAGGAATACGGCCTCTGACCCGGTGGCCTTGCGAAAATGCCCGTCGGCGGATTACGGCCTCGCCGGCAACAGAACCAATAACAAAGGGCAAAACCATGCGGGCCCGCAGCAATGCGGGCCTTTTTTCTTTTTCCCTCCTGGAAGACTTCCCGGCCCCCGCAGTACTCCCGAGTTTCCGCTCCGATCCTGTCGAGTCACACCCGGCGACGACCAGGCCACCCGCGCTCGGTGTTGTGGCTGAAAGCATGGCTGCGCGCGCGACAGGATTGTCCGAAGGGGCCCGCTCGACGGTTTGCCCTGGGGGATGGGCGTGCCGTCGCTGAGCGTCGGTGCTGTGGGATGGACGCAAAGGGGCCCCATGCGGCACCGCCGGCCGGTCAGGAGCGACCCTGAAAGCGAGTCGCGGCACGTCCTTTGAGCGAACTGTGACCCATGTCGCAGTTTTGCGAACGCCGTGTTCCGAAGTCCGACGGTGACTGTCGGTGGGGTGTACACTTTCGAATGTTGGCCGTTAGCTTTCTTCAGAGACGTTTCCCGTGAACTCGGGAACGGGCCGGACTGCCGGTGTGCCGCCGCCGGCGTAGTGATCGGAAGATCCGGGATAGGACGATCATGAAACCCTTCGGGACTTCAGAACAATGAACCTCGCCGTCGCGGGATACGCGCTGGCCGCGGTGCTGTTCGCCGCCCTGGGGATTTATTGCCTGGTCGGCCGGGGCGGGCGGGCCGTTCGACTCCTTCTTATAGTGGCGAGCCTGATCTCGGCTGCCTGGGCCGGAGTCAATGCCTTCTGGGTGCACGGCATGCCGTTCTCGGTTCAGCAGATCTACCTGGCCGAGATCATCCGGGACGCGGCATGGCTGATTCTGCTGGCCGGATTGATCCCCAGGGAAGGCGCCTTCTCGGTCGGCGGATTCGCCAGAGTCGCAGCCTATGCGGGAACCGTGGTCGCCCTCGCGGCGACGCCGTTCCTGGATTCGGGGCCCGCTACAGGATTCACGCTCATCCCGTTGGGGCTCGGTGCGGCCGTGTTCGGGCTCGTCATGGTCGAGCAGATTTTCAGAAACGCGGACACCCGCCAGCGCTGGGTATTCAAGTTCTTGTTGCTCGGAATCGGGGCCATCCTGGCCTATGACCTGTTCCTGTATTCCCACGCGCTGCTGTTCAGGGCGATCCGCGCCGATCTCTGGGCCATTCGAGGATTCGCCAATGCTCTCGTTGTGCCCATGTTGTTCGTCGCCGTTCATCGGAGCCGGCGCTACGTCCTGGATCTCTCGGTATCTCGCCACGTTACGTTTTATACAGCCGCGCTCATGGGCGTGGGTGCGTATCTGCTGGCCATGGCGGCGGCCGGGTACGGCATTCGGCTCCTTGGCGGCACCTGGGGCGCAGCCCTCCAGGCGCTCTTCCTGTTCGGGGCTGTCGTCTTGCTGGGTGTCATCCTGCTGTCCAGCCGCGTGCGTTCCGAGGTCCGGGTCTTCATTTCCAAGCATTTCTACCCCAGCCGGTACGACTATCGCGAGGAGTGGATGCGCCTGACGGAGACCCTGGGGGACTCCTCAGAGGCACTCTCGATCAGGGGAATCAAGGCGCTCGCGCAAATCGTGGAAGCGGAGTCGGGCGCCCTGTGGCTCGGTGAGAGCCGGCCGGATCGAGAGGCCTTGTTCAAGAAGCACGTCCACTGGAAGCACGACATCGGGCCGGATGTTCTGCCTCCGGACGACCGGTTGGTCCGGTTTGTCGCAAAAACCCTTTGGAGCATCCACGGGAATGGCTGTCGGGAAACGCCGGATGCCTATCCGGGACTCGAGCTGCCCGAGTGGCTGGCCAGTGTGGAGGATGACTGGGTTGCCGTGCCCCTGCTGGATGGCGATCGACTCTACGGCCTGGTCTTGCTGGAGCACCCGCGCACGGGCCTGAGTCTCGACTACGAGGAGATCGATCTGCTGCGGATCGCGGGACGCCAGACGGCCACGGCCCTGGCCCAGGACGACGCCAACCGCAGGCTGGCGGACAGCCGTCAGTTCGAGGCCTATAACCGGCTGACGGCCTTCCTGATGCATGACTTAAAGAATCTGATTGCCCAGCAATCCCTGGTGGTCCGGAATGCCGCCCGCTTCAAGAATGACCCGGAGTTCATCGATGATGCGATTGAAACCATCGGCGGGTCCGTGCGGCGCATGCAGCGGCTGCTGGAACTGCTGTCCCAGGGCTCAGACCGGGGCTACGCGGAACGTGTTGCTCTCGGGCCGTTGATAGAGCGCGTGATTCGCGATCACAAGGACCGAGTGCCACCGCCGGTTGCCGGGGTGATCGAAGACGATCTCCGTGTCAGCGCCGATCCGGAACGTCTTGCAATGGTCCTGGGACACGTCATAAGAAACGCGCAGGATGCCACTCCGGCGGACGGTGATGTCACCGTAGAGGTCCGCCGATGCGGTGCCAGTGCCGTCGTTACAGTTCGCGATACGGGTTCCGGCATGGCGCCGGAGTTTGTTCGGGATCGCCTGTTCCAGCCTTTCGATTCCACGAAGGGAGCCAAGGGCATGGGAATCGGCGCCTACCAGGTGCGCGAGTTCACCAAGGAATGCGGCGGCAGTATCCGTGTCGAGAGCCGTGCCGGGGAAGGAACCACCTTTGTCCTCGCGTTTCCCGTTGCGAATTCGGCGGGGCAGACCATCGATGAAGGGCCGATGACGACGCAGACGGAAGACCCGGGGCATGGCGGGGACGACCGTGCCGCCGATGTGATCGACGAAGCCGAAGAGACCCGGAGTGGGCGGCAAATTCCGATAGGACAGGGAGCAGCTCGTGGCTAAGACTGGACGGAAAATCCTGATCGTCGAGGACGATCAGGGCATGCAGCGGCAGCTCAAGTGGGCTTTCGATGGCTGGGATGTGCTCGTCGCCGAAAACCGCAGCCAGGCCATCGCGGAACTCCGTCGGCATGAGCCTCCGGTCGTGCTCCAGGACCTGGGCCTGCCACCGGACGCCGAGGGCGTGGAAGAGGGCTTCCAGACCCTGAAGGAAATTCTGTCGTTTGCTCCGCACACCAAGGTCATCGTGGTGACCGGCAACGGCGACCGCGACAATGCCGTCCGGGCCGTGGGAGCCGGGGCCTACGACTTCTATTCGAAGCCCGTGGATATCGATCTGCTGCATCTTCTCGTGGACCGGGCCTGGTCCCTGCACGCCCTGGAACTGGAGAACCGGCGACTCCACTCGGCGGCTTCCGCCTCGCCGCTGGGCGGCATCATTTCCGGGTCGCCCGCGATGGACAAGCTCTGCCGGATGGTGGAAAAAATCGCGCCGGTGGATGTCACCACGATGGTCCTAGGAGAAAGCGGCACAGGCAAGGAAGTCATCGCCCGGGCCATCCACCGCCTGTCACCGCGCGCGGACAAGCGGTTTGTTGCCATCAACTGCGCGGCCATTCCCGAGAACCTGCTGGAGAGTGAGCTGTTCGGTTACGAGAAGGGTGCGTTCACCGGGGCCAACAAGCTGACGCTGGGGAAGGTCGAGGTGGCCGACGGCGGGACCCTGATGCTGGACGAGATCGGCGACATGCCCGCCGCGCTCCAGGGCAAGCTGCTGAGGTTTCTCCAGGAGCGCGTGATCGAGCGGGTCGGCGGCCGGGACGAAATCCCAGTGGACGTCCGCGTCGTGTGCGCCACGAACCGGGACCTGCAGCAACTCATGGCCGAGGGGACGTTCCGCGAAGACCTGTTCTACCGGATCAGCGAGATCACGCTGACGATTCCGCCGTTACGCGATCGCGAGGGCGGACGCATCATCCTCGCCCGGCATTTTCTCGACAAGTTTGCGCAGGAGATGAAGCGCAGCCTGAAGGGATTTAACGAGGATGCCGTGACGGCCATTCAGGATTATCGCTGGCCCGGCAACGTGCGTGAGATGGAGAACAAGATCAAGGGCGCGGTGGTCATCGCAGAGGGTCCCTGGGTCACACCGGAGGATCTCGGGATCCTTGGAGGTTCGGAGTCGGGCATGAAGCTGAATCTTCGCCAGGTCCGTGATGAAGCCGAGCAGCGGGCGTTGGCCCAGGCTCTGGCCCTGTCGGCCGGAAACATCTCGCGGGCGGCGGAGCTGCTCGGCGTGGCAAGGCCGACCGTCTACGACCTCATGGAGCGCCATGGGGTTTCCGCCGAGGCCGTTGGCTGAATTCGCGGTACTGGGGCAGCAGTTGGTGGCAACAGCGAATAACCAAGTGAGCATGCCGGGTGTGGAGCGGCAGGATCTGTCCGATCAGGATCGCGCGTACACTTTGGGCGCGATACTGGCTATGGCCGTGCTGGGTTTTGCCTGCGTGGTGCTGTATTGGAATTCCTGGTCTGAGGTCGGCGCCTTCCAACCCTCGTGGCTAGATTACTGGCCAGGCCGGGTCATCATAGCCATCAGCGCCTGGCTCATATGGCTTCAGCGCCACATCCTTGCTGCCGGCGCATTATCCTGGGCGGGCATTGTGGCCATTGTCGCGGTCAGCTTCATTTGGCTGCTCGCCTCGGCAGCTGACGTGCTGAACGTGCAGGTATTTCTTCTGCCCTTGCTCCTCCTCGCCTCCGTGTTGGCGTACTTCGGACCCGCAGCGGCACGCGCTCTGGCGTTTCCGATTGCCTACCTTTATCTGGCACTTCCGGTAGTGATGCTGATACAGGCACCGCTACATGCGATAACCACAGTGGTCGCTGGCCTGCTTGCACAGGCCAGCGGCATACCCGTTCTGCTCGAAGGGAATTTCGTCACGATCCCAGCAGGCCGGTTTGAGATTGCCGACGGCTGCGCGGGCCACGGCTACTTTATCTACGCTGCGACGATCGCGGCCCTTTATGGCTACCTCCGCCTGGATTCTTGGCCCCGGCGTTTCGTGCTGATGATGGTGGCCCTCGGGCTCGCGATGGTCATGAACTGGATTCGCGTGTTCTCGGTCATCATGATCGGGCATATCAGCGACATGCAGCACTACGTCGTCCGGGTCGAGCACGATAGCCTCGGCTGGATACTCTTTGCCGTTGCCATGGTTATTTTGTTCCTGGTCGGCGGCAAGCTCGAACACGGTCAACATTCGGTGGTCGACTCCCGAAAGAATGAGCTTGCCAACGCGCCTCCCATTCGGGTTGCGAGTCTTCTGGCTACTATTGCGGCCCTTGCCGCTGCCCCCCTCTTGTGGGCGCTTGCAGAGTCGGGGGCGAATAATCCGGAGTCGCCGGTGGCCCTCGCCGTACCGGCCGCGCCGGAAGGGTGGCGCCTGGAAACAGGAAGCGGAAGGGTGTGGCGGCCAGCCTACATCGGTGCCGATGCCGAGGCGGCGGGCAGGTACGTCAGCCATGGCGGGTCGGTCGATGTTTGGCTGATGCTTTACGTCAGCCAGGAGCAGGGCAAGGAACTGGTGCAGGGCGGCAACAGGATTGCGGATACTGCGACCTGGTCGATTGAGAATATCTCACGCATGTCGTTCGATCCCCCGATGAAAGAGGCCGAGCTGGAAAGTAATTCCGGGGATCGTCGTATCGTGCGCTGGTGGTACGAGGTGGGCGGCTGGAATACGAACAGCGCCCTTGGGGCAAAACTCCGGCAAGTGGGTGGGCGCCTGACCGGGCGTAATGAAGCCGGGCTGATCGCCATGTCCACTCCATGCGAGCCGGATTGCGCGGCTGCGCGGGATCGGCTCGGCGCCTTCTCGATGGCTGCCGCAGGCGAGCTCCGCGGTGCCATCTATGGGTTCCGCTATCCGGAGGAGAAGTGATGAGCGAGTCTCCCTCACCAATGAGCAAGCGGTGGGCCATGGGCCGCTGGGCTCTTTTGCCGTCTCTTCTGGTTGTGACGGCCTGCGGCCTCGCTGTTGACGATGCCGAGCGGATGGTGCGGGCGGAATCGTTTCACGAGCAGGGGAACTACCAGGCGGAGATCATCGAGCTCAAGAACGTCCTGCAGAACGACCCGGTGAATCTCGAGGCCCGGGTGCGTCTGGGCCGGGCCAGCCTCGTGGCTGGCGATGCGGCGTCTGCCGTAAAGGAGTATCGCCGCGCCGTGGAACTGGGGGCTGATGCCGATGAATTCCGGATTCCGTATGCATTGGCTCTACTCGATGCCGGTGACTACGCCGCTGTCCAGGATGTGGTAACCAGCGGGACAGCCGTGGACGACGCGGAGCGCGCCAGGCTCGCTGCCTTTCAGGCTGAAGCCCTGATTGCGCTCGGTGAGCTGGCGCCTGCCTCAGCGGCTGTTCGGCAGGCTAACGAGTTCTCTCCCGGTCTGGTCGAAGTCCGCCTGGCTAATGCCGGCTTAGCGATGGCGGAAGGCCGAATGGCTGATGCGGCCAGCATCCTGAACGAGCTGGAGACCGACGCCAGCGATCTCAGCCGCTACTGGGAGCGTCGCGCAAGCCTTGCGCTCCGGATGGGGGATCCATCAATCGCGGTGGCGGGTTACGAAAGAGCCATCGAGGAGGCTTCCCGGCTGACATTTGGGATGAAGGCTTACCTGCTCCAGGCGGGTCTGGTTGACGCGATGTTGGCTGGCGGTGAAACCGCAAGGGCCCAGGCAACGGCGGATGCCATGCTGAAGATGGCTCCGGAGCATCCGCTCCCGAATTTTCTGTCTGCCCGGGTCGCCTACCAGACCGGTGACATGCCGATGGCACTGAGTCGCGTACAGGCGGTTCTCGCAGATCATCCGGCATCGCTGCCGGCGAACATTCTCGCCGGTGCCGCCGCCCTGCAGCTCGGTCAGTTGGCCCAGGCTGAGTCCTATTTCCAGGCTGCGGTAGAGGCCGACCCCGCCAGCCCGGTGGCCAGGAAACTGCTCGCCCAGATCCGCCTCCAGCGCGGAGAAGGTGACGAGGCCCTGGAGGCCCTGATTCCGGCGTTCGAGAACAATGCCGGCGATGCGGAGCTGCTGGGGCTGGTCGGTGTGGCCAGTGTCCAGGCTGGAGATCCTGAAGAGGCCATCGCCCTTTACCGGCAGCTGCTCGAACGTGATCCGGACAACACCGAGGCGCGACTCTATCTTGCCGCGGCTCTTGTGGCCGCGGGCCGAAACTCTGAGGCGCAGAGCGAGCTCGCGGTGATGACCGGTCAGGACAAGGACACGGCAAGGCGAGCGGCGCTGCTATCGGTGTTCGGCTTCCTCAAGGACCGGGACTTCGAAGGTGGCCGGCGGGCGGCCGACGAAATCCTTTCCCGGCCTGGAACCAATACCGAGACGATGGTTCTTCTGGGACGACTATTTGGATCGGCAGGTTCCAATGAAGATGCTCGCCGGTATCTCACTGCAGCATTACGGGCTGATCCCGGCAGCCTCGATGCGCGTCTGGCGCTCGCGGAAGTTGACGTCCTCGACGGTCATCTGCTCGCTGCACGGCGCCGATACACTGACGTCATTATCGATGATCCGAAGAACACCAGGGCGTTCGTGGGGCTTGCCGCCCTCGCGGAGAAAGAGGGCTCCACTACCGCTGCCATCGAATGGCTGCAGCGAGCCAGGGCCGCGGACCCGGCATCCACGGGACCGCGTCTGCGGCTCGCCGAGCTGTTCCTGGAAGATGGAGACCTGGAGTCCGCGGGGCTCGTCCTCGCGGAAGCTGCCGCAACTGATTCCGAAGACTATCGGGTTCGCAACCTTCAGGGGATCTACCTGGCCGGTACAGGGGACATGACCGCGGCGCGGGATGCGTTTTCGGCCGCCGCTGGATTGGCTCCGGGGGTTGCCGCGACGTACTTCAACCTGGGACGGGCCGAGCTGGCGCTCGGAAACCGGGCAGCGGGACTGGCCGCGCTCAACTCCGCACTGCGGGTCGATCCGGCCTATCTGAACGCGCGTATTCTCCTGACAGAGCTGGCCGTTGCCCGCGGCGACCTGGGGGCCGCCGAAGCGGAACTCGCTCGTCTGGCCGAATTGGCACCGGATGGCGAGGCAGCGCGTTTTCTCGAAGCCGACCTCCGCCTGGCGCAGGAACGATTCCCCGAGGCCATTTCCCTCTACCGTGAACTGCTGGGTGATACCGACTCGCTCCGGGCTGCGTTTGGCCTTTACCGGGCACGCCGGCAAGCCGGAGACCCCTTGGCTCTCGACGATCTGAAATCCTGGATACGCACGAACTCGGGCAATGACGATGCGCTTGTCCTGCTCGCCCAGGAGCAGCAACGGTCCGGATCGCTGAAGGAAGCTATCGGAACTTATGAGGCCGCGGTTGACGCGGCGCCCGAAAACGCCGCCGCACTCAATAACCTGGCGTGGTTGTACCAGGAATCCGGTGATCCCCGCGCCCTGGAAACCGCCGAACGCGCTTACCGGTTGATGCCGGAATCCGGGCCGGTCGCCGACACGCTGGGCTGGATTCATTTCAAGAACGGCAACCGCATCGACGCGCTGAAATACCTGACAAAGGCTGTCGAACTCGCACCGGCAGAGCCGGATATACGCTATCACCTGGCAACGGTCTACGCGGAAGCAGGTGAGGTCGATCGCGCGCGAGACGAACTCGAGGTCATTCTCGCTAGCGAGGAGGCGGTTGCCCTGCACGACGAAGCGCAGGCGCTCCTGCAGAGCCTTTAGGCTGACCGAACTGAGCACACGAAAAATCAAAGGACATAGACGATGTACGCACGGATTGGACTGAAGGCCCTTGTATCGGCGATAGCCGTTGTGATGCTAACGGCGTGCGCTGGCCGTTCGCCGGACGTTCCTGAACTCCCGCCGGTCGCGGAATCGGGCTCCACGGAGTACACGATCGGGCCGGGTGACATGCTCAAGGTCTTCGTGTGGCGTCATGAGGACCTGTCCACCACCGTGCCTGTCCGCCCCGATGGGCGTATCTCCACGCCGCTGGTTGAGGACATGCCGGCGGCCGGGAAAACCCCCACGGCCCTGGCCCGGGACATCGAGGTGGTGCTGGAGGAATACATCCGCTCCCCGACCGTCAACATTATTGTCGAAGAATTCATCGGGACGTTTGGCGAGCAGATCCGTGTTGTAGGGCAGGCAGCCAACCCCCAGGCGCTGCCCTATCGCGACGGCATGACCCTGCTGGACGTCATGATCGCTGTCGGCGGCCTGGGCGAGTTCGCCGCCGGTAATCGCGGTAAGGTCATACGCCGCGCCGGGGACGAGCAGACGGAAATCAAGGTCCGCATCGACGACCTGGTCAACGACGGCGACATCCGCCAGAACCTGGTGATGCGACCGGGTGACGTCGTGATTATTCCCGAGGCCCGGTTCTAGATGGACGCTCTTCTTCGGCAAATCATTGCTGAACTGCGAGGCGCATGGCGCTACCGCTGGTTGGCCGTTGCGGTGACCTGGCTCCTGGCCCTTGCCGGCTGGGCAGCCGTTTTCGCGCTGCCGAACCAGTACGAAGCGACGGCCAAGGTGTTCGTGGACACGGACTCGGCCATTCGCGACTTCCTCCAGGGCATGGCGGTCGAGGCCGATGTCGGGACCCGCGTGGCCTATGTGCGCCAGCGGCTGTTGTCCCGTCCCAACCTCGAAGAAGTTGCCCGTTCGACGGACCTGGATCTTCGGGTTTACGTCTCCGGAGGATTTCGAGAAACTGTTGTTCCGTTTGCGCGAAGACGTTCGCATTTCCGCTGAGAGTTCAGCGTTCGCAGGATACGGTGGTTCGGGTCAACCCGACTTGTACTCGATCGCCTTCCGGGATCCGGACCGCGACACTGCGGAAGCGGTCGTGCAGACGCTGCTGAACACCTTTGTCGAAGAGTCCCTCGGTGCCGAGGCGGGCGAGCCAGGCACGGCGCGGGATTTTCTCGAAGACCAGATCGAGCTCTACTCGGAGCGGCTGGACGTGGCGGAGCGCAACCTTGCGGAGTTCAAACGGGAGCACGTGGGCATGATCCCGGGGGAACGCGGCGACTACTTTGCCCGGCTTCAGAACGAAATCGAGGAGCAGGACTCTCTCAGAAACGAGCTCCAGGTGGCCATTCAGCGTCGTAATGCCCTCATGCGCCAGATGCAGGGAACGGCCCCGGCTTCCGGGGACGTCGTAACGCCGCGCAGCACGCTGGAGCAGCGCATCGTGGAACAGCAGGCTCGCGTCGACGAACTGTTGCTCGTCTACACGGACAAGCACCCGGATGTCATTGCCGGCAGGGAGACCGTTGCCGCACTGGAGAAGCAGCTGGCTGAAATGACCGATGACGGACTGCTCCAGTCCGGTCCGAGCAATCCGGTGTTTCAGCAGGCCCAGATCGCATTGAACGATGCGGAAGTGGAGATCGCGGGACTGAGGAGCCGGCTGGCAGCGCGCGAAGCCCGCGTCGTGGAGCTTCGTGACTTGCTGGACACGATTCCGGCGGTCGAGGCGGAACTCCAGTCGCTGACCCGGGACTACGACATTACGCGTACGCAGTACGAGCAACTGGTCCAGCGCCTCGAAAAGGCCAGACTGTCTGGCGCCGTCGGAGAGACGGGCGAAGATCTCGCCTTTCGGGTCATCGAGCCGCCGCGCGCCGGCCTGGAGCCCGTGGCGCCGAATCGCGCGTTGTTGCTGCTTGGCGTCCTCGTGGGGGCCCTGGCCGCCGGCGGCGCCCTCGCATACCTCCTGCACCAGCTGAACCCCGTGTTCACTACCCGGGACCAGGTATACAGCGAACTGGATCTGCCGGTGCTGGGGTCGGTGTCGATGGCGTGGACCCCGGCACAACTGCGGGCGCAGAAATGGTCGCACTGGTCTTATGGCCTGGCGATCACGTCGCTGGTTGGTGTGTTTGTTGGTGTATTCGTTGCCCGGGACTGGCTGATCGACAACGTCCAGCGCCTGCTGGCTTAGGAGTGGCCCTTGAGTATTGTTGAAAAAGCCGTGGACCGGCTGGGCGCAAAAAAGCCCGGGCAGATGGACAAGCCGAAGACCGGTATCTCCGTTCCCGACTCGCGTCGTGGCGTGGGAACGTTTGAAGGCCGCTCCGCCGAAGAGGCCAGCGTAAGGGTGGATCGCTCCTTGCTTGCGGAGGCGGGATTTCTCGCTCCGGAGGAGTACGAACGCCAGCTTGCGGAGGAGTATCGGCGAATCAAGCGGCCGCTGCTGGCCAACGCGTTTGGTTTGGGGGCGCCCCGGCTCGACTTTGGCAACCTCATTATCGTGGCCAGCGCCCGGTCCGGTGAGGGCAAGACACACACCTGCATCAACCTCGCCCTGTCCATGGCCATGGAAAAGGAGCGCACGGTTCTCCTGGTCGACGGCGACGTCGCGAAGCCCACGGTCAGCGGTGTATTCGGTGTCGAGGATGCTCCGGGGACTTCTCGACGTCCTGGAGGAGGGCGGGCCTGATCTGTCCGACGTCATTCTCACCACTGATATTCCCGGGCTTCGTCTTCTGCCTGCCGGCCGGCCCCGCGACGGGAGCTACCGAATTACTGGCGTCCGACCGCATGCGGACCATGGCTGCCGAGCTGTCGCAGCGCTACCCGGACCGGATTGTTTTGTTTGATTCGCCGCCCTTGCTGGATACGAGCGAAGCCGTCGCCATTGCCTCCGTGGTCGGCCAGGTGGCGCTGGTCGTAGCTGCGGGAATCACACCACGTAGCGCCGTTCGCGATGCGGTCAGTCAACTGAACCCCGAGCAGGCGGTCAACGTTATTCTCAACAAGCAGCGCTTCCGTTCGACCGGGGGCTATTACGGAAACTACGGCTATGGATACGGCTACTCTCAGCAGGAACGCAATGATGCGCAGGGCGCCGCTTAAGGGCATATGCATTCTCCTGCTGTCAGCAGGAGCCATTGCCGCGGAGCCCGAAACGGACGAATCCGGGGGGCCCAGGGAGCGGGCGTTCCAGCCCCGAATCGCGGTATCCGAGACGTACACCTCAAACGTCGAGCTCGCCGGCCGGGGCTTCGAAGAACACGACTGGATCAGCGAGATCACACCCGGATTTTCCCTCAGCCGCCAGGGCTCCCGAGTCATCTATGACATTGACTACGATATGCAGAATCTGCTGTATGCCGAAGACAGTGGGCGAGACGATACGTATCACACGCTTTGGTCGAATGGCCGCGGCGAGCTGATCGAGAATCGCTTTTTCCTTGATGTCGAGGCTCGCTACGGACAGCGGACCCTGGATCCGGCGGACCGGGAAGCCGGCTCTAATCTCTATGACACGGATAACCGCACAGATGTGGCGGCCCTGCAGGCAAGCCCCTGGTATCGACAGCGTTTCGGTGATGCGGCGGAGGCCATGCTGCGATATACATTCTCTCGGACCGACTATCGTAATACGGACGACAGCGATTCGGAGTTTGTTCAAGTTGAGGACAGCGATCTCAGCCGCATCGACGCCAGGATCGGTTCGCCCAGGACCGAGGGCTGGACCTGGGGCGTTGACTACATGCACAACGAAGTGGATTTCGACGAGTCCGAGACCTACAAGTATCAGCGGGCGGGGGCCGAGATCGGTATACCGGTTGCGTCTCGCACGCATCTTCTCCTGGCGGGCGGTGCGGAGAGCGATCCTCTGGAAGACCGGAGCGATGACAGCATGGAGGAGTCCTGGTGGAACGTGGGTGTCCGTATGGAGCCCACCAGTCGTCAAAGCTTTGAGTTTCGAACTGGCGATCGCTACTACGGCGAGTCGTACGAACTCCATTGGCGGCGAGAGGGTTCCAGGGCCTTGCTGGCTGTGGATTACACCGAGGAACCGTCGACCTCAGCGCTGCTTGAGTTCGACAACTCAACGACGACAGAGGATGGCATCTACGGGTTCGACCGCATCGACACTGATGCCTACATACGTAAATACCTTTCCGGCTCCCTGACCTGGGCGCTACCCCGCAGCGAGTGGAGTTTCAGGTTCTACAGGGACGCCCGCGATTATGACGGGCGGCAGCCCGAGGGCCGGCCTGAGCGCGACGACGAGGATATTCTGGGCATGTCAGCCGACTGGCGTTGGCGCGCCCTGGCGCGAACGTGGCTGGAAACCGGCTTCCGCTGGGAATCCCAGGACGTGAACGAGGGTGATGCGGATCAGGGATGGTTTCGTGTCGCCTTGCTCCGTGATATCAGCCGTAGCCTTCAGGCACGGCTGGAGGTGCGGCGTGTTGTGCGCAACTCCGAGGCTATCCGTGATTACCGGGATAACTCGGCACTGCTGGGGTTGCAGTGGATGCTAGGGGGTAGGCAGCGAGATGGCGGATTCGGATCTCGAGGCGCATCCTACTGATTCCAGAGCATCGGCGACGTGTTCGTTCCGTGTCCGCCTCTTACACGGGTCACCGATCCTCCTTTGCTGGCTTGAGGGCTGAGTCCTGGCGAACTGCGCTGAAAGCTCGACCGAGAACATCGCCGTCGGAATCCTTCGCGTCAGGAGCCAAGCGGGTCACCTGATGGGACTGTTTTGCCGCGGGCTTGCTGTCCTGGTTCTCCTGAGTCTTGTCCCGAGGACCGGAGTGCCCGCCAACCCGGAGGAAGGTCCCGGGGGTCCGGTTCTCGTAGTGACGTCGGAGGCATCGCCGTTTCGGGACGTATTACGCGGAGATTCTGCGAACCGAGGGTTTCAACCTGTTTGCGGTGGAGGATATCGGCGCGGTGACGCCGGGGCTGCTGTCGTCCTACGACGTGTTGATTTTGGCCGAGATGCCGCTGACCCCGGGCCAGGTGACCGTATTTTCCGACTGGGTGACGGCGGGCGGGCAACTGATTGCCATGGACCCGGATCAGGACCTGGCGGGCCTGCTGGGCCTGGTGCCTGCCGGAGGGCAGCTGTCCGAAGGTTACCTGCTGGTGGACGGGGCCACGCCGGTGGGTGCGGGCATTGTCAGTGAGACGATGCAGTTCCACGGCTCGGCGGGGCTGTTCAACCTGGACGGTGCGGAGAGCCTGGCGACGCTGTATTCGTCGGCGAGCAACCCGACGGTGTACCCGGCGGTGACGCTGAACGCGGTGGGACCCAACGGTGGCCAGGCGGCGGCTTTTACCTATGACCTGGCGACCTCGATTGTGTACACGCGCCAGGGTAACCCGGCGTGGGAGGGCCAGGACCGGGACGGGTTTCCGCCGGTGCGGTCCAACGACCTGTTTTACGGCGCCTCGGACACGGATCCGCAGCCGGACTGGGTGGACCTTTCCAAGGTATCGATTCCCCAGGCGGACGAGCAGCAACGTTTCCTGGCGAACCTGATCCTGGAGATGAACCGGCAGCGGCAGCCGCTGCCGCGGTTCTGGTACTTCCCGCGGGGCGAGCGGGCGGTGGTGGTGCTGACGGGTGACGACCACGCGGTGCTGACGCCCGGCGACGTGTTCGACCGGCTGGAAGAGCTGAGCCCGGCGGGCTGTTCCGTGGACGACTGGGAATGCCTCCGCATGTCCCTCTACGTCTTTGGAGAGACCAGGATTGGTCTACAAGAACTGAGATCATACTCGGCAAAGGGCTTCGAAATCGGTTTGCATCTCGACACGGCCTGCCAGGACTACACGGCCTCCTCCCTCGAAGCGGCCTATCGGAATGATCTGGTGGACTTTTCGTCAAGGTATTCCGGACTTCCCGGGCCGATCAGCGGCCGCCATCATTGTGTCGTCTGGAGCGACTGGGCGACCGGGGCCAAGGCCGCTTCCCATCATGGCATCCGCTTCGACACCAACTATTATTACTGGCCGCCGGGCTGGGTGAACGACACGCCGGGCCACTTCACAGGCTCGGCAATGCCGATGCGCTACGCGGACCTGGGCGGGACGCTGCTCGACGTCTTCCAGGCGGTGACCCAGCTCACCGACGAGTCGGGCCAGACTTATCCCTTGACCATCGACACGCTGCTGGACCGGGCGCTGGGGGCGGAGCAGCAGTTCGGCGCCTACACGGTCAACGCCCATACCGACGATTCCTTCATTCCCATCCACGAGCCTATTGTTTTCTCCGCCCTGGCGCGCGGCGTGCCGGTGGTGACCAGCCGGCAGATGCTGGAGTGGCTGGACGCGCGCAACGCCTCGTCGTTCTCGGGACTGGGGTGGGACGGTACCACGCTGGACTTCACGATCTCGGCCTCGGCGGCGGCCGGCGGCCTCCGGGTCATGATCCCGTATCGCTCGCTGGACGGCGTCCTCGTCAGCGTGGAGCGGGGCGGCGAGCCGGTGCCCTTCGAGATCACGACGATCAAGGGCCATGCCTACGGCATGGTGGAAGCGTCCAGCAGCGCCTACACGGCGGAGTACGATCCGAACGTCGATCCCGGAGACATTACGCCGCCGGTGGTGATGGCTCGCGAGCCCGCGCCAGGGGCGGTCGGCGTTGCGGCGACGATCGAGGTAAGAGCGACCTTTGACGAGGTGCTGGATCCGGCCTCGGTTAACGGCTCGACGTTCGAGCTTCGAGATATCAATGGCGACCTGTTGCCGGCAACGGTGAGCTATGAGGCGGGCACGTTTACCGCCGTCCTGAGGCCGGTGGCGAACCTGGAACCGATGACCCGCTATACCGCGACCCTTCGCGGCGGTCCCTCGGCGCAGGGGATAACCGACATGGCGGGGAATACCCTGGCGGCCTCGCAGGCCTGGAGTTTTTCCCGCGGGCGTCCGGCGTGGATGGCATTTATCCCCTGGGTCTTCTGTCTGGTGATGACCGGTCTTGCGGCCGCCGTGGTGCCGGTCAGCGCATACAGGGATCGCAGCTAGGCAAGCCCGGACCCGTAGACGAAGGAGCAGGGCACAGGGACCAGGTGACCCCACTGTCGATTGATCTTACAGGCCTTGGGCCAGCCTTCGCGTTATGTCGCATGGCAGCAAGATTATGTTATAACCCGCTCAAATTCCGCGGCGCGATCGACCGTTCCGGTCCGCCTCAGATGGCCGAAAACCGTGATTCGAATCACATTTTCTCGACGACCGTAAACACCCCCGCGCCGTCGGGTACGAAACTTGCTCCTTATTCGCGAGAAGCGGTTCATGCCGGGCACGGCCTCAGACGCCTTCGGGTGACTTTGCTGAGGCTCCGGTTCGAACCGATGGGGTCTGTAAGCCAGGCCCGGGCCGCCAAACAATTCCAGGAGACCGCCCCCGATGCAGGGAAGTGAACACCGGATGACGACTGACCTCGGGAACAGATTCTGGCGGTGGCTCACGCCGTCCCTGGCGGCGATAACCTTGCTCGCCTCCGCGGCGGTACACGCCAACCCGGAGGAAGGTCCCGGGGGTCCGGTTCTCGTAGTGACGTCGGAGGCATCGCCTTTCGGGACGTATTACGCGGAGATTCTGCGAACCGAGGGTTTCAACCTGTTTGCGGTGGAGGATATCGGCGCGGTGACACCGGCGCTGCTGTCGTCCTACGACGTGTTGATTTTGGCCGAGATGCCGCTGACCCCGGGCCAGGTGACCGTATTCTCCGACTGGGTGACGGCGGGCGGTCAACTGATTGCCATGGACCCGGATCAGGACCTGGCGGGCCTGCTGGGCCTGGTGCCTGCCGGAGGGCAGCTGTCCGAAGGTTACCTGCTGGTGGACGGGGCCACGCCGGTGGGTGCGGGCATTGTCAGTGAGACGATGCAGTTCCACGGCTCGGCGGGGCTGTTCAACCTGGACGGTGCGGAGAGCCTGGCGACGCTGTATTCGTCGGCGAGCAACCCGACGGTGTACCCGGCGGTGACGCTGAACGCGGTGGGACCCAACGGTGGCCAGGCGGCGGCTTTTACCTATGACCTGGCGACCTCGATTGTGTACACGCGCCAGGGTAACCCGGCGTGGGAGGGCCAGGACCGGGACGGGTTTCCGCCGGTGCGGTCCAACGACCTGTTTTACGGCGCCTCGGACACGGATCCGCAGCCGGACTGGGTGGACCTTTCCAAGGTATCGATTCCCCAGGCGGACGAGCAGCAACGTTTCCTGGCGAACCTGATCCTGGAGATGAACCGGCAGCGGCAGCCGCTGCCGCGGTTCTGGTACTTCCCGCGGGGCGAGCGGGCGGTGGTGGTGCTGACGGGTGACGACCACGCGGTGCTGACGCCCGGCGACGTGTTCGACCGGCTGGAAGAGCTGAGCCCGGCGGGCTGTTCCGTGGACGACTGGGAATGCCTGCGCATGTCCCTGTACGTCTACCCGTCCACCAACCTGACGAACGCCGAGGCGGCCGCCTACGTGGCCAACGGGTTCGAGGTGGGATCCCACGTCAATACCGGCTGCGCCGATTTCGACGCGGAATCCCTGAACAATAATTTCGCCACCGATCTGGGAAATTTTGCCGGCACCTATCCCAGCGTGCCGGCCCCGGTATCCAACCGCTACCACTGTATCGCCTGGAGCGACTGGGCCACGGGCGCCAAGGGCGCATTCGACTACGGCATTCGCTTCGACACCAACTATTACTACTGGCCGCCGGGCTGGGTGAACGACACGCCGGGTTTCTTCACCGGGTCGGCCATGCCCATGCGCTTTGCCGACCTGGACGGCACGATCATTGACGTGTTCCAGGCCGCCACACAGATGACCGACGAGTCCGGCCAGAGTTATCCCTTCACGATCGATACGCTGCTGGACCGGGCGCTCGGGGCGGAGCAGTATTTCGGCGCCTTTACGGTCAACGCCCACACCGACGGCATTTTCCCGGCCATTCAGGAGGCCATCGCGCAGTCGGCGCTGGCGCGGGACGTGCCGGTGGTCACCAGCCGGCAGATGCTGGAATGGGTGGACGGGCGCAATGCGTCGTCCTTCGAAGCGCTGGGCTGGGACGGCACGGCCCTGAGCTTCACGGTGGCGGCGGCGACCGCAGCCCGCGGCCTGGAAGTGATGATCCCGTTCCGCTCGATCGACGGCGTTCTGGTCAGCGTTGATCGAGATGGCCAGGATCTCCCGTTCCAGGTGGCCACGGTCAAGGGTGTCGCTTACGCGATGGTACCCGCCGGGAGTGGTACTTACACCGCCGTTTATGATCCGGACGCCGATCCGGGAGACATCGACGCACCGGTTATCACGGACCGCACGCCGGCGCAGGGAGCGACGGGCGTCGACGCCAACGTCGTGGTGACGGCGACCTTCAACGAGGCCCTGGACCCGGCGACCGTCAATGGGTCGACGTTCCAGCTACGCGATGCCGGCGGCACTCCGGTGCCGGCTTCGGTGACCTACGACGCCGGCACGTTCACCACGACGCTGACGCCGTCTACGGCGTTGGAACTCGGCGTCCAGTACACGGCTACCCTGCGCGGCGGCCTTGCGGATCCGCGTATCACCGACCTCGCCGGCAATGCGCTGGCGGGCAATTCGTCATGGACCTTCACGACCGTCGCGGGGGCCTGTCCCTGCACGGTCTGGGACGATACCGTCGTGCCGGGCACTCCGTCCCAGAACGACCCCAACGGCGTCGAGCTTGGCGTTAAGTTCCGGCCCACGGTCAACGGCTTCATCACGGGCATTCGCTTCTACAAGGGACCGCTCAACACCGGGACCCATGTGGGCAATCTCTGGTCGTTCAACGGCAACCTGCTGGCCCGGGCGACATTCACCAATGAAACGGCCACCGGTTGGCAGACCGTCACCTTCGATGCGCCGGTTCCGGTCACCGCCGGCACGCGATACGTGGCCTCTTACTACGCGCCCAACGGCGGTTACGCCGGCGACCAGAATTTCTTCTCCGGCAACGCCGTTGTGAGCGGTCCCCTGGTCCTGCTCGAGGACGGCGTCGCCGGCGGTAATGGCGTCTACAATTACGGCCCCGCGACGTCCTTCCCGGCCAGCACCTTCCAGGCCACGAACTACTGGGTGGACGTGGTCTTCACCAACGACGTCGGACCGGACACGACGCCGCCCGAGGTCGTAGCGCAGAGCCCGGTTCCCGGCGCCACCGATGTGCCCACCGGTACGGTGGTCTCGGCGGTCTTCAACGAACCCATGGACCCGGCGTCCATCAACAGCTCGACCTTCGAGCTTCGCGACAACAATGCCGTCCTGGTCCCTGCGGCGGTGACCTATGATCGCGGTATCGCGCACCGCAACTCTGACCCCCTCGGCACCGCTGGATTCACTGGCCAACTATTCCGTTACTCTGAAGGGTAACGGTGCGGCCGATGCCGTGACCGACGCGGCAGGGAACGCCCTCGCCAACAGTGTCGGCTGGTTGTTCAGCACCGATGCGCCGGACACCACACCGCCGTCCGTGACCAGCCGGCAGCCGGCGCCGGGTTCATCTGATGTTGAGCTTGCCGCGACTGTGGCGGCCACCTTCGACGAACCGTTGGATCCTGCCACGGTGGGGCCGGATACCTTCCAGCTGCTGGATGCGGGCAACAATCCGGTCCCGGCCACGGTGGTCTATACGGTGCCACCCGCCGGGCCTTGTTGACCCCGGCGACGGCTCTCGATCCGTCTACGACGTACACGGCGATTCTGCGTGGTGGCGGTTCCGGTAGCGTCATCACCGACCTTTCCGGCAATGCCCTTGCGTCGGACGTCACCTGGTCGTTCACTACCCGAGACCCCAATGGATGTCCCTGCAGCATATGGGACGATGCGACCATTCCAACGGTTCTCTCGGATGCGGACACGGCGGCGGTTGAACTGGGATTGAAATTCCAGTCCAGCGTCGACGGTTTCATCACGGGCGTGCGGTTCTACAAGGGTCCGCAGAACACCGGCACCCATGTGGGCCGCCTGTGGGCGGTGGACGGAACGCCTCTGGCGGAGGTTACGTTCACCAACGAGACGGCTTCCGGCTGGCAGCAGGCGCTTTTTGCGGAGCCCGTCGCGGTCACCGCCGGCACCACCTACGTCGTGTCCTACCTGGCGCCTAACGGCCGTTATTCCGCGGACAGCAATTCTTCGCGAATCGGGCGTGGACAGCGGACCGCTGCGTGCGCCTGCAGAACGGCGAGAACGGTGGCAACGGCGTCTATCAATACGGAGTGGGCGGCGGCTTCCCCGACCAGACGTTCCTTGCCACGAATTACTGGGTGGACGTGGTCTTCTACGGATAGTGCCCGCCAGCGACGTCACGCCGCCCTCCGTGGTGGGCCAGACGCCGGCTGCGGGTGCCGTTGGCATAGCTCCGGATACGGTTATCTCGGCGACGTTCAGCGAAGCGCTGGAGCCGGCGAGCATCTCGGGTCTCACCTTCGAACTCGTGGATTCCAATAATGTGCCGATCCCGGCCGCGGTTGCCTACGACCCGGCGACATTCACCGCCACGCTGACGCCTTCCGCGCAGCTGAGTCTTGCGTCGGCCTATACCGCCACGCTGCGTGGCGGGGAGACCGAGCCGACCATCCGCGATCTCGCCGGCAATGCGCTGCCGGCGAATGTCGCCTGGACCTTTACGACACTGGCGCCCGACGTCACGCCGCCGACCGTGACGGGCCGGGCGCCGTCCGACGGCGCTATCGACGTGCCCACGAATGCATCTGTACTGGCTACCTTCAGCGAGGCCATGGACCCGGCGACCCTGGATGCCACAACCTTCGAACTGCGGGACGAGGGAGGCGCGCTTGTTCCCGCCGCCATCAGCTATACGGCGGGCAACCTGACGGCATCTCTTGTGCCGGTGGATCCCCTGGCCACGGGCATTACGTTTACCGTGACGCTGCGGGGCGGAGTGACCGACCCACGGGTCAAGGACCTGGCCGGCAATGCGCTTACAGCGGACGAGGTGTGGTTCTTCCGCACGGTCGATACGGCGGACACAACGCCTCCCGAGGTCGTGGCGCGTGATCCCGCGCCGGGCGCCGCCGATGTGCCCGTGGATGCCGTGGTAACGGCAACGTTCGACGAGGATCTGGACCCGGACTCCGTGGATTCCGTGACCTTCGAACTGCTCAATGCGGGCAACCCGCTCGCCGCCACGGTCACCTACGACGCCCAGACGCGGACTGCCACGCTGACGCCGGTGGCGGCGCTGCCCGCGGGTACGCAACTGAGGGCGCGGCTTCGCGGCGGCGCGAGTGACCCCCGCATCAAGGACCTCGCCGGCAATCCGCTGGCGGCCAATGTGGGCTGGAATTTCACTACCGGTGCGTTGCCCGCGGGGTGTCTGGCCAATCCCATCACTCAGGAGAACTGCCTGCCGGGTAATTCGCCGAGCGAGTGGGAGGTCAACGGCATCGGCGATCCGAGCATTCAGGGTTTCGCGACCGATATCAGCGTCAACCGCGGCGAAGCCGTCGATTTCAAGGTGGATACGGATGCGGCCGCTTATCGGTTCGACATCTATCGTCTCGGCTACTACTCCGGTCTCGGGGCGAGAAAGGTTGCGACAGTGCTGCCCACGGCAATTTTGCCCCAGGATCAGCCCGCCTGCCTGCGCGACGATCCCACGGGGCTCGTCGACTGCGGCAACTGGGGGACGTCCGGATCATGGAGCGTTCCGCAGGATGCCGTTTCCGGCGTCTACATCGCCCGTCTCGTCCGGGAGGACACCGGCGGTGCAAGCCATATCATTTTCGTCGTTCGCGACGACAGCAGCGACGCCGATCTGCTCTTCCAGACCGCGGATACGACCTGGCAGGCCTACAACGACTACGGAGGCAATAGCCTGTACACGGGTTCGCCGGTGGGCCGGGCCTACAAGGTGAGCTACAACCGGCCCTTCTCTACCCGGGAAGTGGACGGCGGCCAGGACTGGCTGTTCAACGCCGAGTACCCGATGATCCGCTGGCTGGAGGCGAACGGCTACGACGTGGCCTACTTCACCGGCGTGGACACCGATCGGCGGGGAGCCCAGATTCAGAATCACCGGGCCTTCCTGTCCGTGGGGCACGACGAGTACTGGTCAGCGGCCCAGCGGGCGAACGTCGAGGCGGCAAGGGATGCCGGCGTCCATCTTGCCTTCTTCAGCGGTAACGAGATTTTCTGGAAAACGCGCTGGGAGAACGGCATCGATTCCGCCGGCGATCCCTACCGGACCCTGGTCTGTTACAAGGAGACCTCGGCCAACGCCAAGATTGACCCGGATCCGGCCTGGACGGGAACCTGGCGGGATCCGAGATTCAGCCCGCCTTCTGACGGCGGACGGCCGGAGAACGAGCTCACAGGTCAATTGTTCGCCGTCAACGACGGGCCCGGCGGTACCGAGTCCATTATCGTCCCGGCCGCCGACGGACGCCTGCGGTTCTGGCGCAACACCGACATTGCCACGCTGCCGGCAGGCGCCTCGGCCACCTTGCCCTTTGGCGTGCTGGGCTACGAGTGGAACATCGATCCCGACAACGGGTTCCGTCCGGCGGGCCTGATCCGGATGTCGTCCACGACGCTGGACGGCGTGCAGTTGCTGCAGAACTTCGGCGATGCCTATGCGCCGGGAACGGCAACTCACACGCTGACGATGTACAAGGCGCCCAGCGGGGCTATCGTGTTCGGCGCCGGGACCATCCAGTGGTCCTGGGGGCTCGACGACCAGCATGATCGCGCCGGCACGCCGACCGATCCGCGGATGCAGCAGGCGACTGTCAATCTCTTCGCGGATATGAACGTGCAGCCGGCAACCTTGCAGAACGGCCTTCTGGCGGCCTCGCCGTCGTCGGACGGCCAGGCACCCACGGCCGTGATCGGGTTCCCGACCGACGGATCGAGTGTTCCCCTGGCCACCGCCCTGACCGTCACCGGCACTGCTACGGATGCGGGGGGCGGTGTCGTGGGCGCGGTCGAGGTCTCGGTGGACGGCGGGTCCTCATGGGAGCGGGCCGATGGCCGCGAGAGCTGGTCGTACACGTTTACGCCCAGTCTCCTGGGTGCGCTGAATATCCGGGTGCGGGCGGCTGACGATAGCGGCAATCTCCAGGTCCCGGGAACGGGCGTGACTGTCACAGTGGATGCCGGTGGACTTGATGACTGCCCCTGCAGCGTGTGGGACGACGCCACGATACCGACAGTTACTTCATCGAGTGATCCCGGCAGCGTTGAACTCGGTGTCAAGTTCCGGACGTTGACGGACGGTTTTGTGACCGGCGTGCGTTTTTACAAGGGCACCGGGAACAACGGTACTCATATCGGCAATCTCTGGGCGCAGGACGGCACCTTGCTGGGTCGCGCCACGTTTACCAACGAGACGGGATCGGGCTGGCAAACAGTGCTGTTCGACAATCCGGTGGCGGTAACCGCCGGGAATGTCTACGTCGCGTCCTACTTCGCGCCCAATGGCGGTTATGCCATCGACGTGAACTTCTTCGCCGGTGGCGGCGTTGGCAACGGGCCAATCGAGCTGCTGGGCGACGGTGAGGCGGGAGGCAACGGCGTCTACAGCTTACGGCGGCAGCACTTCGTTCCCGAGCCAGACCTACCAGTCGTCCAATTACTGGGTGGACGTTGTCTTTGCGGAAACCGTGGGTCCCGACGAGACACCGCCGACGGTCGTGGGGCGTAGCCCAGCTCCGGGAGCCAGTGAGGTGTCTACAGCCACTTCGGTGACTGCGACATTCGACGAAGACCTGGATGCATCCACCGTGGACGAGACCACGTTCCTCCTCCAGGACGGTGCCAGCCAGGCAGTGGCCGTCGGCGTCACCTACGACGCCGCTACACGCACGGCCGTTCTCGTGCCGGATGACGTGCTGCAGCCCACATCGAACTACACGGCTGTCGTTGTAGGCGGTCCGGGGGGCGTGGCGGACGTTGCCGGGAATCCGCTGGCCGCTGACGTGGCGTGGACCTTCACGACCGAAGGGCTGGATACCACACCTCCGGCGGTCACCGGGCAGAATCCCGCGCCCGGGGCATCTGACGTCACCCTGGTCGCGGCGGTGAGCGCCGTGTTTGACGAGCCGATCGATCCGGCCTCGGTGAACAGCAGCACGTTCGAGCTTCGGGATGCCGGTGGCAGCCTGGTTTCGGCGGACGTGACCTACCTTGCCGGGACTCGAACTGCAGTTCTGACGCCCCTGGCGGCTCTTCTGCCGTCCTCAAGTTATACCGCAACATTGCGCGGCGGCGTGGCGGGTTCCAGCATTGCCGACATCGCCGGGAATCCGCTGGCTGCCGATGTCACCTGGCCGTTTACCACCCGCGATCCCAGCGGTTGCCCGTGCAGCGTATGGGACGATGCGACCATTCCCACTAACCCGTCAGAGAACGATCCCAGTTCGGTCGAACTGGGTATGAAGTTCGAAGTGGCCGCGAACGGGTTCATCAACGGCGTCCGTTTCTACAAGGGCGCGGGGAACACGGGCACCCATGTGGGCCGCCTGTGGACGCTGGGCGGCACGCTGCTGGCCGAGGTAACGTTCACCAACGAAACCGCGACCGGATGGCAGGAAGCGGCTTTCGCCGATCCGGTGGCCGTCTCGGCCGGGACGATTTACGTGGTCTCCTACTATGCGCCCAACGGCGGTTATGCCGGTGACAACGGGTTCTTTGCAGGATCCGGGGTCAGTAACGGCCCGCTTCGGGCGCTGCAGAACGGCGAGAACGGGGGCAACGGCGTCTACGTCTATGGTGCGGGCGGCGGCTTCCCCAATCAGACCTGGCAGTCCTCCAACTACTGGGTTGACGTGGTCTTCACGGAGTAGGCACAGAGGGTCACAACGGTGCAGGGAAGCTCCCGACAGACTGGATCAATGATTCAGCAGGTGGCGAGAGTCGACGGCTGCAGGCGTATCGCGTTGCTTGTGGGCGTGCTGGTTACGGCATGCGCCTTGCCATCCGCCGCCAGCGCGCTGCCCGCCCAGGAGCGAGTGCGGATCATCGATCCGCCTCGTGCAATCGGTGATTTTGAGTTGACCGACCAGCAGGGGCGCCCGTTCCGGTTCGAGACCCTGACGGGACGCCCGGTGCTCGTGGTGTTCGGGTTCACGAGCTGCCCCGACATTTGCCCGACGATTCTCGGGAACCTGAAAATGCTGGCCGCAGACCACGCCGACGCACTGGAAGACACAGCGGTCGTGTTCATCAGCGTGGATGGGGCCAGGGATACGCCAGAGAAACTGAATGCCTTCCTGGGCCACTACTCCGATCAATTCATCGGCCTCGTCGGCGACTCCAACGTCGTCCAGCGCGTGGCGTCGAAGTTCCGTGCCGTGTTTTATCCGGAGCGGCCGGATCCCTCGACGGGTCACTACAACGTGGCCCACTCAGTGCAGGTGTTCGCGGTGGATCGGCAGGGAAGGCTGCGGGCCGAGTATCACAACGCCTCGCTGGCGGCGATGGCGACGGTGACTGCCGCACTGGCCGCGGAGTCGCCCTGATCTCCCTGATCGATTCCCATGGGGCCTGTCGGCCTGCCTTACACCCTTTCGGATGACTCTCCAGGTTATGTAAAGCCGCTGCATGCGGTTCCGTCAGAGTCGTCCAATCGCCCCGCCCGGATTGCGATTGCGTTCTCAAAATCAGCGGCTTGTGTGCTTATAGCGTTCGTTCCTGCGTTACTGCCAGTCAACGGTACGGAAATTGCCTCTCATTCCCCAAGTGCTTGAACGGCCGCCGCTTCTACCACCAAGACACGGGCCGCAATAAGAACAACAATCCTCGGGGGATAGCATGCCGAAGCGCCACGGACAGGGACTGACTGGTTTCGCAGGGACCGCGAGGGCGATCACCGCAAGCTTTCTATGGGGAACGGCGGCAGTCCTGGCCCTGGGGGTTCCATCCCTGGCACCGGCCGACAACATTAACGGCGCGTTCGGTCCGGTCACCGACTGGCCGCTGATCCCGATCCACGCCGCGCTGACGCCGGATGGCCGGGTCCTGACGTACGGCACCGACGGTTCCGGAAAACAGACCGGCTATTTCATCTACGACGTGTGGGATCCCAGCCTGGGCTTCGGGCCGGAAAGCCATCTCACGCTCTCCAATCTCACGCAGACTGATATTTTCTGCAGCTCCCAGGTCATCCTGCCCAGCAGCGGCGACATCTTCATCGCGGGCGGCGACAACTGGACCGGAACCCGGACCACCAACACCGGCAACAACAATTCGAACCTTTTCAATCCCGACAGCAACTCGCTGACTCGCCAGGACAATATGAACCGGCCTCGGTGGTATTCCTCGTCCACGGTGCTGATGAACGGGGATATCTACGTGCAGGGTGGGTCGGGCGGGGCGGACCTGCCCGAAGTGCGTAACGAGTTCGGCGGATTTCGATTGCTCAGCACCGCGCCCACGAATGGCCTGGCGGCGCTTTTTCCTCGCAACTTCCTGGCTCCGGACGGCCGGGTCTTCGGTTACGACACCAACGGACGGATGTACTACGTGGACACGGCCGGCACCGGCTCCCTCGTGCGCGTCGGTCAGTTCGCGTCGTCCAACGCCGGATGGACGTCCAGTGCCGCGATGTACCGCCCGGGCCGCATTCTCCAGGTGGGGGGCAACTCCAACGGCGCCGTCGTCATCGACATCAACGCGCCGGTTCCGTCGGTTACTACCACGGGCACCATGAATTCCATGCCTGGATCCACCCGGCGGCAGTGGGTCAGCGCAACGGTCTTGCCGAACGGACGGGTGCTGGCGACGGGTGGCAGCAACCGGGACAACAGGCTGGAGCTGGTCAACAACACGGCCGATATCTGGGATCCGGACACCGGTCAATGGACCAGTCACGACGTCGGCGAGCTGGCTCGCCTGTATCACTCCTCGGCGCTCCTGCTGCCCGACGCAACCGTGATGGTGGGTGGCGGCGGTGCGCCGGGACCCTTGGTCAACACGAACGTCGAAATCTATTACCCGCCGTATCTTTACGATGAGTCCGGCAGCTTCGCCCCGCGTCCGGAAATCGTGTCCGCACCCTTTACGGTTCAGCCCGGTTCGCCGTTCCAGATCGAGATGGCCGCTGATGACGCAAGCCGCGTCACCCTGGTCAAGAGCGGATCGGTGACCCACAGCGTCAACATGGATCAGCGCTTCATCGAGCTGCCGTTCGAGAAAGCGGGCAACCTGTTGACCGCCAGCCTGCCGTCTCTCATGACCGAGACGCCTCCCGGTTTCTACATGTTGTTTGTGCTCAATTCCGAGGGCGTCCCGTCGGAGGCCCGGATCCTGCGCATCGACATCCCCGCCAACCCGTCGATTGCCCTGGACTATACGCCCGCCATCGGCGGCGCCGGCGGGACTGCCTTCCAGCTGGTCTGCGCACCTGACGAAGTGCTGGTGGGCGCGTACGGGACCGTTGGAACCTACGTCAACCAGATCGGGCCCCGGTGCGTTCGCGTGGACCAGTTCGGGCAATGGATCGGTGACCCGCTCGACGGCGCGCTGACGGGATCGAACGCCAATGGCACGCCCTTCGTAAGGACCTGCCCGAGAGATATGGCGGTCAGCGGTTTCCGTGGCCGCGGATCCCAGTACGTGGACCAGATCGACCTGGAGTGCCGGGCCCTGACGGGTGACGGCACGCTGGCCGGTGATGGCGAGTTCACGGGCGGATTCGGAGGTGCCGGCGGCACGGACCAGGGTCCCTACGCCTGCGGCACCGGCAATCCCGCCTACGCGTTCTATGGCCGCTCCGGTGGCTGGCTGGACCAGTTCGGCATCGAGTGCCGGCAGGCGCCGATTACGCCGATCAGCGTGAACTCGGCGCCCAGCGTCACCAATCCCGGCGGACTCGTCTCCGTTCTCGGGGCGAGCGTGGATGTGGCCATCCTGGCCACTGATCCTGATGACGATCCCCTGACCTTCAGCGCCGAAGGATTGCCGGACGGCCTGAATATCGCTGCAGCGACTGGCCGGATCACCGGCGTACCCGCGGTTGCCGACAGCTTTGCGGTGATCGTGGCGGTCAGCGACGGGACCGCCGCCACCGAGGTGGAATTCACCTGGCTCGTCGAGGATGTCCCGACCTGGGCGTTGCGTCCGATCACGCCTCAACCGGCGGTTGAAACCGGAACCACCGTGACGTTCACAGCCAGCGCGGAGAACGGCATCAATCCCCGCTACAAGTGGTTGTTCGACGATGGCTCGCCGGAGACCGAGTTCAGTACCGATCCGGTCGTCAGCCATGCATACAGCGCGCCCGGTGTGTACTACGTCACCGTGACGGTCACCGACGATCGTGGCGTTGAAGCCGTGGCGACGGTCCCGCAGGTAGTTCATCTGCCCCTGAGCGGAAACTCGCCGTCGATCTCCGGCAACGTCGATTTTCGAGCCGGTCCAGGATGGTGGTCGTGTCTGGGTGGTCAACCAGGACAACGATTCCGTTACGGCATTCGATGCCGTCGACAATACGCGCCTCGCGGAGATCGCCGTTGGCGATTCCCCGAGAGCACTGGCGCTGGCACCGGACGGTCGCCTGTGGGTCACCAACAAGGGTTCCGCGACGCTCAGCGTGATCGACACCGGCACGCTGCAGCTCGTCGCGACCGTGGACTTACCGTTCGCCTCCCAGCCTTTCGGTATCGCGTTCTCGCCTGTCGAGAATGCCGCCTTCGTTGTGCTGGAGGCGACGGGCCGCCTGCTGCGGCTGGACGCCAGCACAGGAGCCGAGAGCGGTAATGTCGATGTGGGCCCCCGGCCGCGCCACGTCTCGATTTCCGCCGACGGGGCAACGGTCCTGGTCTCCCGGTTCGTGACGCCCCCTCAGCCGGGTGAGTCCACCGCGGACGTGGGCACCCAATCCGGAGGTGTCGATACCGGCGGTGAAGTCCTCGTGATCGACGCCGCCAGCATGTCAATTCAGGAGACGATCGTTCTCGCGCATAGCCTGGATCCGGATTTCGAGAACCAGGGCAGCGGCGTCCCCAACTACCTGGGCGCTGCGGCGATCTCTCCGGACGGCAGCCAGGCCTGGGTTCCTTCCAAGAAGGACAATATTCGTCGCGGGGAGCTCAGAAACGGTACCGACCTGGATTTTCAGAATACCGTTCGGGCCATCAGCTCGCGGATCCTGATGGATGAGCGCAGCGAAGATTTCGCCGCCCGAATCGACCATGACAACGCGAGCGTCGCCAGCGCCGCGGCTTACGATGCCTAACGGCAATTACCTGTTCGTGGCGCTGGAAACCAGCCGCGAGGTTGCGGTCATCGACGCCCACGACGGCTTCGAGATGTTCCGTATCGACGTGGGCCGGGCCCCCCAGGGGCTGACGGTCTCCGGCGACCTGAAGCGGCTTTACGTCAATAATTTCATGGACCGCAGCGTCGACGTATTCGACCTCGCCCCGCTGCTGGACGAAGTGAGCTGGAGCCTGCCGAAGCTGGCGACCCTCGACGCCGTTGCGACCGAGAAACTCAGTGCCCAGGTGCTCAACGGCAAGCAGCTGTTCTATGACGCGCGCGATACCCGCCTGGCCCGCGACCGCTACATGAGTTGCGCCACCTGTCACAACGACGGCGGTCATGACGGCCGCACCTGGGACCTGACCGGTTTTGGCGAGGGTCTGCGCAATACCATCAGCCTGCGCGGTCGCTCGGGTGGCCAGGGACCGCTGCACTGGAGCGCGAACTTCGATGAGGTCCAGGACTTCGAGGGCCAGATCCGCACGCTCGCGGGTGGCTCCGGACTGATGAGCAATGGGGCCTTCAATACGGGAACCCGCTCGGAGCCCCTGGGCGATCCGAAGACCGGCATCAGCGCTGACCTGGATGCATTGGCGGCCTACGTGGAATCCCTGGACGACGTGGCGCCCAGCCCGTACCGGAACGCCAACGGCAACCTGACGGCCACAGCCGAGCTGGGCCAGGGCGTGTTCGATGCGGCCGGCTGTGCCCAGTGCCATGGCGGCGACAGCTACGCCGACGACACCGGGACATTGCACGACATCGGCACTCAGGACGCGGCCACCGGCCAGCGGCTGGGCGGTCCGCTGGATGGCCTGGATGCCCCGACGCTTCGTGATGTCTGGGCCACAGCGCCTTATCTGCATGACGGATCCCTGGCCACGGTGGCCGCGGCGATCAGCGCCCATGACGGTGTGAATCTCAGCGGCGCCAACCTGAACCGCCTCGAGCAGTTCGTCCTGCAGATCGGCGATCTTGCCGCACCCGTCTCCGCAGAGGAGTCCAGCATCTGGGGTGGCAGCGCGACCCCGGGCACTCCGTCGGCGGGTGACTCCGGCGCCGTCGAGCTGGGGGTCAAGTTCCGCACGGATGCCGACGGCTTTGTCACTGCCATCCGTTTTTACAAGGGGAGCGGCAACACCGGTCTGCACGTGGGCAGTCTGTGGAGCGCCTCCGGGTCGCTGCTCGGTCGCGCAACCTTCACCAGCGAGTCGGCCTCCGGCTGGCAGGAAGTGCGTTTCGACGCGCCGGTAGCGGTGGACGCGGGCAATACCTATGTGGCGTCCTACCATGCGCCGAATGGCGGCTATGCCATTGACGTGGGCTACTTCGAAGATGCCGGGCAGACCGATGGCCCGCTGAATTTTCTGGCTGATGGCGAAGCCGGGGGCAACGGGGTCTACCGTTATGGCGCGACTCCCCGATTCCCGAACCAGAGCTACCAGGCGTCCAATTACTGGGTCGACGTGGTATTCAGCACCAGCGGCACGGCACCCGTAGACCTGGCGCCGCCATCCGTCACGGGGCGGCAGCCGTCGTCCGGCGCAACCCAAGTGCCAGTCGGCACCCAGGTTGCAGCCGTGTTCGACGAGGACCTGGATCCCTCGAGCATCAGCAACGCCACCTTCCAGCTTCTCGACGCAGGCGGGGCCCCGGTGGCGGGGAGCGTTGCTTACGATTCCGGGTCCCGGACCGTCAGCCTGACGCCGGCCAGCGTGCTGTTGCCGTCGTCAAGCTATACGGTTCGCGTGGCGGGCGGTGGCATAAGCGATCTCGCCGGCAACGTGCTGCCTGCGGACCTGACCTGGGAGTTCGCCACCCAGGCTATCGATACGGCGCCACCAACGGTCACGAACCGCAGCCCGTCGGACGGCGCCACGGGCGTGGCGCTGGCCACGGACGTCACCGTGACCTTCAGCGAATCCATGGACACGTCCAGCATCGGTTCCGGGAGCTTCGAACTGCAAGACGGAACCGGTGTCTCCGTGGTGGCTTCAGTGAGCTATAACGCAGGCGCGAGGACGGCACGCCTCACTCCGGCCTCGGATCTCGACGCCTCGACCAGCTACACGGTCATCGTGCGCGGCGGCGCCCAGGGCGTGACCGACTCGGCGGGCAATCCGTTGGCCAGTGATGTCACCTGGAGCTTTGTGACCGCCGCTCCGGCCGCTTGTCCCTGCACCGCCTTCGATGCGGATGCCGTTCCGGCCACCGCGTCGGCCAGCGACTCCGGTTCCCTTGAACTCGGGGTCAAGTTCCGGACCGTACTGGACGGCTACGTCACCGGAGTGCGCTTCTACAAGGGTGTCGGCGAATACCGGAACCCACATCGGCAACCTCTGGTCGGAGGACGGCGCCCTGCTGGCCCGGGCGACCTTCGCATCCGAAACATCTTCCGGATGGCAGACCGTGAGCTTCGAGGAGCCGGTGGCGGTGACAGCCGGAACGGTCTACGTGGTGTCCTATTTCGCGCCCAACGGGGGCTATGCCATCAACGCCAACTATTTCGGCTCGAGCGTGGTCCGCGGTCCGGTGGAACTGCTTTCCGACGGGGCGTCGGGAGGCAATGGTGTCTATCGCTATGCCGGAACCACGGGTTTCCCGAGCCAGTCCTGGAACGCGTCCAACTACTGGGTGGACGTCGTGTTCACCGACAGCATCGGGCCGGACACAATCGCGCCATTCGTCACGGGTCGCGACCCGTCGCCCGGTGCGTCGGATGTCCCCGTCGCAACAGGCGTGTCCGCCACTTTCAGCGAAGCCCTGGATCCAGTGACGGTCACCAATACCTCCGTGGCCCTGGCAGATGGCGCCGGCAACTCGGTTGCAGCTTCTGTCAGCTATGACAGCGCTTCGCGGACGGCCTCGCTTGTTCCGGACTCCACGCTGTCTGCGTCCACCGATTACACGGTGACGCTGAAGGGCGGAGCGGGCGGCCTGGCTGATCCCGCGGGGAACGGCCTGGCCAGCGACGTGACCTGGAGCTTTACGACGGAGGCCGTGGACACGACGCCGCCGGCCTTGATTTCGCGGAGCCCGGATGATGGCGCCACAGAGGTGTCTCTGCTGACATCGGTCAGCGCCGGTTTCGACGAGAGGCTGGATCCCGCCTCCGTAAGCAGCGCCACCGTGGAGCTGCGCGATGCCGGAGGCAACCTCGTCTCCTCGAGCATCACCTACGTTGCCTCCAGCCGGGAGATTCGGCTCGTGCCGGGGGCAGCGCTGGCGGCTTCGACCGCGTACACCCTGACCTTGCGGGGAGGTGCCGCAGGTAATCGGATCACGGACCCGGCAGGAAACGCGCTTGCGGCCGACGACTCCTGGAGTTTCGTCACCGCGGATCCGGCCGCCTGCCCCTGCGGTGTCTGGGACGATTCGGCGGTGCCGGGGACTGCCTCGGTCTCGGATCCGAACGCCGTGGAACTGGGCATGAAATTCACCGCCAGCGTTGACGGGTTGGCCACCGGCGTGCGGTTCTACAAGGGTTCAGCCAATACCGGCACCCACCTGGGACGCCTCTGGTCCGAGAACGGAACGCTGCTGGCGGAGGCGACCTTCGCCAACGAAACGGCCAGCGGGTGGCAGGAAGCGCTGTTCGATACGCCTGTTCCGCTGACCGCCGGTGATGTCTACGTGGTCTCCTACTTCGCTCCTGACGGCGGATATGCTTCGGACACCGGCTATTTCGCCGGCGGCGGCGTTACCAACGGTCCGTTGCGGGCTCTCCAGGATGGCGAAAATGGCGGGAACGGGCTGTACCGTTACGGTGATGGGGGCGGTTTCCCGAGCCAGTCGTGGCAGTCTTCCAACTACTGGGTGGACATAGTATTCAGTCAGTAGGGGTCTGAACCCCTTTCACGAGCCCCCGGGCGCCGGGAAACCCCTCGAATTGTGAGGTGGTCCCGGTGTCCCGGCGGATTCTTGGTCTACGCTTCCTTCGTGAGCAATATCTGCAGTAGCCACGTCGCCGTTCGCGGCGGTTTCGGAAGGGATCCAGGAAGGCCCCGCCGGCATAAGGTCGCTGCCGAGTTGCATTATGTCCGGCCGTTCCCCGCCGTGAATGCCTCCGCCCGGATCTCAAACCGTGGGCCGGAGGGTTTTGCTTGGCCAAGGAGCCGGTTTTGTGAGCCGAGGCAAGGATTGCGGCGACCGTCACGGTCGTGTCATCGATAAAGGAGTAGGTTGATGCCAGTTGCGGATTCGGTGCGCCTCGGGCGCGATGTGATGATTTTCCACCCGGGACTGGTGAACCTGTATGGCTGCGATGTGGGCGACGACACCAAGATCGGCGCCTTTGTCGAGATTCAGAAGAACGCCAGCATCGGTAATCGCTGCAAGATCTCATCTCACACCTTTGTCTGTGAAGGGGTTGTGATCGAAGAAGGCGTATTCGTGGGTCACGGGGTGATGTTCACCAATGACATTTTCCCCGCGGCGACGACAGAAGACGGCGAGCTGCAGGACGAGAGTCACTGGGAGGTCGTCGAGACACGCGTCGGAAGGCGGGCGTCCATCGGGTCGAATGCCACGATCCTGGCGGGAATCACGATCGGCGAAGGTGCGCTGGTTGGCGCCGGCGCGGTGGTCACGAAGGATGTCCCTGATTACGCTATCGTTGCCGGGGTGCCTGCCCGGGTGATCGGCGACGTGAGGGATCGGGCGTCGGGCAAGAAATGAGCGGCCGGGGTTTTCGCCGCGGCTATGCAGAACGCATCAATTGAAGGGTTCCACGGAGACAGGACATGATCAATATCGGAGTCATCGGTTACGGCTACTGGGGGCCGAACCTGGTCCGGAATTTCGCCGAGCTCAAGGAGGCGCGGGTTGCCGCGGTCGCCGATCTCAGCCAGGACAGGCTGGATCTCGTGGAACGGCGCTTTCCGGGGGTAAAAACCACGACCCGGTTCCAGGACCTGATGGACGATCCTTCGATCGATGCCATTGCGGTGGCGACGCCGGTCGGTACGCATTTCGAGCTCGGGATGGCGGCACTGAAAGCCGACAAGCACCTGTGGCTCGAGAAGCCCATGACGGAGACGTCTTTGCAGGCCCGGCAGCTCGTTGCGGAGGCAGAGAAGCGCAACCGAGTCCTGCTGGTGGATCACACGTTTATCTACACGCCGGCCGTCCGCAAGATGGGCGAAATCATCAAGAGCGGTGACCTGGGCCAGATTTACTACTATGACTCGATCCGCGTGAACCTGGGGCTGTTCCAGCGTGACGTCAGCGTGATCTCCGACCTGGCGGTGCACGATTTTTCGATTCTCGCCTACCTGCTCAACGAGCGGCCCGTGGCGGTATCGGCGAGCGGCACCAACCACTTCCCGGGCACGCCGGAGAACCTGGCGTTCATTTCGCTTTTTTACGACTCCGGCACCATCGGCCACGCCAACGTGAGCTGGCTGGCACCGGTCAAAGTTCGTCAGATTCTCATCGGCGGCAGCAACAAGATGATCGTCTACGATGATCTCCAGCCCAGCGAAAAGGTGAAGGTCTATGACAAGGGGGTCAGCTTCACCGACGACCCGGACACGATCCAGCAGCTGCGGGTCGGCTATCGCAGCGGCGATATGTGGGCGCCCCAGCTGGCCACCACTGAGGCCTTGATGCTGGAGGCGGAGCATTTCGTGGACTGCATAGTGAACGGCACGCGGCCGGAAACCGACGGCGTGCTCGGGGCGCAGGTGGTGGAACTGATCGAGGCGGCGACCAGCTCGATGCGGGGCCGCGGCGAGACGGTTCATTTGCGGACCAGCGAAGACGTTATTCCCTTTGAGAAGCGCGGGTAGGAGAGGACACACCATGATTCCGTTTCTGGATCTGAAGGCCCAGTACGAGGGCATCAAGGACGAGGTCAACGAGGCCATTCAGGGGGTCCTCGACAACTGCCAGTATGTGCTCGGCCCGGCGGTGACGGATTTCGAAACCGCGTTTGCGGAGTACTGCGGTGTCTCTCGGGCTGTTGGCGTGAATTCGGGCACGAGTGCGCTGCACCTGGCCCTGCTCGCGGCCGATGTGGGCCCGGGTGACGAGGTCATCACGATCCCCATGACCTTCGTGGCCACGGTGGCCGCCATTCACTACTCCGGCGCCCGCACGGTGTTCGTGGACATCGATCCGGTGACGTACAACATGGATCCGGGCCTGCTCGAGGCGGCGATCACGCCCAAGACCAAGGCGATCCTGCCGGTGCACCTGCACGGCCAGACGGCGGACATGGGCCCGATCCTGGAGATCGCCGAACGCCACGGACTGACGGTCATCGAGGATGCTGCCCAGGCCCACGGCGCCGAGTGGCAGGGCCGCCGGGCCGGCAGCATGGGTGCGATGGGCTGCTTCAGCTTCTATCCGGGCAAGAACCTGGGCGCCTACGGCGAGGCCGGCATGGTGGTCACCGACGATCCGGAACTGGAGCGTAAGCTCCGCATGCTCCGGGACTGGGGTGCGGAGAAGAAATATCACCATGTTCTGAAGGGCTTCAACTACCGGATGGAGGGCATCCAGGGCGCCGTTCTCGGCGTCAAGCTGAAGCACCTGGAAGCCTGGACCGAGGGACGGCGGGCCGCCGCCGCGGCCTACGACCGGTTTTTCGAGGGCAGCGGCGTGGAAACCCCGACCCAGGTGCCGGGGAACCGGCACGTTTACCACGTGTACGCCATCCGGTCGCCTGACCGCGAGGCCTGGCAGCAGGCGCTGAACGAACAGGGAATCCAGAGCGGAATCCATTACCCGATTCCGGTTCACCTGTTGCCGGCCTATGCGGACCTGGGTTACGCCGAAGGCGATTTCCCGGAGTCCGAGCGGGCGGCCAGGGAGTTTCTTTCCCTGCCGATGTTCCCGGAGATGACCGAGGACCAGTGCCGGACCGTGGCCGATGCCGTATTGAAGCTGGCCGGCCGGGATCTCGCGGCCGCTTCGTGATCCCGGAATGACCGACGACGGGGGCCGGGGTGCCCGGCCGCTGATTATTTTTCCCTGCAACGGCAATGCACTGGAGGCTGCCGACTGCCTGGGCGAGGAATGGTCGCTTGCCGCGTTTGTAGACGATACGCCTGAAAAGCAGGGGCAAAGGATTGCCGGGTGCACGGTCCGCGAGCGGGCCGCGCTGACGGATTGGCCGGACGCAGCGGTACTCGCCGTGCCCGGTAGTCCCGCCTCCTATCGCGGCCGCCGCGCGGTGATCGAGGGGCTGGACGTTGATCCCGATCGTTTTGCCACGGTGGTCCATGCGTCTGCGTCCCTGGGACGGCAGGTCAGGGTAGGGCGCAACGTACTGGTCATGGCCGGCGTGGTGATCACGAGCAACGCGCAAGTCGGCAGCCATGTCTGCATCCTCCCCAATTCGGTCATTCACCATGACACCCGGATCGGGGACTGGACCCTGATCGGCTCGGGCGTGACGATCGCCGGCGGCTGTGATGTGGGAGAGAACTGCTATATCGGCAGCGGGACCAGCATCCGGAACGGGGTACGCATCGGGGACGGGGCCCTGGTCGGTTTGGGCAGTACCGTGGTCCGCGATGTGGAAGCGGGCGCAACCGTAGCCGGATGTCCCGCCGTGGCGCTAAACTGACTCAGCCGGACCATCCGGAATAACAAGCATCGCCACAATAAGGCCCCAATATGGAAATTAACGGCTCGAGTATCCTGGTGACCGGCGGCTGCGGGCTGATCGGTTCAACGACCGTGGACCAGCTCCTCGAGCATTACGATCCGGGCCGGATCGTGATCTTCGACAACCTGAGCCGTGGCGCCATGGCGAACATTGAGCACGCGCTGAGCGACCCGCGGGTTTCCCTCGTGGAAGCGGACATCCGCGACGCCGATGCCATTCACGCCGCCACCGAGGGCATGGACGCCGTCATCCACATGGCCGCCATCCGCATTACCGCCTGCGCCGCGGAACCCCGTGAGGCAATGGAAGTCATGTGCGACGGCTCCTACAACGTCGTGGAGGCGGCCCAGGCAAAGGGCGTCAAGAAAGTGATTGCCGCGTCTTCGGCCTCGGTCTACGGGCTGGCGGACCACTTCCCGACAAAGGAAGACCACCATCCCTACAACAACCGGACCTGGTACGGCACGAGCAAGGTCATGCTCGAGGGCCTGCTCCGGTCGTTCAACGACATGTATGGTCTCAACTACTCGGCCATGCGCTATTTCAATGTCTACGGGCCGCGCATGGACATTTATGGAAGGTATACGGAAGTCCTCATCCGCTGGATGGAACGCATCGATGCCGGGCAGGCGCCGCTGATATTCGGTGACGGTGAGACCACCATGGACTTCGTGTATATCGACGACGTGGCCCGGTCTAACGTGCTCGCCCTGGCCTCGGATGCAAACGACGACGTGTTCAACGTGGCCAGGGGCGTGGAGACGAGTCTCAACGACCTGGCGCAGGCGCTGCTCAACGTGATGGGCTCGCAGCTCAAGCCAGAGCACGGCCCCGAGCGCTCGGTGAACCCCGTTTCCCGGCGGCTGGCGGAAATCGCGTTGGCGGAGTCGAAGCTTGGTTTCAGAGCGGAAATCGGCCTCGAGGAAGGCCTGGATCGATTGGTTCAGTGGTGGCGGTCGAACCGCAAGGTGGCAGAAACATGATTCCTATTGCCAAACCCACGATGGACGAGCGGGAAGCCGATGCGGCCCGCCGCGTTATTCTCAGCGGCTGGGTTACCCAGGGGCCGGAAGTCGGGGCCTTCGAAAAGGAGTTCGCCGACTTCGTGGGTGCGGAACATGCCTGCGCCGTGTCGAGCTGTACGACGGCTTTGCATCTTGCCCTGATTGCCGCGGGCGTCGAGTGCGGGGACGAAGTCGTCACGGTCAGCCACTCGTACATCGCGACCGCCAATGCGGTTCGCTATTGCGGCGCCACGCCCGTCTTCGTGGATGTTGACCCGACCACATTCAACCTGGATCCCGCACATCTCGAAAACGCGATTACTCCACGGACCAAAGCGGTGCTTACCGTCCACCAGATGGGCATGCCCTGTGACATGGCCCGGATCCTCAAGGTGGCCGCGGCACATGGTCTGCCGGTGATCGAGGATGCCGCGTGCGCCATCGGCAGCGAGATTCTCATGGACGGGACATGGGACCGGATCGGGAAACCCCACGGTGATGTCGCGTGTTTCTCCTTCCATCCGCGGAAAGTCATGAGTACCGGAGACGGCGGCATGCTGACGACCCGGCACGCCGATTGGGATCAGCGCTTCCGGCTGCTTCGACAGCACGGGATGAGTGTGCCCGATACGGTGCGCCACGGCTCGCCCAAGGTTATCTTCGAGGAGTATCCGGTCGTCGGGTATAACTACCGGATGACGGACATTCAGGCGGCGGTAGGACGGGAGCAACTCAAGCGGCTTCCGGGAATCGTCGCGAGACGCCGTGAGATTGCCGACCGCTACCGGGAGTTGCTGGACGGCATCGCAGGTCTTGGCTTGCCGGTCGAGCCTGCCTATGCCCGGTCGAACTGGCAAAGCTACTGTGTCCGCCTGCCGCAGCAATGCGACCAGAAAGCGGTCATGCAGGCCATGCTGGATGCGGGCGTCGCCACCCGCCGGGGCATCATGTGTGCCCACAAGGAGCCTGCCTACGCGGGCGCCTCCGGTGGAGCCTCCCTGACGGAGTCGGAAAAAGCCCAGGAACACTGCATCGTCCTGCCCTTGTTTCCGGCAATAAGCGAATCCGACATCGAGCAGGTCGCCGACACCTTGAAGGCCGCCTGCGCCTGAGGCGATCCGCTTTTCAGGCAAGAGCCCGACCTTCCAAAAAAGAGGCCGCCCGGACAGTGATCCGGGCGGCCCGAAAATGCGGGTTGGGGGCCCCGCCTAGTTCAGGGTGATGGACACCACGGTGCTCATGGCGCTGGTTACGTTGTCCGCATCGTAGGCCTTCACGCCGAGATGCCACGTACCCGGGGTCAGGTCGTCCACCGTGTAGCTGGATACGCCGGCATTGGTCACCTTGATCTCCCGGTCCAGGCTGCTCTTGCTCTGGCCCACGTAGATGAAGTAGCCGCGAAGGTTGTTCAGGTTCGACCCGTCTTCACGCTTGGTCGGCGGTGTCCAGCTCAAGGTGACGCTTCGGTTGCCGCTCTGCTCGACGGTGATCCCGAACGGCCCCAGCGTGCTGCTGGCCTGGCCGTCAGATGCCGTGATCGTGATGTTCGACCAGGTCCGCACGTCGCCCGCATTCGGGGTTCCGCTCAAGACGCCCGTAGTCCGGTTGAAGCTCAACCAGGCGGGCTTGTTGCTGATGGAAAGCGTCACCGGATCGCCGTCGGGATCGTTCACTGTGGGTGCAAAACGATAGTTCTGGCCGACGATGACTGCGCCCGAAGGCTGTCCGCTGATGGTGGGCGCCCGGTTCTGGCTGCCGCCACCACCCCGCCGCCACCGCCGCCGCTCGAGGGCGAGACGCAGAGTTCGTTGGAGTTCGGAAACGTCCCGGCGTCCGTATAGCGGGCCTGGACCTGGAAGCAGTGGGTCCTGGACTCGTCCAGGGGGCCAACCGTCGTTTCCAGCCAGATGGTGCGGTTGGCCTGGTTGGTATCCGTGCCGTCGATAATGATGTCGAAGCCGCCGGCCGGGTCCACGCCGCCATTGGTCCACACGAGATCATAGTTGCCGCCGCTGCCGGTCGCGCTCTTCAGCGTGGGAGTCGGCGTGCCGCCGCCGCCAGCCGCCACCGCCGCCACCGCCGGTGGGTGCGGGATCAACGCAGACCTCGGACGAGTTCAGGAACTTGTTCTGGCTTATATAACGGGCCTGGATGGCGAAACAGTGCCGCACGGACGAATCCAGCGGTCCCACCGAGGTGCTCAACGCGGTCGTGCGGTAGGTGTTGTTGGTGTCCGTGCCGTCGACGATGATGTCGAAGCCGCCGTCGGGCTGGACGCCGCTGTTGGTCCAGGCCAGGTCATAGGCATCGCCCCGGCCGGTGGCTGACGAGACCGTGGGAGTCGGGGTGCCGCCGGGAGGAGGCGTGGTGCCGCCACCGCCACCCCCCCCCCGCCGCCAGATGAGCCTGCCCCCGGAACGATCAGCCGATCGATGCTGGGGCCGCGAGTCTGGGTGCTGGTCAGGCGAATCGTGTGGCTGCCCGCGGACAGGGATTCCTTGAAGGTCACCTCTTTCCATGGTGGTCCATTTGCCCGTCGTGGCGAAGGTCACGGATTTCGCCTTCTTGTTATCGACGGCCAAGCGTGGCGGACCGGTTGCCGATGCCCACGGCGTAGCGGAATCTTCAGGGAGTAGGTCCCGGAGGTGGGAACACTGACGGTCCAGGTGATGCCGGACGATCCATGGGTCTCCACGTATCCGGAGCCGGTATAACCCGCATAACGGTCATTGACGCTGGCTCCGCCGGAACGCCTGGCCTTTTCGGCCTGGAAAGTTTCCGAGGATGTGGCGTTGATTCCGGCAGCATAGCCGGCGGTGATGGGCTGGGCCGGCGGGGTCACGGCGAGACCGGCTCCGGATAACTGTGCGAAGGCGACTAGCGCTTCGAGCATCGACACTCTCCCTTTGTTCTTGCTCACGGCCGGCGGTTGGTCGACTGGCTCGAGTGACTTAATGGCACTTTGGGCCTTGCCAATCCGCTCGCACGGCATGGATATCCAGCAGCTCAGAAAAGGGGGGGGCGGCTGCCGTGGATGGCGCGGATACTAGGGGGTGCGCCGCAACATGAGCCACGTGTCTCTGGCCCGCGACATCGGGCGTCGCGAATCGGCTACGAAAAAAGGAGGGACATTATTTCTTTTTATTACTTTGACTTATGTCAAAAATATCGAATCAATATGACATAAGGTGACGAAAGTCCACGGTGTTCGGCCCGCTGGATCGCCCGCCTTGCCGCGCAATTTGCGCAACAACGCTTTCTCGGGAGGGCGTTGCGTCGCTGGATCAGGTACGGCCCGGGCCGGTTGCCTGTACGCGAGCTGTTGTAGCCGGGGTCGATGCGGAATCGGCCGAAAAAGCCCTGAAATGCGCCCTACGAGCGTGGCCCCTGGGGCCGGTCACCGGCCAGGTCACGGGGCTCGGCCCATGTTTGCGGTTCGGATCCAATGAGTTAGGAGTGAGAACTGTGATCGGATGCGCAGCGCTCCAGGGCGGGTTTGGCGAGACTCGGTTCCGAAGGGCGCTGAGCGTCGCCACGTTGCGACTGTCATGTCGAATTGCTTTACATTCACGTGAGTTGCAACTAAACTCCGGTACAAAGGACACAGATGTCGGGAGCCGGACAATGGATTTTTGGTTCCCGGTGTCGTCAAGGGTCGGTTATGCGCCCTGGAGTGAGGAGCATCCGGCCCGCGGAAGTGCGGAAGGGCGGATTCCAGCAGACGACGGAACAGGTCCGAAACAGGCATCGCCGGGGCACAACCGGAGAGCCTGGGTCGGAGGGTTGAGTATTCGAAATTGGGGCAGCCAGGAATGACTCACGAATCAGGCGTCTCATGGATGAGAAGTGCGGCGGACTTTGCCGGCGCTGAGGCCGCGCGCCGAAGGAGCCCGACCGCGTCAATGGAAGGCATGGACGGGGGTCTGGCGCTGGCCTCCGGCGGCTCCATGGCGCCAGCCCGGCCGTTGTCTGCGGAGGTTCTTCGACGCCCCGATCACCATGAGCGCCGGTGCGGAGACGTCTTGTCGCGGCACCAGTTTCTTGACCAGCTGCAGCTGGAGAAACGACGGACCGACCGTTCCAAGGTGCCGTTTTCCATCGTCCTGTTTCGGATGAATCGGGATGAGGGTGGTGGCCTGGATTCCGAGCGGGAACTGCTGCATCTGTTGCGGGTGAATAAGCGTGAGACCGATATGCTCGGCTACCTGGGCGACGGGCTGATCGCATTTCTGCTGCCGTATACCAACGAAGACGAGTCCCAGGTTTTCACGCGCAACATCTGCTCTCGCTCCGGCCATCAGCCCTATTCCACGGTGTCGGCCACTTATCCCGACAAGGTGTTCGACAGCCTGATCGAGGAACACCGGGTGCTCGCGGATGCCTATCCGGCATTTCTGCACGATTCGCCGCCGGTCAACGACGCCAGCACCTTTGCGAAGAGAAGCTTCGACATCCTGGCTTCGCTGGCACTTCTGATCGGGTTGTCGCCGGTATTCCTGGCTACGGCAATTCTCATCAAGCTCACTTCGCCCGGTCCCGTGATATTCAAGCAGAAACGGCTTGGACGCATGGGCATGCCTTTCGTGTTCTACAAGTTTCGCTCCATGCGTTCCGATGCGGACGATTCGATACACAAGGAATACACGGCCAACCTGATCCGTGGCCGGCTGGATGAGGTCAACCAGGGTGACGACGAGAATCCGCATTTCAAGATGAAGGCGGATCCGCGGGTCACGAGCATTGGTCGGATCATTCGCAAGACCAGCATCGACGAACTGCCTCAGCTGTTTAATGTGCTGAAAGGCGACATGAGCCTGGTCGGGCCGCGCCCACCGCTGATCTACGAAGCCGAGGAATACCAGTCCTGGCACTTGCGCAGAGTGCTCGAAGTGCGCCCGGGCATCACTGGCCTGTGGCAGGTCGAGGGCCGCAACAAGACCTCATTCGATGACATGGTCCGGCTCGATCTTCGCTATATCCGCAGCCAGTCCTTCTGGCTGGACATCAAGATCCTGGTGAAGACCGTGTTTGCCGTTCTGAAGTGTGACGGGGATGCCTAACGAGGCGAGCAGTGTCCCGGAAGAGGGGTCCCTGGCCTGGATGGCTCATTAAGGTATTCGTCCGCACTATTCAATTCGGTAGCCTCTCCTCGTCGAATTCCCGTCGCTCGCATGCAGGTTCCGCGTCACCTGTCGTCTGCTTTTTTTTCCAACCCTTTGGGTCTCTCTTGTCTTCTCCTTCACGGCACAACTTGCCTGGACCTTCCAGAGAGTCTCGAATGCCGTGCCGACCATACTGGCCGGGATTGCCTCGCCGAGAAGTCTAATCCGTGAACGCCTACCGGATGACGGAGGGCGATTCTCCCATAATCCTCGTTGTTGCCAGGGAAAGGTTGAAGGTCATGGGTTCACACAGCATAAGGGCAGCGCACTCCCTCGTGATCAGGCCTCGGGCGTGTTGAACCGTGGGTTTATTTCGTGTCGCTGAAACCGCAAGGGACCGACCCGCCGTTGCCTGCCGGATCGCAAGCGGAGGACCGGGCACCCAATCCGGAGGAGAAGCCGTCCTACGGGCAGATCCTCAAGTCCTCGGCGATGATCGGCGGATCGTCGGTCGTGGTCATTGCGATCGGCATCATCCGCACCAAGGCCATGGCCATTCTGCTGGGCCCGGCGGGATTCGGCCTCATGGCGCTATACACGTCTATCGTGGAGGTGGCGATGAGCCTGGCGGGCATGGGTGTGGGCTCCAGTGGCGTTCGCCAGATCGCCGACGCCAACGGCTCCGGGGACCGGGCCCGCATCGCGAATACCATCACGGTGCTCCGACGCTTATCCCTTTGGCTTGGCATAGCCGGTGGCATTCTTGTTGTCGTTTTCGCTCCCCAGATCTCTCGCCTCACGTTCGGCAGCGAACTGCAGACCGCTGCCGTGGCATTGCTCTCCCTCGGAGTCCTGTTCCGGGTTGTCAATGCCGGTCAGGCCGCATTGATTCAGGGATTGCGCCGCATTGGCGATCTCGCCCTGATGGGCGTGCTAGGGGCTTTGCTTGGAACAGGCGCCAGCATAGTGCTCGTCTATTTCATGGGAGAGTCGGGGGTTGCGCCGGCGGTTGTGGCGACTGCGGGCATGACCCTATTCGTGTCCTGGTGGTACAGCCGAAGAGTCAGGATCGAGAGTCCGTCCCTGGAAAAAAGCGTTGTCCGGCAGGAGACATCATCCCTGCTGAAATTGGGCTTCGCGTTCATGTCGAGCGGATTCCTGATGATGGGTTCCGCCTATGCCGTTCGTGCGATTGTGCTTCAGGGGGAAGGGCTGGAGGCCGCGGGCTTCTATCAGGCGGCATGGACCCTGGGCGGCCTTTATGTGGGCATGATTCTTCAGGCTATGGGTGCGGATTTCTATCCCCGGCTTACCGCGGCAGCAACGCGACGACAAGCGGACAAACCGCCTCGTGAACGAGCAGGCTCACGTCAGCATGCTGCTTGCCGCTCCCGGGGTCGTGGCGACGCTGACTCTGGCTCCACTGCTGATGATTCTCTTCTATACCGCCGAATTCGACGCCGCGGCGGGGGTGCTACGGTGGATCTGCCTGGGTATGGCCCTTCGTGTTATCACGTGGCCAATGGGCTTCATCATCGTGGCCCGCGGTGAACAGACCATCTTTTTCCTCACGGAACTGGCTTGGGCGGCAGTGAACGTCGGGCTGACCTGGTGGCTAGTGGGGCAGTTCGGTCTGGATGGAGCGGGAATGGCGTTCTTCGGGTCTTACGTTTTCCATGCGTTTCTGATTTATCCGATTGTGCGTCGTCTGAGCGGATTTCGCTGGACCTCCGCCAACAGGCTTATCGGTATCGGGTTCTTGCTCGTGATCGGCATCGTTTTCGGCTCACTTCGATTTCTCCCGCCGGTTTCCGGAATGGTGACAGGCGTTCTGATTCTCGTCGTGTGCATCGTCTATTCTCTACGGTCTCTGGCGGGCCTGGTGCAGCTGAATGCCGTCCCCGGGCCGCTTCGCAAAGTATCTGGTAATGTTGCGGCTTGCCGATGCCGGACGTGGGTGATCAGATAGTGAGCGATCGGGGGTATAGCGGGTTGGAATCAGGATCCTTGCCAACGTCTGTCGGGTCATCGACCGCGAGGTCGAAGCGTCCCAGTCGTCCTGCGGTCGCTGGTGGAAAAACGGCATGAAGATACTGGTTTTTGCGCATCGACTCGAAGTGGGTGGCACGCAGGTCAACGCGATTGACCTGGCCGCCGGCCTGCGGGACCTGCACGGCTACGAGGTGATCCTGTTTGCAACACCGGGACCGATGGTTCGTCTCGCAGAGGAGAAGGGCCTGCGTTTTGTTCCGGCGCCTGATTCGTACCGGCACCCGTCCCCCGCACGGATGCGAGCCCTGAGAGACCTCGTCAGGCAGGAACGGCCCGATGTTGTTCATGTCTGGGACTGGTGGCAGTGCCTGGAGGCCTATTACGGTGTTCATTTGCCCATGCGAGTGCCTCTCGTCGCTACGGACATGATGATGGACCTCACTCGGGTACTGCCAAAGTCGCCACCAACGACTTTTGGGACACCGGAAATTGTGGACAAGGCCCGGCGCGCTGGTCGCCGCAGGGTTGAAGCGCTTTTGCCCCCTGTCGATGTTCACGCCAACTCGGGCGCCTCGGTAGATCCGGGCCCGTTTCGAGAACGCCTGGAGATACATGACGGCGATATTACGGTCGTCACTGTCTCCCGGCTGGCGACCTGGATGAAATCCGAAAGCCTGGTTCGAACGACGCATGCGATCCGGGAGCTGGGAGCCGACTTGCCGCTGCGATTCGTCATAGTTGGCGATGGCGCGGCTCGGGAGCAGCTGGAGGCTCTCGCCGGCGAGACTAACGATGCGCTTGGCCGAAAGGCAGTCATGCTGACGGGAGCGCTCCTGGATCCCCGACCAGCCTACGCCGCCAGCGACATAGTCGTCGGCATGGGAGGGTCGTCGCTTCGGGGGCTTTCCTTTGGCAAGCCGGTGGTTGTTGTCGGAGAAAAGGGTTTCGCCGCGCCGTTCAATCCGGAAACGGCTGATTCATTTCTTTATCGAGGAATGTATGGCATCGGAGAGGGGCAGCCGGGCAACGAAAACCTGGTCTCGGCACTTCGGTCATTCGCCGAAGATGAAGCCTACCGGCATTCCATCGGAGCGTTCTCCAGGCAGTTCGTTAAGGATCATTTCAGTCTCGAGACCTTGTGCCGTCAGTTCGATGCGCTCTGCCGCGAGGCCATCAGCGATATACCTTCGCGGCGCGTCACCACCCTTGATGCTCTTCGCACTGCTGCCGTGTACTTGCGTGAGCGGCGTTTCCTGACGCCCTCGCGTGACAAGGTGCCAGTCGACCGGATAGTTGAAGAGGGCGCGCGGTGAAAGGTCAGCCCGGCTCATCATGCTGTGTCTCGTGGCGGCGTTGCCAGAGGTCTGTTCGTGCCTAGGCTGGTGTCCATACTGATTCCGGCCTTTCGCTCCGAACGCTGGATAGCGGGAGACCGTTCTCTCTGCCGTGAACCAAACCTGGCCTCACAAGGAAATCATCGTTGTCGACGATGGCTCTCCGGACAACACTTTTGAAGCAGCCACCAGCGTTGCAGACGCCAGCGTCAAGGTTGTTCGCCAGGAAAATACCGGCGCCTGCGGCGCCAGAAATCACGCCCTGCGACTGGCCCAGGGTGACTATATCCAGTGGCTGGACGCTGACGATGTCCTGCACCCCGAAAAGATCGAGCGCCAGATGACCGGTGCGGAGGACGGGAGCACGTCGCGAACCCTCCTGACCGGATCGTGGGGCAAATTCTTTTTCCGTACCGGCAAAGCCCGATTCGATCCGGACTCTCTCTGGCAGGATTTATCCGCTGAGGAATGGATCCGAACCCGTTTCAACGACAACGTATGGATGAACCCGGCCGTCTGGCTGGTCAGCCGCCGGCTCACCGAATCGGCTGGCCCCTGGGACGAGCGTCTCACCCGTTCCGGGGATGACGACGGTGAGTACATCTGCCGGGTGGCGGCGCAGAGTGACCAGGTACGGTTCGTGCCGGACGCCAAGTGTTACTACCGGATCGGTACGGTCGGCAGCCTGAACTGGAATATGGAAACCAGTGACGAAGTCCTGGAGTCTCTACTTCTTTCACTCCAGGTAACCGTGCGTCATCTTCTCGACCTCCATGACTCTCCCGAGAACCGGGCGGCGGCCGTGCAACATCTGCAAACGTTTTCCGATTACTTCGCCGGCGGTGATTCATCTTATCTCGACCGGCTGGCGAATCTGGCGGCCGAACTCGGAGGCCGGCTAGAGCCCCCGCAGCTCGGCTGGAAGTATTACCCGCTCGAAAAGACGCTCGGTCCCAGGGCCGCGAGGAACGCCATGAGGAACTGGCGTGCCGCGAAGCTTCTCGCTCGGGGCAAACTGGACCTGGCTCTGCACCGCGCCGGGCTCTGAGACAAGAAATCATGGTGGCTGCTGCAATAAACCCGGATCTGCCGCCGATGGCCGGCGTTCCAGGGCTGTCCTCAGGGATGCTTGCCGGTGTTCTGGAGAGATTCGTCGGTTGGCTCGACGCCTACGGCGAGACCTCTTGGGATCACCAGAGCTACTTTGCGGGGCCGCTGGGCAGTCGGGCCAAGGCGCTCTATTACCGAAACAAGCTGCTCGGCATTCCGGCGGTTGCGCCGATGATCTTCTCGGAGGCTTTCTTTCCGCCGGCCCGCCGCCTGTTCTGGAAGAAGCAGCGCTTCCCGATAGCGGATGCCCACTACGCCATGGGTTTCGCCATGCTGGCAAAGGTAACGGGTGAAGACCGTCACCTGGCCAGGGCAACGCACTTCCTGGAGGTTCTGGAGGCTACGCGGTCGCCGGGCTTTGCCCACCATGGCTGGGGGTACCCCTTTGACTGGGTCACGCGTAACGGCGTGATGGCGGCCGGCACGCCTCTCATTACCAGTACGCCCTATGCCTGGGAGGCGTTCGCGGCGGTTCACGATCTCGACGGCCACGAGCGGTGGCAATCGGTCCTGGCGTCCATCGCAGAGCATGCGTTCACTGACATTCCGGATAGGGAACTCGAGCCCGGCGTGACGACCGCGGGCTATAACCCGGTCGACAATGTCGGCCTGGTGGTCAATGCGAGCGCTTACCGGGCATTCCTGCTAACGGCCGCATCGGTACGCTTCGACCGAGAGGATTACCGGGCCGCCGCCGAGGGCAATCTCCGTTTCGTTCTCGGCGCCCAGAATGCTGACGGTTCATGGCCCTATGCGGTGGATGGGGTTCGCGATTTCGTCGATCATTTTCATACCTGTTTTGTCATGAAGGCGCTCGCGAAAATCGATGCGCTGGTGGACCACCCAGGCTGCAGGGAAGCCATCGAGCGGGGCGTGGCCTTCTACGTGGATCACCTGTTCGACGAGCAGGGCTGCCCGCGGCCTTTCGCCGTGGCCCCACGCCTGACGGTTTACCGGAACGAACTGTATGACTATGCCGAGTGCATCAACTTGTGCACTCTGCTGGCCGGCCGGTTCGAGCGCCTCGATGCCCGCCTGGCGTCCACGCTCGCCGACTTGCTGGACCGCTGGATCAAGGAAGATGGCTCATTCCGGTCCAGGCGTCTCATCCTGGGCTGGGACAATGTCCCGATGCACCGATGGGCTCAATCCCAGATATTCCGCTCCCTGAGCCAGCTCGCGCTCGCGACGGAGGAGGCCAAGGCCCATGACTGACACCTTGCCGCCTGTGTCGATGTCCGCCTTTCTCCGGAGGACCCGCTGAGATGTGCGGTATCTGCGGCCAGTACAACTTTGCCGATCACCGACCGGTGGAACCGCGGCGTGTGTCCGCGATGGCTGATGCCATTGTCCATCGCGGTCCGGATGACGAAGGGCTCCTATTTCTCCGATGGACTGGGGCTGGGTTTTCGCCGGCTCTCCATCATCGACCTCGAAGGCGGGCACCAGCCCATGTCCGACGCCGAAGAGACGGTGTGGGTGGCCTTCAACGGCGAGATCTACAATTTCCCGGAGCTGAAAGACGAGCTCGAAGGACTGGGTCACATCTTCCGGACCCGATCCGACACCGAGGTCATCATCCACGGTTACAAGCAGTGGGGCAGCGAGGTGCTGAACCGCCTGAACGGCATGTTCGGGTTGGCCATCTGGGACGAACGGCGCAAGCGCCTGACGCTGGCGCGGGACTCGGCCGGCATCAAGCTGGTGTACTACCGGGTCAAGGACGGCACGCTGCTGTTCGGTTCCGAATTGCGCTCGGTGCTCGCTGGGCTGGAGCGCCGGCCGGATTTGGACACGACGGCGTTGAACCTCTTTCTGCGTTATCGATACACGCCGTCCCCGCTCACACTGTACGAGGGCATCCACAAGCTGGCCCCGGGCACCATGGCCGTGTTCGAGGACGGGGACTGGCGAGTGGAGCGCTGGTACCGGGCGCCGGCAGTATCCCAGTCGCCGCCGCCATCGGACGCAGAAGCCACCGAGGAATTGCTGGAGATCTACAAGCGGGCGATGAAACGTCACTTGCTCAGCGACGTTCCCGTGGGACTGCTCTTGAGCGGGGGTATGGATTCAGGCCTGCTGCTCGCGCTGATGAGTTTGTATGGCAAGGACTGGCCGACCTTCACCATGGGCTACGGCAAGGACGCCTACAAGGACGATGAACTCAAGGATGCGGCCGAGACGGCGGCCATATTCTCCGCAAAGAACGCCCCGGTGCATTTGACCCGGGAGCTCTACGAGGAGGTCTTGCCGAACATTGTTTCGATCCTCGAAGAGCCCATCGCGTCGTCGTCGATCGTACCTATGTATTTCGTCTGTCAGCGCGCCCGCGAGGACGTCAAGGTGGCGCTGGTCGGGCAGGGGCCCGATGAGCTGTTCGGGGGTTACAAGCGTCACCTCGGCGTTCAGTACGGCGGCGTCTGGAGAAACATGCCCGGCTGGCTGCGTGGCGGGATCGAGTCCGGCATCGGCCGTCTGCCCAGGAACGAGACCCTCAAGCGCGGCATCTACTCACTGAACATCGACGAGCGCATGCGCCGTTATCAGAACGTGTTTTCGATCCTTCCCGGCGACGCCATCGACGGGCTGTTCCGCCCCGGGGTGTTGCCAGCCGGAGCCGGCGACCGGATCTGCGACTTCTGGTCCGATCTGGAGACGGATATGGAGGGCACCGACGAACTGGGCGCCTTCCAGGTGCTGGAGATTCGGTCTTCATTGCCGGATGAACTGTTGATGTACGCGGACAAGCTGTCCATGACCCACAGCCTCGAGGTTCGGGTGCCTTACCTGGACAAGGAAATCATCGAATACGCGCATCGATTACCGGCGGCTTTCAAGGTCCGCCGGGGACAGCGCAAATGGCTGCATCGCCGCGTGTGCGAAAAGTTTCTGCCCGCGGAAATCCTCAAGCGGAAGAAGCGCGGCTTCGCTGTCGATGTCGTGGACAACTGGTTCAACGAATCCCTGGGCGGGAAGATGACCGATTACCTGAGGGATCCATCATCACGCATGTATGAGTTTCTTGAGCCGGGACCGGCGCGGCGCTGCTGGAGGAGCACCAGAGCGGCCGCCATGACAACCACAAGATTCTTTTCAGCCTGATCGTGCTGGAGGAATGGCTCAGGGCCGATCTCGGAGGGCGCCATGTGCAAGCGGCCTGACACCATGGCGGGGAGCAGGGCGTCCCGAATCAGCACCGGTTGGCCGGCGGGAAGCATCTGATGGCGCTGGATTACGTGCTGATAACGCCCGCCCGCAACGAGGCGGACTACATCGAGAAGACCCTGCAGTCTGTCGTGGCCCAGACGCACCTGCCGAAACGCTGGGTGATCGTCAGCGACGGGTCCACCGATGCCACGGACGATCTCGTGCAGAAATACCAGGAGGGGCGGGAGTGGCTCGAGCTGCTTCGGCTGCCCGAGCGCCAGGAGCGGCACTTCGCCGCCAAGGTCCGGGCCTTCGAGGCGGGCTACGAGCGCGTCAAGGACCTGGACTTCGAAGTCATCGGCAACCTGGACGGCGATGTCTCATTCGATCCGAAGACTATCTCGAATACCTGGTCGGACAGTTCGCCCTCGACGAGACGCTTGGCGTTGCCGGTACCCACTACATCGAAGGCGATTTTCATTCATTTGAGGACAGCTATATCAACGTCCATCACGTCAACGGTCAGTGCCAGCTGTTCCGGCGGGCCTGCTACGAAGACATCGGCGGCTATGTTCCGATTCCCGGCGGCGGCATCGACTGGGTCGCGGTTACGACGGCCCGCATGAAGGGCTGGTTGACCTACTCGTTCGGCGAGAAATTGTTCCATCACCACAAGCCGATGGGGCAGGCGAGCACCGGTGTCCTTGGCGCCCGTTTTCACTATGGCAAGAAGGACTACTTCCTCGGCGGGCATCCGCTCTGGCAGCTGGCCAGGAGCACTTTCCAGATGGCGAAGCCGCCCTACGTGGTCGGGGGGCTGGCGCTCTTTGCCGGCTACTTCTGGTCCTGGATCAAGCGGGAGCCTCGGCCGGTTTCCGAGGAGCTAATCCGGTTTCATCAGGGAGAGCAGCTGGCGCGTCTCAACTCGCTCCTGAAACGATCGGATTCGACACGCAGCACCGGCGACGAGGCCAAGAGCACATGACCGCCCAGGTATTCATGAAGCCAACCTTGATAAAGGGTCAGCCCGCGGAGATCCGGTGTGTCGAGCTGGGAGGCCAGGTATTCTCGATCAGCGGCGGTCCTGTTCGGGTTCTGGGGCTGGAGGACGACTGGTTCGAGGATCTCGACGATCCTCATGCTGTGTTAGAGAGAGTCAGATCGGAACCGTCCGTCAAAGCGGATCTCTTTACGTTCTGGCAGCGCCCGCCTGATTACGCACCCCGATATGAATGGGACTTTGAGATGGTGGATCTTGCCGTCCTGCCTGTTTCTTCATATGAGCACTGGTTCACCAAGCAGATAAAGTCCCGGGTCAGAAACCAGATCCGAAAGGCCCACAAGGCCGGAATCGAAGTCCGGGAGGTTCCCTACGACGACGAGTTTGTTCGTGGAATGACGGCGATTTTCAATGAATCGCCAGTCCGTCAGGGTCGACCGTTCTGGCACTACGGGAAGGACATTGAAACCGTCAAGACACAGTTCTCCCGATACGTCCAACGGGAAGTCATGCTGGCTGCCTATTTCGAAGGCAGGATCATCGGGCTGGTCATGCTGGGGGATGCCGGGCGATTTGCGCTTACCGGACAGATCATCTCCAGCCTCGAGCATCGCGACAAGGCCATCAACAATGCTCTTATCGCGAAATGTGTCGAAGTCTGTGAGGAGAGGGGCTGGGAGTATCTTGTTTACCTGTTCTGGAGTGACGATTCGCTTGCGGAGTTCAAGCGGCGCTCTGGCTTCGATAGGGTATCTGTCCCCAGGTACTACATTCCGCTAACCGCGAAGGGACGACTGGCCATGCGGTTTGGCCTTCACAAGGGGTGGCGGGCGGCGATTCCCTCCGACCTGAAAGCCAGGGCCAAGGCCTGGAGGACCCAGTGGTACCAACGAGGCTCCTGAGTTTGGGGCGCATGCCGGCCCGGACTGGCCGAAGAGTCGTCCAGCCTCGCCAGTCCTGGTGCATCTGATCGATGCCGGGCATAGCAGGTGTCGTCGGCTTCAGGGACGAAAAGACGGCCAGGCAACAGGTGGTCGCCATGATCGCGGCCATGACTCACGACCCTTCCTACGAGCAGGGAATGATCCTCGATGCCGATCAGGCTGTGTGTGCCGGCTGGACGGCCCACCCGAATACGTACGCATCAACTCAGTCAGGGCAGCGCAAAGGCTTGGGTATCAGTGCCGCCTTTTGCGGTGAAGTCTATGATGTGAACGGCATACCCGCTGCTGGTGAACCGCCAGTCTGCGACCTGGTTCCGGAAGGAGAGCGGTTCGGCCCGGATCACGTACGTCGGTTGAACGGCCTCTTCAGCGGATTCGTCTTGGACTCTGTCTCCGGCAATGCCTTTTTGTTCTGCGACCGTTTTCCTATGGAGCGCCTCTACGTCTACGAGGAAGATGGAAAGGTATTTTTTGCCAGTGAAATCAAAGCACTATTATATATTCTCCCTAAATTAAGAGAGCTCGATGAAGCGGGCGTGGCTCAGTTCCTCGCTTTTGGCTGCACGTTCGGAGAGCAAACTCTTTTCAAGTCTGTCAGACGGTTGCCCGGCGCGTCGATCTGGCATTTCCGGAACGGCCGGACCGTGTCCCGCTCGGTGTACTTTGAGCCGGCTGAATGGCGTGACCAGCCTCTGCTGAGTGAGCCCGCCTTCGAGGAGGAATTTGTTTCACTGTTCCGGAAAATCGTGCCCCGGTACGTGACCGGAGCACGGAAACTCGGCGTATCGATAACGGGGGGTCTCGACACGCGAATGATCATGGCGTGTATGCCTCCGCTGGATCCGTCCCCGCCGTGCTACACATATGCAGGCCTGACTGGCGAAACGCTGGATGTCCGCCTTGGCCGCAGGGTGGCAACGGTGTGTGGCCTTGAACACACGGCTATTCCGATTGGCTCGGATTTCCTTACCGACTATCAGGGCTACCTTGATCGGACAGTTTACGTAACGGATGGATCCGCCGGGCCTCTGGGCACCCATGAGATCTACTATTCGACACTCGCGCGGCAGCACTCACTGGTCCGTCTGACAGGGAACTACGGCAGTGAGATTCTGCGAAGCATGTCGACCCTAAAGCCAGCCCGGCGTCCGCCTGGCTTCCTGTCGGTCGCAGACGAAGACCTTCTGGCCGCTGCCCGCATTTCGGAAACGGGCGAGGAGTCGGTCACTCAAAGCGCGTTCCGCGAAATACCCTGGCATCTTTTCGGGACACTCAGTGCATGCCGGTCTCTCCAGGTATTCCGGACGCCATACTTGGACAACGAGCTGGTCAGACTTGCCTGTCGGGCACCTGAGTCAGCCAGAAACAGTCCGAATGCCGCGCTTAAGCTGATCCAGGCCTGCGATCCCCGGCTTGCCAGAATTCCCACGGATCGCTGGCTGAAAGCCGGGGACGGGAAGGCCATGGGTTTGCTGAAGCGCGCCGGGACCGCTCTGAGCTTCAAGCTTGACTACCTGGACAAGGAAGGCCTGCCTGGGAAACTGCGCGCGATGGATCCGGTCCTCGACGCCATGGCAAGGCTTGGTCTGCTTGGCCGGCACAAGTTCTTGCCGTACCGGCGATGGTTTCGGAAAGAACTCAGGCTTGTTTTGCGCCAGGGAATCGAGCGGGCGAGAGATGACAATCTTCCGTGGATCGATGCGGCGAACCTTGATGTGGTTGATTCGGAGCATTCCACAGGTCGGGTCAATCATCTATCGCAAATCAACGCGATACTGAGTCTCGAGGCTGTGAACCGGCTCCTTGTCAGGGGCGAGGGATTCGGCACGATTAGCAAGGCAGAAACACACGGACCAGACGGGCCATGAATACGCTGATTCTTAAACTTAATGCCACGGGCGATGTCGTCCGGACCACGCCTCTGCTCGGAAGGCTCGAGGGTGATGTCACCTGGATCACAGCCGACAGCAATCTCTCGCTGCTTTTCGGCATATCGGAGGGGTTGCGGGTATTGGGCTGGTCTGAGCGAGAAGCCGCCCTCGACCGGCGCTACGATCTGGTTATCAACCTGGAGGATGAAGGGGAGGTGGCCGACTTTCTGTCCCAGGCCACCTTCGACCAGGTGTTCGGGGCCTACCGAGACGATAGGGGCCAAGTCGTCTACACGAGCAATGCGGCGTCTTGGTTCGATCTCAGCCTGATCAGCGCTTATGGACGGGAAAAGGCCGACGAGCTGAAGTTCAGGAACCGCCGCAGCTACCAGGACCATTTGTTTGGTGGGATGGGATTCGAGTTCAAGGACGACCCCTACCTGTTGCCGCCTCCTACGGCGACTGATCTCGAAGGCGACGTCGCCGTCGCCCCGGTAGCGGGCCCGGTATGGCCCATGAAGAATTGGGCTTTCTACGATGAACTGATAGATGAACTGAGAGGGCGCGGGCTCACGGTGAATGTGCTGCCCCATCGGCCCACGCTTCTGGAACACCTGGCCGATGTGGCGAATCATCGATGCCTGGTGAGCGGGGACAGCTTGCCGATGCATTTTGCGCTGGGCACCGGAACCCGTTGTGTCACTATTTTTAACTGCACCAGCCCCTGGGAGATTCATGACTATGGGCTTCAGCAAAAGCTCGTTTCGCCGCTGCTAGGTGAGTTCTTCTACAAGAGAGGGAAGGATGAGCGGGCGACTCGGGCTATCCACCTCGATTCTGTTCTCGAATCGACCATGGCCTGCCTCCGCGAAGCGTGATGCGCCATCGCAACGGGTCCGCGGGCATGGATAGGGAGCCGGAGGTGTCATTTGGCGCAGGCCCCGGTCATCGATTGCGTGGAATATCGGCATAGCAATGCCTCATCTGCCTGTCGTTTTGGATTGCGGTGTCTGCTTCATGCCAAAGGTTCGGTATGTGATCGATACCCTCTGCATGGCTCTTGGGATCACTCCGCGCTATGTGCCAGAGCCTGCTGGAGAGGGGCCATGGATGTATTACGGCCCCGATTTGCGAGGTCGGGAGTCCGCTGGTGCTTGCCTGCCCATTTTTCATGCCCCCGAGGCCTGGGACCTCTTCGAGGGCCTCGGAGAGGTGCGGGAAACGACGGAGGTTGATGGCCTCGCAGTCGCCTTGCCCAGGAGTCAATACACAGATCGGCAGCCAAAGAACGTTAATTTCGATCTTGTCGCCAACGCGTTCTATTTCCTGTCGTCGTGGGACGAGAGGCAGGGCCATAGGGACGAGAAAACGCGATTTCTGTTCTCCGACAGCGTTTATTCTCGACTGAACGTTCCACAGGATATCGTCGACAGATACCTTGACCTTATACAGTCACGCCTTGAGCTCATCTCCCCGGAGTGGGCGTCTCAGAACTTGCTCGGGCCAGCCTGGCCTTCGGGCAAGGAGTACGCGCTCGTGTTGTCACATGACGTCGATTTTCTGCCTTCAGGGATAATCGACCAGCTGAAGCAGGGTGCAAAGACCGTGGGTCGGCATCTGATCCGTGAACGCAGACCGGCGGATGCCGTGCGGTCGGGTTTCGGGCTATTGAAGGCCCTTACGCAGGGGAGGGATCCATACGGTTGCGTGCCGGAGATCATTCGCCATGAGAAGAAACTTGGCGTTCGATCGTCGTTTCAGGTCGCGGTGGCGCGGCGGCATCCGTCGGACGTGAATTACGATTTCCACAGCGAGTCGATTCAGGACTACCTCTCGTCAATCCCCGATGCGGGATTCGACCTATGCCTGCACGGCAGCTATCGATCAACGGAAGCTCCCGGTTGGTATGTGGAGGAAGCCCGATTACTCGGGGACAAGATGAGGCCGCCCAAGGGATCTCGGCAGCATTTCTTGTCTTTCAATTATGACGACTTGTTCACGGCACAAGAGAAAGCGGGCATCGAATATGACATGTCCATGGGCTATCCGGATCGGGCAGGGCCCCGAGCCGGTTTCTCTTACCCGTATTTTCCTTATTGTTTGGCTGACGACAGGCCGTACAACGTTGTAGAAATCAGCCTGTGTCTGATGGATGTGACGTTGCGAAGCTATATGAGTCTGAGTACCGACGAGACCTGGGAACATATTTCTGGTGAACTCAGTTCTCTCAGGGGCAAAGGTGGGAGTGTCTCATGTGTCTGGCATCCTATCGTTTTCGGCGGAGCTCGAGACCCCGGAATGGCGGGTCTGTATTGGCGCATGGTGGAAGAAGTAAAGGACACGAATGGGCTTGCGACGGATGGGCGTACAGTCAACGCCCATTGGCGAGAAGGGGCGGCGGGCTATGAAAGTTTCTCGTTCGTTAGAGCAAGTTAGGCGAATGTCAGAGCAAAACCCCATATCGATCCACGTGTCCAGCCAACGGCCCTTGGTAGTGCGATCTGTCCGCCTTCACCTCTGGATCTGCTCATGCCCCGTGTATTGATGGCTGCTTATACGAACTATCGTCGCGACCCGCGTGTGCGACGTGAGGCGGAAACCCTGGCTGACCGTGGCTACGATGTGACGTTTATCGCGCGCCGCCAATCCGGGGAACCCGATAGGGAGTCCGTCTCCGGAGTTCAGGTCATAAAACTGCCCGGGCTGGCAAACCCTAAGACCTCGGCCGCCTTGTACATGGCCGATTATGCGATCTTCTTCCTGCTATTGACGGCTTACATAAGTCTCCGGCCATTGAGGTTCGATCTCATTCACATTAACAACATGCCGGATTTCCTGGTTTTTTCTACGGTCGTACCTCGCCTCATGGGCAGACCGGTGATACACGATGTGCACGACCTAATGCCTGAGCTGTACATGGAGAAGTTCGACACCGACGAAAAGCACTGGATGATCCGATTGCTGATGCTCCAAGAGCGCTGGGCCGGCCGATTCGCAAGCGCGGTCTTGACGGTGGAAGGCCGGTTGCGCGACATCCTTTCGGACCGAGGGATCCCGCGTGAGAAAATTGAAGTTCTGATGAATCTTCCGGATGACCGTATCTTCGCGAAATTGGACTCGCGGCCTGAGAAGTCCCCGGGTAGTGCTTTTGTGATTGCCTATCATGGCACTCTGGCTCGCCGCCTTGGGCTCGATGTTGCGCTTCGCGCCATAGCACTGGTTAGGGACGCTATTCCCGAGGTTGAATTGAGAATCATTGGTGCCGGCGAGGAGAGAGAGCCCTTACTGAAACTACGCGATGAGCTGGGACTGGCCGACTTGGTGACATTCAGCGAAGGGTTCGTGCCGGTCGAGAGCATCCCGGAACTGCTGACAGACGTCGATGTCGGTGTTGTCCCGCTTCGTATCTCCAGCGGCACAGACATCATGCTTCCCACGAAACTCCTCGAGTATGTCAGCATGGAAATTCCTTGTCTCGTACCGAAGACAGGGACAGTGAGCCGATATTTCGACGGCGATATGGTGGAGTTCTTTGAGGCCGAGAATCCCGCTTCTCTGGCGCAGTCGATGCTCGATCTCTATCGAGATCGTGCAAGGCGCTACGAGATAGCAAAGAATGCGACCGAGCGTTTTGGAGAGACCCATCGTTGGAGTGAACACAAGAAGGTTTATACGAATCTCGTAGACCGGTTGCTTGCTGAGTAGGCTGCGATGGATGACAAATGGATTATTGGTTCTGACGATCCCGTGCTTGTTACGGGCGCGAACGGTTTTATCGGGGCTAGGGTAGTCGCCACTCTTTTGGAGTATGGTTTCTCGGATATCAGGTGTTTCGTTCGTCCGTCAAGTAACCTGACTCGCTTGCAGCAGGTCGTGGACCGCAACAATGCGAACGAACGCATAACCTTGGTCAAGGGCGACTTGCTGGCGCCGGCGGATTGCGCAAGGGCGGCAGAAGATGTGCGAGTCGTTTTCCACCTGGCGGCCGGATTCGACAAGTCGTTTGCCGGTGCATTTATGAATTCTGCATTGGCCACGCGGAACCTTCTGGAAGCATTGTGCAGTACTGACCTGATTCGCAGGTTCGTAAATGTCAGCTCGTTCTCTGTGTACTCGAATCTGGGAATGAAGCGTGGAGCGCTCTTGGACGAGAGTGCCCCTCTAGAAACGTCACACCAAGAGCGGCAGGACGCGTATGGCTTTGGCAAGCTCAAGCAGGAAGAGGTTGTTCGACGCTACGAGCAGGAGCGAGGGGTTCCGTTCGTAATTTTGCGACCGGGTACGGTTTTCGGTCCAGGGAAAACCGACCTCACAGGCCGCATCGGTATCGATACCTTTGGGTTCTTCATCCACATAGGCGGCTCGAACCAGTTGCCATTAACCTTCGTTGACAATTGTGCGGAGGCGATCGTGCTCGCTGGACTTGTTCCTGGTGTAGAAGGAGAGGTTTTCAATGTCGTTGATGATGACCTGCTTACGAGTCAGGAGTTTTTGAGGGCGTATCGCAAGAAGCGTGGAAGGTTTTTCTCATTACCGATGCCGTATTTCGTGGCCTCAGCGCTTTGCAAGGGCTGGGAAGGCTACTCGAATTGGTCCGCTGGACAGTTGCCAGCGGCCTTCAATAAAAGACGTTGCGCTGCCGAATGGCAGGGCAATTCCTTTACCAATGCAAAGCTACGAAAACGCTTGGGATGGTCACCCCGTGTCCCGATGGATGATGCGATAGCCGCATTCCTCTCTCAGTTCGATGCAGAGGGACGCTCATAATGCTCCGGATTGCCCTGATCGGATGTGGCAAGATCGCCGACCAGCATGTCGAGGCGATCAACAGAATTGGCCATGGTGAGGTGGTCGCAGTCTGTGATCTCGAGCCGCTAATGGCAGAGCAATTGGCGGCTCGATTCGGAATCCAAAAGTGGTTTTCGGACGCCGGTGAGATGCTTAAGGAAGTTCAACCTGATGTAGTTCATATCACAACTCCCCCGGGCAGCCATTTTCTGCTTGCTCGCCAGTGTATCGAAGCAGGTTGCCACGTGTATCTGGAGAAGCCCTTTACGGTTACAGGGCAGGAGGCTGAGTCCTTGATCACGTTGGCGGAGGGCCGGAATGTTCTCCTCACAGCCGGCCACAACTACCAATACACCCCGGAAATGACAAATATGCGTCGGCTTGTTTCCGACGGGTTTCTGGGAGGTCCTCCGGTGCTCCTTGAGAGCTATTGGTCCTACGATCTTGGTGATACAAGCTATGTGGGCCCAGTGCTGGGTAACCCGGAGCACTGGGTCAGGAAGCTGCCCGGCCAGCTATTCCACAACATTATCAGTCACGGTATAGCACGACTTTCCGAGCATTTAGATGAGAAGGGAATCGAGGTGACGGCTTTCGCTCACCAAAGTCCGACCTTGCGAAAGGCTGGCGTTGGTGATGTTCAGGACGAGTTGAGGGTGTTGATCCGCGATCGTAAGCACACGACCGCATGGTTCTCATTTTCAACTCAGATTAAACCTGGATTGAATTCGTTGAAGCTCTATGGTCCGCAGAACTCTCTCTCTGTGGACTTGGTTAGCGGCTCGCTCTATCGGCACATGGGCCGCAGTTATAAGAGCTACCTGACATTTTTCATCCCACCACTCATATCGCTATGGCAGGGATTGTGTAACGCGGCCGGCAATCTATGGGCGTTCGTACGAAAACAGCTCTACCATGACTCTGGGATGACGGAACTAATTCGGAGATTTCACTCCGCCATAGAAGAGGGGATGGGTCCACCCATTCCCTATCGAGAAATTAGGCTGACTGCGGCGATTATGGACGAGATATTCGCTCAGATTTCGTCTGGCGACCCAACTCCGGAAATCGAAAGTTCGGATGGGCGCCAGGAGAGCACGGCTCAATGATGGCAATGAAACCGAACATCGGGCCGACTGTCGCGTTGTTGACGGGGGGCGGGGATCGACCGTACGCGCACGGGCTCGCTCAGAGTCTCATCGCGCGGAATATTGAGTTCGACTTCATAGGAAGCGACTTCCTGGAAAGCGAGGAGCTTAGTAGCAACCCATTAGTACACTTTTTAAATCTCCGGGGGGACATGACTCCTGAGGCGACGGCTGCCCAGAAGATCGGGCGCGTGTTCCGGTACTACATCCGATTGATTAAGTATGCAGCAAAGTCGCCAGCGCCAATTTTCCACATTCTGTGGAATAACAAGTTTGAGTACCTGGATCGCACTATTTTGATGTTGTATTACCGCTGTCTCGGCAAGCGTGTGGTTCTTACGATCCATAACGTTAACGCGAGGAAGCGAGACAATAACGACAGTGTCCTTAATCGGGCGACGCTGTGGTGCCAGTATCGACTTTGTCAGCATATTTTTGTCCACACCGAAAAGATGAAACAGGAGCTGCAGGTCGATTTCGGAATAAGCAGCCATGCGGTGAGCGTGATTCCCTTTGGCATTAATGAAACGATTTCACGCACTGGCCTGACCCAGAATCACGCCAGAAATCGTTTCGGACTTTCGGCATCCGACAAGGTGATGCTGTTTTTTGGAAATATCGCGCCCTACAAAGGCTTGGAGTTTCTAGTTGAGGCGATGCCGAGAGTTCGGACAGAGAGTCCCGATATTCGACTCATCATCGCCGGTCGACCGAAGGGGAACCTTGAGTATTGGAATGCGATTCAGGTCCGGATAGACGAACTTGGGTTGAGTGATAGGGTAACAATCAAAGCGGAATACATCCCGGATGAGGATACTGAGGCATACTTTCTGGCCGCCGACGTTTTGGTTTTGCCGTACACATTCGTTTTTCAAAGTGGTGTTCTGTTTCTGGGGTACAACTTTGGGCTGCCGGTGATTGCAGCCGACGTAGGTTCTCTTCGGGAAGATATTGTTGAGGGTAAAACCGGTTTCGTATTTGCCGCGAAGGATCCAGATGCCCTGGCGTCTGTTTTAGAACGCTACTTCCAGAGTGATCTGTTTCGAAACCTTGATAGACAGCGAGCAGAAATCCGGGATTTTGCGAGAGAGCGCTATTCGTGGGATACCGTTGCCTCGATTACAACGGAGGTTTACGAGCGTCTTTTCTGCGCTAAGGGCAAGGAAAGAAACGCCTATTCCAGTGGCAACTCAGAGGATTTGCAGGTAGCCGCTCCTGGCGATTGCACGCGCTCCGGTACGGATGATCGGCCAATCCCGAAGTAGAGCAACCCCGCGCTCTCTGCTGCGAACTGGTCCCAGCAGCTTCGGCCATCGAGGATGGCTTGAACGCCCTCCGAACTCCAGGCAGGAAAATCCGGTGCGGCAAACTCCGCATGCGCGGTATTTAGGATAACCAGACTGGCAGCTTTGGCTTCCCCCGGAGTGAAACCGGCCGAAAGAATTTCGTCTTCGACGTACAGTGGGTCCTCGATAGTCACTTTTGCACCGCGTCGGAGGAGTTCGTCTCTAATTGAATACGCTGGGCTGAAAGTATCCACCTTCACGCCGGGCCGAAAACCGAGCCCCAGAATATGTACGTTCTGACCGAGAACGGGCTTCCAATGTTTCTCGACGCGGTCGAGTTGGCGGGACGGCTGATGATCATTGATTTCCCTTGCGGCTTCGGATAGTCGTTGAACCATTCCAAGGCGCTTGGATTCTCGGGTCAGGAAATACGGATAGACAGGGGTACAGTGACCGCCAACTCCTATTCCCGATACGAGCAGATTTGCCTCGCCATCCCTGTTTGCCGCAATTCGGATTTTCTCGAAATCGACCCCGGCAATTTCACAGTAAGCGGCGAGTTCATTCGCGAGAGCGATGTTGACGTCGCGGTAGAGCATGCCAAGGAGTTTTGTGGTTTCCGCCGCTTCGATGGAGCCTACTTCGTCGACAGGCGCGCCAAGGTAGGTGCTATACATATCGCGCGCAGTCGCCAGCGACTGTGGATCGAGGCCTCCTACGACCTTAGGAGTGGATGCGAGTCTTTCGAGAACAAGGTTCGCCTTCACTCGTTCGGGGCTGTAGGCAACGAGGAAGTCATCGCCTGCTGTGAGAGCACTGTGTTCTTCTAGCACTGGAATTAGGTGCCGACGGGTCCCACCTATGCTGACAGTGGTCTCGTACACAATCAAAGCGCCGGGCCGCAAGCCCTTTCCCACGGCCGCGGACGCCTCCTTAAGCACGCTGAAATCAATTTCCCGATCGGGGGTCAGGTGAGCGGGGACAATAATGATGATTGCATCGGAATCTGCCGAGGCGGCCGCCGTGTTCAGGGTCGCCGAAAGGTTCCCGCTTGCCCGGACGCCTTGAAGGAGATCCGCCAAGCCCGGCTCTTCATACGGGCAGGTTCCCGAGTTGATCGACTCAACCAGGCCCGGGTCGATATCACTCACCGTGACTACAGCACCATTTCCGGCCATTGCGCATGCAAGGGGGAGGCCCATTCGGCCTCCTCCGACGACTGTGATCTTCATGATTGATCTCGCAGAAATTTTCGGACAAGAAAGAATAGGAAGATGTCCAAAAGCATTGGCCCCCTAATGATATCTCATAGTATTAGCGCGCTCTCGCTACTCGCATACACCCGATTGTCGGTAGCCACGTCGTCTGCTCTGGGCTTTATCTTGATGTGATAACCCGAGTCCTAATTAAGAAGATCTTTACACTAAAATTCTTTGTTACTCGTCAAAAAACGGTGAAAAGTTTAAAGGGTGGATGCATTAGGGCCCGTTTCTATTTATCCGACGGAGATAAAGGGCAGGAACCTGCATACGGAGACATGACTTTATATCGGCGATTTCAAATTTCCCATATCTTCTGGCGGTTCACCGTTGTGTGAACGATGAGTCCATTGCCTCTGGCTACTGCGATTGGCCAGTGGAGCCGCTGAGACACCTCGTTTCGATCTGTCGACTCCTATGAAAGGGGGGGGTTTCGAAGATGATGTCATTCAGAGGCTCCCAGGCGTGTCATTGTGCGAGAGTCCAGTTCCGTGAACGGGATCTCTGATCGTCCTACAGTTCCAAATTACCATGAGCTGCCTAAATGCTGTGCGTTTCCCGTAGTGACAGAGCCTCAAGGGAATTACGATTACTGTAGTCAGTTTTGATCTTGGAATATGCTTAATTTTGTCTGAGATTGAGTGAATGCGTTTATTGAATCCACAGGCCGTGAAGGGCAGTTGCGAATGTTAATGAGGCCTCCCGCGCTAAATTGCCGCAATCGACACATTCCGCCTAGTTTCGTAAGACCCGCAGACCGCGTTGTGCTGGCTTTAAGCTTACTGTCGTGCCTCGCAAGCAATTTCCCTCTTCGCCAATTACCCCTACTTCAACCCAACGCTAGACGGATCAATTGTGAATCCGACACTTGCTCAGACCCCGGTGGATCCGAATGAGGATTACTGTTTTCGCACAGCAGCTGGTGGTTGGAGGAACTACGATAAACGCTATCGAGCTTGCAGCAGCATTGCGCGACTTGCATGGGCATGATGTCTGTATTTTCGCGGCTCTGGGCCGTTGGTTCCATTCCTAAAGGAAAGAAATCTTAGGTATGTGCCTGCACCCGAAGCCCATCGGCACCCTTCCTGGGCGAGGATGGCTGCTCTAAGAGAGCATGTGCGAAAAGATCGCCCCGACATAATTCATGCTTGGGATTGGTCTCAATGCTTGGACGCATACTTCGGCGTGCACGTTCCAATGGGCGTCCCCGTTGCCGTTACAGACATGTTAATGCATGTGAATCGAGTGCTTCCGAAAGGTCTCTGGACAACGTTTGGGACGCCGGAGCTTGTCGACATTGCGCGAGGGAGCGGGCGCGCCCGTGTCCAACTACTGGTTCCTCCAGTGGACGTCCATCTAAATGCCCGCGGTGCCGTCCAGGAAGGGACTTTCCGAGAACAGTATGGCGTTCTGGATGAAGAGCTACTCATAGTTACCGTATCTCGACTTGACCCATCCATGAAACAGGACAGCCTGTTGCGGACGATGGCGGTGGTTAGAGAATTGGCGCATCGACTACCTGTTCGTTTTCTTCTTGTCGGGGACGAAGACGCGAGACGCGTGCTTGAACGAACTGCCGCTGAGTATAACGTTAGCGTGGGCCGCGAATGCATTGCCCTAACGGGTGCAATACTGGATACCCGCCCGGCTTACGCAGCGGCCGATATTGTCGTGGGAATGGGCGGGTCCGCACTCAGAGGCATGTGCGTTCGAGAAGCCAGTAATAGTAGTTGGAAGTGATGGCTTTGCCAGAGCGTTTGGTCCAAGAACGGCGGACCATTTCCACTATCATGGCATGTATGGGGTGGGGGACGGCTCCAGCTCCAATTCGATACTTCAGGCAGCAGTTCTCGAATTATGCGAGAGCTATGAGGGCCGTCGGTCTGTGGGGCGATTCTCGCGAAAATTTGTGGTTGATCACTTTTCGCTGGAGACCGTTTCGGCCCAGCTTTCGAGTCTGCTAGAGAAAGTGGTCTCAGACAGGCAAGAAGGGGCATCGCCTCTGGATGTCATTCGAACGTTGGCTATGTATTGTCGAGATCGAGTTTTCCTGTGGCGTTCTATTTCGCAGGCAGAGAAATGAGATCTTTAAGGAACAATAATCCAAGTCGCAGTGTTCTCGAACAACGAAAAATTAGAGAGCCGCAATTTGCCAGGCTACTGTGACAGAAACTCTATGTGCGGCTTGGTTTTGGCCTCGCGCTCCCTCAGGGGCGTATTAGTCTTCAACTGGAAGAAAGACAACCGCTCCCGATGCTGGGCGCTTGCCGCCGTCGGAATGCGAAGGTGATGATAACCAAGCAAATACATTTCCAACGCCTCAAGAGAACTCATCTTCGCCTGCGGACCCGAGCTAGCAGAAGGCGGGGGAGAACATCTTGATCGCAAATGGCCCAGCAACCACATAGACAATTCAGATAAGCCCAAATTTTGTTAACCTTAATTAGAGTAGGTCCGTGATACCCAATGAACCTGTAAATGTACTCTTTGCGGCTGATGACAAATACAGTATGCCCTTGGCGGTGGCCATGTGTTCCGCTACTGCGAACTTCTCAGTAGGGCGAGGACTGGTCCTTAACGTCGTTCAGCATGAGATGAGCTCTAGACATCGGGACATGATTGAGAAGTCTGTCCAGAGCATTGGACATCCAGACACAGTCGTGAATTGGTTGGAAGCGCCGATGCAGCGCTTCAACGATTTAAAGGTTACTCATCATTGGATTAGCTCATTGACTTTCGTGCGCTTGCTTGCGGCGGAACTCCTTCCCCAAAGCTTGGCAAAGGCAATTTACCTTGATTGCGACGTTGCGGTTCTAGAAGACTTAGCTGATCTGTGGGATACGCAAATGCAAGGAAAGTCATTGCTAGCGGCGCAGGATCTTATCGGCTTCGTCAATGATTCTAGTGCGGGAATCAGTAACTACAGGGAACTTGGAATTCCGCCGGATCGGAAGTACTTCAATGCAGGTGTGCTCGTTTTAGACCTCGCGCGATTCAGGGAAAGGCAAATGGGGGAGCGGTTGGTCCAGTATCTGAAGGATTATGGGCATTTAATTAGAGCCGCCGACCAAGAAGCTCTTAATGCAGTCCTAACGGATGATTGGACGGAGTTGGATTATCGTTGGAACTGGCAGATTGTCGCGAGGATCTACAGGATCGGAACGCACAAGATGGGGTGGGTGCCGCCGTCAGGGCCAAAAAGCATTGTGCATTTTCATAGCCCTGAGAAGCCTTGGTTGCCAGCCTGCGATTATCCTGAGAAGAAATACTTTTTCGAATACGTGGACAGAACGGCATGGTCGGGCTGGAGAGTGCCCTGGTGGAAAGACGTCTTCGGAAGGGCTATGCGTCTTGGAGGAGATGCGAGGAACTCAATCGGACGTTTAAGGCGTCGACGTTTACGAAATCGTGAGCCAGTGCCGCTTTAGTCGATTCCGCCCCTTGGGCGCAAGACTTAGCTGGCACACCGAAAGCACCGGCTAATGGAGAATAAGGCTGTTCTGCTAGATGGTTAAGTGGAGCGTACGCGATGAGAAGGGCGTCCCATGAAATGTCCTTCCCGCCCAGCTGTAGGGACCCTGCTACGAATTTGGTTTTGGGCTTCCGAGCGGGGCTTGAACGATAGGGAATGGGCCGGCCATCATGTCAGAAACGCGGCCTTGAATCGCGAATGCTGTCATTCGGGAAGCTTTCATCGCCAGTCTCGCATCGTGTCACTACGGCACCGAACTCTGCCGCCGGCGGATTTGGAATATTCAACTTCCATGTGAACCATTAGTTCGTGGGCAAGAACCCTCACTTAGTATAGCCTTCGCATATGGAGTACCTTACATGACTCGAACGTACTGGAAGGCGATGTAATACAAAATGTCATCGAACTTGGCACTATTTGCCTGGTTTGCGTTGCTAATGACGCTGCTGAAGTTTGACCCGGCTACCGAACGCCGATTCTCTACCGCGCTGTGGATCCCGGTCATCTGGATAGCCATCATCGGGTCACGATTGCCAGCACAATGGCTAGGCGGCGGGATTGGATACACTTCGACCGGCTTGTCTGAAGGAAACTCGATAGATCGTACCGTCTATCTGATCCTTATCGGGTTTTCGCTTGCGATTCTCGCCTCACGCTCGTTTCAATGGCAGACGTTTCTTCGCAGAAACGTCTGGCTCGGGCTTCTGGTTGCTTTCGGACTCTTGAGTATTACCTGGTCCGACTTTCCGTTCATTGCGTTCAAGCGTTGGTTTCGCGACCTGGGAATCTATCTAGCGATACTAGTGATCTTGTCGAGTCCAGAACCGACCGATTCTGTTCGCTGGGTGCTTCGGCGCGTCTTCTACCTTCTGATACCTCTGTCGGTCGTGCTCATCAAGTACTTTCCACATCTTGCCAGAGTCTTTGACAGCTGGACGGGTCAGGGCTACTTCGTTGGTGTGACAACCAGTAAGAATATGCTGGGTGTCTTGTGCATGGTCAGTACGTTGTTCTTCGCCTGGGACACGATCGTTCGCTGGCCGGAACGATGCCGGCCCGCCAGAAATCCGTTCTCCTGGTCAACGCCGTATTTATTGGTATGTCGCTTTGGCTGCTAAGCCTTGCCCATAGTGCCACATCGACGGTCTGCCTATTGTTTGGCGTATTGGTACTTGTCCTTGCGTCAACGCAACCGCTGCGGAGTCGTCCGAAAGTACTCGCTGTATTGATCCCAATTGGAGTCATGCTCTATGGATTTCTGGAATTCGTGCTTGGTATCGACCTGATTGCGCTCGTAGCGCAGGCAGCAGGACGAAGTCCGGACCTGACTGGTCGTGCGGAAATTTGGAGCGTGGTCCTGGACGCGGGTGCTAACCCAATCATAGGAGCGGGCTACGAGAGCTTCTGGCTCGGGTCGCGCCTTGAGTGGATTTGGGCCCACACGGTCAACGTGAATACAGCCCACAATGGTTACCTTGAAGTCTATCTGAGCTTGGGGATAGTTGGACTGACTCTGTTGGTGGGTTTTCTATTCAGTGGATACGTGAGGATTGCCCAGCGTTACATCTATGATCCATTGCTAGGATCCTTTGGATTAGCGATCTGGGCCATCTTGCTCTTCTACAACGTTACGGAATCAGCGTTTCGCTTACAGATTCTGTGGGTTGTCTTCCTTATCTTGGCAATTACGCTAGCGGATCCCGTCCCGCACAAAGAAGGACCTCAGCCCAAACACCGAACGCTTGGGAAACGACGATCGTCCTCGATGCCCTATGCAGAAGGCCGAATGGAATTGCCTCGCCGACGCCGTCCGGCCGATCCAATGTCACCGGACATTGGAAACTGACTGATTTCGGACGAAATTATTGACCCACCTTTGTTGAATAGAGGTGAGATGGAGGAGAGAGATGAAAGAAGTGATAGGAAAGTAGATGTATGATTGAAAGAGGAAGATGAAGGAGAAAGGTGAAGGAGATATGAGTAGTAAGGTATAGTGAAGAGAATATTATAAATGGAAGTAAAGTAAGGAGGTATGAGTGAGTGGAGTTGAAGAGGTTGAAGGAGAAGGAGGTAGAGATGGAGTAGTAAAAGAAAATGTAAGAGGAGATGGAGTAAGAGAAATATGAGTTAAAGGATATGATAGAGAAAAAGATATGAGGATAAAGGAGAAGAGAGAGGTAGAGTAATAAAAGGTGGAAGAAAGAGAAATAGTAAGAAAAGTGAGTGTGTGAAGGTGAGGATGTAAGTTAAAGATGGTATAGAGAGAGGAAGAGATAAGAGGTAGAGAAAGGGAAGTGATAGAAGTAATAAATGAAGTTGTTGAGAAGAGAAATAGATGAGGGTTATGGAAGTGATATGAAAGAATTGAGATAGATGAATAAGATTGGAAAAAAAGAGTGTATATAGAGTGTAAAAGGAGATGAAGATAAATAAGAAAGAAGAAAAAAGAGAAGGATGAGTAAAGAGAGTAGTAGAAGAAGAAGATGATAGAGAGAATAAAGAAGAGAGATAAAGAAATAATGAAGAAAGATATAAAAGAGAAGAAGAAAAGAAAGAAGAAAAAAAAGAAAAAGAGTGTTAGAGAAGAGATAGAAAAAGAGATAGAAATAGATAAAGAGAAGAAGTGAGAAAAGAAAAAAGAAAAGAAAGAAAGAGAGAAGAAAAAAAAAGAAAAAGATAAGAGAAGAAAAAGAAAAAGAGTAAAAGAAAAAAAAAAAGAAGAAAGAAGAAAAAAAAAAAAGAGAAGAAAAAAAAAAAAAAAAAAAAAAAAAAGAAAAAAAAAGAGAAAAAAAAAAAAAAAAAAAAAAAAAAAAAAAAAAAAAAAAAAAAAAAAAAAAAAAAAAAAAAAAAAAAAAAAAAAAAAAAATAAAAAAAAAATAAAAAAAAAAAAAAAAAAAAAAAAAAAAAAAAAAAAAAAAAAAAAAAAAAAAAAAAAAAAAAAAAAAAAAAAAAAAAAAAAAAAAAAAAAAAAAAAAAAAAAAAAAAAAAAAAAAAAAAGAGAAATAGGGCCGACCTGATGACCGTGCGCCAATAATCGGATCCATGTGACCGTACTCCTGTAATTCGAGCTATGCGACGTGTGGGATTTCCTTTGTAATCCCCCCGGAAATTAGCGGCGTTCGGAAGTAGAATTTTCGAACGAAGGAGATTCTGCGATGAAGAAGCCGAGATTTTCGGACAGCAAGATTTTTCAGATCCTGAAGGAAGCCGAATCAGGCGTTCCGGTGCCGGAGCTGTGCCGCAAGTACGGGATGAGTAGCGCGAGTTTCTACAACTGGCGATCGAAGTACGGCGGTATGCAGGTGTCGGACATGAAGCGCCTGAAGGAACTCGAGGAAGAGAACCGGCGGCTGAAGAAGATGTACGCCGAGTCGCAGATGGATGCGGAGATCTTGCGGGACGCGCTGTCGGGAAAGTACTGAGGCCATCTCGGCGCAAAGAGATGGCCAGAAAGGTGGTGGCCGAGTGCGGGATCTCGATTCGGCGAGCGTGCCGGCTATTCAGCGTATCGGAGACCTGCTACCGGTATGAGCCGAAGTTCAGCGACGACAACGCGTTGATCGCGGACTGGCTTTTGAGGCTGACGTACACGAACCGTCGCTGGGGCTTTGGACTGTGTTTTCTGCACATGAGGAACGTGCGGGGCATGAAGTACAACCATAAGCGGGTCTACGCATCTACAGTGAGCTCGAGCTGAATCTCAGGATCAAGCCGAGACGGCGCCTGAAGCGCCAGAAGCGGATCCACTCGATGTGCCACGGCAGATCAATACGGTGTGGTCGATTGACTTCATGCACGATCAGTTGGCCGATGGTAGTCGGTTCCGGACGTTCAACGTGCTGGACGACTACAACGGGAGGGTCTGGGAATAGAGGTGGATCTCTCGCTACTATCGGCCAGGATCATCAGAGCGCTCGACCAGATCGTCGAGTGGCGCGGCCGGCCGAAGATCATTCGCTCGGACAACGGCAGCGAAATGGTCAGCTATGAGTTCGAGGTCTGGGCCAGGAAGCGGGGCATCAAGCTGATGTTCATTCAGCCTGGCGAGCCAACTCAGAACGCCTATGTCGAACGCTTCAACGGAACAGTACGACACGAATGGCTCGATGAGCACATCTTCGAGTCCATCGAGCACGCGCAGCTGACTGCGACGCAGTGGCTGTGGAGCTACAACGCCGAAAGGCCAAACATGGGACTGGGAGGACTGACCCCGTATCAGAAGCTGGCGGCGAAAGCCGCGTGACCTCTACTTCTGCGTGCAGCTAAGAAAAGGGGAGGATTACACCTTGTATTTTGACCGATGAGGAGGTCCCCCGATGAAGCGCAAGAGATACACGCGAAGAGAAGATCATTTCGATCCTGAAGGAACACGAGGCGGGCGCCTCGGTCCAAGGATCTTTCCCGGCGCCACGGCGTCGCGGAGAACACCGATCTACCGCTGGAAAGTCCAAATTCGGCGGCATGGAGGTCTCCGAAGCCCGGCGGCTGCGTGAGCTCGAGGCCGAGAATGCCAGGCTGAAGCGCCTGCTCGGTGAGGCCGAACTCGACAAGGCCGCGTTGAAGGAGTTGGTCGAGGGAAAGTGGTGACGGCCGCGCAGCGGCGACGGGCCGTAGATCACCTCAAGAGTCGCCGCTACAGCGAACGCCGGGCCTGTCGGCTGGTCGGCTTCAGCCGCTCGGCGGCGTGGTCGCCGCTGATGGGCCGTAACGACCAAGTCACTGCGGCACACGCCTGAAGGCAGCTGGCGGAGTCGCTATCCGCGCTACGGCTATCCGACGCTGCACGGCATGCTCCGGACCGAGGGCCTGGTCATCAACCCGAAGCGGACTTACCGAATCTATCGGGAAGAAGGTCTGCAGGTCCGCACCAAGCGCCGAAAGAAGCTGCACCGGCCGCGAATCCCGCTGTCGGTGCCAGACTGCGGTCAACGAACGCTGGTCAGTCGATTTCATCTCTGATCAGCTGGCCAACGGCCGCCGCTTCCGTGTCTTCAATGTCGTCGATGACTTCAGCCGCGAGTGCGTGCTGCAGGTGGTGGATTTCTCCATCAGCGGCGAACGCCTGGCGCGCGAACTCGACCGCCTGTCCCGGACCCGGTCCATTGCCGAAAAAGCTGGTCATGCGACAATGGCCCCGAACTGACTAGCAAGGCGATGTTCTTCTGGTCTAAGAGCAGCAACGTCAAGCTGCATTTTATTCAGCCGGGAAAGCCTACGCAGAACGCTTTCATGGAAAGCTTCAACGGCAAGTTCCGAGAGTACTGCCTGGATCTGCATTGGTTCTCCAGCCTCGAGGATGCGAGCTCAATCATTGAGGCCTGGCGGACTGCATTACAACCATGTCAGGCCACATAGATCCCTGGGCAGAAAACCGCCGGCGGTGTTCGCTCGAGAAGTGGCTTGATATGCTCAAATTCCCACATCAGCACGTGGCTGCGGGTCGCAGGGGTACGGTCACAATGCCCTAGATGGGGCGAGTTGTCCTAAGCGCGAAGCTGAGGGGGAAAAAGCCGGTCCGGCCTTTGCCTTCAGTTGCTGGAGACCTGGACGTTTGTTGGCGGCTTCGGTCTCGCCCCGTCACTCTGTGACACTGGCCCGATGTAGGAGGTCGCAATCACGACGTTGTCGAAATACTTTGTAAGCGGGGAGGAGCGGGAAGCGTTCACGTGGAACGTCAGTGAAGCGATGTCCATCTTCAGCGTGGCCACGTCACGTAGTCGCACGTTAAGCCAATCGGCAATCAATTTGCCGTCAACCCATAGAGCAATCCGCCCGTCCCTCTGCCCCGGCGTGTTCGCCTTCACCATCATTTCGAACGAATACCATTGATTAAGCTCTGGGATGAAGTCCGGTCGCGACACGAAGTCATCGCCGAAGTCCCCAGGTGTTCGGTCGAACGGAAGAACACGCCCGTCCGGGAACCAGTAGTCACCCCACTGGGAACGCTGTTCGGGATGGTAGATGTAGACGCCCATCTCGCCAGGATTGGCCACAGACGTGCTATCCCGATAGGCATCGTTGATGACCAGAAACTTGTTCGTTCCATTGGCCGGCACACCTGGAGTGCTGTAATTCGCGGACAGCCACAGGTTGTTATGCGAAGACCCGATGACTGAGTTGTTGGCCCCAAACTTGGTATAGGCCCGGATAAACACCGTGTCCCGCGTCGGGCTAAGCCTCTTTCTAAGTTCGTTCGAGACCTCTGCGGATCCCGACGGAATTGTGATCGCTACGGCCTTCGATCCCCCGTAGTATTCTCCCGCATTCGAGGCAATCCGCATGTTCTTCAGTTGAAAAACGGAGTCCCATTTCGACGCCAAGTTACTCGCTGTCGAATAGCCTTCAAAGTCGTCTGCGAACAAAACTGCCGCGTCGGATTCGATCTGAGCGTCATTTGGATACCCGGATGCAATTCCCGTTTTGCCATCCGGCAGTGGCTCGATACCCCAAGCTGGAAACGTGGTCCATGTAAACACTACGGGCAGGAGTAACCAGACTACCTGAATCTTCATTGAGCAAAGCTCCCTACAACCGGGGTCGCCGGCGTCGCCATGGAACGCGCTTGACGCGTTCCGCTGAATCGCATAGACGAGGGGAATCCCGTCGCGCTTCTAGTTCACTGTCACGTTGGTTGGGGCCCTCGGCTTTGGTGCTGTGTCTTCAACAGCAGCTCGTGCCGGGTGAGGGTATGTAAATTTCGAATAGCCCGGTTTGGCGCCGGCATTAACGAAGACCTCACGTCCTTCCCGAACGATGTTTTGCCATCCACCGGGCTGACTGTTGTATCCCCACGCCGCGGCTTGCGCTCCGGTGTTATTCCATGCATAGATTGGATCAATCACGTTCTTTGATCCGTTGTGCCCCCAGCCCGGCTGACGGGGCATCGGATAGGATCCCGGAGAAGTGTTGTCCCCAATCTCAAAGAGCGCCGCGTTGCCATACTGCCGCGGACTCGATGCGGCGTTCACGACGTTATCCGTGAAAATTCCAGTGCCTGCGCGGATCCAGAAGTACCGGCCCGCCATGTTACGCTCTCCATCGGCACTGAACGTATTATTGTAATATTCGAAGTGTCGCCCACCGGACTTCGAAGTGAATCCATGCGTGATGCCCCACGAACCATCAAGCGTCGAATAGCGCATCACGAATCGACCATCGTCGTCAACATCCGGCGCCTGCCCGATGTTCTCTAATGTACTGTCCTCGATGTAGACATTCACAGCGCCGTTCGTATCCAGCGATCCCATTGTGCTCGCGGTTTGCCACGAACGTGGAGAATTGACCAGTATGCTGGCACCCTCGATACCGGGAAACCCCTGGGTCGACTGGAAGTACGAGTTCCAGACCACTCCACCTTGGGACAATATGGCGACTAGGGCGATATCCGGCTGATTTCCAAATCGACTCTTAACCTGAAACGCGCAATCATTGATCAGAGGCACCTTCGATCCGCTACCCGATACGCGAACGTGATTCTGGTTGCCGCTTCCTTCATTGAAGCGAATACCGGAAACACCAACGTGGTACGTGCTCCCAGAGGTGAAGGACAACAGCGGGCCTGAGTTCGAGTTGTTGGTAATAGTGACACTTCTCGTCATCGTGCCGCCTTTTGTTGACGTATAGTTCTGCGCCTCCACTCGGATCTGCTTGCTAGTGCTGATGCCGCCAGACCACGCGCAGCTGCCATTTGGCACAGTTACTATGTCCCCATCGGATGCCGAGTTAACCGCCGACTGTACAGCGGACAACGAGCACGAAGCGGCCCGTATTGTTGCACCTTCTGCAATAGGAACAGAGAGCACACCGATCAGCGGCAGCATCAGTCCAACTCGTCGTACACGTCGCGTAATGTTCTTCATCGCGTTATCACCCGGTTCGCTTGCGTCCATAAGGTTTCTCAGACATCTTCTTGACCATACTTCTCCACCGAAACAGAGTGGGTTGTATGACTCTCTAACACAAAATTCCTCTCGGGTCCCAGCCTCGAGCGTAACGACGTTGCCGCAGTGCTTCATGGCGGGGGTTTTGAGTCACAGTCGCCTGTGCACCACGTCCATAATTTTCGCGAGGGCAACGGCCTGTGTCGTCTCCTCGTCTAATTCACCACAGCCTCAACCACGTCACTCATCTGACTTTCCATCCCGGCATCGTCGTAGGCCGTGACGCCCACATACCAGGTGCCGGCGACCAGTCCCTCGATGACGTAGCTGGAAACGCCGCCGTTGCCGACATCTTCGCTACGGTCCAGCTGCTCGGAATCCTGGCCCCAGTAGACCTTGTAGCCTGCGAGGTCCTCCAGCGGCGTGCCGTCTTCTCGTTGGGTGGGTGGTGTCCACTGCAAGGTGACCGATGCGTTGCCGGCGCTGACGACGTCGATGGCGAACGGGTTCAGCGACGCTTCGGCTTCGCCGTCGGACACCGTGATCACAATGTTCTCGTAGGTTCCGGCATCCGCTTCGGCGGGCGTTCCGGAAAGCAAACCGGTGTTCACGTCGAATCCGGCCCAGACGGGGAGGCCGGTGACCGAGAAAGTGAGGGCGTCGCCGTCGCGGTCCGTCGCAATCGGGGCGAATCCGTAGGGCTCTCCGACGGCGACTGTGGATGACGGATTGCCGCCGATCATGGGTGGACTGTTTCCGGGCGGCGTATCTGACGGAACTGCATCGACGCAACGCCGAGTGGAGACCGGGAACTGGCCCGCGGCCGGGTACTGAGCCTCGATCCGGAAGCACTGTCGGCTGCCGGTATCGAACGGCCCGAGCACGGCCTGGGTGGCCTGCGTGCGGTTGGCTGCGTTCGTGTCGGTTCCGTTGACAATAATGTCGAATCCCTCCTGGGGCAGTGATCCCGGATACGACCAGGACAATGCCACCTCGTCTCCCTGCCACGTGGCGCTCTCCAAAACCGGGGCCGGATACGTCACTGGACTCGGCGCCGGGTCCGGCGCCTTGGAAACCGGCGGCGCGTCATTCGAGGACCCGCCGCCGCCGCCGCAGCCGGTCAGCCCGGCGAGCAGGCACATGACGACTCCTGTTCGTAACGCATTCAATGTGCGTTCATCCATGATTCGGCCTTCCTTTCTGCGCGTCGAGGCCACTGGCACCGTGCGCGGTAGTCCCGGTGATCGCTGCATCGTCTGGGGGCGATGCATGCAGTCCGGTCGGACTCCTGTCCGCACGCGGGTTTCGGGTACGGCCCGGCCGCGCGATGTGGCGAGAGGTTGAGGGAAACATCACCGCCCGGCTAGCTGTTGCTGCTCCGCGACATGGCGTGTCGCTTAACAACGACGAGCATTCGGTTCCGGTCGATTTCACGGATATCGCTGGTAAATCAGCGAGATAGGAGGGATCGGAGTGGTGCCGTTCCCCATGGGCAATGACGGCTGACATCCCTTGTCTGTCCTGCCGGAAACAACCGGCAACGGTAAAACCGCGCAGGAGCCCGGTCTTGGCGATGCCTGTTACCGGCCGGATCGATGCAGGGTCAGGCATCGTTGTCCGATATGCCTGCGTCCTTCCAGAGTATAGGTGTTGAGTAACCGGCGCCCACGACCGGCCGCCACCCGCATCCCTGCGGTGGCAAGCACGGGTCATGGGCGCCGCGAGGGTCACTGGACGTTCGCCTGCACGACCGTGCTCATCGCACTTTCCAGTCCGTCGTTGTCGTAGGCGGTGACACCGATGTGCCAGGTGCCGGGCGTCAGGCCCTCGAGCACGTAGCTGGAGATACCGCCGTTGGCGACCTCTTCGACGTTGCTCAACTGATTGGCCTGCGGACCCCAGTGGATCTTGTAGCCGCCGATACCGTTGAGCTGCGTGCCGTCCTCCCGCTGGGTGGGCGGGGTCCAGCTCACCGTCACCGAGCGGGGACCGGCGCTCATGACCTCAACGGCGAATGCGGCCAGGGAATCACTGAGCTCGCCGTCGGAGACCGTAATTCGCACATTGCCGTACTGGCCCACGTCGGCCTCGCTCGGCGTGCCCGAAAGGCGGCCCTGGACGTGTTGAAGTTCGCCCAGGACGGCTTGCCGCTGATCGAGAAGGTCAGGGTGTCGCCGTCGGGGTCGCTGGCGCTGGGCGTGAACGAGTAGCTCTGGCCCGCGACGACCGAGTTGGGCGGATTGCCGCTGATGAACGGCGCCTCGTTGGGATCCGCCGCGGCATTCACGGTGATCGAGAACGGTGCAAGCGAAGCCGATGCCGATCCGTCCGACACGGATATACGGATGTCCACATGCACGCCCACATCAGCCGCACCCGGTGTACCGCTCAGGCGTCCGTGGTCGTGCATTGAACGTCGCCCAGGAGGGCTTGCCGCTGATCGAGAACGTCAGGGCGTCGCCGTCGGGATCGCTGGCCGTCGGAGTAAAGCTGTAGCTCGCACCTTCGGTTACCGATCCGGCCGGATTGCCGCTGATGCTCGGCGGGTTGTTCGACGGCGGCGGTGGCGGCGGCGGGGCGACGCCATCCACGCAGGCTTCCGCGGATTCCGGGAACTGGCTGACTTCGGGATACCGGGCCTGGACCCGGAAGCACTGCTGCCGGGTCGTATCGAACGGCCCGAGGGTCGTGCTCGTCCCCTGGACGCGATCCGTCGCGTTCGTATCGACGCCGTTGATGATCATGTCGAAGCCGCCCGCCGGCAGGGCCTGCGGATACGACCAGGCCAGGTCCACCTGGTCATTGCGCCACGCAACGCTGGTGATCTCCGGCGCGGGGTAAGTCGGCGTCGGCGCCGCGGCCACGGTGAGGTCGAAGGACGGCAGCGAGGCGCTGGCCGAGCCATCGGTCACCGAGATCACGATGCCCGGATAGTCGCCCACGTCGCCGGCGCCCGGCGTGCCCGACAACCGCCCCGTCTGGGTGCTGAAGCCGGCCCAGGCGGGCTTGTTGTCGATGGAGAAGCTCAGCGGGTCGCCGTCGGCGTCCGTGGCGGACGGGGTGAACGCGTAGCTCTCGCCCTCGACCACGCGGGTGGGCGGACTGCCGCTGATAACCGGCGGGGTGTTGGTCACCGGCGCAGGCTCGACCTGGATACCGAAGGCCGGCAGGCGGTCGGTATCCTGGCCGTCGGAAACCGAGATCACGATGTCCTGGTAGCTGCCCACGTCGCCGCCGGCCGGCGTGCCGCGCAGTCGGCCGCTGGTTGCGTTAAAGCTGGCCCACGACGGTTTGCCGGAAATCGAGAAACTCAGCGTATCGCCGTCCGGGTCGCTGGCCTCGGGCCGGAAGCTGTATTCGTTTCCGGCATTCACCGACCCTGCCGGCGTGCCGCTGATCACGGGCCGGTTGTTCGGCGGAGCGTCGACCTCGATAGCGAACGGGGCGAGAGAAGCCGTGTCCTGACCGTCGCTCACGGAGAGCACGATGCCGCTGAACATGCCGACGTCGGATTTTGTGGGGGTGCCGGACAGGATCCCGGTCTCGGGATCGAAGACCGCCCATCCCGGCTTGTTGCTGATGTTGAACATGAGCCGGTCGCCGTCAGCATCGCTGGCCTTCGGCGCAAACTGGTAGGGCGTGCCCGCGGTGACCGAGGTCTCGGGCGATCCCGTTATCGTGGGTGCCCGGTTCGGCACGGCGCTGACCTCGATGGCGAAGGCCGTCAGGCTGGCTGTGTCCGTTCCGTCGCTAACGGAAATCCGGATGCCGGACCAGGCGCCTGCGTCGGCTTCGGCGGGCGTGCCGGAGAGATCGCCGGACGTGCGGGTCAAAGCTCGCCCAGGCGGGCCGGCCGGTCGATGCTGAAGCTCAGCGGTGTCCCCGTCGGCGTCGAGGCACAGGGAACGAACCGATAGGGCTGACCCACGGTTACGGAGCCGGAGGATTACCGCTGATCTCCGGCGGCGTGTTGACCGGTCCCGCACCGGGTTCGGTGATCGTTGTCGTCGAGCTGCACGACCATGGTGGAAGGCGCACGGACACGTCCGCCATCGTTGGTTTCGGTGAGCGGACTTCGGCGAACTCATCGCCTTCGTAGTCCGTGTCGTCGATCGCGTCGAGCCTGACGGGCCGTCGGGTTTCCCCGTCGGCAAACGTGACCGGGTTGGCAGCCAGCTCGAAATCGTCGCTGCTCCGTGGCGGTGCCGCCCACCGGCGGCGACGTTCACGGTCATGGATCCGGTATTGCGGGTGCGGGCAATCCACAGCTGTACCGACTCGCCTTCGCCGGTGCGTGCGGTGGAGGACTCGAAATAGGCGGCGCCCGGATTGCCCTTGCCAGGCTTCGGTGGGCGGCCTTCGCGGCTCTTGCTAGATTCACGGCTTCCAGGTCGGCTTCGGGGGCGCGGCAACGGTCGTCAGGGCGTTGGCGAGTTCGCTTGCTTGCATCGCCCACAAGCTGACCTGCGGACAACAGGACCGTCGGCTCGGATTCCATCAGGAGAAGCGGAATCTAGGAGATCGGTCAAGGCGGTTGCGCCGGACGGTGGTGCTGGCAGCGGCAACCGCGGTCTGGGTCTGTCCCAGGGCGGCGTCAGTGACCGGGACTTCGGCGATGCGCTGGTCTGGCGTTGGGCCGAATCGTGGTCAGCGCCGCTTCCATCGCGGGCATTGCGGGCGCGCCGTTCACATTCAGCTGGTTGGTCATGGTCTCGACCATGACGGCGGCCGAGGCCACGGTCGCCGCGGCGGCGATACGGCGCATCGGCATCCGGCGCGCCGCGGCCGTCGATGACGCCGTCGGCGTAGGTCGGCGGCGAGGGCGACGAGCACCTGGTCCGCTGTCAGGTTGCGGCCAGCCGCGTTAAGGCTGTCGCGAACGCGGCGCAGGGTTTCGCCGGCCGCTTCTGAGGACTTGATGAACGGCGGCGGCGTTGCCGTTGGTGACGCTGGGTGGTCCGCGGGATCGGCCATGACCGATGCGTCGAGACCGAAACCGGCGGCCGACAGAACGGTGCTGCGGGCGGCAGCCAGGTTGACTCTCGGACAGCCCGCCATGGCTCTGCTCGGCGATGCGGGTCTGGAGCGTCGTGAACGGATTGAGATTGACCATGCCGGAGCTCCGGGGTCGCCGAGATGGCGGATACGAGCACGAAATCCGGCTCGCATCCGCGGTCACCAGGTCGGTGCCGCCGGCTGCCTGAACCGTCAGCGGGAAATCGCCGGGCTGGACGTCGACAGACAGCGTGTAGTCGCCGGTGGGCGAACTCTGCGCGGTGCCGAGAAGACGGAAGTCAGCCGCTCGAACGGTGACCGTCGCGCCGGTGATCGGACCGTCGCCTACACTGCCGGACAGCTCCACCGTCGTACCGGGCAGCGGAACGGGGTCCGGACCAGGAACGGGCGCCGGCGGCACGACGGGTGCCGGTGCTCTCGAGGTCGTGGGCTCGCTGCCACCGCCGCCACCGCCGCCGCAGGCGGTGCCGAGGAGCGCGAGAAAAACGATCAGTACGGCGCGTAGCGCCGACGTAGAGCGGTCTGCCATGGGGGGTTCCCTTGATTGAGAGCAGGAAGGGAAGGGCAGACGCACGCAACCGGCCCGCTTTGGACCGGAGGATCGGCGGCCGGACGGCCGCAATGTGCATGGTGTGTTTTCACCGGCAACCCCGCTGTCATAGAGGCTCCTCGGGTATCGAGGGCTCCGTAGACCGGAAGCTTTGCGTCACCGCCTTTCAGCGGCTTTGCCCTTATCAGTCGCAGGTCTTATAACACGGCGCTGACTCGCACCGGTACATGGTTGACATAAAGAGAGAGCCCTTAGTATCGAGACTGTGACGCGGGTCACACTCGCGGGCGATGGGTCGCCGGTTCGGCTCGTCCGAAGGGCGAGGGGACCCTTGCCATGAGCTTCGGCATCGTCGCGTTTGGCCCCCGTGCATGGCCGAACAGAGGAATGCTCCGGGCCTCCACGAGAAATGCCCAGGCGCGTCCTGCGGTGATCGCCACTCACCGGGTCTCGCTTTTACGCTATTGAGTTCGTTTTGTGGTTGCAGCCTGCCTGCTGCGCTCGCTGCAACAAACCACCTAGCTGTGCCGTCCCTCGATCGGCCTGTCTGTTGGGCGACCCGCTTGACCGGTGGCCGGACACAGGCCACGCCATAGCGTTGGCCGGCCGTCTTCTCGCAGAGTTCGAACACTTCCCAGGCTTCTTCGGGCTGGGTCCGCAGGTACGCCGCCCGGCCCGAAGCGATGCCATCGAGAATCTCCGGTAGCGTATTTTCGTTGAGTGGCTGACCCGGCAGGGCCTCGATGGGGCAGGATGACCCAAGCACCGTGCACAGCAACCGGGAGCCCAGCGCCGGCTTGTAGTGGGAGGATTCCCAGTAACCGGTCAGCACGATATCGCGAATCTTCGAAGCCGGAACCGGCTCCGTAGTCACTTGGGTATAGCCGCTGAAGTTCCACACCGCCACGAGGTCGTTGCCCGCGTGCTGGTCGGCCAGGGCGGCCAGGTCCGAGAGCCACTGTTCGTACGCGGGCCACAGGCCCATGACTCGGATGGCTTCCAGCTGTCGTGCATGGACGGGAGGAACAAACAGCACGACTTTCGTGCCGGATGCGGAAAGGGCGTCCACCTCTCGGGCCAGCAAGGCCATGCGCTCGGGCGAATAGTCGTACTTCAGATACAGCGAGGGACCGACGAGGAACCCCTTGGCCAGAATGTCCCGGAACAGCTTTCGCGGCGGCACCTCGCTCAATGCGGTCTTCCTGAAACCGCCGCGGGTGACCCAGGGCACGGGTTCGGCCGCCTCACCGGCCAGGTTGTGGGCGATGGTCTCGACCGACCCGATCGTCGTATCCATGGACAGGAGATATCGGGCTGCCACCGAAGCGAAACCGTGGCCGGCGAACTGGGAGTCGGCGTAGTCCTGGGAATAGCCGCGCCGGTCGGAGAACATCAGGAAATCCAGGCCCCAGACGACGAGTCCGAGTTCGTTGTGCTGGCGGGCAAAGGCCATGACGTCGGCCTGTTCCTTCATGTTGGTTTCGCTGAGGCCCAGGTTGTAGCTGCGGTAGGCGGACAGCGTCGGATCCTGGGGGTCCAGGCCGACCATCACCCGGGACGAGCCGGCTAGCATGGCGTCATAGCCCCCGCGGGCCGCTTCGGCGGCTTTCGCCACGCGGTCACCCTGGGCGAGTAGCCGGACGGTGTTCAGACCCTCCACCGTAGGTGAATAGAACACGCCCTCCGGGTCGACGAACCGGTTCCCGGCGGCCACGAGTGCCAGCAGAACAACGAGTCCGCCGGCAAACCAGGCCAGGTAGCGCTGTGCGAATCGTGGAGCGATGACGGGTTTCACCATCGGCTCCTAGAACTGGAAGTAGAGAAAAACCTGCTCGCGGTGCAGGCTGATAAATGCGGCGGCAAAACCGGTGGCCAGGCCCACCGCCCAGGCCGGGCGTGGGCGCCAGTGCGGCTGCACCAGGGCGCGGCGCAGGGCGGCTTCGTGCTCGGGATAGGTGATCAGTGCCGGCCGGTAGCGGGCCATCATTTCATAGGTGTTGGGCAGCAGCCAGGCGGCGGCGAGCAGGCCGACAATCCAGAACCATCCCCAGGCGGAGCCGAAGGCGCCGAGCTGCAGCGGGCGACCGGCCAGGCCCGTCATCCCCGCGAGTAGGCGTCCGGCGGCGTCGAAACTCTCGGCACGGAAAAATACCCAGCCAACGACGACGGCGAGAAACGTCAGGCCCGTGGCGACGAAGGTCGCGGCCCGCTCGGGCAGTCTTGGCAAGCGCAAGCGATCCCGAATGGACGGCCATGCCAGTGCAATCCCCAGGTAGGCGCCATGCAGGCCGCCCCAGACCACAAACGTCCAGCCGGCCCCGTGCCAGAGCCCGCCGAGGAGCATCGTTGTCATGAGATTCGCATAGCGGCGTTTCGGGCTCCGGCGATTGCCGCCCAGGGGAATGTAGAGATAGTCCCGCAGAAACCGCGACAGGGTGATATGCCAGCGACGCCAGAAGTCGGAGATGTTCCTGGCCTTGTAGGGAGAAAAGAAATTGATCGGCAGATGGATGTTGAAAAGCCGCGCTAGCCCGACGGCCATGTCCGAGTAGCCGGAGAAATCGAAGTACAGCTGAAGCGTGTAGGCCAGGGCGCCGCCCCAGGCCGCGAGGAAGCCGGGCTGCGCGCCGCCGGCGGCCGCGTCGAACACCGGATCCGCCCAGAGCGCCACCGTGTCGGCGAGCACCACTTTCTTGAACAGGCCGATGGAGAATATGGCGGAGCCGACGGCAAGGCTGTCCCAGGACGGCCTGAACCGGGCAGGCTCCGCGAACTGGGGCAGCATCTCCGTGTGGTGGACGATGGGGCCGGCAATGAGCTGCGGGAAGAAGCAGACAAAAAGGCTGTAGCGCAGGAAGCTCTTCTCGGCGACATAGCCGTAGTAGGTGTCCGCCAGGTAGGCAATCTGCTGGAACGTGAAGAAGGAGATGGCCAGGGGCAGGACGATGCCGGGGACCGGCAGGCCCAGTCCGGTGGCCGCGTTGACGGATTCAGCCAGGAAGCCCGCGTACTTGAACCAGCCCAGCAAAGCGAGATTGCCGACGATCCCCGTCGTCAGCAGCCATTTCTTGTACGGTGCCGCCGCATCCCGGATGGCGTTGCCGAGAACAAAGTTGACGACCATCGAGAAACCCAGGAGCACCAGGTACTTCGGGTTCCACCAGCCGTAGAAGAACAGGGAGGCGGCCACGAGGATCGCAAGTGCTGCCCGGGGCCCCACCCAGCGGGCGGTGACGAAATACAGCGCCAGCGTTGCCGGCAGGAAAGCCAGCAGAAACTCGTAGGAATTGAAGAGCAACGGTTTCCCCCCCGGACCCGCGTGCTGCGGGGCAGTATAGGCCAGAGAGGCCTCGGGCAGGTCACTGGAAGCCTTGGGGCGCCTTATGTAAAACTGATCCGGGACATTATCGCCGGCACCCGGTGGCTGCCGGCTGGCGCGAACGTGAACCCGATTCTCGGACCGCGCCGGTACTGGCCTGTATATTCACGACATGCGCGAGATGGCTCGCGCCGTTTGGAGAGTTCTCCCCAGCATGTATCTGGAACATTTTTCCCTCGAGCAGAAACCGTTCGAGCAGACGCCGGACTCCCGGTTTCTGTACGTCAGCGAGCAGCACGGCTATGCGCTGGCGTCCATCAAGTTCGCGATTGCCAACCGGGATCCGTTCGTCATCCTCACCGGTGAGATCGGATCGGGAAAAACCACGCTCCTGAACAAGGTGTTTTCGGAGCTTGAGCAAGACGTGGCGGTGGCCCGGCTCACTCACACGCGGCTCTCGGACAAAGAGCTGCTGGAGATGATTCTTGTCGAGTTCGGGTTCACTCCGTTCGGCAAGGACAAGGTCGAACTGCTGACCCTGCTCCGAGGGTTTGTCGAAGAGCAGGCCGCCAGGGGCCGCCAGGTCGTGATCCTGATAGACGAGGCCCAGAACCTGTCGGCCGACGTCCTGGAGGAGCTGCGCCTGCTCACCTGTATCGAAACGGAGCAGGAAAAGCTGTTGAACGTGGTGCTGCTGGGGCAGCCCGAGTTGTCCGAGCTCCTGGATTCGCCGGGCCTGGAGCAGCTGCGCCAGCGCTGCCGGCTGCGAATTCACATCGACGAGCTCACCGAAGAGGAGACAGCCGAATACCTGCGCCACCGGATGGCGGTGGCCGGCGGGGATTTCGACACGATCTTCGAACCCGGTATCGATTCGCTGATCCACGAGTTCGGTAAGGGCGTTCCGCGCCTCATCAATACCCTCTGTGACATGGCCCTGACGGCTGCCGCCGTGGACGGGAACAGCCGGGTCACGCTGGATGCCCTGGATGCCGTGCTCAAGGAACTGCGCTGGACCGAGCGGGGCCACGGCGAAGAGGAGCCTGAAGATACGGGCCGGTTCGGGCTCCACGCTACGCTGCGCCTGGATCACCGGGGCAAGCGGGTGGGAGAGTATGTGCTGTCCGAGGCGCAGAACCTGTTGGGCCGGGATCCGGAGTGCCACCTGCACGTCGACAGCAAGTTCTTCAGCCGCCGTCACGCCATCATTTCCCGGGAGCAGGGCGGCTGGGCCGTCATGGATCTCAACAGCACCAACGGCACAAAGGTGAACGGGCGAAAGGTCAGCAAGGTCATGCTGGCGGACGGTGACGTGATCGTCGTGGGCAAGCATCGACTCACGTTCACCGCGGGTTCCAACGAGCTTCACGCCGTGGACTGGCGGGGCGGGCAGCGAGATCCGAATGCTCCGCCTGAGCCGTCGGCGGACCGAGGCGCGCACCCCGCCGACCGGAAGCGGGGACAGCTGACGCCGCCCGTCAGTCCTTCAGAAGCCCCCGCATCACGATGTCGTAGTAGGCCACCATCCCGCAGACGGAGTCGTGGTGGTCCATGACCGGAGCGACGTTGAGGCCGAACTGCTGGAACAGCCGTGCGGCATAGCGAATATCCATCTCCGGGTGCACGGCAATCACCGGCTTGGACATGATCTCGTAGACGTTGACCCGTTCGGGCGCCCGATTCTGGGCGATGACCTGCTTCGCAATGTCCGCCGGTACGAGCAGCCCGTACTCGTCTTCTTCGTTGCGACGGTCGATGATTGCGGCCAGGGCCCTCGCCGACTTCATCTTGCGTACCGTGTCGGCCACCGTCTCCAGGCCGTCGACGACGATATAGTCGGCGTTCATCACCTCCCGCACACGTACCAGGTTCTTCGTGTAGTTCACAGCTCGTCCTCCACCAGTTCGACCAGTTCCCGCACCTGGTGCGCGACTCCGACCGCATCCTCGACATTCAGCAGCACGGCGATGCCGGTACCGCTCTCGGTATCGAATTCCCCGACGTCGCCGATCTTCTCCAGTATCGGCCGGGCGAGGTGCTCCTCGACGACCAGCAGCAGCACATCGCGCTGCGTATCCAGGGTCAGGCCCAGGAACGTCTTGCGGGGATTGATTCCCTCGCCGCGTGCGCTGCCGATGACGGTAATGCCGGTGGCGCCGGCCTTCCGGGCTGCCTCGGTGACGTTCTCGGTCTTGTTGTCGTCCACCAGGGCGATGATGAGCTTGAAGCGCATGGTTCAGGTCTCCTCGGGTGCGCGTGTATGGCGTTCCGCCGCTCGCTGACGGAGGTCGGCGAGCTGCGCGTAGGCCATCACGGACATGATGGGGAAAAGGCTGGCAAAGGCAATCAGACCAAAGCCGTCGATCAGCGGGCTGCGGCCGGGCACGGTCTCGGCCAGGCCGAGGCCGAGGGCAGCGACCAGGGGCACGGTGACCGTGGAGGTGGTCACGCCTCCGGAGTCGTAGGCCAACGGGATGACTCGTCGTGGCGCGAACTGGGTCTGGATGACGACAACGACATAGCCGGTGATGATGAACCAGTGAATCGGCAGTCCGGTGACGATGCGCCAGGTGCCGATCGCAAGGCCTATCGCCACGCCCAGCGCCACGGCGATTCTCAGACCCCAGACGCTGACCGCACCCGCCGAAACCTGGCTGGCCTTGATGGCGACCGCAATCAGGGCCGGCTCGGCAATTGTGGTCGCGAATCCGATAGCGAAGGCAAAGGCATAAACCCAGCCATAGTCCCGCCAGTCCACGCTCCCGGAGGCGGGATCGGCGCCGATGAAGGCCGGGTCGGTGAGCTGTTTTGCCATCACCTCGCCCAGCGGGAACAGTGCCCGCTCCAGGCCGATGAGAAACAGGGACAGGCCAATCAGGACGTAGACAAATCCGACAAGCACACGGCGTAAATGGGGTATTGGACGCCTGAGAACGGCGACCTGGAAGCCGAGAAGGATCGCGGCGATGGGCAGGACGTCATTGACGGTCCCCATGATCGTAGCCCCCGTCTCGCCGAACAGCCCGCTCATGACAGCAACATCCCGTAGGCCAGCACGAAGATTATCGGTGTGAGCGAAGCAAAGGCGATCAGCCCGAAGCCGTCGATCATCGGATTGCGGCCGCGGATCGACGACGCCAGGCCCACGCCCAGGGCAGTGACCAGCGGAACGGTGATTGTCGAAGTGGTCACGCCGCCGGAATCATAGGCGATGCCGATGATCTCCCTCGGCGCGAACACCGTCATGATCACCACCATGATGTAACCGCCGATGATCAGCACATGGATCGGCCAGCCCTTCAGAATACGCAGCACGCCGATCACGATGGCAATCCCGACCGACAGGGCGACCGTCATCCGCAGACCGAACGCGTAGTTTTCCCGGGACTCCAGGCCGGGTCTGATTGCGCCGGCCGTGGCCGCGACCTCCGCGGCTTCGTCGGCGACCGCAATCAGGGCCGGTTCGGCTACGGTCGTGCCGAAGCCCAGCGCGAACGCAAAGACCATAAGCCAGGTAAGGCTGCCCTTGCTGGCAAAGGCGGCCGCCATGGACTCACCGATGGGAAACAGGCCCATTTCGAGCCCGAAAATAAAGAACGTCAGGCCCACCACGATGAAAGCCGTCCCCACGAGGAGATCGACGAGGTTGGGCAGCGGCTGTTGCAGAACCACGAGCTGAAAAAAAGCGATCACGAGGATGATCGGCGCCAGATCACGCAGACTGCCCGCCGTCGTGCGTAGCAGGGCAAGAAAAGATCTCAGCAAGGCCTGGGGTTCCCTGTGTCGCCGGCCGGTGGCGTCCCTGAACCCTCAGTCTAACCCAGCCCCGCGGCTTGCGGATCAGGGTTCTCCGAGAGGCGTGTGAGGGGGGCACGAGACCGGCGACGCCTTGCACAGGAACCAAACCGCTGTAGACCCGGAGCCGCCCCCGCCGCGCTGATCGTGTAGCCACAACCTCGGGCCTGCCGGGTGGCCCGGGGCAGCAGAGATCAGGCCGGCGCCCGGGAGGGCGGCTCGGTCTCCAGGGCATCGCCATGCTGGTCCTGGAGCCGGTCGATGGCCCGGGACACGTGTTCCGGCGATTTCGTGCCCCGACCGAGTACGGCATACATGGCGGGGACCACGAACAGCGTCAAAAGCGACGAGAACGCGACCCCGTAGACCACCACCGTGCCGATGGCTTGCCGGCTCTCGGCACCGGCGCCCTCCGCCAGAAGCAGGGGCAGGGCGCCGAACGCCGTACAGGTGCTCGTCATCAGGACCGGTCGCAGGCGAATGCTCGCGGCCTGGACGACCGCCTCACCGAACTCCGTGCCGCGATCGCGAAGCTGGTTGGCAAATTCGACAATGAGCACGCCGTTCTTTGCCGCCAGACCCACGAGCATGATCAGACCGATCTGGCTGTAAACGTTGATCGACTGGCCCGAGAGCCAGAGCCCCCCCAGGGCCCCCGTCACGGCCAGCGGCACGGTCATCATGATGACCAGGGGGTGACGGAAGCTCTCGAACTGAGCGGCCAGCACCAGGAAGACGATCACCAGGGCCAGGGCGAAGGTGAGATACAGACTGCTTCCGGACTCCAGGAATTCCCGCGATTCGCCGTCCCAGCTGATACGTGCGTCCGGCGGAAGGATCTCTGCGGCCAGGCCTTCGAGATAGTCGATGGCGTCGCCCAGCGCATAGCCGGGGGCGAGACCGGCCGACAGCGTGATCGCCCGCATGCGGTCGAAGCGCCGGAGTTCCGCCGGGCCGGCGCTTTCCGACAGGGTCACCAGGTTGCCCAGGGGAACGAGCTGGTCATTGAAGTCCGAGCGGACATAGATGTTCGAAAGATCGCTCGGGCTTGCCCGGCTGTCCGCTTCGCCCTGCAGCACCACGTTGTACTCGAGCCCCCGGTCGATGTAGGTGGTTACGATGCGCGAACCGAGCATGGACTCCAGGGTTCGGCCGATATTCTCCAGGGACACGCCCAGGACCGCTGCCCGGTCACGGTCCACCGACACCGACATCCGGGGCTTGGTTTCGTCGTAGTCCGAGTCGATGTTGGTCAGACCCGAGTTTTCGGCATTGACCCGGGCGATGAGGGCATCGCGCCACTCGGAGATCTCTTCGTAGTTGCCGCCCCCAAGAACCATCTGGACGGGACGGCTGCTGCCGCGCACGCCCAGTCCCTGGGGAGTGGCGACCCGGAAGCGGACACCTGGAAATCCGGCGAGCTTCGTGCGCATCTCCGCGGCGATCTCTTCGGACGACCGTGTGCGCTTGTCCCAGCCTTCGAGTAGGGCGATGGCCCGCGCGCTGTTGACCTCACCGGTGGACCCGTAACGGCCCGGCACGCGAATCAGCAGCCGGCGGATCTCGCCGGCCTCCACGCCTTCCATCAGCACATCTTCCATCATCCGCGCGTAGCGGGACGTGTATTCCAGGCTCGCTCCCGGTGGCGCGCCCATGGTGACGTAGAACACGCCCCGGTCCTCCTTGGGACCGTACTCGGCGGGCAGCGCGCGGAACAGGCTGCCGGCGAGGACGCTGATCGCCAGCGCGAGAAAAATGGTGGGCCAGGGATTTCCGACGATGCCCTCCAGAATCCTGGAGTAGGCATTTGAGACCCTGGCGAAGTTTCGGTCCAGCAGGCCGGCGTAGCCCCTGTGGCTGCCCGCATCTCTGGCCCGGCTGAACAGCTTCGAACACATCATCGGGACCAGGGTCAGAGCCACCAGACTGGAGATCGCCACGGCGGCCGCGACAGCGACCCCGAACTCGCCGAACAGGCGGCCGATGTTGCCCTCCAGAAAAGAGATCGGCAGGAACACGGACACGAGCACCAGAGTTGTCGCGACGACCGCGAACCCGATTTCGCGGGACCCGGCCAGGGCAGCAAGCAGGGCGGGCTCCCCCATCTCGACCCGCCGGTAAATGTTTTCCAGCACGACGATTGCGTCGTCCACGACGAGGCCGATGGCCAGCACCAGGCCGAGGAGGATCAGGGTATTGATTGAGTAGCCGAATATCGCCATGACGATAAACGCCGCGATGACCGAAACCGGCACCGTTACCGCCGGCACCAGGGTCGCTCGGAGGTTCCCCAGAAACAGGAAGATCACGACGAGGACCAGGGTAAGCGCAAAGCCGATCGCCTTGACCACTTCGATCATCGACGCCTCGATGAATGTGGCCCGGGCGAAGTTCACGGTGATATCAACACCGTCAGGTAGTGATGGCAGAATGTCGTCAATAGTCTCCAGTACGCCATCCGTCACCTGGACAGTGTTGGCTTTCGACTGCTGTTCTATGCCGAGACTGATGGCCGCCAGCGTGTTCGTGCGGGCTTCGGTGCGCTCGTTCTCGGCGCCTTTCTCGACCCGGGCCACTTCGCCGAGCCGGATCAGCCGCCCATCGTCCGACCGCTTGATCACCAGGCCGCGAAAATCCTCCGCGGATTCCAGTCCGGTCCGGGTGCGCAGGCTGAATTCCCGCTGCGTCGATTCCAGCCGCCCGGCGGGCAGCTCGACGTTTTCCTGACGCAGCGCGGTGACGACATCATTGACCGTCAGCTGACGGGCGGCGAGAGATTCCCGGTCCAGCCAGACCCGCATGGCGTAGCGCCTGGCCCCGCCGATACGGACCCGTGCCACGCCCTCCACCACGGACAGCCGATCGACGATCGTGCGTTCGGCGATGTCGGTCAATTCAAGCGTCGTGTGCCGGTCGCTGGTAAACGCCAGCCACATGACCGAGTCGGTACTGCTGTCCACCTTGGCGATGTCCGGCGGGTCGGCCTCCACCGGGAGATCCTCGACGATCCGGCTGATCCGGTCGCGAACGTCGTTTGCCGCCTCGTTGACGTCCCGGTTGAGGGAAAACTCGATGACCACATCCGCCCGCTCTTCCCGGCTGGAGGACTTCAGGGTCGTGATGCCTTCGATACCCGAGACGGAATCCTCGATCACCTGCGTGATCTTGGTCTCCACGACCTCGGCCGAGGCGCCACGATAAGTCGTATCAATGGACACGACCGGCGGATCGATGTCCGGATATTCACGAACCGACAGCGTCGACATCGCCATCAGCCCGAGAATGATCAGAACGATCGACAGCACCGTGGCGAACACGGGCCGCCGGATGGAGATCTCGGAGATTTTCATCAGGACGTGCCGGCGGCTGCCAGCGGCGGAGCTTCGGTGACTGCCGCGCCGTCCACGACCTTCTGTGTTCCTTCAACGATGACCTGGTCGCCGTCGATGAGCCCGTCGAGAATTTCCACCTGGCCCGGCCGGCGGCGACCCACCTCCACGAGGATGCGTCGGGCGAGGCCCTCGGTCACGAGGAACACGAACTGGCGATCGCCTTCCGGCACCAGCGCCTCTTCGGGAATCACCAGCGAAGACCGTTCTCCGCCGATCAGCCGAACGGTCAGGAACATGCCCGGCTTCAAGGCCCCGTCACCGTTTGGAATGACGGCCCTTGCGGTGATCATCCGGGTCACCGGGTCCACCCGGCTGTCGAGGCTTTCCACCTCGCCATCGAACAGCCGGTCCGGGTACGCTACGCTGCGCGCCCGAATTTTCATCCCGGCGGAGACCGTGCCGAGAAACGACTCCGGAACCGAGAGATCCAGGCGCATCGACGCGGTGTCGTCGAGGGTCGTGATCACGGTGCCGGGGGAAACCAGGCTGCCGACGCTCACCTGGCGCAGGCCCACGCGGCCTGAAAACGGAGCCCTGATGACAGTGTCCGCCAGTCTCGACTCTGCGGCCTTGAGCCGGGCGCGGTCGGCATCCATGGTGGCGCGGAGCTGCTCCAACTGACTTTCGGAGACTGTTCGGCTGCGGGCCAAGGCCTGGGAGCGCTCATACTGACTCTTGCTCTCCAGCACCCGGGCCTGAGCTTCGGCGAGCTGGGCCCGCTGCTCGGAACTTTCCAGCTCCACCAGAACCTGGCCGGCTTCGACCCGGTCTCCATCCTCGAAGCGAATCGCGGCAACGAGGTTCGGAAACCTCGACATGATCTCGACAGCGTCCTTTGCCCTGGTGGTTCCGAGCGCTTCGATTTCCGCCGGAAAGTCCATGATCTCGGCGTTCGCCGTTATGACCTTGACCGGCTTGGATGGACCGCGGGAATCGGTGGTCTCCGGTTGGCCTGAATCGCGCCACAGCCATGCGCCGGCGGCGAGCGCCGCAACGGCGAGCGCGAGAATAATCAGTGTGGAAATACGCGACACGGCGTCCTGCCTCCCGGGCTCTCGAAACGAACGGCTGCCAGACCAGCGACGCTGACGCCCGCGACGCCAGTTGGACTCCTTTTCGTTACAGTAATTGTACTTGGATTCGCCCACGCCAAACCGGCGGCGCGGAATTTCCGCGCCGCCGGTGGATTCCGGGAGGGCTCGGGGCTAGAAGTGGAAGTTCGCGCCCACGAAGGCCTGGCGGTCGATTCCGGGCCGCACGCCTGCCGGGCGGCGGGAGACAATGTAGGTCTCGTCAAACAGATTGTTGACCTTCAAGACCAGGCTCACCCAGTCGGTTGCGTCCCAGCGCCCCAGCAGGTCGACGGTGAGGAAGTCGTCGGTGGATTCGTCCGAAGGGGTCGAGCCACTGCCGGCGACGGTACGAACCTCATCCTGGTAGGTGACGTTGACGTTCATCTCCCAGCGATTTCCCGCCAGCCCGGCGTAGACCCGGCCCTGGTGCTCCGGGATGTAGGGAATTTCGTCACCATCCTGCACGTCTCCCCAGGGACCGAAATCGCTCTCGAAGCTGTTGTCGAATTCCGCTTCGGCAGTCCAGGTCCAGGAGACCCCCAGCGGGACACTGAGCCCGGACCCGGCAACGTTGTTGATTCGATAGTCAGCCAGCAATTCCAGCCCGGTGACGTGGGCCGAACCCCCGTCGAACTGGTCGCCGATTTCCCCGCCGCCGCCGGTGGATTCGGTCACCGTGCCGACGAGATTGTCGTAGTCGGTGTAGAACGCCACCGCTTCGGCAGCAAGGCCGCCGGTGATGTAACGCACGCCCGCCTCGTAGTTCATGCTTTCTTCGGGATCGGAGTCACTGCCCGGGGCCGGCGGGTTGTAGCCTTCGTGGACGCCGGCGAATCCTCGCCAGTTCGGACCGAAGCTGCGGAGGATCGATGCGCCGAGGAGGGTCTCGGTAATCCGGTTGCTCCGCTTGCGGGTCGGTCCGTTCTCCCGGTCGGGATCATCCCCGGCAAAGTCCTTGCGAGTAAGAGAGACATCCTCGTAGCGGATGCCCGGGGAGAAAGTCCAGGCGCGCCAGCTCAGATCGCTCTGCAGGAACGCGGACGAGGCACTGCCCTTGCCGACCCGGTTGGCCTGGCTGCCGGGAGCCCCGTCGGACGTCAGCGTCATGGTGCCGTCGGCCATGCGGTAGCCATCTTCGCTCTGGAAGCGGTCTTCCTCGTCTTCGTGGAAGCGCACGCCGGTGGTCCAGCTGCTGCTAACCGCACCGAAATCCATTGCGTAGGTCAACTCGCTCTGTACTCCCCGGGAGTAGTAATCCCGATTGTTGTTCCGCAGGACCAGCGCATCGTCCGGGCTGTCCTCGCCACGTATCCAGTTGAGCTCGCTGGCATACGTGTCGGGATCGTCGAGAATGCTGGAAATGCCGGTTCCACCCACGGACTGGAGCTTGTACCAGTTCCGGCTGAAGTCCATGTCATAGGCGGTCACGGACAGCCCCCAGGCGGCGTCGTTGGGCTCCAGGAACCAGGTGGCCTGGCGATGCCAGTGTCGGGCGGTGAGCTGGTCGAACTGCGAACCGGCATAGCGCCGGAAGGCGTCCTTGTCGAAGTCGTCGTCGGTCAGACCCAGGTAGGAGGCATTGGATTTTTGACGGGTATAGCCGAACTTCGCCTCGACCCCGGTGAACCAGCGGGATGACGGGTCGTTGTTGACGCGGAATTTGCCGAAGTAATCATTGAGGTCGTAGCCGGTGTCATTCTGGTTGTCGTTGCGGTCCAGGTCCTTGAAGCCTTCCGTGTCCTGGTCGACGAACTCGGCCATGAAGCCGACCCGGTCGCCGGACCATCCATAATGGCCATAGACGTCGCGGCTGCTGTCCGGGCCGCCCGCCACGTCGAGCCGGCCGGTGGAACCCGAGGGGATTGGCGTGGACAGCATGTTGACTGCTCCGCCGGTGGTGCGGAGACCTACGGGGATGGATGACGGCCCCTTCAGAACCTCGACCGCCGACATCCGGCGCTGCGTGGGGAAGTAGTACGCGGACGGGGCGGCGTAGGGTGCCGGGGCGATCAGGACACCGTCTTCCAGAAGGGCAATCCGGCTGGAGCGGTCCAGCCCCGATCCCCGGATGCCGATGTTGGGCCTCAGGCCGTAGCCTTCCTCGTCCTGGATGTAGACGCCCGGCACGCTGCGGAGGACTCGCTGGATGTCGCCGTACTCGAACCGGTCGAGTTCTTCGGGGCCGATGTACTGCGCGGAACCGGCCGTGTCGCGGGCAGCCTCGGTGCTGCCGACGATGGTGATGCTGTCCAGTGCGGCGGCGGGCGCCTTTTCGGGTGCGTCGTCAGAGATGGATGCCTCCTGGCCGGCGGCGGGGAGGGCGGCCGCAACGCCGGCCAGGAGCATCACGAGGGTTCGGGTCAGGGACATTCGAGGAGGTTCCGTTGAAGGGCTGATGTGAGAAGGCTAATGCAAATGCGAACGATTCGCAATTCGGTAATTACGTACAGGACATTCTCCGGGGGAGCCTGTCCGCTGCCCTGCCTCACGAGCCCGAGAAGTCCTTCAGGGATTGACGTCGGAGTTAGCCCGGGCTGCCGGCGGGACCGGAACGCCGCCTGCTGCAAGCGCAGTCAGGACGCAGGCGCTGGGCCGGCGTCAAGGAGCTGGCCTCCGGATCTTCCGGCGTCCCGGTTACAGGTCGGCTGACCGAAAAGGGCGCCGCCGCCGGCTCAGAGACCCCAGGTGGACCGGTGGGCCTCCAGAGCGTCCCGGCTGGGCCGGTCCTCGATGCGTTCCGGAAGCCGGATCTTGCGTCCGGCGAGGACGCGATAATTCGTGTGTACCAGTTCTTCGGTCAGCACCACCGAGAAATTGGAGCCGTCCACACCCAGCTTGCCCAGGTCAAAGAGCGTGTGTACGTCAGCGCGCAGCAGGATGGCGTTGGAAAGGTCGTGGGTACGATCGCCGAGGTACGGACTGATGTGGGCTGCCTCCAGGACCGTTTCCACGGCACAGCCAGTGACGGAGCAGCGGCCCCTGTAGGCTTTGATCAGGCGCTGCCGAAGGGGTGTATGACCGCGTCGGCGAATAATGGCTTCCAGCTCGAGTCGGCGTCCCTCGGTAACGCTGTGAGCGCGAAACGCGCCGGACTCTGAAGCAATGTCCTCCGCCACCCTCATGAGCCGGCTGACATCCAGTGCCGGAGCCTTTCCGGGGCGCTTGAGGATTCGCTTCCGCAGGAACTGCTCGACCGACCCGAAGTGATCGGCAATGTGACGGGTCTGGCGGTCATCCACCTTGACGAGTTCACCGGTGACCTCCGGGATGAATTCCGCCAGTTCCTTGCGGGGTATGGCGATGGAGATGGGTTCGGCGAGAAAAAACAGGAATTCCCGTGGTTCGCTATGGCCCTCGGAGGGCCAGATGACATTCGCGGCGCGCTCGTTTTGATAGCGGGCCAGCACGGTCGCTATCTGGCAATACTGTTTGACGCTGCTGATCAGGACATGATCGCCCTGCTGCATTTGCATCCACGCCAGGACACTGTCGGACCGGGGACGGACACCCCAGACGAAGAAGCCGCCTGCCCGATCGGACGTGCGCTGGAGTTCGTCATGGCTGGCCCGGCTGAACGCGTCGAGGACCTGGGAGCGGGGCACGGGGCGCTCAATCGAGCGCCCGAGGGCCCGCAGGTCCTCGGTGGTTTCGGCAATGGCGACAAATAGTGCGCTCACAGGTCTCTAGCTGCTCTGGCCATATCTCATGACCTGATTATGGCAAAGCCCGGTCCCTGAAAGGCAAACTCTTGGCGTAACGGGGCACACGGGTCCTTCTGCCAGGCTTCTCCAGGGGGCGGGTCTGCTGGGATATCGGCCGCCAGCCCGGCCTCCGGGTCTCTCCACGCCGGGCAAAAAAAAGCCCCGGCCGGAGCCGGGGCTTGATCAGGTCGAGGCGGGGGCTTGCCCCCGCCTCGAAGGTCTTGACAGCCCTAGTCCACGACGGGCTTCCAGTCCTGGTTCTTGGTGACATCCGGCTGACGGGCCTCGAGGACCGTCGTGCCGTCAAGCTGATACATCACCCACCGGATCGTCTCGTAGACGTCGGAGGTGTTACGCATCAGGATGTCGGCGCGGCCGTCATTGTTGTAATCAGCCGTTTCCAGCACCTCGATCTCCAGGTTGCGGGTCATGTCCACCAGACCGGCGTCCACAATGGCAGTGCCGCTCAGCATGGTCATGGACCAGCGACCGTCGTCCCGGTTCCGGAGCACCACGTCGGCTCTGCCGTCACCGTTGAAGTCGTCGACCGCTGCGGTCTCCCAGGCCGTGTTCTTGGTGATCTGCGGCTTGCCGAGACCGGCCAGGTCCAGGCCGTCGTTCAGGTACATGAACCAGTTGCCGTTCGGCCGGCGCAACAGCAGGTCAGCCCGCTGGTCGCCGTTGAAGTCAGCCACACCCTGAATACGGAAGATGTTGTCCTCCACGAACCTCGGCGTGCCGAAGTCCAGGATGGTCTTGCCGTCCATCAGGTACATCAGCCACTGACTCTTGTCGTCCCGCACCAGCACGTCGGACCGGCCGTCGCCGTTGAAGTCGGCGGTGGCCACCGGCTGCCACTGCAGCCCGCGCGGCAGCCCGCTGATCTCGCCGGAGTCCTTGATGGTCTGACCGTCCATCAGGAAGATCGACCAGCGGCCCGTCGTCGAGTCACGCAGCAGCACGTCGGCCTTGCTGTCCCCGTCGAAGTCATCACTGGAGATCACTCCGTAGTCGAGGTTCGGGGTCAGCTTCGGTCCGCCGGCGGAGGTTACCGTCTGGTCAACCAGGGTCCACAGCGCCCAACGGCCGCCCTTGTTGCCGGTCACGTCGCGCACCAGCAGGTCGGAGAAGCCGTCACCGTCGAAATCGCCTCGGGATTGCGTGATGTAGTCGAAGCTGCGGGTCAGGCCGTCCAGCTGGCCGGCGCCAGTCACCTGGGAGCCCACCAGCGTGTACGACACCCAGCGGCTGTCCGAGGACCGGCGAAGCACCAGGTCCTCGCGAGGACCAGTGTTGTCGTCGCAGACGTCACCGATGCCGTCACCGTCGATGTCTTCCTGTCTCGGATTGGCATCCGTCGGGCAGTTGTCGTCGTCGTTCGGGATACCGTCCGCATCGATGTCGTTGGACGACGACACGGTGATGGAGAACGACTGCGTAGCCTGCAGGTTGCTGCTGTCGGTGACGGTGAGCGTAACCGGAGAAACCCCCACGTCCCCCGCCGCCGGCGTGCCAATCAACAGGGCAGTGCCGTCGCCGTTGTCCACGAACTGTGCCCAGGAGGGCACGCCCTGGCCGGTGATTGCGAGAGAGTCACCCACATCCTCATCGCTGGCGATGATGTTGTAGACGTACTGCGTCCCCGGCGACACGAAGGTCGAGGGCACACTCGTGAACACTGGCGCATCCGGTGTTCCGACCACGACCACGACCAGCGGGAAGCGATCGCTGTTGGCGTTCTCCGCGCCGCTGCCGTCGTTCACCGTAACCGGCACACTGAGGACACCCTCGAAGTTGGTGGTCGGGATCACCAGGGTGCCATTGGTGCTGTAGTTGGTTCCTGGTTTGACGCTCAGCGTGAAGTCGTCCGGATAGTTGTTGTCCGAATCCGTCACGAGCAGGTCGGTGACGGCGATGGCCCGCTGGGTGTCTTCCGGGAACTCGATGGAGTTCTGGCCGGTGATGACCGGACGATCGTTGGTCTGGGTCACCGTCAGCGAAATGTCGAAGAAGTTGCTGTCCAGCGATCCGTCGTTAACGATCACGCGCACCGGAATCGTCGTCTCGGTCTCACCGATCGGCACGGACACCTGGGGTGTGACGACGCTGCCCTCGTAGGTGTAGTTGGACCCGCCGGCCGGATCGTCCAGCACACGCAGCGTGAAGTCCGCCGGGAAGGCACTGTCCGGGTCGGTGACCAGCACTGAATTGACCGGAATCTCGATGGGCAGGCGCTCCACCGTCGACAGGATCACCTGGGGATCCTGGCCGGTGATGACCGGCGCATCGGCCTCCGAGGAGACGCGAACGCGGAAACTCCCACTCACCGACAGTCCGCCGTCGGAGACGGTCAGCACCGGGAAGAAGGGCGAGGCCAGGGAATCGGCGTCGGTCGGCGTGCCGCCGAACTGCCCCGTCTCGGAATCGATGGACAGGCCCGAGCCTTCAGGCAGGCCGGTGATCGAATAGATCAGGGCATCGCCGTCCGGATCGCTGACCAGCGATGAGGACTCCACGAACTTCTCCACATCCTCGTCGAAGAAACGGTTCGGGAACGGGTCGATTTCCTTAACTGGCGAGTTGTTCACCCTCAGCTGGATCTGGTTGACGACCGGCTGCGGGCCGGACGTGGAGGGCGATTCCATTTCCACCTTCCACTTCAGGACGCCGCCCGTCGGATCCGGGAACTCGACGGGAACACCCGCGGCGGCCGGCACGAACGTGCTGCCATTGTCGTTGCTGAGCAGGTAGCGGATGGACGCGCCATCCGGCACCGTGTCGGTAGCGGAGAGACGAATGCTGACGATCTCCGGAGGTGCGCCGGTATCGACGCGCAGCGACTGGGCCACGCTGAACAGCTGCTGGACCTGATCGCTGGTTTCGTCGCCGTCGAAATCGTAAAGGGTGTTGCCCGTATCCTGGTGGCCGGCGGCGACATCAATAATGCCGTCCCGGTCGAAATCCGCGGTGACCAAGCCATAGGTACGGTCGGTTTCTGCGGGAAACGCACCGCTCACGGCATTGGAGAAACTACCGTTGCCGTTGTTGAGGAACAGGCGCTTGCTGGTGAGGTTGTTGCCCTCGATGATGTCCAGGTCGTTGTCCCGGTCCAGATCCGCCACTGCCAGCGCGACGGTTGTGTTGGCGTTAGAGGAGTCGCCAACCGTACTGGCCGCGGTGAAGCCTCCATTTCCATTACCGGGATAAATCCGGGTGACCTGCTGCTGACTGCCTTCGACCAGGTCGAGGTTGCCGTTGCCGGTTACATCGGCCAGGGTGACCGCGAAGGTCTCGTTGGCCTCGCCGCCGATGGCGGTCCCTCCGGACAGGCCGCCTTCGCCGTCGCTCAGATGCACGGTATTGGCAAGACCGAACTCGCCGAAGACGATGTCCGTGAAGCCGTCGCCGTTCAGATCGCCCACGGCGACCGACCGGGAATCGTTTTGCGCCGACCCGAGGTTGCCGCCGACAAAGGTCAGGCTTCCCGAGGGGATCAGCTGGTTCCGGTACAGCCGATTACGGCTGCCACCATTGGCCAGAACGATGTCGAGATCGCCATCGTTGTCCACGTCTGCCAGTGCCGCGGCCCAGCCGCGCTGGTTTGACGTGTCGATATTCAGTGCCGCGGCGAAACCGCCGCTGCCGTTGTTCCGGTACAGGCGCGGGGGCTCGCGGAAGCTGGCTTCGACGATGTCGATGTCGCCGTCATTGTCCACGTCACCGGCCGCGATGCCGCGAGTGGTGTTGTTTTCGTTCGAGATCTGCTGGCCGGCGTCTGCGAAGCCGCCGTCATAGAAATAGACCAGGTTGGGCTGGTCCTGGTTTCCGGCAGCGATGTCGATGTCGCCGTCGCCGTCGAAGTCCGCTGAAACCAGGGACCTCGTCGCCAGGCTGGCACCGTCGATGTCGGTGCCCAGGAAACTCGGCGAGGAGTTCAGATTGTCGAGCGTAAACGTGGATCCCATCTCCAGCCGCGCGGCCTGGGTGTTCCAGTTCGCGGTGGTGTTGTCTTGATCCCGCAGCTGGGTGCTGGAGAAATCCTCCGTGAAGGGGAGGCCCGGGGATGCTCCCTGGGCAGCCCCGCTGGCGAGCACAACGCTGGCAGCTGCCAGTATGCTCGCGACCAGTCTCTGGCGTGTCTTGGTCGTTGCGGCCATAGTCCTTTCCCGTCCGATTGAAGTGTTCCGAATAAAAACCAACCCCCCCGAAACCCGGTGGCCGGCGCCTCGCGCCATGCCGTTCCGATCTTCGGATCGCTTCGCCGAATGTAACCTCGGTCCAAGAAAAAGTACAGCTAAATCAGCGACTTAACTTAACACTGAGTGTTGATTCGGTTGTCTGCCGGGAAGGATAATTTGCGGCCCGCGGATAGCGTATTGCCGTCACAGGATCCCCCCACAGCGCCAGCCTGCCGTCCCTGCCCCGGAATTTCCGTGAACCCTGTCACGAAAGCCCAAAAGACTCCGGTTCGAGGGATGGCGGGCTTGACCAAGCCAGAAAAAAATCGTCCAGCGTACCGATGTCCAGAGAGTTTCCATCTGGGGCAGAAACGCCTCTAACGTCCAGTCCGGCCTCGATTGCGCAGGCGACAACGTGCCCGATATGCGCTTCGCCTTCAACCCTGTCGGCAAAATGCGACAGGTTCTGACAAAGAAAGCGGGTGAAGCGGGCCGACCACCGGGCGCAGGTCCAGGTAAATCCGCTGCAGCCGGCACCCGGCTTCATCGCCAGGCCGGTGATTCTGCCCGCCGCATCGACGTCGACGATGTCCACCTTGTCGCCGCGCACGGAGGGAACGAGGGCCAGCGCCACGTCCGCGCCGCCAAGCCGGAGCATCTCCAGTTTCCCCAGCAGAGCCGTGGGTTCCCAGAGTATGTCCGGGAACAGCAGCAGCATGTCCCGCCCATCGGCCCATTCGGCGGCCCGTGAAACCGTCTCCGGGCAGCTTCGTGAATTTTCCACTTCGAGAAAGGTCAGGGGGATTCCGTGGCGGCTGCCGTCGCCCAGGTAGTCGCTGATATCTCGCTTGTCCGGCGCGAGCACCACCACAGCCTCGGAGGCGCCCGCGGCGCGCGCGGTGGCCAATGCCTGTTCGATTCCCGTCGTCAGGCGATGGCCGGGCGCCGACCGGTCCGGCAGAGGCAGGATTTCCTTGCTGCAGGGCAGGGGGCCGAGCCGCCGGGCCCGGCCGGCTGCCGGCATCACGGCGACCAGTTCCGGGGATCCCTGTTTAGGGGCTCCCTGTTTCGGGGCGTTTTTCGCGTTCACGACCCGATGGTGCAGAAATCGACGAATTGAAACCAGCATTGGGAGACAATAGCGACCCAACTGAGAGTCTCATCACGGCGCACCGCGTCCGTATGGCGATAGGATTCCAGGCCGTAGAGGGGGACGGCGGTGTGCATTCGCGCCCGGAGTTGTCGCCCACAGGACAATAACCCGGTCCAGGCAGGACAATAAATGAAAGCAGTCATTCTCGCGGGCGGTCTCGGAACGCGCCTGTCCGAAGAAACCGTTATCAAGCCCAAGCCCATGGTGGAAATCGGCGGCCGGCCGATACTGTGGCACATCATGAAGATTTACGCCGCCCAGGGAATCACCGATTTCGTCGTGTGCTGCGGCTACAAGGGCTATTTCATCAAGGAATACTTCGCGAATTACTATCTGCACGTATCGGACTTGACCCTGGATCTCGCCAACAATCGAATGGAGGTTCTCCAGTCCGAGGCGGAACCCTGGCGAGTCACCCTGGTAGACACCGGCCAGAACAGCGGCACCGGCGGGCGCCTGCTGAGAATTCGCGACCACATCGGCGACGAGCCGTTCTTCATGACCTACGGGGATGGCGTCTCGAATGTGAACATCCAGGACCTGCTGGCCTTCCACCGCAAGCAGGGTCTTCTCGCGACCCTGACCGCCGTGCAGCCTCCCGGGCGCTTTGGCGCCTTCAAGCTGAGCCACGACGCGACCCGGGTCGAGCATTTTCGCGAGAAACCCAAGGGCGACGGGGCGTGGGTTAACGGCGGTTTCTTCGTGCTGGAGCCGGGGGTTCTGGACTACGTCGAGCACGAGGGGATCTTCTGGGAGGCGGAGCCGCTGTCGGCGCTCGCCGAGGCGGACCAGCTTGCGGCCTACAAGCACGATGGTTTCTGGTACGCCATGGACACCCTGCGGGACCGGAACGTGCTCGAATCGCAGTGGGCCGACGGATCGGCTCCCTGGAAACTCTGGTAGCCGGCGCGTCACGTGCGACTGGACGACACGTCAATTCCGGGAGTCCGGATCGTGGGAATGGACCGCGTGGAAGACGAGCGCGGGTTCTTTGCCCGGGCCTGGTGCGGCCGCGAATTCGCCGACGCCGGCCTGGATTCGGAAATCGCCCAGGTCAGCATCTCGTTCAATCGTCGGGCCGGAACGGTGCGCGGGCTGCACTTCCAGGCCGGGCCCCGGGCAGAGGGAAAGGTGGTTCGCTGCACTCGCGGCGCCATATTCGACGTGGCTGTGGACCTTCGGACGGATTCCGCGACTCACGGACGGTGGTTCGGCATCGAATTGTCCGCCGACAACCGACAAGGCCTGTTCATTCCCAAGGGCTGTGCCCATGGCTTCCAGTCACTGGCGGATGACACCGAGGTCCTGTACCTGATATCCGAATACTATGACCCCGATGCCGGCCGGGGAGTACGATACGATGATCCCCGAATCGGTGTCCGGTGGCCGCTCGAGGTCACGATGGTCTCGGAGAAGGACCGCCGGCTTCCGAGCTTGATGGAACTTGAAAATCTGCCCGGTCCGGGCACCGAGGCAAAGAGTCAAAAACGATGAGCATGAATCAGGACGTCACGGTCATCGAGCCGCCCCGGGGGATGCAGGCGGTCGATTTCAAGGAGCTTCGCCAGTACCGGGACCTGTTCTATTTCCTGGTCTGGCGGGACATCAAGGTCCTTTACGCCCAGACCGTGCTGGGTTTTGCCTGGGCGATTCTCAATCCCGCTATCCAGATCCTCATTTTCTCGCTGATCTTCGGGCGGGTCGCGAAGATCCCCACCGATGGCATTCCGTATCTGCTGTTCTCGACGGTGGCCATCGTCCCCTGGACCTATATGTCCAACGCGATGAGCACCGCGAGTGCAAGCCTCGTATCCGGGCAGGCGATTCTCGGGAAAATCTACTTCCCGCGGGTGATTTTCCCCATGACGCCGGTGCTGGCGAAACTGGTCGATTTCTTCATATCGCTCTCGCTCATTGCCGTCGTGATGATCTGGTACCGCGTTCCGCTCACGTGGAATGCGATCTATCTGCCGCTGTTCGTCCTGCTCATGGTGATGGTGCCGCTCTCCATTTCGCTCTGGCTGTCAGCGCTGGCTATCCGTTACCGTGACGTCAAGTTCGCCATGAACTTCGCGATTCGAATGCTGATGTGGTCAGCGCCCATCGTGTACTCGGCCTCGCAAATCCCGGACGGCTACCGGTTCATTTACTCCCTGAACCCCATCGTGGCGGTTATCGAGGGATTCCGCGGATGCCTGCTGGGCACGCCCCTGGAGTGGCAGTGGATCTGGCCCGGGATATTGACGGCCGTGATTCTCCTGGTCACTGGCCTGATGTACTTCAGAAAAATGGAACGCGTCTTCGTGGACGTTATCTAGCGCATGGACGGGGATCGATCAGACATGTCGGACAACGAACAGAACATTGCCGTCAACGTTGACGGGGTCAGCAAGCTGTATCGCATCGGCGTCCAGGACGAGGCCCATGAGAACCTGGCTTCTGCCCTGATGGGTTTTCTGCGCAATCCGCTGCGGAACTATCGGAAATACCGCTCTCTTTACGATTTTCGAGACGTCAAGCTGCAAGAGGCCGAGGGCGCCGCCGGCGAGCGGCCCGACCTGCTCTGGGCGATCCGCAACCTGTCATTCGAGGTGCCGACCGGCCAGGTCGTCGGCATCATCGGCCATAACGGAGCCGGCAAATCGACGCTCCTGAAGATTCTGTCGAGGATCACCTCGCCCACCTTCGGCAGCGTGCGCATCCGCGGCCGCGTCAGCAGTCTCCTGGAAGTGGGCACCGGCTTCCACCAGGAACTCACCGGTCGCGAGAACGTTTATCTCAACGGCACGATCCTCGGCATGCGCAAGCGCGAGGTCGATGCCGTGTTCGACGACATCGTCGAATTCTCGGGTGTCGGGCGGTTTCTTGATACGCCGGTGAAGCGCTATTCCAGCGGCATGAAGGTGCGGCTGGCGTTCGCCGTCGCCGCCCACCTCGAGCCCGAGATCCTGATCGTTGACGAGGTGCTGTCCGTCGGCGACGCGGAGTTCCAGCGCAAATGCATCGGCAAGATGGAAGCCATCGGCGCGTCGGGCAGAACCATCCTGTTCGTATCTCATAACATGAGCGCCGTGACGCGGATGTGCGACCGGGTGCTCATGATGGATCACGGCCAGGTCGTGATGGACGGAACGGCCCGCGAGGTGGTCTCGCATTACCTTCGCCACGGCCGCGGCCGTACGTCGAACCGGTCATGGGAATCCGACAAGGCTCCAGGCGGCGAGATAGCGCGGTTGAAGAGCGTCTCGGTCTGCGATCCGAGGGGCAAGCCCTCCGACTCGATGGATATCCGCGAGCCGGTACAGGTGCGCATCGAGTTCGAATGTCTCAAGCCCGGACATGTTCTCATGCCGGCCTTCTCGCTCTGGAACGACGAGGGGCTGCTTCTGTTCTCGGCCATGGACCTGGATTCCCAGTGGCGCGGCCGTGAGAGGCCCGCCGGGACCTATGTCTGCCGGGCGGAGATCCCGGGGAACTTTCTTTCCGAGGGCACGATGAGCATCAATACCGCGCTGTGGGAGTGGGAGCCGCGGCGCCGGATCGAATACCACGAAAAAGACGTGGTGGCGTTCCAGGTGCTCGACAGTCTCGATGGGGATTCGGCGCGCGGAGACTTCATCGGCGAGCTTCGTGGCGCGGTTCGCCCCATGCTTGACTGGAGTACCGAGTGGAGCGCCGACGGAGATGCCGCGCTGCCGACCAAGCTGGAAAGCACCGGAAGCTGAACAATCATTGCTGAATTGACAAGCGAAGCGGGCATGGCCCGCGGATAGGGAGAACTACGCATGTCCGAGCCCTGCCGGTTTTGCGGCACCGAGCTTGAGCACGTCTTCGTGGACCTGGGCATGTCGCCCATCTCCAACGACTATGTGCCGATTGAACGGCGCAACAGCATGGAGCCGTTCTATCCGCTGTGTGTCTACATTTGCCATGAATGTCTGCTGGTCCAGCTGCCCGCCGTCCAGGCAGCGGATGCCATTTTCCGTGACGACTACGCGTATTTCTCCTCCACGTCCGACAGCTGGGTGGAGCATGCGCGCCGGTACGTCGAGAAGGTGACCGGGCGCTTCGGCCTGGGCCCCGACAACTTTGTCGTGGAGCTCGCGAGCAACGATGGGTATCTGCTGCAGCATTTCGTTGCCGACGGCGTTCCGGTGCTCGGCGTCGAACCCTGCGCCGGTGTTGCGGAAGCCGGAGAGGCCATTGGTGTGCCGGTGATAAAGGACTTCTTCGGCGTCCCGCTGGCCCAGCGAATTCTTGCCGAGCATCGCGATGCGGACCTGATCGTCGGCAACAACGTCCTGGCCCATGTCCCTGACCTCAACGATTTCGTCGCCGGCATGCAGACGCTGCTGGCCCCCGGCGGCGTGATCACCATGGAGTTTCCTCACCTGATGAAGCTCATGGCGAACAATCAGTTCGACACGATCTACCATGAGCATTTCAGCTATTTTTCGTTTCTTGCCGTCGAGCGGGTCTTTGCCGGCCATGGTCTGACGCTGTTCGACGTCGACGAGGTGCCGACCCACGGCGGGTCGCTGCGAATCTATGCTCGTCATGCGGACAATGAGGCCCTGCCCGTCACCTCCGCAGTCACGGAACTACGGGAGCGGGAAGAGGCACAAGGCTTCGGAGACCTGGACTTCTACCGGGGATTCCAGGAGCGCGTGGCGCGGACCAAGCGTGCGTTACTGAAGTTCCTGATCGAGGCCAAGTCCGCCGGTAAGCAGGTGGTTGGCTACGGGGCGCCCGCCAAGGGCAACACGTTGTTGAACTATTGCGGCGTGCGCACGGACTTCATCGACTACACGGTCGACCGGGCTCCCAGTAAGCAGGACACCCTCCTGCCCGGCACGCGAATACCCGTCTATCCACCCGAGAAGATCATGGAGACCCAGCCCGACTACGTGCTGATCCTGCCCTGGAATCTCCGTGCCGAGATCTGCGAGAAAATGGCGGGAATCCGGGATTGGGGCGGACGCTTTGTCCTGCCGATTCCCGAGGTGGAAGTCCTGGAGTGACAAGCCCGCGAGCTTCGCGACTGGAGGCCCTCCTGGCGGCTTGTTCCGGGCAAACCATGTACGACATGGCGGCGGAGCTCTATCCACTGTGCCGAAGCATCACCGGAGACGGCGCACGTGCGACGCTTGCGCGAATCGCGCGCGAGGTGCCCCTGACGATCGAGGAAGTCCCCAGTGGAACGCCGGTCTTCGACTGGACCGTACCGCCGGAGTGGAATATCCGTGAGGCCTGGATCAAGGGCCCGGACGGTAGCAAGGTCGTTGACTTCGCGGACCACAGCCTGCACGTGGTCAACTACAGTGAGCCTGTGTCCGCGACCATGAGCCTCGAGGACCTTCTCCCCAGGCTGCACACTCTGCCCGACCGCCCCGACTGGATTCCCTACCGCACCACCTATTACGACCGTGCCTGGGGATTCTGTCTCACGGACCGCCAGCTTCGTGAGCTGCCCGAGGGACAGTACGAAGTCTATATCGACTCCGATCTTGCCCCCGGTTCCCTGTCCTACGGCGAATGCGTGCTTCCCGGCAAGACCACCGACGAGATCCTGCTCTCTGCGCATACCTGCCACCCGTCGCTGGCTAACGACAACCTGTCGGGAATCGCTGTGCTTGCCGCGATAGGAAAAGCCCTGGCGGACGTGCCGAGACACTATACCTACCGGCTCCTGTTCGGGCCGGGGACTATCGGTTCCATTACCTGGCTGGCACGAAACCGGGAGCGCGCCCAGCGCATTCGCCACGGCCTCGTTATCTCCTGCGTTGGCGATTCGGGCGGGCCTATGTACAAGCGCAGCCGCCGGGGTGACGCCGATATCGACCGGGCCATGGCACATGTCGTTGGGCATTTCTCAGATGCCGCGCGGGTCGAGGATTTTTCTCCCTACGGCTATGACGAGCGCCAGTACTGTTCGCCGGGCTTTGACCTGGCCGTCGGCCTGTTCGAGCGGAGCATGTACGGCAGCTTTCCCGAGTACCATACGTCTGCGGACAACATGGATTTCATCGCCCCTGAACACCTCGAGGCATCCTGCCGAATGATCTGCGAGACGCTCGATATTCTCGAGACAAATCGCCGCCCGATCAGCCGCAATCCCTACTGCGAGCCCCAGCTCGGCCGCCGCGGCCTGTACCAGGCGATGGGGGGAGACGCACACCGCGCCGAGCGCCAGATGGCCATGTTGTGGGTGCTCAATCTTGCCGATGCCCGGCATACGCTCCTGGATATTGCCGTGCGCTCGGGTCTGCCCTATGCGCGGATTCGCGAGGCAGCGGAGCGACTGGAAGAGAAGGGATTGCTGGGAACTCAGGCCTGCCCTGACCAGACGGAGAGCTGACTCAGGCGCGCCGGGCCTCGACGGCCGGCATTACCACGTCCTGCACAAAGCGACGGTAGGCCCGCGCAAAGCCTTCCCGGGTGTGGTGCTGGCGCGCATAGTCCCAGGCGGCCCGGGAGCGCGTCTTGAGTTCCTCGGCCGGAAGGGCTGACAGCTCCCGGACCGTGTCGCGGATTTCTTCAACCGACGCCGTCCGCAGGCCCACGCCGAAGTCCGGTGTGTCGACGCTGGTTTCCAGCGTCACGATCGGAATGATGCCGGCGTGCATGCACGTTATTGCGCTTGCCCCGCCGCCCTCGGCGCAGCTGGGGTACACGAGGCCGATGCACTGCTCGGCGATCTCCCGGAAGCGGTCACCTGCAACATCCACCCAGCCTTCGGCAACGACATTCTTCTGCTCGAACAACAGGTGCCGCAGGCCGGCGGTGAAACGCGGTTCGGCGTCGAAGGGGCCGCAAACGAAAAGCCGGTAGTCCGGGAGTTCCGCGAAGGCCTCCAGGACCAGGTCCAGCCCCTTGTGGACAAAGCCGGAACTGCCGAACCAGATGAAGTTCCGGCGGCAGGCCTCCACGTCCTTGTCGGCCCCCCAGTCGTATACCTCGGGGGCGGAGATCGGTATGCGATGGACCGGCTTGCCGGCGTACGCATACGTGCCGGCGGTCCAGTCGTTGCCGAGCACGCAGCCGATGTCCGCATGCTCGATGGCCCAGTTCTGTTCGACCAGCTTGTTGTCCCGCAAGGTAACTCCCTGGCGGTCCCGGAGGGCCAGGAGCCGATCGTAGGCACGGGCGTTGTTGGTGAGCCAGTGGGCGGAATCCAGGTGTGCGATTTTCACGCAGTGGGCCGGCAGGTGGCCGGCCAGCCGCTCCAGCTGGGTGCGGGCCGACACCAGGATGTCGTAGTCCCTGGCAGGCACGAACTGGCGATCCGTATAGTGCACGACGTCGACGTCGAAGCCGGCTTCCAGCAGCGTGCGCGCAATCTGGAAAGACTCCCAGTGGTGGGTGTGGTCTCTTGAAATCGCCTCTTCCGAGGGTGCGTCAAAAGGGTCCAGCACATAGGACAGGAGGGCGCGACCCGCCCCACCCGGCGTGGCGGCAAGAGAACGCATCCGGCTGGGCTTCACGCCCTTGCCCGAGCCCAGGATTTTTCCGAGTCTGCGTCGAATACCCAACGCTTAACTCCTTTTTCCCGCGCGCCGGCGCAGGCGTTCCATGAGCCCGGCTTTTTGAGCCTGCGGGCCGCCCGGAGCCCGTCGAAGCCGGACGAAATTCATCGGAAACAGGCTGCCGGCAGCGGGGCGTTCGCGAGCTTGAAGCGGCCCCTCGACAAAGTACTCCCGGTCGAACCAGCGGTAGCCGGGCAGCCACGTCCAGCAGCCAGCTTCCTGGTAACAGGCGGCTGCGGACTGCATGCGAGCCATGTCGACGGGCTCGCCGTAGGAGGGAGTGTCGAAGTTCGCCACGTACCGTGTCATCAGGCTCTGGGACCGGTTGCTCACGTAGTTGGAATACCAGCAGCGTACGCCATGACGGGTGGCCGCCGCATTCACGGCGTGATGCACCAGGATGTGTTCCTCGTTGCCGTAGTCTCCCCAGGGGTTGTGGGTGAAAACATTCCGACATCCGCCAGCAGCGTGTCCAGCTTGTTGCTGAGCGGTTCCCAGATGTTCCGCATGGCCGCTGCGCCAGGCTGGTCTCCCAGTTCGGGGCCTCGAGGGCCGATCGCAGGACGCGCCCAGTCCATCGCATCAAAAGTGCCGGTTTCCGTCAGGCCGAGACTCTCGATACGGCTGGCCAGGGGATGGTGGGCGAGGGCCCTGCGCCTCGCGGCGCCAAGCTCGGCCTCCTCCGGATGATCCTCGAAAACAATGACGATTCGCGCCATTCGCTCGACTACGGAGCCGAACCAGAGAATTTCGTCGTCGGGATGCGCGACGACAAGCAAGGCGTTGTCCAGGGCCTCCGCCGGCAGATTCATGTTCGGGCTCCCGCCGAGCGCCGGAGGGCACGCCCCAGGCGACCCATGAGCATGCCGGCCGCGCTGAATCCCCCGCTCAACGGACCGGACCGCGCCGCGGCGAGGTAATAGGCGCCGCGGATTTCGTCGGCCGCTCCCCAATTTCGGCGGGGGCGCACGGCCAGTTCCCAGGGGAAAATGCTCCGCCGTTTGCGGGTTACCGGCTGGCCCTCGACGGCAGCCAGAAGCTGGTCGATCGGGTAGCCGAGCTTTGCCAGCGTGTCCGGCCCCAGGGCCCTGGCATAGGCCAGGGCAAAATGGCGGGCCTGGTCGTCCTCGCCGAGGGCCTTCCATTTCTCGAGACTGGCCGCGCTGGGCGCCTGGTGTCGATGGACGCCGACGGGGTCGTTCATGACGCCTTTCGGTGCGGGCGTGTCGGCATAGTCCAGCATTGCCGGATCGAAGCTCAATCCGAGGCTCGCGCAGACCCGCGCCATCTCCACAGCCGGCGACGCCACAAGGTCCTCGTAGCGAAGCACGGTCCCCCGATCGCCAAGTAGCGACCGGGCTTCGATCAGTCGGCGCGGGGCTTCGAGCAGGTCTGGCGCGAAATTCGCGAGCTTGGGCCAGTCCTCCTTGACGTAGGTCGAGAGCTCCGAGGCCAGCACGGCCAGCGGGTTTCGGAACAGGAGCACAAAACGCGCCTCGGGAAACAGGCGGTATAGATCCGGCACGATCAGGCTGTAGCGGGGCGTCTTGTCCAGAAACCGCGTCTTGTTGTGTTTTGCAAGAACGGTGCCGTAAATCTCCCGCGCAAATGCCCGAATACCGGCGTCATAGGTGTCCGCGCCGTCGGCGTAGTACTCGAGGAACTCTGTGACGCCGGTTGCCGCCCAGGCCGCGCCGTATTCAGTGCTTATGCCGCGGCGCCTGAGTCCATAGACCGGGTGCAGCATGAGCCACGTTTCCGCGGAGGTCTGGACGTCGGGATGCCCCGCCAGAATCCTCTGGAGCAGGGTAGAGCCCGAGCGGGGCTGTGAGATCACGAAGATCAGGTCTTTGCCGAGGTAGGGGGCAGTCACGACTGAAGGGGCGGCTCCGTATGACCCGGGGACGTGCCGGCGTGCGGGCATTCGGGGAGGCTAACGCCGCCGCCAGCACGGCACAAGCCGCCGGTTCGCGGTTTTGGCCGGTCCCGGCCGTTTCGTGATTCCGGTAGCGGACCGGGCTTGCGAGTGTCCTTATACTGGCGGGCGATTTTCCGTCAGGGCCAGTGGATGACTACAGAGCGAGCAATGACAACGTGGGCGGACCGAAGCGTCCTGGTCACCGGTGCGTCCGGGTTCATCGGGCGGGCCCTGGTCCGCCACCTTGCGGCCCACGGGGCAAGAACGGTGGCCTTATCGAGAACCGCGCGCAAGGACGAGCCCGGCATAGCGTGGCGGGTGTGGGACGGCCGGGACAGCGCGGCCCTCGAGGCGCTGTGCAAGGAGTATGCCCCGGAGGTCCTGTACCACCTCGCAAGCGTCGTTCATGGCCGGCGAGAGCTCGAGCACGTCCTGCCGACCCTGGAAGGCAACCTGCTGAGCGCCGTGGCGGTCCTCACGGCGGCCGCGAAGACGGGCAACTGCCGAGTGGTCCTCGCCGGATCCCTGGAAGAGCCGTCGGGTTCCGATGCAGCGCCCGTCCCGACGTCGCCGTATGCGGCATCGAAGTGGGCCGCTTCCGGCTATGGCCGCATGTTCCATGCCCTGTACGGGGTGGACGTGGCCATCGCGCGCATTTTCATGGTCTACGGGCCGGAGCAGCCCGATACGAACAAGCTTGTTCCCTATGCCTGCCTGGCCGCCGGCCGGGGCGAGGCCCCGGCATTGATGTCGGGGGGCCGTCTCGTGGACTGGATCTACGTAGACGACGTTGCCGAGGGGCTTCTGGCCCTTGGCGCAAGCAACGTGGCGGATGGGCGCCATGTGGACCTGGGAACGGGGGTCCACGTGAAGACAGGCGAAGTGGCCGAGAAGATCTGTGCCATCGCCGGGACTGGCGTGCGGCCGGAGCTTGGGGTGTTGCCCGACCGGCCGATGGAGCAGGTGCGGCTGGCGGATGTGGCCACGGCCGCGGCGCTGACCGGATGGCGACCGCGGGTCGGAATCGACGAAGGCCTCAGGCGAACCTACGAGTGGTTCACAACGCATGCGCCTGTCCGGCCGGCGGTCGGTGAGGGCTCGTCCTGATGTTCTTCGGCAAGACCACCCGTCCGGTGTTCGTGCTCGGTTGCCAGCGCTCCGGCACCACGATCTGCCAGAACGTTTTTCTCAAGAGCGCCGATTGCGATGTGTACCGTGAAGGCAATAAGCGGGCGATGACCGACGAGTGGCGCCTGCGGGACACGCCCACGATTCGCAAGCTCATTCGCAAGAGCCGCAAGCCCGTCGCCCTGTTCAAGCCCCTCAATGACGCGCAGTGGGCCTGCCGATTCCTCGACGAGTTCAAGGGCGCCCGTATCGTGTGGATCTACCGGGATCCGGGCGATACCGCCAATTCCGCCGTGGCCAAGTGGGATGAGACCCAGGCCGATATCATCACGACCGTGGGAGAGGCGCTGGCGCAGGCCGGAGACGCGGCCGGGGCCGCCCGGCTCCTGGCGGATCGCCCCGGCTACGCGATGTATGCCGAAGGCATCCCGCCCGACGCCGTGGGGCAGATCATCGAATGGTCCCGTGAGGGCCTCGACTCCCCGTCAGGCGCGGGGGCGCTCTGGTGGCTCCGGAACCAGTTTTACCGTTCCCTGGGTCTCGATCGGGATGAACGGGTGCTCCTGGTGAAATATGAGCCCTTTGTTACGGATCCCTCCACCGCGGTCCAGCGGATCTGCGAGCACATGGGGATTGGCTACGACGATCAGCTGGTGGAAGACGTGCATGCCGGATCCGTCGGCCGGCGTCCGCCGCCTCCCATGGCACTGTCCGTGGCCGCAGCCTGCGATGCGCTGCTGGCCGCGCTGGACGCCCGGTGGTCCGGCGGCATGGACAGGGGCGGCAACGAACCGGTGGCGCGCTGACACGTGGAAACGCCACGGAAACCCGATTTCCTGATCATCGGCGCCCAGAAGGCCGGGACGACCTGGCTGTGGGCCATGCTCCGGCAGCATCCCGGCGTTCAGTTTCCCGAGACCAAGGAAATCCACTTTTTCGGCGGCTCGGAGCCCTATGCCCAGGGTCTCGACAACTATCTCGCGCACTTCGACGGCATCCCGCCGGAGAAGCGGACCGGAGAGGCCTCGACGGCCATGTTTTTTGACCGCGTTCCCTACTGGTACAACGAGGGCCGGAACCTGGCCTTTGACGACTCTCTGCCGCTGATTCCCGAACTGGTCCGGCGAGACCTGGGGGATGTGAAGATCATTGTGCTGCTTCGGGATCCCGTCCGTCGCGCGGTGTCGGCCTACCGGCACTGGATGCGCAAGGGCGAGCTGTCACCGCTGGCGGGTCTGCGAAAAACCGCTACGAGCCACCCCAAGCTGAGAATCCTTGAATACGGCGATTACGCGACGCATCTGGCCGCCTGGCTGCGCGTCTTCCCGCGAGAGTCGATCCTTTGCCTGGTCTATGAGGACGACGTGGTTGCGGATCCCGCGGGTGGACTGTCGCGGACCTTTTCTTTCCTCGGCCTGGATCCCGACTTCCGGGTCGCCGCGCCCGATCGGCGGGTGCATGGCAGCTGGACCTGGACGCGGAGCGTGGTCAGGCATCTTGCCGGCCCGCTGGGTCCGGCGCTGGTTCGGGGACGCTTCGGTGCGTTCCTGGACCGCCGGGATTTTCTCCGTTCCCTGTCATTGAAGGATTCGGATGTGGAGTTTCTTCGGGAACGCTATCTGCCCCAGCAGGCGGCCGTCGAGGCTTTGAGCGGCCGCGACCTCGGGCGCTGGGATTATGGCGAGAAACTCCTGGACAGGTAGCATTCGGGTCGTCTGATCGATCCGGGGAGAGTGTCTGATGTCTGCGCTTATACGAAAAGTGGTGCTGAAGATCGGTGTGGCCCTGGAACGGCTCGAAGATCAGATTTCGGAGCTCACTCTGCCGACGTTTGCGTCCCGCGGACGCAGGCTGCGAATCGCGCGGCCGCGACGCATCGTCAATCCCGAGCGAATCCATTTTGGCGACGATGTCACTCTCGGACCGGGCTGCATGCTCAATGCGCTTCGCAAGTACCCCGGCCGCACCATGCACCTGGATGAGGGAATAGAACCCGTCAGTCTCGATTCCCGGATCGAGATCGGCGACCGGGTCTCCGCCACGGGCTACCTCACCGTGGGTGCGGCCGAATCGGTGGTGATCGAAGATGACGCGTTGCTCGCGTCCCATATCTACATCGGGGACAACCTGCACGGCATGTCGAGGGTCGATGTGCCCTACAAGTATCAGCCCCTGGAGCGTATTGCGCCCGTCCGGATCGGGCGGGGCGCCTGGGTTGGTGAACATGCGGTCATCCTGCCTGGCGTGACCGTAGGCGAGTTTTCCGTGATCGGCGCGAACAGCGTTGTCACCGCGGATGTGCCGCCCCGCACAGTTGTGGCAGGGTCGCCGGCCCGGCCAATCAAGCGCTGGTCGGATGAAGCGGGCGGCTGGGTGAAAGTCAGCCAGGATTCCTGAGAGCCCGGCAACCCTTTCAGCCGGCCCCCCGGGACGCGGCAGCCTCGGACAGCAGTTCACGAAGCCGCTTCTGGACCACGGGGACGGCGAATTCCCGCCCAAGGAGGGTTCGGCCGGCGGCGCCCAGGCGCGCCCAGTCGTTTTTCCTGCCGGCCAGGTCGGCCATGCGGCGTCCCATGCCTTCCACGTCGTGCTCATCCACCAGGTATCCCGTCTCGTCTTCCCTGACCACCTCCGGGATCCCGCTGTGGCGTGTGGCAATGACCGGAAGGCCGGCGGCCAGGGCTTCCGTGATGGATACCGGCAGCCCCTCTTCGTCCCCGTCAGGCGCAGTCACGCTGTGCTGTATGTAAATGTCTGCGGCGGCGTAGGCGTCCAGCACGGCGTCGTGAGCCTGGTGCCCGGCCAGGTCGACGTCTCCGCCGATCCCGAGCCGCTCTACCGCGGCGGCGACTTCGTCCGTCAGGGGACCATCGCCGATCAGCTTCAGGCGGGCATTGCCGGGGCCGAGGAGATTGCGGCAGACCGCGAAAGCCTCCAGCAACCCGACCGGATTCTTTTTCGGCGTGAGCCGGCCGACAAACAGGAAACGCACGACACCATCGTCGTCGTGATCCAGCGATGTGTCCGGCGCCGGGCGGTCTGTGCGAATCCCGTAGTGGAGTACGCGAGCCCGATCCGGCGGACAGCCAAGGCTGACAAGACGATCGACCACGTAGGCAGAGGGCCCGGTCGCCAGCGCCGTGGTTTTGAAATAGGGTCCGGTAACGGGCCTGCCACTCGGGCTTGCGCGCCCGCCGGGACGCATCAGCGCCATGAAAACTCACCATCAGGGGAATGCCCAAGGCGTCTGCTACCGGTGCGACCTGCACGCCGCCATGGCCATAGTTGGCGAGAATGACGTCCGGTTCGATATCCGCAAAGGCGGTCTTCAGCGCCCGCTGGATGTCCCGCTCCCGGCTTCGCGCCGGGGAAACCAGTCCGGTCCGCCGCCCCAGCGCTGCCAGCAGACGATGGGCGCCGAGGGACCCCGCCGGGTCGATTTCCACCAGCCGGTTCCAGGGCCGGTCCTCCGCAGAGCTGCGTTCCAGGGTCACAACGGTCGGATCCAGACCCGCATCGGCGAGACCGACGGCGGCGTCGTAAATGAAGGTCTCGGTGGGACGAACGAAGACGGGTGCGTAGATTGCCAGGCGCAAGCGGATTCCCTCGATAAAAGGCGCAGAACGCGGAACCTTCGTCCCGCCGGACCGGAACATAGCATGTGGCCGCCACGCGAACGCCGGTACGGGCGTGAAGTCGGTCACAATCTGGCCTTCGCCAGGCCGACGGCGACCGGACGAGGGGCTAAGATAGGCGTTTTCCGAACCGGCCGCCGGTTCCCGCGAGGGGGAGTTCTGACGTCTTGAGCGGCAGCACCGCACTGAGCGAATTGCCTGGCTCGTTTCCTGACGGGACGGGCATGATTTACCTGGGTATGTCGCCTTGGGGAGGCATGTGGCGCAATCGGCATCAGCTCATGAGCCGTTTTGCCCGCAGCATGCCGGTACTCTACGTCGAGCCCTGGGTGCGAACCCGTCAGATCCGGACCGGCGCGATCGGGTTCCGCCAGATCCTTGATGGTTTTTCCGCGACTCCATGTCGGCGCACCGAAAGCGGTGTCAACGTGCTGACATCTCCGCCGCACCGGGCGGTCGCCCAGTCCGGGCGTTTCCATCAGGCCAGTGTTCGCCGCTGGACCCGGTGGGTGTCCCGGCACGCTGCGGCCCTGGGAATACGCCGGCCGATCCTCTGGGTTTCCCAGCCCGGGATGGCGAGCGTCGTGGGCAAGCTGGACGAGGTTCTCAGCATCTACCACGTCGTCGATGAATATGCCGGCTATACGGGCCACGATGATGCCCGGCGGGCTGCGCTGCAGGCTGCGGAAAACCGGGTGCTGGATTCCGTGAACCTGTCCATCGTCGTTTCCGACGCCCTTTACGAGGCCAAGAGCAGGGCAGGGCGCAAGATCTTTGTCGTGCCCAATGCGGTGGATTTCGCGGCCTTCGCGGCGGCCAGCCGGCGCGCCGAGGAACCCGCGGATCTTGCCGCCATTTCACGGCCGCGGGCGGGATACAGCGGGCTTGTCGGTGTCCGCCTGGACCTCGACCTGGTCGGCATGCTGGCTGCGCAGCAGCCGGAAACCCAGTTCGTTTTCGTGGGCCAGGTGGATAGGCGAGAATGCGATGCCGATCTCAAGTCCCTTGAAGCCCGCGACAATGTGCACTTTCTGGGTCAGAAGCCCGCGTCGGCAGTTCCCGATTATGTTGCGGGGTTCGACGTCGGTCTGCTTCCCTACCGGCTGAACCTGGAGACCCGCCACATCAGCCCCCTCAAGCTTTATGAATACCTGGCCGCGGGCAAGCCGGTCGTATCGACGCCGATACCGGCGGCACTCCCGTTCTCGGATACCGTGAGCATTGCCGCGGAACCGGCAGACTACGCTGCCGCCGTGAGCCTCGCGCTTGCCAAGGATTCAACGCGGCTGCGCGAGGAGCGCCAGGCGCTGGCCAGTCGCAATACCTGGGACCATCGAGTAGCAGCCATTGAGTCGATTATTCATGACGCGATGGCGTCTGCTACCGGAACCCGTGTGTCGAACGGCGAGGCCTCGCGATGATGCGCTCCGGCAAGCAGTCCACCCGGGTGATGATCCTGGCGGACCGGCGACCGGTCGATCTCACCCACGGCCGCGATCTGCGTATTCACCACCTGTTGGTGGAACTGGCTCGGCATTTCGAATGTTTCGTCGTGGACCTGTCCGCCGAAGGGACCGCGGAGCGTGATCTGCAAGTGCCCGGAACGGGACCGCATGAAAGCCTGCCGCCGCGCCCCTCGACCCGCGCCAATCGTTTCCGTCACCTTCGACTCAGCGACGTCGATTTTCCGCGACGGGCATTCCCGGACTATTACCGCCTGGTCCGGGAACGAACTGGAGCGTATCGTGGCCGCGCGGCGCCCGGAGGTCATTCTGAATTACTCCCGTTTTGCGGCGGAACTCGTAACTGGCCTGGGCGTGCCGTCCATATCTGGACTGGTCCGATTCCGCGTCGCTCGCCCTGGACCGCGCCGGGGCCGCGCGGCGCGGGGCGAATCGCCAGAAGGGTCACGGGCTGTCGCAGCGGCTGCGGCGATTTCGGGCCGCGGGCCGTGAGCGGTATCTTGTGGAACGCTATCCGGCAGTCACGACAATCTCCGGCCAGGAGCGAGCCCATCTGCTGAACGTGGCTGGCGCACCGGCCGAGCGTATTACCGTGGTTCCCAACGGGGTAGGGGCGGAGGCCCTGGGAGGATTTCGTGACGGACCGCGAGGCCGATCCGTTGTTTTCTGGGGTAACCTTGACTTCCCTCCCAACTGGACGGCGGTTCGGTACTTCCATGAGCGGGTTTTCCGGCCCCATCTGTCGGGTCAGGGCGTGAGTTTGCAGGTCATCGGACGGGGCGGAGAGCAGGAGCTCGCGGAGGTTTTTGCGTCGGAAGGCGTTAGTCGTCATGGCTTCGTCGACGATCTCTATGGCCTGCTGGGCCGGCAAGGTGTCATGGTAAATCCGATGATTCAGGGCGGGGGCATGAAGAACAAGGTTCTCGAGGCGTTTGCCTGCGGTATCCCGGTGGTCAGCACGCCGCTGGGTCTCGACGGCATCGATGCCCGTGACGGAGAGCACTGTGTCGTCGCCAGCACACCTGAGGATCTGGCCGCCGGAATACTGAAGATGCTCGACTGCCCGGAGGTGGCGAAGCAGCTGAGCAGCGCGGCGCGCTCGCTCGTGGAGAGCCGCTATACCTGGGACCGGGCGGCAGCGACCCTCAAGGGGCTGATCGACGGCCTGGCAAATCCCACCGGCCCCGTTGCGCGCTCCGGTCAGTGGGCTGACCCGGGCGGCGACTTCCCGCGCGGGGATGCCGCATGAGGAAGTGGCTTGTCTTCAGCATGTTTCTCGTGCTGTTCGTGGATACCACGCTGGGCCTCAAGCTGGGGCTCGGCATGGGCCTGAGCGTCAAGAATCTCTATCTCTACGCTCTTTGTATGCTTCTCGCCATCGACGCCGCCATGAAGCCGGGCGACATCAAGCTGACGGATTTCGACATCCAGGCCCCGTTCCTCGTACTCCTGGCTTACGCCGGCGTGACCTGGGTGATGAAATCCACTTTCGATCCTGCCTACGAGCCGATGCGATCGATGGTGACCCTGAAGAACCAGCTTGTCGATCTTTACCTCTTCTTCATTCTTTTCCGGTTCGGGCCTCGAACCCGTGCCGATTTCATGTGGCTGCTGCGCAGCGTGGTTGCTGTCCTGGCCGCCTCGTCGATCCTGACCATTGTGGATTTTCTGGATATGCCGAACCTCGGCATCGTCGGTACTTTCAAGGGCCGGGTCGAGGGCCCCATCGGTGCCGCCAACCAGTACGGGGCGCTGCTGGTATTCCTGCTGCCGGTCATGATCGGCCTGATGCCTCGTCCCGGCGAGCGTTGGCGGGTCTTCTGGATGGTGACGATTCTCGCCAGCATCGTCCTGCTCGTCGCGACCGGATCTCGCGGCGCCTACGTCGCTCTCATCACGGGCTCGATGATGGCGACGTTCTACCTTCGCAATTACCTGAGTTCCCGGGCGATCATGCGCGGACTTGTCCTCGGTCTGATCGGTACCGTGGTTGCTGTCGTCATCGTGATGCTGACCAGCGACGACGTGTTTTTCGAGGTCATTCGCAAAACAGGCGAGGAAGATGCCAGCAAGGTCTCGTCCGGTCGCCTGGATATCTGGACAGCGGCCTTCCGTGTCATGCTCGAATGGCCCTTGTCGTACGTCGTTGGCTACGGCTGGAACAGCTATGAGTCTTCGGGGATCTGGAAAGCCGCTCACAGCGTGTATTTCGATGCCTGGTACGAGCTCGGCATCATCGGTCTCCTGACCCTGCTCTGGCTCTACTACCGTGTGATTTCCCGCACGCGCGCCCATATTCCGGGAGCCGGGCCGGATGAAGCGCGGGTGCTCAAGGGTTATCTGTTCGGTTTCTTCGGGCTCCTTGTCGCCATGGTGTTCGTGCAAATTCCGGAGCCCTCGACCATCGTCTGGATGATCACCGGCCTTGTCGTCGGCCTGCAGAGTTTTTCCGAGCCCGCGGCGGAAACGGATACGGCCCCTGCGGACCTGGCGGAGCCAGTGGGCTCTACGCCGTTCGGCCGTATGAGTGCCGGCTGAGGAAGCATCTTGCGGATAGCCCATGTCATCGGACGACTCTCGGTCGGAGGTGCGGAGCGCCATTTCGTTAACCTCCTGAATGCGATGGAGGGACACGATCGGCACGCTGTACTGATCAGCCCTCCCGGCGACGGGCCGAGTCTCGCTGACCAGCTCAGCCGCGAGGTCTCGGTGCACCATGTTCCGGTCAGCCGAAGGCGCCTGCCGCTGGACGTTCCGAAGCTCGCTGGACTCATGCGCTCATTGCAGCTCGATGTGGTCCATACCCACATGTTCTGGGCCAGCCTCTACGGGGCCGTGGCCGGCCGGCTGGCCGGCGTGGGAGCCACCTTTACGACAGAACACGGTGAGAACCGCTGGAAGACGGGCACACATCGCTGGCTGGAGCGGCGGGTGATTTCGCCGCTGGCCGACTGCCGCTACTGCGTATCACCGCAAATTCTCGAGGTGCGCCGCGACAGGGACGGTGTGCCGGAGGCCAAACTTCGCATCGTCGCCAACGGGGTGCCTCTGCCGGATCGTTCGGCTCGCAGGGTACCGTCGGTCCCGGTCATCGGCTCGGTGGGACGATTCGTCTCGCAGAAGGCGTTTCCCGACCTGGTCCATGCGGCGGCCCTGCTGCGTGATGCAGGCCATGAGTTCCGCCTGGTCATTGTCGGCGATGGGGTCGAGCGGCCGGCCGTCGAGGCGGCCGTGGAACAGTTCAACGCTGGCCGATCGCGTGGAGCTGACCGGGTTTCGCATGGATGTCGGTGACATTCTGGGCGGTCTGTCGGTGTTCGCGAGTTCCTCGATCCAGGAAGGCCAGCCCCTGGCTCTTCTCGAGGCGATGGCCTGGGGTTTGCCTTGCGTGGTGACTGACGTGGGAGCGGTTGCGGCTACGCTGCAAGACGGCGTCGAAGGCCAGATCGTGGAGCCGGGCAACCCGAGGGCGCTTGCCGCGGCCCTGGCCGGATATCTCCAGAGCCCGGAGCGCGCGAATGCAGCCGGGCTGGCGGCCCGGCTGCGCGTGGAGCGGGAATTCAGCAGCAGTGCCGTTGCCCTGCGTCACCTGGATGACTATCGGAGCTGCCTCAGACGGAAGGGTCTGTTGGCAGGGGAGTCCGTCGCATGAGTGCCTATGCCGCCCTGTATCGCCGCTTGATCTATCCCGTGTATCACCGTGTCGTTGGCCACGGGGCGCTGGCGGCGATCGACGAACTAAGCCGCAATGAGGGGCTGGACCCAACGGCGCTGCGCCAGCTCGAGGCGCGCAAGCGCGCGGACCTCGTGGGTCATGCCGCCGTCCACGTCCCGTACTGGACCGAGCAACTCCAGCGTCTCGGTATCGAGCCGGGCGCCACCGCTGATCCGGACGTTTTCGCCCGGCTTCCTGTCACCACCAAGGCAGTGATACGCGAGCGGCTCGACGACCTCGTCTCGAATGATCTGGCCGGCAATCGGCTGGACCCCAACAGCACGAGCGGGTCCACCGGGCAGCCCCTGCGGTTCTTTACGGACCTGCGCTCCAAGGCGTATCGAAAGGCCTCCACGGTGCGTCTGCGCCGCTGGATCGGTGTCGAACAAGGGGAGATCGTGGCGCATATCTGGGGCTCGCCCATCGATCAGGCCAGGGCGGAGGCCTGGCGGGGCCGTCTGCATGGCTGGGTGACTCGCGAAGTCTTTTTCAGCGCTTATCAGCTCACCGACGATGACATGGTCCGCTATGCGGAGATTATCCGGGCCCGGGGTGCGGGTCTTGTGGTGGGCTATCCGTCAGTCATGTCGGCGTTCGGGCGTTTCTGCGCCGATCGGGGCATTGGTTTTCCGAAGCTCAAGAGCGTCATCTGCTCGGCGGAGACCCTCTATCCCGATCAGCGCCAGACGATCGAGCAGACGCTGGGCGTGACCGTTTTCAATCGCTATGGTTGCCGCGAGGTCGGTGATATTGCCCAGGAGCGTCCGGGCGTGAACGGCCTTGTGGTCAACTCCGATCGCCTCTATGTGGAGGTCGTCGACGACAGCGGCCGGCCTTGCCCCCCCGGGGAGACGGGCGGGCTCCTCATCACTGACCTGGACAACTACGGCATGCCGCTGATCCGGTACCGGATCGGCGACAGCGCCAGCTGGAGCGACGAGACGGCCGGCGGATTTCCCGTGCTTGCCGCCGTCGACGGTCGCAGCCTGGATGTCGTGCGAACCCGGGATGGGCGCCGCATTGGCGGAACGTTCTGGACCATAGTGCTTCGGGAGAAGCCCGGCTTCGAGCAGTTCCAGGTGATTCAGAAAGACCTGGCCGGCGTGCTCGTTCGCTACGTCCGGACACCCGGCGTGGTTCCCGATTTCGACTGGATGAAGCGAGCGTGATCCGGAACCAGTGCGGGCCGGACCTGGAAGTCCGCTTTGAGGAGGTCGACTCCATTGCGCCGGGTGCCGGCGGCAAACACCGGGTCGTGGTGTCGGAACTCGAAGACACGGCCCGTGGCGCCTGAGACCGCCATCTTTCTCCTGGGAACGCTGGAGCGAGGTGGCTCGGAGACGAAGTTCGTCCGCCTGGCGGGGCGTCTGCATGAGGCGGATGGCCCGTGCACGTGGCCTGGCTGGGCGGTTCCGAGGCCCTGCTGGATGAACTGCATCCGGACGTACCCCGGCACGCTCTTCGGCGGGAGAGCAGTCTGTCGCCCGGCGCGCTGATGCGCCTGAGGAAAGCCGGGACGAGTAGCAAGGCCGGCAGTATCGTGTGCGTGAACTTCTTCCCGATGATCTACGGGTGGGCTTTCCAGCGAACAACTCATTTGCCGCAGCTGCTGGCGTCTATCAATACCACCGATCTGCGCGGAACCCGCGAAGCGCGTTTCATGGCCCTCTATGCCCCATTGCTGAGACGGATGAATCACGTGGTCTTCGGCAGCAAGCGGCAGCAGGCGCAGTGGCAGAACGAATTCAGGATTCGTCCGGAAGCCTGCCGGGTGGTTTACAACGGTGTGGATTCCGTGCGCTATCACCCGCCGGCTCCCCTCGAGCGCGAGGCAGCGAGACGGCGTCTCGGCCTGTCGCCCGACACGCTCGTATTCGTGTCCGTCGCTCAGCTCCGACCGGAGAAAGGCCATGATCACCTGATTGACGCATTCGCCGGCGACGGGCTTCCGTCCGACCGGGCGCTGATCCTCGTCGGCGATGGCGTTCGCCGGGCGGATCTACAGGCGCAGGCCCAGCGACTGGGGCTGGCTGACCGGGTCATTTTCGCCGGCGAGCAGGCCGATGTGCGGCCCTGGATACACGCGTCGGACGCATTTCGTGTTGGCTTCAACGGCCGTGGAGACGTTTTCGAATGCGGCGCTCGAGGCGGCCGCCAGCGGTCTGCCCCTGGTGATGACCGATATCGGGGGTGCCCGTGAACTGGTGGGGGAGCAGGGACACCAGTGGCTGGTGCCACCCGGGGACGTCAGTGCGCTCGAGAGCGTACTGACCCGACTGTCCCGGGACGCTGCAACGCTGGCGCAGGCCGGCGCGTCGGCACGCAGCCGTGTGCTCGAACGGTTCACGACCCGGCAGATGGACACCGCCTGGTGTGAGCTCCTGTGGCCCGGCCTGGTCGCGGCCAGAGACGCAGCCCCATGACGGCGCCGGTCTTTATTATCGGGGGATCGCGTACGGGTTCGGAGATGCTCAAGACGATGCTCTCGGCCAGCCCGGAGCTGGACTTCGTCGATGAGCTCTTTCTGCGCTGCCCACGCTGGCTGCATCCGGATCTGCAGGGCCTGATCGCGGCTCGTCTTGGGGACATGGGTGACACCCTGGACCGCCAGGGCCTGGTCGACCTGCTGTTCTCCGGCGAACCCTATGGCTGGGTCTGGAGCCGGGCCGACGAAAAGTTCTCGCGGGAGGCCGTGGCCGCCAGCCTGGCGGAAGGTCCCGTCGACCTGAAGCGTGTTTTTGACAGCCTGATGGCCGCCCATGCGGCCCGCAACAGCAAGGGGGGGAGGGGTGCGAAGTTTCCCATGCACTACAGCTATTCAGCCCAGCTCCTCGATTGGTATCCGGACTGCAAGCTGGTCCACACGACCCGGGACCCGCGGGCCGTGTACGCAAGCCAGGCGAACAAGTACGTCAGCGAGAACGATCCGCCGCACAAGCGCGGCTGGATGAAGTTCCGCCAGTTCGCTCACATCAATCTCCAGGTGAGCTGGACCGCGAGACTGCACCGCCAGTTGCAGGGGAGCCCGAACTACCGGCTCGTGCGCTACGAGGATGTTGTCCGCGACCCCGAGTCGCAGCTGCGGAGTCTGTGTGATTTTCTCGGCGTGGATTTCATTCCGTCCATGCTCGCGCCCAATCAGTACGGGTCGTCCTACGGAACGATCCGCGGCGAACCGGGGAGTCGATGCCAGTTCCCTGGAGGCCTGGCGGAAACGAATTCATCCCCTGACGGCCGGAGCCCTGCGGGGATTGCATCCGCTGGCCTGGCGACGGTTCGGGTATGCCCGCTAGGGGCTCAACGGCCAGCGGGAACCAGCCGCGCCCACTTGAGAAGCTTGTAGGCCCGCAACAGGGCCCCCGCCGTGGCGGAGCCGCGGTGGGCGTCGATCTGGAGACGCTGGTAAGCCGTGCCCCCCTCGCCGAGAGAGCGGCCGCGGAAATGCACCCAGCGCTGCCCGCCGAGGCGCTTGATGCCCCGGGGATCGGTGCCCGGGCGGTTTCGCTTTTCCCTTTGCTGGCTGGAGCGCAGCGTCCAGGACAGGTATCCGGCCTTTTCTGCCGCGCGACTCGCAGAATTCGTCGGACCCGCCGGCAGGCCAGCAAATCGTGTCGATGGATTTATCCAGCAGCTCTCCGAGCGCCAGCCGGGAGCCCGCGATTTCGTCTGTCGTTCGGGCCTCTCTGCTCCTGATCGGGCTCCCGGTGCCCGGGCAGCCCGCCGGGGCCCGTGACCTCGGCGGCCAGACGCAGCAGTTCTTCCCGGCCAGCCGGCGTTGCCGCCGTACCCAGGCGCGGCATGATGGCCTGTCGAAGTGCCTCCAGAGCGTCCGGATCGGGGAAGAAGCGGCGCGCCACAAGCGCGCAGGCATGTTCCAGGACGGGCGTTGCAGTAGGCACAAACCCCCCTTGGTCTTCGGTCAGGTAAAACGGTTTGCGATCCGGTCGGGCATTCCATGCCAGCCACGGCCAGGGGGAAGGGGATTCCGTCCCGTGCCAGCCGACAATCTTCGGGCCTGTGTAGTGCCAGGTATGGGTGCGGGCATGGGACTGAACATCGAGAATGCCCGAGCGGTCCACCGCACGCAGCTCGTCCGCGTTCATGAATCCGGCAGGCAACAGGTCGCCGCTTCCGGTTTTACCGGACCAGACGTCGGCGAGGCTGGGTCTCAGGCCGCTGCCCGGGTCGATGAAATCCGTGGAAGCAAACACGGTGCCACGAAAGCCGTACTTCTTGAGCAAGGGTGCAACATAGACCCAGTTGTCCAGGTATCCGTCGTCGAAGGTCAATACAATCGAATGATCCGGCGCCCGTTGCTCGCCGGCCATGTGGGCGCGAAGCTCGCCAAATCCGATGGTCTGGAATTCGTTCCCGGCAAGGTAATCGAGAAATGCCGTGAACCGCTCCAGCGGCTCGGACAGGTGATTCCAGGACCAGCGAAGGTGACGCAGTCCCACGCTGTGGAACATGAGGACCGGTACGATAGAAGGTTCGGGGCCGAGGGACATGGAGTCGATACGCGATGGTTGAGCTGAGGGAGGCTTCCCGACCCGGGGCGGGCGGCAGTGCGGAGCGCGACGATATGCTGCGCCGTCGAAGCCTGATTGACTGGGAGCAGCATGTCAACGAGCGCCTGGGGACGGATCCCGCCCCTCGGCTTTCGGCGGACCTGCTTCCCGAGTCGGGGGGCTGGCTGCCCATGCGCTGGGTCCGGGTGGATGCTTCCGAGCTTACGGTCCTGCGGGACACTCCGGACGGCGAACCGGACAGTACGCAAGACGGTGTTCCTGACGCCGGGCCGGCGCTTTTTCCCGTTCATCCCCTGATCGAACCGGCGTTTCCGGCGGAACGCATGGTGACCGCCGGGCGTTTCGCCGTGAGTGCCTCCTACCGTACGGTGTTCTACGAACCCGGCCCCGGTGATCCATTTTTCGGATTGGCCGGCCCGGACCAGGGGCTGATGCTGAAGCTGCACCTGGATGAGGCGCTGCCTGGGATTGCGGGCGACCGTCGGCTCACGCCGGCCAAGGTGGCCAAGTGCGTCGCTCTGAGTCGCGAGTTGCCACGCGCCTTGTCCGCGTGCCCGCGCCCCCATGGGCTGGAAGTGATGCGGGAGCGTCTCGGACTGCTCCTGGGAGACCGGGGAGCGCTGCTGCGGATCGTGCCGCGGACAGGGGTGCTTCCCATGTTTTCCTTCTACTCCCGGGATGCCCGGTCCCCGGACCTGCCGCCCGTTCTGCTGGAACGGCTGGATGCACTGACCGGCGGTCCGGCTAAAGCGGCCGATGCGTTCGGGGAGCTAGTGGCGCAGCCGCTGGTCGAGGGGGTGCTTGCCGGCTTTCAGCAGGGTTTTTCGCTGGAACTGCACGGCCAGAATGCCGTTGCGGTTCCGGGCACGTCCCGTTTGATTGACCGGGTTCTTTTCCGGGACCTGGAGAGCGTTGTATTTTTCCCGGGGCTGCGCGAACGACAGGGACTTGGCGGGGTGGATCTCGATACGAATGACCCTGAGCTGATTCAGCACCCGCGCAATCCCGTTCGCTGGTTCAACCGCAACCTCGATCACGATGTCGGCCGCATCCTGCGGTGGAGCCTCATCGTCCTCGAGCGCGAGGGCTATTTCGGGCCGCGGGAAACCCGTCGCGCATCGGCGGCCTTGCGCGAAACCGTGCGCACGCTCGTTCGGCAATTCGGCTTGAGCGACCTGGCTCGCCAGGGGCGATGGCTGCCTTATTCGCGCAGCCCGTACGGAAACGGACGCCGGCCGGGCCACTACTATCGCACCTGGTTTCGCTAGATCGGGACGCGGAGCTATGCAAGGGAATTTTCAGCGAGGGAACCGGGATTTACGGCAACGGATCGGCGGACTCGGATTGTGAGCGCTGACAGGCTGGTCCTGTCATGAATGCGTTTCGCCGTTTCGGCCGCACTCTTGCCGCCCCCTTGCGGCACGGAATCCAGACGAATCACGACATCGCCCGCACGGTTTTCCTTGCGGGCTGCGGCCGCAGCGGGACGACCTGGTTGTCGGAAGTGCTGAATGCCGACCGGCACTACCATTACCTGTTCGAGCCCTTCAACAACAAGAAGACGCGGTCCTGGCGGAACTTCGCCTATCGCCAGTATCTGGCCAGGGACGGGCGGTATCCGGAAGCACTGGAGTCAGCAAGCGCGATACTGGCCGGCCGCACGCACAGTCGGTGGATCGACAGCCAGAATCGCGCGCTGATCAGCGGTGACCGACTGGTCAAGGATACCCGCACGAATCTCATGCTGGGCTGGCTGCGACAGAATTTCCCGTCCATGCCGCTGGTCTTACTGACCCGTCATCCGCTGGCGGTCACCCGGTCCCGGGAGAAACTCGGCTGGGGCCCAGGGGTCAGCCTGGAAGCGCTGCAAGCGCAGCCTGAGCTGATGCGCCGGCACCTGGACGGGTATCGAAGCCTGCTCGATGAATTGGCCGGAGATGATTTCGCCATGCAGATAGTCAATTGGTGCATTGAGCATCTGGTACCGCTGCGAGAACTTGGCGAAGGGGAGTACTGCATGGTGGTCTATGAGTCTCTCGTGCGGGATCCCGATGCCGAGCTGGAGCGCCTGTTCACGTATCTCGGGCGGGAGTTCACAGGGGCGCATCGCGGTCGCTTGTCCCGTGCCTCGGCGACGGCTTCCCGCGGCACTCGAAGCTCGCTGGATGCCCGCAGGCTGCTGCGCCCCTGGGAGGGCAAACTGTCAGGGGCCCAGGAGCAGCAGGCCCGGGAAATCGTCGCGGCGTTCGGACTGGAGGAACTGCTGCAACGAATCGACGGCGCGGATCAGCAGGTCTTGGCGGCTCGCTGAGCGGCGAGCCATTCCGACCACAGGGGCACCCGTCCTTCGATGGTGTAGGCCAGCGCATGTTCCCGGGCGACCCGTCCCATCGTCTGCGTATCGCCGAGCGACTGTGCACGCCGCAGGGCCGCCACGCATGACCCGAGATTGCCCGGCTCGAAAAGAAAGCCGTTGCGGCCGTCCACGACCAGGTCCGGAATGTCACCGACCGCCGGTGCGACCACCGGCAGGCCGCACAGCATGGCCTCGATGATCGCCAGCGGGAGGCCCTCGGAAGCCGATGTCATGACGAACAGCCGCGAGCGCTTGAGCCATGCTTCGACATCGCTTTGAAAACCCGCGAGCTCCACAGAATCTGCCAGGCGGGTCTCTTCCAGCAGGGCCTCAAGGCGTGAGCGGTCCGAACCATCGCCCACGATCACGGCCTTGAGGACGTCCCCCTGGTCACGGAGTTCCGCAACAGCCCGGATGAGAAGATCAAGCCGCTTGATCGGCGCCAGGCGAGCGACCGTCACGAAATCCCAGTTCTTTTGTGCCTCCGGGTTCGATGGGCTTTCCAGGTGGAATGCGGATCCATCCACGCTGGCGCCCATGGGCCAGATCGGAGCAGAGATTCCGGCGGATCGAAACCATTCCGCGGATCCCGATCCCATGGTCAGAACCGAGTCGAAGCGGTCGATCAGCGCAAGGAATCGCCGCTCGAGGCCGGGCATTTCCTTGCCAATACGGCGAAACAACGCGTGCTCGCTGTAGAGCCCGCCGCCAATAATCTCCGCAGGCCCGCCCACGCTGAAATAGGCAGTTCGGCATCTGCCGAGGCGGCCGGCGAGCAGGCTGACAACGCCATTCCAGGGCGCGTGGTAGCCGATGACGACGTCGGGCCGTTCAGCGAAGACGAGGCGGAGGGCCGAGAAGGCTCTGGCGACACTCATGCCGCACAGGCGACGCAGCCAGGACGGCGGGATGTGATAACGCACGCCGGGCAGGGCCCGATAGGGCTCCGGGGTGATCACAGTAATCGCCTGTACCTCCGGGGCCAGTCCAAGGGCATGCAGATGGGCCGCGACCCAGTTGCCGGAATAGAAGGGACCCACCGCAAGAATTCGCATGGAGCCCGCTACTCGGGGTGCCCGGGCCGGGCCGCGTACGAAGTGCGCCAATCGCTCGGCCCAGTTCGCCAGGGCCAGGTACGCACGTCCCACGAAGCGAGCCATGTATTGGGTGGCCGATCCGGGAGGTACCGGCGTGACACCCTCGCGCCAGAAGATGGTCCCGGGTGTCCGCGTGGCCTCGCGGGGCATGTCGGCCGCGCGCACGTTCCCTGGGTCTTGCGGATTCACGTAGCGCCCCGCCCCGTGCTCTCAGGGTCCGCCGATTCCGGAGAGGGAAACAACTCGCGGAGCCAGTCGTGAGCCGCTACCAGGGCGGAGGCCTTGCCTTCCCAGGCGGGGTCCAGCTTGCCTCGCCAGCGGTTGGCCATGTTGATCACCGTGGTCGATCGGCGCCGCATGCTGTTGCCCATCACGTGGACGCCATCTTGCTTGAGTTCCACGGGCTCGGAAGCATCGATGCCAGTCGCGCCGAGAAATTCCGCGATTTCCGTAAGAAATCGCGCTGGCTGACTCACAATATGTTCATACGTGACGAGACGATAGTTCGCGTCTCCAAGACGCGAACGGAACGCTCGGGCCCGGGTGTGATATTGAAGCCAGCCCTGGAGTCGTCGATCCAGATTTGCTTCGCCGCCACGCTGAAAGTGGTAGAGATACGCTCCGGGATGGCGAATCATGTGCAGGGCGCGGGGTTCATGGCCACTGGATCGCAGGAGTTCCAGCCGCACGAGGCTCTTGCAGCCATCGAAATAGACTTCATAGCCGCCGATTTGGTCGAGGGCGTCCAGCATCAGATCTGTTTCGCGATAAAACCTTGAGAAGAGCCGTCGCCTGGCAACGGCGGGCAGAGCTCGCACCCAGGGGAGCACGCCGGATCGCCGCAGGAACCAGGTTTGTTTCTGCTTGTCGGTCAATCCCCGGGGAGTCGGCACGGCGCGCATGTCGAAGAACGAGAAGTCCGGCAGCCCGTTCCGCCTTGCGTGCATCGTGATGGCCTGGCGTACGGGACAGTCTGTGTAGGGCAGTCCGCAGGTACACGGATTGCCCGGTTTGTTGCGTCCCGAGAAATAGGTGTCGCCGAACCCAACGATGCCTGGCTGACTGGCCAGCAACATGCTCGTCAGGGTTGATCCAGAGAAGCCCGGAGAGAGTAGGGACACGTATCTGAGCATGGTGGGTCGAGCACTCTCCCTCGGCGTCGCAGCCGAAGTCGTATCGTGGCCGCAGGGCGGGTCCGGATTGGCGGCCTCGGACTATAAACACGCGAGGGCGCGATTTCTATGATCCCTGCCGCGTAATTGGCGCATCCTTCAGACCCGGACAGGAACGGTCCACCCAACCCGGGGCCATGAGCGTAAAACGATAGTTGGATCATGGTCCGCGGGATTCGGGATTTGTTAGCATCGGGAGTCTTTAGGGATAAAACGAGGCCGCGCCATGAACCTGGCTCAGGCGAACAACAGGATCCGCGTCGGGCGGGGTCTGCTCTTCTTTCTTTCTGGACTTCTGGTCCTTGCATCGGCCCATCCGGCGTTTGGCGCGGAGGTCAAGCAGGCTTACCCGAGGCTGGGCGGCATCCAGATCGGAACGACTCCCTACAAGGGATATGGCGACCCGGCCTACAGAAAGGCCATGGCGAGGCTGGATCTTGTGCTGCTGGGCGGAAGCGGGCAGGTCATGAACCAGCACGCCAAGGCGATCAAGGATCTCAACCCCGATATTCTTCTGGCGAAATACACCAACGTCACCGCGGTGCTCGACAATGACAGCGACTACAACACGCCCCTGATCCGCAAGCTGTCATCCGGGCAGGGTCCCAACAATACGAACGCTACGGACTGGTGGTTGCGCGATTTTGAAGGCGAACGTGTGACCGGCGCTACCAAGGGCAACGTGCGGACGAATATCACGGAGTGGGTCGTGCCCGACTCCCAGGGACGGCGCTGGCCGGAGTTCAAGGCCGAGCATGACTACAATTACTTTTTCAAAGACAAGGTCTGGGACATCTGGTACTCCGACGTTTCCAACTGGCGGCCGAAGTTCCAGAATCGCGGCTTCATCGGCGATTTCAGCGGCGGAAAGATCAAGGATCAGAAGGAGGTTGAGGCCGGCTGGCGCCGTGGTCACAGGAGCTGGTGGCGTGCCATCCGCAGGCTGCGCCCCGACATCATGATCATGGCGAACCACAACTGGTATCTCTACCAGGATTCCAACAACGGGGTCTGGGATATCAAGGAATACGACAAGCAGGTCGAAGGCGGTCTGCTGGAACGTATCATGGGCTGGGACAATTCCTTTGAGGCCAACAAGGGCTGGCACAGGCTCTACGACGCCTATCGCTGGTCTGCGGAGTACCTCCGCGGAACGCCGGTCCTGTTCTTCAATGTCATCGGTAAGGTGGATGACTACCAGTTTTTTCGGTATGCATTCGCTACCTGCCTCCTTGGCGACGGTTTCTTCGACTACTCCCCGGAAAAGTTCCATTACGGGACCGTGGAGTGGTTCGACGAATTCGACCGGGACGGAGCGGACACGACAAGCTGGATGGGGCGGCCTGTGCCTGGGTCGGCCTGGCCTGACGCAGCCTGGCAGAAAGGCGTCTATCGGCGCGACTTCCAGAATGCCGTGGTGCTGGTGAATCCGCGCGGCAATGGCGTGAAGACCGTGGAGGTGGAGGCTGGGCTTCGGCGGCTGTCCGGCCGGCAGGATCCCGCTGTCAACAACGGCAAGGTGGCCGGCCGTATCCAGCTGGCTGACGGCGACGGGATTGTGCTCGTAAAGGAGGACTACCTGTTGACGCCCGACAAGCCGGGCATCGAGGTGCGCAAGTGAGAGAGGCGGCCAGGCGCGCTTTCTCGGGGCACGGGCTTTCTCGGACGACGGCAACGGACTGATAGCGCGTGAGCCGGATCCCATGCGTGGCGTTTTGCCACATCGAAAAGGCCGCCGGCACGTCCCTCATCGGGGCGCTGCGCAAAGCTTTTGCTCTGCGCTTCGTGGCGCTTCGACCGCTCTCGGGTCCACCGGGCCGTTTGGCGAACGCCCACGATCTGCAGGTGGTGCGGCGTCTGAATCCCTGGATACGGTGTGTCGCCGGCCACGCAGTAGTTCCTCACGCGGGGCTCCAGGATGCACCCGACCTCAAGTTCATTTCGCTGCTTCGGGATCCGGTCAGCCGGGCCGCGTCCCAGTACCGTTTCTGGGTACAGCGCATGGGCAGCCAGATGACGCCAGAGGAGTACCTGGAACATCCGGCGTCATCGAATCTCCAGGTGCGCAAGATTGCAGGTTGCGACGATGTGGATGCCGCACGCCGGATCGTGGAAAAGCATTTTCTGCTGATCGGCATCGTCGAGCAGTTCGACGAGTTCATGGTGCTGCTCGCGTTCATGCTGGGAATGCGACCCGATCGGTTCGCCTACGCGCCCAAGAACGTGGCAGCCAGCCGTGGCCCCCTGTCGCTGCCGGATGGGTTCGAGGCGGCACTGGCAGAGCGAAACCGCTCGGACATCGAACTTTATCAATGGGTTTGCTCTGATAGGCTGCCGCACCTGAGGGACCGGGTCGGGATCGACCTGGAAAGAGCAACCCGTGCGTTTCGCGAGGCCTGCGATTCCGCCGGTACGGGCGGCGTGCGCGAATGGCTCGATCTCGCCTACCGCAATGCCTATATGAAGCCCGCCACGGGCGCCATTCGATTTGCCCACGGCTTGAACTATGCGGGCACCTACGCGGTGCGTCGGGGCGAGCGCTAGGCGCTCTTGCGATTGGTTTGCGGGGCCAGCCATTCCGGCAGGGCCGACATGCCGAATCGGGATTCGAGGAGCGATACAAGGCGCGCATTATGGTTGGCGTGGGCTTCCCTGAGCCGGTCCAGAACGGGCGCTGGCGGAGGGGTGGGCCGATCAGCCGAGGAGTTCGCCAGGTTGTAGGCAGCTCGCGCGAGCCGGCGCAGAGCTGGAATTCGGTTGAGATAAGGCTCCAAACGATGGTTAGCGTGGGTGGCCCAGGTCCGAAGCGAGTCGTTGCGATGTGATCTCGATCGATTCTCAATCCCGAAAGAGAAGTCGGCAAAGAACGCCGGATCAACTCCGGAAAACGACGCTGCCCGTTCCGCAACGCCGCGCGCATCCGCGCGAAGATCGTCGTAGAACAGGATCAGCATGTCGCGGGCGTCGAAGACCTCGAGGTACGCTTCGAGATTCTCGGCATACCGGCCCTTGGCCCACTGGTGCAGGAGCTGCTCCTGACGGTCTGACCGCTGCCCGGGATCGAGCTTCTCAGCTTCCATGCCGGTGGTAACGAACTCCTCGAAGGTCATGCCGTAGGATGGCGATGACTTGAGGCCCTGCTTGCTGCGGAAGTACGACGCGAGCCGGTCGGCCGGCTCGCGCAGAAGAAAGATCAAGCGTGCTTCGTTCAGGGAGTGGCGTATCCGCCGAGCTGTCTCGAGGCCGCCGTCCAGATACGTCGGCGTTCCTTCCACGAGAACGCGGCGACGGTCTGCCTCCGGTCCGAAAAGAGACAAATAGGCTTCGGCGGTTCGTGTCGCGCCAGGAGGCAAATCGGCGTTGAAAAACCCCGCTTCCTTGATGACCGAACCGGTCACATCCGGATGCGCTGCCAGGTACCGGAACAGGGACGTAGTGCCGCACTTGTTGGCCCCGGCGATGATGACGTGCTGATGGGCCCCCATGGAGCAATTTCCTCGATTGATGCCGCCGGTCCGGGGTGATCCCGGAACTGGCTGGATCCCCCGTGACTCTGGCTCGAACGCCTCTGGATTTTACACAACAGCGCACGGAATACCTCGAACCAGTCGTGCTAATCTCGCCCCGTTTCCCGAGGGGTGCCGGTAACGTGCCCTGGCTGGAACCGGGTCACCCGGGAGGGCAGGAGCTGTTGGCGGATCGGAGTCTGAACAATTCACTCTTTGTCCTGGGGACCGGGCGCAGCGGAACCACGATTGTCTTCCGCATGCTGGCCAGTCACCCGGATTTCGGCTGGTTCTCGAACTATGAGGAGCGTTATCCGCGGGTGCCGCAGTTCGCGCTGGCGTCCCGGCTCCTGGAGCCCCTTTGTCATGGCGGCGGGCGATCCGGGCTGGCGAAGGCCCTCCCGGTTCCCAAGGAAGCGCTCGGGATTCCGAGAGTCATGACGGAGGGCTGGTTCGTTCGCCATGACATGATCGCCCCTGGAGAAACGCCAGGGAAGTTCATCGACCGCTACCGGCAGCGAATCATGGCGACGTTACGCTGGCAGGGAAAGTCACGCCTTCTCCACAAACACACGGGCTTTGCCCGGGTGGCGTTTCTCAACGAAGTCGATCCGACGGGCCAGTTTCTCCACGTCATCCGGGATGGGCGGGCTGTCGTCGATTCCTTCCTCCGGGTTCCCTGGTGGAGCGGAACACTCGACTCCTGGTGGTGGGGAGCGATGCCCGACGCCTATGCGGATGAGTTCCGGCGGTCCGGGGAGGAGCCAGCGGTGCTGGCAGCGCTGGTCTGGCTGCGCCTGACGACCCTGATTGAAGAGGAACTGGCGACGCTGGATGACGATCGGGTCATGGCGCTTCGCTATGATCATTTCGTGGCCTCACCCGAGGAAACGCTCGCCTCGATTTGCCGCTATGCCGGACTGGAATGGTCGAATGGATTTCGCAGCCGCCTGAACCGGTTCAAGCTGCGTGACGGCGACAACGGCTGGCAACGTCGTCTGAGCCGGCAGCAAATCGCTGCGGTGGAGCGCCTGCTCGGAGACCGGCTCGCGGCCTACGGTTTCAGCGTCTAGATCAACGAGCTTCGGGTTTTTTGTCGATTGCCTGGGCCGTGGACCCGCCGCCGCGCAACAACCGCCTGATACGGCGCCTGAGTGCTCGCGGTCGGCAAGCGAGGGCCGCGCTGTGAAGGCGCTGGGCCGTGGCGTTCCTGAATCCCTCATCCCGGTGCACCGGTTCATATCCCAGTTGGCTGAGCTCCCGGCCCGCGAGCCAGTTGAATCGCTTGTGTCGGGCGGCGGTCCAGTCCGAGAATCGTTCCAGGGGGTTGAAGCCGGAGATTTCGGCCTGCTCCCAATGAAGTGCGCCGCCGCCGGTCTTCAGCTCACTCGACCCGATCACTCCCGTCTGTGCGATTTGCTGGAACGGATAATCGGCCGGGTCCAGCGAGAGAAACGAAAGAAGCGATTCAAGGGTTTCCGCGGGCTTGGCCACGAGCTGCTCATAGCGAACCAGCGTCGTTCGTTCGGGAACCGGATCCTTCGATCGGAATTCCTCAAGGGTTCGAGCCGCTCTGGCCCAGCGCCGGCTGGCGTCGTCGAAATTCCATTCGAAGCTGCGGATGCCCGACTCCACTACCGAGCGTCCGTCGCGGATCAGCAGGATGACCCATGCATTTGGGAAATAGCGGCGCAGCTCGGGCAGTCCGTCAACACTCGGCGTGCGGGCGAGGATCCGGCAGGTTCCGGGTGCAGCGGCCGACACGAGATAATCCTGGAGCCCACGGCCCAGCGCAGCGCGGACGGCAGTGACGGCGTTATCGGTGTCCCAGCGTGCGCTCCACTCGCCACGAACACGCCGCACGTATTCCTCAAGGAAGGGGAGCTTCGCCACGAGAAAATCCTCGGGCAGGGGACTCGCCGCGATGGCGGCATGGTGGTCGAGTAGTTCAGCGAGATAGTTCGTTCCGGACCGGTGAGCAATGCCCAGCAGAAAGACAGGCTCGATTCCAGCGCGGCTGACGCCCGTGGCGCCGGAGTCGCTCATCAGGAAAAGCTGGGCAACGACCAGGGATGCCTGAGGCTGGCGAGGCCGAAATGCCGTGCCACCGTCAACCGGGCGCGGGTTCTCCGCCACGGAGAGGCGATCGCATTCGCTCTGCGGACGCAGAGCATGCCGAAAAAGCGCCGGCCCATCCTCGCGATCTCCTCCCGGCTGGCGCCGTCCACCTGGCCGGTGATGAGATCGAGCAGACCGCGGAAATCTTCGCACCAGGCGCGCACCGGCACCTGGTAGGAGTGCTGGTCATAGGTATATCGGTAGCTGGCAAGTACCTCGGGCACATCCAGATAGGGGTGCCGCTCCATGATCTTGACGAGGGCGTAGTTGTCCTCGAGGAGATGATGCAGGGAGTGAAAGCCGCCAATCTCTCGAAGGGCGCTGGTCCGATAGAGGGTATTGCAGAGGAAAAGACCGATCTTCGAGCGAAACCAGGCCCTGTAAAGGTCTTCCGGCCGCTCGCCGGGAATGCTGTTGGAGCGCTCCTTCAAGACGCGCCCATTGGCGTCAATGGCGCGGACGCCGGTACGAATAAATCCATACGGGGCGCCACCTTCCTGTTCCCGCATGCAGGCCTCGATAAAGGTCGGATCGACGAGATCGTCATCATGAAGGAGAAGAAACCATTCCCCTTTCGCCGCATCCAGCAGGCTGTTGAAGTTTCCATTGGCGCCGATGTTTTCGGGATGCCGAAGATGGCGAATCCGCGGGTCGTCGTAGCCGGCGATTACCTCCGGCGTGGAGTCCGATGACGCGTTGTCGCCAATGATAATCTCCAGCGGCTCCCAGCTTTGCGCGAGGGCGGCTTCGATCACGCCGCGCAGATAGGAGTCGGCGCGGTTGTACGTGGGGATGGCGATAGTAATCAGGGGCTTGTTCATTCTTTTGCCTGCACAGTCAGGTTTCGTTTGGGTCGCTTCGACGCACTACCAGTCCTCCGAACCGGCATATCCGAGCTGGGTCACCATGCCCGGATAAAGCGACTTGAAGAGGGTCTTGTGCGCGTCGGTGAAATGGTTTCTCCAGTCGCCGCTGCGCCCCGACCGATAGTGGCTGCGTACATCCTCCTTGCCTTTCTGGCGGCCCTTCGCGCGGCGCGCGTATCGGTGGTGCCAGACAATCGCAAGCATCTCCGGAGCGGGCAGTGCAGTCGGGAATGCGGTCAAAGGAAAGACGCCGCCACTTCGAGCGTGGACCCGGTTGAGGGCGTCGCGAGCAAGAAACCCTGCCCGCGCCGCCCGCGTGTAAATTTCGCGCTCGTCGACAAGTCCGAGAAACTCGAAGGCCGCGAGCATGGTTTCGTAGCTGCTCGCCGACACATCCTCGAACCGAATCTCGAGGACGTCCGGCTGCTGATAGTCCCAGCTGGTCATGTGCCCGAAGCTGCGGGCCCGGAAACGAATTTCCTCGGCGAGACCGTCGTCCTTGTCCATCGCCGCGAGCCGCTCTCGATGGGCGACCAGTTCCTTCCAGCCGTCGGTGGAGTGGGAATGCAAATGGGAGAAATAGGCCGAGACCACGATGTCGCGCGGATCGCGGACGATGTGAACGCCGCGACAGTGCTCCAGGTCCCGCGTGTAGGCGATATCCGCGTTGCCATAGACCAGGAAGTCGGCCTTTTCCCGCTCAACAAAGGCTGGCAGGTCGTGTTCGAACTGATCTTCGTTGTAGACCACAGCGAGCTTCAGCCCGAGGCGCTGACACACGAGCCGGGCGATGTCCTCCAGCCACATGGTGGCGCACTTGTGATGGCCGAAAATCGCGTAAAGGGGGCGGTCGGGCATGATGGCTTGCTTGCGCTTCGATCGGGACCGTAAAAGGCGGGATGCGGCAGCAGTGCCCTAGTAGTACGAGGCGGTCTTCTCGTCCGACCGGTTGAGAACCGTTCCGAGTACGTTGCACTCGTCGAGCAATTCCCTTGCGCGCAGAACATCCGAGCGGGAGGTCAGTCGTTCACTGACGACAAACAGCATGGCATCGACATAGGGGTTGAAAGCCAGCATGTCGTCGGCGGACAGGACCGGCGGCAAATCATAAATCACGATGCGTGCGGGATCGTCGCGGACGAGCCGCCGCGTCAAGGCCTCCATCTCCGGCGACGAGATCAGCTCGGACGAGTCTGTCTCGACATGGACGTTCGGGAGAATCAGAAGGCGCTCCATGTCCGTTCGGATAAGCGCCTCCTCCAGCGGATAATCGCGTCCCAGGATGTCACTGATACCGACGTCCACCGGTAACCCGAGATAGCGGGAAACGGTAGAGTGGCGCATGTCGAGATCCACGAGTACGACGGTGTGATTGACGTCGCTTGCGATACTTAATGCCAGGTTGATGGCCGTCAGGGACTTGCCGTCTCCCGGGGCGGCGCTGGTTACCGCAAGGCTCTGCCAGCGATTCGCCCGCATCCTCTGGATCACCCGCGTCCGGAGCATCTTGTAGGCGGTATGAACGGTGGGATCGGAGTCCTCGGTCAGGACACGATGTGCCCGCAGGTGCTCACGGTCCAGGTTTATTTCCCTGGCTTTGGCCGACAGCATGTCGAAGGCCACGGCCGAGGACGCCGAGCGCGGGGCGGCAGCTCTCCGGGCGGCCGTGCCGTCTTGCGTCTTCAGCCTCTCCAATGCTTTTTCCAGCCGTCCCATGGGCGATTCCTCCGGGCTCCTGCCTTGATTAACTAAGTGATTCCGCCACGCTGGACGTAGACATAGACGCCGGTGAGCACCACGGCGAGCACAGTCACTGCGATCGTCGCGAACCGCCTGACCCGTGCTCGGGACATATCCGAGGCGGTCGCCACGAAGGGCACAGCGGCAATGGGCGGCATGTCGAGCAGGGTGCGAACGTCCCGGGTGCCACGAACGGATCCGTCCAGCGCCTCCAGCGCGAGAATCGAAATCGCCGCGACCGTCAGGCCAAGCAGCAGCCCGATGATGAGAATGAGAGGGCGGTTCGGAAAGGCCGGCTTGTAGGGCAGGCTGGCGTTCTGATGCAGAACCCAGGTTTCCGCCAGCCGCTCGCGACTCAGGTCGATCAGATTGAGCTCGGCCTCGTCAAAGCCTTTCTTGGCCTGCTCGTAACCGCGCAGAAGCTCCTTGAGTTCGCGCTCGACCTCCGGGGCGATCTCGAGCCGGCCTTCCAGCGAGCCGATCTGGCGCACGAGGGCATCGCGTCGGCCACGCAGGGCTCCGGACTCGGAACGAAGGCTCTGCTGCCGAATCGTGAGCTGCACGTAAACCGGGTTGTCCGGCGGCCGGCTGGTGTTCTCGACGGGCGCGTTTCTCAGGTCCTGCTCGAGGCTCTGAACCATTCGCTCGAGCCGGCGAACGTCGGGATGCTCGGCCGGAAGGCCGCGCCGCAGTTCGTCCAGCTCCGCCCGACGGGTGGCGAGCTGCAGCTCGATGGCTTCCCGGAGACCGGTGCCCGTCGCACCGCAGACCTGTTCCAGCTGCCGCCGGGTCTGCACCACGTCCGGGTGCTCGGTGCTGTAGCGGGCAAGCAGGTCCCTGAACTGGGCCTGGACGGCACGGCAGCTCTCCAGAGATCCGGCGGTCACGCCACCCGGCACATCCGCCGCACCGATATAGGGATCCGTATTGACGATCTGGTTGGCGATGATTTGCATCTGGCCGTCCAGATCCCGTAGCTGGCGGTCGATGCCTTCCAGTTCTGTCTGCTTGCGCTCGAGCTGCGTGCGGTTGAAGTTCCGGTCTTCGGGCATCGCGCCGGGATTGCGTGTCTGGAACTCCGCCAGCAGGCCTTCCTGATTCTGAAGACGCGAGCGAAGGTTCTCAACCTGCCGCTTCAATACGGCCTCGGCGCTGGTTACCGCGGCACTGCTGCGTTCCGCGCTCGCGCGCACGAACAGGCCGGCCAGTTCCCGCGTCACGTCCCGGGTAGCGGCAGGCTCACGGTAATAGTAGGAAACAGTGAATCCCATGATTTCGCCAGGCCGGCGGCTGCGTGGGTCGTCTTCGTCCAGGGTGAGGTCCACGTGAATGTTCGGCCGCATTTCCCGGATCACCGACTCCGGTGGGCCGTTGCCACGCTCTTTGCGATACAGGTCGTATCTCTCGACGAGAGCCGCCAGGTTGGCCCGGCTCATCACCTGGTCGTTCAGCCGGTCTACCCTCTGGCTTCGGTCCACCTCTCCGCAGGCCACACCGGGGATGTCGGTGATCTCCGGGCACTGAATATCGATTTCTGCAGTCGCCCGATATAGGTTCTCCAGGCTGTAGGCAGTGACGGCGCTGGCCAGAAACACGGCAAGCGTGATGCCGCTCATGAGTTTCCAGCGACGACGGAACAAATCCGTCACGTCCTGCAATGAATATCCCTGTTCCTGCATCGCTTGCAAGTCTCCATTAGGCGCCGTCAAACGGGCCGATCGTCAGTCCCTGTCGGCAAGGCCCCACTGCAGATAGAGGTACAGCTGATTGGCGTTTGCGCTCTCGGCGTCTTCTTCCCTGTCCAGGATCGTGTACCGGTAATCGCCGACCACGTTGAGCTGCCGGGTCAGCGACCAGGTGAACTCCGTCCGAATCTGCACGTAATCGCGATCGTTCGCATTTCCGCTAACGCCGTCTGCCGTATAGGCCTGAACGCCAATACCGGCATCCAGCAGCTCGGTGAGCTGACGGCGGAACCCGAGGTGAATCTGGTCGCGAACCGACAGATCGCCGTCACCCTGGGCCGACACGCTCCGCCGATAACCGGCCCGGAGCCATGTCGTCTCGAGGCGGCGAACCAGGGAAATGTCGGCAATCCAGTCATCCGAGTCGTCGCCTTCTTCCGGGTCGCTGCGCTCGATTCCCCCCAGTGCCCTCAGCCGCGTGGTTTCAGAGAACTCGTGCTCGAATCCGGCGCGGGCCCCATAGCCGGCGACGTCCAGCCGGCCCGAAGGATTGTAGTCGCGGCCGAAAACGCTCGTGATGATGTCGGTGACGGGGCTGATGCCATAGCGGTAGAGCACTTCGCCACGCACGTCCGTGTAGTCGGTAAACCGGTCTTCCTGGTCATCGTCGTAGGAAACATCGTAATAACGCCCGTCCAGCTCGATCGATGATTTCTCGGTGAGCTGGGTCTCCCAGTAGGGGAAGATTCTGAAGCGTGAACGATCATTGCCCTCGTCGATCTCACTGGTGTCGTCGTCCGGGATATCCGGTTCGTCCGGGTCAAGTCCGACCTGCGCAAGTTCCGCGGTCCTGACGTCTTCGCGCGCGTAGTTCGCGCGAAAACCCCAGCGGCTGCGCTGCAGCTGTTGAGCGACCACGGAATCGACAAACGTGTCATTGGAGTCGAACTGATCGTCGCTCGGATACTTGCGAATGCGGAGCCTCGGCCGTATCCAGGCGGAAGCGGTTTCCGTCTCCACGCCGGTCTTCAAGGAAAACTGCGTAAGCACCCCGGTGGTCGAGGTCTGTTCATCGGTGCGCGAAGACAATCGAGCATTGTCGTTGTATTCGCCGCCCCCGGAGATGCCGGGGGTGACATACCAGTCCGCTGCACCCAGCGGCCCGGCCACGAGGGTCATGGCGATTGCCCCCAGGGAAGTGGCGGACAGGCGGCGACGTCTGCGCTGTGGATTCTGTTGGGTCATGACTTGTATCCGTTCCAGCCCGCGGCGCTAGGGAACGACGATGACATCGCCGCTCTTCAAAATGATGTTCTGGGAGAGTTTCCGTCCCTTCTCGACATCGCTGTAGCGAAAGTCGATGACTTCCTGCCTGTCGCCAGTGCGCCGGAGGATCTTGATGTCGTTGGTATTGGCGTAGGCTGTAGTGCCGCCGGCCAGCGCGAGGGCCTGCATGACGTCCACCCTGGGATTCATTACGAAGGTTCCCGGTCTCTGGACCTGGCCGAGCACGTAGACCTTGTTTCCCCGAATTTCCTTGAGTGATACGGTCACTACGGGATCGGGGATGAAGCGCGACAGCTGTGTCGTAATCTGCATCTGGACGTCCGCGACAGTTCGCCCGGCTGCCATGACGTCGCCGGCCAGGGGGAAGGAGACGCCCCCGTCCGGCCGGACGAGAATATCCCTTTCCAGGTAGTCCTCTTTCCAGACCGAAACCTCGAGAAGGTCCCCGGGCTGAATCATGTAGCCGGTCGGGGGAGGCACGGGCGGTTCGGCGGCGTCCTGCGCGTAGAGCGGGGCTGCGACGAGTAGCGCCATGACAGCTACAATGCGACGCGCGTTTCGAGCATATCGAATCATATTATCTTCTTAACGGCGACAGTGGGCCGGCCCCCCGGGATATACGTATGGTGGCTGTGAATACCACAGAGCGTATGGTGTCACAATTGGACCCGCAACAGTGTGACGTATTCCCGGTACGCGATGGCCCTGTTAACGGACCATCCGGGCTCACCGCAAGAGCTGTGCTGGAGAGCAACAACAGATGAGCCAGATCGAACAGGGCACCGTATTCGATTCCGAGCCCATCGTAGGCTACAGCGTCGCCCGGGGCAGTGCCGAAGTGCTGTCTCGTGAGGTGGGCCAATGGCTGGACGCCGGTCGGCGGGACTGCCCTTGGTTTGCTTGCCTCAATCCTCATGCCGTGGAGATCGCCTCCGGCGACGCCGCATTTTGTGAAGCGCTTCAGGCGGCTGATTTCCTGACTCCCGACGGAGTCGGCGTGGTCTTCGCCTCCCGTTTTCTTGGCGGCCGGATTCGCGAGCGAGTGACCGGCATGGACGTTTTTCTTGGCGTTACCCGGCAACTGGCAGAGCGGGGCGGCAGCTGCTTCTTTCTTGGCTCCACGGATGCAACCCTTGCCGCGATTCGTGAAAAAATGAGCCGCCAGTTTCCAAACGTCCGCGTTGCCGGTTGCTACTCGCCTCCGTTCAAGCCCGAGTTCTCCCCGGAAGACAACGACGCAATGATCGCAGCGGTCAATGAGGCGGCGCCGGATGTGCTCTGGATCGGACTGACGGCTCCAAAGCAGGAGAAATGGCTGCACGCCCACCGGGACCGTCTTGAAGTGGCATTTGCCGGTCCGATCGGCGCTGCCTTCGATTTTTTCGTGGGAAATATTCGCCGGGCAGGTCCGGCGTGGCAGAAAGCCGGACTGGAATGGTTGCCGCGCCTGGTTCAGGAGCCGCGGAGGCTGTGGCGACGGATGTTTGTATCCGCGCCACGATTTGTTGCGCGCACGCTACAATCCCGCGTCGCCGGTCGCTGAAGATTTGACGCGGCGCAAAAGAATTCGCGTTCTTTATCTATTTGACATAAAGTTATCTGCATTACTTCAAGCCTTTTCGGTGGCGATCGAGGCCGAAATCGCTTAAATTTGTAATGAGACGGTCACCCACGGAAGGGCAAAATAACGACTGGGTAGCCTGTGACGGGCGTCACAGAACGAGGAAGCGCTTCGGCGTAACGTATCAAGCTCCTGGAGAGGGGGGCGCTTATGAACACGCTGCTGATTTTCAGCGTGGCATTTCTGGCTTCAGTCGTTGCTATCGCTGGCTTGATGCCAGTGGCCCGTAAAGCGGGTCTCGTAGATCGGCCCAGTAGTCGCAAAAAACACACAGGGAACGTGCCTCTCGTCGGCGGCATCGCGATCTTCGCGGCGGTGGTGTTCGTCAGTGCGCTGGTGGGTCCGCCCGCGGGCTGGCCCGGGCTCCTCGTGGGTGCCGGCTTGCTACTGATGGTCGGCGTCAAGGACGACCTGAGCCGCATTTCCCCGAAAATCCGCCTCGTGTTCCAGGCCGCCAGCATTCTGGTCATTGCCATCTGGGCCGATGCGACTATCGACTGGCTGGGTTTCATGGGGCCGGGGCAGGTGCCTTTCGGCCTCGGCTGGCTGGCCCTGCCGTTTACCGTTTTTGCCGGTGTCGGACTTGTCAACTCGGTGAACATGACGGACGGTCTCGACGGGCTTTGTGGCACGCTGACGCTGGTCGCGCTCACGGCCCTGGGCATCGTGGCGGCCATGGCCGGGAGGGTCGAGGAGCTGACCCTGATTGTCATCGTGGCAGGCGCGGTCGTCGGTTTCCTTGCCTACAATTTCCGATTCCCCGGGCGTTCCCAGGCCCTCGTGTTTCTTGGCGACGCGGGCAGCTACCTGCTGGGTATCACGCTTCTCTATCTCCTGGCACGGCTGAGCGCCGGCCCGGAGCCGGCCATGTCGCCGGTCACCGCGCTCTGGATCATGCTGGTTCCGCTGTTCGATACCGTCGGCATGATGATTCGCCGAATGAAGAAGGGCCGGTCAATTCTTGCCGCGGACCGGGAGCACATCCATCACGTGTTCCTGCTGGCCAAGTTCAAGGTCAGCGAAACCGTTCTCATCATGGGAGCGCTTGGCGCCATCTCGGCCGGTATCGGGATCGCCGGGTGGTACGGCGCCGTGCCCGACGCGCTGATGCTCGCCTTGTTCCTTCTGCTCGCGGCGGGCTACTACCGTCTCATCATGCGGGCCTGGAAGCTGATGCGCTTTCTCAGCAGGTCGATATGCCGGCGGGTCGGATCTTCGGATCGCCGCGTGAGCGAGCGCCGTGTCCGGCACGATCCAAATATCGTCCGCGCGCTGGGGTATGACCGGCGATCGGGGACGGACCGGCGCAAGGTGACGGACAGGCGGAACGTCGCGGCCGGGGCCGGATCTCCTTTCGGAGGGCATGCCCCGGTGGGGCAGCACCGGGTTGCGCTGGACGGGTCTGGTTCGGACTCGGTCGGGACGAAAGTTCAGGCAACGTGAGCCACGTCCGGTCCGCATTTCATTTCAACGGTTATTCTATGTTCCTCAGTCTTCGAGGACAGGCTAAGACGGCATGAAAAAAGCGATTGTCTGCGGCGCCGGTGGTTTCATCGGCTCCCACTTGGTGAAGGCCCTCAAGAAAGAGGGGTTCTGGGTTCGCGGTGTGGACCTGAAATATCCGGAGTTTGCGCCCACTGCGGCGGATGATTTCGTCATCGCAGACCTGCGCGATCCCGTGAATTGCCGATACGTGATCGATCAGCCCTTCGATGAGGTCTACCAGCTTGCCGCCGACATGGGCGGGGCCGGTTTTGTCTTCACCGGCGAGAATGATGCGGACATCATGCATAACTCCGCGCTGATCAATCTGAACATCCTCGAAGCGTGTCATCGGCGCAATCTGAAGCGGATCTTCTACTCTTCTTCGGCCTGCATGTATCCGGAACACAACCAGATGGATCCGGATAACCCGATGACGGCCGAGGATTCGGCTTATCCCGCCAATCCTGACAGCGAGTACGGCTGGGAGAAACTGTTCAGCGAACGGCTTTACCTCGCCTTCGGCCGCAACCACGGCATGGACGTGCGGGTTGCGCGCTACCACAACATCTTCGGACCTGAGGGTACCTGGCGGGACGGGCGCGAGAAGGCGCCTGCGGCGCTGTGCCGGAAAATTGCCGAGACCCCCGATGGCGGAGAGATCGAACTCTGGGGCGACGGCACACAGACCCGATCCTTCCTGTATGTCGATGAGTGTGTTGCGGGCTCGATTCGCCTGATGCGTTCGGACTGGACGGGTCCCGTCAATATCGGCTCAGAAGAAATGGTGACCATTAATTCGCTGGCCGAGATGATCATGGGGATAGCCGGCAAGCGGGTGAACATCCGCCATGTGCCGGGTCCGCTAGGAGTCCGTGGCCGGAATTCAGATAATCGGCTGATCCGGGAGAAGCTTGGTTGGGAACCCTCGGAGAGCCTTCACGACGGACTGTCGAAAACCTACCCCTGGATACTCCAGGAGGTTATCGACGCGGGTCTCGCGCCGCCTGAGGCGGTGCCAGCCGCTCGCACCGGCACCTGAACGCGCACGCGTTCACGACGCGTACCGGGTTTTACCGGCGAAGAAACAAACAAGGGTTCGGTCTCCCGAGCGGGTGACCGAACCCTTTTTTCGACACGGCTACCCGGGATTCACCCGGGCCCGACTGCGGTCGATTCAGCCCGCGTGGGTCCGGGTCTGGATGTAGCGCTCTTCGCCGATCTTCTCGATGAGCCCGAGCTGAGTCTCGATCCAGTCCACATGCTCTTCCTCGGAATCGAGAATGCTGCTGAACAGATCCCGGCTCACGTAGTCACCGATCTTCTCGGCATCCGCGACTCCGGCGCGCAGATCCGGAATGGCGACCATCTCCAGGCGCAGATCGCACTCGAGAATCTCTTTCACCGATTCGCCGATAAAAAGCTTGCCGAGGTCCTGGAGATTGGGCAGCCCTTCGAGAAACAACATACGCTCGATCAGCGCGTCGGCGTGTTTCATCTCGTCGACGGATTCCTCGTACTCATGGTCCGCGAGCGCCTTGACGCCCCAGTCCTTCAGCATTCGCGAGTGCAGGAAATACTGGTTAATGGCCGTCAGCTCGTTTTTCAGCACCTTGTTCAGGTGGACGATGATACTTGCGTCGCCTTTCACGGAATTCTCCTTTTCTGCTGCACCGAATTATGCAGGCGAAGCCGGCGCAGCGATAGCCGGGCCGGCTCACTCGAGACGAAGTTCGTGAAATTCAGCCTTCCGGCTTCAGATAGGCACCGGCTGGAAGCGCCCCGGCGAACCCGGCATCCCCAGATTCGCTGTGTGCCGACTCAAGCACCTCGCGGGCGACGCAGGCGCAGGTCCCGCAGCCTGTGGCAACGCCGAGTTCGCGCTTGAGATCCCGAACAGAGCGCGCTCCGCGGCCGGCGGCTTCGCGGATTTCCCGATCGGTTATTCCCTGGCAGATGCAAACGTACATGGCGTTTCTGGCGATGGCGGACGCTGATAATAATGACAGGAATGAGAACGATTAGCAATTGCGTTCAATACGTATGTCCCGCTGAGAATGCCACCGTAACCCCGGCTGAAAAATGTCCGGCTCGGTCGTGGTCCGCTCTGCCATAATCGGACCCCATCATGCTTCCGCCCCCTGATCGTCGGCGCCGAATACTGACCCTGGCACTGCCCATCATCGGCGGCATGGTTTCCCAGAACGTTCTCAACCTGGTGGATACCGCCATGGTCGGCCGTCTCGGCGACGCCGCGCTGGGAGCCGTTGGGTTGGGTGGCTTCGCGGTGTTCATGTGCATGGCCCTCGTACTGGGTGTCTCCACCGGGGTGCAGGCGACCGCAGCGCGCAGAAAAGGGGAGGGTCTGACCGGTGAGATGGCTCACTCTCTGAACGCGGGCCTGATTATCGTGTGGCTCGTTGCGCCGGTCCTGTCCCTGATCCTGGTCCTTGCCGCGCCTTCCCTCTACCACATTCTCAACGATGATCCCGGCGTCATGGCTCTCGGCATTCCGTATCTTCAGGTCAGGCTCTTGTCCATCGTCTTCGTCGCCACGAATTTTGCCTTTCGCGGCTACTGGAATGCGGTGGATCGGCCGGGTCTTTACATGATGACCCTGCTGGTCATGCATGCGGTCAACATATTCCTCAACTGGGTCCTGATCTTCGGGAACCTCGGCGCGCCTGCCCTCGGCGTAACCGGTGCGGGTCTGGCTTCCGCAATCTCCACGGTGGTGGGCGCGCTGATCTACCTGTTTCTGGGCCTGAGGCACGCTCGCCCGGCCGGGTTCCTCGCCGGCCTTCCGGACCGGGCGGGGTTCGGGCGGCTGATTCGCCTGTCGCTGCCGGCGGGCCTCCAACAACTTTTCTTTTCAGCGGGCTTCGTTGTGACGTTCTGGATCATCGGGCAGGTCGGCACCCGGGAGCTGGCTGCGGCCAGCGTTTTGTTGAACGTGACCCTGGTTGCCATTCTGCCAGGCCTTGGTTTTGGGCTTGCAGCGTCTACTCTGGTCAGCCAGGCACTGGGTCGGGGTGACGTGGCGGACGCAGCCCGGTGGGGCTGGGACGTAACCCGGGTAGCGGTCGTAGGCCTGGCGCTCCTGGGATTGCCGATGTGGCTGGTGCCTGACCTGATTCTCGGAATCTTTATTCGCGACCCCGAAACGCTTGAGGTGGCCCGCGTTCCCATGCGGCTTGTTGGCCTGCTGATGGCCATCGAGGCATTCACGCTGGTGCTGATGCATGCGCTGCTGGGCGCCGGCGATGCCCGCAGGGTAATGCTTGTGGCCGTGACGACCCAGTGGCTCATGTTTCTACCCCTGGCGTACCTGGTCGGGCCGGTTCTGGGCCTTGGGCTAACTGCGATCTGGATAGCCCAGGGCGCCTACCGGACGGTACAGGCCGGCCTGTTCTTCAGGTTCTGGCGAGCCCGGGGCTGGGCGCGTATACACGTGTGAAGTTTTGGCGGCGGCCCGGGGGCTAGGACTCGAAGCGTTGTCGCGGATTCATGGGCATGACGTCGCGCATCCGCTCGTAGACGGCTCGTTCCTCGTCGGTTCGGGCTGGTGGCGTTTCAATCACCAGCGTGACGATCTGATCGCCGGGAGGCGACCCGGGTAGTCCGCGACCACGCAGCCGCATTCGTTTGCCTGACTGGGATCCCGGCGGGATTTTGAGGTCGACTCGTCCACCCAGCGTAGGCACGGGAACCGATGCGCCAAGGGCGGCCTCCCAGGGGGTCACCGGCAGGTCAAGCAACACGTCGCTGCCATCGGTGGAAAAATGCGGGTGGCGGTCATAGGCGACCTCCAGGAACAGGTCACCCGCGGGGCCACCGCCCAGCCCCGACGCCCCCTGGCCAGCAAGACGTATGCGCTTGCCATCGCCAATTCCCTTGGGGATCGTGACCCGGATGCTTCTTTCCCGCGTCCGGGGCAGCCCGTCAGGGCCATATTCCGGGACCCGCAGCGTGATAGTTCGGGTGCCGCCCGCGTAGGCCTCTTCCAGCGGGACGAGAATCTTCGCATGATGATCTTCACCGCGGCGCCCGCGGGTCTCGCGAAATCCGAAACCCGAGCGCCCGCCGCCAAAGAGCGTTTCGAAGAAATCGCTGAAATTATTGCCACCAGGGCCAGCTCCGCTGAACTCGAAGCCGGCGTCCCAGTCCGGCGGCGGACGAAACTCCTGGCCGGCCTTCCAGTCCTTCCCAAACTGGTCGTACGCAGCGCGCTTTTCCGCGTCCTTGAGCACTTCGTAGGCCTCGTTGACCTCCTTGAACCGCTCCTCGGCATCCGCCTCCTTGCTGACGTCCGGGTGAAACTTGCGTGCCTGCTTTCGGTACGCGCGCTTGACGTCGTCCGCCGTCGCAGAGCGTTCGAGCCCCAGGATCTGGTAGTAGTCCTTGAATTCCATCCCGTTCCAACCAAAAGATTTGTCCCCAGTAATCAGTATATGGGGATGAATGACAATAGGAAAAAGGCCCGATATTGAGCTTGACCCTTACCAGAGTCCCTTGTCGCTGAATGAACGCGAGAAATTTCCTCTTTAGCCAACTCAGGCCTAGCCCAAGGAAGAAGGCAGGGATCGGTGCTCAAAGGGGAACTGGACTCTCCAGACTCCGGGTTTCTCGCGCGTAATGTCGGCCGACGCGTCTGCATCCAAGGTCGCATCGTCCGCCATCCTCACAACGGGCTCCTGTGGTCCGGTGACAATGATGGTCAAGCCGCTAACCGCCAAGAACCGTCTCAAACGGTCACGGAGATAGTCCGGACAGTTGAGCGTGAGGAGGAGTTGACTCTGACCTTCGCTGAATTCCTGTTTCAAGCGGACGAAGCGTCGCAGCTGAGAGTAGTCCAGCAACCGAGCGGTGGTTCGAACAAGAATCGACAGTTCATCGCAGCAGGCGAGGAAATTTAAGAGGGTCGAACGGAGGTTCTCTCGTTGGCCGTCCGGTAGGCTGGGAATCGAACCCAGATGCGTGTACAGAATGGAGGAGCCACCTGAGCGGGCGAGCTTTTCCATTGCAGAGCGGTTCAACAGTTCGGTGATGGCTCCCGCACCTGCGCCGCGTCGAATTCCTGCTGAAAACCAGTTGCTCCTCAAGATTTCAATACGCGCTGCCCCATTTCTGAGTTTCGCTTCCCTCCCCAAGGCGTTTGTAAGTTGGCGACGCCATTTCGAAACCATCGGAGACAGTGCAAGTTTCGCGCTTGCGCTAGCGGCGTTTGAAAGCCCGGCCCAACCGGTACCTTTCACCGCCCGAAAAGGATTGGGCGGAATGTCTTGACCCAGGATCGATGTAGTCTGGCCGCGCCCAAAATAGACGAGGCCCACCTTCATCCAGTGGTCGGCATGGTAGACAGTGGACTGTGGGTCGTCGCCACCGCCGATTCCCGGCCGGCGAGGAGACCAAATGTTGGTCGGAGCGACGCTATGGTTGATCCAGACAGGAAATTCAAGTGCGTGCTTATGAATCTCCTCGAGGCAGGCATCAAGGCCTGCGCGATCCCGAATATCATCGCCAAACGAATGCAGTGTGTCTATGTGGCCGGATCTCACAAGGTCCCGCACGATGGCCTTCTCAGAAGCCGTCGCCGATTCATAACAGAACCGACCATCAGGCTGCGCGAAATACAGGCTGTTGGCGAACTGGACTGGAGAACCCCGCGCACCTTTCGAACGCGGGTTTGTGTTGAGCCAACGAAGAAGAGCGAAATAATCCTCGGCGGAACGAGTGCCGTCGAGATCCGATGAGATCGCGATTCCTGCGTTATAAGGGTAGGGATGCGGCCTGATGAAGCAGCCTGAACGGGTCTTCAGCATAGTCTCCCCACCCTCTGAGCCTCGTGCGGCGGTCCGAGCCGCGAGATGCATAGCGCCAGAAACCAGATCGCCGACCAAATTTGCGAGGTCCAGAATTGCCTGCCCCTCGGCCCAGCGGATTCTATAAGCCGCGACTGAACAAACGAGCAGAAGGCGGTCGGATATCAGCACTGCCGAGACTCTGACGTTTGCCGGCAAGGCAGCGAAGCCACCCATTGATGGCAACTCCGCCGCCTCACTCATGTAGACCTGTTCACAAGAGAGTCAGTCATAGCTGTTCGGATCCACTGCGGCCTTGGTGAATCCCCGCCGGTATTCGTCGTACCAGATGATCTGGTCCTTCTCGTCGATACCGCCGCGGTAAATTCCCAGCTTCACATAAGGGGACCGTTTTGCGTCATAGCAGGTGGGGCCGCGATAGTCCACGATCTTGACGCCATCCTTCCAGATTCGAATGAACCCGTCGTCTCCCGGTGACCATTTGATCTGGTAAATCCAGTCTACCCATTGATTCTTTGGAACCCGCTCCTCCCAGAGAACGCCATTTCCGCCGCAGATGCCGGCCAAACAACCGATCCGCCATTTTCCGCCGGCGTACCTCTGGTAAATGGGCGGAGAGCCCAGCTTGTTCTGGTGAAATTGCTGGATGATGTACCACGTGTTGGTTTGATCCTCCCATGCAGGATCAATCATCGAGCTCCACCCGTACCACCACTCCGAGCCGATAGCCTGGCTCGAGTCAAGAACCTCAGCGCGAACCTTCTTCGGTGTTCCGTCCTGTTCGACACCGCGGTCCATATAGCGAACCTCCATTCGGCCGGAGAACTTTCCGGCTCGGGCCTTTGCCTTACTCGCGGTGACGGGATACCCGAGCTTCTCGATCTGAGAGATTGCGCTCCATTGGGAGAGGTCGCCCGTTTCGAAGTCGCCGACAAAGGCCACATCGGCAGGTTTCGGCGCCTCCGGTCCCGGTGCGGGGTCAACGGGGCCAGGATCCGACGCCGTTATAAAGCCATCGGCGTACCAGAGCACTGCCAGCTGGCCATCAATGGGGTTCGCTCCGCCCTTGCGACTGCCCAAGGCGATCGGATTTCCCCAAGGCGTGTCGACGCAGCCGAGGCCCTCGGCAATTTTCGTCTGCTGATCCCCGTCGACCTCCAAGGTCCATCCATCCGCGTCGCAACGCCAGTGGATGTTCATCGGTCGGCCGACCGCTTCGGACGCCGGTACCCGGAGAGTGTGGCGGTTGGAATCTTGCACCCAGTTCACTGCGACTTCGCTGTCGGCGGAAATCTCGATCCGCAAAGGCCATGAGTCGAGGAATGTTCTCGCCAGGCCAGTCTGTCCCGGACGATAGGTGATCTGAATTCCTCCGGAGCCGTGCGGTGCGACCCATTCTCCCTCCCGGCTTCGTGTTTCAGGTCGCGAAATCTCGCTGGCCTCAAGAAAGATCGTTAAGTCTTCCGGCACGTGCAAGGGGTCGGGCTCCGGGCCAGGCTCCGGGTCGGGACCATTGTCATCGGCATCCGGGGAGGATTCGCCCAGACCGAACCAGATCAGATCAAAGGGTCCCGCGGTCTTGGCAGTACCGTCGGCGTCGGTAGCGCCAAGGACCGCCTTACCCCAAGTCGCCGAGATACAGATCTTGGGGGCGACATCTTTCGGAACCGACTTGTTGCTTCCACCAACGTTTACCGACCAGTCAGACTGAGAGCATGCGACAGAAAAATACGCAGTCTCGCCGGCCTGGATAGACTCGGGATGAACGTATCGGGTGTCTCGCTGAAGGTCGGCTACTCCGAGCTGGCCGCCGGCGGTGAGTAGAATCTGCAGTGGCCAGGAATGAAGCAGCACTTGATCTCGCCCGGTATTGAAATGTCCAGTGCGTCCGATCACGCCGCCAACGTCAGTTCGGACGTCCCCCCTGGGGAACGCAACCGGACCCTCATGGTTTTCGACCTCGACGATGATAGACGAATCGGCAGGGATCTCGGGCCGCCATCCGTCGTCAGTTTTCCGCGCGTCGACAACGGTGATCGAGAAAGGCGGGAGTTCGGTGACGGCGATCCCATCTGATGTGGAGATTACGATAGGCTGACCGGGACCGACGTCGGCCGCGCCCGGAACGCCTTCCAGCCGACCTGAGGCGGGATCAAATGCGAGCCACTGGGGCTGTCCCTGAACCGCGAATGCGAGCGTGGTCGCCATCTGCGTCTCCGGCAGCAGGTTTGAAGCTCCAGGGCTCTCCTGCAACGGCCTGAGAATCCGGCCGTCCAGATAGCGTGGGCGCGGTGTTGTCCGCTACGGCTTCGGGATCACGGGAAATCTGTATGAACCGGCTTGTCCTGTTACCGGACGCATCTCGCGCAGTCACGCTAACAGTCGTGATATCGGAGTTGAGCGGAATTCGGCGAGCGGACCAGTCTGAAGTTCCTTCGGCAACACCCTGAGCGCCCAGATTGGTACTCCAGCTCACTTCGGCAACGGCATGGTTGTCGAGGGCTACCCCGGCAAGATCTACCGCAGTCGAGCCAACTATGAGTGAATCGAAGTTTCCCGGCGAGGTGATCACCAGGCTTGGTGCCTGGCGGTCATCATCGGCAACCGGAGGCGGTTTGGCCCCAGCAGCGGGAGCTTTGCCGCCTCCGCCTCCGCCTCCACCGCCGCCGCAGGCTGATAACGCCAGCAGGAAAACCAGGGCTGGAATGGAAGAAGTCGTCAGCCGTGAATTCATTGTCGCACGTGCATGTTTGCCGAAGTCCATTGGCAAACCCCTGGGCGGCGAGGAACACGGCCCGGGCCAGGAGGGTGCACGAGAGCGGCCTCGTCGGGTTCGGCTCCGACCGGCAACCCCGCTGTCCTAGAGCCATAACTCCGTAGACCGGTGGCTTTGCGTCTCCGCCTTTCGACGGATTTGCCTTTCTCCTTGTCAGTCGTCTGCCGCTGACCAGGAGACAAAGCCCGGACGAAGCCCGACGGAGGAGGGAGTTCAGGAGGGGTGCCATGCCATGCGAATTCCGGCAGGTCGAAATGTCCCGACTGGCAACCCCGCTGTCCTAGAGCCTCAACTCCTTAGACCGGTGGCTTTGCGTCTCCGCCTTTCGACGGATTTGCCTTTGATCAGCCGAAGCCGACACTACCTCTGTTCAACAAACTCAAGACGCTGGGTCCCATTCCGGAGCCAGCGTCTCCAAACTAAGAGGCCGGCGCATAGCCGGCCTCAGGAGCTCGCGTGGATAGACCTGATGTTAGCGGTGGTTCTTCGGGTCGACGGCAGATTTGCTGTTGCCTCGCCGATATTCGTCGTACCAGATGATCTGGGTTTCCTGGTCCTTGCCGCCGCGGTAGATTCCGAACTTGAAGTAGGGTGCATTCTTGGCGTCGTGGCTTCGGCCCTTGTGGTCGACCACAAGCTTGCCGTTTTTCCAAACTCGAATCAGACCGTCCGACTTCGGCGACCATTTGATCTGGTAGACCAAATCCACCCAGTGGTCCTTTGGAACAGTTTGCTTCCCAAAGGCGCCGTTCCCTCCACAGATTCCTTCAGGCAGCGGATGCTCCACTTGCCGCCTGCGTATCGCTGGTATAGCGGCGGTGAACCCAGACTGTGTTGGTGGAACTGCTGGACAATGTACCAGGTATTGTTTTGATCCTTCCACGCGGGATCGGTCATGGAACTCCACCCATACCACCATTCCCTGTTATTGCTGACCGCTTCTCCAAGACTTCAGCCCGAAGCTTCTTGGGCGCTCTCCGGTCTATCCGCGGTCCATGTAGCGGACTTCCATCCGTCCACAAAGCGCCCGCCGCGCTCCGATCCTTTCTGACATTGACCGCATATTTGTGTTTTTCGAGGGCGGCCGACGCTCGGCCACTGGGACAGGTCGCCGATCTCGAGGTCGCCGACCAGCAGACCCCGGGGGTGTCGCCGTGACACCGTCGCCGCCTTCGCCGGCGCCGCTGCCATCGTCACCGCCCCCACCCGAGCCGCCGCTGACCGGTGCCATCGTCCGTGTACCAGGTAAGGTCGAGAGTCCCGACAGAGCGTTGGTGCCCGTGGCGCTCGACGCCGCGATGACTGGCTTGCCCCACGCGTCGGCAAGGCAGACAGGATGTTTGGATCCGTGTGGCTTGCTGGTCCCGTCGATAACTAGGGTCCAGCCGTTGGCGTCACAGCAAATCTGGTACTTGACGACTCTCGGCCGTCAGGGCCTTGGGATGCGTGATGGTCGCCGGACTTCAGGTTACGGACCTGGAGACGACCCGCTTTGGAAACTCGGACTTCCACGGGCTAGGACTTGATCAGGACGCTGTGCCCCTTCATGGAGTTGATCTTGAAGGAGCCGAGAATCCCGCCCTCGGCGCTTTCTGGTCCGGTCGCGGGAACGCCAGCGGCGACGTCTGATTGTCGACCTCGGCAATGATGCCCGCGTCATTCGGCAGCGTTGGCGCCCAGGCAGCGCCAGCATTCGAAAAGGGAACAGTGGTCAGCGTGGCGAGGGAAAAGGCCGCCATCGAAAAGTATGGCTCTTGCGCACTCCGTTGTCACTCCTTGCAGTTTCTGTGTGTCCATACAGCCCTGCGGCATTCGCGCAGCATCCTGACGCGGCCCGGAATCCGTCCGGGTCGCGCGGCCATCGATTTGTCGAATCACCTGGAAGCGGCTCCGCGCCGCCGCGGTGCTTCCGCCGGGAGCCGGTCACGGAGGCAACAAGCGTTGCGTTTCCGATCTGCGGCTGCGGCGTCGATCCGGTCACGATCCGCAACGTCGGAAGCGCATTACTCATGGGCAGCCATCCCGGCTCCCGAAGTGCGCTCCGTCGATTACGCGACCGGACGGCGATCCTTGGAAGGGGGACAAAGCAATCCCCGTGCCAACATGACATAAGGTCAGTGCACGGGCCGCATTAGGGAAGGGGGTTAATCCGGCCGATTCCCGGATTATGTAAATTGTGTTGCCCTGCGGGGACACCCCGATCGGGGTTCCGCTCTCTTACCCGCGTAAGTCGCTGATGGAGGTGCTAAAAACGGGGTGTCGCCGGATGGCGACAGGGGCTACCGTTCCTTGAACGAATCCGGGTTAACCCCGTGTCGATTCAGCAACTTGTAGAAGTCCGTCCGGTTTCGCCCGGCGAGTCTTGCTGCCTGGGTCACGTTGCCCGCCGTGATCTGCAGCACCTGGCTGAGATAATTCCGGGTGAACTCATCCCGGGCGTCCTTGAACTGGGGCAAGCCGGAGGATTCGCCGCCCAAGGCCTGACGTACGAGTTCCGGGGCAATAACCGGCGTGGGGCTCAAGGCGACGTTCTGGCGAACCACGTTGGCCAACTGGCGAATATTGCCCGGCCACTCCGCGGCAACGAGCATTTCCATGGCCTCCGGCGAATAGATCCTGTCTTCGCCCTCGCTTTCCTTGACTGCCTCGGTCAGGAAACGCGCTGCAAGCAGCGGTATGTCCTCGCGCCGATCGGCCAGTGACGGGAGATGGAGATTGACGACGTTCAGCCGATAGTAGAGATCTTCGCGGAACCGGCCGCTGGACATCAGGTCGCGGAGATCCTGGTGGGTCGCCGAGATAATCCGGACATCCACAGGCAGCGCGTCCGTGCCGCCAACCGGTCGAATCTTGTTCTCCTGGAGGACCCGAAGCAGCTTGACCTGGAGCCGGATCGGCATGTCGCCGATTTCGTCCAGAAGCAGGGTGCCGCCGCTGGCGGCGAGAAACAGGCCTTCGTTGCGCCGGGTAGCCCCCGTGAAAGCACCCTTCTCATGGCCAAAAAGTTCGGACTCGAGCAGATTCTCCGGCATCGCGCTGCAATTGATAGCGACAAATGCCCGGTCTTTCCGGGTCGAAGCCCTGTGGATGGCCTTGGCCATCAGTTCCTTGCCCGTGCCGCTCTCTCCGGTGATCAGTACCCGCGCATCGGTAACGGCCACCATCTTGGCCTGCCGCAGGCGCTCTTCCATGATCGGATTCCGGGTGAGGATCTCGGCGCACCAGTCTTCATCCACACCCGGCAAGGCGGACTGTTCGAGCGCCCGTTCCACGGTCGTTAACAATTCGTCCTTATCGACGGGCTTGGTCAGGAATCCAAACGCCCCGAGCTGGGTGGCTTCGACCGCATCCGGGATCGTGCCATGGGCGGTCAGCAGTACGACCCGCAGACCTGAGAACCGCTTGTGCAGTTCCCGCAAGAGCCCGATGCCGTCCATCCCTTCCATCCGCAGGTCTGTAATGACGAGTTCAGGGCGAAACTGCGGAACCACGTCGAGCGCCTCGGCGGCACTCTCCACGGCCTTGACATCGTAGCCCTCGGTCCGGAGCCGAATGCTGATGAGTCTCAGCAGATCAGGATCGTCGTCGACGAGGACGATGCGGTGTTTGCGGTCAGTCATCTGGGCTCCGTGACGGGCTCGTCCCGATCAAGGACTGCGCGCTCGATGGTCCGTATGGCCTCCAGCTTGGCTTCAGCCTCGGACAGGGCGGCCCGCAGCCGCATGTTTTCATTTGTGGCGGCTTCCAGTTCGCGGCTGCTAACCCGCGTACGTTGCCGTCTGAGTTCTTCTACTGTAGCCGCCAACTGGCGGTTTTGGGTCTCGAGACGCGACAGGGCCTCCGCGTGCTGGAGCTGGACCCGCGCGAGCGAGCGCTCCATCGGCAGGAGGCCTACCGGCTCCTGCAGAATATCGGACAGGATCCGGGCCGCTTCCCGGGGATCGGCAGCCGGGTGCCCGGGTATGCTGAGGACAAGGGCAAAGCGAAGCCGGTTCGTGGTCGTGGGCGTACGCCGATAATCGGACGCGACCCGCTTGTAGATCACCGCGCGCTCCTCCGGACTGGCCTGAACCAGCGCGTCGAGTGTCTGCAAATAAACCTCGACACCGGCCGGGGTCTTTTCCTGCGCAGGTTCGGTTGGGCCTTGCCAGGAAGGGGAAGCGCAACCACTGGCGGCAAGCAGCAAGACGATTGCGAGAATTGATTTCATGGGTTCAGGCACTTGCGGCGAGTTGCTCCAGCGGGAGAGTGACACGAAACAGCGCACCGCCGTCCGGCGCGTCGAGAATCTCGACGCGACCCCTGTGGGCCTGAACGCATTCGGCTACGACGGAGAGACCGATGCCCGTGCCCTCCAGGCGGCCACGCTGTCTTGCGGTACCGCGGTAGAAGGCATCGAAAATCATTCGCCGCTCCGCTTCCGGTACCCCCGGGCCTGAATCGCAGATGTCGATCACGGCTTCGTCGCCGCTGGCTCGGGTTTCAATCCCGATCCTGCCTCTGCGGGGCGTGAACTTCACGGCGTTCGTCAACAGATTATCCAGTACAAGGCGAATTTTTTCCTTGTCCCCGATCAGTTCGATGTCATCCAGGCACGTGCTCACCTCGATTTCACCGCCGGCGAGCGTGAGCCGGTGTTGACGAAGAACGCTTTCGACCAGCGGCCGGATTCGCACCGGTTTGAACTCGAGCTCTGCGTTTCGGGCCTGCCAGGCACTGAAGCTCAGCAGGTTCTCAATCAGTTGCTGAAGCTTCAGGCTGTTGTCCCTCAGGATCCGTGTCACATCATGCTGATCCGGGCTCAGGTCGCCCACGGCGCCGTCCATGAGCAACTCGGACCCTTCCCGCATATTGGCCAGCGGCGTTTTTAGTTCGTGGGACATATGGCGGAGAAAGCGGTTCTTTTCCTCTGAAATCTCGATCAGTCGCAGACGCAGCCACTCGAGTTGCCCCCCAAGGGCCGCGAGGTCGCTTGGGCCACTCACCTGGATGGGCTGGCTGAGACTTCCCTTGCCCAGCAGGTCGATGGCTCTGTCCAGGCGGCGCAGGGGACGGATCACCAGGGCGTAGAACAAGCCCAGGATGATCAAGATGGCCGGAACGAGCGCTGCGGCCTGCCATCCGAGTTTTCGTCTTGCTTCCTGGCCTTCGGCCTGGAGAATCGATACTTCCTCCTCGATGGCCCGTTGGCTGGCCGCCGACAGCGCCCCGGCCGCCGTGTTGAGCATCTCGAATTCATTGAGTACCAGGTCGCCCGCATCCGCGGGGAGCGGGACCGTCTCGAGGGTCCGAAGAATCGTCAGGCTTCCCAAGCGCATGGCGGCCAGCTGGTCGCGGGCGGAATCGGTCTGGGGGAGCAGCGCCAGCGCGTCCAGTGCCTGGCCCAGTCGCGCCTGGCGTTCCCGGTAGGCATCCAGCAGTTCCTCGTCGCCGAGAACGAGATAGAGCCGTGCCGTGCGCTCCAGGTCGGGGATTTGCTCAAGGACGAGCTGGCTGTTCTTGGAGGCCTGGGTGCCCAGAGCGACGAGGGATTCGCTCTGGTCGGCAAGTCCCCGCAAGTAGCTCTGTGCGGTAAAGGCAGCAAAGCCCAGGGGCAGCAGCGTGAGGCCGAAACCAATCAGCAGCATGCCGGTGAGAGAACGGGGCCGCGGAAACGCCATCGAAAAATGGTAGCACGCAGGTCCGCCGTCAGAGCGGGCTGAACGGACGCTTACCCGGCGTTGCGAATTCGCGAACGTTCCCAGGCCAGGGCGGTTGCGACGATCGTGTCCAGATTATCGAATGCGGGCGCCCACCCGAGGACCTCGCGAATGCGTCCGGCGTCGGCGATCAGGCTCGGAGGATCCCCGGGCCGTCGCTCCGCCTCTTCGACCGGAACAGGCGAACCATGCGCCCGTGCCACGGCGGCCAGCACCTCGCGAACGGAGTAGCCATGCCCGTACCCGCAGTTGAGAATCCGCGAGCTTCCGCCACCCGCCAGGTAGTCCAATGCCTTGAGATGAGCCGAGGCGAGGTCTTCCACGTGGATATAGTCCCGCACACCGGTGCCGTCGGGGGTGGGATAGTCTGTCCCGAAGATCTTGAGGGCGCCCCGTCGACCCAGGGCTGCTTCGCAGGCCACCTTGATCAGCAAGGTCGCCTTGCGTGTCGACTGGCCGATGCGCCCCTTCGGATCGGCGCCGGCGACATTGAAGTAGCGAAGGATGATGTGTTTCATGCCGGAGGCTGCCGACAGGTCCGCGAGCATCCGCTCGCTCATCAGCTTCGAGGCGCCGTAGGGATTGATCGGGTCGGTGGGCGTCTCCTCGCTGGCCTGTCCGCTGGCGGGCATGCCGTAGACGGCGGCCGTGGAGGAAAACACGAAGTTCCGCACGCTCGCAGCCTGACATGCAGCGAGCAGGCTGCGGGTGGAGCAGGTGTTGTTTGCGTAATATTTTAGCGGGTCGCTCACCGATTCCGGGACCACCGTATGGGCGGCGAAATGCATGACGGTGTCGATCGCATAGTCAGCCAGGGTACGGCGAACCAGGGCCTCGTCTCCCGTGTCCCCCTCGACCAGGTCCCCGTACAGGACGGCATCGCGAAAACCCGTGGAAAGATTGTCCAGCGTCACGACCCGATAGCCGGCCTCGCCGAGCTGCCGAACGACGTGACTCCCGATGTAGCCCGCGCCGCCAGTTACCAGAACGCCCGTCGGATCTGCCATTGCTTCCGCCGCCTTAGGTGCCAAGACGCCGAATCATAGCAATACCCGGACCGGCAAAAACGTGACCCGGCGCACCGCAGGTTCGTACAACCCTCCGCGGTTGCCCGGAGCCACAGTTCCTTCGCAGGGGTGAGGCGGGCCCCGCGCAATCGGTCCAATTGCGCGATAATCCCCCGCTTTGCCCGGGAGCCGGCATGAACGAGCAGCCTTATCAGCAGCTGACCCCTGAACGCGTCCTCGACGCAGCGGTCGCGATGGGGTTCATGCCGACCGGCCGTTTCCTCGCGCTCAACAGCTATGAGAACCGCGTCTACCTGGTCGACGTCGAAGACGGCGAGGGGCTCGTGCTGAAGTTTTACCGTCCGGGTCGATGGTCCGAAGACCAGATCAGGGAGGAGCATGAGTTTGCCGCGGAGCTGGCCGGGTCTGATCTTCAGGTAGTGGCGCCCCTGGAGATAGCCGGGGAGACACTGCATTTCGACGGTCGATACGCCTACGCCGGGTACCCCAGGGCGGGAGGGCGCTGGCCGGAGCTGGAGACGGCAGCGGATCGACGCCAGATGGGGCGGTTCCTCGGGCGCATGCATGCCGTGGGCGCCGCCAGGGAGTTTCAGTACAGGGATACGCTCGATCTCGTCGGAGAGATGGAGGACGCGGTGGCGTTCATCCTGGAGGGCGACTGGGTTCCGCCAGACCTGACCGATGCCTACGACGCCGTCGCCGGGCAGATCATCGAAACGGTGGCGGACGTGGAAAGTGCCTTCGGAGGAGTTCGGTGGCAGCGCATTCACGGCGATCTGCATGCCGGCAACATTCTGTGGCGCGAGGGACCGAGCGTGGTGGACCTGGACGATTGCGTCACCGGCCCTTCAGTACAGGACATCTGGATGTTGCTCCCGTCCGAAGCGGAAGACAGGGAATTGGTCCTGGGCGAACTTATCGAAGGCTATGAGGTGTTCTTTTCGTTCGATTTGCGTGAATTGGGCCTCATAGAAGCCCTGCGCGCCCGGCGTATCATGAGTTACGCCGCCTGGCTGGGGCGCCGGTGGGACGATCCGGCGTTCCCGCGGGCGTTTCCCTGGTTCGAAGAGGCCCGTTACTGGGAGCAGCACATATTGATGCTGAAAGAACAATTCGCTGTATTGCAGGAAGGCGCATGAGCTTTTCCCGTCCCGCTGTCGCCGCAATGATTGTGGTCCTCGCACTGGCTCTTTCGGCCTGTGGCGGGGGGGGAGGGGGCGGTGGTGCGTCGCCCGCGGCGGTCCCGCCGCCAGCTCCGGTACCGGTTCCCACGCCGGATCCGACACCCGACCCGGACCCGACCCCGGACCCGGACCCGGACCCGACCCGACCCGGACCCGACGCCGGATCCTGATCCGGTGTCTCAGGTCATCCTGACCGGTATAGCGACCTATGACCGCGTGCCCCACACGGATTCCGGCGCCCTGTTCTTCGATGGCGTAACGAAAGAGCCGATCGCCGGCGCCACCGTCCAGGCTCTCGGAGAGACCGGCGCCTTGATCGACGAGGTTCGCTCCGGCGTCGACGGGGAGTATTCCCTGAGCGTGCCAGCCAACAGTCGCTTGCGTGTGCGCGTTCGAGCGGAGCTCAGGCACCCGGACGATCAGTGGGAATTCATTGTCGTTGACAACGTGGAGGCGTCTCCGAGGACGGAGAGCGAGTGCTGGATTGCGGAAAATACTCGCAACAAACCGGTCTACGCGATTGAGACCGGGGTGTTCGACAGCGGGGACCAGGCGGCGCTGGCCAGGGACCTTCACGCAGCCTCCGGGTGGGACGGGACTCGCTACAGCGGCGAACGGGCGGCGGCGCCCTTTGCTGTCCTGGCCGTCGCTGATGCCATGCGGCAGCTGCTCCTTTCCGCGGATGCCAACCTGGTGCTTCCGTCGCTCAAGCTGAACTGGAGCGAAGACAACGTGCCGGCCGCCGATAACGGGTTTAACCCGTGCAGCGGCGAAATCGCGACGTCGGCGTACGTTTCCAGCGGAGGGTCCGGGCAGATCTATCTGCTGGGGGACGGCGCGTCCGATGCTGATGAATTCGATGTCCACGTGATCGCCCATGAGCTGGGTCACTATTACGAGGACCGCCTGGCTCGTAGCGATAGTCCTGGCGGTGCGCACTCCATTTTTGATCGACTCGACCTGCGTCTCGCGTTCTCAGAGGGCTGGGGGAACGCTTTTTCGGCTATGGTTACCGGGGACGCCGTCTACAAGGATGCACAGGGCGCTTCCTCGGGATTCAGTTTCGATATCGAGCGCAACAGTGTCCTGAACGCCGGGTGGTACAACGAGTCCTCGGTCCACAGCATTCTCTACGATCTGTTCGATACCGGGGCGGATGGCGTGGACTCGATTGCGCTGGGGTTTGCTCCCCTGCATGAGGTGCTGACCGGGCCCCAGCGGACCACCCGCGCCGTGACGAGTGTTTTCACGTTTATTCCTGCCCTGAAGGCGCAGCAATCCGCCCTGGCCGGAAATATCGATCAGCTCGTGGCCGCCCAGGACATCGTGGCGGTAAGCATGGACGAGTGGGGAAGTACTGAAACCAACGACGCGGGAAGGGCGGATGTCCTGCCCGTTTATCATCCTCTGCCGATCGACGGCGCACCGACTGAAGTCTGTAGCATCAATTTCTCGCCGGGTGATTTTTACAGCAAGCTCGGTATCCGGCAGTACCTCAGGCTAACCCTGGACAGCGCCGGGCCGGTTGTAATTTCCGCATCTGGAGAACCGGGTACTGACCCGGACTTCGTTCTTCATGACGCGGGATTCAGGCGTTTTTCCGAGTCTGCCGAGGACGGATTTGAAAGCGCGACATGGGAACTTGACGCCGGCGAATTCGTCGTCGAGGTCTATGAGTGGGAAAACCTGACGAGTCCGCCGAAAGGCCGGACCTGTTTTGAAATCACCGCCCGGGCCGGGCTTGCATTGGGCAACGTCGGCCCTGGCGATGGCACGGACTCGCAGGCTTCGGATCTGAAGACACGGCAAACGGGCCTGCCAACGGGCAAACCCAGGCCTTCCGTGCGGATCAGCCTGGCTGGTGGCACCCGCACCCGGGGCGCGCGATTCGAGCTCCGGGGGCAGCTCAGCGCCGGAGCCGGTATCGAAGTCCTTGAGGTCAGTGCCCGCTCCGGACGGGGAACGCGAGTGGATTCGGTGGAACACGCCGCGGATACCGGGCACTTTGTCGTGCAGGGCTGGATAGACGACCCTGCGCATGCCCGGGTGCGAATGGAGGCCACCTACGCTGGCGATCTCAGCGGAATCCGTCGATGGACGCTTGGTGCCACGCCATCGGGTCTGCCGCCGCTGCGGCGGGCGCCGGTCCAGACCAAGTCCGGTGTCAGAGCCTTTCGGAGCCTGACTCCCTGATAGATCCCCGACTGCCCGATCTCTCCATGCGGGGGCTTGCTTAACGGGCCCGATTCCCGGGAAGGGACTTTCAGGTCGTCCCGGAACCGGCTTCGGCCCGTCTGCTGAAAGACCGGTCGGATCAGGGGCGGCGCTGGTGAGGAGGCCTGCATCGTGCCGCGATTTACCGCGCTGAAAGCGGATATGGCCCTTGCGTATCGCTGGGGGGCCGACCGCCGTATAATCCCGCGCCTTTCCCCCAAGCGCGCATCCGGTCGCCAGTATCCATGATTGATTCCTTGAGAAACGTCGCGATCATCGCCCATGTTGATCACGGCAAGACCACCCTGGTGGACAAACTGCTCAGCCAGTCGAATACCCTCGCGGAGCGTGAGGATCTGCCCGAAAGGGCGATGGATAACAGCGATCTCGAGAAAGAGCGTGGCATCACGATTCTCGCCAAGAACACGGCGATTCGCTGGCGGGATTACCGCATCAATATTGTCGACACGCCGGGTCATGCGGACTTTGGCGGCGAGGTCGAGCGCGTGTTGTCCATGGTGGACAGTGTGCTCTTGATTGTCGATGCCGTGGAGGGGCCCATGCCCCAGACCCGGTTTGTCACGGAGAAGGCGTTTTCGCACGGCCTGAAGCCGATCGTGGTCGTCAACAAGGTGGACCGGCAGGGGGCGAGGCCGGTTCAGGTGCTGGACGAGGTTTTCGATCTCATGGACAGTCTCGGCGCCACCGACGAGCAGCTGGATTTCCCGGTTGTCTATGCGTCCGCGATCCAGGGCCGTGCCGGTCTCGATCCCGAACACCTGGCCGAAGACATGACGCCGTTGTTCGAGACCCTGGTAGAAGCCTGCCCGCCACCGCCGGTAGATCTGGATGGGCCTCTGCAGCTGCAGGTCAGTTCCCTCAGCTACTCCAACTATGTTGGGGCTATCGGTATCGGCCGGATTCGTCGTGGCCAGCTGAAACGCAATCAGCCCGTGGTCGTAGTGGACCGGCATGGCAATACCCGCCGGGAGAAAGTCTTACAGGTATTTCGTTTTCTTGGCCTCAAGCGTATCGAGGCCGATTCCGCCGAGGCAGGCGATATCGTGGCGTTTTCCGGCATCGAAAGGCCCCGTGTTTCCGATACGTTGTGCGACCCGGCCGCAGTGGAGGCGCTTCCGGCGCTGACAGTCGATGAACCGACGATCAGCATGACGTTCCAGACTAACGATTCGCCGTTTTCCGGTCGGGAAGGCAAGTTTCTTACCAGCCGCCAGCTGGGCGAGCGCCTTGAGCGCGAAGCCATTCACAACGTCGCCCTCCGGGTAGAGCAGACCGAGGACCCGGAGAAGTTCCGGGTATCCGGCCGCGGCGAGCTGCACCTGGCGATTCTGCTGGAGACAATGCGTCGAGAAGGCTACGAGCTGGCTGTGTCCCGGCCCGAAGTGATCGTGCGTGAGGTGGACGGTCACCGCGAGGAACCCTTCGAGACCCTGGTGATCGATATGGACAGCCAACACCAGGGCGCCGTCATGGAGGCCATTGCCGAGCGGGGTGGGGCCCTGGCGGACATGCGTCCGGACGGTCATGGACGGGTTCGGCTGGACTACCGGATTCCCAGCCGCGGCCTCATTGGATTCCAGTCGGATTTCCGGGGAATGACCTCCGGAAGCGGCATTCTCTATCATGTTTTCGACGGATACGGTCCGGTACGGCCCGGCGGGCTGGCGCGCCGCAGCCGGGGCGTGCTCATTTCCAACGGGACTGGCCGGGCACTCGGCTACGCTTTGTTCAACCTGCAGGATCGGGGCCGAATGTTCATCGCTCCCGGCGATGATGTGTATGAAGGCCAGATCGTCGGCGAGCATGCCCGGGCGAACGACCTGACGGTCAATCCCATGAAAGCCAAGCAGCTGACGAACGTGCGCGCCTCCGGTAGAGACGAGAACATTCTCCTGACCCCGCCGGTCGTTATGGGGCTGGAGCGGGGCCTGGAGTACGTGGACGATGACGAACTCCTTGAGATCACTCCACAGAACATCCGCTTGCGCAAGCGGCATCTGCTGGAACATGAGCGAAAGAGAGCGGCCCGGCAGACTGTAGAAATCAGCTAAAGAAAGCCTCGTAACTCGTTGACATAAATATATACGAAGAATAATCAGAAAATCGAGAGTGTGGTCGCTCGGGTGCCATGTCGTGACGGCCGTCACGCAGCCCGGGGAGGGGTCCCGCGTATAGTTTGGCAACGTGTCGCGGCGCTGCCGTGAGTAATGGCGGCCCATGCACAAACGACTTCGCGAACAGCTCGATATTGCCGCAAAGGCGGGTGCAGGTGCCGCTGACCGGCTCGAGCGTCTGGTGGCCCTGGTTGATGCCCAGTACCAGGCTATGGACGAACTCCTTTCGGAGGCGACTCCCTCGGCGGAGGATAAGCCGCAGGATGAAGTCGACCGGCCTGAGTCATCCAGCTGTCAGAGTTCTTCCCCTGTTGAACTCCTGAAAGCGGCAATCGGTTCGGTCGGGGATGCCGTTCTCACGATTGCTGACGACGGTCGGGTCGTGGGCGCCAATTCAGCCTCGGAAGCCCTGTTTGGTCGGGCCGTCCTGGGGGTCAGCGTCGCGGACCTCTTCATGCTGTCCACCCGTGAGTCTCCTGCGGCTTTTCTGCGTCGCATGGAATCAGAAGGCGGCCACTGCCGTTCCAGCGCCGTCCAGGCGGGATCCGACCCCATCGATGTAGAGGTCACGCTGGCGGGCGAGTCTGCAGACCTCTGTGTCCTCGTCGTTCGGGATTGCAGCGGCCGTTACCGTGTGGCCCGGGCCTTGGCGGACAGCGAGCGCCGGTATCGCGAACTTTTCGAGAACGTTGTGGACGGTGTTTACGAGACCACTGTGGATGGGCGATTTATCTCGGTGAACCCCGCCCTGGTGACGATGCTGGGCTACGAGTCCGCAGCGGAACTCAAGAGCATTGCTTCTACCGAACAGCTGTACATGGACCCGCGGGAGCGCCGCAAGCTCATCACAGAGACGAACCGTCGAGGCGAGCTTCGCAATGCCGAGCTTCGCCTTCGCCGAAAGGACGGGAAGGAGCTGGCGGTACTGGAGAATGCGCGCGCCGTCCGGGACCCAGCCGGATGCATCATCGGCTACCAGGGGACGCTGTCCGACATCACGGAGATGCGTCGGGCGGAGAGGGCGGTTCATTCCGCGCGGGAACGGGCTCTCGTCACCCTGGGTGCGATCGCCGACGCGGTGATAACAACTGACGCGGCTGGATTCGTGGCGTACATGAATCCCGTTGCCGAAGCGCTTACCGGTATGCCCCTGGAGCAGGCGAAAGGCAAGCCTGTCGAGACCGTCGCCCATCTCGTCGATGAGGCTGATGGGAGTCCCCTGGGTGATCTTCGTCTGCGGCATGGCGACTCGACACGGGCACGGGCAGGTGATCAGCACACGGTTCTTGTCAGCCAGAATGGGAAGCGCATTTCGGTCCAGGAGTCGGTGGCCCCGCTGTTCGACTGCAACGGCGGCCCGGATGGGGTCGTCATGGTCCTTCATGATGTCAGCAGCGAGCGCCGCTTGCGGAACCAGCTGGCTTACCAGGCCAGCCATGATGCCCTCACCGGCCTGATCAACCGGCGAGAGTTCGACCGCCGGGTCGAGAAGGCCATGGACCGGTCCGCCGACGGTCAGATTCATTCCCTCCTTTACCTCGACCTCGACCAGTTCAAGACGGTCAACGACAGCTGCGGGCATGGGGCGGGTGACGAGTTGCTCCGGCAAATCACTGAACTGATCCGATCCCGCGTTCGAGCCGGGGATATCGTTTCCCGCCTCGGTGGCGACGAGTTCGGTGTCTTGCTGCCTTACTGCGGACAGGGCAGGGCGGTGGAAATTGCCGACACCCTCCGGGAGGGGATCCGCAACCATCGGTTCGCGTGGGGCAGCAAGGTCTTCGATCTCGGCGTCAGCATAGGCATCGTGGAGGTAGGTGCATCGAAGGAGGGCATCGAGGCGATGCTTGCTGCGGCCGACATGGCCTGCTACGCGGCCAAGAATGCTGGCCGGAACCGTATTCACGTGCACTCGCCGGAGAAGGCGGGCAGCCAGCGGGATGGTCTGGCGTCGCTGCGCCAGCTCACTCAGGCCATGGATGAAGGTCAGCTACAGCTTTTCTTTCAGCCCATTGTTCCGATTGGCTCGTACCAGCCCGACGGCGGACATTTCGAGCTCCTCCTCCGGCTGCGGGGCCAGTCGGGAGAGCTCATTCCTCCCGGCGCATTCCTGCCTTCGGCAGAGCGCTACAACCTGATGCCCAAGCTGGATCGCTGGGTTGTCGAAAAAGCGCTCAGTGAGCTGGCCGCCTGTGACGGACCGGGGGGGCGGGCGAGCTATACGGTTTCCGTCAACGTTTCCGGGAGTTCACTGGAGGACACAGGGTTCCTCGAGTTTCTCATGGGGGCGCTGGAGTCGCGGCAACTTCCCACCGCTGCCATCTGTTTCGAGATCGCGGAAGCGGCCGCGGTCAGTCACCTGGACCGGACCCGGCGCTTCATTGCCGACGTCCGTGAGTTCGGATGCGAGGTGGCCCTGGACGATTTCGGCCGCGGGCTGTCGTCGTTCTCTTATCTCCGGGAGCTTCCGGTCGACTACGTGAAGATTGACGGGCACTTTATCAGGAACATCTGCTCGGATGCGGTGGACCATACGATGGTGGACGCCATTCGCAGCGTCGGGGGCGCGCTTGGCATCCGTACCGTAGCGGAGCACGTCGACAGCGCAGAGTCACTGGGCGCCCTGACGGAGATCGGAATCCACTTCGCTCAGGGCTTCCACATCGCGGCGCCGGCGCCAGTCGGGACGTTCCCGCGGCTTCGCCGCAGGGGCGGGCCCCCCCGGCTCCAGCTGGCCTGATACCAGGCAGTTGCCGACCGAACTGCTTCGGTTACACTCCGGCCATGGCATTTGAAACCGAAAGCCGGCCGGAAACCGGCTCCCGGCCGCGGATGATTCAACGGTCCGATAGCCAGTCGGGGCCGAGGCTGCTGGGCCCGGACGAGCCGCCTCCGTTCGAGGTCATCAACCGATCAGGTCGGGCGAAGCTGCTCCTGGTCTGCGATCACGCGAGTCGCCGGATCCCCGCGGATCTGGGGGATCTGGGCCTGGACAGCCTGGCGCTGGGACGCCATATCGCCTGCGACATTGGAGCCGGCGACGTCACCCGGCTTCTGTCATCCACCCTCGATGCCCCGGCCGTGATGGCGGGATATTCCCGGCTTGTCGTGGACTGCAACAGAAAGCTGCACGACCCGACGGCCTTTCTGGCCTTCAGCGACGGTGAGTATGTGCCCGGGAACCACGCGATCGACGAGGCGGAGAAGCAGCGTCGGGCCGAGGCGTGTTATCACCCCTACCATGCGGCCGTCGCCGAGCAGCTGGCGGTTTTCGAGGAACGCGGAGTGGTTCCCGCGTTTGTTGCGATCCACAGTTTTACTCGAATATTCAACCGCCAGAGGCGACCCTGGCAGATAGGAGTCCTCTGGGATACCGATCCGCGAATACCGGTCCCACTCATGGAGAAGCTTGCCGCACAAGGAATCGTTGTCGGCGACAACGAACCCTATTCCGGAAGAGCGCCAGCGGATTTTACGATCGATCACCACGCCGAAGATCCGGGTTTGCCCCATGTGTCCATCGAAATCCGCCAGGATCTGATTGATCACCCAGCCGGGGTGGAGCGCTGGGCAGCTCTGCTGGGCGAAGTGCTGGGTGAGATTTTATCGGACGAGGGTCTTTATTGCCGCTTGAAACAATCGGGGCAGCCATGAGCCATTCGAAGGAACCGAGTTTTACGCTGGGGGTTGAAGAGGAGTACCTGGTCGTGGACCGGGAGTCCCGGGATCTGATTTCCGATCCGCCCGTGTCTTTGCTCGATGACTGCGAGGCGCTCGTCGGGAAACAGGTCAGCCGCGAGCTGCTCCGATCACAGATCGAGGTCGGGACCAAGGTCTGTAACAGTGTCGGAGAGGCGCGGCAGGAGCTCGCGCGGCTGCGCGGAGGGGTTGCGGAGGTAACCGGCCGTTTCGGGTATGCGCCGATCGCCGCTTCCACACATCCGTATGCGAGATGGTTCGATCAGAAGCATTCCGAGGGCGAACGCTACGAGTCACTGACCCAGGAAATGCAGGCCGCGGCCCGGCGCCTCTTGATCTGTGGCATGCATGTGCATGTGGGGATCGAGGACGACGAGCTGCGCATCGATCTGATGAACCAGTTCTCTTATTTCCTTCCCCACGTGCTGGCCCTGTCTTGCTCGTCGCCGTTCTGGAAGGGTGAGGACACCGGCCTGAAGTCCTACCGGCTCACCGTTTTCGACGCCTTGCCGCGAACCGGCATCCCGGCGCGATTCGCGAGCTATGCTGAATACCGCCGACATGTGGACGTATTGATCAATGCCGGCCTTATCGAGGATGCCACGAAGATCTGGTGGGATCTCCGGCCCAGCGACCGCTACCCGACTCTCGAGGTTCGCATTGCGGACGTCTGTACGCGGCTGGACGATGCGATGGCGCTGACCGCGATGGTGGTCTGCACCATGCGGATGCTCTACCGGCTTCGCTGCGAGAACCGTCGCTGGCGTATGTACGCGCGCATGCTGATTATGGAAAATCGCTGGCGGGCGATGCGTTACAGCTTCGATGAGGGCCTGGTGGACCTGGCGAAGGGCCACATTGTCGGATTCCCGGAGCTGGTGGACGAACTCCTGGAGATTCTCGCACCGGATGCGGCGGACCTCGGCTGTACGAAGGAGCTCGAGGGCATTCGCGACATCCTGACGCGAGGGACCAGCGCCCACCGACAGCTTCGGGCTTACGAACGGGCGGTCGCCGAGGGCATGGATCGATCCCAGGCCCTGAAGGCAGTCGTTGATCAGCTCATCGAGGAGACCGTGGCGGACCTGGAAACCGGTTCGTCCATCGAGGCGACCGCGCCAGCCGCTGCTGCTGATCCCGGCTGACCCGGGGATCACCAGGAGCCGACCTGGCAACCGCGCAATCGTCGCATCCTGGCGTGTCCAGCAGGGGCGGTCGAGTACGTTTGGCCCTCAATCAGCGCGGCGTGGCCTGGAGCGCAGAACACGGCGCAAAGTCTGCCGGGCGTCAGTCAGCAGACGCTTCGGCCGGCTGGTCTTTTCCTTGGACACAATCGGTGTCGCCAGGAGCTCTGGCCACTGGGCCTTTATCATCCGTTCGAAAGCCAGGCACTCCGGGCGCTGACGCAGAGAAATCGGGACGGCGAGCATATCCACGAGCAACGCCCGGCAGTTGAGGGGCATCACGATCTCGCGCCAGCCGATGTCGAACATCAGGACGTTTCTCGACAGCCAGCGGCCGCATCGGTTCTCCCAAAAGAACAGTTCGGGAATGGACAGACTCCCTTGAGTAACGGCCTGATCGCGCCATCGGGCGATGGCTGATTCGGCGTAGGAAAATCCCTGCATCCGTACAAGGCGCGAAAGCTGCGCGGGGTCCCGATCGTCAAACCCCTCGGTTCCGGTTTTCCCGGCATACGGATTCTTTACGATTTCGGCGATATTTCCGGTAACGCCGGCGATTTCTCCCCTCGAATAGTTCAGCTCCGATTCCATATAGGCCGTGAACTCGGGGTGCGGGCGGAACACGTGTTCGCCGAAAGCGCTTCGGAACGCTGCCGATGGGCTTTCTGATGGGACGAGCACGTCGTGCCGGATATGATTCTCGCGGCATATGCGCTCCGGGAGCTTCACGTCCACTGCCGTGCCTGCCTGGGAACGAGGGGCCGTGGAGTAGGCCCGGATTTCATTCCTGATATCTCGACACGAGGCGAGGATCAGCCGGCTGTCCCATCCGGCACTGAGTCCCACGGCCAGTGGGTAGCGTTGCGCCGCCGACCGGATCGATCCCGAAATTCGCGTCGCGACCCGGCTCAGGCGCTCCTCGGTCGAGCCGTCGGGGTCCGGTTCGCCGCCCCAGTATCGTTTTACCTCGCCGGTGCGCAGACTGAGCCGGTGGTTGGGCAACAGCTGCCTGGCGTTTCGAAACAACAGGCCGTCACCCGGCAGCCACCATTGGCTCACTCGCCTGGAAAAGCCGTCAACAAAACTCCGCGCTTCAGGGCAGGGATCCAGACCGGCGATTCGGGCCAGCATGCCCTGGTCCGAGGCGACGGCCACTCGGTGGGCTGAATCCATTGCATGGCAAACGGCGCGCATGCCGGTTGCATCGTGAAAGAGGTCTGCCTCGCCATCGGCAATTCTCAGAAGGGCCCACCGGCCACCGAACTCCCGAGTTGCGTTGATCACCGTATCCAGGCTGTCGGTACCCGCGGCAATCCGCTCCACGATCCGGGCGTTGTCCTGCTCCGGATTCGCCCAGTCCAGGATGTCTCCCAGGAGAATCAGCCGGTGAGCGGAACGGGTGATATCAACGACCGGAAGTTCGGACTGGTAGCCGAGAACGCCAGGCTCTCCCAGGTCGATCGTGTTCCAACCAGATGGTGGGGCGAGTCGACTGGCGATGGCAAACTGCAGTCGGTACGGTGACGCCGACATGAGGCCCTCCGGCCCGGTGTTCGCCTGATCGATCATCCTTGTCCCCCCGAGGCCCTTTGTTACTCACTGGTCTTTGCTGACGCAGTCTTTCAGGCCTTTCCCCGTTGATTCTGACGGAGCAGCGCGGAAATTCCCATTCAGTCTGCTTATGTCAAGTCTGGCTGGCGCGGTCAGCAGGCTGCCGGCCGGGCGAGGGCCACAGCTCGAAGACTCTCGCCAGCCTTGGGCATCGAGTCGCCTGGTCTGAGATAATTGCCGATACACAGCCAGTTCTGCCCGGCCCGATATTTACGACGCTCGGCCAGGAGTGGCACCCGCCCCGGATCCTGCGCAGGTCAAACGATGACTAGCCAACCCGATCGCCGTCTGTCGGTGGCTCCAATGATGGACTGGACTGATCGCCACTGCCGCTATTTTCTTCGCCTGATTTCGCCTGATGTGCTGCTCTATACCGAAATGGTTACCGCCCAGGCCATCGTTCACGGGGACGCGGAGCGCTTGCTGGCGTTCGATTCCGCGGAGCACCCCGTTGCCCTGCAGATTGGCGGTAGCGATCCACAAACACTGGCTCAGGCGTCGGCAGCCGGCGCGGCAGCCGGATATGACGAGATCAATCTGAATGTGGGCTGCCCGAGTGACCGGGTCCAGTCCGGCCGGTTCGGGGCCTGCCTGATGGCTGAGCCGGCCCTGGTGGCCGATTGTGTTGTCGCCATGCGCGAAGCCGTTTCCGTGCCGGTGACAGTCAAGTGCCGCCTGGGCATCGATGAGCTGGATGACTACCGATTTCTCACCGACTTCGTCGAGGCCGTCGCCGCTGCCGGCTGCACCGTCTTCAACGTGCACGCCCGCAAGGCGATTCTCAAGGGGCTCTCGCCGAAGGCAAACCGGGAGGTTCCTCCGCTGAAGTACGACTTCGTCTACCGGCTGAAATCAGAGCATCCGGATCTCGCGATCATCCTCAACGGGGGCGTCCGAAGCGTCGATGACTGCCGTGCTCACCTGGAGCGGGTGGACGGCGTGATGATCGGCCGTGAGGCGTATCACAATCCCTGGGTACTGGCCGAGGCGGCCGCGGCGTTGTTCGGGCGCACGCCGCCGGAACGCGACGCCGTGGCCCTGTCGATGGTGCCCTACATCCAGCGCCAATTGGCCATGGGGCAACGCCTTGGGGCCGTGACCCGGCACATGCTGGGCCTTTACGCCGGACAGCCCGGCGCGCGGCAGTGGCGCCGGCAGCTCAGCGAAGGGGCTTCCCGGTCCGACACCAGCCGTCTCTGGTCTCTCCTGTGTCCAGACAGGAATAGCCCCCGCTGACGCTCAAGGACGTCAGAATAATTCTGGATCGCTATGTTCTCTGGCGCGGGTCATGCTGCATATGATGCCCCAATTTGGCCCGAACGGTTGCAGGCGCACCTTCGCAGAGCGGCGTATCGGGTGCGCTGGTGCATGAGATAAATTTGGCTGGACTCAGATCACAACGCCGAGGGCGAGTGCTCTTGCGGTGTGATCCTGCCAGGATCGGAAATCGAGTAACCCCACTGTTCGATGGTCTCGAGTGTTTTTCTCGAAACAGATGACATCAGTCTGTTTCGCGCCCACGGCCCCAGTTTATTGAAATACTTCTGATTGAAGTCGACAAACTCCTCGGAGGGCTGAAAGTTCGGCATGCCGATCTGTGAGAACAGGCGACCAGCTATCCCGGATTGCATGCAGGCAAGGTCCTCATAACGAACTACCCAGGCTGTATTCAACCGCGGAATGTCAGCGCTTAGGATCCGGTAAGCCCGGGCCCAATGATCCAGGAGGTGGGAGAGGGGGGCTCGAGCCCATTTCTGTGTCGCCATAGAAACGGCAATTGGATGGCGTGCAATGAAAAGGAACGCAGAATTTGGGAAAAGGCCCTGTAGAAAACGGCTCCGCACCATATTGGACGGAGACTTCTCCAGCAAGAGGCGCGCACTTTCCCAATCCATATGCGCACACCATTGCCTGGCAAGGCGGCGCGCGGATGCCTCGCTTATCAGTGTGATTCTTCCGTCAGTTGGCAAAGTGGGTCGAAGGCAAAGTAACCAGGGCCTCCGAATGCCCGATCGGGAGGAAAGACATCTTGGAGGTACTGTCCTTCGCTCTCGGGAACACGAGGGTTTCTTATGCCCGCAGCCAGTGGGTGCTCGCGAATTATTCGGTGGACAACCGACGTGCCGCTTCTATGTAATCCACCGATAAAAAGAAAACGACGAGTCGACAGATCGACATCATGGCGCAGCTCTCTAATCTCTTGGGGGAAGGGGTGGCGGTACATTCCGAGCCGATACAGCAGCGGATTCTTGCGGCGCTTGAGACGCGTCCAAAATGATGCGCCTGGGTTCGTCATAAGACAGCTCACTTTATCGGACGCGCACTGTCGAGCTTGCGTTCCCTTCCCGGATGCCGCGAATACCATCTGCCACAATGATATGGCTATTCCGAGCGAGATTCTGATGCTGTCAGGTACGCGTAGGGCGCAATTCATTTGTTCCGCACCTGGCCTGCAACGACCGGTTTGCGCAAGACCTGTGTCCCAGGAATTTCGCCGAATATACTTCCCGAAAGATCCCAGAGCTCATCATCCTGAAATTGGGCCACATACACGGGATCGTCCACATACTGACTCCAGCGCTCGAGAACTCCCATTTGTGATGCCCGGCCATCCTTACTGAGACCGTCGAAAGAGGCGCCCCAAGCGGCCGGGCCCCACTCTGCGACTTTCTCCAACCCCTTGTCTGCCGAACTCAACCCCAGCGTATTGGCAAGGGCGCGACGAGTGTCCTCTGAAACGAACCATTCGTTGTAGCTGACCAGAGTGGGGCTTCTGAAGAATGAGGAACGGCCGACAAACTCCCGGGCATAGGACTTCCAGATTCGTCGTGCGCGCTCCAACGCCGGGGCTCCCGCCACGGGATTTCCTTGGCGACGGGAGCGCAGGACGCTGGCCAATAGATTGAATGGATCGCGAAGAATGAGCACATCAGCACGCCACCTGCTTTGCCCAACCCATCGCTCGCGATGTACATCTAGATGCCTGATAACATCTTCTGACAGCTCAAGATTCTCATAATTGTAAATTAGAGTGCCTTTCTTGCTGCGTTTTCCGTTTGCCTCCCGACGGCGATTCAGGTAGCGATGCGAGATCCCTTGGTCGTAAATATGCGGTCCGCGGCAGGTCAAAAAAGGACTAGCATCCGGTGTGCAATCATTAAGGAATACGACTCTGTTTGACGAGTTTTTCTCGACCCACTGCAGGAATGCGTGATGCCCACTTCGTCTGGGCGCGAAGACACGAAGCTCGCGCTCATTCGCGGGTCCGGGCCTGCGATAGCTCAACAAAAGAGTTGGCAGATCAAGAAGAGCGGTCGCATCGGCCATTCCCTGTCTGACGGTTCCTCGCAGACCGCGCCAGCCTAGAGACCGCCGGAATCTGTAGGCAACCGAACGCCTGGCTCGGCGTCGGTCCTTGGATCCAATTTCTTCCATAGCGACTTCGCGTTTGGGGCGTATTCCGGACAGGCAAAACTCGATACGGGGATCGTAAAGGACCTGCCCCCGCACGTCGAGAACGCGCGTCTCACTTGCGCGGATTGGGTCGTTCTGAGGTTGCTGCCTGACATTTGACCCCGTTCGTTGCGGCAGCGTTGAGGCTGCTTGCATTAGCCGTAGTGAGGGGAGCCCGCTAAATCGAGCCATTTGGACTGAGCCTTTCTGGCAGGATTGAACCTTGCGAGGAGGCCTTGTCATGAAGCGGAAGAGGTACTCGGTGGAGCAGATCGTCGCAGCGGTGACGCAGCACGAGCTGCATACGCCGGCAGCGGAGATCGCCAGGAAGCTTGGTATCGCCGAGCAGACGTCTTTTGGCTGGAAGAAGGAGTACGGTGGGCTCGAGCCGGGCTAGGCGCGGGAGCTCAGGCAGCTGCGCGAGGAAAACGCGAAGCCGAAGAAGATCGTGGCGGATCTGAGCCTCGATAAGGCCATGTTGACGGACATCGCGAAAAAAAGTGGTGAAGGCGCACAGCGCCCCGAAGCGGTGGCCAATTTGCGCGGTCACTACGGGGTCAGCGAACAGCGAGTGTGTCTGGTGGTCGGTCAGCCGAGGTCGGTGCAGTGGTACTAGTCCCGGCGGCCGCTACAGGACCCGCTGAAGCGTCGCATCAAGGAGCTGGCGGAGGTGCGCGCGCTCGGTATGGCTACAAGCGCATCCACGTCTGCTACGGCGCGAGGGATGGTCGATAAATCACAAGCGTGTTCAGCGATTGTACTGCGAGCTGAGTCTGCAGCTGCGGTCGTGGAGGCCGCGTCGGCATGTCATTGCTGCGCATCGTCAGCCACCCAATCGGCTCGCGCGTCGACCGAACGAGGGCTGGAGCATGGACTTCATGGCCGACCAGCTGGTTGATGGCCGGCGCATCCGTTTGTTGACGTTCGTCGATGTGTGTACTCGTGAATGCCTGGCCATTGACGCAGGCCGGGCCTTGCGGTCCGAGGATGTGGTTCGGATGTTGACCGGGATCGCAGCGAGGCGCGGGGCGCCGCGGCGGGTCTACTGCGACAACGGCAGCGAGTTCCAGTCGGGCCTGGTCGACCTTTGTGTGTACACGCAGCAAGGTGCAGTTGGAGTTCTCGCGGCCGGGCAAACGGACGGACAATGCGCACATCGAATCATTCAATGCTAGCCTTCGGGACGAGTGTCTGAACGTTCACTGGTTCACGTCACTCGCCGATGCGAAGGAGAAACTGGAAGCCTGGCGGATCGATTACAACGAGAGCCGACCTCGCAAGGCTCTCAATCATCGAACGCCGAGGGAACACGCGGCCGAAATGGTCAACGAAGGCCGGAAATTCTCAGGCTGACTGGCTCGGCATCGGGGTGACCTTCATATGCTCAGACTCCCACACAGAGCGTGGCTTACATCCAGGGGCACGGTCAATTCGAAAAACATGCGTCGGCGATTGTCAGGGGGCTCCGGTGCGGCCTTCGGCATCAGTCGCCAGCGCAGCCAGAAGTCGGCAAGGTGTGCGAGCAGGGCACCAGCAAGGTCGCGAGAAACCAGGCGCTGGATGCGCCACGCAGCACGGCAAGGAGCGCCAGAACGAGGAACATTCCCGCGAGGCTGTTTGTCACCCATTGGAGGCGGGCCTCTATGGGCCGTCCCCGGGTCAGGCGCACCATGAGCGCGCTCTCGGCGGCAAGAATCCCCAGGATGGCCCAGATCAGGGGCTGCTGGCCGAACAATGAATCGATGCCCACGGGTCGCTTAAAGACCGGCGAAGGGTCGGTTGAGACTAACGATCGTGTAGTTGAGGAAGGCGGCAAACGTGACCCAGGCCAGATAGGGTGCCAGGAGCCAGGCAGCCCGAACGTTTCTGCGCCTGCAGGCGAGGATGAGCGCAATGATGGAGACCCAGAGGAACACGACCTCGAACAAGGCCCAGTCAGGTCGCCTGAGGCGGAAAAACAGCAGGCTCCATACGACATTCAAGGTCGCGTTCATCAGGAACAGGATGAGCAGGTTCTGACGGCTGATCACGGTGGATGAAGCGCGCCACGACAAGACCGCTGCGGCCGCCGTCAAGGCATAAATTGCCGTCCAGACCGGCCCGAACAGCCAGTCCGGTGGCTGCCAGTCGGGCTTGTCGAGAGCCTGGTACCAGGGGCCGATGTCCGTCATCAGACCACCCAATGCGCCTACAAGCACCGCGGCGGCTGCGGCCAGCGCAATAGGGGCGTAGGGGCGAGCGGCCAGGGTCACGTGAGAGTGTCCGGCATTGCCACTTATGATCCGTTCGCCGAGGTCACCTCGGGTTGAAGCCCACCAGATGAGCGAGATCCTTGAAGAAGATCCGCGCATGAGTGGCCGGGCGGCCCTTGACCAGCTTCTTGTTCATGTAGGCCTCCCAGGTGAGGCGCTGCACGTCCGGGTCCTGGCAGATCTTGACGAATTTCTCGCGGCGCTTGTCACTCGAGTACCAGTAGTGCTGCATGACGCGAAGGATCAGGAACACGCGGCCATGGGCCTTCATGAATCCTTTTCGAGCCTGGCGGAGCGACCGCGCATTCCCGGTCTCCAGGAAGCTCGCGACTGCCTCCGCGCCAAAGCGCGCGCTGCTCATGCCGTAGTAGATGCCTTCGCCGGAGGACGGCGCCACTGCGCCGGCGGCGTCACCTACGACGACGACATCGCGACCGTTGTCCCAGCGTTTGAGGGGCCGCAGCGGAAGCGGGGCGCCCTCACAGCGAACGATGTCGTTGTCCTCCAGCCCGGAGATGTCGCGCATTCGCTTGACCGCATTGCGCAGCGAAAAGCCCTTGACCGCAGAGCCGGCACCGACGCTCGTACAGTTGCCATGAGGGAACACCCAGCCATAAAAGTCCGGTGACACTATCCCCTGGTAATAAACGTCGCAGCGCAGCGGATCGAAGGTGCTCGTAGCGGCCTCCGGGGAACGTACGATCTCGTGATAGGCAAACACGTGGGCCATGCGCTCCTGGTCGCCGAAGGCCTGGGAGCGAACCTTCGAAGCCGCGCCGTCGGCGCCGATCACCGCCCGTGCGCGAACCTTGCGCGGCGTGCCGGATCTCCCGCCCTCCAGGAAGCAAACATCCAGGCCGCCATCCGCGCGCCGCTCCAGGGCTTGGAACTTGGCGGTGATTCGGTGCGCGCCGGCTTTCTCGGCCCGTTCCCGGAGCCAGGGGTCAAAGGTGCCCCGGTCCACCATCCCGACGAAGCCGCCGATTTCCATGTCGACGGCCATATTCGACGGCGCCACCATGCGTGCCGAGGACACCTGTGCCTCGAGCAGGGATTCCGGGACCGCGAACTCGCGAAGAAGCTGCGGAGGCACTGCGCCGCCGCACGGCTTTATGCGTCCGTCGCGGTCGAGAAGCAGGACCTCCAGTCCCTTCTCCGCGAGCGTCTGCGCGGCCGTTGCGCCGGCGGGGCCGCCGCCTATGACGACGACGTCGAAATCCGTCGAGCGGACCGGGGCCGGGCTCCGTTCGGGTCCCTGCGGGGTCACTTCAGTAGGGGTCTCGGGCATGGTGTATCAGGTTGAACCTGCCTCCAGGCTGAGTTGAACTGGGCGCGTATGTCCGGCAGCGCCCCGGCCAGATGCCCGGCGCATGACTTCGACGGCCAGGAACGCGGAGATCGCAAACAGGAAGGCCTGGATGCCGAACACGGTGGAATAGGCATAGTGAACTGAGCCGGAAAAGTGGCGGACCACGTCCACGGCAAGGGTGCCGGCCATCCCGCCCAGGGCAAAGGCAACCGCCTGGGCGGCACCCCAAAGTCCCATGCGGGTGCCGTCCCGCTGGGCGTGCCCGCGGGAGACCAGCTCCATCATCGAGCTGATAGCGGCCACCGCGAAGGCGCCATTGGCGATGCCCAGGGCAAACACGGTTTCACGCAAGGGCCAGGCCGGAGCGAAAAACGCCCCGGCAACCGCGAGAGTGAGCAAGAGAGCGGACGAGGCCAGGCACGCGCCGACCATGCAGATACGCAGGATGCCGGAGCGCCGGCCGGAGAACATATAGCCTGCGAGGGCAACGGCGATCATGCCGACGAGCACGCCGCCGTGCTGGACCCCGCCGAGCTGGGTGGACTGGCCCGGGCTGAAACCAAAGACCGCGCCGGCAAACGGTTCCAGGACAAGATCCTGCGCGCTGTAGGCGAGCATGGAGACGAAGACGAACGCGGCGAAGAGGCGGGTTTCCGATTCTGCGAGCACCTCGCGTATGGCTGCGCCGAACCCGCCGGCCGCCGAGTCGCTACCCGGCGCGGGAGGCTTGCTGCTCCCCGTGCCCAGCTGGTCTTCGAGTCCATACAATGCCAGGCAAGTCGCCACCAGGGCGACGGCCGCAACAATGGCGCAAATGAGCACCAGCCGGGCAAGCGAGAAGGGATCCAGCCATGCGCCGACCACAGCGGCTGTCACGGCGAATCCGGCAATCATCATGATCCAGGTGAGGCTGGCCGCCGCGGCGCGCTGCCGGGGGACGACCCCGTTGGCCAGGAGGACCAGCAGACAGGTTCCGCACGCTCCCACGCCGACACCAATGAGCAGAAAGGCAAAGATCGCCAGCAGTGTACCGGCGGCTGGCGATGTCTCCATCCATGCCGTGGCGGCGGCGGCAATGACGCCTCCCGCGGCCAGAACGGCCATGCCCCCGATAATCCATGGGGTTCGGCGGCGCCCCTGGTCGGACCCGTAGCCAAAGCGCGGCCGCAGAAGCTGGACCATGTAGTGAAGTCCAACGAGAACTCCGGGAAGCACTGCAGGCAGCGCCAGTTCCACGACCATGACCCGGTTGAGGGTCGAGGTCGTGAGCACCACGATAGAGCCCAGCGCAGCCTGGACGAGGCCCAGCCGTACGATGCCTACCCAGCCGAAGTGTTTCGCGGGGGCCATCAGGCGAGGGCTGGCCGCACGGCGATGGCGCAGGCGAGCATGCCGAGCACATAAAGGGTCACGCCAAATCCGCTGTACCAGGTTGCCCGTGCGACCGGCTCTTGCAGGAATCTCACCATCAGCGCGGCCTGGGCGAGTACCAGACCCGTGACCACTGAGCCGGCCAGCGGCGCATCCCAGTGGAACAGGAGACCGATGACCATGATCTGCGGGACGAGCATGACGACACAGGCAAGTCTTGCCGCGCCATCAGCCCCCAGCTGCACCGGGAGGCTCCGGACCCCCATGACCCGATCGCCTTCGATGGCCTTGAAATCGTTGAGAGTCATGATGCCGTGGGCACCGGCGCTGTAGAGCAGGGCAAGCAATATGACCTCGGTCGCCGGAAGGGCGCCCGTCATGACCGCTGCTGCGGTGAACCAGGGCAGACCCTCGTAGCACAGCCCAACCGCCGCATTGCCCCACCACCCGTTGCCCTTCAGGCGCAAGGGCGGGGCGCTATAGGCCCAGGCCAGGGCAAGGCCGACGACGGCGGCGATTGTGACCCATGGCCCCAGGAGCATCGCCATGGCCAGGGAAACGAGTGTCCAGGCGACGGCAAAGTAAAGACCCCGGGATCCGGGTACCCGCCCTGACGGAATCGGCCGCTCCGGCTGGTTGATGGCGTCTACATGCCGGTCGAACCAATCGTTCACCACCTGGCTGGTGCCACAGACGAGCGGGCCGGCGAGCAGGATGCCGGCGGCGGCGAACGGCCATCGGTCGATCAGGGACTCACCGGACGAAACTACGCCACATCCGAAGGCCCACATCGGCGGAAACCACGTAATGGGCTTCAGCAGTTCGAGGTAAGGGCTCCAGGCCAGGCGGTCGGCCGGTAGCGCGCTGGTGGACGTGCGCTCCATGGGGTGACAATAATAGTGGACACCTCAAGGTGTCAACCATTATTTACACTTGGGGGGCAACGGCTCTGCGGCCGCCGTTAACCGGGCTCGGTCAGGTGGTTTCCTGGCCTTCCCCTACGCCGTAGCGGCGCAGCTTGACGTAGAGGCTCTGGCGGCTCAGGCCGAGCATCTCTGCGGCGGCGGCCCGGCTGTCGCCGGTCATCTTGAGGGCGGCCTCGATGCAGAGCCGCTCGATGATGTCGGTGGTCTCCCGGACCAGGTCCTTCAGCGGAACTCGTCCGACGAGCTGGGTCATTTCCTCCAGCGAGCGAGGGAGTACATCCGTTCCGCCTTCCTGGCCAGGCCGGCTGGTGCCGAGCTGGCGGCGGAGAACAAACCCATAGCAGGGGACGTCGCTGTCCAGGGCCGATACGGCCGAAAGCTCGACGTCGATGGGGTCGCCGAACTGGGGAAACAGCGTGGTAAGAAAGTGCTCTACCACGGTTCGGTCCCTGAGGTTGCGCAGCAGGAGGTTTAGATCCACTCCCGGGCGCCCGAGCCACTGGTCAATGGGCTGGTTGATGACCTGAAGCTCGGTGGCCAGCGAGCAGTAGTCCAAAAAGGACTTGTTCGCCGCAAGGACACGACCCTCGGGATCGGTCACGACAAAGGCATCCGGCGATCGGTTCACTACGTCGAGAACCTGCTGGTGCAGATTCTCTTCTTCCGCATGCTCGGGCGAGGACAGGCGAATCAGGAAGTAAGGGCCGTCTTCCCGGCGAATCAGGCTTGCGCTGAGGCGGTAGGTATCGTTGCCGGTGGCGGACCGCACGATAATCGCCTCGGCGCCGCCGGCCGCCCGCACCCGCAGCAGCAGCTCCTCGATGCTGTCATTGCTGTTGGCGCTGAAACCCCGCGGAAACCCTCGGTTAAGGAGCTTGTTGGTCGGCGTATCCAGCAGCTTGCCCGCTGCCGGATTGGCTTCGACGATTTTCCGGCTGTCCGCATCCACGAACAACATGGCCTCGGTGGCCATGGAAAACAGCATGCGGTAACGAATCTCGGCCTGGTGCAGCCGCGCATAGTCCCGTTCAAGCGAGTGCTGAACGTCAAGCAGCTGTTGCTGGAGCTGGGACACCTGGCGCAGGTCGCGGCCGACCGCGACCAGCATGCCGTTGCGGTTGACCCGGATGGTCTTGTACATCACCGGCAGGTCCAGACCGTCCTCGACCGGGTGGTTGACCTGGCGCCAGCGGGATCCTGCGGCGCCGTTTTCCAGTTGCAGAAGCGCCTCGATTTTCTTTGTGCTGTCCGAAGCAACCGTCTCGATCCAGGGCTTGCCGATCCACTGGTGGGCGATCTGCAGGGACGGATCCGGATTGCCGACGGCAACGTCCCGAACGATGCCGTTTTCGTCGATGACCAGACTGATGTCGTTGCTTTGCGCAATCAGCGAGGCTGAAACGCCCTTGGACAGATTCTTCGTGACCAAAGTCGGACTGGAGAACTTGGGCACGTAGGGTTGTTCCTCGGTATGCATGGTGATAGGCGTAGCAGAGAGGCGTTCGTGCCGCGCGACCTATCGCCGCTGTTTCTTGTTTCTTACCGCGCAAAGCCTGTTGAGCTTGTGCACAGCGTCTTCGGCGTCGATGCCGAAGGTGTCCGCACCGATTTCGCCAGCCAATTCCGGATTGTCGACGAAGCTGCGGCCTCCGGCAAGCACCAGGACGCCATCGGAGCGCGGCTGGCTGCGGATTTCGGCGATCTGCTCAGCCGCGGCGTCAATATGATGGTCGGCGCTGACCGAGACGCCGATGGCATCGAAATCCCGTTCCCGGACGAGCTGCTGAAAAGCCTGGCTGGTTCTCGGTGAACCCGTGAAGCAATTCCACCCCGAGCGCCGGAAGAATTCGATCACCATGAACAGGCCGAAGGTGTGTTGTTCGCCAGGGGCGGGCGTGATCAGAATGTTGCGTCCGGTCCGGGGCGCGCGTTCCGGTGCGTCGAAGCAGCGGCTGAATTCCAGCAGCACCTCGTGCATGCGGCAGACACCGATTGTGACGTCGGTAAACGAGCACTCGTCTTCTTCCCACATGTCTCCGAGACGCCTCGCCGCCGGTCCCAGCAGGTCCAGGTAGATCGCAGCCAGCGGCACGCCGCTTGCGCGGAGGGCGGACACGTAGTGATTGGCCACGGAGGCGTCATGGTTAAGGAGCAAGTGAACAAACTCGTCGAGTCTGTCACCTACGTCCACCGCTACTCGCGGTGCTGACGTTTCTCGGGCAGCAGGGGCGTCGAATGCCAACATGAGCCGCGGGATGAGTTCCCCCTCGATCGTGGTACTGAGTTTTTCCAGCATGGCCCGACTCAAGTGCCCGATGTCAGTTGATGGCGGGGCGGATCCGTTGCCCCCCCTCGCGATGTGGCGATCCAGATCTTTTTTTGGCACGTCAACTCCCCGTTACGTGAGGAGGAAGCATAGCTCAAGTTATCCGGTCGTCATCCCGCGAGCATCTTCGGGCCTTTCCTGTGGCCAACCGGGCCGTCCGAGAGTCGTCGCATCAGGGCATACCTTCGGTTTTCACGACAAAGATGTCAAGATATATTTACGTCGTGCAAAATTGACACTATGATACGAACCAGTTGCCCGGTTAGCGGCAATTGGATTCATCAGCGGTCTCGGGGGAGGACGCACAAGGCCATGGTCCACGACGGTTCGGTTGGCACAAAGGGGAAGGACCTCTATACCGCGGAGCAACGGCGCCGCCGCGACGCTACGGGCTGGACCCTCGTGCAGGGTGTGCTGGCCCCCATCCAGTTTGTCGTCTTTCTCGTAAGCCTGGGCCTCGTGATCCGTTTCCTTCTCACCGGAGAAGGCGCGGTCGCCGCCACGGCATCGGTGGTCATAAAAACTCTCGTCCTGTACGCGATCATGATTACCGGCGCCTTCTGGGAACGGGCAGTCTTCGGGCAGTTTCTGTTTGCCCCGGCATTCTTCTGGGAGGACGTGGTCAGCATGCTCGTGCTGGCCCTGCACACCGCGTACCTGGCCTGCGTGGCGGGCGGCTTCCTTGACGTTCAGGGCCAGATGCTGCTCGCGCTCGTGGCCTATCTCACCTACGCCATCAACGCCGCGCAGTTCCTTGCCAAGTTCAGGATGGCCCGGCGTCAGGCGCCCGCCACGTCAGGGGCGACTCGTCCGGCGGCCACAGCGGTACCCGAGTTTCCGAATGCGGATGCCGCGGGAGCGCTTCGATGAGCGATTCGGCAGTCCTGAAGGCGCAAATCGACGGTGCGGATGCGCAACGGCCCCTCATCCGCGAGCGCGGGCAACGGGAGGTCTTCTGCGGGCTGACCGGTATCGTCTGGATGCATCGCAAGATCCAGGACGCGTTCTTTCTCGTCGTGGGTTCCCGGACCTGCGCGCACCTTATCCAGTCGGCTGCGGGAGTCATGATTTTCGCCGAGCCGAGGTTCGCAACCGCCGTGATCGGCGAACGGGATCTTGCCGGCCTTGCCGACCTCAACGACGAGCTGGACCGCGAGGTTCAGAAACTCCTCGCCAGGCGACCGGACATCCGCCTGCTTTTTCTTGTCGGGTCCTGTCCCTCCGAAGTGATCAAGCTTGATCTGGGCCGCGCCGCTGAGCGCCTGTCCCAGCAGTTCATGCCGGAGGTCCGCGTGCTGAATTACTCCGGCAGCGGGATCGAGACCACGTTCACCGAAGGTGAGGATGCCTGCCTGGCATCGCTGGTCCCGGAGATGCCCGTCGAGACAGAAGCATCACCGACGCTTCTCGTGGCGGGCGCGCTGGCCGACGTTGTCGAGGACCAGTTTCGCAGCCTGTTCCGTGCGCTGGGAATCGACCGGGTGGCGTTTCTGCCGCCGCGCAAGTCCACGGAGCTCCCGGCGGTAGGTCCCAACACCCGATTCCTGCTCGCCCAGCCGTTCCTTACCGAGACGAGCCGGATGCTCCAGGAGCGAGGCGCACGCCGGCTCGATGCGCCTATGCCTATCGGGGAGGAAGGGACGACGGAATGGCTGCGTGCTGCGGCGAGCGAATGGGGCGTGACCGAGAGCCGTTTCGACGCAGTGACCCGCCCCGGCCGCGAGCGTGCGCGAAAGGCACTGGGCCATCACCGGGAACGTCTCGAAGGGCGGCGTGTGTTTTTCTTTCCCGATTCCCAGCTGGAAGTTCCGCTGGCGCGTTTTCTGAGCCGCGAGCTGGACATGACGCTGACCGAGGTCGGAACACCCTATCTGCATCGGGAGCACATGGCGCGGGATCTCGCACTGCTGCCTGCGGGTGTCCAGCTGAGCGAGGGGCAGGATGTCGAGAAGCAGATTGACCGGTGCCGCGCGGCGGAGCCGGATATCGTGGTATGCGGCCTCGGGCTGGCCAATCCCCTCGAGGCCGAGGGCATAACGACCAAGTGGTCCATCGAGCTGCTGTTTACGCCGATTCAGGGCTATGAGCAGGCCGGAGACTGCGCGGCTCTCTTCGCCAGGCCCTTGAAGCGGCGCGCCGCACTGGTGGTTTAGATGGAACTCACTGTCTGGACTTACGAGGGGCCGCCGCATGTCGGGGCGATGCGGATCGCCACGGCCATGAAGGATGTCCACTATGTCCTCCATGCGCCCCAGGGAGATACCTACGCGGATCTGCTGTTCACAATGATCGAGCGGCGCTCGAAGCGTCCTCCGGTCACCTATACCACCTTCCAGGCGCGGGATCTCGGCAGCGATACCGCACAGCTTTTTCAGGATGCGGTCAGGGATGCCTGGGTGCGCTTCGAGCCGGCGGCGATGCTGGTCGGTGCATCCTGCACGGCCGAGCTGATCCAGGACGATCCGGGTGGCCTGGCCGAAGCGCTGGGTTTGCCGATTCCTGTTATTCCCCTGGAGTTGCCTTCGTATCAGCGCAAGGAGAACTGGGGCGCGGCCGAAACCTTTTACTACCTGGTTCGCGGGCTTATTCGGTCACCCGAAGAGCAGGACCGGTCCGGCCGGGCCCGTCCCAGCTGCAACCTGCTTGGCGCCACGGCCCTTGGATTCCGCCACAGGGACGACGTACGGGAACTCTCCAAGCTGCTCGCCTCGATGGGTATCGATATCAACGTCATCGCACCGTTTGACGCGACTGCCGATGACATCTCCCGTCTTGGAGACGCCGACTTCAATGTCGTCATGTACCCGGAGATCGCCGATACCGCCGCACGCTGGCTGGCCAAAGTCCACGGGCAGCCCATGACCAAGACGGTTCCCATCGGGGTTGCGGCCACCCGGGACTTCATTCGCGAGGTGGCCGAGCTGGCCGGCGTGAACCCGGAGCCCGCCCTGGCCGGCGACGAGCTTCGGCTGCCCTGGTACTCCCGGTCCATCGACTCCAACTACCTGACGGGCAAGCGGGTCTTCATCTTCGGGGACGCGACCCATGCGCTGGCGGCCGCCCGGATTGCGACTGAGGAACTCGGCTTCGAGGTGGTGGGCCTGGGTACGTACAGCCGCGAATTCGCCCGGGATGTAAGGGCAGCCGCGCAAGGTCTCGGAGTCGAGGCCCTGATCACAGACGACTATCTCGAAGTCGAAGCGCGGGTGCAGGAACTGCAGCCGGAGCTGGTTCTGGGGACGCAGATGGAGCGCCATCTTGCAAAGCGCCTCGGTGTTGCCTGTGCGGTCATATCCGCGCCCGTGCACGTCCAGGACTATCCGGCCGCCTATTCGCCGCAGATGGGCTACGAAGGCGCGAACGTCATATTCGACGCCTGGGTTCACCCGCTCATGATGGGTCTGGAGGAACACCTGCTCGGCATGTTCAGTGAGGACTTCGAGTTTCACAACGATGCGCGGCCCTCACATCTGGGAGCAGCGGCCGCCGCCAGCAAGCCGGCAGCCGCCCCGTCGCCCGTCGAAACACCGACCGAGGAGGGAGAGCGCTCCGGAGAGCCCCACTGGAGCGCGGAAGCCGAGAAAACCCTGTCGCGTATTCCGTTTTTTGTGCGCGGAAAGGCAAAACGCAATACCGAAACGTTCGCGCGCGAGCGCGGGATTGTCATGATCACGTCCGAGACCCTATACGATGCCAAAGCCCACTTCGGCCGCTGACGCCCCCGCGCTGCGAGTGACGCTGGTCACGCTGGACGGCCATCTGGCCGGTGCTGCTGATCGGGCCTTTGCGCAGCTCCAGCGCGGTACCCCGGGCATCTCATGTTCCATGCACTGCGCGGGGGAGTGGGGCAGCAGTCCGGAGTCGCTGGAAGCGTGTATCAGCGACATCGGCGAAGCCCACATCGTGATCGTGTGCATGCTTTTCATGGAGGAGCATATTCAGCCGGTGCTTCCGGCGCTTGCCGCGCGCCGCGAAGAATGTGACGCCATGCTCTGCTTCATGTCCGCCGGCGAAGTCATGAAACTGACGCGCATCGGCGGGTTCTCCATGGATGGGCCGCAGCGTGGGCCGCTTGCCCTTCTCCGGCGTCTTCGCGGCGGAAACCGGAAGAAAGCCGCCAGCAGCGGCGCCGGCCAGATGGCGATGCTCCGGCGGCTGCCGCGCATACTTCGGTTCATCCCGGGCAAGGCCCAGGACGTGCGCGCCTATTTCCTGGGCATGCAGTACTGGCTGGCCGGCTCCGACGAAAACATCCGCAATCTCATCGCGCTGATGGTGTCCCGGTACGCCAGCGGCGAGCGGGAAGTGTTCCGGGGGCGCGTGGCGGCGGGAGACCCGGTGGAATACCCGGAAACCGGTGTTTATCACCCCGCGCTGGAGCAGCGTGTAGCCGCCGATGTTTCGGGGCTGCCGAAAATCCAAGGCGAGCCGGCGGGAACGGTGGGCTTGCTGGTCATGCGATCTTATGTGCTTGCCGGGAACTCCAGCCACTACGACGCGGTGATCGCGTCCCTCGAGGCAAAGGGGTTCGCGGTCATCCCCGCCTTTGCAAGCGGCCTGGATGCGCGACCGGCGGTCGAGCGTTTCTTCATCAGGGATGGCGTGCCCTGTGTCGACGCGGTGCTGTCCCTTACGGGCTTCTCGCTGGTTGGCGGCCCTGCCTACAACGACGCGAAGGCCGCGGAAGAGATGCTGGCGGCCCTGGATGTCCCCTACGTCGCAGCCCACGGTACCGAATTCCAGACCCTCGAATCATGGGCGGACTCTCCCAGCGGACTCATGCCGGTGGAAACGACCCTGATGGTGGCGATTCCCGAGCTCGACGGGGCCACCGCACCGACCCTCTTCGCCGGCCGCTCCGACGCCGTTGCCGCGGGCGAGAACCGGGACATGGTGCCCCACGAAGAGCGCGTGGCGGCGATGACGGCGCGTATCGCAAAGCGGATCGGGCTGCGGAAAACCCCGCGCGGCGACCGGCGGGTCAGTGTTGTGCTGTTCAACTTCCCGCCCGACGGCGGCGCCATCGGCACGGCGGCTCACCTGTCCGTATTCGGGTCCCTTTACAACACGCTGCGGGCCATGCGTGACGATGGTTACACGGTGGATTTGCCGGAGAGCCCGGACGAGCTGCGCCGGATGCTCCTTGAGGGGAATGCGTCCCGGTACGGAACCGAAGCCAACGTGCACGCCCGAATTCCGGCCGACGACCACGTTCGGCGGGAAACCTGGCTCAAGGCCATAGAGAAGGAGTGGGGACCGGCACCGGGCCGGGTCCAGTCGGACGGCAGCTCGATACTGGTGCTGGGCCGGCAGTTCGGAAACGTGTTCGTGGGCATCCAGCCGGCCTTCGGCTACGAGGGTGACCCCATGCGGCTGCTCTTCGAGACGGGTCTGACGCCGACCCATGCTTTTTCGGCTTTCTACCGTTATCTGCGCGAGGATTTCGGCGCCCATGCAGTCCTGCATTTCGGCACCCATGGAGCGCTGGAATTCATGCCGGGCAAGCAAAGCGGCATGTCCGGCGACTGCTGGCCGGAACGGCTGATCGGCGACCTGCCGAATTTCTATCTTTATGCGGCCAACAATCCCTCCGAGGGCGCTATTGCAAAACGCCGATCCGGGGCAACACTGATCAGCTATCTGACGCCGCCGGTCACCCAGGCCGGGCTCTACCGGGAACTGGCTGATCTGCAGTCATCCATCGATCGGTGGCGTTCCCTCGACCCGGACGCGGAGGTCGAGCGGGCCGAGTTGAACACGCTGATCGTGCAGCAGGCGCGGGAACTCGATCTGAAGTCGGGTGCGCTGGAGCAGGACGGCAATCCCGAAACCTGCGTTGCCGCCGTGGCCTCGGAACTCGACGCGCTTCGAACCACGCTGATCCCGAACGGGCTGCACGTGGTCGGCGAGACGCCGTCCCGGGACACTCGCAGGGACTGGATGGATGCCCTGGCCCGCGCAAGCGGCGGCTCCGAGTTGACTGATGATGCCTTTGCGGCGCTGGAACAGGCTCCCGAGAGCGCCACACAGGCCAGGCGCGGCGCGCTCGAGCCGGACCTCGAGACCGACCTGCGCAAGGTGCATGCCGCGCTGACCACGGACAGTGAATTGCCGGCGATTCTCCACGCCCTTGACGGTGGCTTTATCCGGCCCGCTCCTGGCGGCGATCTCCTGCGAACAACGGACATCCTTCCTACCGGTCGCAATATGCACAGCTTCGATCCGTTCCGCATGCCCAGCGCATTTGCCCTCAAGGCCGGCGCGGAGCAGGCCGAGCAGCTCCTTGCGCGCTATCGCCAGGACACCGGTGCGCTCCCCGAGTCCGTTGCCATCGTCTTGTGGGGGACCGATAACATCAAGACCGAAGGCGGCCCCATTGCCCAGGCCCTGTACCTGATGGGGGCCCGCCCTCGCTTCGACAGCTACGGCCGCCTCGCCGGCGCCGAGTTGATTCCAATGGAAGAACTCGGACGGCCCCGCATCGACGCCATCCTTACGCTGTCTGGCATTTTTCGCGACCTGCTTCCGAACCAGACGCGCCTGCTGGCCGAAGCGGCATGGCTGGCGGCCAGCGCGGAGCATGAGTCCGCCGATCAGAATTTCGTTCGCAAACACGCGCTGGCCTACCAGGCGGACTGCGAATGTGATCTGGAGACGGCGGCGTTGCGGGTTTTCAGCAACGCCAACGGAGCTTACGGATCCAACGTCAATATGCTTGTGGACAGTGGCGCCTGGAGCGACGACGATGCCCTCGCCGAACAGTTCTCGCGCCGCAAGTGCTACGCCTATGGACGCACCGGTGAGCCGCGGCGCGAGGCGGCTCTCATGCAGCGGTCCCTGAAGGATGTGGACTTCAGCTACCAGAACCTGGAGTCGGCCGAACTGGGCGTGACGACCATCGACCACTACTTCGACACCCTCGGTGGTATCAGCCGCGCTGTGCATCGCGCCAAGGGTTCGTCGGTCGAAGTCTATATCGGCGATCAGACCGGCCACGGAAACGCCGTACGGACCCTGGGCGATCAGATTGCCCTGGAAACCCGGACCCGGATGCTCAATCCCAAGTGGTACGAGGGCATGCTGGAACATGGGTACGAAGGCGTAAAGCAGATCGAAACCCATGTCAGCAACACGATGGGCTGGTCGGCGACGACCGGAAAGGTGGCGCCCTGGGTCTATCAGCAGATCAGCGACACATTCGTTCTCAATGACGAGATGCGCAGACGCCTTGCCACGCTCAATCCAGCGGCCTCGGCAAAAGTGGCGCATCGCCTGCTCGAAGCCCATGAACGCAAGTACTGGACCCCAGATCCCGAAACGCTTGATGCCCTGGAACGCGCCGGGGAAGAGCTGGAAGACTCGCTCGAAGGTATTACCGAGGTAGCAGTAGCATGACCCATCCCCAGCCATCCCCCGTGCCCGGGAAGCGCTTCCCGTTGCCTGTAAAAGTGGAGGGGGCGCGTGCCGACGGCGACGGTAGCCTCCAGGTGCACCTGGATCCGGAGGACAAGATCGATGGTGCGAAGGTGTTCGCCGTGTACGGAAAAGGCGGCATCGGCAAATCGACCACGTCCTCGAATCTTTCGGTGGCGTTTTCCAAGCTCGGAAAACGCGTCCTGCAGATCGGCTGCGACCCGAAGCACGATTCGACGTTCACCCTGACCAAGAAACTGATGCCTACCGTGATTGATGTTCTTGAGTCCGTGGACTTCCACTCGGAAGAACTCCGGATCGAGGATTTCGTCTACGAGGGCTATAACGGGGTGATGTGCGTCGAAGCGGGCGGGCCGCCGGCCGGGACCGGGTGTGGTGGCTACGTCGTCGGTCAGACGGTCAAGTTGCTCAAGCAACACCATCTGCTCGAAGACACGGACGTCGTTATTTTCGATGTTCTTGGCGACGTGGTTTGCGGCGGGTTTGCTGCGCCCCTGCAGCATGCTGAACGAGCCCTGGTCGTCGCCGCCAACGACTTTGACTCGATTTTTGCGATGAATCGAATCGTCGCGGCGATTTCAGCCAAGGCCAAGAACTACAAGGTTCGGGTCGGCGGCGTCATCGCCAACCGCAGCGCCGATACCGATCAGATCGACGGCTTCAATGAGGCCATCGGACTGAAGCGGCTGGCTCACTTTCCTGACCTGGACGTGATCCGGCGAAGCCGTCTCAAGAAATCCACCTTGTTCGAGATGGACTCCACGCCGGAGTTGGAGCGTGTCCAGGGCGAGTACCTTCGACTGGCTCAGTCACTCCTCGATGGCACGGACGAGCTGGCGCCGCAGCCGATGCGGGATCGTGACCTCTTCGACTTCCTGGGATTCGACTGATGCCTTCATCAACCTACTTTCAGCGTCGTGAACAGCTCACCACGTATTTCGACCACACGGCCGCCGCCGCATGGCGGGCGCTGACTTCGACCGATCCCGTCAGTCGCATCCGGGCGACGGTTCGTGCGGGACGCGACGAGATGCGGGATACCCTCGTGTCCTGGCTGCCGTCCGATATGAGCGGGCAGACGCTGCTGGATGCCGGTTGCGGGACAGGAGCCCTGGCCGTCAAGGCCGCCGGACAAGGTGCGCGCGTCGTAGCGGTCGATGTGGCCGCCAGCCTGATCGATGTGGCTCGACGCCGGGCCGCCCGAGAGGCGCCGAACGCGGACGTGGATTTTCGGGTTGGCGACATGCTCTCCGACGCTCTTGAAGAGGTGGATCACGTTGTTGCGATGGACTCGCTGATCCACTACAGCGCCGAAGACGTACTCCAGGTCGTGACCCGGTTCGCGCGGCGCGCGAGGCGTTCGGTCCTGTTTACCAGTGCTCCCTGGACGCCGGCACTCGGCGCCATGCACTTTTTCGGGCGGCTGATTCCGCACCGGCATCACCGGGCTCCGGCCATCGAGCCGGTGCACACTGGTCGTCTGCTGAAGGATCTGAATGCCGCACTGGGGCCGGAGGGGTGGGAGACCGCTCGCGCATATCGGGTGACCAGCGGCTTCTACATCTCCCAGGCCATTGAGCTCAGGAAGACGTGCGCAGACTGAATGACATACTCGTATCCGGGTGGGCCAGGATGGGTCCTGGCCTGTTGCCGTTTGGTGACGTAGCCACCCGCGAACTGCCACTGTCCCGGCTCCTTCGGCTTTCGCTGTTCCAGGTGTCAGTCGGTATGGCGGCGGTTCTGCTGATGGGCACACTGAATCGCGTCATGATTGTCGAGCTGGGCATTGCCGCCTGGCTTGTGGCCTTCATGCTGTCCTTGCCGCTGGTCTTCGCGCCCTTGAGAGCGCTGATCGGATACCGATCCGACGTCCACCGGTCTCATCTGGGCTGGCGGCGGGTGCCGTTCATCTGGTTCGGTACGCTGCTTCAGTTCGGAGGTCTGGCGATCCTGCCGTTTGCGCTGCTCGTTATGTCAGGCGACAGCCAGGGACCGCCGGTTTACGGCAAGATCGGCGCCCTGCTGGCGTTTTTGCTCGTCGGAGCAGGGATGCACACGACGCAGACCGCCGGGCTGGCGCTGGCCACCGACCTGGCCCGGGACGACCTGCGCCCCAGGATTGTCGCCCTGCTTTTCGTGATGTTGCTCGCAGGCATGCTGGTCAGCTCACTGGTTTTTGGCTGGCTTCTCGACGACTTCAGCGCAATACGGCTCATCAAGGTCATCCAGGGCGCAGCGGTAGCAACCCTGCTTCTGAACATCTGTGCGCTCTGGAAGCAGGAAGCGCGCAGGCCAGCTGCCCGCGTGGAGCGGCCGAATACCACGTTTCGCGAGGCCTGGGAAACTCTCCGGAAGGACCGGCGGGCGACCCGTTTGCTGACGGCCGTGGCCCTGGGGACCTCCGGTTTCGCCATGCAGGACATTCTTCTCGAGCCCTACGGCGGCCAGGTGCTCCATCTCTCGGTGGGAGCGACCACCGGGCTTACGGCCATTCTCGCCGCCGGCATGCTGGCGGCCTTCTGGGTTGCCGCGCAACAGCTCGGCCGTGGCCAGGATCCGCACCGACTGGCCGCCTATGGCGCCCTTACCGGCGTATTTGCGTTCGCCATCGTCACGCTGGTCGGGGCGTTGCAATCAACACCCTGGTTTGCGGCGGGCGTTGCCCTTATCGGATTCGGTTGTGGCCTGTTCGGCGTCGGTACGCTAACGGCGGCGATGAGCCTTGCCCGTGACGGCAACGCCGGCATCGCCCTGGGGGCCTGGGGCGCGGTCCAGGCCACCGCATCGGGCGTTGCCATTGCGCTGGGTGGCGGGCTTCGCGACATCGTCGACGGCCTGTCGGCCCAGGGAGTGCTTGGCACTGCTCTTAACGGATCCGCGACCGGTTACCAGGCGGTCTACCTCGTGGAGGTCGGACTGCTTTTCGCAACACTTGTGGTGATCGGGCCTTTGGCCCGGTTCGCCGTTAATGATTCATCGTCGGATGAGGTCGGTTTCGGCCTCGCCGATTTCCCACGCTGACAGTTCCGGGGGTCTGCCATGTCCAGCGGTTTGACAAGTTCCATCGATCTCGTAGAGATCCTCTTCACCTTGTTCTGGGTGTTCTTCGTTTTTCTGGTGCTTTATTTGCAGCGCGAGGGCAAGCGGGAAGGGTATCCGCTGGTCTCGGATCGCTCGGATCAGGTCCTGGTCCAGGGGTTCCCGACCATGCCGAAGCCGAAGGAATACCGCCTCGCCAATGGGGACAGCGTCACGGCGCCGGACAACCGGCCTCCGGAGATTGACGTTGCGGCCAAGCCGGCGGCCTCGTTTCCCGGAGCGCCCCTCGTACCTACCGGAGATCCGATGGTGGACGGTGTAGGCGTTGCTGCATACGCCAATCGATCCGATACGCCGGACAGGATGTATGACGGCCGGCTCCGGGTCGTCCCCTTGAGGACCCAGAAGGACGCCTATGTGGATGCCAGGGACAAGGACCCGCGCGGTATGCCGGTCATTGCCGCCGATGGGGTTCAGGTCGGCGTGGTCAGCGATCTGTGGATCGACCTGGCGGAGCCGATGGTCTATTTCCTTGAAATGACCGCGGACCACGGCGGCGAGTCGATCATGGTTCCGTTTCATTTCGCGGATATCAAGAAAAGCCGCGGTGAGATCAAGGTCAATGCCTTGTATTCCCACCAGTTTGCGAAGGTTCCCCGGCTGAGATCGCCGGATCAGATCACGCTGCTGGAAGAGGACAAGATCGCCGCCTATTTTGCGGGCGGTGAGTTGTACGCCGATCCTCAGCGGCAGGAGCCCTTCATTTGAACACTATGCTGGAGCATGACCGGGAACCGGCCCGCGGACTGCCGCAACAGCTGCCCGGCGATGAGGCCATCCTGTGGCAGGGCCGTCCGGAGTTTGGTCGTTTCGCCATCAGCGCATTCCATATACGCAAGCTGGCTGTCTACTTCCTGATACTGGTGGCACTGCATGCGGTTTCGAGTGCGGGCGGCTATCGCGGGACGCTGGGTTTTGCGGCGCTGGCGGGTCTGGCGATCGGCGTTGTCATCCTGTATGCGTGGCTGGCATCCCGCCGGGCGATGTACACCATAACGGATCGCCGGATTGTCATTCGCTGCGGCGTGGCCCTGCCGATATCGGTCAACCTTCCGTTCAGGATTATCGAGTCGGCCGACCTTCGCGTCTTCAATGACGAAACAGGCGACATCGTGCTGGGGCCGGGCAAGGGTCACCGCGCCTCCTACCTCCTGTTGTGGCCTCATGTCCGCATGCGCTCCCTGGTCCGGGTCAAGCCGGTCCTGCGGGCCATAGATGACGCCCAGTCGGTTGCCACACGTCTTGGAGAGGCGCTTGCTGCCCATGCGCTTGTAGCGAGAGAGTTGGCAATGACAACAGCTGTGGGGCCGTCGGCAACGGAAAAGCCCGAAGCACCGGCCGATGCTCCTGCACGCGAAAAGTCGCGCTGGTCGCCGTACCCGGCCATCCCTCTGGCAGGAGCCGTGGCGCTCGTATTGCTCACCGTCGTCTCGGTAGGAGCGCTTCGCCTGGGGCAGGGCAGAGTTGCCGCGCCGCCGGTCGTGGAGTCCGTGGAGGCGGTAGAGCTTCAGTTTCAGGACGTTCCCGACGGGTCCGTGGAGATTTTCGACGTCCGGTCGGGTCGGCTGATTCATCGTATCGCGCCGGGTGAGGACGGCTTTGTCCGCGCGACCATGAGGAGCCTTGCGGCGGCCCGTACCCGTGCGGGCGGCGGACTGGACACGCCATTTTCCCTGCGCCGCACGCAGGAGGGACGGCTTCTCCTGACCGACCCCTACACCGGCCGCGATATCGACCTGTGGGCATTTGGCGAAACCAATGCCGCTGCCTTTTCCCAGCTGTTTTTCCTGGCGCGCGAGCCCGGAGAAGCTTCTCCCCATGCATTCGCGGATGACGACAGACGTGAGGATCTCGCGTCTGTTGCGCTGACGACTCCGGAGGCCACGCCATGACGACCCAGACCGCTGCTGACACTCGCCTGAACGAATCCACCACTAAAGCGCGCACCGAGACCCTGCTGACGCCGAGGTTCTACACGACGGACTTTGATGCGATGGATCGACTCGACATGGAGCCGATCCGTGCCGAGTGGGAAGAACTCATGCGGGAATTCCGCAATGACAACAATCAGAATCACTTCAAGCGGGATGAGAACTTCGAAAAGGAGATAAAGGACTTGCCCCCGGCCCTGGAGAAGGAGTTTCTCGATTTCATGGTGTCCTCGGTGACCTCCGAGTATTCCGGGCACGTGCTCTATGCGAACATCAGGAAAGCCGTGGACAACAAGGACATCGAGGAAGTCATGGGGTACATGGCCCGGGATGAGTCAAGGCACGCGGGCTTTATCAACAAGGCCCTCAAGGACTACGGGCTGCCTGTGAACCTGAGCTTTCTGCGCAAGAAGAAGGACTACAAGTATTTCAAGCCGAAGTACATCTTCTATGCGACCTATCTCTCGGAAAAAATCGGCTACGCCCGCTACATCACGATCTACCGACAGCTGGAGCGGCATCCGGAGCTCCGTTTTCATCCCATGTTCCGCTGGTTCAAGGACTGGTGTAACGACGAGTTCCGCCACGGCGAGGTTTTCGCCCTGATCATGAAGGCAAATCCTCATTTGCTGCGCGGTCCCAATCTGCTCTGGATCCGGTTCTTCCTGCTGGCCGTGTTTGCGACAATGTACGTGCGCGACCACGCACGTCCCGAGCTGCACAAGGCCTTAGGCTTCGATCCGACGGAATATGATCTCAAGGTCCTGGGCATTACGTCGGAGATCACCAAGCAGATCTTCCCGTTTACGCTGGATCTGGATAACCCGCGCTTCAAAGCGGGGCTCGACCGTCTGACGGCAATCAACGAATCCGTTACCGAGGCGAAGCGCATCGGAGGTTTGCGTGGTCTCGTGCGCAGGGCGGGGCTTTCCGTGGCCGGCGCGTTCACGTTCGCCCGGCTGTACCTCCTGCCCACCGTGAGCCACAAGCTCCCGGAAAATGTCCGCCTCGCTCCGACCTGGTAGGCGATACACGTGGATTATGCTCTACCGGTTCTTTTTGCGATCACCCTGTGGTGGCTGAGTACCGTCGTTCTTCTGTACAGGGCAGGCCTTCCGAAGGCCTCTTACCCGGCAACTCTTGTCGGTGCCACGGCGGCCATGGCGATCGGCCTCTGGGCAATCGTGGCCAGCCGCGGCGAGGCGACGAATGCAGGGATGTACGTGGCTTTTTCCGGTGCCCTCGCGGTCTGGGGTTGGCATGAAGTCGCGTATCTGTTCGGCTTTGTGAGCGGCCCCCGGCCGGCTGCATGTCCAGCCGGTGTTACCGGATGGCAACGCTTCGTCTTCGGCGTAAAGGCTTGTGTCTATCATGAGCTTGCCGTAGTGGCGACGGCAGGTTTGATCGCCCTGGTCGTTTGGGATTCACCGAATCGCGTTGCCTTGTTCACGTTCCTGATCCTTTGGCTCATGCGCTGGAGCGCGAAACTCAACATCTTTCTTGGAGTTCGCAACCTGCATGCTGAATACTGGCCCGAACACCTGGCTTATCTGAAGTCCTTTGTCGGCAAGGAACGAATGAACGGTCTTTTCCCGATCTCCGTGGCCGGTGCATGCATCGGCATCGCATCGCTGGGCTCGATGGCCGCAGCCTCCGGGACCGGAAGTTCCGGGCGCACCGGCGCGATGCTGCTTCTGACGCTTCTGGCCCTGGCGCTGATAGAGCATTGTTTCCTCGTACTGCGTGTCTCTGACGGCATCCTGTGGCAGCCGGGGCTCAGGTCGAGGAATGTTGACGGCCGGCCGATTCCCGCCAAGATCCAACCACGCCTTTAGCGGACATGGCCCTGTTTCCGTTTTCGGCAATTGTTGGTCAGGCTGACCTGAAGAAGTCCCTGATGATCGCAGCAGTCGACAGCAGCGTGGGTGGAGTGTTGTTGTTCGGCGACCGCGGGACGGGTAAGTCCACTGCGGTCAGGGCTCTCGCGGGCCTGCTACCGAAGATGCGCGCCGTCGTGGGTTGCCCATATGCCTGTGCTCCCGGAGGTGACTATTGTGAGGCTGCTCACTGCGGTGTCCTTGCGCACAAGGGTGAACGCCGCAGCCGCCTCGGCGACGTGCCGGTCGTGGATCTTCCGCTCGGCGTCACGGAGGATCGGGTGGTGGGTGCTCTCGACATAGAGAAGGCCCTGGTTCACGGCGAAAAGTCTTTCGAACCGGGACTTCTGGCACGGGCAAACCGCGGATTCCTCTATATCGACGAAGTCAATCTGCTCGAAGACCATATCGTCGATCTGCTGCTCGATGCCGCCGCATCAGGGGAGAACCTCGTGGAGCGGGAGGGGCTCAGTGTTCGCCACCCGGCCCGTTTTGTCCTGATCGGAAGCGGAAACCCCGAGGAGGGCGAACTCAGGCCCCAGCTTCTGGACCGGTTCGGTCTGGCGGTGGAGGTCAGTACGCCGCTTGAAGTCAGCGAACGGATCGAGGTCATTCGGCGGCGTGACAGCTTCGAGCGTGACCCGGCTGCCTTTCTGAAGAAGTGGACGCGCCAGGACGGAAAGCTGCGCCGTCGTATCGTTAAGGCACGGGAACGAATCGAAGACCTTGACGTCGATGACCTGGTTCTCGGCAAAGCGGCGGAAATCTGTATTGCCCTGGAAACGGACGGGTCCCGGGGCGAGCTCACGCTCATGCGCGCGGCACGTGCAGTGGCCGCGCTCAATGGCGATGACGCCGTGACGCTGGATCATTTGCGAGACGTGGGCCCCATGGCGTTGTCCCATAGGCTCCGGCGGAACCCTCTCGATGAATCCAGCGCGGGTGTGCGCGTGGCCAGGGTGCTCGAAGAGCTGCTGCCGAAATGAACGCCCTGTCTGTCCAGCGCGATTTGCCCGACGGAGATGCCGCTCTCAGCACGCTGGTTTTCGCGGTGGATCCGGCTGGCTGTGGCGGCATTGTTCTTCGCGGCAGGCCCGGTCCTGCCCGTGATCAGTGGCTTCGCGTCACCCGGCGATTGCTCCCGACAGATTCTCCATGGCGCAAGATCCCGCTCAATGTCAGCGACGACCGCTTGCTCGGCGGGCTTGATTTCGCCGCGACCGTGAGCAGCAAGAAGCCTGTGTTCGCGTCGGGTCTCCTGGAAGCTGCCAACGGCGGCGCGCTCTTGCTGTCCATGGCAGAACGCGTGCCGCACTCGAGCGCAGCGCTGATCAGCGCTGCCCTCGAGCGGGGCTGTGTGCTGGTGGAACGGGACGGCATGGCCAGGCGACGGGCGAGCCGTTTCGGAGTCATCGCTCTGGACGAAGGCCTCGATGACGAGGAGAGCGTGGCGCCCGTGCTGACCGAGCGGCTCGCGCTGTATCTGCGAACGGATACGGTCGCAGCGGAGGAGATGGACCTCCGTGACTGGTCGGCGAGCGACGTGGAGTCCGCCAGGAAGCGCTTTGCCGGCATCGCTACCGACGATTCCATCATCGAGTGGGTGTGCCACTGCGCGGATGCGTTCGCCATCACCTCGTCTCGGGGGGCATTGCTGTCCCTGCATGTTGCCCGTGTTCTCGCGGCCCTGGCTGGCCGGGACCATGTATCCGAGTCCGAAGCAGGTCTTGCTGTGCGACTTGTGTTGCCGCAGCGCGCCCGAGCAGTGCCGGCTGGTCCGGAAGAGCCCCCCCAGGACGCTGATGCCAACGAGGATCCGGGCCCGGAGGAGGCTGCGAACCAGCAGGAACCTGCCGCCCAGGAGGAACCACCGACATCCGGCGGCGTTCCGCCCGAAGAGGTCATGGTCGAGGCCGTTCACGCTGCCATTCCGCCGGGTCTGCTCGAACGTCTGGAGGCCCAGCGAGCCAGTCAGCGCCGTCTGACGCTGGGAGGACGCATGGGGCAACGGCGCGTCAGCCCCCGCCGCGGCCGTCCTGTCGGCGTTCGGCGGACGGACTCGGTTCGTGGTCAGAGGCTCAATGTTCTCGCCACCCTCAAGGCCGCTGCACCGTGGCAGAGACTTCGGCGCGGATCTCCGTCGGGCGACCAGCCGTTACTGGCGCTCCGCAAGGAGGACCTGCACGTGACCCGCTACGAGGATCGCGTGGAGACCACGACGATTTTCGTGGTGGACGCATCGGGGTCCCAGGCGGCACAGCGGCTTGCCGAGGTAAAGGGTGCGGTTGAGCTGCTGCTTAACGATTGCTATGTGAGGCGGGACCAGGTGGCGTTGATCGCCTTTCGGGGCACGGGAGCCCACATGTTGCTTTCGCCCACCCGCGCGCTGGCGAGGGCCAGGCGCTCGCTTGCGTCTCTTCCGGGTGGCGGCGGTACGCCGCTTGCCGCCGGACTGGATGCTGCACGGGATGCGGCAGCCACCATCGCCCGAGGGGGTCGACTACCGGCCATCGTGCTCCTGACCGACGGACGGGCGAATATTGCCAGGGACCAGACGCCCGGTGCCGAGTGTGCCGAGCGCGAGGCCATCGCGGCGGCCCAGGTGTTGCGGGCGGACGGCTACAGGAGCGTTCTCGTCGATACGTCCAGGCGCCCCCGGCCCCGCGCGCGGGTTTTGGCCGATGCCATGGGCGCGATCTATGTCCCGCTTCCCCGGGCGGATGCGGCGGCGATTTCGGAAACCGTCCAGCGGAGCGTCGCATGATCCTGTCGCCCTCAATCGAGCCTTCAAAGGGCCCCCTGTTTTCTTCCGGGGGCTGTCAGTGAACGGTGAGGTCTGCATGGATCCCGCCGGCGGACTGCCTGTGCCGGGTGCGTCGCACGGTGGGCCTGCCCTGGTCATTCCCCAGGACTGGCCGAATCGGAGCAGCAGTCGCGAAGTGGAGGCGGCCGGTACGCGCTGGCACGTTCAGCGGATGGGCAATGGGTCCCCGATTTTGCTGGTTCACGGGACCGGAGCTTCGACCCATACCTGGCGGGACATCATGCCGCTGTTGGCGGAATCCTATGACGTGGTGGCCGTAGATCTTCCCGGTCACGGGTTTTCCGGTCGTTTGCCGGGCGACTCCATGGCGCTTGCAGCAATTGCGGACGGGCTTGGCGAGCTTCTCGATCGCATCGGTGTCTGCCCGACATTTGCCGTTGGTCACTCTGCGGGCGCTGCGGTGCTGATCGAGATGTCCATGGACGGCCTCATAGAGCCGTCGTGCGTGGTTGGACTCAATGCCGCGCTGCTGCCCTTTGAAGGCCGGGTGCAACGCTTCTTTTCGCCTCTGGCGCGGGCCCTGGCTGGCAGCAGGACCGTGGCCAGGGTGCTGGCGCGCCGGGCCGACGATCCCGCTGCCATCGACCGGCTCCTGACAGGCACGGGTTCTGTGCTGGACGCTCGAGGGGTCGATCTTTATCAACGCTTGTTTGCTTGCCCGAAGCGAATCGCTGCCGTTCTGCAAATGATGGCGTCCTGGGATCTTCACGGGCTATGCAAGCGGCTCGACCGGTTCAGGACGCCGCTGTACCTGATTACTGCGGCCGGAGACAGTGCGGTGGCGCCTGGGCAAGCACGAGAGGTTGCAGCGCTTGCGCCGGATGCACATGTCATCGAGATGGGGCAGGGCGGGCACTTGTCCCACGAAGAATTCCCGGAACAGACCGCGAAGCTGATCCATGCGCTGTGCGAGGACGGTTATGCATCTGGAGTAACGGGAGGGCGTGCCGGAACATGATGCCGGGGCTCATTGACATAAGGCGCGCGGGACAGGCCAGAACAACTTCGGCACCCTGTCGCAGATCGCCTGGCTACGATCCCCAAGCCATGTCAAACTGGACTAGGAACGGGAGATAACGAGACCATGTACGGCCATGACCTGAAATCCGTTCTCCGGTCCCGCATCGACATGCGGGAGTGTCGCGGCCGCCTGCAGGCGGGCTCGCAATCGTTCTTCGCTGCTTCGCTTTTACTGCCCAAGGTCTATCGACAGCCGATCACCGCGCTGTACGCATTCTGTCGTCTTGCGGACGACGAGATCGACGCCGCGACGGCTCAGCAGAGCGCTCTGGAACGTCTTTACGAACGCCTGGACAGAATCTATTCCGACCGGCCCGGGAATTGCTCCGTGGAACGAGCCTTCTCGGATGTGGTCCTGCGGCATCGCATACCGTATGCGTTGCCCGCGGCGATGCTCGAGGGCTTCGCCTGGGATCTGGACGGACGATGCTACGAGTCAGTATCAGATGTCTATGCCTATTCCGCACGGGTCGCGGGAACGGTCGGAGTAATGATGGCGATACTCATGGGCGCCAGGGAGAAAGAGGTCCTCAGCAGAGCCTGTGACCTGGGCGTCGCCATGCAGCTGACAAATATTGCCCGAGACGTGGGCGAGGACGCTCGTTCCGGCCGGGTCTATTTACCCTCGGAGTTGCTTGCCGAGCACGGCATACGCAGCGATGAGTGGCTTCAGGAGCCGGTTTTCAACGAGGCGACTGCCCATGCGACGCGGCAAATCCTAGAGCGCGCCGACGGACTGTACCGCCGGGCGGAGTGGGGGATCCGCCAATTGCCCCTCGTTTGCCGGCCAGCGATGTTCGCGGCGCGCCTGATCTACGCCGACATCGGGCGCGAGATCGAGCAGGCCGGTTTCGACTCGGTCAGCCGCCGCGCGGTCGTTCCGCAGTCTCGAAAAGGCGCACTCCTGATCCGCGCGGCCCGTGCTGCGACAACCAGTGGACGGCGAGACCGGGCGCCGGTTCTGAACGAGGTCCGCTTCCTCATCGACGCTGCGGTGGAGGCCGGTGCGGCGGGATGAGTACGGGCGAGACGATACTGCGCCAGCATCGCTGCCATGTCGTTTCGAATCAAACCCGGTTCGAGTCTGTGCAGGGCCCCCGCTGCTGCAGCTAATGCGCCCGTGTCCTTGAGGAGCGTTTCGACGCGCCGTGACGATTCAGCCAAACCGGTGAAATCAAGCGGGCCGCTTTAGCATTGTCCGAAATTGGCGCGCCGGTCTCTTTACCCGGCTAGCGCCTGGCTACGCGCGGCATGCGGAACGGCAGCAGGCCTCGCACCCAGGACTTCTGAAATCGGGTCAGCGACAGCGCTTCGTGCATGACATGCACGGGCTCGCCCTCGTGCTGGTCAAGGAGAACCGATCGCGCATAGAAGGGCGTGTCTTCCAGGGTCTCGAGCACTTCCGGCTTGCCGTCAGTTCTTGTCGGGCGCCGGATACGCCAGCCGGTCGGCGGCAGGTCGGTCAGTGCGGGCACGACTGATTGCCGGGGCGCGGCACCGGGTGCACACCGCAGCGCGAGCGCGCGCTGATAGCCATCTCGCTCCGTCACTGCGTAGGTGATCTCGGCGGCCGTCTTGTCATGCCGCCGGCTCCAGTTCCAGCCCGCGAAATCGTGTTCCAGGGTGCGGGGGCCGGCGTTGGTATCGAGATAGCCGGTTCCGGTCCATGCCAGCTTCGGCTGCTCGAAACGGACATCGATCCTGGCCGAAGGCGCGATTGGCCGCCAGGTATGATCCCCGGCCCGGTCCAGCTGAAAACCAACGCCATTCAGTTCGTTCGGGGTGATCACGATACGTCCGATGAGGGAGCGGGGAATGGGCATGGACCGCTCCCGGACCGTGACCTCGAGGGCGTCGTCTCGCCAGCGTAGCGCGCTTGGACCGACGGAGAACCAGTCGGGACCGCGACCCACGTCGGCGCTACCCCGTTCCGTCATTGCCCAGCGCTTGCCGCCAGGCCGGTACAGGCCGATGTTGATTGCACAGTAGTGCTCCGGGTTGGTGGGCCCCTTGCGGCGCGCCGCAAAGTAATAGGGGGAAAACACGCTGCCGATGAAGGCAATAACCACGATTCCCTGGCGTCCGTCTTCGGCGAGGCCGTCCAGGTACCACCATCGGTAACCGCTCATCGGAACGGGCACGTCGAATCTGGGGGCTGCCGGTTCCTGGATCGACAAGAAGGACTGGGACATTTCTGGACCTGATGGCGACGGAGGTTGCGGCGCCTTGAGGTTGTTTGACCTTGCTAATTTATGTGTCTATTCTACATGACACTTTCAAATGACAAATAAACTAGACACTCAGGGGTCGCTATGAATCCGAACGCTCGTATTGATGCGGCTCTGCGTAACGCGATTAATCAGGCGGGAGGCGGATCCTGTCCTCCGCGTCTGGCCGAAGCGCTGGACTATGCGGTGTTTCCGGCCGGGCATCGTATCCGCCCGCGTCTCTGCCTTGCGGTCGCTCTTGCCCACGAGGATCCGACCCCGGGCGTGTCTGATGCGGCGCTCAGCAGCATTGAGCTGCTTCACTGCGCGTCCCTGGTTCACGATGACATGCCCTGTTTCGATAACGCGGATGTGCGGCGCGGCAAGCCTTCGGTCCATGCAAGTTACGGCGAGCCGCTCGCACTGTTGTGCGGTGATGCGCTGATCGTCATGGCCTTCCAGGTGCTCGCCCGCGCGGCGAGTCTTGGTCCCAGGCGGGTGGGTGCGCTCTGCGGGATCGTCGGTGATTCGGTCGGCGGCCCGGATGGAATTGTGGCGGGCCAGGCCTGGGAATGCGAGCCGTCAGTCCCGCTTCGGATCTATCAGCGCGCCAAGACCGGTTCCCTCTTTGCTGCGGCGACGATGGCGGGCGCGGCGGCGGCCGGAGCGGACCACGAACGCTGGGCGTCGCTCGGCGACCGAATTGGCGAGGCCTACCAGATGGCGGACGATCTGCTGGACAGCTGCGGAGATCCCGATGTCATCGGCAAGCCGGTGGGGCAGGACGAGCTCCTGGGGCGGCCCAACGCGGCAGCCCAGATGGGCGTGCAGGGCGCCACCGAGCGCCTTCTCGAGCTGATTGAGTCAGCGATTGACAGCATTCCCTCCTGTCCCGGCGAGGCGCGCTTGCGGCGCCTGATCCGCAGCGAGGCAACCGGATTTATGGAGGCGGCCCTCGCCGGACGGGCGGCGGCCTGAGCCATTGAAGCCCGCGGGTACCCTGTGCCGCGGCCGGGCGCATGCCCTCGATATTTGACCTGAGAAACGCGTTTCTGACCCGCGCCCGGTTCCGGGCCAGAGTACAGAAAATTCCGCTGCTCCAGGGGGTTGCAAGACAGCAATCCGTCGAGTTGTTTCGCCTGTGCAGTGGTTTTGTTCACAGCCAGCTACTCCTTGCCTGCGTGCGGCTCGGGTTGTTCGAGCTCCTTCGTGGCGGCGCCTTGCCCGTGGCCGAAATCGCCGATCGGCTTGGGCTCCCCGTCGAGAGGGCCGAGCGCCTTCTCGGCGCGGCCGCTGCCCTTCGGCTGACCGAGAGTCGACCCGGTGATCGTTTCGGGCTGGGTATGCTCGGCGCGGCCCTCGTGGAGAATCCTTCGGTCCAGGCCATGGTGGAGCACCATGCCCTTCTGTACGCCGATCTCGCCGACCCGGTGTCCCTGTTTGCCGGCAGTGGCCCGCCGACGGGACTGTCCGCGCTGTGGCCGTATTCCGGTTCCGCCGGACCCGAGCGCCTCGCCGAAACCGATGTTTCGGCTTACTCCACGCTCATGGCGGAATCCCAGGTCATGGTGGCGGAGCAGATTCTCGGCGCCGTGTCGTTTCGCCGCTTCCGGCGGCTGCTGGATCTGGGCGGCGGATCGGGTGCATTTGCCATCGCCGCCGCGGACCGGTGGCCCGGGCTGTCGGTGACGGTGGCTGATCTGCCTGCCGTAGCTTGCATGGCGAAAAAACGAATTGCCGAGGCGGGCCTGGATCACCGGATCTCGGTCGTAGGCGCAGACGCGGTAGCCGATGACCTGCCCCGAGGCTTCGACGCGGTGTCGCTGGTCCGAATTATCCACGACCACGACGAGGAGCGGGCGCTTGACCTGCTTGCGGCGGCCCGCGTCGCGCTGCGCGACGGGGGCGTGCTGATTCTCGCGGAACCCATGGCCGACAAGGCGGATGCCGGCAGGTTCATCGACGCCTATTTCAGCGTTTATCTTCTGGCGATGGGGACGGGGAGGCCGCGCTCGTTTGCCGGTTTGTCCGCTTTGCTCGAGCAAGCCGGCTTCCGGAAGATCCGCCGTCGCCGGACGCATGTTCCCTTGATCACGAGCGTCATCACCGCTGTTCCGGTCAGTAAACGTAAATAAAGATTGACATATGTATCAGTCATCTTAAACTGACACATTATGGAGAGACAGCAATCACGGGGGGAGCGGGGCGGTCCATATTCGGCCCGTGCTGTCGTGTTCGAGCGTCCCGAGTCCTTATCCCTGCGAGAGGTTCGGCTCACACCGCCTGCGCAGGGTGAGGTGGTGGTTGACGTGGAATGGACCGGAATCAGCACGGGGACGGAGAAACTTCTCTGGTCGGGCCGCATGCCTCAGTTTCCCGGTCTCGGCTATCCGCTGGTCCCGGGCTATGAAACGGTCGGGACGATCGCCGAGTGCAGTCCCGATGCCGGAGGCAAGGTCGGGGTCCAACCCGGCGATCGCGTGTTCGTGCCCGGCGCTCGCTGCTTCGGCGAATTGCGGGGCCTGTTTGGCGGGGCTGCGTCACGCCTGGTTGTCGATCAGGGGAAACTCGTGCCGGTGGGCGCGGATCTCGGCGAAGAGGCCGTGTTACTCGCCCTGGCGGCGACCGCGCATCACGCGCTCCACTACCAGGGCTCGGCAGCGCTGCCGGATTTGATTGTCGGGCACGGCGTTCTCGGCCGGCTTCTTGCCAGGCTCACCATTGCCCTCGGCGGACCCGCGCCGATGGTGTGGGAGATCGATGCCCGCCGCGGCGATGGCGCTGCCGGCTATTCCGTTTTGCATCCCGACGTGGATGAGCGGCGCGACTATCGACGCATTCTCGACGCGAGCGGCGCGCCGGCGCTTCTCGACGGGCTGATTCAGCGCCTTTCGAAGGGCGGCGAAATCGTCCTCGCGGGGTTCTACCAGGATCCGCTCTCGTTCACGTTTCCGCCGGCCTTCATGCGCGAAGCGTCGATTCGCGTCGCGGCTGAATGGTCACCAGGAGACCTGGTTGGCGTCATGCAGGCCGTCGGGTCCGGAGCCCTGTCCCTTGACGATCTTGTTTCGCACCGGGCCGAGCCGGGTGGCGCAGAGGCCGCCTATGCACAGGCCTTCGCGGACCCGGACTGCCTGAAGATGGTTCTTGACTGGAGGAATTTCTGAATGCCCGAGACTGCGGACGTCAGCGAGCACGTTATCGATCCCCAGGTTCTGCTACGGGATCGACTCCGGGAAGAGGCCGCCATTGCGCCCGACCCCGTTCCTGTCGGCGAGGCCGCCAAGGAGACCCAGGTCATCGCCATCTATGGCAAGGGCGGTATCGGCAAGAGTTTCACCCTGTCGAACCTGTCCTACATGATGGCCCAGCAGGGAAAGAAGGTCCTGCTGATTGGCTGCGACCCGAAGAGCGACACGACTTCCCTCCTGTTTGGCGGCCGCAGCTGCCCGACCATTATCGAAACCTCCTCGCGCAAGAAGAGCGCTGGTGAGGAAGTCGCGATCGGTGATGTCTGCTTTAAGCGAGACGGCGTTTTCGCGATGGAACTCGGCGGGCCAGAAGTCGGCCGGGGCTGCGGAGGCCGGGGAATTATTCATGGGTTCGAGCTTCTGGAGAAGCTGGGTTTCCATGAATGGGACTTCGACTACGTGCTGCTGGATTTCCTTGGTGATGTGGTCTGCGGGGGCTTCGGCCTGCCGATTGCCCGGGATATGTGCCAGAAGGTCATCGTCGTGGGATCCAATGATCTCCAGTCCCTTTATGTCGCGAACAATGTCTGCTCCGCAGTCCAGTACTTCAGGAAGCTCGGCGGCAACGTCGGCGTCGCGGGCATGGTCATCAACAAGGACGACGGGACTGGAGAAGCGCATCGTTTTGCCTCATCCGTCGGGATTCCGGTTCTTTCGGCGATACCGGCAGATGACGATATCCGCAAGAAGAGCGCGAACTACGAGATCGTCGGACGGCCTGGCGGCCAGTGGGCGTCGCTGTTTGAGGGCCTGGCCTCCGGCGTGGCCGACTCGCCTCCCCTGTTGCCCACGCCTCTTGACCAGGATGGGCTGCTCGCCCTGTTCGAAAGCCAGGACGATGGTCAGAACACCGCGCTGGTTCCGGCAACGGCGGAAGACATGTGCGGCAAGGCTTTCGTGGAACGGCCGTCTCTTGAAGTCGTGTACGACAAGGTCTAGCGGCTGGGGAATTGCAGAAAAATGAAATCAGCAACGCCCGCGATCGAGGTCTACACAGCGAGTCGGGAATCTCTATGACGACGAGCGGACAACAGTCAGATCCGGTGGCGCCCCAGGATGCCGCATCGCAGGGAAATGAATTCAGCCCTGTGGGTGCCGACGAGGGGAAGAGTCTGGGCGGGCTGGCGTCCGGAGCGTCCTGTCACGCTACCGGTGAGCTGCGCAACGCCGCCGCGGCGGCCGGTAAGACCGAAGTCCTGAAACGTTACGCGAAGGACTATCCTGCCGGACCTCACGATCAGCCCCAGAGCATGTGTCCGGCGTTCGGTTCGCTGCGCGTCGGCCTGCGTATGCGGCGGACAGCGACGATCCTGTCGGGCTCTGCCTGCTGCGTGTACGGACTGACTTTTACCTCCCACTTCTATGGTGCTCGGCGGACCGTGGGCTATGTGCCGTTTAACTCGGAGACGCTCGTTACGGGAAAACTCTACGAAGATATCCGCGACGCCGTCCACGAAATGGCGGATCCGGAACTCTATGACGCCATCGTCGTAACAAACCTCTGCGTCCCCACCGCATCCGGGATTCCGTTACAGATGTTGCCGAAGGCCATTGACGGCGTTCGGATTATTGGTATCGATGTGCCGGGTTTCGGTGTGCCTACCCACGCCGAAGCCAAGGATATCCTCGCCGGTGCGATGCTGAAGTACGCACGGGAGGAAGCGGAAACGGGACCGGTCCAGGCGCCTCGCGAACGTGCCAGCCTGCCGACCGTCGCTCTCCTCGGCGAAATGTTCCCGGCGGACCCGGTGAGCATCGGCGCGCTACTGGAACCCCTCGGCCTCGCGCCTGGACCCGTCGTCCCGACCCGCGAGTGGCGAGAGCTCTATGCGGCCCTGGACAGCCAGGTCGTTGCCGCCGTTCATCCGTTTTACACGGCCTGCGTTCGTGAGTTCCGCAAGGCCGGACGCACGATCGTCGGATCTGCCCCGGTGGGTCGGGACGGCACTGCGGCCTGGCTCGAGGCCATCGCAAAGGCCTACGGCGTGGCCGCGTCGGACCTCGGCAAGGCCAAAAGCCGGTTCCTGCCCGCCATTGCAGGCGCGATTGCGGCGGCACCGGTCAAGGGGCGGATTACGCTTTCCGGCTACGAGGGTTCCGAGCTCCTGGTCGCCCGGATGCTCGTGGAGTGCGGCGCCGATCTCCGTTACGTCGGTACCGCCTGCCCGAAAACCGAGTGGTCCGACCCGGACCGCGAGTGGCTCGAGAGCAGGGGCGTTAGCATCAACTACCGGGCCTCGCTGGAGGATGATCTCGCAGCCTTCGAGGAATACCAGCCGGACCTGGCGATCGGCACGACACCGGTGGTCCAGAAGGCCAAGGAAGCCGGTACGCCGGGCCTCTACTTCACCAACCTCATTTCGGCTCGTCCACTGATGGGGATTCCCGGCCCGGGCTCCCTGGCCCAGGTCGTGAACACCGCGATGGCCGGCAAGTCCCGTTTCGACGAAATGCGCGATTTCTTCGAAGGCGTGGGACACGAGGAAACCAGCGGTATCTGGGAGGAGCTACCCCCGGCCGCCGCTGCGGTGAAAGACAAGGAGGTCCCGGCAGCATGTTGATTCTCGATCACGACCGCGCCGGCGGGTACTGGGGCAGCGTGTACGCGTTCTCCGCGATCAAGGGTCTGCAGGTGATCATCGACGGACCGGTGGGTTGCGAGAATCTGCCGGTGACGTCGGTACTGCATTACACCGATGCGTTGCCGCCCCATGAGCTGCCCATTGTCGTCACCGGCCTGGGCGAGGAAGAGCTCGGACAGCACGGTACGGAGGGCGCCATGAAACGGGCCCACGGGACGCTGGACCCGGATCAGCCCAGCGTCGTGGTGACCGGCTCTATTGCCGAGATGATCGGTGGCGGCGTGACCCCCGAAGGGACGAAGATCCGCCGCTTCCTGCCCCGGACCATCGACGAAGACCAGTGGCAGAGCGCCGATCGCGCCCTGTTCTGGCTCTGGAACGAATTCGGGCCGCGCAGTGCCAAGAAGGGCAAGGTCCCCAAAGCGCGCAAGCGTGCCAAGGGGCAGCCGCCGAGGGTGAATATCATCGGCCCCATGTACGGCACGTTCAACATGCCGTCTGACCTCGCGGAAATCCGGCGCCTGATCGAAGGGATCGGGGCCGAGGTCAATATGGTTTTTCCGCTGGGCAGTCATGTTCGTGACGTCGCCCGGCTCGCCGACGCCGAGGCCAATGTCTGCCTCTATCGTGAGTTTGGTCGAGGTCTCTGCGAGGCGCTGGACCGGCCGTATCTCCAGGCGCCCATCGGCCTGCACAGTACAACCCGTTTTCTGCGCGAGCTGGGAGGGTTGCTGGACCTGGATGCGGAACCGTTTATCGAGAAAGAGAAGCACACGACCATCAAGCCGCTGTGGGACCTCTGGCGGTCCGTTACCCAGGACTTCTTCTCGACCGCCAGCGTGGCCATCGTCGCCAACGAGACCTATACCCGCGGATTGAAGAACTTTCTCGAAACCGATCTCGGTATGCCGTGCGGGTTCGCGATCTCAAGGAAGGCTGGTGTCAAGCCCGACAATGCCGCGGTCCGCGAAGCTCTCCTCGAGCACAAGCCACTGGTGGTCTTCGGTAGCTACAACGAGCGGATGTATCTCGCCGAAACGGGCTCCCATGCCGTTTACATTCCGGCGTCCTTCCCGGGTTCAGTCATACGCCGCCATACCGGAACGCCGTTCATGGGCTACAGCGGCGCCACCTATGTCGTGCAGGAAGTTTGCAACGCGCTGTTCGATGCGCTCTTCCACATCCTGCCCCTGGCCAGGGACCTGGACCAGGTGGACTCGACACCCGCCCGCGAGCACCGTGAACTCCGCTGGACGGAGGAAGCCCAGGCGGCGCTGGAGGCCATCGTGGCGAGCAAGCCGGTGCTGATCCGGATATCCGCCGCCAAGGCGCTGCGCGACGCCGTGGAGGCTCATGCGCGCCGAAACAGTTTTGAGGAAGTCACCGTTGAGTGCATGAACGCTGCGATAAAAGGCATGGGGAGAGTCGCAGCATGAGAACGCCCCGAAGCATGGCTGACGGACGTTCATGTCGCCGTCATGACTGGCTGGATGGCCGGCGCGGCAAACTGGAGAGGATGCTGTCTTGAATATACAACCCAAACTGACCCACGGCCTCCGGACTGATGAAGTCTGGTCCTGTCGTTTTCTGTGGCTCGCATGCTTCGTCTGCCTCATTCCAGTGGCTCTGGTGGCACGCCTCTCCGGATGGCGCTGGCGTCCGTGGCCCGCTGATTCCGAGGGCTACCAGTCGGTGCTGCAGGAAGCCATTCATGCGTCATCGGCTATAGCCGGAACGGTGTTTTCAGTCTGAGCGAATTGAATCGCGGGCCCCTGCCCGCGATGCATAGCCCCCGCCGCGCGGGTAGTCGCGGTAACCATGGCCTTCGGGTCGAACACGAGGATAGAAACCAATGTCAGATGAAAGATCTCTATCGGGTCTTTCCGAGCACGAAGCCAAGGAGTTTCACCGGATTTTTATGATGAGCTTCATCATATTCACGGTGATCGCGATCATTGCCCATTTTCTGGTCTGGCAATGGCGTCCCTGGCTCCCGGGTACGGAAGGCTATGCGGCGATTTCAGACGGGGTTCAGGCCGTCGCACACAGCGTGCTGACACGCTTTAGCTAGGGAGAAGGAAAATGTGGCGTATCTGGATGATTTTCGATCCCCGGCGCACGCTGGTCGGGCTCTTCGTTTTCCTTTTCGTACTTGCGATCCTGATTCACTTCATTCTGTTGAGCACTGACCGGTTCAACTGGATCGAGGGTCCACGTGCTTCGGTGATTCAGGAGGTGCAGGACACGGCGTTGCTTGCACATACCTGGGAAATCGACGAGAGCACGCCTCGGGCGTGATGCAAGGGCGCTTCAAAACTCTGCCTGCGGGCGCGGGCCGACCTGGAAACGGCGGCCCCGTCCGCGGCGATTTTTGCAAGCCCGGTCCGGTTTGAAAGCAATGCCCGGACCACAGTTTCAAGGAGCACGGCCATGTCCATGCTGAGCTATGAAAAGAAATACCGCGTCCGCGGAGGGACTCTGGTCGGCGGAGATCTGTTCGACTTCTGGGTCGGGCCGTTCTATGTCGGATTCTTCGGAGTCACCACGCTGTTCTTTACGCTGCTCGGCACCGGGCTGATTTTTTATGGTGCAGCAATCGGGCCGACGTGGAACATCTGGCAGATCAATATTGCCCCGCCGGATCTGAGCTACGGGTTGTCACTGGCGCCCTTGGCCGAGGGTGGCTTGTGGCAGCTGATTACCTTCTGCGCGATCGGGGCCTTTGTCTCCTGGGCGCTGCGCCAGGCCGAGATCAGCCGCAAGCTCGGCATGGCTTATCACATACCGTTTGCATTCGGCGTCGCGATATTCGCTTACGTCAGCCTGGTCGTGATCAGGCCGCTGTTGCTCGGCGCATGGGGCCACGGATTCCCGTACGGGATCATGAGCCATCTCGACTGGGTGTCGAACACCGGCTACCAGTACCTGCACTTTCACTACAATCCGGCGCACATGATCGCGGTGAGTTTCTTCTTTACGAACGCGCTGGCGCTGTCCCTGCACGGCGGCGCGATTCTTTCCGGCACTAATCCGAAAAAGGGCGAGACGGTCAAGGGCGCCGAACACGAGAACAGTTTTTTCCGTGACACGATCGGCTACTCCATCGGGTCACTCGGGATCCATCGCCTGGGGCTGTTCCTGGCCCTGAGCGCGGGATTCTGGAGCGCAATCTGCATCATCATTAGCGGGCCGTTCTGGACGAAGGGCTGGCCCGAGTGGTGGAACTGGTGGCTTTCGCTGCCGATCTGGCCGGGAGCGTAGCAATGGCAATGTATCAAAACATTTTCAACCGAGTGCAGGTCCATGCGACACCGGATCCCGGTGTTCCGATAGACACCGGGATATGGGGACGAATTCTGACCCCGAGGTTCAACTACTGGTTCGGCAAGTTCGGCGAAGCCCAGGTAGGGCCCAGCTATCTCGGGACGACCGGGATTGCATCGCTGATCTGCGGCTTCATTGCCATCGAGATCATCGGCCTGAACATGTGGGCCTCGGTGAACTGGGACATCACGGAGTTCATCCGTCTCTTGCCGTGGCTTGCCCTTGAACCGCCGGCTCCGGAGTACGGCCTCAGCCTGCCCCCGCTCAACGAGGGCGGCTGGTGGCTCATGGCAGGATTTTTCCTGACCGCTGCGATTCTCCTGTGGTGGGTACGAATGTACCGACGGGCCAGGGCGCTGGGCCTGGGAACTCACGTGCCGTGGGCGTTTGCCTCGGCCATCTGGCTCTACCTCGTGCTCGGCTTCATTCGCCCGGTCATGATGGGAAGCTGGAGCGAAGCGGTGCCTTTCGGGATCTTTCCGCATCTCGACTGGACGACAGCTTTCTCACTCCGCTACGGGAATCTCTTCTACAACCCCTTCCACATGCTGTCCATCACGTTTCTTTACGGCAGCGCTTTGCTCTTCGCGATGCACGGCGCATCTATCCTTGCCTCCGGGCGGTTCGGTGCCCACAGGGAAATCGAGCAGATCGTTGATCGCGGGACAGCGGCTGAGCGCGGTGCCTTGTTCTGGCGCTGGACCATGGGTTTCAACGCCAGCTTCGAGTCCATCCATCGCTGGGCCTGGTGGTTCGCCGTTCTGGTCACTCTCACCGGCGGCATCGGGATCCTCATAACGGGCACAGTTGTCGACAACTGGTATCTCTGGGGACTTGAGCATGGGTTTGTACCGCCGTATCCGGATGTCTACCCAGGCATCGCGGATCCGCTACAGCCCTAGGTTGGAGAAACACAATCGGTACTCACCGCGGATCGCTTGTTGCGCGGGAGTCGGAGTCCGGAAAAGGCATTGGGTAAAGACATGATGGTTAGCACCGAACAGAAAACTCTCCTCACAGTGCTTGCGTCGGTGCTGCTCCTGGCAGCCTGCGAACGGCCTCCAGTGGAAACCACCCAGTACGGGTACCGCGGTACCGCGATGGGCGATGTCCAGAATCCGCGGGCGCCGGCCCCCGCCCTCGGGTACCCGGATCCTCTGCCGGCCGTACCGGAAGGCGGACCGACGGCGGGGGAGATCTATCAGAACGTGCAGGTACTGGGCGACCTCTCAGTCGGCCAGTTCACCCGATTCATGACGGCGATCACCACCTGGGTGGCCCCCAGCCAGGGCTGCGCCTACTGCCATAACGTGGCCAACCTCGCCAGCGACGACATCTATACGAAGGTGGTTTCCCGGCGAATGATTGAGATGAACCGGGACATCAACACGAAGTGGACAAGCCATGTCGGCGACAACGGGGTCAATTGCTATACCTGCCACCGGGGCAACAACGTCCCGGAGTACGTCTGGTTCAACGGCGATTACCAGGCGGCGGGAATGACCCGCTATGCCGGCAACCGGTTCGGGCAGAACCGGCCCTCGGCCAAGGTGGCCTGGTCGTCGCTGCCCGAAGACCCCTTTACGGAGTACCTGAGCACCAGCGACAGTGCCAGTGTCCGGCTGGCCTCGGCAGGACCGTTTCCCGAGGAGGGCGGGGCGACGTTCCCGCAAACCGAGGCAACGTACGGCCTGATGATGAACTGGTCCCAGGCCCTGGGCGTCAACTGCACCTACTGCCACATGACTTCTTCGTTCCAGAGCTGGGAAAAGGGCACTCCGGCGCGTGTCACCGCTCACCATGGACTCAATATGGTCCGGAATCTGAATGCCGACTATCTCACTCCGCTTCAGCCGGAATACCCGGACAACCGGCTAGGCCCAACGGGTGACGCGCCCAAGGCGTATTGCATGACCTGCCATCAGGGTGTGGCCAAGCCCCTCGGAGGCGGCGATGCGGTGTCGGCGTTCCCGTCCTTGCGCCGCTGACTCCGGAAGCCCTGCCGCAAGTGGTGTGACGCGTCCGAAGTCAGGGACGGTTGAGCGCATGATGCCGTGATGGCGTTCGACACGCCGACGTCCGCGCGGCGGGGCGGGTCCCCATCAAGCAAACGGAAGTCTGTTTCATGACGAGAGCCTCCGCACGGGGCGTGGGCCACGTCCTGGTCGTGGGCGCCGGGGTCGGGGGCCTGGCGGCGGCACTGGACCTGGTGTCCAGCGGGCTCAGGGTGACCGTTCTGGAACGGCAGGGAGTGCCCGGCGGCAAGATGCGGGAACTGACGGTGAACGGGCGGGGTATCGATTCCGGCCCCACCGTCCTGACGATGCGGCACGTGTTCGACGAGCTATTTTGCGCCGCCGGCTTCCGCCTCGAGGATCGCCTCACTCTATCCCGCTCCGATATCCTTGCACGGCACTCGTGGCTGGACGGGAGTCGTTTCGATCTCTACGCCGACCCGGAACGAAGCGCTGCCGGCATTGAGGCGCTGGCCGGGCCACGGGATGCTGCGGGCTATATCGCCTTCGCCCGGGAGACCGAGAAACTCTTTACGCTTCTGGATGCCACCTTTATGCGCCGGGAACGCCCGGGGCTCGTCGGGCTGGCTCGCGCGCTGGGCGTCGGTGGTCTTCGGGGGCTTTGGTCCAGTCAGCCCTTTAGCTCTCTCTGGACGATGGCAGGCCGATACTTCGAGGATCCGCGGCTCAGGCAGTTGTTCGGCCGCTATGCGACCTATTGCGGCTCGTCGCCGTTCGCCGCGCCGGCGACGCTGATGCTGATCGCCCATGCGGAGCGGTCCGGCGTGTGGTGCGTGCAGGGTGGTATGCAGCGCCTGGCTGAGGCCCTGGCGGACGCCGCGACTGAATCAGGCGCCGAGATACGGTACGAGACCCCCGTCGAGCGCATCGTCGTTAGGCGCGGCCAGACCCGAGGCGTGATGCTCGAGCAAGACGAGTTCATCGCAGCCGACGCGGTCGTGTTCAATGGCGACGTTCAGGCTCTGGGTCGCGGACTCCTCGGCGACGGCGTGCGGCGCGCCGCCCCGCGGCCCTTTGCCGGACCCCGGTCGCTGTCGGCGCTGACCTGGAGCGCGGTCACCCCAGCCTCGGGTTTTCCTCTCGCCTACCATACGGTGCTCTTCGGCAGAGACTATGCGAAGGAGTTTCGCGAACTGTTCACCGAACAACTCATGCCCCAATCGCCCACCATTTATATCTGCAGTCAGGATCTCGGACCGGGCACGTCATCCCCGCGGGATGGCGAGGGCCGTCGATTCGTGCTGGTGAATGCACCGCCGAGGAACTTGAGCGACCGGGAGCGGGACGCCGCGCGGAGGCGTGTCTCAGACCACCTTGCGGCCCATGGCGTCCATCTTGACCTGTGTGATCCCGCTACCCGGGAAACCGGTCCTGAAGATTTCGACCGCCTGTTCCCCGGCAGTGACGGTGCGCTCTACGGCTGGCCCACCCATGGCTGGTCCGGGTCGTTTCGACGGCACGGATCGCGGTCGCGGATACCGGGGCTCTATCTGGCCGGAGGCAGTGTTCATCCCGGACCGGGCATCCCGATGGTGGCAATCTCCGGTCGCCTGGCCGCCGCCAGTGTCCGCCAGGACCTTGTCGGAGACCTGTCCGCTTCGGGACGGGCTCAGCCGCCTGGTGCAGGATCGGGCACGACTTGATCGAGCACCTTCGCCGATGAGATTACGCCGGGCATGCCGGCGCCGGGATGGGTGCCCGCGCCGACAATGTAAAGGCCCTCGATATCTTCGCTGCGATTGTGGGGCCTGAACCAGGCGGTCTGGGTCAATACCGGCTCCAGTCCGAAAGCCGCGCCCTTCACTGAGAACAGACGATCCCGGAAATCCACGGGCGTCAGCAGCCGGGACGTGGCGATGTTCGCGCCCAGGTCCGGAAGTACCGTATCGGCAAGGTGGCGTTCGATGGCCTGGCGGTAGGCCTCCGCGCGGCCTTCCCAGTCAGTATCTCCGTCGAGGTTGGGTACCGGCGACAAGACATAGAATGCATCGCAGCCCGGAGGCGCAAGGGACGGATCCGTTGCAGTGGGACGATGCAGATAAAGGCTGAAGTCGTCGGCGAGGGTCTTGTGATCGAAGATGTCCTTGAGCAGTTCCCTGTACCGGGGACCCAGCATGATCATGTGATGCGGAACGTCCGGATACTGGCGGCGGGTTCCGAAATACCAGACAAACAGGCTCATCGAGTAACGAGCCCTGGCCAGCTTCCTGTTGGTCCAGCGGCGGCGTGCGTGCTCGGGCACGAGGTAGCGGTACGTCGCCGCGGAATCTGCATTGGAAACGATGACGTCGGCAGCCAGGGTCTCACCGGTGTCCAGTTCGACGCCCACGGCCCGCCGGCCCTGGACCTGAATCTGTCGCACGGTCTTGTTGCATTGAACCTTGCCTCCCTGGCCCTCGATCAGGTCCACGAGCCCGGTCACGATCCGGCCTGTCCCTCCCATGGCGAAGTGCACGCCGTGCTTGCGTTCCAGCTGTCCGATCAGGGCATAAACCGCGGTGGCCGTAAACGGGTTTCCGCCGATGAGCAGCGGATGAAAACTGAAGACCATACGAAGCCTGGGGTCTTTGATATATCGTTTCACCAGGCCGTAGACGGAAAGATAGAACTGGGCCTTGATCAGGCTGGGCAGGGCGCTCAACATCTTCGAGACGCGGTCAAAGGAAACGTAAAGCAGCTGGTCGAAGCCGACATCGTAAAGGGCGGCGCTGGCCTTCAGGAGGCGTTCGTAGCCGGCCACGTCATCGGGATTGAAGCGCGCAATCTCCGCCCGCATGGCGTCGTCGTCGCCGCTGTAGTCGAAATGGGAGCCGTCGTCGAAACGGATGCGGTAGAACGGGGACAACGCGCGCAGGTCAATGTGTTCGGACATGGACCGCCCGCAAAGCGCCCACAACTCCTCGAGCAGAAAAGGTGCCGTGACGATCGTCGGTCCGGCGTCAAAAACAAACCCGTCCTGTTCGTAGACGTAGGCCCGGCCGCCCGGCTTGTCCAGTTTCTCCAGTACGGTGACCCTGTAGCCCCGTGCACCGAGCCGTACGGCCGCCGCCAGGCCACCGAATCCGCTGCCGATGACGATCGCGTGAGATTGATTGCTCATTGGCCCCGGGTGTTCCTTGAGTTCAGGTCTACGGGCGTTAGCGCCAACGCCGGCGGATAGTATAAGTGGGCAAGGTAAGACCGAGAACGCAGATGCCCCGAGGGGAGACTCCGGGAAGTCCCGCTAGAGCAAGCCGGTCGGCTCTCGGGCGCTCCTGAGATTTCGTCGCAGCACCAACCCGGGCTCGTTTATGGGCCTGGGCCGCGGCGCCGGGATGGTCTCGCGAACTGCGGCCGGCCATATGCGGGTCCAGCTCGGCCTGTTGCCCGGGCCCGGAACTCATCCGGGCGGGTCGGCAAGAAACGCGCAGTAGGCCTGGAAGAAGGCATCGGGCTGCTCGAAATGGGGAAGGGCGCCGGAATCGAAGGCCTGGATTCGCCAGTTATTCCTCTGCCGAGTCCATTGCGCCTCGCTGAAGTCGCGAAAGTCTCCGCGGGTCCCGTGGGGCAGCCATACCGGTAGCGTCACGCTCTCGTAGACGCTGCGAATATCCTTGCTAAACAATCGACCGGAGAGAAAAGCGTAAGGTGCGTGCTCGGCACCGGGCTGGTGGGTGGTGAGATCATCATAGGCGGCGAGATCCTGGTCGATCCCGTCCGAGCCCCAGGTTCGCTTCAGAAAGTAACGAATGCTCCGTGGGCTGACGAGCAGCCGATAGAGGGGTTTTCGCCAGGCGGGAAACGTCAGGACGCCGTGCAAAAGGGGAAGCTCCCGGGTTTCTCCCGGCGCCTCGCGCAACGCATCGGAGCCTGCGCGAAATCCTGTCGGGGTGACGAGCGCAAGCGTGCGAAAGGAGGCGGGCGACTGGGTGGCGGCCCGGGCGAGGAACTCCGAGGACAGGGACAGGGCCAGGGCATCCACCGGAATCGCGCCGATGTCCGCTTCTATTGCCCCTAGAATGTCATGCACGGCATCCACGTAGAGGTCGACGTCATACCGGCGAGGCGAACGGTCGGAGCAGCCGAAGCCCGGCAGGTCCGGGGCGTAAACTCGCCGGCTGCCACGGTAGTGCTCGAAGACCGGCTTGATCTCGTAGGCGGAACCCGCTGCGTTGATACTGTGGATCAGCAGCATGGGCGGCCCTTCCCCGGCAACGTAGTAACCCAGGCGCCCGGCACGGCCATTGACCGTTTTCTGCTCCGCGTCCAGAGCCCTCGGGAGATCCTTCATCGCACGCGAGGTCCCTGGGGCTCTGCCATCGGCTTCCCGCATGCCGGCAGTGAATGACCTGCGCGCCGGGGACGGGGACTGGCACGTCGCCGTGAAGCTTCCCGGGCCGCGTCCCGTGGACACTGCAGATGCTGCATAGGGGCTAGTCGTATGGAGAAGGCAGGTTCAACTCTATCATGGAGGTGAAACTCGCCGGACCTGCTGGCACCGGAATACGGTCCTCCGGGGCGGCCGAATGCACATCAGCGTCATCGCGGGACGGGGATTTCGCTAGAATGCCGTCTTGCCGGGCAACCCGCCCAAAGAAAGGAAGGCCTCGTGGCCAAGAAGAATAAGCGCGTCCGGGGGAAGAAAAAGGGGCCGACCCTGGCTGAACGAGCCGACCGGCATCGTCTTTACGAAGCCTCGGTTCAGAACGTCGAACACGAAGTCGAATTCATCAAGAGCACCTTCAAGGAGCTGACCGGGCGCCAGGCCCTGAGCTTCCGAGAGGATTTCTGCGGCACCGGCGCGGCCGCGTGCGAGTGGGTAAAACTCAATCGCCGTCATCATGCGGTCGGCGTCGATCTTGACCCCGAGGTTCTGTCATGGGGCCGGACGCATCACGTGGATGCGCTGGATAAGGCAGCCCGCAAGCGCGTTCAGCTCGTCGAGGCCAATGTTCTCGATGCGGGAGACGAGCCCTTCGATGTCGTCGGCGCGTTCAACTTCAGCTATTGGATTTTCCGGCACCGGGAGGACCTTCTTCGCTACTTCCGGCGGGTCCGAAACAGCCTTGTCGACGACGGGGTGTTTTTTCTCGACCATTTCGGCGGCTCTGATGCCATGCTGGAATGCAAGGAGAAGACCCGGATCGACGGGTTTACGTACGTGTGGGACCAGGCCAGCTATGAGCCGGTCACCGGCGACTACGTTTGCAATATCCACTTCCTGTTTCCCGACGGGTCAAAGCTCAAGAACGCGTTCAGCTATCACTGGCGGCTCTGGACCCTGCCCGAGGTGATGGACCTGCTTTACGAGGCCGGATTTCGGGACGTGACGGTGTATTGGGAAACGGAGGATGAGGGCGGAGAGCCCAGCGGGGAATACGAACCGGTGGAAGCCGGCGAGAACGATCCCGCCTTCGTGGTTTACCTGTCGGCACGGCCCTGATGTGCATCCCATCTCGAAATGCCGCATACAAGTTGTTGAATCCCCGATATGCTCCGATTATGCTCGGCTCGATGAACATTCCGCCGTATTCATGAATAACGACTCCGAACTTGCCGTTCTTTTTGCCGACGTCGTCGGCAGCACCGAACTCTACGAGGCTCTGGGCGACCTGAAGGCCAGGGACACCGTAGCGGACTGTATTACGGTGATGCGCCAGGCAACCGAAGAGCATAGTGGCCGGGTCATCAAGACCATTGGCGACGAGATCATGGCGACGTTTCCGCGAGCCGACGATGCGCTTAACGCGGCACGGGAAATGCAGGCCGCGATCAGCCAGGGCGAGGCGGTATCCGTGGAAGGGGCGCCCCTGGCCATTCGAATCGGCTGTGACTTCGGGCCGGTGGTCGAGGAAGAGCGGGACGTGTTCGGCTCCACCGTGCATACCGCCAATCGCATGACCAGCCAGGCAAAGGCCTCGCAGATTCTGACGACCTCCAACATCGTGGCTCACCTCGGTCCGGAGTGGCGGCGGTCGGTGCGCCAGATCGACCTTGCTCCCATCAAGGGCAAGCGCGGGGATGTGGCGATGTTCGAGGCCCTCTGGCAGTCCGAAGATATCACCAGCATGCTGCCGACGATCAACTGGGAAAGCCGGCAGCCCAAGGCTCGGGGGCGGATGCGCCTGACGTATCAGGGAACGGAGGTCGTGGTCGGTCCCGAACAGGCCCAGGTCACCCTCGGCCGCTCCGATGACAATGAACTCGTCATCAAGGGCAACCTGATTTCCCGGCTGCATTCTCGCGTGGAGATGTCCCGGGACAAGTTCATGCTCGTGGACCAGTCCACCAACGGGACCTACGTCGTGACCAACACTGGGGCCGAACTGTTCGTTCGCCGGGATAGCGTACAGCTCACGGGCGAAGGGGTGATCGGTCTGGGTCGTGTCGTTCAGCCCGGGTCGGACCAGGCCATCCACTTCATCCTGGAAGACAAGTAGTCCGCCGCGTCCCGCGCGTCATTCCGGGAGGAAGTCGTGAAAATCCGCCTGGAAATCGATCTTGAGCCCCACGAGCTGCACCAGCTCGTAGGCATCTCCTACCTCGGTAACTTGCAGGAGGACGCGGTCAGGCATATCGCTGGACGCCTGCGGGACGGGGTAGACCCACGCCGATTGCTGAAAGACGTCGTTCCCGCTGGACTGTTGTCCTTGCTGTCACCGGGCGAGTGGCGGGAATTGGTAATGGGCGCTCTCGGAACCGAGGAGGCCGCCGAGATTGAGAAGAAGCCTTCCAAACCCGTACGTAAAAAACGTAGCGCGCGGGCCAAATAAAAACAGGCCCTCAAAAGAGGGCCTGCTGGTAGGTCAAAGACTCGGCCGGCGCCTTTCAGGCAGCCTTCCGGCTCGTCGCTTTCTTACGGCTGGCCGGGGCCTTGCGCGAGGCAGCCTTCCGAACCGGGGCCTTCTTGGCGGTGGCCTTACGAGCGACCGGCTTCTTGCGCGTGGCCGGCTTGCGTGCCACGGCGCGGGCTTTCGCCTTCACCTTGGCGGTCTTCGGCGCACCGGCGACGGTCTGCTTGACCACGCCGGACAGCTCATCACCGGTATCCCTGACGACTTCGAGGGTCCGGCGAGCGTGGGCGATGGCCATGGCGCGCGTTGTCGGCATCGCCTTGATCTGGCCCTTCACGAAGGCTTCAAAGCTGCTGGCATTCGCCGCCATCTGCAGGCGATGCGCACCGCCGTCAACGAGTTCTTCCAGGCCGGTCAACTGAACTTTCAGCAGCTTCTCCAGGCTCTTGTGGGAGATGGCGTTCAGCTTCAGGCCGGTGCTGCCGATCTGGCGCACCGGGGCTTTCGTGCGCGAGATAGCGCCCGCGGTGTCAAGAACGAAGGCGCGAACCCGCGCGACAGCGTCATGCCGAATGCGCTGGGATTCCAGCTTCAGGTTCTCGGCGATCTTCTCAATCTTGGCAATCATGTTTGTCATTCCGTAGTGAGGACAACGAAGGTGTGCTGCAGTGCAAGATGCTGCAATGCACAATATAGTCCCCGCGGCTGGAAAGTCAAGGGTTCCGGGCTTTCCGGCTTCGGTGTGAGCTCCGCATGCCCGGAGTGATTTCCCCAATCGGAGTCCCGCCGATGCTTCTTGTGCTGGCTGCCTTGGGGGGATTATTGATTCCGGGGCCGGCCCGGGCTGGCGAGGATATCGCGACGCGGCTGGAAGTGGAGTCGCTGATTTCGCTGGGCGAGGGTCGGGATCGCTGGATGATTCCGCCCGGTGGCCATGCATCGACGGACAAGTTCCTGTGTACCGTGCAGTTCGATGCAGGTCCCGCAGGAATCGATCGTAATGAAGTGGAGATCGTTCAGGCCATACCTCAGGGACTGGCCTATGTCCCGGGCACGGCAACCGGCCCGGGTACCCGGATCGAGTTGTCGGTGGACGACGCCGCGTCGTTCTTGCCCGTGGGCGACCTGGATGAACAGGCCGCCGCGGTCACGCACATCCGCTGGGTGTTGACCGGACCGCTGGCCCCCGGGCTGCGGGGGCGGGTGAGTTTTCGCGTGGAACTCGAGCGAAGTCCTTCCCCGAGCGTCGCGAATCAGTAAGAATCGCGGGCTTTCACCCGGGAACCCATGGCCACGAAGAAACGGCAGACCGCTCGCCGCAAGACCTCCAGCGCCAAGCGCGCAAGATCCGGGTCAGCGGCCCACAAGAAGCGTTCGACGCGGAGCTCGGCCCACGCCGGTGTGGCCCGGCGCTGGCTCGGCCGTGCGTTCGTATTGGTGACGCTCACCATCGTCGCGACGGTGGTCTGGCTGGACTACCGGATCGTTTCGGCCTTCGAGGGGCGCCGCTGGGACCTGCCAGCACGAGTCTATGCCCGGCCGCTGGAGCTCGCAGCCGGGGTTCCTCTATCTGCGGGAGACCTTGAGGGGCATCTCAGGGACCTGGGATACAAGGCGGTGTCCGGAGGGGCGCCACGGCCGGGGAGCTATTATCGTCGCGGCGAGTCGTTTCGTATCCTGACCCGGGCGTTTCCGTTCTGGGACGGCCGCCAGAGCAGTTTGTCCGCCCAGGTAGACCTGGCCGCCGGGTCTGTTCGGAGCATTCGAACCACCGAGGGGGACCCTCTCGGGACCCTGCGCCTGGACCCGAAGGCGCTGGGTACGGTGTTCCCCGGGGCGGCCGAGGACCGGCTGATCCTGGCCCCGGAGGAAATACCGGAATTGCTTCGGGCTGCGCTGGTTTCCACCGAGGATCGTCGCTTCGACAGCCATTGGGGAATCGACCCCCGCGCCATCGTTAGAGCGGCGGGCGTCAACCTGAAAGCCGGCAAGATCGAGCAGGGCGGAAGTACCCTCACTCAGCAGCTCGTGAAGAACTACTTCCTGACCAGTCGCCAGACTTGGCCCCGGAAGCTGCAGGAAGCGATCATGGCCGTTCTCCTGGAGTTGCACTATTCCAAGGACGACATCCTCACGGCCTACGTGAATGAGATCTATCTCGGCCAGGATGGCCGGCGGGCGGTGCATGGTTTCGGACTGGGCAGCCAGTTCTACTTCGGGAAAGCGCTGGCGGACCTGCAGGCCCAGGAGCTGGCCCTGCTGGTTGCGGTCATTCGCGGACCTTCCTGGTACAACCCCTGGCGTCACCCGGAACGGGCCAGGGAACGCCGGGATCGGGTTCTCGACTACTTGGCGGCCGCGGGTGCCATAGAGGCGTCGGCGGCGACCGCCGCCGCTGCGCGGCCCCTTGGCCTGCGCAGGGCGGGGGCTGAAGGGGCGGACTACACGCCGGCGTTTCTTGCCCTCGTTCGTCGCCAGCTTGCAAGGGACTACGGGGCCGACGATCTTTCCCAGGCCGGCCTGATGGTGTTTTCGACCCTCGACCCGATGGTCCAGACGGCCGCCGAGCAGGCGCTTGATTCGGGAATCAACAGGGCCGAGACACGGGGTCTCGGCAGTGAACTCGAGGGCGCCGTGGTCGTGACGCATCCGCACACCGGCGAAGTCCTTGCTGCCATCGGCGGCAGACGGCTGCGTTTCGACGGCTTCAATCGGGCCATCGATGCCCGCCGCCCGATTGGGTCCCTGGTCAAACCCGTGGTCTACCTGACGGCTATCGAAACCGGTCGTTACAGCCTGGCCACGCCGGTTGAGGACGTTCCGGTCACGGTGGCCCTGGACGGTGGCAAGACCTGGTCGCCGCGGAATTTCTCTGGGACGCCCCACGGCCCGGTGCCGGTTGTGCGCGCGCTGGCCGAGAGCATGAACCTGGCTGCCGTGAACACCGGTCTGGACGTGGGCGTGGATCTTGTCGCCCATCGCCTGGGCGAGCTGACCGGGCAAGACCCGCCGACGGCCAACCCGGCCCTTCTGCTAGGGGCGGTGGACTACAGTCCGCTGGATGTCGCCGAGCTTTATGGTGTGCTGGCATCCGGAGGTTTCCGCACGCCGCTGCGTGCGGTCCTGGAAGTCAGTGATTCCAGCGGGGATGCGCTTGAGCGTTACCGGCTGGACGTGCGCGCTGTCGCAGACCCGCCGGCGGTGGATCAGGTCGTTCAGGCCATGCAGCAGACCTTCGAACGGGGTACCGCGAAGCGGGCCGCGCTGGCCGAGGGTCTGCATGCTGCCGGAAAGACGGGGACGACGGACGGTGGCCGGGACAGCTGGTTCGCCGGATTTACCGGGGACCGGCTGGCAGTGGTCTGGATCGGTCGGGACGACAACGCCGAGACCCGATTGACGGGATCCAGTGGCGCTCTGCCGGTATGGACTGAGCTCATGAACCGGCTGCCAACCGCGGGGTTGGCAGGCCAGTCGGCTGCGGGTCAGGCCATCGTGCAGATCGACTACGCCACCGGCCGGCTCGTGCGGGCGGAGTGTGCCGATGCGATTTCTGTCAGACTGCCCCAGGACACGAAACTCGTGGTGGACCCTGCGTGCGATCCGGGGCGCCAGTCGCTGGTTGAACGAGGTAAGGAGTGGTTGAAACGCCTGACGCGCTGACGCTGAGAGGGTCCTGGCTGACGTTGGTGCTGCTGACCACGCTACTCGGCGGCTGCGCCACGCCGGGTGCCGCGCCGGGTCCTGAGACGCGCAAGGCCGGGTCCGTGCCATCCGCAGCACAACCCGAGACGTCCGCTGGTCCGGTGCGTTCCATCAGCCCCGCCGCCACCCTGATCGAAGAGGCTGGCGAACTCGAGTCGCGCGGCGCGGTTGACGAGGCCGGTTCAGTTCTCGAGCGCGCCGTTCGCCTGGATCCGGCGAACGGCGAGGCCTGGCTTGCGCTGGCCCACCTCCGGGCGGCCAACGGAGATGTCGAGGGTGCACGGAATCTGGGGCTGCGGGCGCTGAGTGTTTCGGGTGACGAACCCGAGACGGCCCGATCGGCCCGGGCGCTTCTGAAACGACTTGAGCGGTCGACCCGGCAATGAGCCTGACTGAGACCTGTGAGAATGCGCTGGCCGCAGACGGTCCGTTGGCATTGGGCCTCGCCGGATATGCCCCGAGGGCCGGGCAGCGGGCTATGGCCCGCGCTGTGGCCGAAGCCATCGAGCGGCGGTCCCACCTGCTGGTCGAGGCGGGCACCGGCACCGGCAAGACCTTCGCCTACCTGGTGCCGGCCTTGCTGTCGGGGCGCCGGGTCGTGGTTTCCACGGGAACGCGGAACCTCCAGGACCAGCTGTTCGCGAAGGACTTGCCTTCGCTTGCGCAGGCGATGGGCGCGCCGGCCGACGTCGCCCTGCTGAAAGGTCGCGGCAACTACCTTTGTCTGCATCGCATGGCCCTGGCCCTGGAAGACCCTGCGGGTTTGAGCCGGCCGTCTCTGCGCGCACTGGCCCGAGTCCGGTCATGGGCGGAAGTCACGCGCACGGGTGATGTGGCGGAAATCACCGGCGTTCCGGAGGACTCACCGGTCTGGCCGCGGGTCACATCGACAGCGGACAATTGCCTGGGCTCGGCGTGTCCCCAGTGGCAGGACTGCCACGTTGTCCGCGCGCGGCGGGAGGCCTTGCGAGCTGATGTGATCGTCGTCAATCACCACTTACTGATGGCGGACCTCGCGCTGAAGGAGGAAGGATTCGGCGAATTGTTGCCCGCGGCCGACGTCGTCATCGTTGACGAAGCCCACCAGCTGGCCGACATTGCGACCCGTTTTTTCGGAACCACGGTCAGCTCTCGACAGCTGTCCCAGCTCATCGCGGATCTGCGCGCCGAAAGTCTGCTGGCCGGCGCATGGGATGAAGGCCTGGCCCGGGAGGCCGGTGGCATCGAGCAGGCCCTTGCGAATGCTCGCCTGGCAATGGGCCGGGACACGGGGCGTCGGCCCTGGCCCGCTCCGGGCGGGCATGTAGAGAATGCCATCGAGACACTCATTGACGAGATGATTGTCCTGGCCAGCCGGCTTTCGGCGCTGGATGGTATGGGAGCGGGCCTGGACGGCGTGACGGGTCGCGTGGCCCAGGCCGTGGATCGACTGACACGACTGACCGGGCCGGCGGACAGCGACCAGGTTCGCTGGGTTGAAATCTGGCCGCGCAGCTTCACGCTGCAAAGCGCTCCCGTCGATGCAGGTCCGACTCTCGCGGCGCGGATGGAAGAGCGGCCTGCCGCATGGGTTTTTACGTCGGCCACCCTGGCGGTCGGCGGAGACTTCTCCCTGGTCCAGGCGCGCCTCGGTCTGGCGGAGGCGGATCTGCTGTCGGTGGACAGCCCCTTCGATTATCCGGGGCGCAGCCGGTTGTTCGTTCCCGGCGGACTGCCGGCACCTTCGGCCCGGGACTACACTCACCGGGCGCTGGGGGCAATGCTGCCCCTGCTCGAGGCCTCTGGTGGCGGGGCCTTCTTTCTCTTTACCAGTCATCGCGCCCTGCGCGAGGCAGCGGAATGGTTTCGTGGGGGAGCGGCGGCCAGTAGCTATACCCTCCTGGTCCAGGGGGATGAGCCAAAGGACATCCTTCTGAGACGGTTTCGCGAGGCGCCCCGGGCGGTTCTTCTCGGCACCGGCAGTTTCTGGGAGGGAGTGGATGTGCGCGGGCCGGCCCTGCGCCTGGTCGTCATCGACCGGCTGCCGTTTGCCGTGCCGGACGATCCGATCCTTGAGGCCCGACTGGACCGGGCGCGGGAGAACGGCGGCAATCCGTTTCGGGATATCCAGCTGCCCGAGGCGGCACTTGCCCTGAAGCAGGGGGCCGGCAGGCTGATGCGGGATGTCGAGGACGAGGGTGTCGTGGCGATTTGCGATCCCCGGATTCTTGGCAAAAGCTATGGGCGGGTTTTTCTCGATGCGCTCTCGCCCATGCCGCTTGAACGGAATCCGCAGGCAGCTGTCGAGTTCCTGGCGAACACGCAGCCCGGAGGAACGGCGCAATGAAACTCCTGGCCATCGACACCGCAGGCCCGATCAGCGGAGTCGGTCTGCTGAGTGACGGGTCCGTCCTGGAGTCGATTCACGATGAGCCCCGGGGCCAGGCCCGCGTGGTCCTGACCCAGGTCGAGACACTGCTCGCGCAAGCTGAAATGTCCCTTGGCGGCCTGGATGCTGTCGCGTTTGGTCAGGGGCCCGGAAGCTTCACCGGCCTGCGGATCGCCGCCGGAGTGGCCCAGGGACTTGCGCTGGGGTCCGGCCTGCCGGTGATTCCCGTATCCAGCCTGGCTGCCCTGGCGCTTGCGGCGCACCGGGCCTACGGGGCCGGTTGCGTAGTCCCCGCGCTGGATGCGCGCATGGGCGAAGTTTACTGGGGCGCTTATCGGATCGGGGGCGACGACCTTCCGGTCGCCGATACCGCCGACCAGATCTCGATGCCCGATGACGTCCTTGTTTCGGGGCCGGACGACTGGGCCGGCGCCGGCAGCGCATGGGCCGTCTGGCCGAACCTCGGGGCGCCGGCCATTCGCTTTCGTTATCCTGACCTGGTGTCCCGGCCGGCTGATTTGCTGAAGTTGGCGGGCAGGGCCTGGGCCGCCGGTGAGGCCGTCGATGCCGCCGCCGCTCTGCCTGTGTACCTCAGGGACCAGGTGGCGAAGCGCGTTGGAGAAAAGGGCCACGGAGGCTAGGCGTTCCCGAATCCCGGCGCCGTGGACTCTGTCTACAGTTTAACCAAACTGTCATCGTCCGCTGTTGTAATTCGCGCGTCATCAAGAATGAGTAAGGCAATGACTGCCAAACAGATTTTAATTGTCGAGGATGAGAAAGCCATCCGCGACATGATTGCTTTTGGTCTGCGGCGAGCGGGTTACGAGGTGCTCGAAGCGGAGGATTGCCGCACGGCCAGGCATAAAGTCGCGGACCGGCTTCCGGATCTCCTCCTCGTGGACTGGATGCTCCCGGATATGAGTGGGCTCGAATTGACCCGCGCGCTGAAGAAAGACGATGCCACCCGGGAAGTGCCAGTCATCATGTTGACGGCGCGCGCGGAAGAAGACGACAAGATTCGCGGCCTGGATGGCGGTGCCGACGACTATGTGACCAAGCCCTTTTCACCGCGGGAACTGCTGGCCCGCATCAAGGCCGTGTTGCGGCGTGCGAATGGAGCCGGTGAGGACGAGGTCGTGGACGTGGAGGGTCTTCGGCTGGACTCCGGATCGCACAGGGTCATGGTGGGCGATCGGATCATCCCGCTGGGCCCGACGGAGTTTCGCCTGCTGTCTTTCTTCATGACCCACCCGGAGCGCGTTTACAGCCGTAGCCAACTACTGGACCGGGTCTGGGGCGGCAATGTGTATGTCGAGGAGCGTACCGTCGATGTCCATATCCGCCGGCTTCGCAAAGCGTTGGAGCCTTTCGGCTATCAGCGTTTCGTGCAGACGGTGCGCGGAGCCGGCTACCGGTTCTCCAGGCGGATCGAGGGACCGTGAAAAACCAGCCGTGGATTTATGCTCTTGTCAGGCTGCTTCTGATTGTCGGGGCTGCTGTCGGTGCGGGCCTGATTTTCGGTTATCCCCTCGCCTGGGTCCTGGGATCCCTGATCGTCTATCTCGGCTGGCACCTGTATCACCTTTACCTGCTTGAACGCTGGCTGCGGATAGGGGGCCGGCAACCGCCCCGCAATGCTCCGGGGATCTGGGGTACGATCTACGCCGAGCTGTACCACCTCAGAAGCCGCCACCGTGAGCGCAAGAAGAGACTGAGCCGGCTGGTCAAGGAGTTCCGCAAGTCCACCAAGGCCCTGCCGGACGCAATTGTGGTACTGACGGAGGATCACGACATCGCCTGGGTAAATCGGTCGGCCGGAGACCTCCTCGGCCTGACAAAGGCGGACCGGGGTCAGCCCGTGGATAATTTCATTCGCGATCCGGTCTTCGTCGAGCGTCTGCGCAGCGGCGGTCTATCCCGGGCGGTGCGAATCCAGTCCCCGGCGCAGCGTGATCTCACGCTTACGCTCCAGGAGTTTCCCTACGGAAAGCAACAGCGCCTGCTGATCGGGAAGAACGTGACGGCGGAGGAGCGCCTGGAGAAAGTTCGGCGCAGCTTCGTCGCCAACGCGTCCCACGAGCTGCGCTCGCCGCTGACGGTGATGAGCGGCTACCTGGAAAGCCTGATTGAAGACGACGAACTGCCAGAGGGCTGGCGTGAGCCGGTGCTGGAGATGGGGCAGCAGGCGGGACGCATGCACGCCATTATCGAGGATCTGCTGACCCTGTCCCGTCTCGAGACCGCCGAGGCCGAGGCGGAGAGAGAGCTTGTTGATGTGGCCGGAATGCTCACGCTCATTCGCAAGGACGCGCTGTCCCGGGCCGGGCGTCCGGCTTTCGTTGACCTGACCCTGGATTGCAGCAGCGGGTTATTGGGAGCGGAGTCCGAGATTTACTCCGTGTTCACCAACCTCGTGTCCAATGCCCTGAATTACACCCCCGAAGAGGGGCGCGTGACTATCCGCTGGTGGTGCGATGACGATGGTGGGCACTTTTCCGTCACGGATACGGGACCCGGTATTCCGCCCGATGCGATACCGCGCCTGACCGAGCGCTTCTATCGGGTGGACAAGGGCCGGGAACGCTCCAGTGGCGGGACAGGCCTGGGTCTTGCGATCGTCAAGCATGCTTTGCAGCGGCACGGGGGAGTGCTCGAAATCGAGAGCGAACTGGGGGTCCGCAGTTGTTTCGTCTGCCACTTCCCCAAGGATCGACTCGCGGTCGTATATGAAGCAGACGCGGAACAGGGCCCGCCGGAACCGGGACAGCAAACGCCGGATTCGGGCAATGTGTTGCAATTTCACCACACGTCTTGATGCAGCGCGGTAAAGGTCTATAATTCGCCCTGAGATCAAGAAAAACCGGCATTTCGGAAAACCCCTACGGCGTCTTGATCTTGCGATATTCATATTTCTGCAACACATGCTTTCTAGACTGCGCGCGTCTGCTGCCTGGCAGGATTGTGGCAAGAATGGATCGCCCGGCCGGCAACGTGTTGCGAACATCCTCTCTAAGGAGAATCCAAAATGAAACGCAGAGTTATCATCCCGGGCGCGAGCGTCCTGGCGATGGCGATTGCTTTGGCGTCGACCCCCGCGCTGGCGGAAATGACCGTAAACGTGGGCGGCCGAGTCCAGGTGGATGGCACCGTCTATGACGACGACAATGTGGACATGGGCGACGGCACCGAATTTCGCCGTGTTCGCCTGTTTGCTTATGGCGAGATCGACGACGACTGGCAGTACAAGGCGAATATCGACTTCGCCGGAAACGATACGGTCCTGAAGGACGCGTATATCCGCTACACCGGCTTCGGCTTCGGCAAGCTGACCATCGGCCAGTTCAAGCAGGAGCAGGGCCTGGAAGTCCTGACCAGCTCGAAGTACATGACCTTCGTCGAGCGGGCCATGATCAGCGCCTTCGTTCCGGATCGCCGGATCGGTCTCGGACTCTCGGGCGACGCCGGCACGTTCCACTGGGCCGCATCGGTGTTCGGCCAGGAAGAGAGCAGCTCCGAGGGCAAGGACGAGGGCACCGGCGCCAACGGCCGCTTGGCCTGGACGCCCACCTTTGGTGACGACGCCTTCGTGCACCTGGGCGCCTCTTACTCCTGGCAGGAAGCCGAAGACCAGGAAGACGAGTGGCGGGTACGGGCGCGGCCCGAGACCCACCAGACCAGCATTCGCCTGGTGGACACCGGAACGCTCAACGACGTCAACAACATCCAGACCGCCGGTCTTGAGGGTGCCGCGGTGTTCGGCCCCTTCTCCTTGCAGGGCGAGTGGATGCAGCAGACCATCGACAGGGATGGCGGCAATGATCCGGATCTCACCGGCTACTATGTCTACGGAAGCTGGTTCATCACCGGAGAATCCCGTAGCTACAAGGGCGGCACCTTCGGTCGTACCAAGGCCACCAACGCCTGGGAAGTTGCTGCCCGATACAGCAACATGGATCTCAAGGACGGGGACATCAATGGCGGCGAGATCGACAACTACACCATTGGCGTGAACTATTACGTGAATCCCTACCTGCGCTTCATGGCGAACTACGTCATCAGCGAGGCCAGCGATTCGCCGGCCAACAACGGCGGTGACGAAGAGCCCAACGCCTTTGTCGTACGTGCCGCAATGGACTTCAAGTAAGTCCTGTCCTTGGCAATAGCCCGGAAGAGCCCCGCTTCGGCGGGGCTTTTTCGTTGTCGATTTCAGCCAGCGCGATCGGGGGATCGCAGGCTGGCGTATAGTTTTGCGTGGAGGTGGTTGATGGCCCAGCAAGACATTTCCCAGCACTATTCTCGATCATTCAACGAAGACCTCGGCTCGGTTCGAAACCATGTGCTGATCATGGGCGGCCTGGTCGAGGAGCAGCTTCGCCTGGCGATCCTGGCGCTGGTCAGCGGCGACAGTGACCTGGGGGACCGGGTTGTCCGGGATGATCACAAGGTCAATCGCATGGAGGTCAGCATTGACGAGGAATGCAGCCGAATCATCGCCCTGCGCCAGCCAACGGCGGGCGACCTTCGGCTCGTGATGGCAGTCGTCAAGACGATCACGGACCTGGAGCGAATAGGTGACGAAGCCGAGAAGATCGGCTACCTGGCCGCCCGGCTGGCGACGGAGGAGCGGCCCAGGGACAGTTACCGGGCGCTGCGGCACTTGGCCGATCTGGTCGCCGCCCTGCTGCATGATGCGTTGGACTGTTTCGCGCGCATGGACGCGGACGGAGCCATGGCGGTGGTCGAGCGGGACGAGGCAGTGGATGCGGAGTACGAGGCACTGACGCGCCAGGGCATAACGATCATGATGGAAGACCCGCGTACGATTCGCCGCGTGCTCGATACGATGTGGGTCGGGCGGGCCCTGGAGCGTATCGGCGACCACGCGAAGAATATCTGCGAGTATGTGGTCTACATGGTGCACGGCAAGGACATCCGGCACCTCAGTCGGGATGAGTTGCCCTTCGGTCCCGAATCTCGGGAAGAGACGGCTTGATGGTGCCCGCGACGTCCGAGTACCTTGGCTGGCGGAGACACGGGAATGCGGCCGGTGCGATGATTTGCGCGGGCCTGATGGTTTTTGCGGTGTATGCGCAGTACGGGCTGGGTCTCGAGCCGTGTCCCTTGTGTGTCTTCCAGAGAGTGGCCGTGATCGTTATGGGCGTTCTTTTCGGGCTGGCCTGGCTGCAGGCCCCTGGCCCGGCCGGCTCCAGGATCTACGCAGTTCTGCTCCTGCTCGCCGCAGCAGCAGGCGGAGCGATCGCGGCGCGCCAGATCTGGCTGCAGAGCCTGCCCCCTGAAGAGGTCCCCGCCTGCGGGCCGGGCCTCGACTACATCATGGATGTTTTCCCCCTGAGTGAAGCGCTGGCCATGGTGTTCTCCGGTTCGGGCGAGTGCGCGGAAATCTCCTGGTCATTCCTGGGCATCAGCATGCCGGGCTGGGTGCTTGCGTGGCTCGTCGCGCTGGCGATCTGGGGAATGTGGGTCAACTGGCGGCGGCCTCCGGGCGGAGCCGTTGCCCTGGGCTAGCCTCGGACCATCGCCGCGGGACCGGCTGCCAACGGGCCCGGCGGCGGGGGCGGGCGGTGCCGGTCGAGTCAGCCCGTCAGTCGGCTCAGAATTCCTTCGTACATGGCCGCAAGAGGCTCGAGGTCGTCGATACGGACGCGTTCGTTGACCTTGTGAATGGAGGCATTGACCGGGCCCAGTTCCACGACCTGCGCGCCGGTCGGGGCGATGAAGCGCCCGTCCGAGGTCCCGCCGCCTGTTGAGAGTTCCGGAGCGAAACCGGCTACGTCCTCGATTGCGGCGGATACCGCATTGGTCATTTCGCCGGGTGCCGTGAGAAACGGCCGGCCGGCATCTCGCCATGCTACGGAATAGTCCAGTCCGGCTTCCCCGAGCAGTTGACTGATTCGGGACGACAGACCCTCCATCGTTTGTTCGGTGCAGTAACGCAGATTGAATTTCAGTTCGAGCTCGCCGGGGATCACGTTGCGAAATCCGGTGCCCGAATTGATGTTCGACACCTGGAAGGTCGTCGGCGGGAAGTGCTCGTTCCCCTCGTCCCAGCGAATCCGGGTCAATTCGGAAAGAACCGGCAAGACCTCGTGGACCGGGTTGCGGGCAATATCCGGATAGGCCACGTGGCCCTGGATGCCACGCACGGTGACGTCCCCGCTCAGGGAGCCACGCCGGCCAACCCGGACAGTGTCACCCAGGCGCTTCGCACTCGAAGGTTCGCCGACGAGGCAATACTGGATCGTTTCGCCCCGGGCCTGGAGCTGCTCCATGACCGCGCGAGTACCGTCCTGAGCAGGGCCTTCCTCGTCGCTGGTGATCAGGAACGCAATGGACCCCCTGGGCGTGGCCCGGGCAAGAAAGCGTTCGCAAGCCACGATCATCGCCGCCAGGCTGGCTTTCATATCCGCTGTGCCGCGGCCGTAAAGCCAGCCGGCCTTTTCCTCGGGCACGAACGGGAGGCTGTGCCATTCACCCAGCGCACCGGGCGGCACCACATCCGTGTGGCCGGCAAAACAAAACACCGGTTCGGCGTCCCCCAGACGAGCCCAGAGATTTTCCACGTCGCCGAAGGGCAGGGACTCGATACGGAACCCCAGTGCTTCCAGGCGTGCCGCCATCAGAGACTGGCAGCCGGCATCGTCTGGCGTAACCGATGCGCGGGCTACCAGTTCGCGGGTGAGTTCGAGTATGGGGTTCACTGGCTGAGCCCCAGGACCTGGCTCCAGCGCTCTTCGTCGAATCCTACCTCGATACCATCTCCGGTCTGGAGGAGGGGACGTTTTAACAGGGTGGGGTGTTCGGCAAGGAGCGCCGTCGGATCGCTGCCGGCCCGGGTCTGGTCCTCGGGCGCCAGGTCCCTCCAGGTCCGGCTACGGCGATTGATCAAGGCGTCCCAGCCGGCAGAATCCGCCCAGCTGCTCGTGAGTTCCGCCGAAAGCCCGCCGCGCCGGACGTCATGCCAGGTGTAGTCGAGGGCGTGCGCGTCCAGCCATTTTCGGGCCCGCCGGCAGGCGTCGACATGCCGCCAGCCCGTAGAGAGTCACTATTGCCATGGTTTGAAGGAAATTCAGTCGTCGGAATCGACCTATTGGATTATGTCGGTTCGTTGCGTCCCGGGCCAGCGGATGACACATTTTGGTAACAAAGCCGGCGTAGGGTGGCGGCGTATTCAAGGGGGGGTGGCTAAGGGCACGCGAGTCCTTCCGGTTCCCGGACTGTTTTTTTAATCATCGGAGGTTAGGCGTGATCAAGAAAACTCTGACGGTCGCTGCCATTGCGGCCCTCGCGACGGGGGGCGTCGTCCAGGCCCAGTCGGCGCGTGATTACATCAGTATCGTTGGTTCCTCGACGGTATATCCGTTTGCCACCGTGGTTGCCGAGAATTTCGGCCGTACCACGAACTTCAAGACCCCCAAGATCGAATCAACGGGATCCGGCGGGGGTCTGAAGCTGTTTTGCTCAGGCGTCGGCGTCCAGTATCCCGATGTCACCAACTCCTCCCGTCGCATCAAGCCCTCTGAGGTGGAGTTGTGCGAGGGCAACGGGGTCAAGGAAATCGTCGAAGTCAAGATCGGCTACGACGGCATCGTCATGGCCAACGACAAGAAGTCGCCGCGCTTCGGCGTGACCCGCAAGGATATCTTCCTGGCGCTGGCCAAGGACGTGCCGGATCCGGCGGGCGGCGAGACGCTGATCGCCAACCCCTACAAGACCTGGAAGGATGTCAACTCCGAACTGCCCGACTGGAAAATCGAGGTTCTGGGCCCGCCGCCGACCTCCGGTACCCGTGACGCGTTCGCCGAGCTTGCCCTGGAGGGTGGCTGCAAATCCTTCGAATTCATCAAGGCGATGAAAGACACGGACAAGAACATGTACAAGTCGGTCTGCCACAATGTGCGCGAAGACGGTGCCTACGTGGAAGCCGGCGAGAACGACAACCTTATCGTGCAGAAGTTGCAGGCCAATCCACAGGCGTTAGGCGTGTTCGGCTACTCCTTCCTGGAGCAGAACGAAGATGTGATCCAGGGCTCGGCCATCGACGGTATCACGCCGACCTTCGACAGCATCGCGGACGGCGACTATCCGGTTTCCCGGCCGTTGTTCTTCTACGTCAAGAAGGCACATATCGGCGTCATTCCCGGGATCGCGGAATATCTCGCCGAGTTCACCAGCGAGAAGGCCTGGGGCGAAGACGGCTATCTCTCCGAGCGTGGCCTGATCCCGATGCCGGACGCCGAGCGCAAGCAGTTCGCCAATTCGGTCAAGGATCTGAAGCCCCTGAAGCTGGCCGCCGAATAACGGGGCTCGCATTCTGTCAGGGACAACGACGGCGGCGGTGCTTCGCGGCCCCGCCGCCTTCTTGTCTCTCAAAACTTCACAAAAAAAGCCACGCGCTGACTGCTAAAGTTGCGGAGTGGGGTGTGAGCAGGGGGCGAAGATGTCGACTGTAGTTCTCGTTCTGGCAGCCCTTGCCGTAGGCGCCTTTTACCTGGGCCGGAGCCGGGCTACCGCGCTGGCAGCCGGTACAGATGGCGGTCTTCGCAGCCTGAATTCCCTCCCGGGTCACTACGGCCTCTATACAGCCTTGCTGTGCTTCTTGCCGGCCCTCTTGCTCCTGTTTGCCTGGAATCTCATCGAACCCTCGGTGATTACCTCCAAGGTGATTTCAGGGCTTCCTGCCGAGACCCGGGAACTGGACGAGGACCGTCTTGGGCTGGTGGTCAACGACATTCGCAACGCGGTAGCCGGCAATGTTGCTCCCGGCAGCCTGTCTCCCGAGGCGGAGGCGGCGGCTGCCCACTACCAGTCCCTGCAGACCACGAGTGCTCGCTTGCGGACAGTGTTCGCCGTGGCGCTTGCCTTGGGTGGGCTGGCGTTTGCATGGCGCATGATCAATCCGGAAATGCGTGCCCGGAACCGGGTCGAGGGCATGGTCACCGCGTTTCTCATTGCCTGTTCTCTGGTGGCAATTCTTACCACGCTGGGCATCGTGCTTTCGGTCCTGTTCGAGTCCATTCGATTTTTTCAGCGGGTGCCGGCGACGGAGTTCCTGTTCGGGACTCAGTGGAGTCCGCAGACAGCGATCCGCGCCGACCAGGTGGGGTCGTCTGGCGCCTTCGGTGCGGTCCCGCTGTTCGTGGGCACCATGCTGATCGCGTTCATCGCCATGCTCGTGGCGGCCCCCATCGGACTGATGAGCGCCATTTATCTTTCCGAATACGCGCCGCGCAATGTGCGGGCCATTGCCAAGCCACTGCTCGAAATCCTTGCGGGCATACCCACCGTCGTTTACGGCTTTTTCGCAGCGCTGACCGTGGCGCCGGCGATTCGCGGGTGGGGAGAGTCCCTGGGACTCAGCGTGGCGAGCGAGTCGGCGCTCGCGGCCGGCCTGGTGATGGGGATCATGATCATTCCCTTCGTGTCGTCTCTTTCCGACGATGTAATTAACGCGGTGCCCCAGGCCATGCGGGACGGTGCCTACGGTCTCGGCGCAACCAAGTCGGAGACGGTGAAGAACGTCATTATCCCGGCGGCACTGCCCGGGATCGTCGGCGGCCTGTTGCTGGCCGTGTCCCGGGCTATCGGCGAGACCATGATCGTTGTCATGGCCGCCGGGCTGGCCGCCAATCTGACCTGGAACCCGCTGGAAGCGGTCACGACCGTGACGGTGCAGATCGTAACCCTGCTGACGGGCGACCAGGAATTCGACACTGCCAAGACCCTGGCCGCATTTGCTCTCGGGCTTGTCCTGTTCGTCGTCACTCTGGTTCTCAATGTAGTCGCCCTGCACGTGGTGAGGAAGTATCGTGAGCAGTACGAGTAGCGTCATTCCCCCCGGCGGCGACCCAACCCGGTCGCTGGCCGAGCAGACCATGGACAAGGTCAATGCCGGTTTGAAGAAGCGTTACCGGGCAGAGCGCCGTTTTCGGATGTATGGGCTGCTGTCGGTATCTGTTGCCGTGCTGTTTCTCGCGATTCTCATGACCAATATCGTGAGTAAGGGGGCATCGGCCTTCCGTGCCACATACATCGGCCTGGACGTGTTTCTGGATCCGGAAGAGATTGATCCGGAAGGGACAAGAGATCCCGACCAGCTGGCCCGGGCCGACTACACGGGACTGCTTCGTGACTCGCTGGCGGAGGAGTTCCCGGAATTCGGGAGCCGCAAGGAACGTCGGCAGCGCAATGCGCTGGTCAGCAGCGGCTCGGGGTTCATGCTGCAAAAAATGGTCCGGTCCGACCCGGATCTCATCGGCCAGACATTGCGCGTGTGGGTTCCGACCGATGACGAAATCGACATGCTGCGAAAAGGCTACATCGACCGGGATCTGCCGGAAGCCAACAGGCGCGTATCGGATCTGCAGATCGATCTGGTTGACCGGCTCGAAGCGAACGGTCAGATTGAGAGTCGCTTCAACTGGATCTTCTTCACGAACGCCGACTCCAGGGATCCGGATCAGGCGGGCATCCTGGGCGCCATGAAGGGTTCGTTTTACACGCTCATAGTTACCCTCTTGCTGTCGTTCCCCATCGGGGTGGCTGCGGCGGTCTATCTCGAGGAATTCGCTCCAAAAAACAAGTTCACCGATCTGATCGAGGTGAACATCAACAACCTGGCCGCGGTGCCTTCGATCGTCTTCGGGCTGCTGGGGCTGGCGGTCTTTCTCAACTTTTTTCAGCTGCCCCGGTCGGCACCCCTCGTGGGCGGACTCGTACTCACCCTGATGACCCTGCCGACTATCATCATCTCCAGCCGGGCGGCGCTCAAGTCCGTGCCGCCGTCGATCCGGGAAGCCGCCCTGGGCATGGGGGCGTCGAAAATCCAGACCACCTTTCATCACACCGTGCCGCTAGCGCTTCCGGGCATGCTGACCGGCACCATTATCGGCATGGCCCAGGCGCTGGGTGAAACCGCACCGCTGCTCATGATCGGCATGATTGCCTTCATCGTGGACGTGCCGCAGGGCTTTTTCGATCCGTCCACGGTGCTTCCGGTGCAGGTTTACCTGTGGGCCGACAGCCCGGAGCGGGCGTTCGTGGAGAAAACTTCGGCGGCCATCATGGTCCTGCTGGGGTTTCTCCTCCTGATGAACCTACTGGCGGTGTTTCTGCGCAAGAAGTTCGAGCGCCGCTGGTAAACCACTACACTATCGAGAGACCGCCGTTATGGAGACCATCGTGAATCGACCGGAGAGGGAAAAAACCCCGGTACAAGCGGTTCCGGCTGCCGCCAGGGAATCGGCGGAAGACGCCCTGGCGGCCAGGACCGGGGACATTCCGAAGAAACCGGTCGGAGACATCAGTCATCCCGATCCGGTCATGGTTTGCCGGGGGGTGGACGTGTTCTACGGCGACAAGCAGGCAATCCACGGCGTGGACCTGGATATGGGCCGCCATCAGGTGATCTCGATGATCGGTCCGTCGGGCTGCGGAAAGTCTACGTTTCTGCGGTGCCTGAACCGTATGAACGACACGATCGACATTGCCCGCGTGGACGGCAGCATTCAGCTGGATGGCAAGGATATCTATTCGAAGGATATGGACGTGGTGCCGCTTCGCGCCCGGATCGGGATGGTCTTTCAGAAGCCCAACCCGTTTCCGAAGTCCATCTTCGAGAATGTGGCCTACGGACCGAGAATCCACGGCCTGGCCAAGGATAAGGTGGAGCTTGAGGAAATCGTCCACAAGAGCCTCGAGAAGGCAGGCCTGCTTGGGGAGGTCAAGGATCGCATGGACCAGCCGGGCACCGGCCTGTCTGGGGGGCAGCAGCAGCGCCTGTGCATCGCCCGGGCGATTGCCGTGAGTCCCGAGATCATCCTGATGGACGAGCCCTGCTCGGCGTTGGATCCAATCGCGACCGCCAAGATCGAAGACCTGATAGACGAGCTGAAAGAGAACTACACGATTGCGATCGTCACCCACTCAATGCAGCAGGCCGCCCGGGTGTCCCAGCGGACCGCTTACTTCCATCTCGGGTACCTGGTCGAGGTGGACGAAACCGACAAGATTTTCACCAATCCCAGCCACAAGCTGACCGAAGATTACATCACGGGCCGATTCGGCTAGGCGCCCGGGCGGCGCTTCCAGGGGTACGGTATGCAGGAAGATCGCTTGCTTGGCGGGCGGATTGTCAGGACCTGCGATCGGGAACTCGATCACCTCAGCGTGGTGCTTGCGGTGAAAGCTCTGGAGCGGGTGGGCGATCACGCCACGAATATCGCCCGCTACGTCATCTATGCGGTGTCCGGCAGAGACGTGCGGCACGTGAAGACCGCCGCTCTGAGAGATGAATTGGCCCGCGTCCTTCCGGGCTTGACCGGGAGCTGACGCGGCCCGGGCATCCCGGATATGACCTTGTCAGGCCCGGCCAGCGCAAGCGGTCGGCACCCCATCGAATGGAGACGATGATGACTGACGGTTCCGCCCATACGGTTCGGAGTTTCGACGCAGCCCTTACAGGCCTCAGCAAGCTGATCGTGAGCTTCGGAGGTCTTGTGACCAGCCAGGTCGAGGACGCCGTAAGGGCGCTTCTTACGGGCGACGACGAGCTCGCGGCCCGGGTGATCGTGCGGGAAAAGGAGATCAACGCCCTCGACCAGCAGGTCGAGGACAAGGCGTTGCGTCTCGTGGCTACCCGTTCGCCGAAGGGCCGGGATCTTCGCGCCGTGTTCGGCATGCTCAAGACCGGTACGGACCTCGAGCGGGTAGGCGACGAGGCCAAGAAGATCGCGAAAGTGGCGCGGACAATCGCGGCGGAGAGGCCGGTTCCGTCGGAGCGCCTCGCTGCGGCGATCGAAAATATGGGTGCCAAGGCGGTGTCGTTGCTGACTCATTTGCTGTCGGCTATCGACACCGGGGACGAGGAAGGCGTGATCACGGCGGCCGAGAGTGACCGCGCCCTGGACCGGGAATACAAGAGTGCCATGTCGCAGATCCAGGAGATGATCGAGGAAGACGGCGAATTGCTGGTGCACATCGCGGACTCCGTGTTGACCCTGAAGTCCATCGAGCGGGTGGGCGACCACGCCAAGAACATTGCGAAGCACTACGTCTTTTATACCCAGGGACGGAACGTACAGCACGTAAAGACCCGGGATCTTCGCGAGGCGGCGAGCGGCGAACGGGAGTAGGTCCGGCCGAGAATTTCGCCCAGAAGCAAGAATAGATAATGATCATAAATACAATATAGATAGAACGCAAATATAATTCGTTAAGTATGACTATAGATTCTCAGCGCATGGCATCAGGCGATACAGTCGTCGTGAGCTATCATCGGTTGGAAAGGTGCCGGGCCGTCGGGCGGCCTCCGGCCCCGCGCTGGCGGGGGGTTGGTCCGGCTCTGGCGGCAACAGCTTCACCCCCCCGGGACCGGGAACGCCAGGAGCATGTGATGGCCGAGACCCATGAAGACCATACCGTTCGCAGCTATGACCAGGAGCTGGACCAGCTCAGCGTATCGCTGCTGACCCTGGGAGGGCTCGTCATTGACCAGGTGGAGCAGGCAGTGGCCGCCCTGGTGGGGCGCGACGCGGACTTGGCCAGGAAGGTCGTCGCCCGGGAGAAGGAGGTCAACGCCTACGATACCCGGATCGAGGAACTGGCCGTTCAGATTCTGGCCAAGCGGGCGCCGGTCGGGGGCGATCTGCGGGCGATCCTCGCCATGCTCAAGGGAGGCACGGACCTGGAGCGCGCCGGCGACGAGGCCAAGAAGATCGCGAAGGTGGCCCGGTCCCTGACCGAGCAGACAGGTCCCGCCGGAGGAGGCTCTCGTGGGCCGGGTGGAGGCCATGACCGCACTGGTCACCCAGATGCTTCGGGATGTTCTTTCCGCCTGGATGACAGCAACGAGGAGCTGGCTGTCAGGGTCGCCCAGGGTGACAAGGCCGTGGACAAGCAATACCGCCAGGCCCTCGCCACCATGCATGATTATCTGCAGCTGGAGGGCAGGGATGTGCACTACGTGGCCGACGCTATCATCGTCCTGAAGGCCCTGGAGCGGGTGGGAGACCATGCGAAGAACATCGCCAAGTACGTGGTGTTCGTGGTCGAGGGGCGGGACGTGCGGCACGTGAAGGCGAAACACCTCCACAAGGAAATCGGCGACGGCCCGGCCCAGTAGGCTTTCGGGCCCGCCCGTCAGCGGGCGCTGCGCAGGAGCTCGTTGATGCCCACCTTGGCACGGGTTTTTTCGTCGACCCGCTTCACAATCACAGCGCAGTAGAGGCTGTAGCGGCCGTCTTCGGACGGAAGATTGCCCGGCACGACCACCGCGCCGGACGGCACCCGGCCGTAGATCACCTCGTCCCGCTCCCGGTCGTAGATTCGCGTGCTCTGGCCGATGAAAACCCCCATGGAAATCACCGCTCCCTGCTCGACGATGACGCCTTCCACGATCTCGGAGCGTGCGCCGATAAAGCAGTGATCCTCGATAACAGTCGGGTTGGCCTGCAGGGGCTCGAGTACGCCGCCGATGCCCGCGCCGCCGGACAGATGGACGTGCGCGCCGATCTGGGCGCAGGATCCGACGGTGGCCCAGGTGTCCACCATCGTGCCGGGGCCGACCCAGGCGCCGATGTTGACGTAGGACGGCATCAGGACCGCATCCGGAGCCACATAGGCGCCGCGCCTGACGACCGCCGGCGGAACGACCCGCGCGCCCTGCGCTTCGAAGCGCGCCGCATCCCAGCCCGCGTACTTGAGCGGCACCTTGTCGTAGCCACGGGCCGCGCCCAGGTCCACGACGGTATTGGACTCCAGGCGGAACGAGAGCAAAACCGCCTTCTTCAGCCACTGGTTCACGACCCAGCCATCCGGCCCGGGCTCCGCGACCCGCCAGCGCCCCGAATCGAGGCCTTCCAGCGCCTCGGTGACCGCTTCCCGCAAATCGGCAGGACAGCGCTCAGGAGAGAAATCGCTCCGGTGTTCGAATCCGTCTTCGATCAAGTGCTGAATGTTCTTGCTCATTAATGGCTTTCCACAAATCGTTTGATGCGCCGGGCAGCTTCCACGCAGGCGTCGACTTCCGCGACCAGGGAAAGCCGGATCCGGCCCGTACCGGGATCACCGCCCGGACCGGGTCGCGACAGATAGGAGCCCGGCAGAACCGTTACGTTCTCTGCAGCGAACAGGTCCCGGGCAAACTTCTCGTCGCTTCCGGGCTGGTCGCTCCCGGGCACGCCCGCCCAGACATAGAAGGACGCCGGTGGCGTTTCGCGCGTCGAGCACGGACTCCAGGATCGGCATCGCCGCCGCGTATTTCTGCTGGTACAGGGCCCGGTTCCGACGTACATGTTCCTCGTCGTTCCAGGCGGGAATGCTCGCAAGCTGGACGGCTTCCGGCACGGCGCAGCCGTGGTAGGTCCGGTACAAGCGATAGCCGGACATCACTCGTTGCATCGCCGGCAACAAACCCGGAGCGGAGGCCGGGTACGTTGGATCGCTTCGACAGGCTGTGAAACACGATGCAGCGCTCCGCACCTGTGCGGCCGAGGCGGGCGCAGGCTTCCAGGAGGCCCGGCGGCGGTGCTTCGTCGTCCAGGTAGATATCGGCATAGCATTCGTCGGAGGCGATCAGGAAATCGTGCCGGTCAGCGAGCTCGATGGCGTGCTCCAGGAAGGCGAGATCCATCACCGCACCGGTGGGGTTGCCGGGGCTGCACAGAAACAGCACCTGGCAGCGGTCCCATTGGGCATCGGACACCCGGTCCAGGTCCGGCAGGAAGCCATTGTCGGCCGTGGTATCCAGGTAGCCAGGCTCGGCGCCGGCCAGGATCGCACCGCCCTCGTAGATCTGGTAGCAGGGATTGGGCATCAGGACCAGCGGAGCTCCGGCCGGATCAACCGCTGCCTGCACGAAAGCAAACAGCGCCTCGCGCGTCCCGTTTACCGGAAGCACCTGGGTCTCGGGATCGACCATTCCTTCCGGCAGCGTATAGCGTTGCTGAAGCCAGTTGGCTGCGGCTTCGCGGAATTCCGGAAGCCCCAGGGCTTTCGGATAGTTTCCGAGGCGGTCCCGGTGCGCCGCGAAGGCCTCAAAAATGAAATCCGGCGCAGGATGCCGCGGTTCGCCGATCGACAGGGAGATCGAGTCAAGCTCCCCGGGAGGCGTAATGCCCGCCTTCAGCGCCGCGAGCTTCTCAAAGGGGTAGGGCATGAGGCGCGACAGCCTGGGGTTCACGTTGTTTCCTTGATGCGCGTTATGGGTTCAGGCGGATTTTCGCTTGGCATCCGGGGGATCGTCCAGTCGCCCGGCAAGACGCTCGGCGAGGTCCGCTTGGGCTCTTTCATCCAGTACATGCCCCCCACGGTCAGTGACGAAAAACACGTCCTCGGCGCGCTCGCCGATGGTCATCACCTTTGCGGCGCGGAGCACGATACCGGCTTCCACAAAGGCTTTGCCGACTTCCGACAGCAGACCGGGCCGGTCTGCGGCCACGATTTCAAGGAGCGTACGCTGGCCGGCTTCGTCATCTGAAAAAGCGATACGCGTGGGGGTCGAGAACATGCGGACCTGCCGAGGCGCCTGGCGGGTCACCATAGGGGGTATGCCGTCGGAGTCCTGAACGGCCCGGCGGATCGCGCTGTCTATCTGCTTCAGACGGCTGGTCTCGGTAATCTGGGACCCGTCACCTTCCAGCACATGATAGGTCTGGATGGTTCGCCCGTCGGCGATCGGCACAACCCGGGCGTCCTGGACATTGACGCCGAGTTCGTCAAGCACCGCGGTTGCGCGAGCGAATCCATGGCGATCTTCGCGGATCACCACGAGCACGCCGGTCACGCCCTGGTCGGGAAGCCGTTCAACGGCAATGCCCTCGGTGGCCTTCTCCTTGTCGAGCCGCACGAGCGTCCGCGTGTGCCAGGCAATCTCCTCGGGTGAATACCGGAGGAAATAGTCGTTCGTGAACGCCTGCCAGGCCTTGCGAACCCGTCCGCGCCGCACGCCCATGGAACGCAGGCGGTCCCGGGCCGACGTCTGTGTCTCGGATATCAGCTGCTCCTCGTCCACGGGTTGCTCAAGACCTCGCATGAGCGCGCGTCGGACGCTGTCGTAGAACTCCTCGAAGAGCGTTTCCTTCCAGGAGTTCCACAGCCTCGGGTTCGTGCCCGTCACATCGGCCACGGTGAGCACGAAGAGGTAGTTCAGATGGTTTTGATCCCCCACCTGCCGGGCGAAGGCATTGATGACTTCGGGATCCCGAATGTCCTTTTTCTGAGCCGTGATCGAGAAGACCAGGTGATGGCGGACCAGCCAGGCGACGAGGCGGGCGTCATAGGGCGACAGTCCCTGCTCTAGGCAGAAAGACTCGGCGTCCACCGCGCCGAGCTCCGAGTGATCGCCCCCGCGGCCCTTGGCGATGTCATGGAACAGCCCGGCCAGGTAGGCCAGTTCCGGCTTGGGAAGCTCCTGCATGATGCGGCTGCAGCGTGGCATCTCGTGGTCAAAACGAGGCAGGGCGAAGCGCCGCAGGTTGCTGACCACGAACAGGGTGTGAGCATCCACCGTATAGGCGTGGAAAAGGTCAAACTGCATGCGTCCGACTACCCGCCCGAACGCGGGAATGTAGCGACCGAGAACCCCGTAGAGATTCATCCGCCGCAGTTCGTGGGTGACACCCTTCGGCGCACGGAGTATTTCCATGAACAAGCGGTGATGGCGAGGGTTCTGGCGGAATTCCTCGTCGATCAGCGGCAGGTTCTTTCTGATCAGGCGGATGGTTTCCGCGCTGACGCCCTTCAGCCCGGTCTGCTCCTGCAGCAGGTGAAAAATTTCCAGCAACGCGGACGGAGATAGCTCGAACACGTCATCGCTTGTGACCTCGAGAAATCCGTTGTGTACCTGGAAACGCGCATTGATCGGCCGGGGCTCCGCCTCCGGTTCCATCAGAATGGCTTCCTGGAAGAGCTGAAGGAGCATCTCGTTCAGGCGGGACAGCTCCATCACGGTCCGATAGTACTTCTGCATGAACTGTTCGACGGCGAGAGTGAAGGTCGCGTCTTCATAGCCAAACAGCGTCTGCCAGGGAGACCTGGTGGTCGAAGAGCAGCCGGTCCTCCCGGCGCCCGGTGATCGTGTGCAATGCCCAGCGAATGCGCCACAGGAATGTCTGCCCGGCCAGAAGGCGCCGGTACTCGTATCCGGTCAGAAACCCCTGCTGGTGCAGCTGATGCAGCGTCCTGGCGCCGAAATGCCGTTTCGCGACCCAGCCGACGACCTGGATGTCCCGGAGGCCGCCGGGGCTGCCCTTGATATTGGGTTCGAGGTTGTAGGCCGTATCGTGATAGCGGTGATGGCGGCCTTCCTGCTCCGCAAGCTTGGCTTCGAAGAAGGATCGGGAGTCCCAGATGGACTGGGGCCCTGTGGCTTCTACCATTGCCTGGAACAGGGCCTCGTTCCCCGTGAGCAGGCGGGCCTCCATGAGGGTCGTGGCCACGGTGATGTCGGCCTCGGCCTCGGTAACGCAATCAGCGAGGCTGCGAACGCTGTGACCCGCTTCCAGCCCGATATCCCAGAGGAAAGTGACAAAGGCTTCCAGACTTTCCCGCCATCGGCTGGGTTCGTCGCCTGGAAACAGGACCATGACGTCGATGTCCGAGCACGGGTGCAGCTCGCCCCGCCCGTAACCCCCGACGGCCACCAGCGCCAGCGATTCGCTGGCGCTGTCCAGGTGCTGGCGCCAGGCCCTGAGGAGAATGCCGTCCACCATGCGGGCTCGGTCTCGAACCAGGTGCTCGACGGGCTCTTCGGCATCGAAGCGCCGTTTCAGTTCGGCGGCCGTGGATTCAAGGGCGCCGTCGGAACGACGCTACGGGCGATTCACCGTTGGCCAGCGCCGCGTCAAGCTGTCCGAAGGTGTCTTCCGGAGAAACGCTGGCCTGGGCTGCGTCCACGCTTCAGATGTCGCCGCTGGCGCCGAGTGTCATGACTTCGTAGCCATCGTCGGTGACCAGCACCGTATGCTCCCACTGGGCTGACAGGGAGTGGTCCTTGGTAACGACTGTCCAGCCGTCGGGAAGGAGTTTCACGTGACGGCGTCCGGCGTTCACCATCGGCTCGATCGTGAAGGTCATCCCCGACTGCAGTTCCAGGCCCGTGTCGGGGCGCCCGTAGTGGAGGACCTGCGGATCTTCGTGGAACTGCCGGCCTATCCCGTGGCCACAGTACTCGCGCACGACCGAGCAGTGCTGCGCTTCGACATAGGTCTGAATTGACGTGGCCGATGTCCCCGAGCTGAATCCCCGGCCTGACGAGGCTAATGCCGCGGCGCATGGCCTCGTGAGCAATATTGCTCACACGCTGACCCTGTACTGTGGGCTTCCCCACGTGGAACATCCGGCTCGTATCCCCGTGGAAGCCCTCCTTGATCACGGTGATGTCCACGTTGACAATGTCGCCGTTTTTGAGGGTGCGGTCGCCCGGAATTCCGTGGCAGACCACGTGATTGACGGAAGTGCAGATGGATTTGGGAAAGCCGCGGTAGTTCAGCGGCGCGGGGATCGCCTGCTGCCGGTTGACGATATAGTCATGGCAGATCGCGTCGAGTTCCCCCGTCGTGATGCCCGGCGCGATATGCTCGCCCACCATGTCGAGCACCTCGGCGGCGAGACGCCCGGCCACGCGCATCCGGTCCTGGTCCTCGGCATTCTTGATCGTTACGGTCATCGGGTCCTCGGCGGGCGGCCCATGGCCCCGGCCCCTCCGCGATGAGCGGCAGCTGACTTCGGGGGCTGGAGCATTGTGGGAAGCAGTCCGCTATGGTATAAAGCGCGCGCTTTTTTCGCAATAAATCCACACACGTACCGACACATCCGGCTGGGTGCCCACCGAAAAAGGGTTGGCGGATGGGGTACGTGGAGGCTCAACCCGAGGAATTGACTTATGTCTAGTATCTCCATGCGGCAGATGCTGGAGGCCGGCGTGCATTTCGGCCACCAGACGCGTTTCTGGAACCCCAAGATGGCTCCCTTCATCTTCGGGGAACGTAACAAGATCCACATCATCAATCTCGAGAAGACGTTGCCCCTGTACCGGGACGCGGAGGAATTTGTCCGCAAGCTGGTTTCCAACGGCGGGTCGGTCCTGTTCGTCGGGACCAAGCGCGCGGCCCGCGAAGCCATCCGCGGAGAAGCAGCCCGCGCCGGCATGCCGTTTGTCAGCTACCGCTGGCTGGGCGGCATGCTCACGAACTACAAGACGGTCAAGCAGTCCATCAAGCGGCTCAGGGAGCTGACTGCGATGGAGGAAGACGGCACCTTCGACATTCTCACGAAGAAGGAGGTCCTGGGCCTGCGCCGGGAGATGGCCAAGCTGGAACAGAGCCTCGGCGGCATCAAGGATATGGCAGGGCTGCCCGACGCGTTGTTCATCGTCGACATCGAGCACGAACGCATTGCCCTCAAGGAAGCTCGCAAGCTGGGCATTCCGGTAGTTGCCGTGGTCGACACGAACTGTTCGCCGGAAGAGGTCGACTACATCATCCCGGGTAATGATGATGCGATGGGAGCCATCCGGCTGTACACGGCCGGCATCGCCGACGCGGTCCTCGAGGGCAAGGATTCGGCGCCGTCGATTCCGGAGACCGAGGACGAGTTCGTCGAAGTCGATAGCGAAGGCAACGTCAAGAAGGCGGCGGCAGCCCGCAAGAGCGCCGGCGGCAAAGGTCGAGCCCGCAAACCCGCGGTGAAAGCCAAGGAGGCGGGGACCACCGATTCGGATAGCGATACGGCCGCATCGGCACCTGCTGAAGGCGCCTCGGCTGAGCCCGCAAAGGCCGACGCTGAGCCCGCAAAGGCTGAAGCTGAGCCCGCAAAGGCTGAAGCTGAGCCCGCAAAGGCTGAAGCTGAGCCCGCAAAGGCTGAAGCTGAGCCCGCAAAGGCTGAAGCTGAGCCCGCAAAGGCTGACGCTGAGCCCGCAAAGGCTGAAGCTGAGCCGGCAAAGGCTGAAGCTGAGCCCGAAGCGCAGGAGGCAAACAAGGCTCCTGCGGAGGCGGCGGCGTCCGAGCCTGCCGGAGATGAGCCCGCCAAGGCCTGATCCGACCTGTTGGCCGGGTGCCTTGCGTGCCCGGCCTGACTCCAAGATTTCAGAGGTATTCAGCAGATGAGCATTTCCGCTTCTCTCGTCAAGGAACTCCGTGAGCGCACCGGCGCCGGCATGATGGAGTGCAAGAAAGCCCTCGTTGAAACCAACGGCGACCTCGAGGCCGCGGTCGAGCATATGCGCAAGACCGGTCTCGCCAAGGCGGACAAGAAGGCAGGCCGGGTGGCCGCCGAGGGCCTGGTCGCTCTGGCGGTTTCCGAGGACGGTCACCGCGGTGCCATTGTCGAGATCAACTGCGAAACGGATTTCGTGTCCGGTGGCGACGACTTCCGAAACTTCACCGCCCAGGTTGCGAACCTGGTGCTGGAAAACGACCCTGCTGACCTGGCGGCGCTGTCCGCGCTGCCTCTTGGCGGTGAGACCGTGGAGGAGGTCCGGCGGGGCCTCGTGGCGAAGATCGGTGAGAACATCGGTATTCGTCGCTTCAAGACCATGCAGTCGGAGGGTCGGCTCGGCCAGTATTTGCACGGGACTCGTATCGGCGTTCTGACGGCGATCAACGGCGGGGACGATACGCTCGCCAAGCAGGTGGCCATGCATGTGGCTGCCAGCAACCCGAACTTCGTCAGCGATGCAGAAGTGCCCGGCGACCAGCTCGAAAAGGAACGGGAGATCTTGTCCGAGCAGGCGCGCCAGGAGGGCAAGCCGGATGAAATCGTCGCGAAGATGGTCGAGGGCCGGCTGCGGAAGTGGCTCGCCGAGATCACTCTCGTCGGCCAGCCGTTCATTATGGACACCGACCAGACCGTGGGTAAGCTGCTGAAGTCGGCCGGGGCCGAGGTCAAGAGCTTTACGCGCTTCGAGGTGGGTGAGGGCATCGAAAAGAAAGAAGACGACTTCGTTGCGGAGGTCATGGCCCAGGTTCAAGGGGCCTGACCCGGCCCGCAACGGGGAAGTAGGTTAGACTGACGGACCACGAACCCCGCTCATTCGGCGGGGTTCTTTTTACTGGGTCACCGGCCCGGGAACCGGCGCCGGTTATCGAATGGCCAGATCAAGGGGGCACAGGCGATGACGAGAAAGGTCCCGAAGCGGATTCTTCTTAAGCTCAGCGGCGAAGCGCTGCTCGGGGGGGCGGATTACGGTATCGACCCCGACACCCTCAATGCCATTGCCTCGGAGATCCGGGACGTCCGGGAAATGGGCGTACAGGTTGCCGTTGTTGTCGGCGGCGGAAATCTTTTCCGCGGCGCAGGCCTGGCCGAGGCTGGAATCGATCGTGTGACCGGCGATCATATGGGCATGCTGGCGACGGTGATGAACTGTCTTGCCATGCAGGACGCCCTCGAAAAGCTCGGGGTCCACGCTCGAGTGATGTCTGCATTGAAGATCAACGAGGTCTGTGAGGACTATATTCGGCGCCGGGCGATCCGGCACCTTGAGAAAAGCCGGGTCGTTTTGCTGGCGGCCGGGACCGGCAACCCCTTCTTCACGACGGATACGGCCGCAAGTCTGCGGGCCACGGAGATCGGCGCCGACCTGTTGCTAAAGGCGACGAAGGTCAATGGAGTGTTTTCCGCCGATCCCGAAAAAGAGCCCGATGCCATTCGCTACACCCGGCTGACATTCGACCAGGTTCTGGCCGAAAAGCTGGGGGTGATGGACGCGACCGCCGTCGTAATGTGCCGGGACAACGATCTGCCGCTCAGGGTCTTCAACGTTCATAATCGGGGAGACCTGCTGCGAATTCTGCGCGGTGAGGATGTAGGGACGCTGGTGACCAACACCGAGACGGCTCGCGTGGCGGACTAGCACGGGAGGATCGGGAATGCTTGACGACATCATGAAAGACGCGGCGGACCGCATGGGCAAGAGTGTGGCGTCGCTGGAGCAGGAGCTGAAAAAGCTCCGCACGGGCCGTGCCCACACGAGCCTGATGGACCATATCACCGTGGAGTACTACGGCAGCGAAGTACCGCTGAACCAGGTGGCCAATGTCACGGTAGAAGATTCACGGACCTTATCGGTGAATCCCTGGGAGAAGAGCATGGTTCAGGTGGTCGAGAAGGCCATCCTTACGTCGGACCTGGGTCTCAGCCCGGCCACGTCGGGCACGGTTATCCGCGTACCGCTGCCGCCGCTGACCGAGGAGCGCCGTCGGGACATGATAAAGGTCGTGAGGTCCGAGGCCGAAAACGCGAAGGTTGCGATCCGCAACATCCGCCGCGACGCCTTGCACCACATCAAGGATCTCCTCAAGGAGAAGGAGATCACGGAGGACGACGACCGGCGTGCCCATGACGATGTCCAGCAACTCACCGACCGCTTCGTCAAGGAGGTGGATGAGGTGCTGGCGGTGAAGGAAAAAGAACTGCTGGAAATCTGAGGGCCCGATGGTGGGGCGAGACACTCAGGATCGCGTGCCGAGGCATGTCGCCGTCATCATGGACGGTAACGGCCGCTGGGCCAGGCGTCGGGCCATGCCCCGTCACGCCGGTCACCGGGCAGGCGTCAAGTCGGCGCGGCGCGTTGTCGAGGCCTGTGGCCGTTCGGGGGTGGAGGTCCTCACCCTGTTCGCTTTCAGCAGCGAAAACTGGAACCGGCCGCCATCGGAAGTCGGCGCGCTCATGCGGCTGTTCCTCGAAGGCCTGGAGCGTGAGGTGGACGACCTCCACAAGAACGGCGTACGTGTTCGGTTTATCGGCGACCGTTCCTGTCTTGCCGGGAGTCTCGTGAGCCGGATGGAAGACGCCGAGCGCCTGACCGCCGGTAACACGGGCCTGGTGCTCGTGATTGCCGTTGCCTATGGCGGCCGCTGGGATATTCTGCAGGCGACCCGGGTCCTCGCTGAAGACCTGGCCGCGGGACGCCTTGAAGCGGATGGAATTACGGAGGGCGAGTTTGCGAGCCGACTCGCGCTGCATGGCCTTCCGGACCCGGATCTGCTGATCCGAACGGGTGGGGAAAGCCGGATCAGTAATTTCTTGCTGTGGAACCTTGCCTACACCGAATGCTACTTCACGCCCTGTCTCTGGCCTGATTTCAATGAACGGGAGCTTGCGGCTGCCATGAGCAGCTTTGCCGGCGCCGAACGCCGCTATGGCCTGACGCCAGACCAGATCGAGACGCCGGGGCTGGCTGGTGCGTGACCGCGTCGTTACCTCCCTGGTGCTCGGATTCGGCCTGCTGGCGGTGCTGTTCGTCGCGCCGGCCGAACTGGGTCTGGCGGCGTTCGCCCTCATGGTCCTCGTCGGAGCCTGGGAGTGGGCAGCTCTTGCGGGGGGGCGGTCAACCGGGGCGCGTCTGCTCTACGTGGCCGTTGTTGTCGTGCTCATGGCGGGGTGCTTTTTGGCCGGCACGGGCACCTTCGTGGCCTGGCTCCCGTGGCTGGCTCTTGCCGCCTGGCTGATTTGCTTTGTTTTCATCCTTCGCTATCCGGTTGAGCCGCCCCGCCTGCTCAGTGGCGCGGTAGGGTTGGTCGTGCTCCCGGCGGGATGGTGGTTCCTCTCGAGGATTCTCGCTGACCCCGACCTGGGTCCGGCCTGGGTCCTGACGCTCTTTCTGCTTGTCGCTTGCGCCGATATTGGCGCCTTTTTTGCGGGGCGTTCCCTTGGCCGACGCCCGCTGGCTCCGGCGGTGAGTCCCAAGAAGACCTGGGAAGGCGTGATCGGCGGGCTGATTGCCGCCGCACTGGGCGGGCTGGCGGCCTCGATAGTGTTTCAGCGTCCCGCCCTGTCGATGATGGGTATCGGCCTCACGGTTGCTGCCATATCGGTGGTGGGCGATCTCACGATCAGCATGTTCAAGCGCAGCGCAGGGCTAAAAGACAGCGGCACACTGCTTCCGGGACATGGCGGCGTTCTGGACCGAACGGACAGCCTGCTGGCGGCGGTTCCGTTGTTCTTCGTGGCGGTCGGTGCGATGAGCGGCGCATGATAGGCATCAGCGTTCTCGGGGCCACCGGAAGTGTAGGCCAGAGCACTCTCGACGTCGTGGCGAGGCACCCGGACCGTTTCCGTGTCGTCGCCCTGACGGCCCGCAGCGACGTTGCCGGAATGCTTGCGCTTTGTCGTGCGTTTCGTCCGTCGCTGGTGGCCATGGCGGATCCGGACGCCGCGCGCCGACTGGCCGCGGAACTGCGGTCATGCGGACTCGATTCGGAAGTTGCCGCGGGCGATGAGGGCCTGGTAGCTTCCGCGGGTCACCCGGACGCCGACTATGTCATGGCGGCGATTGTCGGAGCCGCTGGCCTTCTGCCGACACTTGAAGCGGCACGCTCGGGCAAACGGGTGCTTCTGGCCAATAAGGAATCGGTCGTGATGTCCGGGCGGTTGCTGGCGGATGCCGCGGACGCTTCGGGGGCGTCGCTGATCCCCATCGACAGTGAGCACAATGCGCTTTTTCAGTGCCTGCCTGCCGATCCGGCGGCACGGGCTTCGGTTCAGGGTGTCCGCCGTCTCTTGCTCACCGCGTCCGGTGGACCGTTCCTGGACCGTCCCTTGGCCGATCTCGCCGCGGTCACGCCAGATCAGGCCTGCGCTCACCCAAACTGGGAGATGGGCCGGAAGATCTCCGTGGACTCCGCGACAATGATGAACAAGGGACTTGAGGTCATCGAGGCCTGTCGCCTGTTCTCGGTGGATGCGGGCAGGGTCGAGGTCGTCGTGCATCCCCAGAGCATCATCCACTCTCTTGTCGAATACCTGGATGGGAGCGTGCTCGCCCAACTGGGAAATCCGGACATGCGCACGCCGATTGCCCATGCCCTGGGGTGGCCGGAACGCATCGAGTCGGGTGTCGGGTCGCTCCAGCTCGCCGAAGTGGGTCGTCTGGACTTTCGCGCGCCCGACCTGGAGCGTTTCCCCTGCCTGGCGCTTGCCCTGGCGGCTGCCGATCAGGGCGGATCGGCGCCTGTCTGCCTGAATGCCGCCAACGAGGTTGCGGTCAGTGCATTTCTTGCGGGACAGACCCGATTTCTCGACATACCGCGAGTCGTGGAGGGAGTTCTGGCAAAATTGAGTCCGCCTGAGCCACTGGGCCTTGATGCCATTCTGGCCCTCGACGCTGAAGCCCGCGCCGTTGCTGCGGAGAAAACCGCGGCTTTCGCCATCTAAGGAATTTAATGAGCGCATTTTTTACTTCCGCACTCGCATTTATTGTCGCCATCGGCATCCTCGTCGCCGTGCACGAGTACGGGCATTTCTGGGTGGCGCGTCGACTGGGCATCCGGGTGCTGCGTTTTTCCATCGGCTTCGGCAAGCCGATCTGGAGGCGCATGGGCCGTGACGATGTTGAATACGTGATTTCTGCTTTGCCGCTAGGCGGTTACGTCAAACTTCTGGACGAGCGGGAGGGCCCCGTCCCGGCGGACCAGGTGGCCCAGGCCTTTAATCGGCAGAGCCCGTGGCGGCGGATTGCGGTGCTCGTGGCGGGGCCCCTGTTCAACTTCTTGTTTGCCATTGTTGCCTACTGGGGCATGTTTGCGGTCGGCGTTCCGGCGGTGCGGGCGGTGCTGGGCGATCCCCTCCCGGAGAGCGCCGCGGCAGTGGCCGGAATCCGCGCTGGCGACCGCATCACCGCGGTGTCCGGCGAGCCGGTGGAGACCATGACCGATGCCTATCTCCGGATACTTGAGGATGTCGTGGCGGACGGGCTTGTCTCTCTGCAGCTGGACGACGGGGGCGGCGTGCGCGACGCAACGATCGTCGCCCCGGCTGATGCCGGGGACCTGACCGAGCCCGGCGCGCTTTTCCCCGGCCTTGGATTGACCGCCTGGGAGCCGGACATTGCGCCGGTGCTGGGTGAAGTGATGGAAGACGGATCCGCGGCGGCGTCCGGCCTGATGGAAGGCGACCGGATCCTGACGGCAGACGGCCAACCGGTGGATGACTGGCCCGCATGGGTCAGCTATGTCCGGGCCCGCCCTGGCCAGACCGTGGAGCTGGAGGTGGAGCGGGGCGGCACCCGGCAACGCCTCGATCTCAGCATCGGTACGACCGAAGCGCCTGAGGGCCCTCGCGGGATCATCGGCGCAGCCGTGTACTTGCCGGACGGGCTCTACGAGGACGTTGTGACCGAGCAACGCTACGGACCACTGGCCGCCTTCGGCGAGGCCTTTTCCCAGACCGTGGAGATGTCGGGCCTCACCGTCCGGATGATCTGGCGAATGATCTCGGGAGACGTATCGCTCAGCAATCTCAGCGGTCCGATCAACATCGCCCAGACTGCCGGGGCGACCGCGTCAGCGGGCCTGACCGTGTTCCTGTCATTCCTGGCAATCGTGAGCATCAGCCTGGGAATTCTGAATTTGCTTCCCGTGCCCATGCTCGACGGGGGCCAGATTGCCTACCAGGTAGCTGAACTCGTCAAGGGCAGCCCGGTGTCGGAACGGGCTCAGCTTATCGGCCAGCAAGTCGGCATTGTGCTTCTGCTGATGCTCATGAGCTTTGCGTTCTATAACGACATAGCGCGGCTCGGGGGCTGAAGTCGTGCCCGGTCTATTTGCCAAGGGGCTCTTGCGTACCGCCCTCTGCACGGGTTTGCTGCTCTTGTCGGCGGTGGCCCAGGCGGCGGCGCCCTTTGTCGTTCGCGACATGCGGGTTGACGGGCTGCAGCGAATAGCCGAAGGCACCGTATTCAACTATCTGCCGATCAGCATCGGCGACACGGTGGACGACACTCGCATCGAGGAGGCCATCCGGGCGGTTTACGGCACCGGCCTCTTCCAGGACGTGCAGTTCAACCGAGACGGGAACACGCTGGTAATCACCGTGCAGGAACGACCGTCAATCAAGTCCTTTACGATCGAGGGCAACGAGGACATCAAGACAGAGGACCTGGAGGATGCGCTGCGACAACAGGGCCTTGCTCCCGGACGTACGTTCAACCGATCGGTCCTCGAGAGCGCGACCCAGTTTCTCACGGACCAGTATTTCGGTCGTGGCAAGTACAACGTGCAGGTCAATACCAGTGTCCAGGAGCTGCCGGACAACACCGTCGAAATAGCGATCGACATCAAGGAAGGCAAGCGGGCGCGGATTCAGCAGATCAACGTCGTCGGCAACGAGATTTTCGACGACGACCAGCTGCTCGAAGAGTTCACGATGAAAACCCGCAACTGGCTGTGCTTCTACAAGCAGGACTGTAACTATGCGCGGGAAGTCCTGCTCGGCGATATCGAGACACTGACCTCCTATTACCTGGACCGGGGCTACGCGGATTTCGAGGTGACCTCGACCCAGGTGGCTATTTCGCCCGACAAGCAAAACATCTTTGTCACGCTGAATGTGGCGGAAGGCGAGCCCTACGTCATCGGCGACGTCAAGCTGGCGGGAGACCTGGTCCTGCCCGAGGCGCAGCTGGAGCGCCTGATCATGGTGTCACCCGGCGAAACGTTCTCCCGTCGTCGCCTGACCCAGACCTCGGAGCTGATCAGCTATCGGCTGGGCGAGGAGGGCTATGCCTTCGCGCGCGTCGAGCCGGTGCCAAATCTGGATGATGAAGCCAAGACGGTGTCGCTTACCTTCTATGTGGATCCGGGCAAGCGTGCCTACGTGCGCCGCGTCAACTTCTACGGCACGACGAGCACGGACGACGAGGTGTTTCGCCGCGAGATGCGACAGCTCGAGGGCGGTTTCCTCTCCAATCGCGCCGTGGAGCGGTCGGAGCAGCGTGTTCGGCGGCTTCCGTTTATCGAGGAAGTCTCGGTGGATACCACGCCGGTGGCTGGCACGGACGACCTGGTCGATATCGATTTCAACGTGACCGAGGGCATGCCGGGGTCGTTCGGCGGGGGCATCGGATACTCGGGGTCGCAAGGCATCCTGCTAAACGGCAACTTCGTGCACACGAATTTTCTCGGAACGGGAAATCGCATTGAGGCGGACGTGAATACCGGTCGGTACAGCACTGTCTACCGGTTCTCGTTTACCGATCCCTATGTGACGCCTGACGGGGTGAGTCGATCGATCTCGCTCGCCTATCGGGACATCACCCAATTCACGTCCGGGTCATCGGACTTCTCCACCGAGACATGGACGCTGGGCGCGGACTGGGGCTATCCGATTTCCGAGTATTCCCGGATACGCTTCGGGTTCGCGTTTCAGGATGCCGAACTGTCCGCCAACTCGAACAGCCCGGTGCAGACACAGCAGTGGGTCCGGAACAACGGCAATTCGAGTACCAAGACCGTCACGCTGGACAACGGCCAGGAGTTCACGTTCCTGACCACGGACTTCCTCAGCTACGAGTTGACCGCCGGTTGGGTCTACGACAGCCGAAACCGCGTCATTTTCGGAAATCGCGGTGCCCGCCAGCGTCTTACCTTCGGGATCACCGGGCCCGGGAGCGAGGTCGAGTACTGGACGCTGCGTTACGACTTCCTGAAGTACTGGCCGATTTACGGGCCGTTTGTTCTCGAGTGGACGGCCGACTTCGGGTGGGCCGACGATATTGGCGATACGACCGACCCGCCGCCGTACAAGAACTTTTTCGGTGGAGGGCCGAACTCGGTTCGCGGATTCAAGGAAGGACGGCTCGGGCCACAGGACAGCTTTGGGCGGGCCTGGGGCGGAAACGTGAAAATGGCCAGCCAGATGGAGCTGATTCTGCCCAATCTCAAGCAGTGGGAGGGACAAAGCCGGTTCAGTTTGTTCTTCGATGCCGGTAATGTATTCTGCGAATGCGCGACGCCGTTCTTCGACAGTGATGGAAACCTGGTGGACTACGGTGTCGACCTCAATGAACTTCGCTATTCCGTGGGACTTGCGGCCCAATGGCTCGCTCCCCTTGGATTGTTCAAGCTCAGCTACGGTATCCCGCTCAATGACGATGATCAGGATCAGACGGAGGAAATCCAGTTCTCCGTCGGATCTGCGTTCTAGTTTTTCGGGAAACGCTTCCTGATGATAAGGAAAGACAAAATGACAAGAATCAGGGGATCAGTGTCGCGAGTAGTTCTCGCGACCGTATTGGTTCTGGCCAGCGGCGTGGCCGCGGCGGAAATCAAGGTTGGCGTGGTCAGCCTGCCGCGGCTCCTGAAGGACTCGCCGCAGGCGCTGGCTTTCGAGCGCCAGCTCAAGGAGGAGTTTGCGCCGCGTGAGCGGACGATTCGCTCCCGCCAGGAGGAACTGCGCGGTATGCAGGAGCGTCTGCAGGAGGCCGAGGGCTTCATGGGCGAGGAAGAGCGGCGCAACGTCGAGCGGGATTTTCGTGAGGGTCAGCGTGAACTCAGCAGGACCCAGAACGAGTATCTGGAAGATCTAAACCTGCGCCGCAACGAAGAACTGGGTCAGCTGCAGCGAGTGTTTTTCGAGGAAATTGAGCGCTATGCGGCGGACCAGAAGTTCGACCTGGTCATGGCGGACGGCATTATCTACGCCAGTGATTCGGTCGACATCACCGACAAGATCATTCAGTCCCTGCAGCGCCGCTACCAGTCCGACCAGGGCGGACAGTAGGGAGGAATCGTGCCGGTCTCCCTCGGCGAACTGGCGCTCAGGTACGGGTGCCGGCTGATTGGCGACCCCGATCAGGTGGTTCACCGCGTGGGAACGCTTGCCGGCGCCGGCCCGCAGGATCTCGCTTTTCTGGCCAACCCCCAGTACCGGCGTCAGCTGGCCCAGTCGGCCGCCGGTGCCATTGTGCTTTCCGAGGGGGATGCCGAGCAGTGCCCGGGCGCAGCCCTCATTCACGACAATCCCTATGCGGCTTATGCTCGTATCGCGGCGGAGCTTCATCCGCCGCCGCCGGCTGGGCCCGGTGTTCACCGTGCAGCGACGGTCAGCGCGTCAGCTGAACTGGCTGAGGGCGTCTCGGTCGGGCCGTCCGCGGTCGTTGAATCGGGTGCAAGCATCGGCGAACGCACCGTCATCGGGCCGGGGGCGGTGATTGGCGAGGGAGTCGAGGTCGGTTCGGATTGCCGCATTGGCGCCAATGTGACCCTTTGTCATGGCGTCCGCATCGGACGACGGGTCATTATTCATCCGGGCGCTGTGATCGGTGCCGACGGCTTCGGAATTGCCCGGGAACCGGATGGCTGGATCAAGGTGCCGCAGGTTGGCAGTGTCCGCGTCGGCGACGACGTGGAAATCGGAGCTTCCACGACCATAGATCGCGGCGCCATCGAGGACACCGTCATCGAGAACGGAGTCAAGCTGGATAACCAGATACAGATTGCCCACAACGTGGTGATCGGGGAGCACACGGTCATGGCGGCGTGTTCCGGCGTATCGGGTAGCACGCGCATCGGGAAGCGCTGCATGATTGCGGGCGCTGTCGGAATCGTGGGCCATCTGGAAATCGTCGATGACGTGGTGATCACCGGCCAGACCATGGTCAGCCGTTCACTGACCAAACCCGGCGCCTATTCCAGCGCCTTACCGGCGGACGAGGCGGCGCGCTGGCGCCGCAACAGCGCCCGGTTCCGGCAGCTGGACGACATGGCAAGGCGCTTGCGCCGCCTGGAGAAAGCTGTGGGAGACACAGCAGAAGATACCCCCCAAGGAGAGATCGATGAGTGATCCCGTCAGCATGGACATCCGGGAAATCCGGGAGTACCTGATGCACCGGTATCCGTTCCTTCTGGTGGATCGCGTTCTGGAGTGCACCCCGGGCACCTCGATCCTTGCCATCAAGAACGTCACGGTGAATGAGCCGTTTTTCCCGGGTCACTTTCCGAGCCGGCCGGTCATGCCAGGGGTGCTGATCATAGAGGCCCTCGCCCAGGCCGCCGGTATCCTTGCGTTTCTGACGGCAGGGAGGAAACCCGACCCGAATGGCGCTTTTTACTTCGCGGGTATCGATAAGGCGCGCTTCAGGCGGCCCGTCACTCCCGGTGACCAGCTGATGCTCGAGGTTCGGCTCACCCGTCAGATTCGGGGCGTCTGGAAGTTCGCCGGTGAGGCTAGGGTGGAGGGTGCGACGGTTGCTGGCGCGGAAATGATGGTTGTGCCGAAGGAGAACGACACGTGATCCATGAGACCGCCATTGTCTCTGGAGAAGCCGAGATCGATCCCAGCGTTACGATCGGCCCCTACAGCCTCGTGGACGGGCCGGTCCGCATAGGCTGCGGCACGACGATCGGGCCTCATGTGGTGTTGCGCGGACCCACGACGATCGGAGAGGACTGCCGGATCTTCCAGTTTGCCTCGATTGGCGAGCAGCCACAGGACAAGAAGTACGCCGGTGAGCCGACCCGGCTGGAAATCGGGGACCGCAACGTCATTCGCGAGTTTGCGACCTTCAATCGAGGCACGGCGCAGGACGATGGCGTGACGCGCATAGGCAATGACAACTGGATCATGGCCTATGTTCACGTGGCCCACGATTGTCGCGTCGGCAACCACACGGTTCTCGCGAACAACGTGACGCTCGCGGGCCACGTGGACATCGGGAACTACGCGATCCTTGGCGGTTTTTCCGGCCTGCATCAGTTCTGCAAGGTAGGCGACCACGCTTTTCTGGGAATGTACGCCGCGCTGGGCCAGGATGTGCCCGCGTACTGCATGATTGGCGGAACGCCCGCTCAGCCAAAGGGCATCAACAGCGAGGGCCTGAAGCGCCGGGGGTTCACGCCGGAACAGATCACCCACATTCGCAGGGCCTATCGCATTATCTACCGTTCCGGCCTGAAGCTCGCCGAGGCCATCGAGCAGCTGGAGACCCTGTCGGGGACCCAGCCTGAACTGCTGCCCATGCTGGAATCGCTCAAGTCCTCCGAGCGCGGCATCATCCGCTGAATCGTGGCCGGTAACGGTGGGCTCCGCGTCGGTCTGCTGGCCGGCGAAGTGTCTGGGGACCGGCTGGGAGCGGGACTCATCAGGGAGATTCGGGCGATCTACCCGGATGCGGTGTTCGAGGGGATCGGCGGTCGGCGGATGATAGAGGCCGGGTGCCGAAGCTGGTTGCCCATGGAACACCTGAGCGTCATGGGCCTGGCGGAGGTGATTCGCCACCTGGGGCGCCTGATGGACATCAAGCGCAACGTGACCCGCAGATTTATCGGCCATCCCCCCGACGTCTTCGTGGGGATCGATTCCCCTGACTTCAATCTGCGGGTCGAGACGGCGTTGAAGGCAGCGGGTATCCCGGCGGTTCACTACGTCAGCCCCTCTCTTTGGGCATGGCGGCCCGGCAGGGCGCGCACGGTGGCCAGGGCGGTCAACCGTGTCCTTTGCCTGCTGCCGTTCGAACCGTCGTTCTACAGCAACTACGATGTGGACGCGGTTTTCGTGGGTCACCCGATGGCCGACGAGATTCCCATGCATCCAGACCGGGCCGCTGCGCGGCGGGATCTGGGCGAGCCCGAACATGGGCTCATCATCGCCATGCTGCCAGGGAGCAGAATGACCGAGATCAGGGCTCTTGCGCAGCCGTTTGCCGAGACCGCCGCCAGGGTGGCAGAGCGGCGCCCGGAGGCGCGTTTCCTGATTCCGGCGGCGACTCCGCATCTCAAGGAACCGATTCGCGCGGCCTGCGCCGCCGCTGGGGTGGCGGAGCGGGTGCGGCTCGTGGACGGGCGTTCCAGAGAGGTGATGACCGCGGCGGACGTGGTCTTGCTGGCTTCGGGGACCGCGGCGCTGGAGGCAGCGCTCCTGAAGCGCCCCATGGTGGTAGCCTATCAAATGTCCGCGCTGTCTCAGTGGGTGCTGGAGACGTTCAGGATGGTGCGCATCGAGCGTTTCTCTTTGCCAAACCTGGTTGCCGATGAGGAACTCGTACCGGAGTTTCTTCAGGATGCCGTTGTGCCGGAACTTATGGCGGAAAGGCTCCTGGCGGAACTGGATGATCCCCGCCGGCAGGCCTGGCTGACAGAGCGTTTCTGCGCTATCCACGAGGCTCTGGCCTGCGATGCCGACCGGCGTTCCGCCGAGGCGGTGCTCGGGTTGATCGGCCGGGGCATCCGACCATGAAACGGGTCGGTCAGGCGGATTTGCCCCAGTTCTTCTCGGGCCCGGTGGCGGGAGTAGACGAGGCCGGTCGGGGTCCGCTCGCTGGCCCGGTGACCGCTGCCGCGGTAATCCTCGATCCGACGCGCGTGCCGGCGGGTCTGGCTGACTCCAAGACCCTGGGAGCCGGCCGGCGCGGCGAGCTTGCCACGGCCATACGCCGGGATGCACTTGCCTGGTCTGTGGCCTGGGCGGATCCCGCGGAGATCGACACCCTCAACATCCTCCAGGCTACGTATCTGGCGATGCGCAGGGCAGTGGCCGGTCTGCACCTGCGTCCCGGCCATGTCCAGGTGGACGGTAAGGGCTGCCCGAGGCTTAGGGGCTGTACGGTCGAGGCAATCGTCAAGGGGGATTCTCTGGTCCCCGCGATCAGCGCTGCCTCCATACTGGCCAAGGTCCACCGGGACGAATGGATGATCCGGCTGCATCGACGCTGGCCAGAGTATGGATTTGATCGCCATAAGGGCTACGGAACCGGGGTGCATCTGGCCGCGCTCTTGTCCAGGGGGCCCTGTTCGGCACATCGGCGATCGTTTCGCCCGGTGCGCTCGGCGGCGGGCGAATCATGACGCCGGGCTTCGTACACCTGCGCGTGCATTCCGAGTACTCGCTGGTCGACGGTTTGCTGCGAATTCCCCAGCTCGTGTCTGCCGTGGCGGAACGGGACATGGGGGCGGTAGCCCTGACCGACCAGAGCAATCTCTTCGGCATGGTCAAGTTTTATCGGGCGGCCGTGTCGCGCGGTATCAAGCCCATCATCGGCTGTGATGCCTGGCTGGCACCGTCCGCGGAGGACGCCCCGCCAAGCCGGCTCGGGCTGTTGTGCATGGATGAGGCCGGTTACCGAAACCTGGCCCGGCTGGTGACCCTGAGCTATGGCGAAGGCCAGCGGCATGGCCGTGCCCTGCTACGCGAGGAGTGGCTGGATGAGGAGTCCTGCGGCGGTCTGATCGCGTTGTCCGGAGCAAGGGAGGGGGATGTCGGCCGGGCGCTGCTGGCGGAGCGCCCGGATGAAGCCCTCTCGGCCGTCTCCCGGTGGCGCCGGCTGTTTCCCGGGCGTTTCTACCTCGAGATCCAGCGCACCGGCCGGGATGCGGAGGAAGAGTACGTGGCTGCGGCCGTTGACCTGGCTGCGTCCGAACGCCTGCCGCTGGTCGCGACGAACGATGTCCGATTCCTGGCGCCCACGGATTTCGAGGCCCATGAGGCGAGGGTATGCATCAACCAGGGGCATACCCTGAGCGACCCGCGCCGTCCGAGGGAGTATCACGAGCAGCAGTACTTGCGCTCTCCCGAGGAAATGGCGGCGCTGTTTCCCGATTTGCCGGAGGCCCTGGCCAATACCGTCGAGGTCGCCAGGCGCTGTACCGTGGAGCTGCGTCTGGGCGAAAGCTACCTGCCCGACTTCCCGGTTCCCAAGGGCGACACGACGGAGAGCTTCCTCCGAAAAACCGCCAGCGACGCCCTCGAGGCGCGCCTGCCAGCGTTGCTGGCGGCGTCTGACGAAGGTTCCAGCGGCGAAGACTATCGCCAGCGCCTGACCGATGAGCTCGATGTGATCTGCGGCATGGGCTTCCCGGGCTACTTCCTGATCGTCGCGGATTTCATCCAGTGGGCCAGGGACAACCACGTTCCCGTTGGCCCCGGGCGAGGATCCGGCGCTGGCTCGCTCGTCGCCTTTGTTTTGGGAATAACAGACTTAGATCCAATACGTTATGAGCTACTTTTCGAGCGTTTTCTAAATCCAGAGCGCGTGTCCATGCCGGACTTTGACGTGGACTTCTGCATGGATGGCCGGGACCGGGTGATCGACTACGTCGCGCGCCGTTACGGCCGCGAGAGCGTTGCCCAGATCATCACCTTCGGCACGATGGCCGCGAAGGCCGTCGTTCGGGACGTGGGCCGGGTGCTGGGCCATCCGTTCGGCTTTGTGGACCGGATCGCCAAGCTCATTCCGTTCGAGATAGGCATGACGCTGGACAAGGCCTTGACCGAGGAGCCGGAGCTCAAGCGTCTCTATGACGCCGAGGATGAAGTCCGGGGGCTGCTGGACCTGGGCCGGAGCCTGGAGGGGCTGGCCCGCAACGCCGGGAAACATGCCGGCGGCGTGGTGATTGCGCCGACGGTGCTGACCGACTTTACGCCTCTGTACATGGAAGAGGGCGGCAGTTCGACGGTAACCCAGCTCGACAAGGACGATGTCGAGGCGGTCGGCCTGGTCAAGTTCGACTTTCTCGGTCTGCGAACGCTGACCATCATTGACCATGCGGTGCGGCGAGTGAATGCGCTACGGGCGGGTGCCGGGGAGCCGCCGCTGGACATGGCCACCGTGCCTTATGACGATCCGAAGGCTTTTGCCCTGCTGAAGGCCTGTCAGACGACGGCGGTATTTCAGCTCGAATCCCGGGGCATGAAGGACTTGATAAAGCGTCTTCAGCCAGACCGCTTCGACGATATCGTCGCGCTGGTAGCGCTGTTCAGGCCGGGGCCGCTGCAGTCGGGCATGGTGGACGACTTCATCAGCCGCAAGCACGGCCGGAACCAGGAGCCCATCGACTACTTCCATCCGGATCTCGAGCCAATTCTCGAACCCACCTATGGCGTGATCCTGTACCAGGAACAGGTCATGCAGATCGCCCAGGTTCTCGCGGGCTATAGTCTGGGCGCGGCGGACCTCCTGCGGCGGGCCATGGGCAAGAAGAAGCCTGAGGAGATGGCCCGCCAGCGATCAATCTTCGTCACCGGCGCCGTGGACCGGGGGGTGGACGAGAGCACGGCGACCTACATCTTCGATCTCATGGAGAAGTTCGCCGGTTACGGATTCAACAAGAGCCACTCGGCGGCCTACGCGGTGCTGTCGTACCAGACTGCCTGGCTGAAGGCCTACTATCCGGCAGCCTTCATGGCGGCCGTCCTGTCAGCCGACATGGATCACACGGACAAGGTCGTAACGCTCATCGATGAGTGCGGCCACATGGGCCTGTCCGTGGAGCCGCCGGACGTTAACGAATCCCGCTACGAATTCACCGTTGCGGGTGAACGGGTTCTTCGCTATGGGCTTGGAGCGGTCAAGGGGGTGGGCCAGGGCGCGGTAGAGTCGCTCATGGCGGAGCGGGAGAGCGGGGGTGTCTTCAAGACGATCTTCGACTTCTGTCGCCGGATCGACCTGCAAAAATGCAACAAGCGGACCCTCGAGGCGCTGATACGGGCGGGGGCGCTGGATTCGCTTGCACCAAATCGCCCGACGCTCATGCATCTCCTGCCCAAGGCCATCCAGGAGGCAGACCAGGCCGCACGCGCGGAAGAAGCTGGCCAGGACGACCTGTTTGGTGGGCCGGCATCGGGCCAAACGGAAAACTCTTCAGTCGCATCAGAGGTTCTCCCTGACTGGAGTGACGCTGAGCGCCTCGCGGGAGAGAAAGAGACCCTTGGCCTTTACCTGACCGGCCACCCGATCGAGGAGTTTCTGCCGGACCTGGAGCATCTGACCAGCGGGCGCATCAGCGCGCTCGCCGGTGATCCACCGCCGGAAGGGGAGAGTGGCTTTCGCGGTCCCAAGCGCGAGGTGACTGCGGCTGGCCTGGTCGTGGATATGCGTCGGCGGGGCAACCGCGTTAGCCTCGTGCTGGATGACCGCAGCGGGCGAATGGAGGTCACGCTCTTCGACGATGTCTATCAGGAGCACCGGCATGTCGTTGCCAAGGACGTAGTCCTGGTGGTCGAGGGCACGTTGCGCTACGACGACTTCATCGGTGGCTGGCGCGTTACCGCCCGCGGAATAAAGGACATCGATTCTGCCCGCCAGGCGGCAGCGCACCGGCTGCTGATTCGATGGCAGGCGAACGGAGCCGGAGAGAGCTTCGTCGGTGACCTGAAGGCGGCCCTGGAACCGTTTCGGGCCGGGCCATGCGCGGTTGCCGTTGTTTATCGTGGCGGTGCCGCCGGGGCTCGCCTGTCGCTGGGCCCTGACTGGTCGGTGCGTCCGACGCGGGAACTCCTGCACCGTCTCAACGGACTGGTCGGCGGAGAGAACGTGCGTCTGGAATACCGCCGCCAGCTCAGCTGAAAGCTTGCCTGTGGCACCTGCCGTCGATAGTGTTCGCACCATGCCCGGGCGGATAATTCCATGACTATGAATTTTCTCGACTTCGAGAAGCCGATCGCCGAACTGGAAGCGAAGATCGACGAACTCCGCTATGTCGGCGACGATTCCGAGGTCAATCTCAACGAAGAAATCGCCCGGTTGCGCGCCAAGAGCGAGACGCTGACGCGCAGCATTTTTCAGAATTTGTCCAGCTGGCAGATTGCTCAGCTGGCCCGCCATCCGCTGCGGCCCTACACGCTCGATTACATTGAACGGATCTTCACAGACTGGGAAGAGCTGCACGGCGACCGGGCCTACGCCGATGATGCCGCGATTGTGACCGGCCTCGCGCGGCTCGACGACCGCCCCGTCGCCATTATCGGCCACCAGAAGGGTCGCGATACGAAGGAAAAGGTCCGCCGGAACTTCGGTATGCCCCGGCCGGAGGGCTATCGGAAAGCTCTGCGGATCATGAATATGGCTGCCCGCTTCGGTTTGCCGCTCATCACGTTCATCGATACGCCGGGTGCCTATCCCGGGGTCGGAGCGGAAGAGCGCGGCCAGAGCGAGGCGATCGCGCGCAATCTTCGGGAGATGTCCAGGCTTGACTGCCCGATCGTGTCCGTGGTGATCGGCGAAGGGGGCTCCGGCGGAGCGCTTGCCGTCGGAGTGGCCGACCGCGTCATGATGCTTCAGTACAGCATCTACTCGGTGATTTCCCCCGAGGGGTGCGCCTCGATTTTGTGGAAAAGTGCGGACAAGGCGGAGGAAGCCGCCGAGGCGATGGGCGTCACCGCTGAACGCCTCACCGAACTCGATCTCGTGGACACGGTCCTGGAAGAGCCCCTGGGCGGCGCGCACAGGGATCCCGACGCCATGTCGGTGACGGTGGCCGCGGCGCTAAACGAGCAGCTGGCCCGGCTGGACGACCGCTCGCCCCAGGAGCGGCTCGACGATCGCTACCGGCGGCTGATGGCGTTCGGCCAGTTCGAGGAGGGCTGAGCTGAGTTTCGCTCCGGAGGTCCTGCGGCGCCGGCTGGAGCAAATGTTCCCAGACGCCGGAAGCCGGCGTTATGCCATCGCCTTCTCCGGCGGCATGGACTCCACCTCTCTGCTCGCCGCAACGAGCCGCCTCGCCCACGCGGGTTTCGGCGCCGCCCTGAGAGCTATCCACGTGGATCATGGCCTGCATCCGGAATCCGCGCGCTGGGCAAGCCAGGCCCGCCAGCGTGCCCGGGCGCTGGGAGTGGAATGCGTTGCTATCGCCGTCGACGGCCGGCCCCCGGCGGGCCATAGTCGGGAGGCCGCGGCACGCGATGCGCGTTATGCCGGCCTGGCTGCCGTTATGCAGGACGGCGAGATCTTGCTGACCGCCCAGCACCTGGATGACCAGGCGGAGACCGTGCTCCTGCAGCTGCTTCGCGGTGGCGGCCCGGCGGGTTTCGGCGCCATGCCGGATGTCCGCGCCTTTGGCCCGGGCTGGCTTGCACGGCCCTTGCTGTCCACTCCTCGCGCGACCCTGAAAGCCTGGGCGGAAGCTGCCGGCATGAGCTGGTTCGAGGACCCGTCCAACCAGGATCTCTCACTGGATCGGGTGCACGTGAGGCAAGTCCTTCTGCCCGGGCTTTATGGGCGCTGGCCGGGTGCCCGGCAAACCCTGGCCCGTGCGGCCGGGCACGCACGCGAGGCGGCGAAACTCCTCGATGATCTGGCGGCCATCGACCGGGCGGGCACAAGCGCTGGCGACTGGATCGAGATTGCGCCACTGGCGGAGCTCGGAGGCAGCCGGGCCAGAAACGCGATTCGCGGCTGGTTGCGGTCCCAGGATATGCCCATGCCGTCCGCAGTCCGCCTTCGCCGGATCGCGAACGAGCTGGTGTCGGGCCGGGTCGGCGGCCAGGGGGAGGTGTTGTGGACCGGTGGGGGCGTCCGCCGCTGGCGCGGACGACTGTTTGCGGTGGGTCCGCTGTCCCCGCCGCCGGCGGGTTTCCTGAGCTGGGATACAGGCAAGGGTCCGCTGAGCTTGCCGGGGGAGCTTGGGACCCTGTCGGTCAGGCCGGAGCCGGGCGGGCTGGACGAGGCGTTGTTCAGCCTGCCGGTGTCCGTGGGCTGGCGATCCGGCGGGGAACGGTTGCGGCTGCGGGCGGGCGGCCCATCGCGCACTCTCAAGAACCTGTTTCGCGAGGCGGGCATCCGGCCATGGATGCGCGGACGCATTCCGCTGATCTATTCCGGGAAATGCCTGATAGCGGCCGGGGACCTGTTTGTTGCCGCCGGGAACACGGGCGGGAATGCAAGCGGGCTCGCAGTCTCCTGGACGGCCCATCCGCCAATCGACGGAGGCTGGCGCAAGCCCGGTAATCTGTAAGGGGGCCTGCCAGCCGCCGGTCGCGCGCTCCGGGAGGGTGGTTTTAGGCAAGTTCTTTGTGGCTGGCCGATTGTGGTCGAGCCCCGCTTCTGGTACGTTGGCGTCCCGTCGTTTATTGCCTTCTGGCGTCTCTTTTTCGGCGGTAATCCTGATGACTCGTTACGTCTTCGTCACCGGTGGCGTGGTTTCTTCTTTGGGGAAGGGCCTGGCCTCGGCATCTCTCGGTGCGATCCTTGAAGCTCGCGGGCTCAAGGTCAGCCTGATGAAACTGGATCCCTACATCAACGTGGATCCGGGCACGATGAGTCCCTTCCAGCACGGCGAGGTGTTCGTCACCGAAGACGGTGCGGAAACGGACCTGGATCTGGGTCACTACGAACGCTTTGTTCGCACGACCACATCCCGCCACAGCAATTTCACAACCGGCAAGATCTACGAGACCGTTCTGGCCAAGGAGCGGCGCGGGGACTACCTCGGCGCGACCGTCCAGGTGATTCCCCATGTCACCGATGAGATCAAGCATTCGATCCAGGTCGGGGGTGCCGGTGCGGACGTCTGCCTCGTTGAGATCGGCGGGACGGTCGGCGACATCGAGTCGCTGCCTTTTCTCGAGGCCATTCGCCAGATGGGTACCGAGTTGCCGCGGGACCAGGTCGTCTTCATGCACCTGACCCTGGTTCCCTACATCCCGACGTCACGGGAGATGAAGACCAAGCCCACCCAGCATTCGGTCAAGGAACTGCGGTCAATTGGTATTCAGCCCGATGTCCTGCTTTGCCGGGCCGATCGGCCGTTACCCGACGAGCAGCGCAGGAAAATCGCGCTGTTTACGAATGTTCAGGAACCGGCGGTGATTTCCGCCGTCGATGCGGACGATATCTACAAGATCCCGATGATGCTCAACGAGCAGGGCCTGGACGAGATCGTGGTTACCAAGCTGGGCCTGGACGCGCCGCCGGCGGACCTGTCGGAGTGGCGGGCCGTGGTCGACGCGAAAGCCAGTCCGCGGGACCAGGTGGATATCGCCATGGTCGGCAAGTACGTGGAATTTCGCGACTCCTACATTTCCCTGAACGAGGCGCTCGTCAATGCCGGCGTCAAGGTCCGTAGCCGGGTCAGGATTCACTACCTGGACTCGGAGGACCTGGAACGGGACGGCGTGGGCTGTCTCGAGGGCATGGATGCAATCCTGGTGCCCGGAGGTTTCGGCGAGCGGGGTATCGAAGGCAAGATCGCCGCGGCCCGGTATGCGCGCGAGAACGGAATCCCTTATCTCGGCATTTGCCTGGGACTGCAGGTTGCGGTCATCGAATTCGCGCGCAGCGTGGCAGGGCAGGAGGGGGCCCACAGCACTGAGTTTGATCAGGACGCACCGCATCCCGTCATTGCCCTGATCACGGAGTGGCAGGAAAGCGACGGCCGCGTGGAGCAGCGTTCCGAATCCTCGGACAAGGGCGGCACCATGCGCCTCGGCGCCCAGGAGTGCCGCCTAAAACCCGACTCACTGGCCCGGGAAATCTACGGGGACGACGTGGTCCGCGAGCGGCATCGGCATCGCTACGAGTTCAACAACCGGTACCGCGAGACCCTCGAGGCGTCCGGGCTGGTCTTTTCCGGCTGGTCGGCCAGCGGACTTGTTGAGATGATCGAGTTGCCATCACATCCCTGGTTCCTGGCCTGCCAGTTCCATCCGGAGTTCACGGCCAACCCGCGGGACGGGCATCCGCTGTTCACGAGTTTCGTTACGGCAGCGCGCAATTTCAGACAGGGCCAGATGCCCGAGGCGGTGGAAGCGTGAAGCTTTGTGGATTCGACATCGGACCCGACAAGCCGTTTTTTCTCATAGCCGGTCCCTGCGTCGTCGAAAGCCGGGAGATGGCCCTGGAAACGGCGACCGCGCTGAAAGCGCTAACCTCCGAACTGGAAGTGCCGTTCATTTACAAGTCGTCCTTCGACAAGGCCAACCGGTCATCCATCGGCAGCTTCCGTGGTCCGGGAATGGACAAGGGCCTGGAGATTCTGGCGGAGGTCCGGGAAACCCTGGGCGTGCCGGTGTTGACCGACGTGCATGAAGACACACCGATGGATGTTGTCGCCCAGGCGGTCGACGTGCTCCAGACGCCGGCATTTCTCTGCCGGCAGACCAATTTCATCCTTCGCGTTGCCCAGACCGGGCTCCCTGTCAATATCAAGAAAGGCCAGTTCCTGTCGCCATGGGAAATGGGCAACGTGGTGGACAAGGCCCGGTCTACGGGCAACGAGTCCATCATGGTCTGCGAACGCGGGTTCTCGTTCGGATACAACAATCTCGTCTCGGACATGCGCTCCCTCGCCGTCATGCGGGAAACCGGCGCGCCAGTCGTATTCGACGCAACCCACTCGGTCCAGCTGCCGGGAGGCAAGGGCACCGCATCGGGCGGCCAGCGGGAATTCGTCCCGGTCCTGTCCCGGGCAGCCGTGGCCGTTGGCGTATCTGGCCTGTTCATGGAAACCCATCCGGATCCGGAAAAGGCGCTCAGCGACGGGCCGAATGCATGGCCATTGGATCGAATGAAACGCCTTCTCACCATGCTCAAGGGTCTTGACCGGCTGGTGAAGTCGGAACCATTCGAGGAATCCCGCCTGTAACCCGGCATACGGTAGGCTTGGAGGAACTGTTGATGACCAAAATCGCTCATGTTCGAGCTCGGGAAATCATCGATTCGAGGGGAAACCCGACGGTCGAAGCGGACGTCTTGCTTGCGGATGGCCATTTCGGCCGGGCTGCGGTTCCCTCCGGGGCGTCAACCGGAACCCGGGAAGCCGTCGAGCTGCGTGACGGCGACAAGACCCGCTACCTGGGCAAGGGCGTCCTGGGTGCCGTGGGCCATGTGAATGGCGAGATTCGCAAGGCCGTTGTGGGCATGGATTCCGCCGACCAGGAGTCGGTGGATCAGTGCCTGATCGATCTCGACGGCACGGACAACAAGGGGCGGCTGGGAGCCAATGCGATCCTCTCTGTCTCCCTGGCCACGGCGAAGGCTGCCGCGGCTGCCGCCGGACAGTCGCTATTCCGCTACCTGGATACTGACGGGGATGCCTTCATGCCGGTCCCGATGATGAACATCATTAACGGCGGCGAGCATGCCCAGAACAACGTCGACATCCAGGAATTCATGATCATGCCGGTGGGTGCGCCGAGTTTTGGTGAGGCCCTGCGGTGCGGCGCCGAGATCTTTCACGCGCTCAAGGCGGTCCTGCATGGTCAGGGGCTGGCGACGAGCGTGGGCGACGAGGGCGGATTCGCTCCGGATCTGCCCTCCAACGAGGCAGCCTTCGAAACTATCCTCGTGGCCATCGAAAAGGCGGGATACAAGGCAGGTGAGGACATTGCGCTTGCCATGGACGTCGCCAGCAGTGAGTTCTACGAGAACGGCGTTTATCGACTGTCCGCGGATGGCCGCGAGTTTGATTCGGCGGGGTTCTCGGACTATCTCGCGGACCTCGTCGACCGCTATCCCATCGTGTCCATCGAAGACGGCATGTCCGAGGGTGACTGGGACGGCTGGAAAATTCACACCGAGCGCCTCGGCGACCGGGTGCAGCTGGTGGGTGATGACCTGTTCGTCACCAACACGAGCATTCTTCGCGAAGGTATCGACAAGGGCATTGGCAACTCGATCCTGATCAAGGTCAACCAGATCGGGACGCTGACTGAAACCCTGGCCGCTATCGCTATGGCGGAGGAGGCCGGCTATTCGTCGGTAGTCTCGCACCGCTCGGGCGAGACCGAAGACGCGACGATTGCCGACATCGCGGTGGCCACGACCGCGACCCAGATCAAGACCGGCTCCATGTCCCGGTCCGATCGCATCGCCAAGTACAACCAGTTGCTGAGAATCGAAGAGGAGCTCGGCGACACAGCTCGCTATCCCGGACGGGAAGCGTTTCCCCGGGGCATAGGCCGGTAGGGGTTTTCCCGGGCCAGCCAGCTCATGCGCCTGCTCACCGTTACGCTGGTCGCGATCCTGTTGCTGCTGCAGTATCCGCTGTGGATCGCCGATGATGGATTCCGGGCAATCTGGCGGCTGGATGATGCCATCGATGAACAGAGTGCCGAAAATGACCGGCTCGAAGCCCGGAACCAGGCACTGGGCGCCGAGGTGGACGACCTGAAGAAAGGGGTGGCGGCAGCGGAGGAGATCGCCCGCAGCGAGCTGGGGATGATCGGGCCCGATGAGACCCTTTATCTGGTGGCCGACCCGGAACCCGAAGCCGGGTCCACGATCGAGGTCCCGTGACGAGCCGCTGCTGGGCCATCGTGCCGGCCGCCGGCGTCGGTGTACGCATGGGCGCCACTACGCCGAAACAGTATCTCGCCCTGGCCGGCAGGCCGGTGATCGAATGGTCTCTGGCGCCGCTCGTGCGCTCGGCATCGGTGGCGGCTGTCGTTGTGGCGACGGCCCCCGGAGACCCGTTCTGGGAGGGCATTGCTGTCGGATCGGCCAAGTTGCGCCGCGTGGACGGCGGCCTGCGCCGGCAGGATTCGGTCCTTCAGGGCCTTCACGTACTTGAGGGAATCGCCGATCCCGAAGACTGGGCCTTGGTCCATGACGCCGCCCGGCCTTGCCTGGCGGACGAGGATCTGGCGGAACTCCTTGCCCGGGTGGAGGCTGATGGGCTCGGCGGACTGCTGGCCTGTCCCCTGCGGGATACCCTGAAGCACGCGTCGAGCGACGGTCGGGTTCGCCGGACCGTGCCACGGGACAATCTCTGGCAGGCGCTGACGCCGCAGGTGTTTCGATATGGTGCTCTTCGGACCGCCCTGGAATCGGCCGCCGAAGCGGGCATCGAGGTGACGGACGAGGCGTCAGCCATGGAGCTGGCGGGTCATTCCCCGCTGCTCGTGCCGGGCAACCCGGCCAATATCAAGATCACCCGGCCCGGCGACCTGGCCCTGGCATCGGCTTTTCTGGAGGGCAGATGACGGACCTGCGAATTGGACACGGCTACGATGTGCATGCCTTCGGCCCCGGGGATCACGTCATCCTCGGCGGGGTCCGCATTGATCACGATGCGGGCCTCGTAGCGCATTCTGACGGAGACGTCCTGTTGCACGCCATCTGTGACGCCCTCCTCGGGGCCGAGGGGCTGGGTGATATCGGCCGCCACTTTCCCGACACGGATCCCGGATTCGCCGACGCGGACAGTCGCGGTTTGCTGCGGGCCGTGGCCCGGCTGCTCTTAGAGCGAAACCGGCTCACGGCCAATGTCGACGCCACGGTCATTGCCACCGCGCCCAGGCTCGCGGTCCACGTGCCGAAAATGGCCGGGAACATCGCCGCAGACCTCGGCATCGACCCGGCCCGGGTCAACGTCAAGGCGACGACCACCGAGGGCCTGGGTCCGTTTGGCCGCCGGGAGGGCATCGGCGCGCACGCGGTGGTCCTCACCAGTGGCCGCTAGTGCCGGCCCACGGGGCCGCACCCACGCGTGGGGGCCGCCCTGCGGGACGGGCCGAATCCGCGTGCAAGCGGAAGACTTTCGGGTCGAGGAGGACCTCGGCTTCGAGCCCTCGGGCGAGGGCCACCACGCCTGGGTCGAGCTACGCAAGACCGGCACAAACACCGGCTGGGCGGCGGAGCAGCTCGCGAGGGCCTGGGGAGTACATCCCCGCCACGTGGGATTCGCGGGCAGCAAGGACCGATATGCGGTGACTACGCAATGGTTCAGCCTTCCGGGGGATGCGCCCGAAGGGCTCGCCGCCGGCGCCTCTGTCGGCGAGGGCCTGGAAGTCGTAACCCTGACGCGCCATGACCGGAAACTGCGTCGCGGCTGGCTTCGCGGCAACCGTTTCCGCATCCGGGTCGCCGGGCTTCAGGCGGACCGCGATTGTCTGGAAAACCGGCTGGCGCTGATCCAGACGGCAGGCGTTCCGAATTATTTCGGGGACCAGCGCTTCGGCCGCGACGGGGACAATCTGGAAAGGGCCCGGCGGTGGTTGGCGGGTGGTCCTGCACCGCGCAAGCGGACGGCCCGTTCATTCGCGCTGTCAGCTGCCCGTTCGCACCTGTTCAATGTGGTGCTCGCTGAGCGAGTGGCCGAGGGTAGCTGGAACACGATGATTGCCGGCGACGTGGCGCGTCTGGACGGGTCCAACAGCCAGTTCCCGGTTCCCGACGTGGACGACGAGATCCGGCGTCGCACCGCCGCAGCAGACTTGCATCCCTCCGGACCGCTATGGGGAAAGGGTGACCCCGGTACGACGGGCCTCGCGAGGGCCCTGGAGGACCGGGTCGCGGGTGCGGAAACGGAACTGTGCCACGGTCTCGAGGCTGAAACCCGGATGGATCGCCGGAGCCTTCGCGTGTGTCCGGGGGAGCTGACCTGGGATATAGGTGCCGCGAGTCTTGAGCTGGTTTTTTCGCTCCCCGCGGGCTCGTACGCCACGGTCGTGCTGGAGGCCCTGCTGAATATCGATGACTCCGGTCAGTCGGGCCGGGTCAGCTCCTGACCAGGACGTAGAGAGCGCCGGTACCCCCGTCCACCTGGCGGGCGGAGCAATAGGCCAGAACTTCATCCCGGTGCCGGAGCCATCGGCCTACCCGTCGCTTGATGACCGGGCCGGCCGGTCCGGATCCAAGCCCTTTGCCATGGATCACGCGCACGACCGAAAGCCCCAGGCGGGCGGATTCCTGGAGAAACTCGTGGACCGCTTCGCGCGCCTCGGCCGCGGTCAGGCCATGAAGGTCGAGCTCGGCGCCAATGCGATACCTGCCCCTGCGAAGTTTTCTGAACACCGTAACGGGCACCCCGTCCCTCCGGAAGGTCAGCTCGTCGCCCGTCTCAACGTCGCCGGGCTCTGGTCCGGCCTCCAGGCTGGCCGTGAGCACCTCGCGGATTTCCGCGCGGCTGAAATGGGGCTCCGGCTCCGGCGGTGTCCGGCCCGATTCGGCGCGATCGGATTTCAGGCGGTTGACATCGGCCATGGCCTCGCGAAACAGGTTGGCTTCATCGTCAAAGGGTGAGTCAGTCACTGGTTGTCCCCTCGACCGGCGGTTATAGTTGCCGGAATTCGGGCCTCTCGCCGCCAGATCCTTGAAGATACTTCTTAGCAACGACGACGGCTACCGCGCCGGGGGGCTGCGCTGCCTGGCACGGTCCGTGGCCGAGGTGGCCGATACCGTCACGGTCGCTCCGGATCGTGACCGCAGCGGGGCCAGCAATTCCCTGACCCTGGACTCTCCGCTGCGGGTGACGGAAGTCGGGGCGAACGAGTATTCGGTCAACGGCACGCCGACCGACTGCGTCCACCTGGCTGTCACCGGTCTGCTCGAGGTCGAGCCGGACATGGTGATTTCCGGAATCAATCACGGCGCCAATCTGGGCGACGACGTCCTTTACTCGGGCACCGTGGCAGCCGCCATGGAGGGACGCTTCCTTGGCTTGCCGGCCATCGCGGTGTCGCTCGTTCAAAAGGGCAATGGTCATTTCGATACGGCCGCCGCCGTTATCCGCCTGCTGCTGGAAAGGATGGATGCGGAGCCATTGCCGGCGACCACCATACTCAACATCAACGTGCCTGATATACCGCTTGCCGAGCTGAAGGGGCTTGAAGCCACCCGGCTGGGGCATCGCCATAAGGCCGAACCGGTGGTCAAGTCCCGGGATCCCAGGGGACGAACCGTCTACTGGGTCGGCCCGGCCGGCCCGGAGCAGGACGCGGGTCCGGGTACTGATTTCGCGGCCATCGCCGCGGGCTATGTTTCCGTTACGCCGCTGCAGGTGGATCTGACCCGGCATGACGAGGTACAAGAGATCGCGTCCTGGATGGATCGGGGTGACCATGATTTCCAAGGGTGATCGGCGCGGGATCGGTATGACCTCGGCCCGGACCCGCGAGCGGCTCGTGGAGCGGCTGCGGACGGCGGGCATTCGTGACGAGGCCGTGCTGGACCTCATACGCGAAGTACCGCGTCACCTGTTTGTGGACGAGGCGCTGTCCAGCCGCGCATACGAGGATACGGCCCTGCCGATAGGTCATGGCCAGACTATCTCCCAGCCCTATGTTGTCGCGCGCATGACAGAGGCACTGACGAACGGGCGCAGGCTGAAGCGCGTTCTCGAGGTGGGTACAGGTTGCGGCTACCAGACCGCCATGCTGGCGAGCCTTGCCGACGAGATTTTCACGATCGAACGGCTTGAGCCCCTTGGCCGCAGAGCCCGCCAGCGACTCAAGGAGCTCGGCATTTTTAACGTTCGTTTCAGGATCGGCGATGGCTGGCAGGGCTGGGCCGCGAATGCGCCCTACGACGGGATTATCGTGACCGCCGCGCCGCCGGAGGTTCCCGAGGCGCTTCTTGCTCAGCTGGGCGAGGGCGGGCGCCTTGTCATTCCGGTGGGTCCGCGGGGCCGCCAGGAACTGACCTGCATAGAGCGCCGGGGCAGTCGCCTGGAGGAGTCTTCTCTCGGACTCGTCAGCTTCGTTCCCCTGGTTCATGGCCGCCAGCAGTGAAACTGTTCGAACCACTCTACGATCGTGTCCTGGCATGGTCAGCAAAGCCACGCGCGCCCTGGTTTCTCGGTGGACTGAGCTTCGCGGAATCGTCGTTTTTCCCGGTGCCTCCCGATGTCATGCTGGCGCCGATGGTGCTTGCACGGCCCGAACGCGCCAACCGCCTTGCCCTTCTGACGACCCTGACGTCGGTGGCGGGAGGCTTCGCGGGATACCTGATCGGCTTTTTCGCCCTCGACCTGGTCGAGCCGATCCTGCGCAATGCCGGCTACTGGGACAACTACCTTCGGGTGAGCAGCTGGTTCAAGGACTGGGGCTTCTGGGCCGTCCTGGCGGCCGGCTTCTCGCCGATACCCTACAAGCTGTTCACCATTGCGGCCGGGACGATGCACATGCCGCTGCTGCCGTTTCTGCTGGCAAGTATTGTCGGGCGGGGTGCGCGCTTCTTTCTCGTCGCGAACCTGGTACGTATTGGCGGCCCGCCGATGGAGGCCCGCCTGAAGCAACACGTCGAGGTTCTGGGATGGGCCCTCGTGGTCATTCTGGTCATCGCCTGGCTGATTTTCCGGCACTGAAACGGCGTCTTCGCGCCCTCTCGATCGCGCTGGCCGCGTCGATCCTTGCAGGCTGTGCGTCCGCGCTGTCCTGGGATCCGGGCAGCTACACCGTGCAGGCGGGGGACACGCTTTACGAGATCGCTTTTCGCTATAGCCTGGACTACCGGGACCTGGCGGCATGGAACGGCCTCGGCGACGGATCCATGATTCGGCCGGGACAAACCCTCAGGCTCTCGCCACCCGCTGGTGACCGGGCCTCCGCCTCGCGGTCCGCGTCGGCCTCTGCCCCGGCGGCACGATCACGCCCCGCCTCGACGTCATCTTCCAGGGCCCAGGCACGCGCCCCTGCAGCGACGGCCAAAGCGCCCGGAGACTGGCGCTGGCCGACGACCGGTCGGGTCCTGTCCGCATTCGGGAGGAATCCGAAGAACCCGAACGGCCTCCAGATCGGCGGCACGGCGGGGCAGGAGATCCGGGCCGCTGCGGGCGGGGAGGTGGTCTACAGCGGAAGTGGACTTATCGGATACGGTCAGCTTATTATCGTTAAACATAGTGAGGCCTACCTGAGCGCTTACGGACACAACCGGGAGCTCAGCGTACGGGAGGGCCAGCGGGTAGCCGCAGGCCAGGTCATAGCCTCAATGGGTGAGGGCCCAGGCAAGACGCCACTCCTTCATTTCGAGATCAGGCGAAACGGCAAGCCGGTAGACCCGATTCTCTTCCTGCCGGCACGCTAGCGGCGACCTCGCCAGGACCGGCGAAAGGGCCTTGGCCCAGGACAAAAAATTCGAATGGGGGGATGCCATGTCGGCACGACACGGTAGTGGTGGTGGTCTGTCCAGCGAATCCGCCGGGCTCAAACAAGATGATTCTGACGAGTCCGTGGCACCCGGCGCCGAAGCCGGAGGTTTTCCGGAGGCCGTGCGCAGGAGTGGCCGGCGTGTGAGCTACGGATCCAGGGATCAGATGGATGCCACTCGCCTGTACCTTTCCGAGATCGGTTTTGCTCCGCTACTGAGTGCCGAGGAAGAGGTCTATTATTCCCGTCGCGCCCGACGGGGTGACGAGTCGTCCCGCAAGCGGATGATTGAAAGCAACCTTCGGCTGGTGGTCAAGATCGCGCGTCGGTACATGAATCGCGGATTGCCGTTGCTCGACCTCATCGAGGAAGGGAATCTGGGACTTATCCACGCGGTCAAAAAATTCGATCCCGAGAAGGGGTTCCGGTTTTCCACCTATGCGACATGGTGGATTCGCCAGACCATCGAGCGGGCCCTGATGAACCAGACCCGCACCATTCGGCTGCCGATCCACGTGGTCAAGGAAATCAACTCTTTCCTTCGGGCATCCCGCAGGCTGGCTCAGGAGTTCGACCGGGATCCGACGCCGGACGAGATCGCTGAACTGCTGGACAAGCCGGCCGAGGAAGTTGACCGCCTGCTGGGTCTCAATGAGCGAATGAGCACGGCCGCGAGCACGGCGACCCGGGATGGCGAGCGCAGTCTGCTCGATGCCATACCGGATGACCAGGCGCTGGATCCGTCTGAGCAGATTCAGGCCGACGACCTGCACCAGGTGCTGGAGAAATGGCTCGTTCGCCTGTCGGACAAGCAGCGGGCCGTGGTGGAGCGGCGTTTTGGCCTGCATGGTTACGAGAAGGCGACCCTCGAACAGGTGGGAGCGGAAATTGGTGTGACCCGGGAACGGGTCCGCCAGATACAGATGGACGCGCTCGCCCGGCTGCGCTCCATTCTGGAAAGCCAGGGTGTATCCGGCGACAGCCTTTTCGACTGACGGTTCCGTCCGCCCATGGGGCCGCGCGCCGGTTGGCGCGGCGGATTCCCCGATCAGCGCGTCTCAATAATCAATGCTGCGACGACGGCGCGGTCTTCATGGGCCAGCACGTTGTAGGTCCTACAGGCCGCTGCCGTATCCATGGCTTCGAATCCGATCCTGTGCCTGGACAGTTCCGCGAGCAGGGCGGCATCGGGGAAGCGGGTTTTGGCCCCGGTTCCTAAAAGCAGTATTTCCGGCTTCAGCCGCAGGGCGGGTTCGAGTAACGACAGGCTCACTGACTCGACGGATGCCACTGGCCACTCTGAGACCAGTTCAGCGACACTGACGATCAGGCTCGAAGCAAACCGCCGCTCGCCTATGCGCACCTCGTCGCGTGTCACCGCCGAGATGATGTTCGCTGTATCGTTTGTTTCGAGAGTGAACCGCATCTGTCTACGTTACGTGATCTCATGAAAAAGCTGAACGACGGCCGGCCCATTCGGCGCCGGGATGCTGAACCGGACCACCTGAACCGCCTCGGGCACCTCGACCCGCTCCTCGCCAGACTGTTCGCAGCCCGGGGAGTAACGGATCCGGAGGAGCTGAGGCTAGAGCTGAGACGGCTTGTTCCGGTCGGCACGCTGGAAGGCGTGGCGGCCGCCGCGGAGCTGATTGCAGAGCATCTGCGCGCCGGGCGACGACTCCTCGTTGTCGGTGACTTCGATGCCGACGGTGCGACGAGCACCGCTCTGATGGTCCGGGTACTGCGAGGCTGCGGTGCCGACGTGCAGTACCTGCTGCCCAATCGTTTCGTGCACGGCTACGGGCTGAGCCCGGGCCTGGTCGAGGAAGCGAGGGCTCTGGATCCGGCGTTGATCATCACCGTTGACTCGGGCATTGCCTGCAATCCCGGCGTGACCGCTGCCAGGTCCGCTGGAATCGATGTCCTGGTAACGGATCACCATCTGCCGCCGAGCGAGCTGCCCCCGGCCAATGTCATCGTCAACCCCAATCTCGAAGGTTCGAGCTTCGCCAGCCGCACGCTGGCCGGCGTGGGAGTTGCGTTCTACGTTATGGCTGCGCTCGTTCGCCGGCTCGACGAGGAGGGCTGGTTCTCGGCCAGGAATGAGTCCCCGCCCAAACCTGGCCGCTGGCTTGACCTGGTCGCGCTGGGCACGGTGGCCGACATGGTGCCGCTGGACGGCAACAACCGGATCCTCGTGGACGAGGGTCTGAAGCGGCTGCGAGCCGGCCGCGGCACACCCGGAATCTCGGCTCTGCTCCAGGCTGCAGGCCGTAATCAGAAACAGACGGTGGCCTCGGACCTGGGTTTCGCGGCCGGGCCGCGCTTGAATGCCGCCGGTCGGCTGGACGATATGTCGGTCGGCGTCGAGTGCCTTTTGGCGGACGATGTCGCCGCAGCCGCTCGCCTGGCAGCGGAACTGTCAGATCTTAACGCCGAGCGCAAGGACATCGAGAAACGGATGCAGGAGGAAGCCCTCGACTCGGTGGACCAGCTGGTTTCCCGGATCGGCGGCGCCGATCTTCCGGTCGTCCTTTGTCTCCATGAGAAAAACTGGCACGCGGGCGTGGTGGGCCTCGTTGCGTCGCGGGTCAAGGACCGTACCCATCGCCCCGTCGTGGCGTTTGCAGCAGACGGAGAAGGGCTGTTGAAAGGCTCCGCAAGGTCCGTTCGCGGGCTCCACATCCGGGATGTTCTCGCTGATGTGGACGCGCGCCATCCAGGCCTCGTCGAGCGTTTCGGCGGTCACGCAATGGCCGCGGGCCTGACCCTGAACGCGGCGTCCTTGCCGGATTTTCGGCGGGCGCTCGATGCTGCAGTGACCTCTAGGGTCGCTGGCGCCGATCTCTCCGGAGAGATCGTGACCGACGGGGAGCTGCCGGCCGACCGGATGGATCTTCGAACAGCGGAGCTGCTGCGTGCGGCCGGTCCGTGGGGCCAGGGCTTTCCCGAGCCCTTGTTCGACGGCCTGTTCAAAGTGCGTGAGGCGCGGGTGGTGGGGGAGCGTCACCTGCGGTGCCTGCTCCAGCCCGAGGGTGGCAGGGCGGTTGTCCAGGGCATCGGATTCGGCCTCGGTGGTCCGGGCCACCCCTTGCCCGGCGCCCTGGTACGTGCCGTCTATCGGCTGGACGTGAATGAGTATCGCGGGATTCGTGCGGCACAGCTCGTGGTGGAGCACCTGGAGGCCGTCTGAGGCTGCGCAGGCTGGCCGGGAACGCCCTTGGGCCTGCCTGGAGCGTGATAGAATTGCCGCGCTTTGTCGGGCTGCGGGAACTGTCCGCAACGGAGACCACTTCATGGAGATGACCCAGATTCGTCAGCAGGTTGCCGACCTGCGCGACAGGGCCGATGCCCTGAGGGGGTATCTTTGACTACGCTGCCAAGCAGGAACGCCTGGAGGAGATTCAGCGCGAGCTCGAGTTGCCGGATGTCTGGAATGACCCGGACCGGGCCCAGACCCTGGGCCGGGAGCGCGCGCGCCTGGAGGCCGTAGTCATCGGGCTGGCACAGCTGGATTCGACCCTCGCCGATTCGGCCGAGCTCATGGAAATGGCCTTTGCAGAGAACGATGTCGGCGCATTCGCCGAAGTGGAGGCCGACCTGGCTCGAGCCCAGGCCGAGCTGGAGAAAATGGAATTTCGCCGAATGTTCTCCGGCGAAATGGACGCAGCCAATGCATTCGTTGACGTGCAGGCGGGCTCGGGTGGGACGGAAGCCCAGGACTGGGCGGAAATGCTTTTGCGGATGTATCTGCGCTGGGGTGAGGCGCAGGGTTTCAACATGGAGCTGATCGAGGCATCGCCGGGCGATGTTGCGGGAATCAAGAGTGCGACGATCCGTGTAGAAGGTGACTATGCCTACGGGTGGCTGCGTACTGAGACCGGCGTGCATCGACTGGTCAGGAAGTCGCCGTTCGATTCCGGAAACCGGCGGCATACCTCCTTCGCCGCGGTGTTCGTCTCACCCGAGGTGGACGACAATGTGGACATTGAGATCAACCCGGCGGATCTGCGTATCGACGTCTATCGCGCCAGCGGTGCGGGCGGGCAGCACGTCAACCGGACGGAGTCCGCTGTCCGTATTACCCACAATCCCACGGGGATCGTGGTCCAGTGCCAGAACGACCGCTCCCAGCACAAGAACAAGGCGACGGCCATGAAGCAGCTCAAGGCCCGCCTGTACGAGCGCGAAATGGCCGAACGCCGCGAACAGGCACAGGCCGTCGAAGACACCAAGGCCGACATCGGCTGGGGCAGCCAGATCCGTTCGTATGTGCTCGATCAGTCGAGGATCAAGGATCTGCGTACCGGTGTAGAGATTGGCAATACGCAGTCCGTTCTGGATGGCCATCTTGGCCCCTTTATCGAAGCCAGCCTTAAGCAGGGTCTCTAGAACCACGCAAGGGACAAGCCCCATGGACCATGACGAAAACCGGTTGATCGCCGAACGGCGGGCGAAGCTCGACAAGTTGCGCGAGACCGGGGAGGCGTATCCGAACGATTTCCGCAAGACCGCCGTGGCCGCGGAATTGACCTGTACCTACGGTGGCCTGGAAAACGAGGTTCTCGAAGAGCGTGGCATTACCGTGTCGGTAGGCGGGCGCATGATGGCCAAGCGCGTTATGGGAAAGGCGAGTTTCGTGCGTCTGAATGACGTCAGCGGCGGTATTCAGCTGTTCCTCGAGCGTGATGCGTTGCCGGAGGGCGTCTACCAGGGCTTCAAGACCTGGGATGTGGGCGACGTCGTGGGGGCGACGGGCACGTTGTTCAAGACCCGCACGGGAGAACTCACCGTCCGGGCCGCCGAGATACGCTTGCTGTCGAAGTCGCTGCGTCCGTTGCCGGAGAAGTACCACGGGCTCGCTGACACCGAGACCCGCTACCGTCAGCGTTATCTCGATCTCATCATGAGTGATGAGAGCCGCGAAATATTCCGTCAGCGCAGCCGCATGATCTCGCTGACCCGGCAGTATCTCGACAGCCGCGGGTTCCTTGAAGTCGAGACGCCGATGATGCAGACGCTGCCCGGTGGCGCGAACGCGCGGCCGTTCGTCACGCACCATAACGCCCTGGACCTGGACATGTACCTGAGGATCGCGCCGGAACTGTTCCTCAAACGCCTGGTAGTCGGAGGCTTCGAGCGGGTTTACGAGATCAATCGCAATTTTCGTAACGAGGGACTGTCGACCCGGCACAATCCGGAATTCACGATGCTGGAGCTTTACCGGGCCTATGCCGACTGCGACGAAATGATGGACCTCACGGAGGAACTGATACGCTGCCTTGCGCGCGGTCTGCTCGGCAAGGCCCGCTTGGAGTTCCAGGGCACGGAGTACGACCTGCGGCCCGCCTTTCGCCGGGCCAGCATGGAGCAACTGGTGGCGGAGGCCCTTCCGGACGCGGATCCGTCGAAGCTCCGTGATGCCGATTACCTGCGCATCCTGGCGGAATCGGCGGGCGCCCATCTTGTCGGCGGCGAGGGTGCGGGCAAGCTGCTGGCGGAGGTGTTCGAAAAAACCGTCGAACCGAATCTCGAACAGCCGGTCTTCGTGACCGGCTTTCCCGCAGAGGTGTCGCCGCTGGCCCGGGCCCGCACGGGAGACCAGTTCCTCACGGACCGTTTCGAATTGTTCCTGGCCGGCCGGGAAATCGCCAATGGTTTCTCTGAGCTCAACGACCCGGAGGAGCAAGCAGCCCGGTTTCGTGCCCAGGTGGACCGGAAAAGCGATGGTGACGAGGAAGCGATGTTCTATGACGCCGATTACATCCGGGCCCTGGAGTACGGCATGCCCCCGACCGGCGGCCTGGGTGTGGGCATGGATCGCCTCGCCATGTTCCTGACAGACTCACCCTCCATCCGCGACGTGCTGCTGTTTCCGCATATGCGCCCGGAGGCGGATCCCTCAGCCTGATTGCACGGATCGGCGCGTTTCCCCGGTCTTAACGCCTGCGCCCTAGAGCCTCCATCCCCGCCGCACAGCGGGCTCCGGCTGGCGGTCAGTCCGGCAAGGCGTAGGGCAGCGGAACCGCCTCGATTCCGGCGGGCAGGGCCTCCGGCGATCCGGCGACCACGACCAGCGCCAGCCATCCCGTGGCCGTTGGGCAGGCATCCACCACGGTGCTTGACGGCACATCGCCCAGCGGGTCGCCCGGCGACGGCATTTCTGCTCCACGCCCGGAGAACAGCTGCATCCGCCGCTTCACCCGGCCGAGATACCGGGCTCGCGCAATGACCTCTTGCCCGGGGTAGCAACCCTTGTCGAAACTGACACCTCCGAGCACGTCGAGGTTGAGCATCTGGGGGATGAGCTTCTCGCTGGTGGCGGGGTAGACCTGGGGCAGTCCGGCTCGAAGGTCTGCCTCGCGCCAGCGGGCCGGTGCCTCGGTCGCGTTCGGGTCCCGGGCGGACGGGGCTTTGGCGACAATCAGCCGCCGCGGGTTTTCGCCATCCACGACAGCCGCCGCCATTACGCCGCCGGCCTGGAGGTCGGAGCCCCAGTGGCCGAAAACCCCTAGGTCGGCCGGGATGTCGATACGGACCCGGCTCCGAAGGACGAAGAGCCGCAGCCGTTTCGCCACGGCATCGGCCAGGCTCGCCGGCAAGATCAGATAAAACGACCCGGATTCATCTCTCAGAACCCAGGGGCTCGCGACGGTCTTTCCCGCGGCCGAGTTCCAGCTCGTCAATCTCGCCACGCCTGCATCAAGGGTCTCGATATTCGCGGACAACTGGGACTGCAGAAAGGCCGCGGCGTCCTCACCCTGGACTGAAACAATGGCCAGGTACTCCAGATTCACGGTGCCGGTCATCGGGTCGGGGCTCCTTGGGATTGAAAGCGTATATGTCGGGCGGTCACAGGATCGGGCTGAACAGGCGGGCCACGCCCTCGGCCAATCGGGAGACAGGTGTTCTGTTGCCATAGGCGGCTGCATCCACCGGCTCACTGCGCTCGATGTAGCTCATCTGCAGCTCTCTCAGGGCCTTCGTGAACTGCGGATCATACACGGCCATGGACAGTTCGAAATTAAGCCACAGGCTACGCATATCCAGGTTGAGGCTGCCGAAAAACGCGGATACGCCGTCAACGGTCGCGCTCTTCGTGTGTAGCAGGCCATCATCGAACAGGTGCACATGGACGCCCGCCTGGAGCAGGTCGTCCAGATAATGGCGGGCAGCGAGGCGCACGAGGGTCGAGTCGACGGTTTTGGGGACCACAAGATGAGTGCGCACGCCGCGCTGGGCGGCCGTGGTCAATGCCAGGATGAGGCTCTCGTCGGGGACGAAGTAGGGTGTCGTCAGAATCAGCTCCTCCCGAGCGGCATAAATGCCCGCGAGAACGGGTTTTCGAATGGCGCCTCCTGCCGGCACCGGACCTGACGGGATGAGCTGAACGCAGCTGGAGCCCGGACGTTCTGCGCGGAGTCTGAAATCAGCCATGGGCTGGCCCGTCTCCACCGACCAGTCCCAGGCGAAAACACCCGCCATCAGACCAGCCACCGGGCCTCGAATGCGGGTGATGGCATCCACCCATTCGCCAACGCCGGCGTCCTGCTTGAAGAGTGACGGATCCGCCATGTTGAGGCTACCGGTGATAGCAATCGTGTTGTCGACGGCCACGAGCTTGCGGTGGTTGCGGATATCCATGCGCGAAAACCACATCCGGACCGGCCCGACCGAAAGGACGGCGCGAACCCGTACACCGGCTCGTTTCATTTCATTGGCCGTTCGGCTACCTGTGAATTTCGAACTGCCAACCGCATCGACAAGGACCCGGCAGTCCACGCCCCGCCGGGCGGCGTCGATCAGGGCCACAGCCACCTCGTCGGCCCGGCCCCCTTCGGACCAGATGTAATACTCAAGGAAGCAGAAGTGCTTGGCTTCGTTAATGGCGGCGATGATTTCGTCGAACATCGCGCCTGTGGAGGAGATCAGCTGCAGCTCGTTACCCGGCAGAACGGGGACGGAAACCGTGGCCTCCACCAGGCGGGCAAAACCGGCTACGGCGGGACTCAGATCCGCCGGGCCCGCCTTTAGCTCCCCCGGTATTCGGGCCAGCCACGCGCGATAGGCCTCGAGGTTGCGGTCTGCCTGGGCCTTGCGTTTCCGGCCGATGCGATTCTCCCCGAACCACAGGTAGAGAACAGGTCCGGCGACGGGCAGCAGCAGCAGCAGGAACAACCAGGCCAGCGCGCTGCCGGATGTGCGCTGGCTGGTCACGATCCGGATCCCCAGGGCGATGACGAATAAGGGATAAAGGGCGACCACCACCAGGGTGATCCAGCCGAGGAGTTTCGTCAGTTCGAGGCCCGCCAGCGTCTCGCTCATGGATGTGGACAATGCATCCAACGGGGGGTTCTGGCAAACTATGGTGCTATGCAAGACGAACCCGTAGCCAAGAAACAACCCGACCCCGTCAACGATGGATCGGAGTCCAATCCGGCCACCGACGAAAACCCCGAGGCCCAGCGGCCAAAGGAGATCGGCGGCCGGCCGGGCCCGGAGCCCACTCGTTACGGTGACTGGGAGAAGAACGGCAGGTGCATCGACTTCTGATTGCGCGAAACAGCGCCGGGCGGGACACGCCGTCCCGACCGGCTTTCACGAAAACCTGAACAAGGCTTGGCCTCGAAGGAGGGTCAGAGGGCATGGCTGCTGACAATCGGCCGCTTTCACCGCATCTGCAGGTTTACCGCCCGCAGATTACGTCGGTCCTTTCGATTTCGCACCGCATCAGCGGCGTTTTCATGGCCGGGGGCCTGATGGTTCTCGTCTACTGGCTGGCCGCTCTGGCCAGCGGCCCGGGGGCCTACGCGGACGCGGTCGCTCTTCTGGCGTCCTGGCCGGTGCAGATCTTCCTGTTCGCCTGGGTCGTGGCTTTCTTCTACCACTTTCTGAACGGGATACGGCATCTCATCTGGGACACCGGACACGGGTTCGAGATCGAGCAGGTCAACCGCTCCGGAAAGTTTGTTCTCGTTGCGGCGGCGGTCCTGGCTGTACTGTTCTGGTTCGGTGTCCGGATAGGGGGTGGGGCATGAGCCTTCGCACCCCGCTCGGACGCGTGCTCGGACTTGGATCGTCGGGCGGTGGAACAAGCCATTGGTGGTCACAGCGTGTTACCGCCATTGCCCTGGTGCTTCTGGGCATCTGGTTCGTGTTCTCCCTGCTGAGCCTGGATCTCGCCAGCCGCGCCGACGTCTCCGGGTGGCTGGGCCGACCGTTGAATGCCGTTCTCATGGTGATCCTCCTGGGGGTCGCGGCCTACCACTCGCTGCTCGGCACTGAAGTCGTTGTCGAAGACTATTCCCGGGGCAGCGTTCGGATGCTGGGCCGCATTGGGCTCCAGTTTGCTCATGTCCTGGTGGCCGGCGTCGGTATTTTTGCGGTTCTCAAGCTCGCGTTCGGAGGCTGATCCATGAGCAGCGCCTACAACATTATCGATCACACTTTCGACGTCGTGGTCGTCGGCGCCGGCGGGGCCGGACTGCGGGCCACCATGGGCTTGGCGGAGGCCGGCCTCAAGACGGCCTGCATCACGAAGGTTTTTCCGACCCGCAGCCACACGGTTGCGGCCCAGGGCGGCATCAGCGCCGCTCTCGGCAACATGGGTGAGGACGACTGGCGCTGGCATATGTACGACACCATCAAGGGGTCGGACTGGCTGGGCGATCAGGACGCCATCGAGTACATGTGCAAGGAGGCCCCGCACGCCGTCATCGAACTGGAGCATTACGGCGTGCCGTTCTCCCGTACAGAGGAAGGAAGAATCTATCAGCGGCCGTTCGGCGGCATGACCACGCATTTCGGCGAAGGCACGGCGCAGCGTACATGCGCTGCGGCCGACCGCACCGGCCACGCCATGTTGCATACCCTCTATCAGCAGTCCCTGAAAAACGACGCGGAATTCTTTATCGAGTTCTTCGCCCTGGATCTGCTGATGGACGACGACGGCGCCTGCCGCGGCGTGATCGCGCTGGACATGGAAACCGGGAACCTGCACCGCTATCGGGCGCAGATGGTTATCCTCGCCACCGGCGGCTACGGCCGCGCCTATTTCTCGTGTACATCGGCCCACACCTGTACCGGCGACGGCAACGGCATGGTGTTGCGAGCCGGACTCCCGCTGCAGGACATGGAGTTCGTCCAGTTTCATCCCACCGGTATTTATGGCGCCGGCTGCCTGATCACTGAGGGCGTACGCGGCGAGGGCGGCTATCTCACCAATTCCGACGGCGAGCGGTTCATGGAGCGCTACGCGCCGAATGCCAAGGATCTCGCGTCCCGCGATGTCGTGAGCCGTTCCATGACCATCGAAATACGTGAAGGACGGGGTGTCGGACGGGAGAAGGATCATATCCATCTTCACCTGGAGCACCTGGGCCCCGAGGTTATTCACGAGCGTCTCCCCGGCATTGCGGAAACCGCGCGAATCTTTTCCGGCGTCGATGTTACCCGGGACCCGATCCCGGTCCTGCCCACCGTTCACTACAACATGGGCGGGATTCCGGCGAACTATCACGGCGAGGTCGTGACGCTGGATCCGGGCGGAGAGGAAACGGTCGTTCCGGGGCTGATGGCCGTCGGCGAGGCGGCCTGCGTCTCGGTGCATGGTGCCAACCGGCTCGGGTCCAACTCGCTGCTTGACCTGGTGGTGTTCGGACGCGCCGCGGCCCATCACTGCGCGGAGATCGTCGAGGCAGGCAAGAAGCAGAAAGCGCTGCCTGTTGAGGCTACCGAGAAGGCGCTCTCGCGCCTGGATCGAGTGCGCAACGCGGACGGAGGGACGAGCACGGCGGAGATTCGCATGGCCATGCAGCGGGCGATGCAGAACCATGCAGCGGTGTTCCGGACCGGGGAGGTCCTGGACGAGGGCATCGGCAAGATTCGGGAGGTCGTGGCCTCCTACGAGGACGTCAAGGTCAGCGACCGGTCGCTGGTGTTTAACACGGACCTCATCGAGACCCTCGAGCTGGAGAACCTCCTTGGCCAGGCGATGACCACGATTTCATCCGCCGCAAACCGCAAGGAGAGCCGCGGGGCCCATGCCCGCGAGGACTATCCGGACCGCGATGACGAAAATTGGATGAAACACACCCTTGCATGGTATGACCGCGGCGGCGAGGTCACGATCGGATACCGTGGGGTGCACCTGAATACCCTGACCGATGAAGTCGAGGCCGTTCCGCCGAAGGCGCGGGTCTACTAGGCGCTTTGGACAAGCGTATCTGTCAGATGGCAATGAGGAGCAAGCATGGCGCAGTTCAGACTTCCCGCTAATTCGAGAATCCGTCCGGGCAGGACCTGGCCGGCATCGGAGGGTGCGAAACGCACAAAGCGGTTTGTTGTCTACCGCTACGATCCCGACGGCGGCGGCAATCCGAGTCTCGATTCGTATGAAGTTGACCTGGACCAGTGCGGCCCCATGGTTCTCGATGCGCTGATCAAGATCAAGAACGAAATCGATCCCGGCTTGACTTTCCGCCGGTCATGCCGCGAGGGCATCTGCGGCTCCTGTGCGATGAACATCGACGGGACCAATACGCTGGCCTGTACCAAGGCCATCGATGAGGTGAAGGGCGAGGTCAAGATCTACCCTTTGCCGCACATGCCCGTGGTCAAGGACCTGGTTCCCGACCTCACGAACTTCTATGCCCAGTACGCATCGATCAAGCCCTGGCTGCAGACCCGCACCCCGGCGCCGCCGGACCGGGAGCGCCTGCAGACCAAGGAGGATCAAGAGAAGATCAACGAGCCTTCGGCCTGCATCCTGTGCGCCTGCTGCTCTACGAGCTGTCCAAGTTACTGGTGGAACGGTGACCGCTATCTTGGGCCCGCGGTACTCATGGCGGCCTATCGATGGATCGTCGATAGTCGCGATGAGGCCACCGGCGAACGGCTGGACGATCTCGAGGACCCGTTCCGGCTGTATCGCTGCCATACCATCATGAATTGCACCCGGACCTGTCCGAAGGGACTGAATCCGGCCAAGGCCATCGCCGAGACCAAGAAGCTTCTCGCTGAGCGGCAACACTAGAAAATGACCCGGCCGGCCAGTTTTCCGGGCTTGCCGATTTGCCGCGTGTTGCCAACATGACCGGGCCCGACGCGGCCGAGTTCGGGCGCCTGCGCTGGCGCTGCCGGCGGGGTATGCGGGAGCTGGATGTCTTGCTCACCCGCTATCTCGACGAACGCTATCGGGGTGCCACGGCCGAGGACCAGGAAGCGTTTCGGGCACTGCTGAATCGCCAGGACCCGGAGCTGTATGGAATGGTCGTCGGCCGAATCGAGCCACCACCAGGCCCGGTGGCCAGTGTCGTGGCGGCCCTTCGAGGCGCCGCTGAGGATTGAGCCGGTCCGCTCCGGATCGACCCTCGCCCGGCTGCTCGCCGGGTACGGCCTCGCGGCCGCAGCCCTCAGCCTGCACCATCACCCGGTGCTAGGCCGGCTTGCCCTTGCCGTGTTGCCCCTGTCTTTTCTCGTCGAGTTTCTTTTCTGGCTGACCGGCCCGCTCCCCCGCGGGATTCGTGCCCTGGTGCTGCGCGTTGACGGTTCCTGGATCGCGGAATTCAAGGACGGGGGCGTCGCCGAACTGGAACTCCGGAAAATCGTAAGAGTCTCACCTTCCGTCATTCGTGTTCGCCTCAGGCCGCGCATAGGTGCCAGGACGCTGGATCTGTCGTTTGCCGCGGATGCGTTAGCGCCGGCGACCCACCGCCGGCTAAGGGTTCGTCTGTGCTGGATTCCCCCGACATCGGTGATCGTTGGTAGAATCCACGGCCATTCGAGCACTTAGCCGCTATCGCGGACCGAACTTTCGGGCAACCGGTCGGTCTATCGAGGTGGCGAACGGACTCGCCAGGTGGGAGGGACCGGCCCGGATGGGCAACGAGACGAGCGATCGGGTACTGGTCCAGCGGGTGCAACAGGGCGACAGGAAAGCATTTGACATCCTGGTAGCCCGGTACCAGCACAAGATCATTAAGTTGGTGACGCGATATGTCAGGGATCCGTCGGAGGCGATGGACGTGGCGCAGGAAGCCTTCCTCAAAGCCTATCGGGCATTACCGGGATTCCGCGGAGAAAGCGCGTTCTACACGTGGATGTACCGAATAGCGATCAACACCGCCAAGAACTACCTCGTGGCCGCCAAGCGTCGGCCCGTGGACTACGACCTGGACTTGCAGGACCCCGAGCAGTACGAAATGCAGGGGCGTCTTAAGGATACGGATACGCCGGAACACATGGTTCTGACCGAAGAGATTCGGCAGACGGTGAATCGGGCGATCGAGGAACTGCCCAAGGACCTGCGCACGGCGATCGTGCTGCGCGAGGTGGAAGGCATGAGCTATGAAGAGATTGCTACGGCAATGGAGTGCCCGGTAGGCACGGTCCGATCCCGGATTTTCCGGGCTCGGGAGGCGATTGACCGGCAGCTGAAACCCCTGCTGGATTGAGGACGGCTTATGAGCGCGAATGATCCCTCACTGACCTGTGAACAGCTATCTGCCTTCCTGGATGGAGAGCTGCCCGCTCATGAGGAGGATCTGGCCATTCGACGGATGACCCGGGATCCGGAGCTGCGGGCGACCGCGATCAGGTATTGCCTGATAACGGACGTGATTCGTGGCGATCTGCCCGACCAGAGCAGCCTGGACCTCGTGGACCGCGTGGCCGAGGGCATGGGTCCTGAGCTGGAAGAGGTGCCGGCCATGCCGTCTCCGACAGCCGCGCCTGCGGCCGCGTCGGGTCACTGGATTCGCCGTCTCGGCGGGCTGGCCGTGGCCGCCTCGGTGGCCGGGTTGGCCATCGTCAGCCTCCAGTCCCCGGATCGGGAAGGTTCGGCCGAGCCGCAGCTCGTCGTGGTCCCTGACGCGTCGGGCCCCGCTCCCGCGGCCGCCTTTGCGCAGCCCCGGGCCCTGGCCCGATCCGCAGGCAACCCCGACCGCCTCGTTTCGTACTACGTCAGCCACGTCGAACGGGTCGCGCCGGTTGGCGTTCAGACTGGCTTTAGCCGGATTGTGATGTCCGAGGACAGGGTGTCGCCTTCGGGGGGTGCCGACGACGAGCCCGAGCGTCAGGAGGACTCGCCGGAGTGACGCCGCGGGCCCGCATGGCCGCCGCCTTGTTGCTGCTGATTACGGCAGTCCCGGCGGCCGCCCAGGAGGCCCGGGACTGGCTGGACCGCATGTTCGTTGCCGCCCAGACCCTCTCCTATGACGGCACTTTCGTCCATCGTGCCGGTGGGCAGATGGAAACGATGCGCGTCGTCCACCGGGTGGAGAACGGCAAGCTGAGCGAGCGCTTGTGGTCGGAGGACGAACCCGGTCGCGAGATCATCCGGAGCGACAGCAAAGTCACCTGCATATTCGCGGACGAGCAGTCCGTGCTGGTGGAGTCCCGGGGGCCGGACGAGGGCGGGGCGATCACCGGACGCCTGCCCCGTTACGACGACGCATCCGCGGGGTATTACGATTTTGTCCTTGACGGTGACGGACGCAAACTGGGACGGTCGGTGGTGATCGTCATCGTCAGGCCAAAGGACTCTTTTCGATATGGTTTCAGGTTCTGGGTGGACAAAGAGACGGCGATGCCGTTGAAGGTGCAGATGCGTGACAATGGTGGCCGCGCCGTCGAAGAATTCCAGTTTACCCAGTTGAACCTGGATCCCAGCATCCCGGACTCCAGCCTGGAGCCATCCCTTTCCCTGGATAGTTTCACCTGGTACGAGCAGGAGTCCGACCAGAGCGAACAGCTTGCGGAACCCGACTGGATCGTCGGTGACCTTCCCGGCGGATTCGCAATGACGATGGCCGAACGGCGGCCGCTGCCGGCTTCTCCCGTTCCGGTGACGCAGCTCGTTTATTCGGACGGGCTGGCCTCGGTATCGATTTTCATCGAACCCCTCGATGCCATGAAAGAGCCGATGGATGGTTTCTCAAGACTCGGCGCTGCCAACGCCTATAGCTTGCGTCATGGTGAAGTCCAGGTCACGGCGGTCGGCGAGGTTCCCCGCAAGACGGTTCGGCGTATGGCCGAGTCGCTGGCGCCCCGCCCCTAGCCGCGGGAGAACGGGCCAGTGATCAGGGAACACGCGAGGGTGCTGAGATCCGAGAGCGGACGCGCCTGGGTTGCTCCCCGGTCCGTCGCCGACTGCGAGCGTTGCGCCAGGGGCCAGGGTTGCGGCGGCGGGGTCCTCGGACGCCTCGTTGGCGATCGCCTTCGTGAAGTGGAGGTCGACCCCAACGGCCATGAGCTGGCTGCGGGAGACCGGGTGGTTCTGGGTCTCTCTGAACCGGTGCTTCTTAAGGCATCGCTGGTCGCCTATCTCCTGCCGCTGGCGTGTCTTTTCGCCGGCGCACTCCTGGGCAGATTCCTGGCCCCCGGGGAGGGGGACGCAGCGGAACTGATGGGCGCGGGCGCCGGGCTGGCACTGGGTATCGGCCTGGCTCGGCGGCTTGGGGGTCCGGCACAGCAAGCGTCCGCGTGGCAACCGAAGGTCGTAGCCCGCCTGGATCCGGACGGTGCACCTGGGGGATTGTCTTGCGGCTAACTGTTTACAGTCGGTCCGGCTGCCACCTGTGCGACGAGATGGTGGGCGGGCTGCGCGAACGGGGGCTGGCGCCGGAAATCATCGACGTTGACCGTGATCCCGAGCTGGCCAGCCGCTACGGCCTTCGCGTGCCGGTCCTGGTGATTGACGAAGAAGAGATCTGCCATTTTCATCTCGACGCGGACCGCCTCGATCGTGTCCTCGGGGGCCATTAGAAACCCGGTCACGGGTATACTAGGCCGCTTCGCCCACGCAGCCGGCCGGCCTTCTCTCCCACCTGCCTGGTGCAGGGCCCCACGCCCTGTTCAGGGAAACGCATCATGAAGCGCATCCGCAACTTCTCCATCATCGCCCATATCGACCACGGGAAATCGACCCTGGCGGATCGGTTCATCCAGACCTGCGGTGGCCTTGCGGACCGGGAGATGTCCGAGCAGGTACTCGACTCTATGGACCTGGAGCGGGAGCGGGGGATCACGATCAAGGCGCAAAGCGTGTCCCTGAACTATCAGGCGAAGGATGGAGAAATCTATCAGCTCAATCTGATCGACACGCCCGGACACGTGGACTTTTCCTATGAAGTTTCCCGATCCCTCGCCGCCTGCGAGGGTGCGCTGCTGGTGGTGGACGCGGCCCAGGGGGTCGAGGCCCAGAGTGTGGCCAACTGCTATACGGCCATCGAGCAGGGGCTCGAGGTACTGCCGGTCATCAACAAGATCGATCTGCCATCAGCAGACGCGGACCGGGTCTGTACGGAGATCGAGGAAATCATCGGCATCGACGCGACCGATGCGGTTCGAACCAGCGCGAAGACCGGCGTGGGAGTCGAAGACGTACTGGAGGCCGTGGTATCGCGGATACCCGAGCCCGAGGGCAATCCCGATGCGCCGCTTCAGGCGCTGATTATCGATTCATGGTTCGATAACTACGTCGGGGTCGTATCACTTATTCGCATTGTCAACGGCCGCCTGGGCAAGCGCGACAAGGTGCGGGTCATGTCGACGGGCCGGTCCTATCCCGCTGACCGGGTCGGGCGCTTTACCCCCAAGATGACGGACACCACGTCACTGGAAACGGGCGAGGTCGGATTTCTCGTCGCAGGGATCAAGGAGATCGACGGCGCCCCGGTAGGCGACACCCTCACTCTCGAGACCAACCCCTGCAGCGAACCCTTGCCCGGGTTCCGCGAGGTCCAGCCGCGAGTCTTCGCCGGCTTGTTCCCGGTAAGTTCGGACGACTACGAGACGTTTCGCGAGGCGCTGCAGAAACTCAAGCTCAACGATTCGGCATTGCACTACGAGCCGGAGTCGTCGGGGGCGCTGGGTTTCGGATTCCGCTGCGGGTTCCTGGGCATGCTTCACATGGAAATCGTCCAGGAGCGCCTCGAGCGGGAATACGGGCTGGAACTCATCACGACGGCGCCGACCGTTGTTTACGAGGTGCTGACGACCGACGGTGCGGTCAGCTATGTGGATAATCCCGCGCGTTTGCCCCAGTCCTCACAGCTGGACGAGATTCGCGAGCCGATCATCCTGGCCAACATCCTGGTGCCGCAGAACCACGTGGGCGCGGTCATCGGACTGTGCGTGGAAAAACGCGGCGTGCAAAAACGGATGCAGTATCTGGGCGGACAGGTTTCGCTGGAATACGAACTCCCGTTGTCCGAGGTGGTCCTGGATTTCTTCGACCGGCTGAAATCTGTCAGCAGGGGCTACGCGTCCTTTGACTATGAGTTCTGCCGATACCAGGCAGCGCCGCTGACCCGCCTGGACATCCTCATCAACGGCGAGCGCGTGGATGCCCTGTCGGTCATCGTCCACCGGGAGTCTGCCTACCGGCGGGGCAAGGACCTGGTCGAGCGTATGCGCGAGCTGATTCCCCGACAGATGTTCGATGTGGCCATACAGGCAGCCATCGGCGGCCAGATCATGGCCCGGACCACGGTGAAGGCGCTGCGCAAGAACGTGACGGCCAAGTGCTACGGCGGTGATGTGAGCCGCAAGCGCAAGCTGCTGGAAAAGCAGAAGGCGGGCAAGCGCCGGATGAAGCAAGTGGGCTCCGTGGAGATACCACAGGAGGCCTTTCTGGCGGTGTTGCAGGTGGAGAAGAAATAACCAATACTCCGGAGCGTTTTTTCCGGGACGGGGCGAATTTTGGATTTTGAAGTGCTTCTGGTCGCCGCGGCGGCTGTAACCGGCGGGATCTGGTTGATCTATGCACAGACCGGCCGGGCCGCCAGCCGGCGGGCGGGAGAGGGCTCGGTAACGTCGTCGGGCAAGGAAGAGGCTCGCTCCGAGCCACTGATCGTCGAGTACTCGCGGTCGTTTTTCCCGATCATTCTGGCCGTACTCCTGATCCGTTCATTCTTGTACGAGCCCTTCCGTATCCCGTCCAGCTCCATGGTCCCCACGCTGCTGGTGGGCGATTTCATCTTTGTGAACAAGTATGCGTACGGGTTGCGGCTGCCGGTTCTGCGCACCAAGTTCGTGGAGACAGGCGAGCCGGATCGCGGCGATGTCGTTGTGTTCCGGCTTCCTTCGGAACCCAGCACCAACTACATCAAGCGTGTTGTCGGCCTCCCGGGCGATCGGGTCGTGTACCGGAACAAGCGCCTGGAGATCAACGGCGAGGCCATCGATCTCGAAGTCGGAGAGGCCTATGAAGGAGACGGGAAGACGGGCGCCCGGCTGGCAACGGAGAGTCTTGGCGACGGCGTCCATGAGGTGCTGCTTACGCCGGCGCGGATGGGCAAGGAAGGCGAGTTTGTCGTACCGGAGGGCCATTATTTCCTGATGGGGGATAATCGGGACAACAGCCGGGACAGCCGTTACCCGGGCGTGGGTTTCGTGCCCGAGGGCAATCTCGTGGGCAAGGCCGTCACGATCTGGATGAACTGGGACTGGGGCAATGGCGGCCCGGCCTGGGGACGCATCGGGGACCGGATTACGTAACTGGGACCGGCGGCATTCAGGATTCGGGGCCGTCCGTGTTACAAGCTAGGATCGGGAAGGGAGTAACGGAATGTATCGCAAACAGCAGGGAATGACCCTTATCGGGATGCTGATCGTTGGGGCCTTCGTGGGCATGTTCGTGCTTGCGGGAATTCGTCTTGCCCCGGTGTATATCGAATACATGGCAATCAGCAAGGCGCTCGAGAGCGCCCAGAGCGAACTCAGCGGCACGGCGCCGACGCCCCAGGATATCCGCAAGCTCATCTCGCGGCGCTTTGACGTGGACGACGTTTCCAGCATCGCCGCAAAGGACGTCGAAATCACGCGGCTGAGCCAGGGCTACAAGGTTGAGGCCATCTACGAGGGCCGGGCGAGCTACATCGCCAACCTGTCGCTGGTGGCCGAGTTCAACAAGGCCGTAGAGATCGCTCGGTGAGCGATGCCCGGACGTGGGCTGCCGGCGCAGCCGGTCACCAGTTCACGAACGGGCAACTGCTTGAGGCGGCCCTGACCCACCGCAGTGCCAGTGGCCCCCACAACGAGCGGCTGGAGTTTCTCGGCGATGCTGTGCTGGGGCTGGTGATTGCCGAGGCGGTCTATCTTGCGCGGCCTGACGCCCACGAGGGTGACCTGAGCCGCCTGCGGGCCTCCCTGGTACGGAAACAGACGCTGGCGGAAATCGCCCGGGAGCTGGGCATTGGTCCCTACATCCAGCTCGGTCCGGGAGAGATGAAGACGGGCGGTCACCGGCGAGAATCCATTCTGGCTGACGCCACCGAAGCGCTGATCGGTGCCGTCTACCTCGATGCGGGGTTCGGCGCTTCACGGGATATGGTCCTGCGCCTGTATTCCACGCGGCTTCGGGCACTGCCCAGCGCGGATGAGCTCAAGGACCCCAAGACACGCTCTGCAGGAGTGGTTGCAGGGGCAGGGCAGGGCCTTGCCGGAATACGTCATCCTCGACATCACCGGTGAGGCGCACCGGCAGGAATTCACCGTCGCCTGCCGCCTGCCGGACACCGGCGAAGAGACGAGGTCGGCAGGCCGGTCCCGGCGCAAGGCCGAGCAGGCTGCCGCCACATCCATGCTGGAGGAATTGCGTGACTGAACAATCCCCGGGATTTCGCAGCGGCATGATCGCAGTCGCGGGCCGGCCCAACGTTGGCAAGTCCACGCTGGTCAATGGCCTGGTCGGCGAAAAGGTGAGCATCGTGACGCCCAAGCCCCAGACGACGCGACACCGGGCGCTGGGTATCTACACCGACGCCGAAGCTCAGCTGGTCTTCGTGGATACGCCCGGCGTGCACCGGTCTCGCAAGGACGCCCTCAACCGGGCGCTGAACCGCACGGCGGCAGGAGCGTTGCCGGATGCGGACCAGGTGTTGTTCGTGATCGAGGCCTTGCGCTGGACCGATGAGGATCAGGACGTCCTGGGCATGCTCAAGCGCGTTTCTGTTCCGGTGACCCTGCTGGTCAACAAGGTGGACAAGGTGGTGCCCCGGGAGCGTCTCCTGCCGTTTCTCGAAGACATCACCGCACGTCACGACTTTGTCGAAGTGATTCCGCTATCGGCCCTGCGGGCCCGGGACCTGGATCGACTCCGCGAGCACCTGAAATCCCAGGTGCCCGAGGGCCCGGCTTTTTTCCCCGAGCACCAGCGAACAGATCGTGGACCGGCTTTTCACGCTGCCGAGACGGTGCGGGAGAAGCTCATGTACCGATTGCGCCAGGAGCTGCCATACGGGGTGGCCGTAGAGATCGAATCCTTCTCCGACGAGCCGGAAGGGGTGGATATCTCTGCCGTCATCTGGGTTGCACGCAAGGGCCAGAAGGCCATTGTCATCGGCCGGGGAGGCACGGAGCTCAAGGCGGTGGGAACGGCTGCCCGCCGGGACCTCGAGTCCCGCTTCGGGAAGAAGGTCATGCTTCGCCTGTGGGTCAAGGTCCGCGAGAACTGGGCCGATAGCGAGGCCGATCTGAAGCGGTTCGGCTACTTCGAAGCATGAGCCGGCCGGGGCGGGTCGAGAACGAACCGGCGTTGACGCTCCACCATCGGCCTTACCGCGACACGAGCGCGCTCTTGTCGAACTGGTCACACCGGGCTATGGGCGTGTCGGTGTGGTTGCGAGAGGCGCACGCCGGCCGAAATCGGCGCTGCGCGTGGCGCTGGGGCCCTTCCGGCCGCTGTCTGTGGCGTGGAGCGGCCGAGGTGAGCTGCGTACGCTTCGCCATGCCGAGGCTGTCGGGCCGCCGGTGTTCCCCACCGGGCGGAGACTGCTTGGCCTGTACTACATGAACGAATTGATTCTGCGGCTCACGGCTCGGGACGATCCGCATCCCGGGATTTTTCACGCCTACACGGATGCGCTGGCTTCGATACTGAACGGCCAGCCGGACAGTTCCTGCCTGCGCGCGTTCGAGCTGCGCCTGCTCGACGGCCTCGGCTATGGTCTGAATCTCTCCGAGGAGGCCACCACGGGCCGCCCGGTGGATCCCGAAGCCAGCTACCGTTTCGTTCCCGGCGAGGGCCTCGTCCCGTTACCCGTGGGCGCTGAACCCGACAGTGCTGTTCGCGGCAGAACAGCGCTGGCCCTGGCGGGTGGCGACGAACTCGGCTCCGAGGATCTGGAGTCGGCGCGTCGCCTGCTGCGCGCGGCCCTTGCGCCGCTGCTCGGTGAGAGACCGCTGCGCACCCGGGCGCTCCTGAACGCGCTGGGAAGGAAGGGTCTGGCACAATAGAGACTGGTGAAACGAGATGGCGGATCCGGAATGACCAGCAGCATCGCCCTCGGCGTGAACATCGACCATGTGGCGACGATTCGCCAGGCTCGCGGCACGCGTTATCCCGATCCGGTCTATGCCGCGCTGATGGCGGAGCAGGCTGGAGCGGACTCCATTACCTTGCATCTTCGCGAAGACCGTCGGCATATCCAGGATCGTGATCTGCGCTCCATGAAGGATGTTCTGCAGACCCGCATGAATCTGGAAATGGCGGTCACGGACGAAATGCTCGCCATCGCCATGGAAATCTGTCCAAGGGATTGCTGTCTTGTGCCGGAGCGGCGCGAGGAACTGACGACCGAAGGCGGTCTTGACGTTGCGGGTCAGACCGGGCGGCTAAGCGATGCGTGCAGGCGGCTGGCGAATTCCGGCATTCGGGTCTCTCTTTTCGTCGACCCGGTTGCCGAGCAGCTTGATGCCTCGGTTGCCGTGGGCGCGCCGATCGTCGAACTGCATACTGGCGCCTACGCGGATGCGGTGGGCGAGGCCGATCAACAGGCGGAGCTCGAGCGCGTGCGGAATGCGGCCAACTACGCGCACTCGATCGGTCTGCGGGTGCACGCCGGCCACGGCCTGCACTATCACAACGTCCAGCCGGTGGCGGCCATCGAGCCCATCCGGGAGCTGAATATCGGCCATGCCATCGTGGCCCGGGCGATATTCGACGGGCTTAGTACGGCGGTTATCGAAATGCGGCGCCTGATGGCAGAGGTCCGGTCGCGGTGATCTTCGGCATCGGTACGGACTTGCTGAGGACTGACCGGATCGAGGGAACGCTGGGGCGCTTCGGTGAACGCTTTGTCAATCGACTGCTTCTCCCACAAGAGCGTGTCGGCTACGAGCGCACGCGCCGGAAGGTGCGCTACCTCGCCATGCGGTTCGCCGCCAAGGAAGCGGTGGTCAAGGCCATGGGCACGGGCTTTGCCCACGGCATGTGGATCCGGGACGTCGGTGTGGCTGCCAATGCCTGGGGCAAGCCGGAGGTCGTGTGGTCCGAACGCGGTGACCGGCTGCGCCGGGACATGGGGATCGGCGATGCCCATGTCACGCTCACGGACGAGGCCGGCCTGATCGTTGCCGTCGCCGTCCTGCTCAAGGTATCAGCGTCGTGAATACGATGGTTTTCGATATTGAAACCGTGCCCGATCTCGAATTCGGTCGCCAGTACCTCGGGCTGGGCGATTTGGATGATGCCTCCGTCGGCCAGATCATGCTGGCCCGCCGCCGTCAGCAGACGGGCACCGAGTTTCTCGCGTTGCATCAGCATCGGGTCGTGGCGATTTCAGTGGTTCTGCGGTCGAGGGACGGTTGGAAGGTCTGGTCCCTTGGCGATCCGGAGGCCGACGAAGCGGAGCTGGTCCGGCGCTTCTTCGACGGTGTCGAACGCTTTTCGCCTGACCTGGTGTCATGGAACGGATCGGGTTTCGATCTGCCGGTGCTTCACTACCGGGCGCTGCGTCACGGCATCGACGCCTCCCGCTACTGGGAGACCGGGGACGCTGAGCAATCGTTCCGCTGGAACAACTACCTGAACCGGTTTCACTGGCGCCATCTGGACCTGATGGACGTTCTGTCAGGCTATCAGGCCAGGGCGCGAGCGCCGCTTGATGAGATCGCCGTCATGCTCGGTTTCCCCGGCAAGCTCGGCATGAGCGGTGACCAGGTCTGGCAGCAGTGGCTCGACGGGCATCTGGATCGGATTCGAAACTATTGTGAGACCGACGTCATCAACACCTACCTGGTGTTCCTGGGTTTCCAGCGTATGAGGGGCCAGCTGAACGAGCACGGGTATGCCGAGGAAGTGGCACTGGTTCGGGAGTCTCTTGCCCGGGACGGGCGGGACCATATCCAGGACTATCTTGCTGCCTGGAACCCGGACGAGTGAGCCGGCGGCGGAAACGGCCGGATCCCGCGCCAGTCGAACTGGTGATCGACGGGCTGGACGAGGAGGCGCGAGGGACGGGGACCTACGAGGACCGGCCCGTTCGTGTAGATGCCGCGCTTCCGGGGGAGCGGGTCTCGGTGGTCCGGACCCGGAGCCGGGGAGGGGCCGACTACGCATACGTTGAACGGGTGCTCGAGCCATCGAGGGAACGCGTAGCGCCCCGTTGTACGTACTTCGGTCTCTGCGGGGCCTGCACCCTGCAGCATCTCGCTCCCGATGCCCAGATACGCCTGAAGTCCGAGCGGCTCCTGGAGACGCTGGAGGCCGAAGGCGGTGTCGTGCCTGAGCGTGTGCTGAAGCCCTTGGCCGCCGAACCCTGGGGCTATCGTCGTCGCGCTCGGCTGGGTGTGCGCGACGTTCCGAAGAAGGGCCGGGTGCTGGTGGGTTTTCGGGAACGCAATGCCCCGTATCTCGCGGACATGCTCTCGTGCGAGGTCCTCATCCCCGAGGCGGGCCACCGTCTTGATGCGCTCTCGGAGCTGATCGGCACGCTCTCCGTGAGCGCCCGGATTCCGCAGGTTGAAGTCGCCGCCGGTGACGACGTGACCGCCCTGATTTTTCGCGTGCTGGATCCGCCGGTACCGGACGATCTTCTGAAAATGGCTCAGTTCGGCGCGCGCTACGATTTCGATATCTATCTCCAGACGGGCGGTCCTGATACGGTGCGGCCGCTCGACGAATCGAGCCGGCAGCTCGGATACCGGCTGCCAGCCTACGACGTGGAGATTCGCTTCGAACCCGGCGACTTCCTTCAGGTGAACGGACCGCTCAATGAACGCATGGTGGGTCATGCGCTTGCACTGCTGACGCCTACTCCTGGGGCCAGGATTCTGGAGCTGTTCTCGGGCCTGGGCAATTTCACTCTTCCCCTGGCCCGTTGCGGAGCCCGGGTGACGGCCGTGGAAGGTGACCCGGGGCTCGTAGAGCGGGCCCGCTCAAATGCCGTACGCAACGGCCTTGAGGGCCAGGTGGAGTTTTTTGCCGCCGACCTGTTCGAGTCCTGCGCCGGCGCGCCCTGGGCGGCGGCCAGCTACGAGTCGGTACTGCTGGACCCGCCTCGGGCCGGTGCGCGCCGCATACTGGAGCAGGTCGCGGCCCTGCGCCCGGAACGAATCGTCTACGTCTCCTGCAATCCGGAAACCCTCGCAAGCGATGCTGGCGCACTGGTGCGACACTTCGGCTATCGTCTGGCCGCGGCCGGCCTCATGGATATGTTTCCGCACACCGGTCACCTGGAGTCCATTGCCCTGCTGGAGCCTGCCTAGCCATGGGTGTTGAAATCGAGCGGAAGTTTCTCCTCGACGTCGAACCAGTGGCGTGGGGCGGTGCAATCCAGCCAGAAGATGGTGCAAGGCTATCTCGCCGGGGACGACGGTGCCTCCGTGCGGGTGCGGATCGCCGGGCACGAGGCGCGACTGAATATCAAGGGTCGCACGCTGGGCGCACGACGCCTGGAGTTCGAGTATCCGGTTCCGGTTGTCGATGCGGAGGTCATGCTGGCCGAACTGGCCGGCAAGCAGGTGCTCGCCAAGACGCGCCATTACGTTCACCACGAAGGCCATCGCTGGGAGATTGACGAATTCGAAGGGCGATAATGCCGGTCTGATCGTTGCGGAGATCGAGCTCGAAGATGAGCTGGAGTCATTCGTGCGCCCGCCGTGGCTGGGCGAGGAAGTGACGGAGAACGCCCGCTATTACAATGTGTGTCTCGTGGATGCACCGTATGCCAGCTGGCCCGAGTACAGAGAATCAAGCCGGAACGCGAGCTGGAGTCCAGATGACGGAACCGACTAGGCCCCGCATCATCGTCAGCCTGACGGATCAGCAGCTGATCCTCGTGGACTCCACGGGCTCGGATCGCGGCTGGCCGGTTTCGACGGCCGCCCGGGGCGCAGGGGAACTGCAGGGTAGCGAGCAGACTCCGCGGGGACGCCATGTTATCCGGGCCCGCATCGGCGATGGCCTGCCAAGGGGTGCGGTGCTCGTCGGACGCCGGCCGACGGGCGAAGTCTGGAGCGGGGATCTTGCTGCGAGGGAACCACACCGTGACTGGATCCTGAGCCGCATTCTCTGGTTGTCGGGATGCGAGCCGGGACGCAACCGGCTGGGCGAGGTCGATTCGATGCGGCGCTATATCTATATCCACGGTACACCGGACGCCGAACCGGTGGGCCTGCCGGCATCTCACGGCTGTATTCGCATGCGCAACGACGACGTCATTGAATTGTTCGATTGCGTTGCGGCCGGAACCATCGTCGATATCAAGGAGGGCAGCCTGTGACTCTGGGACCGTTGATGCTGGACGTCGAGGGCGCTCGAGCTGACCAGCGAAGATCGTGAGCTCCTGGGCCACCCTCTTGTCGGGGGCGTGATCCTTTTTAGTCGCAACTTCGAGAACCCGGAGCAACTGGCGGCTCTCGTAAAGGATATCCACGGCGTTCGCCACCCACCCCTGCTCGTGGCCGTCGACCAGGAGGGTGGGCGAGTGCAGCGTTTTCGTGAGCCGTTCACGCGGCTCCCGGCGGCGCACCTGATCGGCCGCCAGTTCGATCTGGACTCCGCATCCGGTGAAGCCCTGGCAGAGCAGGCGGGCTGGCTCATGGCAGCGGAGCTCAGGGACGTCGGCATCGACCTGAGTTTCGCCCCCGTGCTGGACTTGGACTACGGCGTCAGCAAGGTCATCGGAGACCGGGCGTTTCATTCCCATCCCGAGACTGTAGCGCGCCTCGCCGGGCGCTATGCTGCGGGCATGCGGCGGGCGGGGATGCTGCCGGTCGGAAAGCATTTCCCCGGTCATGGCGCCGTAACCCTGGATTCCCACGTTGCCATGCCGGAGGATCGTCGTGCCTATCCCGACATCATGGACGATATGCTGCCCTATGAACGGCTGGGACACGGGGTGCTGGCCGGCGTCATGCTGGCCCATGTGATCTATTCGGCACTGGATCCGCATCCCGCGGGGTTCTCCCGCTGGTGGGTCGAGGAAGAGCTGCGGGGTCGTCTGGGTTTTCGGGGTGCGACTTTCTCCGATGATCTGTCAATGGAGGGGGCCGCGGTCGCCGGGTCCGTCCCTGACCGCGCGCGCGCAGCTCTGGAAGCGGGCTGCGACATGATTCTCGTGTGCAACGATCGCACGGGTGCGGTCGGCGTTGTCGACGACCTGGGTTCCTGGGCCGAGCCCGCGAGTCAGCTTCGCCTCGCCGGGCTGCATGGGCGGCGCGGCGCAGTGCCAGATGAACTCCGCGCCTCCGCGGAATGGCGTTTGGCCAGCGCGGAAATCGAGGCAGCCACCGGGGCGCCGGCGCTGGTGCTGCAGGGTTAGTCCGCGGTCATCAGCCGATCAGCGGCACACGCAAGTCCGCGTGTCAGTTGCAATTCCGGGCTCGAAAAGGCAATTTGCGGGGGCGCGGCCACGGGAGGTGGTGTGAGCGGGACGATTGCGGAAATCCAGGCCCAACGGGACAGGGCCGACCTGGTCGCGGGCCAGGAGGTGGTTAGGGCGGCCGTTGACGGAATGGCTGCTGAGATCACGGCGGCCATGGGTGGCCTGAACCCCGTGCTCATGGTCGTCATGACCGGAGGCCTGGTTCCCGCGGCGTGGCTCATGTCGCGGATGGATTTTCCCTATGCAGTCGATTATCTCCATCCGACCCGGTATCGGGGCGCCACTACCGGTGGCGAGATCGCCTGGCTGGTCCGCCCCAGGATCGAACTCGGCGGGCGCCACGTCCTGGTGATCGACGACATCCTCGACGAGGGGGTAACGCAGGCGGCAATCGTGTCCCTGTGCCGCGAACTCGGAGCCGCGTCCGTGCGAACGGCCGTGCTGGCCCGCAAACGCCATGATCGCTGTCGGGCAGACGTCACCGCGGACTTCGTCGGTCTCGACGTCGAAGACCGATACGTCTTTGGCTGCGGCATGGACTACCGGGAGTACTTCCGGGGGCTGCCCGCCATTTACGCGCTGGCGGACGAAAGACGACGGCAACCGATATCGCGGTGATTGGCGGAACGGGCCTGAGCCAGCTGCGTGATCTCGAGGTACTTGATCGGCGGGTTGTCGCCACACCCTATGGCGAGCCTTCCGCACCTGTTCTGCTGGGTCAGATTGGAACCGGCCGCGCCCTGTTTCTTCCCCGCCACGGCGCGGGCCACACGATCCCGCCCCATGCAATCAACTACCGGGCGAATATCTGGGCTCTTGAAAAGCTGGGTGCCGGGCGGATCGTCGCAGTCAATGCCGTTGGCGGTATCGGGCCGGATCGCGGTCCGCGTACTCTCGTCGTTCCTGACCAGATCATCGACTACACCTGGGGCCGGGAACACACGTTTTATGATGGTGCCTCGGGAGAGGTCGAACATGTGGACTTCTCAGAGCCCTACTCGACGGGCGTCCGGCGGCTGCTTCTCGAGGCCGGCCGTCTGGCGGACCTGGAGCTGATTGATGGCGGGACCTATGGCGCGACCCAGGGGCCCCGGCTCGAGACTGCCGCCGAGATTTGCCGGCTCTCGGACGACGGCTGCGATCTCGTGGGTATGACCGGCATGCCCGAAGCGGCCCTTGCACGGGAGGCGGGCCTCGAATACGCCTGTCTGGCGGTTGTGGTCAACTTCGCTGCGGGACAGTCGGCAGACATCCACGGGGAACTGGCGGAGCACCTGGATGCCGGCATGGCGTCGGTAAAGCGGCTGCTCGAACACTTGGTGCTCATGGCGCAGGGAGCGGCCGTTGATTGAACGAATGGACTCTGACCTGGCTTTGGAACGGGATCTGCTGGAAGTGTCAGGCGAAGGCCTGGCCCTGCTTGCCGACGAAGAAGGTCATTGGACCGTCCTGTATGCGAATCGGGCTTTCCGGCGGCTCTTCGGTCTGGATGAGCAAAGCGAAGACAAGGCACCCATACGGGAAGTGCTCGGCGCCTACACGGACGACCACGCATTCATGACAGCGCTGCGCGAGCGGCGGTTTTTTTCAGGAACGTTTCGGAGGGACGAGCAGGGCAAGGATCTCCATGGGGTCGTTGATCTGACGCCATGGGAGGGTCACGGGCTGAAGGCCTGGCTCTTGCGGGTCCAGGACACCACATCGCTGGTCGCACTGGAGAACCAGCTGGATACGGCGCAGGCGGAAATCGAGGCTCTGGATCCGGATGACCGTCTGACCGGCCTGAAGAACCGGCGTTTCTTCGAAGCAGCCCTGCGGAGGGAGTGGGCGATCGCTGCCCGCGAAGAGCGACGCCTGGTGCTTTCGCTTTTTGACCTGGATTTTTTCACCGCCTACAACGAGACGTTCGGCGAACAGGCGGGCGACGCCTGTCTGAAGATGGTCGGCCGGGCCATCGGCGGCTGCTTTCGACGTGCCAGCGACTATTGCGCGCGTATCGATGGCCAGCGATTTGCCGGACTGATGTCGGCGACGGAAATCCATGATGCCGATGCCCTCGGCGAACGGGCTGCCGAGCGGGTCCGTGCACTATGCATTCACAACCCGCGCGCGCCTCGCGGTAAGTACCTGACAGTCAGCGGATCAGTCGTCACGGTGGCGCCGGATCGAGCCCCCCGCTGGGACGACCTTATGCAGTTCGCTGAAGAGGTGCTGGGTGAGGCCAAGACCAGCGGCCGGGATACCGTACTCCTCCGGGACTTTCCACGGGACAGCGGAGCCGGTTAGCCCCCGTTGCCTACCGGGACGACCACGGCGATGGCGCCGAACAGCGGATGGTCGTAGTAGTGCACCTCGTTGCTCCGCATGCGACGCCACTCAGTGAGCCTCTGTTCATCGGCGAACTGCAGATCCAGGCCCAGGTGCAGATAGCGCTGCCGGTAGAGACGGCTCTCGCCGCTGACGGTCGTGCCGGAAACCGGGACTGCAGCGGCGGCGTTGCGCGCCAGACCGGGCTGAATCCAGGCTGCCTGATGTATGACGCGGTAGCCCGCCGAGCGCGCAAGCTTGGCGGCTGTGTCCGACAGCGTAATGACCTCGGCTCGTGATGTGGGCATGTTGGCCGCGACCGCTTCGCCCAGTCCCTGGGTTTCGCCGGAGGCACTGAGCGGATCCGGTGCCGATGCATCAATCTGCTCGTCGGAATATACGTCCGGAGCAATGGAAATCTCCGGAGTACCGACATCCTTGAGGCGCTGGAAAACGATCAGCTCAACCCGATATGACGTGGGTTCCTGGGCGGTTGCCGGGAGTGCCGCAGCTAGTGCGGCGATGGCAAGAATGGTTTTGAAAGCGTTCACAATCGCTTACCTTAAGCGGCCTCGGCCAGACGGTCCAGCATCCTGTGCACGAAGCGGTAGCGTTCGTCCTGGGACTCCAGCTCCGCGGAGAAACGCAGTCGGGTCTGGCCATCGAGCCGAAAGCGCCTGGGTTCGCCCTGGATCAGCCGGATCAGGGCCGCCGGTTCCACGGGCGTTTCCGTCCCGAACTGGACCCGGCCACCGCCCGGGTGGGCGTCCAGGCGCTGGATGCCCAACTGGCGCGCCTTTCTGCCGGATCTCGCTGACGAGGAACAATTGCTTGGCCGGCGGTGGGAGCAGACCGAAACGGTCGATGAGCTCCACCTGAAGCTCCCTGAGCGTCTCCGGGTCTTCTGCCGCCGCGATGCGTTTGTAGAGAACCAGGCGCGTGTGGACGTCGGGAACGTAGTCTTCGGGGAGCAGGGCTGCCGTACCCATTTCGACCTCGACCCCCGGATGAAACGGCGCCTCCAGCGAAGGTTCGCGTCCTGAACGCAGGGCATCCACGGCCCGCTGCAACATGTCCATGTAGAGTGAGAATCCGATTTCCTGAATCTGTCCGCTCTGTTCCTGTCCGAGCAGTTCGCCGGCGCCGCGGATTTCCAGGTCGTGCGTGGCAAGCATGAAACCCGCACCGAGGTCCTCCAGGGATTCAATGGCTTCCAGCCGCTTGACGGCGTCCGGTGTCATCGCCTGGGCGGGGGGCGTAACGAGGTAGGCATAAGCCCTGTGATGGGAACGCCCGACCCGGCCGCGCAGCTGGTGGAGCTGGGCCAGGCCCAGCTTGTCGGCCCGGTTGATAATGATCGTGTTGGCAGTCGGAACGTCGATGCCACTCTCGATAATCGTCGTGCAGACCAACACGTTGAATCTTCGATGATAGAAATCCAGCATGATCTGTTCGAGGTCACGCTCGCGCATCTGCCCATGGGCGATTCGTACCCTGGCCTCGGGGACGAGTTCCTCCAGGCTGGCCGCCGCGCGCTCAATGGTTTCGACCTTGTTGTGCAGGAAATAGACCTGGCCGCCGCGGCGGATCTCCCGCAGGCAGGCCTCCCGTAGCAGACCGCTGTTCCATTCGGTTACGAAGGTCTTTACCGCCAGGCGCTCCTCGGGAGGCGTCGTGATCAGGGACAGGTCCCGCAGTCCGCCCATCGCCATGTTGAGCGTCCTGGGGATGGGCGTCGCTGTCAGCGTCAACATGTCCACTTCCGCCCGAAGCGCCTTGAGCCGCTCCTTGTCTCGAACGCCGAAGCGATGCTCCTCATCCACAATGAGCAGGCCCAGGTCCTTGAATCGAATGTCTCGCTGAAGCAGCTTGTGGGTACCGATCACCACATCCACCGTGCCCCTGACGAGCCCGTCGAGAACCCGGTCGACTTCCTTTTTCGATCGAAATCGCGACAGGAGCTCGACACGGATCGGCCAGTCAGCGAAGCGATCCCCGAAATTCTGAAAATGCTGCTGGGCCAGCAGGGTCGTCGGGACGAGAACAGCGACCTGTTTCCCGGAGTTGGCCGCCACGAACGCGGCCCGCATGGCGACCTCGGTCTTGCCGAAACCCACGTCACCGCATACGACCCGGTCCATCGGACGCCCCTGGGTCATGTCGCCCACGACGGCGGCGATCGCCGAACGCTGATCGGCAGTTTCTTCGAAAGGGAAGGCCTCGCTGAAAGCCGCATACTCCCTCGGCTCGAGAGCAAAGGAATGTCCCGGCCTCGCCGCCCGCCGGGCATGGACATCAAGCAACTCGGCCGCCACGTCACGCACCCGCGCCGCGGCCCGCTTGCGCGCCCGTGTCCACTGGTCCGATCCGAGTCGGTGCAGCGGTGCGGATTCGGGTGAAGCTCCGGTGTAGCGGCTGATCAGATCCAGGGACTGAACCGGAACATAGAGCTTGTCCCCGCCCGCGTACTCCAGCGTCAGGAACTCACCTTCCTGGCCGCCTGCCGCCAGCGTGCAGAGGCCGAGATAGCGGCCCACGCCATGTTCCTGGTGTACAACAGCGGCACCGAGGCTCAGGTCCGTCAGCGCCCGGATCAGGGTATCCGGGTCCCGTTCCGCCCGCCTGCGCCGGCGCGCCTGCCGTGGCCGGTCCCCAAGCAGGGCATTTTCCGGGATCACCGCAAGTCCGCGATGGTGCACGACGAACCCGTCTTCCATCGGGGCGACGCACAAGCCGAGGCGATGCTCTCCCGCGACGAAATCGGTCCAGCCCGCTACCGGAGAAGGTGTACGGCCTGACGAGCCCAGCAGATCCCTCAGCAACTCCCGCCGGCCTGCCGATTCGGCCGTGAACAAGGCCCGGCCATCGAAGGAGTCCAGGAACGCCTCGAGCGCCTGTTGGGGATGGTCGCTTCGGGAGTCCATGCGCACGGGTGGGAGCTGAGTGGCTCCGAAATTCTCCCCGGGCATCCCGTCCGGAACCTTGAATCGATCCACCTGGAGCCTGGCGTAGCCTGCGGTGGCATCGGCAAAGCCGGCCGGGTCCAGGAACAGCCTGCCCGGCTCCAGGATCGGCCGCTCGATGTCATGGGCGAGCTGCTCATGGCGCTCGATGGCGCTGTTCCAGACGGCGTCCACCAGCGGTTCGGGGTCGTCAAGAAAGCACAGAAGGGCGCCGGGACTGACATAGTCGAAGAACGTGGCAGTGGATTCAAAGAACAGCGGCAGATAGGCTTCGATGCCCCCCGGTGCGATTCCCTCTGTGACATCCCGGTAGACCGTCATGCGATTCAGATCGCCCGGAAAGGTAGTCCTGAAGCGGCGACGAAAGTCGCGAATCGCGGCGTCATCGAACGGAAACTCCCGAGCCGGCAACAGGCGGATGGCGTCGAGGCTGTCTCCCGAGCGCTGGGTATCCGGATTGAATACCCGAAGGCTTTCGATTTCGTCATCGAACAGGTCCAGCCGATAGGGTCGGCCGCTACCCATCGGGTAGATATCGATGAGCGATCCGCGCAGGGCGAATTCACCGTGCTCGGTCACCTGCGGGACATGGACGTATCCCGCGGCCGTCAGTCGTTCGCGAAGCTGTTCCCGCTTGATCCGGTCACCGCGTCGAACGATGAGACTGCTGCCGGTAAGCCAGGCCGGCGGCGGGAGGGCGGCGGCAAGCGATGCGATGGGCGCGACCACGAGACCGCGTTCGAGATCGGTGAGCCGATAGAGGGTCTCGAGGCGCCGCGACGTGATTTCCGGGTGCGGGGAGAACGCGTCATAGGGCAGGGTCTCGGCATCGGGGAAGGGCAGCACGTCGAGCTCGCCGGACGCAAAGAAGCCAAGGTCCGCCGCAATCTGGTCGGCTTCCGTCGGGCTGGCCGCCACCACGATGACCGGGCCATTGTGCTTTGCCGCGGTCTCCGCCAGGGCAAGGGCCAGCCCCGCGCCGTGGGTCTGGCCCAGGCGGCGTGCCAATTGCTGGATCGGCAGATCGGTTTTCTCGGCAGTCACGTTGGCCCAAACCCCTCAAAAGCAGCCGCGTATTATCCCATATTCGAACGACGTTCCCGCCAGGTTGCACGGGATTCTCTGTTCCTGCCGGCTGCTGACGGAGCGAGGCTCACCGGGCGAGCCACCTGGATCGGCAATCTGACCGGGAGAGAAAACCCCGCGCCGGCCCCTGGTTGTCATCTCGGCGTGCACGAGACGATGGCTCGGGCTAGTGCCCGCTCCATGAATAAAAGAAGTCACGCGAGGCGACAGCGTCATGTCCGCAGACCCTCCGCAATATGAGCTCCCGGGCTGCGAGATGCCGCCCCTGCGTCCGGCGATCGATTCGCCGCGGGCGACAGCAAGCCGCTCGCTGCCGGCCCGCTACTACCAGGAGCACTTCGATGAGATGTTGGCCTTCGTGGTTCGAGAGTATCGGGGGATTCTGGCTTTCGACGACCATCGGCGGATCGAGGCGTTCCGGGCCTTGCCCGCCGACGCCCAGGGGCTCTACGTGCGCCTGGCCAATCGCAAGGGCAGAGTCTTCCGGGCGGGCAAACTGAACTACCCGGAGCTCGGAAACCTGGCCGCGCCACTCCGGAGTCTCCGCCGTGGGGGCTGGCTGGCCGCGCCGGCAGGGACGGACTTCGAACACGTGCTGAGGGCCGTGACCCGGCGAGAGTTGTATTGCGCACTGTCCTCCTGTCTCCCCGGCGTCCCGCGCGGGCATCGCAAGGCCGAACTGATCGAGCTGGCCAGGGCGCATGTTGAGCCCGACGCCTGGCTGACGAGCGCTCCGTTTCGGGGCCTGGTCGCCCTGCGCCGAACGTCATGGGTGCAGTTCCTGCTGTTCCTGTATTTCGGTGACGCCAAGGGCGGACTGAACCGTTTCGCGCTTCGAGACCTGGGCCTGGTCCGTGCGAGGGCAGGGCGTGACGGGTTTGAGCCGAGATTCGCCGATGCCGAGGAGGCCCGTAATGCGTTCTTCTTCGCCCAGCGCCTGAGATCTGCGGATCTCGGTTTGCCGGTGGACCTGTCAGGCTGGCCGGAACCCCTCAACGACATGGCGGCCCGCCTGCGGGACCGTCTTGCGCGCGCTCTCGGAAGACGCAGCGAGGTGGCGGGCGATTCCCTCCAGGCGCTGGCGGCGTATGAGCTGGGAACCGGGAGCGAATGCCGGGAACGCCAGGTGCGGTTGCTCCACGCCGCTGGCCGCAAGGCCGAGGCCCGCAAGTGCCTGGACGAGTGGCTGGCGGATCCGGCCAGTGGGGATGATCTGGTGATAGCAGGTGATCTTCGGGACCGCATGTTTGGCCGCAAGCGAACAACGCGAGGGACCGATCTCCTCAGAGAGGCTGAGGTCATCGACCTGGACGACGCATGGGCCGGGGCAGCGGAGCGCGGCGCAGTGGACCACTTCCGACGCCAGGGCCTGGAGGCCTGGCGCGCCGAGAATCGACTCTGGCGGACGCTGTTCGGGCTGACTTTCTGGCCGCTGCTCTATGGAACCGGCAAGCCGCAAGCGCGATGTCCGTTCGACCGGCTGCCGGTGGAACTCGAAGACGGTGATTTCTACACGCGGCGTCGCCGGGAAATCGACGGGATGCTCGACATCTTTCGTGACTCGCGGCGTGCCCGGGCGGAGCTCCTGAAGACCTGTTCCGCCCACTACGGTAAGCCCAATGGGCTGTTCCGCTGGAGCCCGAACATGATGGTGGCCCCCGGGGCGCTCGTCACGCATGCCGAGGGCACGTGGATCGCTGCAGTGCTTAAGACCATGGCCGGAGACTACCGGGGCATGCGCCATGGGTTCCCGGACCTGCTGCTGATAGACAACGGTGTGGCGCGGTTCGTCGAAATCAAGGCGGACGGTGATGTACTCAGGCGTAACCAGGTCGGACGGCTTGAGCAGCTCCGCAGCGCAGGCTTTGCTGCTGATGTAGTCCGCGTGCGCTGGCGGCCCGACCCGGGCCAGGCGTATGCGATCGTTGACGTCGAAACCACAGGGGGGCGCGGCGAGCATCATCGAATCACCGAGCTCGGCGCGGTAAAGCTACGGGACGGGGCGATTGTCGGTCGCTACCAGACTCTGCTGAACCCCCAGCGCCGGATACCGTCCCGAATCACCCGCCTTACCGGTATCTCGGAATCCATGGTGGCGGCGGCTCCGGTTTTTGCCGATGTCGCCGAGACGTTTGCCGATTTCCTCGACGATGCGATTTTCGTCGCCCACAACGTCAATTTCGACTATGGCTTTGTTCAGCAGGAATTTGCGCGGCTGGGCCGCGTCTTCCGCAGGCCAAAGCTCTGCACCTGCGCCACGATGCGCAAGCTGTTCCCGGGTCGCCGTTCCTATTCGCTGGCTTCGCTTTGCCGCGAGTTCGGGATTGACCTGACAGGTCATCACCGGGCGCTGTGCGATGCGGAGGCGGCGGCCGGACTGCTGCAGATCATTCAGGCCCACCGGAGCGACGGGCAGGCGGCCCGGTGACGCACACCTGGTTCCCTGGTGCGCTTCGGAAACGGCCCAGGTCTCTCTTAACTATCTAGATAAGATAGTTGATATAGAATCATTGATTTAATGAGGATATGCTGCCATATCCCGTTCGATCTCAGCTGGGGCTGCGCGCCGGTCGGGCGACCGCGTGGATGACCTTGGACTTCTCGAAGAACACCACGAAACCGGGGTATTCCCAGCGTGAAATCGGCGGGTCGCCCACGGCAGGGCGGCGGGCCGTGGGGGCTCCGAACTTCGCCTCGACCCGATCCATGGTCATCCCGCGGTCCGGGCGATTGCCGGGCGGGTTGGCCGTCGCGGGGACGATATCCAGTGTTTCTGCGCAAACGGGTCCGGCCAGGATCATCATGAGGCCGGCAGCGATCAGGGGGGTTCTCATTGAGCAGCGCTCCATGCTGTGCCGCAAGCGAATATAACATTAAGCCGGGCCTTTTCTACGAGACACATTCGGCAGTTTTGCGCGTACTGGCCCCGACTGTTGCCCCGCCGGGATACTCCCCGGTAGGGTCCACGCCATGAAATTTCCCGAGCCTTTGGAAACTGGCCGCCTGGTTCGCCGGTACAAGCGATTTCTTGCGGATGTCATCCTGGACGGCGGGCGCGAGATCACGGCGCATTGTCCCAATACCGGCGCGATGTTGGGCTGCGACCATGCTGATGCCCGCGTGTGGTTGAGTCGTTCCGACTCACCCAGCCGCAAGTATCGCGCACACATGGGAACTCGTCGAAACCCGGGGCGGCACCGTCGTGGGTATCCATACCGGCCGGACCAACGCCCTTGTGGCCGAGGCCCTCGCGCAGGACCGGATCCCGGAACTGGCGGGCTACCGCAAGGTCCAACGGGAAGTGCGCATGGAAGCGATGAAAAGCCGGCTGGACTTTCTCCTCGACGAGGGACCGGGGCCGGCCTGCTATCTGGAGGTCAAGAACGTCACTGCGGCCGTTGAGGACGGGGTTGCCCTGTTTCCCGATGCGGTCAGTGCCCGGGCCGCCCGGCACGCGAAGGGACCTGGCCATGCTGGTCCGGGCAGGTCATCGCGCCGTCTTGTGTTTCTGCGTCCAGCGCGACGATGTCGATGTCGTCCGGCCCGCGGATGACATCGACCCCGAATACGGCCGGGCGCTGCGAATAGCTGTTGCCTCGGGGGTTGAGGTCCTCGCCTATCGTTGCCGGGTCAGTCCCATGGAGATTGTCCTGGCGGAACCCGTTTCGGTGGATCTCGACTAGGAACCTGGCGGTTCCTGGCCTTCCCTGTGATTTAATGGCCCGCCATGTTTCGACCCCTTGAAGCCTTCATCGGCCTGCGTTACCTGCGTGCCCGGCGCAAGAACCAGTTCGTCTCGTTCATCTCGCTGATGTCACTGCTGGGTGTCATGGTGGGCGTGGCGGCGCTGATCGTGGTCGTCTCGGTCATGAACGGGTTCGAAAACGAACTGCGCCAGCGGCTCTTGAGCATGACTGCGCATGCCGTTGTCACCGGGCCGGGCAACCGCCTTGACGATTGGCCGCCGGTGGCCGACGAGGCCCGGGAGGACCCCCGGGTGCTTGCGGCTGCTCCGTATGTCGAGATTCAGGGCATGCTGGCTCGGGAGGGGTCTTTGCGCCCGGCTCTTGTACGCGGTGTGCTCCCGGAAGAGGAGGGCAAGGTGTCGCAGATCGCCGAGTTTATTCGCCAGGGCCGGCTGGAAGACCTTACTCCGGGCGGGCAGCGGATTATTCTTGGCCGTTTGCTGGCCGCCCGGCTCGGCGCCATGCCCGGCGACGGCGTTACGCTGATGATACCCGCGGGCCAGGGCGCCGGAATTCGCCTCACCCCGAGGCTGCGCAGCTTCGAGGTGGCCGGGGTATTCGAAGTGGGGATGGAAGAGCATGACGGCTTGCTCGCCCTGGTGCACCTCGAGGACGCAGCGGCTGCGCGAGGCTGGCCGGGCGAAGTCAGCGGCGTTCGGCTGGAACTCGATGACATGTTTTCGGCGCCGGCCGTGGCTGAATCGCTTCGTGCGGGCCTGCCCGCCGATTACGAGACCCGGGACTGGACCCAGGAGAACGCGTCATATTTCCGCGCCGTCCGGATCGAAAAGACGATGATGAGTATCATCCTCTTCCTGGTCGTGGCGGTGGCCGCGTTCAATATTGTGGCGACCCTCGTGATGGTGGTCACCGACAAGCGCGCCGAAATCGCGATCCTGCGGACCCTGGGTCTCGCCCCGGGGGGCGTCATGCAGGTCTTTCTCATCCAGGGCCTGGTGATCGGCGTCGCCGGTACGGCGCTGGGTATTGGCCTGGGGGTGCTGCTCGCCGTCAATGTGGAGACCATCGTGCCCGTGATCGAGCAACTGTTCGGTTTCCAGTTCATGCCCGCGGACGTTTACTACATATCCAGTCTGCCGTCCGAGCTCAGGCCCAGGCAGGTTGCCGGTATCGGCCTGCTCGCATTTCTCCTGTGCGTGCTCTCGACCCTCTATCCGTCCTTCCAGGCGGCGGCAACCCATCCCGCGGAGGCACTGCGTTATGAGTGACCCGGCCGTGGCGGAGTCCGGCGGCAATCGGGATCGCACCGCCTGGGAGTGGCGGGTCGGCCTGCGCTATATCCGTGCGCGCACGTCGAACCGCTTCGTGTCCTTTATTTCCTCCATCTCGATTCTTGGCGTTGCGCTGGGCGTGGCAGTCCTCATCGTCGTGCTGTCCGTCATGAACGGTTTCGAGTCGGAGCTGCGGACGCGGATTCTGAGCATGACCTCGCACGCGTCGTTGATTGGTTACGACAACGGCATGGAGGATTGGCAGGCAGCCCGCGATCTCATAGAAGCGGATCCGCGGATCCGCGGGGCCGCACCTTTCGTCGAGGGCGAGGGCTCTGTTGCTGCATGCTTCCCGAAGCTCCGGTGTCATGGTGCGCGGTGTCGTTCCGGCTGATGAGAGCAAGGTGTCTGGCCTGGCAAGCAACATGACCGAAGGTTCCCTCGATCAGCTCCGGGCCGGTGAATACGGCATCGTGCTCGGCAGCGCGCTGGCGCGGGAACTGGAGCTTGAGGTCGGCGACCGGACGGTCCTGGCGATCTCCCAGGGTGTCGTAACGCCAGCGGGGCTGGTGCCGAGAATGCGCCGATTTACCGTGACGGGTCTGTTTGAGGCCGGCATGTACGAATTCGATCGGGGCTTCGCCTTCGTGCATGTGGAGGATGCGGCGAAATTGTTCGGTCTCGGAGATCGGGTCAGTGGACTGAAGGTCTCGGTGACGCAGTTGTTCGACGCGCCGGAGATCATCCGCGACGCCGCCCAGTCGCTCGGCGGGCCGTTCTACGTGAGTGACTGGACCCGGCAGCACGCCAATTTCTTCCGCTCGATTCAGCTGACCAAGCGAATGATGTTTACGATTCTCCTGCTTGTCGTCGCCGTAGCGGCCTTTAACATCGTCTCGACCCTGGTGATGGTCGTGAAGGGCAAGCAGGGGGACATTGCCATCCTGCGAACCATGGGCGCATCGCCGGCGTCCATCATGCGGGTGTTTATTGTCCAGGGCAGTCTGATCGGCATCCTCGGAACCCTCGGGGGGCTGGCGCTCGGCGTTCTGATTGCAACCAATATCGAGACCCTTGTGCATGGCCTGGAGCGTATCGCCAATACCCAGTTCCTGGCCCCCGACGTCTACTTCATGAGCGATCTCCCGGCGGAGGTCCAGCCAGCCGACCTGCTGAAGATCTGCGGCACGGCCGTGGTGTTGTCGGTGGTCTCCACGATCTATCCTGCCTGGCGGGCGGCCAGGACTCAGCCGGCAGAGGCTCTGCGCCATGAATAGCGGCCGATGAAACAACCACGATTCCCGAGGCGGCGGCCCGTGCCGGCGCCCCTAATGTCATTGGCCGGCGGCGAGAGGAAGTGAACCTGTGATCGAAAACAAGGACGTGGTGCTGAAGTGTACCGACCTCAGGAAGACCTTCCGGGAAGGCGAGAGCAGTCTCGAGGTCCTGTCGGGGGTTCAGCTCGAGGTTCGGCGGGGTGATCGCATGGCCATCATCGGCGCCAGCGGGTCCGGCAAGACAACGCTGTTACAGCTACTGGGCGGGCTGGATGTGCCAACCACCGGCACAGTGGAGGTCGGGGGGCGCGAACTGTCCTCGCTCAGCGAATCCGAGCGGGGGAGTCTGCGCAACCGCGCGATCGGGTTCGTCTACCAGTTCCATCATCTCCTGCCGGAGTTCACAGCGCTGGAAAACGTCGCCATGCCCCTCCTGGTTCGTCGCCTTGCGGTGGATGATGCGGCTTCCGCGGCGCGGCGCTTGCTGGAGCGCGTTGGTCTGGGTGCGCGCCTCGACCATAAGCCCGGCGAGCTGTCGGGCGGCGAGCGTCAGCGTGCGGCCGTCGCCCGGGCGCTCATCACCCAGCCAGCGCTCGTGTTGGCGGATGAGCCGACCGGCAACCTGGACAGGAAGACCGGCGCAACCGTGTTTGAGTTAATGCTGGAACTCAACCGGGAACTGGGTACCAGTCTCATCGTGGTCACCCACGATCCCGACATGGCCGCGCGCATGGACCGGATACTCACGCTGGCCGACGGCCGCCTCGAACCGGCGACACCGATGCCCGCAACGGCCCTGTCATCAGCGCCCTGAGACCCAATTAGGCGCAAAATCACCGGATTGGCTGTCCTGAAGTAGCGGCTCGGGCCGCCTATGGTCCGGAGATGGTTTCCGGCCTGATCAGGCGCGTGCCCCTGGGCAGGAGTCGTCCGCCGCTGGCCGCGGCTCTCGGCATGCTCGCTGGGGCGTGGATCGGTGTTTCCCTCCCGTCGCTGCCGCCGGCCGGCACCGCGATGCTCGCCGTCACGGCTTCAGCCGGTTTTGCGGCCCGGTCCCCGGCAGCTGCCGGTCTGGCAGCCGGTCTCGGGCGTGCGCTGCAGGCGGGCAGAAAGGTCGTCGACCAGCAGCGCACCGGACCGCGGATCCAGGAAGCCTGGATCACGCTGACGCTCGCCACGGTTGTCGAACGACCCGGTCGCTACGTGTTGAACGGGACCGCAACCGGGCCGAAGGGCCGGCCCCGGCGGATACGCCTGAACTGGTATCTGCATACGCCGGCAGGACAAGACTCCATGGCCTCGTCTGGTCCGCCGCGGGCGGGCGAGCGCTGGCGTCTGAAAGCCGTGCTGCGGCGGCCCCACGGGACCCTCAATCCCGGTGCCTGGGACTACGAGGCCTATCTGTTTCGCCACGGCATCAGCCGGGTCGGCTACGTGCGTGCCGATCCCGGCAACCGCAGACTGGGAGAGGCGAGTGGCCTTCAGCGATGGCGATCGGCGCTGTCGGGGGCGATTGCGGCGGCGGCGGGTCCGCCGTTCGCCGCCGCCGTTCTCCCGGCACTCGCCACGGGCTACCGCGGCGACCTGTCGACAGCGGACTGGGAACTGCTTTCGGTCACGGGAACCGCGCACCTGGTGGCGATATCCGGACTACACGTGGGCCTCGTGGCTCTCATGGGCTTTTTTGTCGGCAGGCGTATGCTGGGCGCGTTCGGTTTCACCGGCGCGATCGCACGCGACGACGGTGCCCGCCTGATCGCCCTTGCGGCTGCCGCAGGCTACGCGGGGCTGGCGGGTTTCTCCGTGCCTTCACGTCGCGCGCTGGTCATGCTGGGCGCGTGGACCCTCGCGGGGTTCCTGCGGCGTCGCCCGCATGGCGGGGACATTCTGGGCGCCGCCGTCATCGTTATTCTCATTCTTGATCCCCTGGCCATCCTGGACCGGGGTTTCCTGATGTCTTTCGTTGCGGTCGCTGCCCTCCTCGCTGTTGCCGCGGGACGGCCGCGGGGCGGCACGATAGTGAGTTTGCAGATCGGTCTTTGGGCCGGCCTTCTCGTTCCGACCGCGGCGATTTTCGGACGGATCTCCATGCTCGCGCCGCTGGCGAATCTGCTGGCAGTGCCCGCGTTTTCACTGTTTATCGTGCCGGCGACCCTGGCCGGGGTCCTGGTCTATCCGGTGCTGCCGAAGCTTGCGGACGGGCTTTGGGGCGCCGCCGGGCTGGGTGTCACTGTTGTTTTCGGCCTGCTGGCACGTCTTGGCGGAGGTTTGCCACCGGCGTTCGATGTTCCGGGGCCGACGGGTGTTGTGCTCGTCATCGGCGTGCTCGCGGCGGGCCTCAGCCTGGCCCCCGCCCCGCGAGCCGGCAAGGCAGGGGCGCTGGGCGCCATGGTCCTTGCGCTTTGCGCCTCGCCTGCGCCGCCGGCGGCAGGCGCTTTCAGAGCCACCGTCCTGGATGTCGGCCAGGGGCTGGCCGTTGTCATACAGACCCATCGCCACACGCTGGTCTACGACGCCGGGCCGGGCTGGCCTGGAGGTGACGCCGGTCTGTTCTCCGTGTTGCCTGCTCTGCAACAGGCGGGCGTCCGTGCGCTCGATGCCTTGATGATCAGTCACCCGGACAAGGACCATGCCGGCGGTGCGGCGACGGTGGTCGGGAGGTTCGGTAAGGCGCTCAGACTCGGTGCCGTGCCGGGAGAGGAGGGCAAGCCCTGCGTCCGGGGCCAGCGATGGATCTGGGACGGGGTCGATTTCGCCGTATGGCATCCCGCCGATGCGGGCACCCCGGTATCGGACAATGACAGTTCTTGCGTTCTGCACGTTTCCCACGCCCGCGGGGGCATTCTCCTTCCCGGTGACATCGGTGTTCGCGTCGAAGCCGGACTGGCCGCCGACGTTGCGCGGGCTCCGGTGGACCTGGTGGTCGTGGCCCACCACGGCAGCCGGACATCATCGTCAGAGGACTTCGTCACGGCGGCCAGCGCCCGCTGGGCAATTTTTGCGGCAGCCCGGGGAAACCGGTGGGGATTCCCGGACCCTGCCGTGGCTGCCCGCTGGCGTTCGACCGGTGCCAAAACCCTGACTACCGGGCGCGAAGGAGCCCTGACCTTCGAATTCCCGGCCAGCGAAGAGCCCCGCCTCGCTGTCGCCGAGCGGGCTCATGCCTGCCGCTACTGGCGTTCCTGCGGCACCGGTCGGTGGCAGCCGGGATTTCCGGAGGCGGGTCATAAATAGGTATCATCTGCCGGCCCGCATAGGCTGGACTAACCCCCGGAACTGGAAACATGTTTGAGATCGTCAAGGCCGGTGGATGGGTCATGTTGCCCATCATTCTCTGTTCGGTGGTTGCTGCCGCCATCATCATCGAGCGCCTCTGGACCTTGCAGAAGAGCCGGGTTCTGCCGAAAGACCTGACCGCAAGGGTCTGGAGCTGGGCGCGGAACAAGCAGCTGGACCAGCAGCATGTCCATGCCCTTGCCGGTTCATCTCCTCTCGGCATGGTGCTGGCCGCGGGGCTTCTGAACCGCGACCGCAGCCGGGAAATGATGAAGGAAAGTATCGAGGATACCGGCCGGCACGTCGTCCACGAGCTGGAACGCTATCTGAACTCACTCGGAACCATTGCGGCAATTACCCCCTTGCTCGGTCTCCTCGGCACCGTGATCGGCATGGTGCGCGTTTTCACGGCGATCACGGAAGAAGGTGTAGGCAACCCGGCGGTCCTTGCGGGTGGTATCTCCGAGGCCCTGATCACGACTGCCGCCGGCCTGTGCGTGGCGATTCCGAGCCTCATGGGGTATCGATACCTGCGCGGCCGCGTCGATGAACTGGTCGTGGACATGGAAAAGGAGGCCATGAAGCTTGTCGAGGCCCTGCACGCCGGCCTGCCCGGGGACGAGGAGGAGGCATGAAGCTCCAGACCCGTCCGCGTGAAGAGCCGGAGGTCAACCTGACGTCGCTGATCGATGTCGTTCTGCTGCTGCTCGTATTCTTCATGGTCTCCACGAGCTTTCTCAAGGAAACCGAGATTCGGCTGCGCCTGCCGGAGGCCGAGGCGGTGCAACGCAGCGACGCCCAGCCGCCCGTCATCATTACGGTAACGGCGGACGGCGGCTTCTTCGTGGATGGCCGGGAGGTCATCAACCGACGGGTAGACACCCTCCGGCGCGCCATTGTGGAGGCGGCCGGCGAGGATCGCTCCCGGCCGGTGACGATACGTGCAGACGCGCGCACCGAACACCAGGCGGTCGTCACGGCCATGGACGTGGCCGGCCGGCTGGGGTTTACCAAGATCAACATCGCCACCATACATTCGCCTGGATCGCCCGGGAATGAGTGAGCCGCCGGGGGAGTCGGAGGCGGCCTCCGTCTACCGGCGGCTCCTCGGCTATTCCTTCCAGCACTGGCCGATGTTCCTCGCGGCCATCGTCGGGATGGTTCTGTACGCAGCCATCCAGACCGGGTTCGCGGCCATGATCAAGCCCCTGCTGGATCGCGGCTTTGTGAACCGGGACCCGGATTTCATCCGAATGCTTCCGGTCATCATTTTCGGCATCTTCGCGGTCCGTGGCGCGGCGAGCTTCATGGAATCCTTCTGCATGGAGTGGGTGGGCCGGCGAGTGGTCAAGACCATGCGCCACGAGTTGTTCGCGAAGTTCCTGGAATTGCCGACGAGTTTCTATGATCAGACCTCGTCCGGCGTCCTGCTGTCCAAGCTGACCTACAACACCGAGCAGGTGGCCCAGGCGGCCACGCGGGTGATCACGACCCTGGTGCGGGACACGCTGACCATCATCGGTCTGTTGGGATGGATGCTCTGGATCAATACCCGGCTGACGCTATTCATTCTCGTGGTCGGCCCGTTGATGGCGATCCTCATTCGGACCGTAAGCCGTTACTTTCGCCGTTACAGTGCACGTATTCAGAATTCCATGGGCGACGTCACCCAGGTGGCCGAGGAAGTGCTGGAGGCGCATCGCGTCGTCAAGGTTTTCAATGGCGAGGAATTCGAGCTGTCCGAGTTTGAGGCGGTCAACGAGAAGAACCGGTACCTGCACATGAAGCTGGCGGCCACGAAGGGTGGCAGCACGCCGGTCATCCAGCTGCTGGCAGCGGCAGGGCTGTCCTCGGTGATCTACGTGGCTACGCTGGACAGCGGTGAGACCGGAATCTCGGTCGGTGACTTCAGCTCGTTTCTCTCCGCGATGCTCCTGCTGATGGATCCCTTGAAGCGCCTGACGAATATCAATGCGCCGCTGCAGCAGGGTATCGCCGCGGGAAAAAGCATATTCGATCTCCTGGACGAGCCATCCGAGACCGACGGCGGGAGCCGGAATGTCGAGCGGGCTGAGGGAGGCGTCGAGTACCGGGGGGTGTCCTTCCTCTATCAGCCCGACAAGGGATACGCTCTGAAGGACATTCAGCTTCGGATAGAGCCGGGTCAGCGGGTAGCCTTCGTGGGCCGCTCTGGCAGCGGCAAGACGACGCTGGTGAGCCTGCTGCCGAGGTTCTACGACCCCACCGATGGCGTCGTGCTGGTGGATGGTATGGATGCCCGGAACTATCGCCTGGAGGAGTTGAGGCGGCAGATCAGCATGGTCGGGCAGGACGTCAAGCTGTTCAACGATACGATCTTCAACAACATCGCCTACGGTGGCATGCGCGGCGCCAGCGATGCGGCAGTGATCGACGCGGCCAGGGCAGCTCATGTCATGGAGTTCTGCGAGCGTCTGCCGGAAGGGCTGGAAACCTGGATCGGCGACCGGGGGGTGATGCTCTCCGGAGGACAGCGGCAGCGGGTTGCGATTGCACGGGCCTTGCTGAAGGATGCCCCCATTCTGATTCTCGACGAAGCCACATCCGCTCTGGACACCGAGTCGGAGCGCTCGATCCAGTCCGCCCTTGAGCACCTGATGGAAGGTCGCACGACACTTGTGATCGCACACCGGCTCTCGACCATCGAAGGTGCAGACCGCATCGTGGTCATGGACCAGGGGCGGATCATCGAGCAGGGGAGTCATGCCGAGCTGAAAGCCGGCGATGGTCACTATGCGGCGCTGCATCGGATGCAGTTCGAGGGCTCATGAGCAGAATCGCCGATTGGGCCCAGTCCATCTGGTACGGAAACGGCCAGGGCGCGCCTGGCCCTGACACCGCTAGAGTGGCTGTTCAGGGGCGTAGCAGGCGCACGGCGAAAGGCGTACGGCATGGGGTTGTTTCGGCACGGTCATCCAGGGGCGCCGGTCATTGTTGTGGGAAACCTGACGGTCGGCGGAGCGGGCAAGACACCACTCGTGATCTGGCTCGGACAGAATCTACAGATCCGAGGCTGGAAACCGGCTGTCGTTTCGCGCGGCTATGGCGGCCGCCGCGGCGGCGAGCCCGAGTGGGTAGAGCCCGGTTCCGATCCAGGCGACTTCGGCGACGAGCCCGTGCTGATCGCGGAGGCCGGCTTGCCGGTTGCGGTTGGGCGGGACCGGCTTGCGGCCGCGGAATTCGTTCGCGCGGGTGGTGCGGATGTCATCCTGTCTGACGACGGCCTGCAGCACTATGCGCTCGAACGGGATCTGGAGATCGTCGTCATCGATGGCGACCGGGGATTGGGCAATGGACGCTGTCTCCCTGCGGGACCGTTGCGGGAGCCTGCGGCACGCCTGGCGGAGGCGGACCTGGTAGTGTGCAACGGATCGGGCCAATGCCCGCCTGGCGGGGCTGTTTACTCGCTGGTTATACGGATTGCCCGGGGCCTGGAGTCGGGCGAGTGTCGGCCTCTGGCGTCGTTTCGTGATCAGCCAGTTCATGCGGCTGCCGGCATCGGGAATCCGCAACGATTCTTCACAGCTCTTGAAGAGGCCGGGCTGGAAATTTCACGGCACCCGTTTCCCGATCACTACGGGTATCGGTCCGGTGACCTGAGCTTTGGCGATGATTTGCCGGTGCTGATAACATCCAAGGATGCCGTCAAGGCCCGGGCCTTCGATCGTTCCCGCTTGTGGGAGGTGCCGGCCGAGTGCGCGTTCGAGAACGACGACGGCGAGCGCGTCCTCAATACAGTGGAGGCCCGGTTGCGCGAGCTTGTTGCCGCAGCAGCCTGAGTGCTGCGGGCGATGTGCGAACCGGTATAAGTGCAGCGCGTGCGTGGGGCGCGGACGCGGACCGCGAGGAGACAAGACCGATGGATCGAAGGCTTCTGGATTTTCTGGCATGCCCGGTGTGCAAGGCTCCGCTGGAGTATCGGCGAGCGCGGGACGAACTGGTCTGTCGCCCCGAGCGCCTGGCCTATCCGGTGCGTGACGGCATTCCCGTGCTCCTGGCCGCGGAGGCGCGGCAGATGGATGTCGCTGAACTGGACGAACGGCCATGACTGCGCCGTTCGCCGTTGTTATTCCCGCGCGCCACGGGTCCACCCGGCTGCCCGGCAAGCCGCTCCTGGATATTGCGGGACGGCCGATGATCCAGCATGTCTGGGACCGCGCAATGGAAAGCGGCGCAGATGACGTGGTCGTGGCCACGGACGATCCACGTATAGCCGAGGCCTGCAAGGCGTTCGGCGCCAGCGTTGCCATGACGTCGGGGCGTCATCAGTCCGGAACCGATCGAATTGCGGAGGTGGCCCTGGCCCGGGACTGGCTGGAGGACGAGATCATCGTGAACGTCCAGGGCGATGAGCCTCTGTTGCCGCATGTGCTGGTGGCACAGGTCGCGGAGCTGCTGCGTTTCAATCCGGAGGCCGGGATGGCGACTCTCGGAACCGCGATCCAGGGGCTCGATGAATATCTCGATCCAAACGTCGTGAAATTCGTTGCCCGGGCGGATGGCACGGCCCTGTATTTCAGCCGGGCTCCGATTCCCTGGCATCGGGATGGCGCCGCGGCGGGACTGATCAGCCAGACCCGCTGGCAGGGGGCCATGCGTCACTTGGGCCTCTACGCCTACCGGGCGAAAAGCCTCCACGAGATTGCGGCTGCGTCGCCGTGCACGCTCGAGGAAGACGAGCGACTGGAGCAGCTGAGGGCCCTGTGGCTCGGCATCCCGATTCAGACCGACGTGGCGCGCGCTCTGCCCGGCCCTGGGGTGGATACTCCGGAGGACCTGGAGCGGGTCCGCCAGCTGATCAGCTTTTCTGATCCGGGAATCTCACCCGCATGAGGTCTGCGCTGAGTGTCCGCCCGTCCTCGTCGAATACGGGGATTTCGATTACGGCCTGGCTCCGGCGCCAGGGCTGACCGTATGAGTCGGTCTGAATCCCGGCCGGACGCTGCAGCGGCTTGAGAACGAGGAGGGCGGGTGAGAGGATCAGGTCCGCGACCCGGCAAGCAATACCCTCAAAGGTGACCGCGGAGCCGATCAGAGTCTCAAGCCGGCGGAGGGTCTCCAAGGGTGTCATGTCCGGGTTCATCGATCAGGTTCTACTATTGACGACAGAGGGTTACGGGACGAACTCATGAAAATCCTGTTTGTCTGCATGGGCAATATCTGCCGCTCTCCAACGGCCCAGGGTGTCTTTCGCAAACGCCTGGAAATGGCCGAGCTGGCAGATGCGATCGAATCCGATTCTGCAGGAACCCATAGCTATCACGTCGGGGCGCCTCCGGACCGGCGTGCCCAGGCTGCGGCAGCCCGCCGGGATATCGATATCAGCGATCTGCGCGCCCGGCGTGTCACCGAGGAAGACTTCGGGCAGTTCGAACTTGTGGTTGCCATGGATCGGGACAACCTGGTGGAACTAGAGGCCCTTTGCCCGCCAGAGTTCAGGGAGCGGCTGGTCCTGATGATGGACTATGCCCCCCACCGGCAAGAGTCCGAGGTCCCGGATCCCTACTACGGTGGAAGTAACGGTTTCGAGCAAGTGCTCGATCTGCTGGAGGACGCCGTGGATGGGCTCCTCCAGCAGATCCGTTAGCGACCCTGATCCGGGGTCCCGGACTACCTGGACTCTTCCGGGCCGGTGTCGGCAGATGGTCCGGGCCCCGCAACGGGTTTCGGCTTCGAAGGGTTCAGGGTGCCTGAAGTTTGCGGTTTCGCCGGATCCTTGGGTGGCGCCTTGTCTGCCGCAGGTGGATTGCTGACCGGACCAACCTGGGCCGGTGAGGGGGGCTTCATCGCCGGTTTCACCGGGTCCGGCACCGACTTCGGCTCGGGAACCGCTGGGGACGCAGCGGCTGCGCCCGAAGCCGACGGGCTCGGCGCGGGTTTCGAGGTCGACGGTGCCGGGCGCGATGGCGCTCCTGCGGACCCACTGGCCGGGCGAGGGCTTGCAGGGTGAGCAACCGGTCCGGGCTGCGCCGTGGCCGCCGCCGGCTTCGGTGCCGGACGGGTAGCGGGTTCCCGCAGCGGACCGGACTCGGGCGTTTTCGATGCCACGGTGCTCGAAGGCGCTGATCCCGCCTCTGGCTTGAGTCCCCCAGGTTTTTGCGGAGCGGGGCTTGCTGCCAGTTCGAACGGAGGCTTGGACTCGGCCTTCCCCGCTGACGGGGCCGGCGAAGTCGGGACCGGTTCGGGTCGAGGCTCAGTGGTGCTGGCGCTTTCCCGGCTGCCGCCGGTCGAAGCCGCATCACTGCTGCTGCCTCGACGGGCCGAGGTGTCTGCGCTCGCGGCCTTGCCGGGATCCGGCCTGCGCGCCCGGGGAGCGTCATCGCCAGGCGCCGACGGCGCCGGAGTCACCGGGGCAGACCCATGCTGCTCAGGACGGGCCGCTTCGCTCTTCGCGGAAGGTGCATGACTCTCGCGACTCCCATCCGTTGCTCCGGACGGGCCCGCGGACGATCCGGCCCCATCAGCTCGTGAGGGAGACGGCTGGCCCGAAGTGCCTGTAGTTGCCGTTGGGGGACTCGCATCGCTGCCGGCCTGGTCATCGGCGGGACGTTGCCGACGTCGCCGGCGTGACCTGGGCGGCCGCTTGTCGTCTGTCCCTTTATCCTTGTCGGACGAACCCGGAGTCGCTGTATCTGGAGACCCCTCTTCGCTTGCGGCGCGTGGCGCTGTCTGATGCTCGCCATTGGCACCTGCCGCCGCCGGCGATTCTCCAGTTGCAGCCGTCTTCTCCTGACTCTCGGCCTGGCCTTCTGCCTGCCGATCTGTCTGCGCGCTGTTCTGACCACCACGGCGTCCCCGGCCACCACGACGGCGGCGACGCTTCCGCGGCGCGGGGGTCTCGGCCTGTGCCTCACCACCCTGAGAACTCCCTTGAGCGGCAGGCGACTGGGCCTGAGACTCCGCCGGTTCGGCGTTAGCGGCCCCGCGGTTACCCCGGTTCTGCTGGCGTTTCTGACCCCCCTGGGTTTTTCGGCTGCTACCCTTGGCGGCCTGTCGATTCTGGCCCTCCCCCTGCTTTCGCCCGCCCTGGTTGTCCGAGCCAGACTTGCGCGGCCGTTCCGACCGGTTGCCACGCTGCTGGTTCTGGGATCGGGCGCCGCGATTGCGACCACCGCGGGAGGTATTGCGCCTGTCCCCGGAACCGCTGGCTGGCGTGGCCTGTCGTGCGGCAGGTTTCGCGGATTGCTGTTCCGGCGATTCGGCTCCGGGGGTCCCCGGCGTGCCGACGAAGAAAGCCTTGATCCGGGTCCACAGTCCCGGCGTCGCCGGCACTGGCGCAACAGCCGGTGGGGTTTCGGCCACCTGGGTGGCGCTCACCGGCGCCGGCGCCGGCTTGGTGGGAACGATGCCGGAAACGGCCGGTTCCTCGGGCTTGGCCTTCTCCTCCGACCCGGGGATCAGATCGTCCTCAGCCTCGGTGGTCTCGGGTAACTGGTAGCTCACAGGGGCATTTTCGGGCAGCTCCATGGCGTCATCCCGGACCCGGCGAATCTGGTAGTGGGGCGATACCAGGTGCTGGCGAGGAACGATGACGATCTGCGTGCCCTCGCGATCCTCCACCTCCCGGATCCACTCCCGCTTTTCGTTCAGCAAATAGGTCGCCACATCGATGGGAAGCTCCGCGATCACCTTGGACGTGCGGTCCTTGCGGCCTTCCTCTGCCATGAGGCGAAGCACGGACAGGGCGAGCGACTCGACGCTGCGGATGCTGCCGCGGCCAACGCAACGTGGGCAGACGATGTGAGAGGACTCGCCGAGGGACGGGCGCAAACGCTGCCGCGACATCTCCAGCAGTCCGAAACGTGAAATACGCCCAATCTGAACCCGGGCCCGGTCGGCGCGCACGCTGTCCCGCAATCGAGTCTCTACGTCCCGCTGATTGCGGGACGGGCCCATGTCGATGAAGTCGATGACAATGAGACCGCCCAGGTCCCGAATGCGCAACTGCCGGGCGATTTCCTCGGCTGCTTCGAGGTTGGTATTCAACGCGGTGCTCTCGATATCGTCGCCTTTCGTCGCTCGAGCCGAGTTGATGTCGATGGAGAGCAGGGCTTCGGTGTGATCGATGACAATGCTGCCGCCGGATGGCAGTTCCACGATGTGGGAATAAGCAGACTCGATCTGGCTTTCAATCTGGAAGCGCGTGAACAGCGGAACCCGGTCGTGGTACAGCTTGATCTTGTTCAGGTTGTGGGGCATGACCCGTTCCATGAACTGGCGCGCCTGCTCATGGGCTTCCGGATCGTCCACGAGAATCTCGCCGACATCCGAGGAGAAGTGATCCCTCAGCGCCCGGACCACGGCGTTGCTTTCCTGGTAGATCAGAAACGGCGCCGGACGCTCAACGGCGGAGGCCTTGATGGCTTCCCACACTTTCAGCAGGTAATCCGTATCCCACTGCAGTTCTTCCGCTGTCCGGCCCACGCCGGCGGTGCGAACGATCACGCCCATGCCTTCGGGCACAACCAGTTCCTGCATCGACTCCCGGACAGCGTCCCGGTCTTCGCCGGTAATGCGTCGCGATACGCCACCTGCCTTGGGGTTGTTCGGCATCAGGACCAGGAAACGGCCCGCGAGACTCAGAAAGGTGGTCAGTGCGGCGCCCTTATTGCCGCGTTCTTCCTTCTCGACCTGAACCACGATTTCCTGACCTTCCCGGATCAGATCACGGATCGCTCCCCGGCCACCGCTGTCGGCGCCGTTGACGAAATATTCCGGAGAGATTTCCTTGACCGGGAGAAATCCGTGCCGGTCGGCGCCGTATTCGACGAAGGCTGCGTCGAGGCTAGGCTCTATTCGGGTGATTCGGCCCTTGTAAATATTGGCCTTTTTCTGCTCCCGGGAGGGAACTTCGACATCGAGGTCGACGAGCTTCTGGCCGTCGACCATGGCGATACGCAACTCTTCTTCCTGAGTTGCGTTCACAAGCATTCTCTTCATGTATTGTTGCTCGGATCGGTCCGGCCGCCGTCGGTTCCGTTGTCAACGGGACCGGGGCTCGCGCAGTGACCGGCGCGGCGACGCGGATAAACCGGGTCGCAATCAACGTCAGCAACAAGGCGGGCAGTATCAAGGTCATCGTTGTCCTGCGGTGCGGCGAGCGCCTGCATGGACGAGAGTCCGGGCAGGGCCAGCGCAACGGTCACCGGGTGGGAACGGTTCAGCGGCTGGTGGAGTCAATGGACCGCCCGGCGCAAAGCCGGCGCGGCATGGAATCTTGCGTACCGGCCAGGACTCGGGAGCGTTACCGTCACCGAAGCCCTGACTCGTTGGATTACTATATCAATGACCTGCGGGTTCATCAATCGGCAGGCGAGTCTTAACTTACTGAATCTAGAGAGGGGATTTTGCCCCCAGCACCCGCCGGTTCGGCGCCCGGTGTCGCGCACGTCGCTGTTGAGGCGCAGCAGGCCGGCCAGAGAATCGACAATTTTCTCCTCGCCCGGCTGAAGGGTGTGCCTAAATCGCGGATCTACCGGATACTGCGGAAGGGGGAGGTGCGCGTGAACAAGAAGCGCGTAGCTCCCAGCTATCGGCTCCAGCCGGGTGACGTAGTCAGGATTCCGCCGCTGCGTCTGGCGGAAACCACCGGGCCCGGACCCCGCGCGGCGGCAGTGGGGCGGAGCCTGTTCGCATCAGCCCTCCACGAAGACGGCCGGCTTCTGGTTGTGGACAAGCCCGCCGGACTTGCCGTCCACGGAGGTAGCGGCATGTCCTTCGGTGTCATCGAGGCGCTGCGGGCGGCACGGCCCGACGCTCCGTACCTCGAACTCGTACACCGGCTGGACCGGGACACCAGCGGATGTCTGCTTGTCGCCCAGCGACGGAGCACACTGCGACGTCTGCATGAGCTGTTGCGCGAGGGCCGGGTCGAGAAGCGCTACCTGGCGCTGCTGATGGGCCAGTGGTCCCGGGGCTTCCTGCGCCAGGAGGACGAACTGGTTATCGGACGGGGAGCCGAAGGCGAGCGCTATGTTCGGGTGGCCGATGAAGGGCGGCGGGCCTCGAGCGACTTCCGGCCGCTGTCGACGGGTCCCGTCGCGTCCTTCATGGAGATCTCGATCCACACGGGCCGCACCCACCAGATTCGGGTCCAGTCAGAGGCGCTGGGTCATCCCCTGGCGGGAGACGAGCGCTATGGGCAAAAGGAATTCAACCGCCGGATGAAGTCACTGGGCCTACGACGCATGTTTCTCCATGCGGCCTCCATCGGTTTTGACGACCCGCTGACCGGGGAGGCGAGGGTGTTCAGCTCGCCGCTTCCCACCGATCTGAAGAGCGTGCTTGAGCAGCTGGAGATGCCCGATGGCTAGGCGCTGGCCCCTCATTGTTTTCGATTGGGACGGAACGCTGATGGATTCGACCCAGCACATTGTGGATGCAGCCCTGCGAGCCATCGCGGATCTCGGCCTCGAGCCCCGGTCCCCGGAGGCCGTGCGATCGATTATTGGCCTTGGGCTCAAGGAATCCTGGGCCAGCCTGTACCCGGGCTCCGGGGAAGTGGACTTTACCGCGTTCACATCGGTCTACCGGGGCCACTTCTTCTCCGAGGACCTGTATCGCTCGACCCTCTATCCAGGCGTCGTCGCAGTTCTGGAGGAACTGCGGTCGCGGGGCTATTCGCTGGCCGTGGCGACGGGAAAGGGGCGGCCCGGGCTGGATCGGGACCTGAATCGCACGGGGCTGGGCCGTTTCTTCTCGGTGACCCGGACCGCGGACGAGTCGCGGTCAAAGCCGAATCCGGACATGTTGCTGGATATTCTCCGGCAAACGGGTAGCCCGCCGGATCAGGCGCTTGTCGTGGGCGATACGGAATTCGACGTGGAGATGGCCAGGCGCGCGGGCAGCCCGGCGCTGGGTATCTCCTGGGGCGCCCATCCACCGGAACGTCTTCGCCGGGCCGGCGTGCTTGGCCTCCTTGAGGACATCGCCGAGCTCCCGGATTGGCTGGACGGGCCGGTCGATGGTGAAGGGCATTGATCCGGTAACCAGCCCGGAGAGTCAGGGGTCAGCCGCGGGATCCCGGTGACTGGCCGGGATAGCCCGCCTATGGAAGCTCGACTCCCAGCTGTCGAAGGACGCCCGCTACCCAGATCAGGGGCAGGCCGATCAGTCCGGTCGGGTCGAGGCTGTCGATGCGCTCAAGGAGGCTGATGCCCAGTCGTTCGGAGTAGAAGCTTCCGGCCGCGTCCCAGGGTTGCTCCCGCTCCAGGTAGCGACCGATCTCAACCTGCGAAAGCGGCCGAAACTGGACCCGGGTGATATCCATGTGAAGGAACGAGTCCCTTCGGGCCTGCCGGGCGTCGAGCACGCAGACAGCCGTCAGGAATTCCACGGCGTGGCCGGAGGAGCCGGCAAGCTGGCGCTGCGCCTCGGCGGGTCCGCCCGGTTTGCCCAGGAGCTGTCCGTCCCGCACCGCGACCTGATCGGAGCCGATGACGATGCGCCCCGGCACGGCGGCGGCGCCGGCCTCTGCCTTGCTTGTGGCCAGCCGGGTGGCCAGCTCGTGGGGCTCCTCACCGGGCTGGTGGCGCTCATCGACACCGGGGGAAACCGTCTCGAAGGGGATGCCCAGGCGCTGCAAAAGGGCGCGGCGATGGCCGGACGTGGACGCGAGGACGAGCATGTCGGCTCCTTGAAGGGCTGGCCCGGGACGTGTTGCGGACGCCAGTATAACGTTCCCGGATCCTTTGACAGAAACACGCAACCCTCTGTATCCTTGGTCGATTATGCTTCTCACGCCGGAAAGTCGATTGCCGCCGGCCGAGGGCTGGTCCGAAGCAAGATGCCAGGGGCGCTGGGGGCTTGAAAGCTTCCGGCGGCTATGGGGCGTATCGGAAGCCGTCTCCGCCCAAGGAGATAACGCTGCCGATGATGTCCCGGGGCAGCGATTCGTCGAGGCAGACGTGGCGGTTCGCAGTGATGCGGCAGGAGTCTGGCGCCTGCAGGGGACCACGCGGGCGGCGCTTGGCGCGATTTGTCAGCGCTGCCTTGACCCAGTGGCCCTGGAAGTTGTTAGCGAGATGGATGTGCCGCTGGCCTGCGCGAGCGGATCAACGGTTGCCCATACGGGTGAACAGGATGAACTGGCGGAGTGGCCGGCCGAAGGTATGACCCTCGGCGAGCTGCTGGAGGACGAGATCTTTCTCGCGATGCCGCAGGTGCCCGTACATCGGGACGCCCAAGACTGCGGGAAACTCGCGCAAAGGCTGGAAGAATCAAGCGAAACGGGTGCTGCCGACAGCCCGTCAGGGCGAGACGAGGCCCATCCTTTCGCCGGACTCAGGGATCTGCTGTCGGATGCGGCAGCAGACCGCGACAAGAATGACTAGGTATTGATTCAGGAGTTGACGTCATGGCTGTACAGAAGAACCGCAAAACGCCTTCGAAGCGCGGCACGCGCCGTTCCCACGACCAGTTGGGCAAGCCCACGCTGTCCGTGGAGTCGACCACCGGTGAAACGCATCGTCGCCACCACGTGAGCGCAGATGGTTACTACCGCGGCCGAAAGGTCGTGGAAACCGCAGTCGTCGACGACGACGAATAAGTTTTCGTTCGCGGGCCGGCGGCGTCGTCGATGTCCGGAGCGGTCAGCATCGCAGTCGACGCGATGGGAGGCGACCGCGGCGCCGATATGATCGTGCCCGCGGTTTGCAGGCTGCTCTCGTCCGACAGCGGCATTCGGGTCTTGCTGTCCGGCATTCCTGACGTGGTGCAACCGCTGCTGGAAAAGCATTCGGTCCCGGCGGAACGACTGGAATTTGTCCCGGCCACCGAGGTCGTGGCGATGGACGAATCACCCACCGAGGCGCTCCGCAAGAAGCGCGATTCATCGTTGCGGAAGTCCGTTGACCTGGTGCGCGACGGGCGCGCAGGCGCGGTCGTCAGCGCCGGGAATACCGGCGCCCTCATGGCGACAGCCCGTTTTGTGCTGAAAACCCTGCCCGGAATACAGCGCCCGGCCATTGTTTCCGCTATTCCGGCGATCGGCGGACACACTCATATGCTGGACCTGGGAGCCAGTGCCGGAGCCACGCCGACGCAGCTCGTCCAGTTTGCGGTCATGGGTTCGGTCCTGGCCGCTGACATCCACCAGATCCGCCAGCCCCGGGTTGGCCTCCTGAACATCGGGACCGAGGAAAACAAGGGCAACGATGTTTTGCGGGAGGCGGGACGCTTGCTGAAAGCCGGTACGCTCAATTATGTCGGGTTCGTCGAAGGCCACGACATCATGGCGGGCGATGTGGATGTCGTTGTGTCCGACGGATTCACCGGCAATGTGGCCCTGAAGACCATGGAAGGGGCTGTCCGCATGTTGCTCGACACGACCCGTGAGGAAGTCCAGCGAAACTGGCGCACTCGGCTGCTGGGCATATTTTCCCGGCCACTGTTCCGGGCCATGGCCCAGAGACTCGATCCCAGGGTCTACAATGGCGCCACGCTGGTGGGATTGAATGGTGTTGTGATCAAGAGCCACGGAGCCGCAGATTCCGTTGCCTTTCAAAATGCGATTCGCACAGCTGCGATCGAGGCACGCAAGGGCGTGCCGGACCAGATCGTCGAACTCCTGGCAAGACAAACAGTTCTGGAAGCGCCCGCATGAAGTATTCACGCATTATCGGCACCGGCCGGTGCCTGCCGGAGAAGGTGGTCACGAACGCGGACCTTGAGAAGATCGTGGACACCACCGACGAGTGGATTCGATCCCGAACCGGCATCGAGCGCCGGCACATGGCCGCCGAAGACGAGACGACCTGCGACCTTGCCGAGGGGGCGGTGCGCGAGGCCATGTCGGCTGCCGGAATCGGGCCGGGTGACGTGGATATGATCGTGATCGGCTCCACGACTCCCGACCAGGTTTTCCCGAATATGGGCTGTTTGCTCCAGGCGCGGCTTGGGATCCATGGTCCGCCAGCGTTCAGCCTGGAAGCGGCCTGCAGCGGATTCATTTTTGCTCTCAGCGTCGCGGACAAGTATGTCCGTTGCGGTGACGTGAAGACGGCAGTCGTTGTTGGCGCCGAAACCCTTACGCGAATTGTCGACTGGAACGATCGGGGCACGTGTGTCCTGTTTGGCGATGGCGCCGGCGCCGTGGTTATTCGCGCCGATGACGAGCCTGGGATATTGTCGACCCACATACACGCCGACGGCGCCTACAAGGATCTTCTGTATTTCCCGTCCGGCGTATCCAAGGGCTTCGATCAGCTCAAGTCAGGCGCGGATTCCGTCCAGATGCGCGGCAACGAGGTGTTCAAGGTTGCCGTAAACACCCTGGGGCAGATCGTCGATGAGACGCTGGAGGCGAATGGGCTCGGCAAGGAAGACATCGACTGGCTGATACCCCACCAGGCCAACACCCGGATTATTCAGGCGACAGCCAAAAAGCTCGGGATGCCCATGGAGCGAGTCGTGCTAACGGTCCAGGATCACGGCAATACCTCGGCCGCATCGGTTCCCATGGCCCTGGATGTTGCGGTTCGCGATGGACGGATCCAGCGGGGCGACCGTCTGCTGCTGGAAGCCTTCGGTGGCGGGTTTACCTGGGGCTCTGCGCTGGTCCGGTATTGAACGCGACGCGGGTCGTCCGGGTCCAGCGGTACAGAAGCGGCAGGGCGATCGCCCAGGCGATGCCGATGACTGTCACTACGATCAGCGGCTGTGCTTCGAAGGTGAGCGCTCCGAGCCTTGAGCCTGCATAGTAGGACGTGGCCCCGCCGAAAGCCCCGAAAAGGGCTGCCAGCCAGGGCCTGGACGCGAGCCACGCCAGCGAGTGGTTCATGGTGAGCGCGAAGTTCAGCCACATGATGAGCAGCCAGATCGGGAGGGCCTGCGTGGAGGGCCAGGGACTGGCGTAGCCCACCAGCCCCATCCAGACGTAGCTGCTATCCAGGATAAGACCTGTCGCCGCGCAAACGAGCATCGCTGCCCCATCCCCTGCTGCCTTGCCGCCTCGTGAAAGCGTCAGCGCGCAGAAAGGCGCGAATACGAGGGGCCCCAGCCAGGGCATGCCGTTTGCGGCTCCCAGGACGCTGGAGAACCACACGGCGTTGAAGCCGGCGATGTTGATCAAGGTCCATAGGCGGGAATTTAAATGCATAACCGGCCGCTTCGGGCGGCACGGGACCCCGGATTCAGCTATCTTCTCCCCGGACCTCAAAACGAGACTCTGGCATGAGCAAAAAACGGACGCGATCCCCGGCCGCAGGTTTCCACTGGTGGCGCCCCCATCCATGGCACGGACTGAGCCCCGGTAAGAACCCGCCGCTGCTGGTCCAGGCCTTCATCGAAATCACCCCCTTCGACTACGTCAAGTACGAAGTGGACAAGGAGTCCGGCTACATCGTGGTGGACCGGCCCCAGCGCACCTCGGCCCAGCCGCCGGCCCTCTATGGCTTTATCCCCAAGACCTACTGTGCGGAAGGGGTCCTTGGCCTGACTCCCGGCGCGGAGGTGGCCGACGGCGATCCGCTGGACGTCTGCATCATCAGCGAGCGACGCATCGATCAGGGCGGCATCCTGGTCAACGCCCGCGTCGTCGGCGGCGTGCAGATGCTCGACGGGGGCGAGGCCGACGACAAGATCATCGCCGTGCTTGAAAGCGATCACATCTGGAACGAGGCGCGGGACATTTCCGATATCCCCGACGTCGTCGTGCAGCGGCTGTGCCATTACTTCGCGACCTACAAGATGGATCCGTCCATGGAAAGCGACGTGCAGATCACGGGGGTTTATGGCCGGGAGCATGCGGCTAAGGTCGTGGATGCGGCGCTTTCGGACTACCAGAATCACTATGGAGAACTGTCCGAGAAATGGGCTGAGCTCGAGGACAGCCTGATTCTCGGGGCCGTTCAGCCCGAGTAGCCGTCTTACAGGCTCGTTCCAGCAGCTGATGGATGCACCAACGCCGGCTGGCGGAGGGGGCTGACGCGTCGGTGGCTAGCCGTGGATCTCGTCGTACAGAGCGAGAAACTCTTCCGTCAGCTTGTGTCGGGGCGCCAGGTGAATCAGCGGCAGACACTGGTCATGGGACTCACGCATTTTCACTGACGTGGAGAGGCGGGTCTCGAGTACCGGCAGGCCTTCTTCGATCAGCTCGCCGACCAGCCGTTGCGGGAGATTGGCCCTTGCCATGTACTGGTTGATCACAATGCCCTCGACCTCCAGCTCGGGATTGTGGTCACCTTGGGTCTCTTCGATGTTTTCCATGAGGGAGTAAAGTGCCCGGCGGGAAAAGTCGTCGCAGTCGAACGGGATCAGGCACGTGTCAGCTGAGATCAGGGCGGCAAGCGTGTAGAAATTGAACGCGGGCGGCGTGTCGATGTAGACATCGTCGAACCGATCCTCAAGGCGTTTGAGCATGTCCCTGAGCTTGTAGATCTTGTGACGCGCCTCGAGCTTGACCTGGAGCTCGGTGAGTTCGGGCGAGGAGGCCATTACGGACAGGCCTTCGAACACCGTGGGTGTTACATAGTCTTCCGGATCTCTGGGCAGCAGCCGGAACGACAGCACGTCCCCGAAGAACGACCCGAGGTCGAATTCCGTGGTTTCGTACTCGTCGCCGAGCAGGTACTGGCTGGCGTTGCCCTGGGGATCGAGGTCCACGATCAGCGTATCGCGGCCGAGGCTTGCGCCAATGGCGGCGAGGTTGACAGTAATGCTGGACTTCCCGACGCCGCCCTTCTGGTTGAAGATCACCCTGCGCATAGGTCTCGAACCGACTGCTTGCTGCGAAGCAGCAAAGTCTCGATCAAGCCTGTCCTGGAGTCAAGCCGGCCGATGCAATGCGCCGGTTCAGAGGAGTCGGGCGGTATCCCCGGCGCCTTCTTCGTCCCGCTCCCTTCGGCGGGCGATCCGTTCCCGCAGCTGCTCTCGCCGGGCGCCCAGCTTGGCCGCGCGTTTCTCGGCATCGGAGCGGATCCGGAAGGCCTTGTCATACTTATTCCGATACTCGCAGAAATCGTCGTAGCCTTCGATTTCATGACGCAATTCCCGCAGCGCGAGTTCGACCATGATGGCGTCATCGAGATAACCGATCCCGGGAATGCTGTCAGGGATGAGATCTTCGGGATCGCAGAAATAAACCAGCGCGCTCAGCACGCGATTTCTGTCAGCCTTGGGCAGCTGCCAGTCTTCGTCCTCCACCATCTTTGCCATGGCTTCCAGACGATGCAGCCGATCGGTCACAAAGGTCGGGGCACGGGCTCCCTTGACTTCCTTGAATACGGCGCGCGCGGCCTCAAGGATGTCATCATCGTCAGCGTCGCGCACGGTACCCCGCGCCCGGCGCATAATGTCGCGAAAGTGACGGATGTCTCGATCGCTGATTTCAAATGAGACACGCAGGGACATTGTTATTTCCGTCTGAAGCGGCAGGCGAAGGCTACGCTGCCCCCGAAATGCCGTCAACCACGGCAACAGGAGAGAAAGACTGAGCGACCCTGTCCCCTTGCGTTCCCGAACCGGACTCTGGGCCGGACCGCTCCTTGGCCTGATTGTCTGGGCTCTGCTGGGAGGCGGCGAGGGCGGTCTCGATGATGCTGGCCGCAAAACGGCAGCCGTGGCGGTCTGGATGGCGGTCTGGTGGATGACCGAGGCTATCCCTATCTATGCCACCGCCCTGATTCCGCTGGCGGCGTTTCCCCTGCTGGGGGTTGCCGATCCTCGATCCGCGGCGGCGCCCTACGGCAATCCGCTGGTCTACCTGTTTCTGGGCGGCTTCATGATCGCCCTGGCCATCGAGCGCGCGGGTTTGCACGAACGCATCGCCAGGCGCGCCGTGCGGATGGTGGGGTCCCGCCCCGACCGGCTGATGGCGGCATTTCTCGTCACCAGCGCGGCACTGAGCATGTGGGTTTCCAATACCGCCACCGCGATCGTGATGACTCCGGTGGCGCTGAGTTTGCTTCACGGGGAAGCCGAATCCCGGCACAGCCGGTTTTCCTGCGGCCTCTTGTTGTGTGTTGCCTACGGCGCCTCTATCGGTGGCGTCGGGACCCTGATCGGGACGCCGCCGAATCTGTTCCTCGCCTCGTTCGCGGAGCAGTCCCTGGGTCTGACAATTTCGTTTGCGGGATGGTTTGTCGCCGCGCTACCACTGGTCGTCATCCTGGGCTTTGCCGCTTGGTTCCTGATTGCCCGGGTCCTGTTTCGCTGCGATGAGGCCCAGGTCTTGCTCGCAGACGCCCGTCCGTCCGGTCCGTTCACCTCCGCCGAAAAACGGGTTGCGGTGGTTTTCGGACTGGCAGCGGTTCTCTGGATTACCCGCCCACTGCTGGCCGGTTTCGAAATTCGTGGCGTGGCGCCCCTGGCCGGCCTGTCCGACACCGGGATTGCCGTACTCGGTGCCCTGGTGTTGTTCGTTCTTCGGGATACAGAGCGAAGACCGCTCCTGAGATGGTCGGATACCCGCCGGCTGCCCTGGGGGATTCTGCTCCTGTTCGGCGGCGGGCTGAGCCTTGCTGCAGCCATGGAGGCCAACGGCGTCAGCCGGTCTCTGGGAGAGGCTCTATCGGGTATCGCGACGCTGCCGGCGCCGGTGCTCGTGTTATGTGTCTGCGGACTGATGATTTTCCTCACGGAGATTACGAGCAACACTGCGACGACGGCTGCCATGGTGCCCATCCTGGCGGCGCTTGCCCAAGGGGCCGGGCTGCCGCCGCTGATGCTGGCCCTGCCGGCGGCCGTGGCGGCGAGCTGCGCCTTCATGTTGCCCGTGGCCACGCCACCGAATGCTATCGTCTTCGGCAGCGGTCATCTGCCGATCACCGCCATGGTTCGGGCCGGATTCTGGCTCAACCTGCTCAGCGTGATACTTGTCTCAGCCTGGACTCTGACCCTGGGTCGCTTCCTGATTCTGTCCTGACATCCTGAAGGTGAGACAAGCGGTCTCGACGCGATAGAATAGGCGCTGTTTCATGCCAGGAAGCGCCACTTTGCGACAGATTGTTCTCATGATGGTCCTCGTCTCCGCGGCGGCTGCCGCCCGTGGGGAGAGTTACGTTCTGCCCCCTGAAGGCAACGACCTGGTCGGCTTCCTCCGGGAAGTGCAGGTACATCCGGACGAGACGCTCATCGATATCGGACGCCGTCACAGCGTCGGCTACGAGGAGATGGTCCGTGCCAATCCCGGAGTGGATCCCTGGATACCCGGTGGTGGGACGGTCGTGCGTCTGCCCACGCGATTTATCCTGCCTCCGGGGCCGCGGGACGGCCTGGTGATCAATCTTCCCGAATACCGCCTGTACTACTATCCGAAGGTGAGGAAGGGCGAAGCTCCCAGGGTAGAAACCTATCCGATCAGCATCGGGCGCATGGATTGGGCAACGCCGCTGGGTCGCCACAAGGTCGTAACCAAGGTCAAGGATCCGGCCTGGTATCCGCCCAAGTCGGTGAAAGAGGAGGCGCTTGCCCAGGGGAAGGAATTGCCCAACGTCGTTCCGCCCGGGCCTGACAACCCGCTAGGGGCGTACGCCATCCGCCTGGATATTCCGGGTTACCTGATCCACAGCACCAACAAGCCGGCCGGGGTGGGCATGCGGGTGACCCACGGGTGCATTCGCATGTTCCCCGAGGATATCGAGGGCCTGTTCCCCAATGTGTCCGTAGGCACTCCTGTGCATGTTCTCAACGAGCCGGTGAAAGTGGGCTGGGCGAGCGGTGAACTCTATGTCGAGGTCCATCCGCCCCTCGAGGAGGACAGGGCGGGCCGTGTGCGACTCGAGCTCACGCGCCTGATCGAGGATGCGTCGGCCGGCGGGGCCAGCTCGGTGGACTGGCGCCGGGCCGGAGATGCCTGGTCGGAGGCGCGAGGCTATCCCGAGCCCATCGGTGCGGACGGCGCCGCGCAAGTCGCGAACCTGGGCCGGGCGGTTCGGAATCCGTAGTAGCCGGAGCATTGCGTTACGGCCCTGGGCATAGCCAAGGCCCCGCCGGCCATGGTTATCGAATAGAGGCTGATCAACGGGTATCCCGACATACAGGTGTCGGCTTGCCGACAGTCCAGGTTTCACCAAAAAAAAGGCCGCGCAAAAGCGCGGCCTCGAACAAACGGTGATTAGCCGTCTGTTACTTGGACATGGAAGAACGGAACATCCGCTCGATCCGGTCCGTATTGGCAGCACAGCAGCTCTGCGCTTCGCTCGCCGCCTGGGCGGCGCGATTCGCGGTGCTCTGAGCATTCGACGACATGCGCTTTGCCTCATCGGCAGATGCAGCAGCGGCGTCGGCCGCAGCCTTCGCAGCGCCAGCATCAGCGGCGGCGCGATCGGCCGTAGCCTTCGCTTCCTCCGCAAGAGCGCGGATTTCGCTGTTAGAGCATCCGCTGGAGATGCCCAGCGCCGCCACCATCGCGGCAACCGCGAGCGTCTTCTGCAACTTCTTGTTCATCAAGGTTCCCCTGATTGACCATGGTCAAAATAAAGCATGCACGTGCAGGCACACCCCGCACGCGCCGTCAACGTACCCAATCCCAAACTTGTAATCAAGCAGCTTGAATCATCCTGAAGTCTAGTTCGCACCGGCGGGGTGTCCAGGAAGCTGAACCTCAGCGCCTCGGACGAGGGCGTTCGGTAACCGGAACGCGAAGGTGTTCGCCGCGTTACGCTGGCGCATGCGAGACCGCTGCGGCGCCGTTGTTCCGGCGTGCGACAGGTCGTCGTCGGGCGAACCTGACGGGCGAGTCCCAGGCCAGGAGAAGGTTCTGCACCGTACGTCAGCAGGCGTCGCTGCAGGGGTTGAAGTCGCGGCGGCGTGACCACTCGCGCGGCTATCCTTGTTGCCGAATGGGCCGCGTATCAGCCACCGTTTTTTCAGGAGCGGGCAACACGGCGCCTGAGGCGTCGGAGAATCGACTGGTCGCGGAGAACGGCCCGCGCCGTGTTGTGGCCAGGTACCCCGGTTACCCCGCCGCCGGGGTGCGTTCCCGCGCCGCTGAGGTAGAGGCCGGCCAGTGGCCCCCGATAGTCCCCGTGCCCCAGCAGGGGTCGGGCCGAAAACAGCTGGTCGAGGCCAAGCGCCCCGTGGAAAATGTCTCCGCCTACCAGATCCCAGACGGGTCTCCAGGTCCTGCGGTGTCAGTACCATCCGGCCCACGATCGCGTCCCGGAAATTCGGTGCGAAGTCCGTGACCCGGTCGATGACCAGGTCGGCGACTTCCTCCCTGGCCTCGTCCCAGGAGCGACCCTCGGGCAACTCCGGTGCGAAGTGCTGGCAAAAAAGACTGGCCACATGGCCGCCAGGCGGAGCCAGCGAGGAATCCAGGGTGCTGGGAATCAGCATCTCGATCACGGGCCGACGGGACCAGCCCCGGGACCGGGCGTCCCGCCAGGCCTCGTCCATGTAGCCCAGGCTTGGGCCCAGGATAATTCCCGACCCGTGTTCGGGATGCTGGCCTGGACCGAGCCCGGACAGGACGGGTAGCTCGCTCAGGGCCACGTTCATCCGCAACGTTGCCGAACCGCAGCGGTAGCGCTGCATGCGCCGCACGAGGTCTTCGGGTAAATCCTTGGAGTCGATCAGCCTGAGAAACAGCAGCTTTGGATTGATTGCAGAGATCACGCTGCGCGCCGGAATTTCTGTCCCGTCCGCGAGTACGACCCCGCAGGCGGTTTCATTGCGTACCAGGACTCGGTACACGGGTGCATTGGTTCGCAGGGTGGCGCCATTGAGCCTGGCTTCGGTGGCAATGGCATCGCTGATGGCGCCCATGCCGCCGATGGCGTGCCCCCAGGCGCCCCGCTTGCCGTTCACTTCGCCGAACGCATGGTGCAGGAGGACATAGCCGGAACCGGGCTCGTAGGGGCTCGCATAGTTGCCCACGACGGCATCGAATCCAAAGGCGGCGCGCACGATGTCGCTTTCGAACCAGTGGTCGAGGATGTCACCGGCGCTGCGGGTGAACAGCTCGAGAACATCCCGGCGACCCGCCGGATCGAGTTTGCGCAGCCGGCGCCCGACGGTGAGTGCGTTCAGGTAATCATCCAGTCCGCGACCGGGGGCCGGCGGCTGGACGAACAGCAGCGCGCGCAGCTCCTCGGCGACTGCCTCCAGCATGCCGTTGAAATCAGCCAGGCGCTCAGCATCCTGCGGGGAAATTTTCGCAATGGCCTTCCGGGTGGCGTCCGGCCCGCCGCCGAGGGTCAGGCCGCGACTGCCCTCGACAGGGAGATAATTGGAGACCGGGCGCTCCACGACCGTAAGACCGTGTCGTACGAGATCGAGATCACGAATGATTTTCGGGTTGAGGAGACTGACCGTATAACTGGCCGTCGAATTCCGGAAGCCGGGATGAAACTCCTCGGTGACTGCGGCGCCGCCCAGGAGCTCGCGGCGTTCGACGACCAGCACGTCCAGTCCGGCCTTGGCGAGGTAGGCGGCGCAGACCAGGCCGTTGTGGCCACCGCCGATAATGATTGCGTCATGCATCCAGCAGTCTGTTCCTGACTATCCGCTACCCGGTTGGGAGGATGGGGGTTGTCGTATGTCTGTCGCCGGGCAGTCTATCTGCGTCCCTGTCCGGGCAAAAGCGGCTCCCGGGATTCGTTGCTGAAGCCGGTCCAGAAAAGGCAAAGAAAAAGGGCGCCGGCTGGCGGCGCCCGAAGAGGGGGAAACGCAAATCCCCGTCAGCCGTCCCGGGCGAGCCTCAGTTCTTCCGCCGTCTCGCGGGTCTTTGTGTCGTCTGCGAGAACGACGGACTGGCCGCTTTGCAGTCGCTCGCCGCCACGCACGACAATCCGGTCGCCGGGCGCGACAGACCCCCGCACCTCGATGAGATCCCCTTCGCCGATGCCCGTCGTTACGGTGACCTGCTCGACCGTGGAGTCCTCGCCGACCCGAAACAGGTAGGTCGCGTTCTGGCGAAGAATCAGGGCATCGCGCGGCACCGCAACGACCTGGATCGGCTGACCGTCCGGAAGGGCGACGCGTACCGCCGAGCCGATGACCCAGTCAGCATCGTCAAGGGCAATGCGAACCTCGATCATTCGCGAGCGTTCGTCCCCCACGGGAATCACGGCGCGCACTTCGCTCACGGCCTCGCGATCCCGGTCGGATACCCTGACGGCGGCGCCTTCGACAACGTGCCGGGCCACGGCCATGGGTGCCTGGGCGCTGACCTCCACGTTGCCGGTGTCCACCAGGCGAACCACCTCGCCGCCAATCCCCAGATATTCGCCCATTTCAAGCATGCGCTCGACGATGCGGCCGTCAAAGGGCGCGCGGATTCGGGTGCGCTCCAGAGTGTGCAGGATCTGGCCCCGTGCGATGCGGGCCTGAGCCAGGTCCTGCTCGGTCATGTCCCGCTGGGCCTGGAGCTCGTCCAGCTGATTCTTGGCGGCGATGTTCTGACTGGCCAGGCTGCGCTGGCGTTCGAGCTGCCGGTCCTGGAAGGAGAGCGACGCCTCCAGCCGGCGGATGGTGGCCTCCGCATCGCTTAACTGAAAGCGCAGCATGCTGTCGTCGATCCGGGCAACGACCGCGTCTTTCTCGATCGTGTCACCCACCTCGGCAACCCAGGTCAGCCGACCGGCAACTTCGCCGGCCAGGCGGGCGTCCCTCAGGCTGACGATCGTACCCGACGCCATGACGGTGGACGCCATGGTGCGTTGGGTGGCCGCGGAGACGGTCACCGTGGCCGCGGCGGGGTTCTGTGCGCCGACGGCCGTGCTGGCGGCAAGGGCGCCGACCACAATGGCCAGGCCGAACGCTCGGCGAATGCGGGGGATTTGCTGAGTCATGCTGATATGCCTCGTCTGAACATTCATGCCGTAGTGCCGGCCGGTTCGGGCGTTGCCGGATCGCCCGTGGTTGAATGGGCCGCACGGCCCTCTCCAAGCCGCAACAGGCTTGGCAGGAGGACCAGGGTGAACAGCGTGCTGACGCTCATGCCGCCGACGATCACCGTGGCGAGACCCCGGTAGATCACGCTGCCGACGCCCGGCATGAGTACCAGGGGCAGCATCCCGAAGATGCTGGTGAGCGTGCTCATGAAGATGGGCCGCAGCCGAAGCCCGAGAGCCTGGCGAACGGCGACGTCCCTGGCCAGTCCCTGCCGCTCCGCGCTGCGGGTCTGGTGGACCAGAAGAATCGCGTTGTTGACGACAAGGCCCATCAGGATGATGAACCCGATCATCGTCAGCAGATCCAGCGGCTGAAACGTCGTGAGGTTCAGAATCTGGATGCCGGCCATCCCGCCAACGGTCGCAAGAGGCAGGCACAGCATGACGAGCAGGCTGTCCCTGACCGAGCGGAAGAGGGCGCTCATCAACATGAACAGCACCAACAGCGCCATGGCAAAGTTCTCCGCCATCGTCCCGATTGCCACTTGCAGACGGTCCGCGCTGCCGCCATAGATGATCGTGCCGTCGGGCGGCAGGCTGGCGCGCAGGCCGGGTTCGACCTTGTCCTCGATGGCTGTCATCGCCTCCTCGAGAGACATGCGTTCAGGCGGATTGACCGATAGCGTCACCGTGCGGCGCCGATCCACGCGGCGAAGCGTGCTAGGCCCCACCGTGCGCTGAATGTCGGCGAGTTCGCCGAGCGGCACGACGGTCCCCGTGGGTGTGGCGACCGGAACATCCGCCAGGTCCTCGGGGCTGTTCCACCCGCGGGCCCGGAAGATCACGTCCAGGCGCTGGTCGCCGTCAAAGTGTTCTCCAACCCAGACGCCGTCCCCGAGAGCGCGTATCACCGTCGCCAGCTGAGCCCGGTTCCAGCCGGCCTCGATGAGACGCTGATCGCGGGGCAGGACCCGGAGTTCCGGTTCGGCCAGCTGCAGACCCGGTTCGGGACGGACCTGGGCGCCGGGGATGGCATCGGACACCAGCTGCATCCCGGTGCGAGCCGCGGTCAACAAGGCTTCGGCGTCCCGCGCCTGCAGGTGAATGTCGATGCTCCTGGCGCCACCGAAGTTACCGAACAGATTGCCCTGGGCCACGTAGGCCTGGGTGTCTGGCAGACCGGCGGTGATCTCCTCGGTGATGACACGCTGGAGCTCTCCGACCTGGGTTTGATCCAGAGCGCGCGCGCCAATCGTGCCGCCGTTGGGCCACGTGAGTACGTAGTAGTTCTTCAGGGCGGGTTCTTTGGCGCCCTGCATATAGGGCTCCAGCCGGTCCATCATGACCTGTACGATTTCGGTATCGATCGTGTCGGTGTTGGCGCCGGGCGGGAAGCTGAAGTAGGCGTCCACCGCATCCCGCTTGACCGGTGGCAGATAGTCCAGGCGAGGCATCAGGAGCAGGGTGCCGACGACAGGGAGAGTCATCAGGCCAAGGATCAGCGCCCAGCGCCGCTTCGGCGTCGCGGTAAGACGGATGATCCCGTCTGCCATGCGGGACCACGCCGAAGCGTGCCGGTCGCCGAGACCGGCGGATGGCAACCAGGTTTTCGCCGCCGTGGGCAGAACGGTGACGGCGACGATCAGTGACATGACCACGGCGATGGCAATGGTCAGCGCGAGGTCGGCGAACAACTGCCCCTCCACGTCCTGGAGGAAGATCACGGGGAGAAATATCGCCACGGTCGTCGCCGTCGACGCGACGAGAGCCCCCCAGACCTGGCGGGTGCCCTCGGCGGAGGCTTCTTCCGGCGGCATACCGCCACCTCGAAGCCGGAGGATGTTCTCGAGAACGACGATAGCGGCGTCCAGCACCATGCCGGAGGCAAAGGCCAGGCCCGCCAGGGAAATGACGTTGAGACTGCGGCCGGTGAGGTTCAGCACGATAAACGTCGCCAGCACCGATACCGGAATGGCGAGGGCTACGAGGAGCGTGGCCCGGGCCTGGCGCAGGAACCACCAGAGGACGCCGATGGCCAGGAGTATGCCGATGAACAGGTTGCCCGTAACGAGGTTGATTGCGCGGTAGATGAACACCGAGGCATCGAAGCTCTGGTGCATCGTGAGCCCGAGTTCCCTGAGAGGACCGTCGCGCAGCTCTTCCACTTCGGCCTTGACGTCGTTTAAGGCTTTCAGGACGTTGGCACCGCTCTGGCGGTTCACACGAACGGAGACCGCCGGGTTGCCGTTCTGATAGGCGAGGAATCGCCGGTCCGAGCGGCCGACCTCGATGGAAGCGATATCGCCCAGGTGAATCGGCCGTCCGTCCCGCCATTCGAGGATCAGGTTGCCCAGCTGATCCGGGCTGTAACGGCCGGCGAAGCGCAGCATGTATTGGCGGCGGCCCACGTCGACCTGCCCGCCGGATACGTCGTTGGCCTGGCCTGCAATGGCGGCTACGGCAGGGATGGTGACGCCGAGCTCGGCGGCCCGGTAGGGATCGAAGGTGATCTGCAGCTGTTCCCGTCCGGCGGCGTTGATTTCGATACCGGCCACGCCGGGGACGCTCTCCAGCCGCGGCTTGACCAGTTCCTCGACCATCGGGAGATAGTCCTCGATGGTTCCCGGCGTGCCGGGGAGGAGCTGTATGAAGAAGTACGAGAGCGCACCGTTGGCGCCGCCGCCGCCCTCACCGAGCTGGACTACCGGTGGATCGGCATCCCGCGGCATGGGCGGCAGCCGGTTCATGCGGCTGATGACCTCGATCAGCGCCTGCTGCATGTCGGTGCCCAGGGCGAAGGTCAGGCCGATCCAGGCAAACCCCGGACCGGCGTTGGCGCCGAGGGTTTCCAGGCCGGGCAGTCCCTGGAGCACGTCCTCCAGCGGCTCGACGAGCTCTGATTCGACTTCCTTGGGAGACGCGGCCCGCCATCCGGTCTGGATGGTCATCTGCGGCTGCTCGATGTCGGGGAACAGCTGAACGGGCAGTTTCTTGATGCTGTAGAGACCGAAGAAAGCCACCATGGCAACGGCCACGGCGAGCGCCGCCGGGTTCTTCAACGCAGTGCGGGTCAGGTTCATGCTGCGCCGTTCTCCCCTTGGTCCGGCCCTCTCGCGGGCAGTGGACGCTTGATGGCGTGGTATCGCGAGCTTGTCCGGCCACCGGGCCCGGAGATTGCCCTCGTTCGTCCGTTTCCTTCTGGTGATAACAGTCTGCGTCAGCCGGGCTGCTGCGTCCTGCGGCCTGCCGCCCGGTCGAGTCGTTCCGTCGCATGCAGCGCAAAAGCCCTGGCGGGCCGTTACTGGCCGTCTCCCCAGTCAGACGCTAGTGGTCGGCAAAAGGTTGTCAGAGAGGGTTTCGTCTTGTCCTGTGCGCCAGCCCGGCTGGTCGCGCCCTGGCCGATTAGCGGTGGCCGCTCGAAGCGGTCATGCGGGCCAGGAAGAAAGACGAGAGGACGCAGTTGTTGCCAGCCGGCAATGCCTGTATATAATCACAGTGACTGTTTATCCATACAGAGGCCGCCATGAGAGAAGACCTCACGCCACGCCAGAATCAGGTCCTGACGCTGATCCAGGAGACCATCGAGGAAACCGGCATGCCGCCGACCCGGGCGGAAATTGCCAGTGCCCTGGGTTTTCGCTCGCCCAATGCCGCGGAAGAGCACCTGCGCGCCCTGAAGCGTAAAGGGGTCATCGAACTCGTGCCCGGCGCCTCCCGGGGGATTCGGCTGTGTGATTCGCTGCGGGAACAAATGGGTCTGCCCCTGATCGGCCGGGTCGCGGCCGGCAGCCCGATCCTCGCCGAGGAAAACGTCCAGGGCCACTACCGCGTCGATCCCGGCATTTTTCATCCCCGGCCGCACTATCTCCTGCAGGTGCAGGGCATGAGCATGCGCAACATCGGCATCCTGGACGGAGACCTGGTCGCTGTGCACCGCACACCCGAGGTGCGCAATCGCCAGGTCATCGTGGCCCGCCTCGATGACGAAGTGACGGTGAAGCGCTATCGGCAGGAGGGCAAGGTCGTCTGGTTGTTGCCCGAGAACGAAGAATTCGAGCCGATACGCGTGGACCTGAGCGAGCAGTCCATGATCATCGAAGGCGTTGTCGTGGGCGTTCTGCGCAACGGCGTGGTGCCGGGCAAGCTCCAGTGAACAAAGGGCTGGCATCGCTGCTGGCCAACCCGGGAATCTGGCGGGCCAGCTGTGCGCCCGCATCGTTCGATACGCTGCCCACCGGTTATCCGGGGCTCGATGCACACCTGCCCGGAGGCGGCTGGCCCGCGCGCCTGCTGACGGAAATCTTGCTGGAGCGTCCGGGGCTGGGTGAGCTGAGTCTCGTGATGCCGGTCCTGGCCCGTCTGCAGGCCGAGGCGCGGGCCGCAGGCCGTACCGGTTGGGTGGCGTGGGTGATGCCGCCCCTGTTGCCCTATGCGCCGGCCCTGGCGGCGGCCGGGCTGGATCCCGGCAGTTTGCTCGTCGTGAAAGCAGGCGGAGCGGGTTCCGACGATGGCCTCTGGGCCATGGAGCAGGCGCTGATCTCCGGGCATTGTGCCGCCGTCCTGGGCTGGCCGGGCCGGGCCGGGGACCGCGAGATTCGCCGTCTGCAGCTGGCTGCCCAGACCGGTGGCATCCCGGCCATGTTGTTCCGTACAGCCGGCTCCCGGCCCACGGCTTCCGCGGCGGCTTTGCGCCTGCGGTTGACCGTCCGCCGGGATGGTATCTGGCTCGAGGCCCTGAAAAGCCGTGGTGGCCGCCCCTTCGAGCTTCCCCTCGCCAGCCTGCTGCACGCCTGATCCGGAGCCGGGACGATGCCGTACCCCGTGGCCTCACTGCCTCTGTTCGATACGCAGCCGCTGGCGCCGGTGTCCACGGACCCCGTCGTATTCGGGAAGTCCGCGGGACTGTGGGCCTGCCTGTATTTCCCGGCTCTGCCCCTGGAAGTCCATCGCTGTGAAGGCGTGGATGACAGCTGCATAGCCGTTTTCGAGGCAGGCAGGGTACGGTTCGCCGGCGCCGGGGTTCGCGCAGCCGGGGTGGCTGACAGCCTGTCCCTGAATGCGGCCCTGGCCCTGTTCCCCGCTCTGCTGGTCAGGGACCGACAGCCAGAACGGGAGGCGGTCTTGCTTCGCCGTCTGGCCGCCTGGGCCTGGGCCTACAGCAGCCGGGTCAGCATCGAATCCCCGGACAGCCTGCTGCTGGAAATTGCCGGCAGTCTGCGCTTGTTCGGCGGCCTGGAAGGGCTGAGCCAGCGGCTGGCAGCGGACCTTCGCCGCATGGATCACCAGGTGCTCATGGCCACCGCGCCCACCCCGACGGCTGCGCTCTGGCTGGCCCGGGATGGCGATCCCGGCACCACGGATTCCGGATCCCTGGCCGGTGCGCTGGGCCGGCTTCCCCTGGCGGTGACCCGCTGGCCCACGGGAGTCCTGGAACGGCTGCATGGCATGGGTGTGGCCCGGCTGGCGGATTGTCTTCGCCTGCCCCGGGACGGGTTCGCACGCCGCTTCGGAAAACAACGGCTTGAATCGCTGGACCGGGCTACCGGGCGTTGTCCGGATCCCCGCGCCGGGTTTTCGCCCCCGGAACATTTCGATGCGTCCGTGGATCTGCCGGCGGAAAGCCTGAACACCGATCGCCTGTTGCGGGCCAGTGAGCCGATACTCACCCGGCTGGAGGTTTTCCTGCGTGCCCGGCAGGCTGGCATCAACTGGCTGGCCGTCGAGTTCCGGCACCTGTCGCATCCCGTGACCGGTATCCGTCTGCGCCTGGTGCGGCCGGCACGGCGCGCGCGCTACTTTCGGGAACTGCTCGAATCCCGGCTGGAGCGGTTCAGGCTGTGCGCGCCGGTGATCGGCATGGAATTTCGCAGTTCCCGGGCCATACGCCTGTCCGGTAAACCGACGCACCTGTTCGCGGCGACCGGGCCCGGTGCCGAGACGCCGTGTCTGCACCTCATCGAGCGTCTCCGGGCCCGCCTGGGAGAGGAGGCAGTGCACGCGTTATGCCTGTTGTCCGAGCACCGGCCGGAATCGGCCTGGCAGGCGGCGGACCCCGGCCCGTCGCCGGATATCCCGGTTTTGCCGCCGCGACCGCTCTGGCTGCTGGAACGGCCGATCGGCCTGGAGTTACGGGATGGCCGGCCCTGGACAGGCGGCCCCCTCGTGCCCGAGAGCGGCCCGGAACGCATCGAGACCGGCTGGTGGGACGGACACGACGTGGCTCGCGACTACTACATTGCCCGAGACCCTGGCGGCGGTCGCCTGTGGATCTTTCGCGACTGCCGCGGTGCACGCGCCTGGTATCTGCACGGCGTGTTTGGATGACCCAGGAATACGCCGAACTTCACTGCGTTTCCAATTTCAGTTTCCAGCGCGGCGCATCCCATCCCGAGGAACTGATGGCCCGGGCCGAGGCGCTGGGCTACCAGGCGCTGGCGCTGACCGACGAATGCTCGGTCGCCGGTGTGGTTCGTGCCCACGAAGCGGCGCAGGGACGTTCCTGCCGCCTGATCGTCGGGACCGAGGTCAGGCTGACCGAAGGCGACACTCTCGTACTGCTGGCGCAGAATCGCAGGGGATATGCAGAGCTGTGCCGGCTGATCACCCGGGGCCGGCGCGCCGCCGTAAAGGGCGCTTATCGTCTCTGCCGCGATGACCTGGGTGAGGGGCTCGCCAACTGCCTGGCGCTCTGGATACCCGAGCGCGGGTTTGCGACAGCTCCGCAGCGGGGTACGGGATTGAAGGATGCCGGTACATCTGTCTGCTGGCTGGCAGAACGCTTCCCGGGACGTTCCTGGATTGGCGTGGAGCTCCTGGCCGGCGGTCGCGACCGGCAGCAATTGCAAACCCTGCGGAGCTTAAGCCGCTCCGTGGGCGTGGACCTCGTCGCCTGCGGCGACGTGCATATGCATGTCGCCGGCCGGCGTCCGCTGCAGGACGTGCTGACAGCTATTCGCCTGAAGACGCCGGTGGCCCAGGCAGGCCGCAGGCTTTTCCCTAACGGCGAACGACACTTGCGTTGCCGTGAACGCCTGGGCCGGATTTATCCACCCGAGCTGCTGACCAGGAGTGTCGCCATAGCCGAACGCTGTGACTTCGACCTGGCCAGCCTGCGCTACGAGTATCCCGCCGAGCTGGTGCCGAACGGGCATACGGCGACCAGCTGGCTGCGTCATCTCACCCGCGAGGGCATGGAGCGGCGCTGGCCGGATGGCGTCCCGGAGTCCGTGCGCAGCCTGGTCGAACACGAGCTGGAGCTTATCAGCGACATGGCCTACGAGCCGTACTTCCTGACCGTCCACGACATCGTGGCTTTTGCCCGTAAGCAGGGCATTCTTTGCCAGGGGCGGGGCTCGGCCGCCAACTCGGCGGTGTGTTTTTGCCTGGGTATCACGGAGGTGGACCCGGGCCGAATGTCGGTGCTGTTCGAGCGCTTCATTTCCCGGGAGCGCAATGAGCCGCCGGACATCGACGTGGACTTCGAACACGAGCGTCGCGAGGAGGTGATTCAGTATATCTATCGCCGCTATGGCCGGGACCGCGCGGCGCTTGCAGCAACGGTGATCAGCTATCGGCCACGCAGCGCAATCCGCGACGTTGGCAAGGCCCTGGGTCTGCATGATCTGCAGATCGATCGCCTGGCCACCAGCATGAACTGGTGGGACGGACGCAGCGTTGAGCCGGAGCGCGTGCGCGAGGCCGGCTTCGATCCCGCCAATCCCGTGATTCACCGGTTGCTCACGCTCGTAGAGCAGCTGATCGGTTTTCCGCGCCACCTGTCCCAGCATGTTGGCGGGTTCGTGATCTCCGCGGGTCCTCTGGACACGCTGGTCCCGGTAGAGAACGCCGCCATGCCGGAACGTACGGTGATCCAGTGGGACAAGAACGACCTGGAGACACTGGGCCTCATCAAGGTGGACGTGCTCGGTCTGGGGATGCTGTCGGCGATCCGCCGGGGTCTTGACCTGATTCGCGCGTTTCGTGGCCGGACACTGAGTCTGGCCCGGGTACCCGCCGAGGATCCGGCGGTCTACGAAATGATGGGCCGGGCCGACACCATGGGAGTTTTCCAGATCGAGTCGCGGGCCCAGATGGCCATGCTGCCGCGCATGCGGCCACGCTGCTACTACGATCTGGTCATCGAAGTCGCCATCATCCGGCCCGGGCCGATCCAGGGTGACATGGTGCATCCGTACCTGCGCCGGCGCGATGGCCTCGAGGCGGTGACCTATCCCAGTGAGGAGGTGCGCGGGGTGCTGGAGCGGACCCTGGGCGTGCCCATTTTCCAGGAACAGGTCATGCAGCTGGCCGTGGTCGCCGCCGGTTTCTCTCCGGGGGAGGCTGATCGTTTGCGCCGTGCCATGGCCGCCTGGCGTCGCCGGGGCGGGCTTGGGTCCTTCGAGGAGCGCCTGATCGAGGGCATGCGCAGCCGGGGTTACGGTGAGGCTTTCGCACAACAGATCTTTCACCAGATCCAGGGCTTTGGCGAATATGGTTTCCCGGAGTCCCATTCCGCCAGCTTCGCCCTTCTGGTCTACGTTTCCGCCTGGCTCAAGCGCCACGAGCCGGCCATCTTTCTGTGTGCTCTGCTCAACAGTCAGCCCATGGGTTTCTACGCGCCCTCCCAGCTTGTCCAGGACGCGCGTCGACACGGGGTGGAAGTCCGGGCCGTGGATGTGGCGGTCAGCGGAACCGAGGCCAGCCTTGAGAAGCGCACTGACGGTGAACCCGCGGTGCGGCTCGGCCTGGGCATGGTCAAGGGCTTGTCGGAAGCGGGTATGCAGCGGATCGTGACGGCACGTTGCGCCCAGGATTTTGCAGACGTTGAGGACCTGGCCAGGCGCGCGGGCCTCGATCAACGGAACCTCGAGGCGCTCGCCGACGCCAATGCCCTGGAGTCCCTTGCCGGCCACCGTTATCTGGCGCGCTGGCGGGTTGCCGGCATCGAGGAGCCGCTGGCCGTCATGGAGGGCATGTCGCCACCGGAGGCCGATCCGCTGCTGTCCCGGCCGGGCGAGGGGGAGGATATCGTCGCCGACTATCGCAGCGTCGGCCTGACCCTGAGAAAGCACCCGCTGGCGCTGCTGCGTCGCCGGCTGGAGGAACTTGGCGCTGTGCCGGCCGAGGCGCTATGGGCTTGCAGGGACGGGGAACGGGTCTGCTACGCCGGCATCGTGATCAACCGCCAGCGGCCCGGAAGCGCGAAGGGCGTGACGTTCGTGACGCTGGAGGACGAGACCGGGCATGCCAACGTGATCGTCTGGAAACGGCTGGGGGAACGGCAGAGAAAGCCGCTGCTGATGTCCCGGCTGATGGAGGTCAGGGGACGCATCCACCGCGAGGGGGATGTGCTGCATATCGTGGCGCAGCGCCTTGCGGACCGCAGCAGCCTGCTGGGTGCGCTGACCGTTCGTTCGCGGGATTTTCGCTGATGCAAGCCAACCCTTGCGGGCTACCTGCCCGCCGATCCGCCAACCGTCTGCTAGGGCTTCCGGCGCACCATGAGGGCTACGAGCCCGAGGCCAGCTGCCGCAAGGCCGAGAGCCAGGCCGAAAAGGACCAGGTTGCGCCTGAGCAGCTCGCCGAGGTTCTTGGGCCTGCGCTCGGACAGTGTCCTGGGCTCTTCGTCCGCGGCCGCTGCGCTGCCGCCGGTTTTCGCCGCCAGGCGGGTCACGTTCACGGCTGGCCGATCCGCTACAGGGCCTGCTGGCGCGGCATGGGCAGGACTGGCACCGGCCAGGAAGGCGGCCGCGAGAAAGACCAGGCCAAAAAACCGCATCAGTCGCGTTGGCCGGTTAACGGCAGAACGAAATGAGGACCATAGGGCAATCACGCCGAAACGATAACTTGACCCGGCTCGCACGTCGAATGGCATTGTCGGATAGCCCTGGCTGCACCGAATGCAACCGAGGAGCGTTCAGTCGAAATCGTAGGCGTCCAGCTCCGATAACTCCCGGGCCGCGCGCTTCATCTCCAGGTAGTCCTCGATGCGGCGTCGCGCATCCCCCGGGCGCTCGTCCGCCGCCAGGCTGGTGAGCAGCCCGTCGATGTCCTCGTCATCGTCCCCGTCTTTCGTCCTCATCGACGATTTCGTCCGCCTCGACCAGTGCGTCCTCGTCCGAATCCTCGTCATCCGCGGGCGCATCGCTGTCCGCAGAGAGTTCTTCCTCGGAGAAATCGTTGGTGTCGTCCAGATCGGCCATGGCCTTCCCGCGGCAGCGTTGAACAGGAAGCTTGGAACCGGCCTCGGCGGCCGGTGCACTCAGCGCCGTTATACGACCACTTGGGCCCGTAGGCAAGCGACAGTTTCGCGGCACGGGGAACGGCCGTTTCGGCCTTACGCAACCAGTTGATTTAACTGGAATATAGGAAGAAGGATGGCGATCACGATGCCGAGCACAAGCAGACCCATCAGGAGAATCAGGCCCGGTTCGAGGATTCCGAGCAGCATCCCTATCAGGCCGTCCACTTCCCGCTCCTGATTGGCGGCAGCCCTTTCCAGCATGTCCTCGAGTTCGCCGCTGGCCTCTCCGCTGGAGATCAGGTGCACCGCCATCGGGGGGAACAGCCGGCTCGCTCCGAGCGAGCGGCCGATCGCCGCGCCCTCCCGAACCCTGAGTGCCGCTTCCTCGACCGCCTCGCGCATGGGGACGTTGATGACCACTTCTCCGGCAATTCGCAACGATTCGAGCACCGGTACGCCGCTGCCCGCCAGAATGCTCAGGGTGCGCGTGAAACGGGCCGTATTGATGCCCTGCGCCAGCTTGCCGATGATCGGCAGGCGCAACAGGAATCGATGGAAGCTGCGCTGGGGATCCGGTTTCCTCAGCAGCCAGCGCAGGAAGAAGCCCAACACGATCGCGCCCAGGATGACCCAGTGTCCCTGGGCTCGGAAGAAATCACTCACGCTGATCAGGGCCTGGGTGAAAGCAGGTAGCTCGGTACCGGAATTCTCAAACACGCCGACGACCTTGGGGACTACATAGACCAGCAGCAGCGACACGATCATCAAGGCCATGACGGTGAGGATGACCGGATAAATCAGGGCCTGGCTAACCCGCTGCCGGAGCGCCTGGCGGCTCTCGGTGAAGTCGGCGAGCCGCTCGAGCACCGGATCCAGATGGCCGGACTGTTCGCCCGCGGCCACCGTGGCCCGATAGATTTCCGGGAACGCCTGGGGAAACGCGCCCAGGCCATCCGCCAGGCTGTGCCCCTCCATGACTCGGGAGCGGACGCCGAGGAGAACCGTCTTGATACGCGGGCGATCGTTCTGTTCGCCGACCGCGAGCAGCGTCTCCTCCAACGGCATTCCCGAGCGAACGAGGGTCGCAAGCTGCCGCGTAAGCATCGCCAGATCGGTAGCGCTCAGACTGCGGCGAAACGAGAAAATGGATTTCGAGGTTTTCTCGGCCCGCTCGGCGATTTCTTCGACTTCGATGGGAAGAAGACTGCGCTCGCGCAGTAACTGCCGCACCTGGCGGGCCGTGTCGCCCTCGAGCACGCCGCGTTTCTGTCTGCCTCGCGAATCGACCGCGGTGTATTCGAATGCGCCCAGGGTCTATTCCTCCCGGGTGACTCTCACGACCTCTTCCAGCGTCGTGGCGCCTTCCAGGACCTTGCGAATGCCGTCGTCGCGAATGCTCGGCGAGAGGGTCCGGGCGTGGCGCTCGAGCGCCTGCTCGCTTTCGCCGGTATGGATCATGGCGCGCATGTGGTCGTCCACCGGGACGAGTTCGTAGATTCCCGTACGCCCGCGATAGCCGGTTCCGGAGCAGGCCTCGCAGCTTTCCGGATGATAGAGCAGCAGGTCCTCGCGGTCCGCGCCGGGATGGCCCTGGATCAGCCGGGTTTCGGCTTCCGTGGGAGGTGCCCCCTTTCTGCAGTTCTCACAGAGCACCCGCACAAGCCGCTGGGCCATGACGCCCAGCAGGCTTGAGGACAGGAGAAATGGCTCGACCCCCATGTCCCGCAATCGCGTGACGGCGCCGACCGCCGTATTCGTATGCAGGGTCGACAGCACCAGGTGCCCCGTCAGGCTGGCCTGGACAGCGATTTCCGCGGTTTCCAGGTCACGGATCTCACCGACCATCACTACGTCCGGGTCCTGTCGCAGGATGGCACGCAGACCGCGGGCGAAGGTCATACCGACTTTTGTCTGGACCTGCGTCTGGCCAATCCCGTCGATGTAGTACTCGATCGGATCCTCAACGGTCATGATGTTGCGGCTGGTTTCGTTGATTCGCCCCAACGCGGCGTAAAGGGAGGTGGTCTTGCCGGATCCCGTAGGCCCGGTCACCAGGATGATGCCGTTGGGCTTGTGGATGATGTCGCCGATCGAGTCCTCGGTGGCGGGGTCCATTCCCAACTGCGCGAGATCCAGGCGGCCTGCCTGCTTGTCCAGCAGCCGCATGACCACACGCTCGCCATGACCCGACGGCATCGTGGACACGCGAACATCCACGGCCCGGCCCGCGACCTTCAGCGAGATACGGCCATCCTGCGGGACCCGTTTTTCGGCGATGTCCAGTCGGGACATGACCTTGATGCGCGATACGATCAGAGGCGCGACGGCTCTCCGGGACTGGAGTACTTCCCTCAGCACACCGTCGATGCGGAACCGGACGACCAGGCGGTTCTCGAACGGCTCGATATGAACGTCACTCGCGCCTTCCTTCACCGCTTCCGTCAGCACCGCGTTGATCAGGCGAATGATCGGCGCGTCGTCATCGCTTTCCAGCAGATCCGAGGGTTCCGGGAGTTCTTGAGCAACACGGGACAGGTCCTGCTCATCCTCGAGCCCTTCGACCATCTGGATCGCGGATCCGGACCCGCCTTCATACGCCTCCTGCAAGGCCTGGTCGAATTCCGCTTCGGGGACCCGGATGATCTTCAGCGGCCGCCCGGCGAAGCGGCGGACTTCCGCCAGGCTGACGGCTTTCAGGCCCGGCCGCGCCATGACCACGACATGATCGTCCTCGTAGTCCCGGATCAGGACACCATGCCGCTTCGCAAAGGCAAAGGGCAGGGAGCGCTTGCCGTCACTCGCCGGCGCACTCTCCGGGATGTCCGCCTGGGGCAGCCCCGTGTCGATCCGAATCGATTCGGCTTCCACGCCCATATCTACGGCTTGTCCGCGGGCTCTTTGTCGAACAGGTCCCTGGCGTCGAGTTCAAGTTCCTCCACCGGCTCCGGCGCCACGTAGCCCTCGGACGCCGGCAGGTTCTCTTCGTACGCGGGAATGCCAGGCCGTTCGATGTTTTTCAGGATTCCGGACCGGTCCTGCCCCTGTTCGAGCAGTACGTCGCGCATCAGGCGGTATTTCGCGTTGGTTTCGATGCCCGCCTGCACGCCGTCTTCGAGGATCACGGGACGCAGGAAAACCATCAGGGTGCGCTTGGTAGTAGAAGCGCTCTGGGAGCGGAAGAGGCTGCCGACCAGGGGCAGGTCCCCGAGTAGTGGCACCTTCTCGTCGATTTCGATCAGTTCATCACCGACGAGGCCGCCGAGGACAAGGATTTCGCCGTTTTCGATGATGACCTTCTGGGTGATGCTGCGCTGGTTGGTCACGAGGTCAACGGCCAGCGCCGAGGCGATCTGGCCGCTCAGGCTGGACTGTTCGAGATCCACGTCCAGCACCACCGCATTGCCTTCATTGATCTGCGGCGTGATTTTCAGCGTCAGGCCCACGTCCTCGCGCTGAATGGTCTGGAACGGATTGACCGATCCCTGGGCCGCGCCGGTATTCGTAAACTGGCCGGTCAGAAAGGGAACCTCCTGGCCTACCTTGATCTCGGCTTCCTCGTTGTCCATCGTCACGATGGACGGCGTCGACAGGATGTTCGTTGTCGCGTCGCCGAGCAGGGCCCGGACAACCACCGCCCAGTTGGTACCGCTGCTGCCGAACCGTCCGCCGGCCAGGGACATCCCGTTGGGTATCGCCGCGAGGGCTTGCCCGAGGCCCACATCGCCATCACCGTCGCCGCCCGCCAGAGCGGCCGCACCCGGGGCGACATCCCGAACGTTCAGCGCACTGCTGAAATTCGTAATGCCGACGATGTTGCCGTCATCCGAGCCGTCGATGACCCACGACACGCCGAGTTCGGCGGCCTTGTCCAAGCCGACCTCCGCGATGATGGCCTCCACCAGGACCTGGGCGCGGCGGATATCCAGCTTGGCGATGACCTGGCGAAGGGTGCGCATGACCTCCGGCGGCGCCGTAATGATCAGGGCGTTCGTGGCTGCGTCGGCCCAGATGATCACGTCCTCGGGTCGCAGGCGATTGTTGCCGCCGCCTGCGGCTGGCGCACCGCCGCCGGCCTGGCCTGTCTGGGACTGGATCTGCTGGGTGGCCTGTTCTTTCAGGCTGGCGGACAGCTCCTCGGCGTCCGCGTAGCGCAGGTAAATGACCTGGGTGTTACCCCCTTCTTCCAGGGGCGTGTCCAGATGAGTGATCAGCGCCCGAAGGCGGATCCGTGAATCCATGTCTCCGCTGATCAGCAGCGAATTGGTCCGCTCGTCAGCTACCAGGCCCAGCGGCGTTCCACCCTCGCCGGTGCGGCCGGTGGCCTGGTTCAGGGCGGTGATCGTGCGCACGACCTCCGTTGCCGAGGCATTCTCCAGCGGCAGTACCTCGATTTCGTCGTCGCCGGCCTGGTCGATCCGGTGAATAATCCGCAGGATGCGAGAAACGTTGGCTGCCCGGTCGGAGATGATGAGGACGTTGGAGGGCGGGTAAGCGGCGAGATGACCTGCCTGCACGACCAGCGGCCGCAGGACGGGTACGAGTTGGGCCGCCGCCACATTCTGGATTTCCACCACCTGGGTTACGAACTCGTCCCTGGGCCGTTTCTGGCCGGCATCGGTAAGACCGGCTCCGGCCATCTGGCGGGCATTGGCGTCGGGCATGATCTTGGTCACATCGCCGGACGGAACCGCGACGTAGCCGTTGACTTCGAGAATCGAAAGAAACGCTTCGTAAAACGCGGCGGGGCTCATCGGCGTGGACGACAGCATCGTGACGTCGGCCTTGACCCGGGGGTCGACGATGAAATTCTGCCCGGTGACCTCGCTGACCGCCTCGATGATCTGGCGGATGTCCGCATCCTTGTAGTTCGGCGTAATCGTGGGTCCGCCCTGGGCATAAGCTGCCGGTCCCGCACAGATGGCGGTCACCACGGCGGCGCAGCACAGGCTGGCCCACCGCGACGCTCTCGCGGGTCCTGACAAAATCCATGTCGGCATTAGTGTTCTCATTCCGTGGCCTTGCCCTGTTGGCCGTCCTTGCCTTTTGTATTGAGCTGGCTGGTATCCAGGGACAGCACTTCCGTCTGTCCGCTGCGTTCCACGGTCACCGTGACCTGGCTTGAATCGCCGAGACTGCGGAATATTTCCATACCGCGCGCCGGGTCGTCCAGCGCCATCCCGTTGATTTGAGTCACAAGATCGCCCGGGCGCAATCCGAGCTGTCCGAACTGCTGACGCTGCCGCCCGGGGTAAACCCGATATCCCTGCTGACGCCCGTCCTTGAATACCGGTTGCGGCCGTATGATGTCCGTGAGCCGGATATCAGTTTGCTCAATCGCCTGCCGAATGGTTGCCGTCCGGGCAACCGGCGCCTGCCGCCGGGTGGAACTCGTCTGCCGAGACGTACCCGCCAGTTCCTCGCTGCGGGGCAGGCGGAGCTCCTCGAGGCGTCCGGCCCGCTCAAGAATGACACGGTCCAGACGGATGGCATGGATATTCGCCCCCCCGGGAACGGCATCATTCAGTTCGTAGACTTTTTCATCGCCGTTGCCCTCGGCGATGATCGCCATGGACTGTTGGTCGGCGGATGCGGCAATCGTTCCCTTGAGCTTAAGATTCAGCTGGGTTTCAGGCACGTCTTCAAGGTCCTGAACCGGTGCTGCCGCCTCGACCGCGTTCGCTTCGCCGAAGAGATGAGCGTTGGCGATGCGATCCGCATTGACGCCGGTAGCGGCGGCCGGTCCCGGCGTCGCACTCGGCGACCCGCCGGCGAACGCCGGTGGCGGGGTCTCGGCCGGTGTGGGGTAGAGCGCCCAGGCCGTCCGGCCGAGCTGCCAGCCGATGGCCACAGTAAGCAACGCACAGATCCACGGAGGGGCGACAGCCGAAACCTTAACCCAGGCCTGTTCGGGGGACACCTGGGATAGCTGGTCAAATCGCGAGGTTAGCCCGCTCATGGGCGTGCCCGGCGGCCTTTGTAGTTGGACATTCCTGGCATGATACGCGGTGATCAGACGGCCCTACAAGCAGATGCGCGCGTTGGGGCGATGGTCGCAATGTCAACCCCTTGTCACCCTCGCATGTCGAACATATAAATGGAGTGGAGCGTACCCTTCGAGGGCCGCCGCCGTCACGACCGGACCGACGCAAGACCGACATCATGACTGACCCGAAAGAAAACGCCGAACAAGGCCTTATCGTCGAGGAAGAACGGCCCAAGCTGAAACGGCCGTCCATGTACCGTGTCATTATGTTGAACGACGATTACACGCCCATGGAGTTTGTGGTGGATGTCCTCGAGCGGTTTTTCGGCCTGGACCGACACAGCGCGACCCGGATCATGCTCGAGGTGCACACTCAGGGTCGTGGAATTTGCGGAACTTTCACCTTCGATATCGCCGAGACCCGCGTGGCCCAGGTCATGGAATATGCGCGGCACCACCAGCACCCCTTGCAATGCACAATGGAAGAGGCCTGACAGATGCTCAGCAGCGAGCTTGAATATTGCCTGAACGAGGCCTTTCGGAGCGCCCGGGAGAAGCGACATGAGTTCCTGACCGTGGAACACCTGCTGCTTGCCCTTCTGGACGTGCCCGGAACGGTAGACATTTTGAAGGCCTGCGGTGCAGACGCCGGGCGACTCCGCCGCGAACTGACCGAGTTCGTGGACGAGACGACGCCTCGGCTGGCCGAGGACGATGACCAGGAGGTCCAGCCAACGCTGGGTTTCCAGCGCGTTCTTCAGCGGGCGGTTTTTCACGTCCAGTCCAGCGGCAACAAAGAAGTTGCCGCATCGAACGTCCTTGTCGCCATTTTCGGCGAGAAGCAGTCCCATGCGGTCTACCTGCTGAACCTGCAGGACGTTACGCGCCTGGACGTCGTGAACTTTATTTCCCACGGCGTAGCCAAGAGCGCCGATGAAGCGGCCGAGAGTCGCACGGCCGGCGAGGAGCCCGAGCGCGAGGGGGACGCCGATCCGCTGGAAAAATTTACGACGAATCTGAACCGCCAGGCCCGGGAAGGGCACATCGATCCGCTGATCGGGCGGACTCTCGAGATTGAACGGACCGTCGAGATTCTGTGTCGCCGGCGCAAGAACAACCCCCTCTACGTTGGGGAGGCCGGGGTAGGCAAGACGGCCCTCGCCGAGGGTTTGGCGCTGATGATCGAAGAGGGCAAGGTGCCTGACGTACTGTCGGACTGCACGATTTTTGCCCTTGACATGGGGACCCTGGTGGCCGGGACGAAGTATCGTGGCGACTTCGAGAAGCGGCTCAAGAGTGTCGTGGCCGCGCTGCGGGAGAATCCGGGCGCCATCCTGTTCATTGATGAGATTCACACGGTGATCGGTGCCGGCGCGGCGTCCGGTGGCGTGATGGATGCTTCCAATCTCATCAAGCCGGTGCTGGCCAACGGCCAGCTCCGCTGCATCGGATCGACGACCTACCAGGAGTACCGGGGGATCTTCGAGAAGGATCACGCGCTGGCTCGCCGCTTTCAGAAAATCGACGTGCCGGAGCCGACTATCGCCGAGACGGTGGACATCCTCAAGGGTCTGCAGAGCCGCTTCGAGGAGCACCATGGCATCACGTACAGCGATGACGGACTGAAGGCTGCGGCGGAGCTGTCGGCGCGTCATATCAATGACCGTCACCTTCCGGACAAGGCGATCGATGTCATCGACGAGGCCGGTGCCAGTCTTCGTCTTCAGATGCCCTCACCGGATGAATCAGTCGTCGGCATTACGCAGATAGAGGCCGTGGTCGCAAAGATGGCGCGTATCCCTCCTAAGAGCGTGTCCGCGTCCGATCGGGATCTGCTGAAGAACCTGGAAAGGAATCTCAGGCTGGTCATCTTCGGCCAGAACGAGGCCGTAGAAACCTTGTCCGCGGCCATCAAGATGGCCCGATCGGGTCTTCGGGACGACAACAAGCCGGTGGGATCGCTGCTTTTTGCCGGTCCCACGGGCGTCGGCAAGACGGAAGTGACCCGCCAGCTGGCAATGGCGCTGGGCGTGGAGCTGGTGCGCTTCGACATGTCCGAGTACATGGAGCGGCACACGGTTTCCCGGCTGATCGGTGCACCGCCAGGTTATGTCGGCTATGACCAGGGCGGTCTTTTGACGGAGGCAATCAACAAGAACCCGCATTGTGTGCTTCTGCTGGACGAGATCGAGAAGGCCCATCCCGAGGTGTTCAATCTGCTGCTGCAGGTCATGGACCATGGGACCCTGACCGACAACAACGGGCGCAAGGCGGACTTCCGCAACGTGATCATTGTCATGACCACCAATGCGGGTGCCCACGAGATGAATCGCGGCTCGATTGGCTTCACGGAGCAGGATCATTCCACCGACGGCAAAGCGGCGATCCAGAAGCTGTTTACGCCGGAGTTCCGTAACCGGCTCGATGCCACGATCGATTTCAAGGCGCTGGACCGCGACACCATCAGTCGGGTCGTGGACAAGCTGATTCTGGAGCTCGAGGCGCAGCTGCAGGATCGTCTGGTGACCCTCGAACTGACCGACGCGGCACGGGAATGGATTGCCGAAAAGGGCTATGACCCGAAAATGGGCGCCCGGCCCATGGCGCGGGTGATCCAGGAGTTCATCAAGCGTCCCCTGGCCGAGGAGCTGTTGTTCGGCAGTCTGGTGGACGGCGGCCACATCCGCGTCGGCGTCTCGGATGACACCGAACGGCTGGTCCTGGATGTGGAGGCTCTGGAAGAGCGGGCGCCGGTCAGCCAGGAATAGGCTGGCCGGAGCCGGGCAGATTTACCGACCCCGGTAGACGATGCGGCCCTTGCTCAGGTCGTAGGGTGTGAGTTCGACGGTGACGGAGTCACCGGTCAGGATCCGGATGTAGTTCTTGCGCATGCGGCCCGAGATATGGGCAGTTACGACGTGCCCGTTCTCCAGTTCCACCCGGAATGTGGTATTCGGCAAAGTCTCGACGACTTTACCTTCCATCTGAATTGCGTCTTCTTTCGCCATGTGGCGTTTGTTGTCCTGCGAGAAAAACCGCCGCATTGTGGCGAATCGGCGAGCGCATTTCAATGCGTGGCCGGGGATTCAGCGTACGGGCCCCGGTACGGGAAGGGTCGGGGCGCCCGGCGTTTCCGGCCAGTCCGCGTGCTCCGCTGCCCGACCGACCAGCGGTGCCAGGTCAGTCAGAAACTCGGTCCGCGGGATCAGCGTGGCGCCGAGCCGGGCGAGATGCGGATTGGGCAACTGGCAGTCGATCATCGGCCATCCGCGTGCCTGCAGCCGTGCCGCGAGGTGGGCCAGACCTACCTTGGAGGCGTCAGCCACCCGGCTGAACATGGATTCGCCGAAGAACATCTCCCCGAGCGCAACCCCGTAGATTCCACCGACTAGCACCTTGTCGCGCCAGACCTCCACCGAATGGGCGTGTCCTAGCCGCTTCAGTCGGCCATAGGCCACGGCCATCTCAGGCGTGATCCATGTGCCGGCTTCCGGGTCATCCGAGCGGGTGCAGCCTGCGACAACGTCCTCAAAGGCCTGGTCGACCGATACCAGGAAGCGGTCCGCGCGAGCGGCCCGACGCAGGCTCCGGTTGACTCTCAGCCGCGCGGGATAAAGAACGCAGCGCGGGTTCGGGCTCCACCAGAGAATCGGCTGACCGGTCTCGTACCAGGGGAAAATGCCCCGGGCGTAGGCGGCCAGTAATCGTCCGGAGCGGAGATCGCCACCAGCGGCCAGAAGCCCGTTGGGCTCCGTCAGTGCGGTGGATGGATCGGGAAACTCGATGCGTTCCGGATGCAGCCAGGTGATGGTGGCCTGGCGGTTCACCTGAGTTCGAGGTCATGTCTGCGAAACGGGAGCTCACCGTCGGCATCTTCCATGTAGGCCTCTACGGCGCTGCGTTCGCGCCTGAGGTAATTATCGATGGCGCGGCCGAACTCCGGGTGAGCGACCCAGTGGCAGGAATATGTGCGCGTCGGCCGAAAGCCGCGGCGCAGCTTATGTTCGCCTTGCGCTCCCGGCTCGAAACGAGCCAGCCCATGCCGGATCGCGTAGTCGATGCCCTGGTAGAAACAGGTTTCGAAGTGCAGGCTGTGGTAGTCGGCGCCGGCGCCCCAGTAACGCCCATACAGCACGTCATCGCCCTGAAAACAGATAGCAGTGGCGACCGGCTCGCCACCGGCTTCCGCCAGCACGATCGCCAGCGTCTCGGGCATAGTCTCGCGCAGTTCCTCGAAAAAGCCGCGGTTCAGGTAAGGGCTGTTGCCGCGCATGTGGAACGTTCGTTCGTAGAACGGGTAAATCCGGTCCAGCAACTCGTCCGTGAGTTCGTCGCCGGTCAGCCAGCGGAAGGTGATGCCGGATTCAGCCACCCGGCGACGTTCGCGCTTGAGCTTTTTTCGGCGCGCGGACCTGAAGGTTGCGAGGAAAGCGTCGAAATCGGCATAACCTTCGTTGGTCCAGTGGAACTGGCAGTCGAGGCGGGGCATGAGGCCGTGACGGCCGGCGCTGGCCTGCGTGTCATCGTCGCCAAACAGCAGGTGCAGCGATGACAGGCCGCCCTCACGCGCGCGCTCGATGGCGGCCTCGAGCAAAAAATCCCCGACATCCGGCCGGCCATCCGCAGCCATGAGCCGGGGTCCGGTTGCCGGTGTGAACGGTATCGCGGAGACGAGTTTCGGGTAGTAATCAAGGCCGCTGCGATGAAACGCCTGGGCCCAGGCGAAGTCGAAGACGAACTCTCCCCAGGAATGGGCCTTCTCGTATAGCGGAAGCGCGCCCACCAGTGTCCCCGAATCGTCATGGGCCAGCACATGAGTCGGTCCCCATCCCGATTCCACGCTGACCGAGCCGCTATGCTCCATGGCCGCGAGGAAGCCGTGAGCAAGAAACGGATTGCCGGCGGGGACGAGCGCATTCCATGCCGCTGCGTCCACGTCGTCCAGCGACATGATGAAGGAGGCTTTCACGGGACCGGGCAGGGCCGGGCTAAACCGCCTCCGCCATCTCCACGTCGGGCGCCTCGCCAATCGACTCCAGGAATTTCTCGGCGTCCAGGGCTGCCATGCAGCCGGAACCGGCGGACGTAACCGCCTGGCGATAGATGGGGTCGGACACATCGCCCGCCGCAAACACGCCCGGCACGCTGGTAGCGGTCGCGTTACCCTTGATGCCGGCGTTCACGATGATATAGCCGTGATCCATCTCCAGCTGGCCCTCGAAAATGCCGGTATTCGGCGTGTGGCCGATCGCGATGAAGACCCCGCTCAGCTCACGGTCCTCGGTGGACTCCGCGTCGAGGGTGCTTCTCACACGCATCCCGTTAACGCCGGTGTCGTCGCCGAGGACCTCGTCGAGTACGTGATCCCAGATGATCTCGACATTGCCGCCGGGGCCGGCCTTTTCGAACAGCCGTTTCTGGAGGATTTTCTCCGCGCGGAGCTTGTCCCGGCGATGGACAAGGGTGACTTTCGACGCGATGTTGGAGAGATAGAGGGCCTCTTCCACCGCCGTATTACCGCCGCCGATAACGGCCACTTCCTGGCCCCGGTAGAAGAATCCATCACAGGTGGCGCAGGCGGAAACGCCGCGGCCCTTGAACGCCTCCTCCGAATCCAGGCCCAGATAACGGGCGCTGGCACCGGTCGCGATGACCAGAGCGTCACAGGTGTACACGGCCTGGTCGCCCTCGAGGGTGAAGGGGCGCTCACCCAGGTGCACCGTATGGATATGGTCGAGAATGATCTCGGTTTCGAAACGCTCCGCGTGCTGACGCATGCGGTCCATGAGTTCAGGGCCCTGGACTCCGAGAGCATCGCCCGGCCAGTTGTCCACGTCAGTCGTGGTCATGAGCTGGCCGCCCTGTTCCACGCCGGTGACGAGGACTGGCTGGAGATTGGCCCGCGCGGCGTATACCGCGGCGGCGTATCCGGCGGGGCCGGAGCCCAGTATCAGCAGCCGGCAATGCTTCGTAGCGCTCATGTATAATCCTCCGGCCCTTCCCGAGGGGCCTGTATCGGGGCGCATTTCAAGGTTTTCAAGACCGGGCGTCGGGCACAAACTCTGACGAAGATGGCCGGGTTTGTCACCGCCGCACGGAACCCGGCGCAAGGTCCGGGGAAGAAAAAATGGGGAGCCGGCCGGAGCATCCGACAACGATCCGGGCCCACGTTCCTATGGTAATGATACGGCCGGGTTCCGGCAAAGCCGCGCGGCCAGACGGCGGCCAGATCTGAGGAAAGGATTATGCGGATTGGAGTGCCCACGGAGGTTAAGCCCCTGGAAGGCCGGGTCGGGCTCATCCCGGCAGCCTGTGCCGGACTGGTGAAAGCCGGCCACGAAGTGTTCATCCAGGCTGGCGCGGGCGTAAAAAGCGGTTACCCGGACGAGCAGTACGAGAAGGTCGGGGTAGAGATCGTTTCCGACGCCGCCGCGGCCTATGGGCGGGCCGAGATGGTCGTCAAGGTGAAAGAGCCTGTCGCTGCGGATCTGGAGCATGTTCGAGCCGACCATCTGCTGTTCTGCTATCTGCACCTGGCCGCGCTGCCCGAGTTGACCCAGCAGCTATGCGATATCGGCTGTACCGCGGTGGCCTTCGAAACCGTCGAAGACGCGGCGGGCCGCCTGCCGCTGCTGGCGCCCATGAGCGACATCGCGGGCCGGCTGGCGATCCAGGTCGGTACGCATCTGCTGCATCAGCCCCAGGGCGGCAAGGGGATCCTCATCGGAGGCATTCCGGCCGCGAAGCGCGGCAAGGTGGTCATCCTGGGCGGCGGAGTGGCTGGCGGTAACTCGGCCGTCGTTGCGGCGGGGCTGGGTGCTGAGGTCACCGTATTCGACATGGATCGGGACAAGCTCGAACGGGCCCGGGGCATCGGCCCGAACGTGACTGGCCTGTATCCGCATTCCGAGGATATCGCCCTGGCCGTGGCCCAAGCGGACATCGTCGTCGGCGCCGTGCTGGTGACCGGGGAACGAGCACCCCATGTGATCAGCGAGGACATGGTTCGGGCAATGCAGCCGGGGAGCGTGGTCGTGGACATTTCGGTGGACCAGGGCGGCTGTATCGAGACGACGCGTCCGACGACCTACGATAATCCCACCTACGTTATTCACGACGTGATTCACTTTACCGTCACCAACATGCCGGGGGCCGTGCCCAGAACAGCCTCACAGGCTTTGTCCGCGGCCATCGCGCCGTATGCCGAGCGTCTTGCCAATGGCCGGTGGAGGGATCATGCAGGCCTCGTGAAGGGCATTAATGTTGAAGCCGGGAAGGTTGTTCATCCCGCGCTTTTCAAGTAGCTTGATTTTTCTAAACAGTTACTTGGCGATAAAACCTCCGATGAGTTCTAGTTTTGGCACGCGCGTCTGAAGCCGAGCGCCGGCCGCTCCCCGGATCCTCTGTGCGGGCCCTCAGGGAAGGCGCCCTGTGGATCTTTATCGCCCTCGGGCTGATTCTTTTTGCCGCGCTTGTGACCTATCGGCCCACCGACGCCGGATTCTCCCACTCCGGCCCGGGCGGGACGGTAGAAAACGCCGTAGGGCCCGTGGGTGCCTGGATCGGTGACCTGCTGTTCCTGTTGTTCGGCAATCCGGCGTTCCTGTTCCCGGTGCTCCTGATGTTCGCCGGCTGGCTGGCCTACCGCGCGCGGCAGGACGGGGAGCCGGTCTGCCGCAAGACGCTTCTTCTGCGGATCAGTGGCTTTCTTCTGACCCTCGGCGCCAGCTGCGGGCTGGCCACGCTGCATTTCTCGGGTGAGGGCTTGCCCCACACGGCCGGCGGCGTGCTGGGTGACCTGGTGGGCAACGGACTCGCCGGGGCGCTCAGCTTTCTCGGCGCCACCCTTTTGTTGCTCGCCCTGTGGCTGGCCGGCGTATCGGTGTTTACCGGTGTCTCCTGGCTTGCCGTTATGGATGCCGTCGGACGCGGCACCCTCGGGCTTGTAGACGGGGTGCGCGGGCGGATCGCCGGTGTTCGTGATGCGGCAGCGTCACGGAAAGCCGCCCAGCAGCGCCGCGAGGAAGTCCGCGAGAAGAAGAAAAAGACGGTCCGCAAGACGCCGCCGCGCATTGAGCCCGCAATCAAGCCCGTGGCCAAGAGCGAGCGGGCGGAGCGCGAGCGCCAGGTGTCGCTGTTCGGTACCGGCACGCCGGGCGAGATTCCGCCCCTGTCGTTGCTGGACGACCCGCCGCCCGAGGTGGCGAAGTACTCGGAGGAGGCCCTGGAGGCCATGTCGCGGCTGGTCGAGCTGAAGCTTCGCGACTTCGGCGTCGAGGTGGAGGTCGTGGCAGTGAATCCCGGTCCCGTCATTACCCGTTTTGAGCTGCAGCCTGCCGCCGGAGTGAAGGTCAGCCAGATCAGCAATCTCGCAAAGGATCTGGCTCGCGCGCTGTCCGCGATCAGTGTGCGCGTCGTGGAAGTCATTCCCGGGAAGTCGGTGGTCGGCCTGGAAATCCCGAACGAAAACCGGGATCTCGTTACGCTGGGAGAGATACTCAACTCGGCGGCCTATGACGAGCTCAAGTCGCCCCTGGCGCTGGCCCTGGGCAAGGATATCAGCGGCCAGTCGGTGGTCACCGATCTGGCCCGCATGCCGCATCTGCTGATTGCCGGTACAACCGGATCCGGCAAGTCCGTGGCCATCAACGCCATGGTCCTGAGCCTGTTGTACAAGGCGACGCCGGAGCAGGTCCGGCTGATCATGATCGATCCGAAGATGCTGGAGCTGTCGGTCTACGAGGGCATTCCGCATCTGCTCGCCCCGGTCGTTACCGACATGAAGGAAGCCGCCAACGCCCTGCGCTGGTGCGTGGCGGAGATGGAACGCCGCTACATGCTCATGGCGGCCTTGGGCGTGCGCAACATCGGCGGCTTCAACCGGAAGGTCCGGGACGCCGCCAGCAAGGGCGAGCCCCTGAAGGACCCGTTGTGGAAGCTCCCCGAGGTCTACGACGAGGAAAACCCGCCAGAGCCCGAGGACCTGGAGCCCTTGCCTTACATCGTCGTGCTGATCGACGAGCTGGCTGACATGATGATGATTGTCGGCAAGAAGGTCGAAGAGCTGATTGCGCGGCTGGCGCAGAAAGCCAGGGCCTCGGGAGTTCACCTGATTCTCGCCACCCAGCGGCCGTCGGTGGATGTGATTACCGGCCTGATCAAGGCCAACATCCCGTCGCGGATCGCTTTCCAGGTGTCCTCGCGGGTGGACTCGCGAACCATCCTGGACCAGATGGGTGCAGAAGCGCTGCTGGGTCACGGCGACATGCTCTACCTGCCGCCCGGCACCTCGGTACCTGAACGTGTTCACGGGGCGTTTGTCGCCGATGCCGAGGTTCACCGAGTGGTGGCGCACCTCACCAAGGGCTCCAGCCCCGTCTACGTGGACGAAATTCTCGAGGGTCCCAGCCAGCCGGTGCCCGGGCTGTCCCCGGCAGCGGGAGGCGGGGACGATGGCGAGCAGGACCCCCTGTACGACGAGGCCGTCCGGATCGTCACGGAGACGCGAAAGGCGTCGATATCCGGGGTTCAGCGGCGCCTGAAGATCGGCTACAACCGCGCCGCGAGACTGGTGGAGACCATGGAGGAAGCGGGTATTGTCGGTTCGCTTCAACCCAACGGCAGCCGCGAGATCCTTGCGCCGCCGCCGCCGGAGAATTGATTCATGCGCCGTGTGTTCGCCCTGTTGATACTGACCTCAACGCTGGCTGCCGCCGACGAGACCCCTGATCTCAACGCGTTCCTGACCTCCCTCGACACACTGACGGCACGCTTCGAACAAACGGTGGGCATCGAGGGCCAGGCCGACGAGCAGGTCAGCCGGGGGAGCCTCAAGATCCTCAGACCCGGCCGTTTTCGCTGGGACTATGAATCGCCCACCAGCCAGCTCGTTCTGTCGGACGGCCAGCGACTCTGGCTCTATGACCCGGACCTGGAGCAGGTGACGGTTCGCGACATGGATGGCACGCTGGCCAGCACGCCGGCCATGCTCCTCGGCGGTGAGGGCGACCTGGACTCCCACTTCAAGACCGGCGCCCGTTACGAGGAAGAGGGCGTATCGTGGGTTGAACTCGTTCCGCTGGTCCAGGACAGCGACTTTGTCGGCCTCCGGGTGGGGTTCTGCGGCGCCGAGCTGTGCGACATGGAGCTCCTGGACAAGCTGGGCCAGTACACCCGTATCCACTTCGAAGACGTCGTCATCGGAGAGCCGCTCGACCCGGCGGACTTTCGCTTCGACCCGCCCGAGGGCGTGGACGTGATCAGTGAGTCCGATTTCTGACCCGGCGCGGTCCCTGCGCTACCGGGGTGTCTGGATTCTGATCGGATGGGGCCTGGTGGCCTACACCATCTATGCCAGCCTGTCCTCGTCGCCACCCGACGGGCCGAGCTGGTTGTCCGACAAGATGGCTCATGGACTCACGTACTTCATCCTGGCCACCTGGTTTGCCGCACTGTATCCCCCGAGAAGCTACCTGGTCATTGGCGCCGGCCTGCTCGCCCTCGGCATTGCGCTGGAGTTCCTCCAGGCCCGCACGGGCTATCGGTACGCGGAAGTGGCCGACGGCCTGGCCAACCTGGCGGGCATCCTGGTTGGGCTGGCTTTCGGATGGGCCTCACGTGGCCGGTGGCTTGCCTGGTTTGACCGGCGTCTCGCCGCCGCGATTCCGTGAGCGGCGACCTCTTCGAGGCCCCCGGGGCAGTCCGTCCGCTGGCGGAGCGGATGCGGCCCGCGGGACTCGGGGACTTCGTGGGCCAGGAGCACCTGCTGGGCCCGGGCCAGCCACTCGAGCGCATGATACGCGGGGCCTCGCTGCATTCGATGGTCTTGTGGGGCCCGCCGGGAACGGGGAAAACGACGCTCGCCCGGATGCTCGCCACGAGCGGTGACGCGCACTTTATCCCGCTGTCCGCCGTGATGGCCGGGGTCAAGGACATCCGCCAGGCGGTGGCGGAGGCCGAGCAGGTCCGGGCATCCAGCCAGCGCCGAACCGTGTTGTTTCTCGATGAGGTGCATCGCTTCAACAAGGGGCAGCAGGATGCCTTTCTGCCGTTCGTCGAAGACGGCACACTCGTATTCGTCGGTGCCACCACCGAGAACCCCAGCTTCGAACTCAACAACGCGCTGCTCTCCCGGGCCCGTGTCTACGTGCTGCAGAGCCTGACCGCCGAGCAGCTTGTTCAGCTCCTAAAGCGAGCACTTGCCGATACGTCCCAGGGGCTGGCGGAGACGGCGCCGGCATTCACCGCCGATCAGCTCGAGATGGTTGCGCGCGCCGCCGACGGAGACGCGCGCCGGGCCCTGAATCTGCTGGAGGTAGCGGCGGAACTGGGCGAACCCGGGACGGCGATAAGCGATTCGGGCCTGTCGGAAGCGATGGCCGACGGCCACCGGCGTTTCGACAAGGGTGGTGACGCGTTCTATGACCAGATCTCGGCACTTCACAAGTCGGTGCGTGGCACTGCCCCGGATGCGGCGCTTTACTGGCTGGCGCGCATGCTCGACGGTGGCTGTGACCCGGCCTACGTATCGCGGCGCATTGTCAGGATGGCCAGCGAAGACATCGGCAATGCGGATCCCCGGGCGCTGACCCTGGCCCTCAATGCCTGGGAGGCGTGGAATCGCCTCGGCAGCCCGGAGGGCGAACTGGCGCTGGCACAGGCGGTCGTCTACCTGGCCTCGGCGCCAAAGAGCAATGCGGTCTATACCGCCTGGGCCGAGGCGCAGGCGGACGCGCGATCCGGCGGGTCGCTGCCGGTTCCAGCGCACTTGCGCAACGCCCCGACGCGTCTGATGAAGGAGCTGGGACATGGCGAGGGATACCGGTATGCCCACGATGAGCCGGACGGTATCAGCCGGGGTCAGACCTATTTCCCCGAGGCAATGCCGCCGCGGACGTATTATCATCCCGTGCCCCGCGGGCTGGAGATTCGTATCGGCGAGAAACTCGCCGGGCTTCGGGCCTCCGGCGGCGCTTCTGAAGATCCCGCTGACTGAACCGGGCACCGGGCGGCGAATCGATTGACCAGCCGCCATGGTCCTGCCGACGAAGAGTTCTGACCTTATGATCGACCCGAAACTCCTTAGGAGCGACCCGCGAGCCGTAGCGGCCAACCTGGCCCGGCGCGGCTATGCCTTCGATGTCGAGGCGTTCGAGGCGCTGGAGGAGCGCCGCAAGGCCCTGCAGGCCCAGGCTGACGAGCTTCGCAATACTCGCAATACTCGTTCGAAGGCCATCGGCCGTGCGAAGGCGCAGGGCGAGGATGTGCAACCCCTGCTGGATGAGGTTGCCGACCTCGGAGACCGGCTGAAGGCGGCCGAGGAACATTTCAACGAGCTTCGGGGGAACCTCGACGAAGTCCTGATGGACATGCCCAACCTGCTCCACGACAGCGTGCCCGACGGCATGGACGAATCGGAGAACGTCGAGCTTCGACGGTGGGGGGATCCGCCGGGATTCGACTTCGAGCCTCACGATCACGTCGATGTCGGGGGACCGCTGGGGCTGGACTTCGAGTCGGCGGCGAAAGTTTCGGGGGCGCGTTTCGTGGTCATGCGGGGCGGGATGGCGCGCCTGCACCGCGCGCTCATCCAGTTCATGCTGGATCTCCACACCACTGAGCACGGGTATCGGGAAGTCTATGCGCCGTACCTCGTCAACGAGGCCAGCCTGACGGGAACCGGTCAGCTGCCGAAATTTGGCGATGACCTGTTCGCCATTGCCGGGGAAAACCCGCTGTACCTCATTCCCACGGCCGAGGTGCCGGTGACCAACCTGGCCCGCGAGTCCATCCTGGACGCGGACACGATGCCGGTGAAGCTGGTCGCACACACGCCTTGCTTTCGGGCAGAAGCCGGCTCCTACGGGCGCGACACCCGGGGAATGATTCGTCAGCACCAGTTCGAGAAGGTCGAACTCATCCAGCTCACGCGCCCCGAGGACTCCTATGCGGCCCTCGACGCCCTGACCGGCCACGCCGAGGAAGTGCTGAAACGGCTCGGATTGCCGTACCGGGTCGTCGTGCTGTGCGCCGGTGACGTGGGTCAGGCCGCGGCCAAGACCCACGACATCGAAGTCTGGCTGCCCGGCCAGAACAAGTACCGGGAGATTTCCAGCTGCAGCAACTGCGAGGCCTACCAGGCGCGCCGCATGCAGGCCCGGTGGCGGAATCCCCAGGGCGGGAAACCCGAACCCCTGCATACGCTGAACGGTTCGGGCGTTGCCGCAGGGCGGGCCCTCGTGGCCGTGCTGGAAAACTATCAGCAGGCTGACGGCTCGGTACGAATCCCGGAAGCCTTGCAGCCCTATATGGGCGGGCTGGAGCAGCTCCGACCGGACGCCTAGGCATCGACCCGCGGGTCACGTCCCCCGTCCTTCCGCCGCTTGTGACCGCACACGATGCCCGGCGATACCCTGCAATGTCGTCGCCGGTCGCCGGGCCTTCCCTGCGCGCTACGCCTGCTTTGCCAGGGCGTGGCAGATTTCCTCGAAAGACGGCGCCTTCGAAATGTCGATGGGAATGTGCAGACGCCGGGCCAGGTCGCCCGCTGAGACAATGCCGCGAATTTCGTGGGCCTCGGAATCCACGATCAGAAAGTGCTGGGAGTGCTCCTGTTTGAGGGTTTCGATCACGTCGGCGACCGAGGCCCTGGTCAGGTTGTCATACTCGATGGCCTGGAGTTTCTCCCGCGGCACCATGACGTCCCTGACGCTGATGTCGGTGCGGGACGTGCCGTGGGCCATGCGCTTCTGGGATTCTTCTCCATAGAGATCACGGAAGCCCAGCGTCCCAAGGAAATGCATGGACTTGTCCACGACGAGGTTGAGCCTGACATGGGCCTTCGCCATGTAGACCTCGGCGTCCGGAATACTGGTCTCCGAGTCGATAACGACGGGCTGATGCTTCCGGAAGTCTGTGAAGACCGTGAGTGCGGGAGAATCCACGGTCACGTCCACGCTGCCATCGGGCATGGCGAGCTCGTCGACGGAATCTACGGACCGCGTTCTCAGCCGAGAGGGACTGCTCATGTTGTTGTTCTCCGTTTGATCGGACCGCCCGGGATGCGGCATGGGAGCTAACAAGGCCCGAACCGGATTTCCGGAGCTGGAAGCGAGACTACGCCTGCTGCGCGGCGACTTCCACATGCGAAAGCCATTTTTTCCTTGCAGGGAAATTCGGCTGACGCCCGGTTTGCCCGGACTTTGCGCTGCTGTTCCCAGGCTTCGCGCCGGGGCCCGTGCCAATCCTCGCCGTTCCGTGGGAAAGCGAGGTTTTGTTTCAAAAGAGCCAGGCGCTGCGGTGCGCCGCCGGCGTCTATCTGCGCGCAATCCTCATGCCGTCGATGTAAAGGACATCGATCCCGGAGTTCTCGAAAAAGGACAGCGCTTCGGACGGCTGCTCGACGATGGGCTCCCCCGGTCCATTGAGCGAGGTGTTCATGAGAACCGGCGCTCCGTTGTGCTTCTCCAGTTCGGTCAGTACATCGTGTATGCCGCCGTTGTCCGGAGTTACCGTCTGGATGCGGGCCGAGCCGTCCACGTGGGTCACGGCAGGCAGCTGGCGGGATTTCACCCGGGCGGTAAACAGCATGTAGGGCGAATGCGTCGGGCAGTCGGCAAACCAGTCCGTCATGGCTTCTTCCAGCACAACCGGTGCGAAGGGCCGCCAGGTTTCACGGCCCTTTGCCTGGTTCACGCGCCGCCAGTTGTCCGCGTTTGCAGGGTTGGCCAGGACGGAGCGATGGCAGAGGGCCCGCGGGCCCATTTCGCTGCGTCCCTCGAACCAGGCCAGGATACGGTCTTCATGCAGGTCCCCGGCCGCCGCCTGGCCGGGGTTGGCAGGCTGGCTGACCTGGAAGCTGCCTCGAGCTCGCTTGAGAGTTTGGTCGGTATCTGCCGGATCCACGGGGATGCCGCGATAAGGGGATCGGTTTCGTTCCGCCACGACCGGATCGACGGGCCGGCCGAGACCGTTGTGATACAGGTACAGGGCAGCCCCCACCGACAGCCCGCCATCGTCACAGTTGGGTTCGACGAAGAGCTTTGAAAACGGCCCTTCTACGTACAGCCGGCTGTTCGCGGGGCAGTTGAGCGCGCAACCGCCGGTGACGCAAAGCTGGTCGGTGCCCAGGCCGCTGGCCCGAAGGGATGCATCCAGGACCTCCGCCGCGCGCAGCCAGGTCTCCTCGAACAGCTTCTGCGTGCTGGCGGCGATATCCACGCTCAGCGGGCCAAGAACCGATTCGGCGTTGCCGTATTGCTGGTCATAGCCACGTGCGGCGGCCAGTTCAAGGCAGTGCTTCATCCAGCTCCTGAAGGGGTCCGTGCCGTGGCGTCTCTGAAGATCGTGAAGGTTGCCGGTAAACGCATCCCGATAAAATCGAGGCTGGCCGTAAGACGAAAGCCCCATCAGTTTGCCCTCGGCGCCGAGGGCGTCGAATCCCAGGGCCACGCCGACGTTGCGGTACAGGCCGCCCAGGGCGAGGTGATGGGGCGCGATGACGTGTAGCCGGGATCCCTGGCCGAGCATGAAGTGGCCGCTCAGGTTTCGCGACGGATTACCGCCGTCCACGGAGAGGATGGCTGCCTGCTCGAAGCCCGAGCGGTAGTACGTTGAGGCGCCATGGCAGACATGGTGATCGACGAAGTAGCCGGGCAGGGTATGGCCGAACAAGCGAATGCGGACCGGATAGTGCATGCCCAGTCTGATCGGGTCATCCAGGGCCCCGCGCGCAAGCGGTCCCGCCAGGCCCTGCAGGCCGCGTTGCCCGTACCAGCTCTCGTGGGTCGTATACAGGTCCAGCCAGCCATGGGATGCGATCTCATGGCCGGCGAAGCGCTCCCACTCCGGCAGCATGCGTTTCCATCGATCCAGGAAGAGAGGATTGACCTCGTCTCCGGCGCGTTCGAACAATCGGCGCAGACCGTGGGTGAGCAGGGTGTGCGGGTCGATACCGCTGTCGGCGAGCAGCCCCACGAGCGGTGACGCCACAGGATGGTTCGGGTCCTCGCCAAGTTCCAGCTCGAAGCCCTCGACAAGCCCGGTCAGGAGCTCCAGGTCCTGGGTCGAGACCAGAGCGCAGGCATCGATGTCCGCCAGCGTCAGGCCGGCCGCGGTCAGGGCATTCTGGATGATCTCTGCGTCCAGGCCGACCGCTTTCTTGACCCGGCTGTGGCGCTCCCGGAGCGCATGCACGAGCAGTTCGCCGTCCGCCACGACACTCACCGAGGCGTCGTGGCCGAAATGCAGGCCGAGCACCACCATCAGACGTCCTCAGGACAGCGGGCGAAAACCGTGAGTCGAAGCGGCGCCGGGCCACCCGGCAGGCGCTGCAATGGCTGAACCATCAGGGACCGCCTAGGCGACGCGAGGATCGTCGTGCTCGCCGCGCCAGTGGCGCAGCACCTCGGCATAGCTCCGGCAGGCGTCCACGTAGGTCAGGATACCGGCCAGCTGGCCTTCGCGGGTGATGAGGGCGGATCCGATCCGGCGCTCGGCCATGGACTCGAGCACGACTTCCAGCCGCGTCTCGATATCCACCGAAAAGGCCGTGTAGACGCAGACATCGATGACCCGCATGGCTTCCCGCGGCGGCAGGCCCAGCGTCGGGTCCAGCACGAACTTCACGTCGCGATCGGTAATGATGCTGTGCAGTTCGCCGTCCTTCTTCACGGGAAGATGGCGTACGTCGTGTTCCTGCATCATCCGGCGGGCCTCGAGGAGCGCGGCGTCGGCGTCGATCCAGAACGGGAACGGTGTCATCACCGATTTCAAGAGGGGAATACGCAAACTAGCAGGCCTCGTGATGCGGGGCGATGAGTTCATCAATGGCGGCAATGTCGTCAACCAGGCGGCCCGCTGTCAAGGCCAGGCGCTGCAGGCCGCAGACGCTCACCGCGTCGGAAATGGCTCCGTCCAGCGCCATGGTCACGGCCTCCGAGAGCGGCAGTCGTTTCAACTCCAGGTCCTCGGTCTCTTCAGGGTCGGGCTCGCCCGCAACCAGGTCCATCGCCAGGTAGATATGGGCGATCTCATCGGTGATCGAGTTGGACATGTCCAGGGTGGCAATCCGGCCGATGCGCGCGGCCGTGAGGCCGGTCTCTTCCCTGAGTTCACGAAGGGCAGCGGCCACCAGGGCCTCCCCAAGGGGCGCACCGCCCTTCGGGATCTCCCATGACCATTTGTCCAGCGTGTAGCGCTCCTGGCCGACCAGCCACGTGTACCCGTCCGTATCCACCGGGATGATGCCGACGGCCCGATTGAGGAACCTGACGTGGCCGTAGTCATTCTGGCCGCCGCCGGGGTTCGTCACCCGATCCTCGAATACCTCGAACCAGGGGTTGCCGAAAACCCGGCGGCGCTCGTGGCGCTGCCAGCCCCGGCGATCGCGTGCGCGCTGGGGGTGCTTCGTCACGAAACGGGGCTCAGTACAACATGGACCGGACGCGGAGGGGCTTGCCGTCCACGATCATCCCGTCGAACCGTTCTTCCAGCTGGCTGAGTACTGCCGGGTCGGCGATCACGTCGGCGATGACCTGGACGCCGTGAAGCTCCATGTTGTCGCGGTTCACGGTCACTTTCACTACATCGAGCCGGTTCTTTAGCAGTTCGAGGATCTCCTCGTCGGTAATGTCGTCCCGAAATCCCTGAATCATCAAGGTGTGGGCCATGCAAGCCTCCAAGTTTCAGTGTGTATTTCTCACTAATTCAATAGTAGCAGCGCGCCTGCGGCGGCCACGAGTCCGTAGACGATCATGGGGACCACGGTGCGCTTGAGGATGGCCCCTTCCTGGCCGGCGACGCCGAGGATCGAGCAGACCGCCACGATATTGTTGATACACACCATGTTGCCCATGGCCGCACCCACGCTCTGGAGGGCCAGCACGGTGGCGGGAGGCAGGCCGAGCTGGTCTGCGATGGACAGCTGAATGCCCCCGAAGGTGAGATTGGAAATCGTCGCCGATCCGGAAAAAAACGATCCGAGGGCCCCGAGCCAGGCGGCAAACCAGCGCCATTGTTCGCCTACGGCTCCCGCAAAGGTGGCGCCGATGATCTGCACCATGGATGAATCGCCGCCCACCATAAGCAGGCGCACCATGACGAGCGCGCCGAGCAGCGCCACGATGGGTAGCTTCATCCGGTCCCAGCTCTCCAGAGCAACGCGATGAATGGCGCCGCGGTCCATGCGAAATACGAAAAAGCTCAGGCCGGAAATCAGGAAGAACGGAATCAGGGCGGGCACATACAGGGCCTTGTAGCTCCAGGCGGCTTCCGGACCCGCGACTCCGAAGATCCCCTGGAGACTGACAACCAGCGCCGGACTAATGCTCAACTGGCCGAGCCCGCCCAGGGAGAACGCGAGAACGGGTTCGCCGGCATTGAGCAGCTGCTTGAGTCCGAGCTGGGGAATCCGCGTCACGATCAGCAACACCAGCGTGCCCCAGAGCGGGAAGGTGGCACGCACCAGCTGGCCCGCAGAGACATCGGAAGGGCGGGGCTCCGGGTCAGAGCCGCCGAGTCCGATCCCGGCCCGGGCCAGCGCCGCCGTCGCAGCGAGGCCTATGGCGCCCCCCACGAGAGCGGGGAACTCGTAGTTGACCGCGGCTATGGCCAGCTGTGGAAGCACGCAGGCATAGACCGAGAGAAGAACGAATACCAGAGACTGCCGGATCTCCGACCACGAGAAGATAAAGCGCAGGGCCATCACCGGGATCACCGCGGCAGCCAGCGCGTGCAGCAGGGCCGCATTGAAGCCTGTCTGGAGCAGGGTGGCATCGTCCAGTCCCAGGGGACCGAACCCGAACCAGGTGGGGGTGCCCACGGCGCCGAAGGACACCGGGACGCTGTTCATGACGAGGGCGACCAGCGCCACGCGAAGGGGAGGGAATCCCAGTCCGACCAGGATCGGGGCCGCCAGGGCGGCTGGCGTGCCGAAGCCGCTGGCCCCCTCGATCAGGAAGGCGAACGCCCAGCCCACCAGCATGACCTGGGCGACGCGATTTCCGGTAACCCCGTTGAGCCAGGCCCGGACGGTGTCCATGGCGCCGGACAACTCCATGGTCTTGAACAGGAATATGGCGCCCCAGATGATCGTGATCGGGGTCAGGGCCTCGAGCAGGCCCAGCAGGACGGTGGCATTGGCCAGGTTCGGATCGGCATCGAACCACACCAGCTTGACCACCCAGGCGACCAGCGCCACGATCGGGAGGGCGACGTGGGACGGCATGCCATTCGGCTTGGTGAGAAGCCCGATCAGGAGAACGATGGGAAAGACAGCGAATAGGAAATTCATCGGCGATCCACGGCGAGGGCCCCTGTCTATTGCCGGACGCGGCCGACCCCCGGGGAGTTTATCTGTTTATGGCGAAGCCGATGTGAGGAGTCGGCCCGCCGGAGCATTCGGCAGCCCTCGTTCCGCGACGGATTCCGGGGTCGCGCTATCGGTCAGAGGTCAAAAAAAACCGGGCCGCGAGGCGGCCCGGTCTTGAGACTGCAAAAGCCTTCCGAATTACTCGTCGCCGAAGACCCCAAGCAGATGCAGGAGGCTGGTGAAGAGGTTATAGATACTCACATAGAGGGTCACCGTAGCCATCAGGTAATTCGTCTCGCCCCCGTTAATGATCGCCGATGTCTGCCAGAGGATCAGGCCACTGGCCAGCAGGACGAACATGCCGGAAACCGCCACGCTCAGCATGGGCATGCTGAAAAAGAAGGCAACCAGGCCCAGGACGAATGCCGTCAGAATACCGATGAACAAGAAATTGCCGATGTGGCTGAAATCCTTACCACTACGGATGGCAAACGCCGAGATCCCGAGGAAAGCGAGCCCGGTCGTGCCCAGGGCCGTCATAACGACCTGGCCGCCGTTGGGCAGGGCCTGCATGTAAAGGCTCAGGATGGGGCCCAGCGTAAAGCCCATGAAGCCCGTCAGGGCAAAGACCATCAGCACGCCGGTGCTGCTGTTGCGAGTGGCGTTCACGCCGAACAGCAAGCCGAAGTAGCCCACGAGGACCAGCAGCGGGTTAAGCGGCGGTACGTTCAGAGCCATGGCCGCTCCAGCCGCCAGGGCCGAAAACAGCAGCGTTGCCGACAACAGCCGATAGGTATCCCTCAGGACCTTGTTGGTCGAAAGGGCCGACTGCTGAATTCCGGGAATCGCGCGGGTGCGTTCCATCAGGGTTTGACCTCCAGTCAAGTTTCCAAATCAGACGCCAATCTTACCTGACCGGGTTTTCCGGCCAAAGTTCCGAATTTCTTATCTTGTGATCGATGTGAGGGATTTCAAGGCCTTACAACAAAGGAACAACGCGGGTGTATTCAGTTAATATACCCGCCGACCGGATGCGTGGAGCGGATTATAAGGTTTCGCTGGACCCACGATTTTGGACGCGATGGTCGTAACGATTCGCCGGGAGCGAATCTGGACGCCGCAGGCGCCCGCAGGGCGAGCCCCTGGATGGGGCGAGTCTATCCCGACCGGACGGGACGGTGCGATGACGATTGACAGTGTGGAGAGGTGGCAGAGCGGTCGAATGCACCGGTCTTGAAAACCGGCATCGGGCCAGTTCTTGATAAGGGCCCGATCGAGGGTTCGACAGATTCGCCGGGAGCGAATCTGGACGCCGCAGGCGCCCGCAGGGCGAGCCCCTGGATGGGGCGAGTCTATCCCGACCGGACGGGACGGTGCGATGACGATTGACAGTGTGGAGAGGTGGCAGAGCGGTCGAATGCACCGGTCTTGAAAACCGGCATCGGGTAACTCCCGATCGAGGGTTCGAATCCCTCCCTCTCCGCCAAAAAAAGCAAAAGGCCCCCGCGAGGGGCCTTTTTATCTAACGGCGTAGGGAAAGCGAAGCGGCCACCGGCCGTGAGCGGCCGCCTTGAGGGGTGAGCCCCGCAGCGGCGAGTAGTCCCTCGCTCTTACCCGGAGGCCTTAGGAAATTTCTCGCAGAAGCTTTGAGAACGAGTTTCAGCTTTGCCGTATGTGCGGCATCGCCGCGAGCCTCCGCCGCCTCGATGTCGTCGATGATCATCTTGCGAATCCGGGGCTGCCCATCGGGTGTATGCACCAGGTAATCGCCCAACTCCAGTGCAACGATTGCATGCAGGCGCTCATGCTCGGAAATCGCGTCCACCTCTTCCTGAGTCAAGTCCGTCATGCCCAAGCAGTCTTCGTAAGTCAGCATCACCCACCTCTCTTGGTGATCCTATATTGACTTTAGACCATGGGGTGGAGTCTGTATGAGAGGGCGGCCGATTTTTTGGCGAATCAGGGAGTGCCGGGTGAGGTGGTCCTGGTTTCCCGGACACGCTATAAAGCCACTAGAGTGGTGATGAGGAGGCGTGTGATGGCGAAGCAATCTCCTCAAAAACATGAACCTAGAGACTGCTTCGCAGCGCCCGCCTATCCATTCCAAGCGTTTTCATACAGCCTTGATCAGGAGCGAACAGTCCAGCTCGCTCGTCGTCCAACGAGTCGGGCGTTCAGTTGTGGAACCTTCGTCGACAGGCCGCAAACCCAAGCAGAAACAGCAAACCTCCCAAGCCGAAACTACCACCACCACCACCACCGTCCGAACTGCTGGGTTCGGGCGGCGTTGATGGCGGCGGTGGGGCCGGCGTCGGCGGTGGGGTCGGCGTCGGCGGTGGGGTCGGCGTCGGCGGTGGGGTCGGCGTCGGTGGTGGGGTCGGCGTCGGTGGTGGCGTCGGCGCGGCATTGACGGTCAGGGTAGCGCTCGCGCCGCCAGCACTATCGGGTGCCTCGTTTGTGCTGAGCACACTGGTTGCGTTGGTACCGGTGTCGGTGGCAGTGATATCGACAGTGATCGTACAGCTACCCGCGCCCGGAACATCCCCGGCTGTGACATCGAAACTGGCGGCGCCAGCCACCCCGGTAGTCGAAACATTGACACAGGTGCCGCCGATCACGAGCGGGACTGGCATTGGTCATCCCGGCAGGATATGCATTGCTGAACCTGACTCCGGTCAGGCCTTCTGCATTCGGGTTGGTCAATGTGAACGTGATTGTCGAGGTGTCACCGCTTTCAATCGGATCTGTTCCGAATGCCTGCTCAATTTGTGGCGGCTGACTGTGCGAGCACAGCTTGAGGCTGTTTATCCAGGCGTCGATGACAGCAGTGCCGTCGGTGTCGACGGTTTGAGTGCCGAGCGGAGGCATGCGCCCATCGCCCAGCGTGTGCATTCGCAGTGACATGACAGAGCTTGCGGAGTCACCGGGCGTCAGTATCTTCGCGCCGGGAACGCCGAGGTTGCCACTTTCGGGTGCCAGATTGCACGCTCCCATCTCATCAAAAACCGTCTGAAAGCGGAAGTCCATTGGGCCCTGCCCAGGACCGTTCGGCCGGTGACAACCAGCACAATTTGAATGCAAGTAACTCCTCGAGCGATCACCCAGCGTCGCGGACTGATCATCCACGTCGGTCAATGCTGGCAGATCTTCGGGCGCGCCACCGAGGGTGTTGGAGAACATCCCGATATGTTCGAGCGTTTCGAGTTGATTCGCCGTAGTGCCGGAGGGATACAGCAACGGGCCATTCAGTTGCGCGGTTTCGAGACCGAGCGACCGGCCGGCCGCCGCCGAGTGGCACTGCAGACACTGCGATCTCCCGGGGTAAGTCCAGTTCAGTTGCCCATCGATCTGCTTCGACAGTCCGTCGGGTGATACGAGGTCTGCATCCGTCAATGAGGCATTCCATTCATACGTGTATCCGGCCCAACCGCCATCGTCGTGCCGCACCATGAGTCGAGTTTCGAACGGGTTTCCGTTCCACCGGAATTCCTTGATCAAGACCGTACCGGCCGGGTACTCCCAGTCACCGTCGGGCAAAACTTCGATTTGGGTCCCATCCGGAATCGCCATCCACCGCCGTTTGTCGGCCCCATCGGACCAGAGCTTCGCGTTGACATCGTAGGGAATAACGCCTGCTTCGACCTGACCGGGATCAGACGGGTCAAAGCAACCGGTCTCCGACAACGTTGTTGGAAATGTATCGACTGGAGTGCCGCCGCTGTTGGCGGGAACCAACTTCATCGGGCGCGGTTCGTTGCCCGAGATGATAAGGAGTTCCCCGTCCGGCGACTCGGAGAAATCCCGAATAGACAACCCGGAATCCATCAGCTTCTCGACGACCGCGTCTTGTCCCGTTTTTTCAAGGGCGGAGATTTCACCAGTGCAACTGTCGGAAAAAATGTATTTGCCAACCAGGGACGGCAACAGCGTTCCCCGGTAGACGTGCCCGCCGATCACCGCGCATCCATTGTCGTGTGAATATTCATAGACGGGATCAATCATGCCGGTTGCATCGCAGCCATCATCGCGGCAATGGGCCCCCTCCCGGATGGGCCACCCGTAATTGCCGCCCTTGGTTATAAATTGACCTCCTCCCAGTTGGCGGCACCCACGTCACCGGCCCATATATCGCCATTGCCGCCGCTGTCTTGCGTAACTCGCCATGGATTGCGAAACCCCAGCGCGTAGACTTCTGGCGCGCCGCCGCCGTTAGCGTAGGGATTGTCCGGGGGGATGCCATACGGCACCCCTGAATCGACGTCGATTCGCAGAATTTTTCCGTACCAGGAAAACGTATCCTGCACGTCGCCCGCCTTCACGTTGTCGCCAAGGCTGATGTACAGGTATCCGTCCTTACCGAAGAAAATCGAGCCAATCCCGTGGAACTCACTGGTCTGAGACAGGGACAGCACTATCTCCCCGTCTGGCGAGAACGATTCACCACCATCCACGCTCGTGAAACGGGCGACGTAGGCCTTCCGGTCGGGGCCCGGCACGGTGTACGCGACGTATAGCTCTCCGTTGTTCGAAAAATCCGGATGAAAGGCCATGTCCATCAGGCCGGACTGACCCTCCGGACTCGTTCCGGCGAAAAGTGGACGAAGATCCAGAGCTGTCGTCCTCTGGGAAGTGGAGGCATCATTCGGAAATCGATAGATACGCCCCTGCCTGCGCATTGCGAAAAGGTGCGCCGGATCATTTGCCGGAAATTCGATCGTCAGCGAGCCACCGATGGTTACGTTCGGAAAAGCCGGCTCCAGCGCGACTTCTCCGGGCTCGGGGCGAGGCGGAGCCGTACAGGAGAGATTTGACGGTCGCGAGTCGATACCTGGCTCTGCAAAGACATTCATCGCCGGCAGCAAAAGGGCCGCGAATACGGGTGCGCGAACAAGCAGCCGCTTCGAGGGCTTGCTCGCCAAGCGCTTCATCACTTCTGTTCGGCAGGCCAACATATTGGTTAGCAGCGCATGAATCGCGCCAAACAATGCTGAACAATTTTCACGGCTCGGTGCTCCATTAATCGCACGAATCTCACGTCCCCCGGCTTCTGTGTCCACCTGTTCAGACTCGTTCAGCCTGTTTCTCGAACATCACTGGGTCCGAACCCGTCCAGCGGAGAGCGCCGGCGTCTCGGATATGTAAGGAATGATGGTAGTCGAAGACCCAGGCGCGCGCCTGATAGAATAAGGAGGGCCGGTTGACGTGGTTCCGGTTTCCCGGACATGCCAGCAAGCCCTTGGAGTGGCTATTCGGAACCCCACGTCTAGACTTTGGATAGATACTTCGGCAAAGCCGCCGACGCGGGACGGCAACCACACGTGGCGGCATATGCGCGGTTGGCCGGCGGGGAAAATTCATGAGGAGATTCAAACGGATACTCTGCATTGTTGATCCACTGCGGACTGCATGACGCCTTGCTCGGACGCGCGGTGTCTCTGGCGCAAAACAACCAGGCGACCCTGAACGTCGCCTGTGTCGTACCGCGCGTCGTAGCCGGCATCGGAATGCCGGAAGGCGGCCCGATTTCGGCCGATTTGCAGGAAGCGGTGATCGCCGATGCGCAACAGCAACTGGAAAACCTCGTCACTCCGTTTCGATCGCAGATCGCCATCCACGCAGTGGTGCTCACGGGGACACCCTTTCTCGAAATCATTCGTGAAGTCGTTCGAAATGGCCATGACCTGGTGATAAGGGCCGCGGAGGACCCTGATTGGCTCGAGCGGTTGTTCGGTAGTGACGACATGCACCTGTTGCGAAAATGCCCCTGCCCGATTTGGCTCGTCAAGCGTTCTCCATCAAAATCCTACCGGCGTATCCTGGCCGCTGTTGATATAGACGCAGATCACCCGAACCACGAACTGGGCACGCGCCACAAGCTGAATACCAACATTCTTGAACTGGCTTTTTCCCTGGCGTTGTCAGATTTCGCTGAACTCCATATCGCCCACGCGTGGGAGGCGATCGGCGAAAGCGCCTTGCGCGGAGCGTTTCTGAGTCGCCCGGAGGCAGAGGTTCTCACTTATGTCGAACAGGTCCGAAGGGGTCACGATGAGGGATTCGATGACCTGTTAAACGACTTTATCCAATCTCAGGGCAATGATGCCGTCCAGTTTCTGAGTCCGACCAAACATGTGCTCAAGGGCCCGCCACAGGTAGAGATCCCGGCACTGGCGAAGAGCCTCGCGGCTGACCTGGTAGTTATGGGAACCGTCGCACGCACGGGGATCCCCGGTTTTTTCATCGGCAATACCGCCGAGGCGATCCTCGAACAGATCGAATGTTCGGTACTGGCAGTCAAACCGGAAGGCTTTGTCACCCCGGTCACCGTCGACTGAAAATGCGGTGATGTGCAATCCCCGGGAAACCGTTTGGCACAACCCGGCGCCGGACCTCGCCCGGGATATCTAAGCCGGCCGGACCTCCCGGCATACCTGCTCGTGGTCAGTGGCCGTCATTGTTGCTCAATGGCTTCGTTCCCGGGATAACAGCCGAACCGGCATGCCGCCAGCGCCGCACCAACGCTTTCTCCAGCTCGACGATGAACAACACCGAGGCGGCTACCAGCACAATGCGCAACCAGGTGCCAGCGTCGATCGCCGCGGTGCCGAACAGCGCCTGGATTGGCGGCAGATAGGTGAAGGCAAGTTGGAACAGGATGAGCACGCCGACGGCATAGAGCGCGTAGCGGTTGCCGAGCAGACCGTCGCGATTCAGCACCGGCTCGCTCATGTAGCGGGAATTGAACAAATAGAAGATTTCGAACATGACCAATGTATTGACGGCCACGGTTCGGGCCTGCTCGATGGGCGCGCCCTGGTGCTGCTCCCAAAGGAACAGGCCGAACGTGCCGGCCATCATGACCAGCGACACATAGCCGATGCGCCACAGGAACAGCGGTGTTAGCACCGGCTGCCCGGCATCGCGCGGTGGCCGCGCCATGACGCCGGGCTCCGGCGGTTCGAAGGCCAGGGCCAACGCCAGCGTGACGGCCGTGATCATGTTGACCCAGAGAATCTGCACCGGCGTCAGCGGGAACTCGTGGAAACCGAGCAGGATGGCGCCCAGCACCACCAGTGCCTCTCCGCCGTTAGTGGGCAGGATGAACAGGATGGCCTTCCTCAGGTTGTCATAGACGGTGCGGCCCTCCTCGACGGCATTCGCAATGGAGGCGAAATTGTCGTCGGCCAACACCATCTCGGCCGCTTCCTTGGCGGCCTCCGTGCCGTTGATGCCCATGGCGACACCGACATCGGCGCGCTTGAGAGCCGGCGCGTCATTGACACCGTCGCCGGTCATGGCCACGACCGCGCCGGACCGCTGCAGCATCTGCACCAGGCGCAACTTATGCTCGGGCGTCACCCGCGCATAAATGTCCACGCCGTTTACGCGCCGAAGCAGCTCCTCATCGTCCATCCGGTCCAGTTCCGCTCCAGTGAGCGCTTCATCGGGATTTGCCAGGCCCACGCACCGGGCGATAGCACGGGCCGTGCTCGCGTGATCGCCGGTGATCATCTTCACGCGGATGCCCGCCCTGCGACAGGTCTGTACGGCCGCAATGGCTTCCTCCCGCGGCGGGTCCATGAGACCGAACAGGGCCAGCAGGGTCAGGTCGCTGTCCACGTCATCGAAATCCAACTCGGAGCGGTGCGGCTTCGCCGGCTTCATGGCCACGGCCAGCACGCGTTGCCCGGCACCGGCCATGGCTTCCATGCGCGCCTCCCAGGCGTCACGGTCCAGGCGCGCATCGCCCTCCGGCCCTCGTTGGGCCGCGCACATGTCAAGCACTGCCTCCGGCGCGCCCTTGACGAACACGAAGGACTCACCCTCATGGCTGTGGTGCAGGGTGGCCATGAACTTGTGGTCGGACTCAAACGGGATCAAGTCCGTCCGCGGGTAGCGCTTCCCGGCGGCCTCAAGATCAAGCCCGGCCTTGACCGCTGCCACCAGCAGGGCTCCCTCCATGGGGTCGCCGTGCACGCGCCAGCACTCCTCCTCGGCCTGCTCCAGCGAGGCGTCGTTGCAAAGAACCACCGCACGCAGGGCTTCGGCAAGCCGCGTGTCCTCCTCGGGATGCAGTAGGGCGTCGCCGTCGTGCATGACAGCACCATGGGGATCGTAGCCCGTGCCAGTCAGCGTCAGCACCCGCTCCCCCGTGTGTATCGCGGACACCGTCATGGCGTTGCGGGTCAGCGTACCGGTCTTGTCCGAGCAGATGACACCGACAGTGCCGAGGGTCTCCACCGCCGGTAGCCGGCGGATGATGGCATTGCGCCCGGCCATGCGCTGCACCCCGATGGCCAGGGTGATGGTCATGATCGCCGGGAGGCCCTCCGGGATGGCGGCCACGGCGAGACCCACCGAGGCCAGGAACATTTGCGCGCTGGTATAGTCGCGCGCAAGAACACCGAAGGCGAAGCTGCCAGCCGCCAGGACCAGGATAGCGGCCGTCAGCCAGCGGCCGAACTGGGCCATCTGCCGCAGCAGCGGCGTGGTCAATTGCTCGACGCCGGCTACAAGCGCGCTGATCCGGCCGATCTCGGTGCCGGCTCCGGTGGCAATGACAATACCCGTGCCCTTTCCGTGGGTGACCAGCGTACCCGAGTAGGCCATGCAGCAGCGATCGGCCAGCGGCGTTTCCGCAGGTACGGGCGCATTGGTCTTGTCCACCGGGACCGATTCACCTGTCAGCGGGGCCTCCTCGATTTGCAGCGACTTGGCCTGTAACAGTCGCAAATCCGCGGGCACCTTGTCGCCGGACTGGAGCTGTACAAGATCACCGGGCACCAGGTCGGCGGCGTCCAGGGTCACCAGCCGACCGCCGCGCCACGCCATGGCGTGGGGCGAAAGCATGTTGCGGATGGCTTTCAGGGCGTCCTCGGCCTTTCCTTCCTGGACGAAACCGATGGCGGCATTGACCAACACCACGCCGAAGATGACGCCCGCGTCAAGCCAGTGCTGCAGCAGGGCAGTGATCACGGCCGCAGCCAGGAGTACGTAGATCAGCACGTTGTGGAACTGGGCCAGAAAGCGCAGCAGCGGGCTGCGCGGCTTGGCCTCGGGAAGCCGATTGGGGCCGTGACTCGCGAGCCGCCGGCTTGCCTCCTCCGGACTCAGGCCCTCGGTGCCGGCGCTGACAACCTCCAACGCCTCCTCGGCACTCAGATGGTGCCACGGCGGCCCGCTGGCCTTCGCCGTCCCGGACTCCGGTGATCGGGTCTCGCGGCGACTGGCCCGGTCAACGAAGCCGCCGACGATAACGAAAACGACGACAGCCAACAGCGCAATCAGCCACTCCAGCGCGATGATATCGAAGATCAGTATGTCGCTCTCGAACATGCCTCCGTCCCTCGACGGCTACACACCCTTAAGTGTAGTCAACAGCCGAATCGCAGGTGGCCTTTTCGCGCAGAACGAACAGTTGTGGCAGAACCGCATGGCGGCGCGCATCAAGAAGCGCGGTTTCGAAGCGCCTCAGGCCGATCGATGCCACGGCGTGGGCGCCTCGGGGGGCAGCGGATTTCTGAGACCGGTTTTGGTAGTGTCGCTGACTGGCTCTTTTCGGGCTCCGCGCCGAAGGCCACGCCCGCGAGCAGGGCCGTCTCGCGTTTCCAGGTCGTGAGATTCGACTGGCGAAACTTCGCGAGTTCGTCGTGTCCGCAGGCCCGCGCCATCACCTGCATGAGCTTCGTGCTGGTCTCGAGGAACGCGGCCAGGCGCTGCGCCCCCTCGTTCACCTTCGGGCGACTGCGCAGCTCGGGCTTCTGGGTGGCCACGCCGCTCGGACAATTGTTGGTATGACAAATGCGCGCCGCGACACAGTAGACGGCCTGGATTGCCGAATTGGCCAGCGCGATGCCATCGGCGTCCATGGCCAGCGCCTTGATGAGGTCCTCCGGCATTCGCAGGCCACCGATGATGATCAGCGTCACGTCACGCCCCGCTTTTCGGTCAAGATGACGGCGCGCGCGTTAAAGCGCCGGGATCGTGGGCATGCTGATATGGTCCCGGAACAGGCGGGGGGCCGCACCGGTGCCGCCCCCCGCGACCGTCGAGGATGACGTAATCGGCTCCGGCGTCCAGCGCGACGTTTACCGTACGGCAGGTCCGAACCCTGAAGCAAGACGTCACCCCAGGGGGCACGACCTGACAGGGTCCTCAAAAAAAGCAAAAAATCGGGGTCGAACCGCGTTTTCCGGACAACTGCGATTCGACCCCGTATCTATCCAGGTCAGTCCGATTGATTGCAAAATGCACTATCGGTCGGTGCGCGTCTCTCGTTAGCGGCCGATCGGTCGGGGGGGGGGTGAGGTCGAGATGACGTCCCCCCAGGAACCTGTGGACCTGATCTATGGGAGGGGACACTACGATCTCTCCCTGCCGGACATCATCTGGATATCATGATGCCGGCCATGGATGAGTGTTTTTTCCTGGCAATGCAGTGCTGGATCGGAGCTGCGGTCCGCAGCCTGCAGAGCCGTTGGAGAGACGCCTCGCAAGGCTGCAGCCTTGCCAGGCCTATCGAGGTGCGGGAGGTTTGGCCGCACATCGTCCGGACTTGTTCGCCGAATCCCGTTGTCCGGTCCTTCGGCCCGGTTCAGAACCGGGCCTCATGAAAACGGTCCCAGTCGATCGCGCCGGTACGGGCCGCCACCGCAATCAGGTCCTCAGATATGCCGCGCAGCTTCCCCAGCATCCGGTAGAGGTGGTGTTCGTCAGCTTCCGAGAACCCCGCCGCGTCGGCGTTCTCAACCGTGGCTGCCACGCACTGTTCGAGCGAGTCCCACCGCCGCGTCCAGGCGGGCGCGCAGCGCGTCTGGATCGACCCGACCAGGGTCCTTTCCCATATCCCGGAACAAGGATTCCAGCGCCGCCCGCCAGCTCTCGACCTCCACCGCCAACGGGCCTGCGAACCCGCCAGGCAAGGACTTGGCCACGCCCGGATCGAGTTCCTTGATGCGATTGGCCAGGGCCTGAAGGGAAGCCATCAGCGTCTCCACCTGGTCTTTTCCATCCGTACCAAGCTTCTGCTGGACGCTCGCGGCGAACAGCCGCAGTTTTTGCGGAAGGCTGGACTGCTCCGCTGCATAAAATGCCCTTCGTAGGTGGAAGCCAAGACCCGGCTGCCCCTGCCAGTACTCACTGGATACGGCGAACGCGCTGCTACGGAAGAACCGGGACAGCATCCGCGAGAAGCGGGTCTCCGCCCGAAATGAAATCGGGATGAACCGGGTGACGGCGAGGATACCGATTACGCAAGGGAATCCGACGATCCAGTTCAGCGCCGTCAGGACGCTGTAAGTCTGCTCGTTGGATACGCCCATGATTACCACGAACATGGCCAGCGCAGTCATGCGGCCGAGATAATGCTTCGACGCCGGGAGCCAATAGCTCAGGGCAAAGGTCGCGGCAAACAGGAGCACGGCCAGCTGACCGTAGCCGGAGACCTGCGGCATGATGAGAACGTGGATCGCGCCGGCCAGCAGGATGCTCAGCAGGGCGGGCACAAGCAGTTTCATCGGCGACAATGCCGGCATTGTCGGAGAGGTCCATGGCGAGCGGCGTGGCAAACATGGATCAGCGCGGTTCCCAGCACCACATCCGGTACGAGTATCAAGACAATCGAGGCAAGCCACACGGTGGCGACGCTCCGGGCCGCGTTGGCGAGCCGATCGGGGTCCAGCGCGGGCGCGTTCGAATCCCGGGTCTTTTCTAGCCGGACTGCCGGTTCCGCGCCAACGCCGCGAAGGAACGCCACATTCCGGCAGAGAGACGCCGTCAGGTCCTCAACGACGTTCATCTGGGTGATGCATGAGTGCAATGCGGCGCGCTGGAAATGGGACAGCTGCGCGATCCGGTCGAAATCCGGTCCGATTCGGATTCTCTGCACCGCCCGCCCCGGCGCCTTGCCCTGAAGCATCCGTTGCATGGCGTCATAGCGGCGAAGGATTTCCGATTCGAAGTCCTCAAGCCCGGCGAGATATCTCGTCAGGTCAAGGTTGCCGACATCCTGCAGGCCCTGATGCCAGCGGGCAGCAGAGGCTGCGAGGCGATTGAATTCGATGATCAGCTGCCGCCACTACCGTGCCGGAGACCCGCAGAAAGCCCTTGTTGATCGAATCGCCGGAGCCGGTCAGGCTGCAGAACGCGACTGCGAAGCCGGCCCAGTACGGCTTGTCCTAGTCCATGGCGAGGGAAATGCCGATGGCCACGACCATGGCCAGGGCCACATTGAATGAGTCCTTGAACTGCTGGGAGGGAGTCCAGGCCACGGGAGCGGCTGACCAATTTTCCCGTTCGGCAATTGCCGCGGAGTGGGGTTTGGCCGCCTCAGACAACGGCGCTGGCTCGACTGTCCGACATACGCGACATGGGCGGAGTATATCGCCGGAGGGTCAGCCTGTGGCATGCCGTTGCCGCCGATCGAAATTCGTCTTTCAGGAGTTGACCGCCGTGCGGGGCCCGGACGGCGTCAGTCGCCGCCGTCGTCCCGCCGGTCGGCACGGGCCTCGAGCTCGGCCTCGATATTGGCGGCCTGGTGCGTGTACTGGTGCACCGCAGCCTCCACCTGCTTGGCCGATTCCTCGTCGGTCTCCACCAGCACCGAGTCGATTGCGCTGTTGAACTGGCCCACGCGTTTCTCGATTTCGCCTTTCAGCTTGTCCAGTGCCTCGCGCGTGTCGGCCTCGCCGAGGGCTGCCTGGACCTGCAGCTCTTCCAGCGCCGTTCGAAGCTTTGTCTTGATTCCCTCTTCGGACAACCCCGCTTCGCTGAGCCGGCCATGGAGGTCGGCGGCGGCTCGGACAAGTTCTTCGTACTGAGCCTTGAAGCGCTGTTCCAGCTCCATTGCGCCCAGGTTGGCCTGGACTTCGGCTGCCTCCGCCTTTGCCTGGATCCTGTCCAGCGCTTCGTCTATCGCCGAACGAATCTGCCTGATATTCAACATTCTCTGGCTCCTGCATATCCACGGCGGTCCCGGGGCCCGGAGGTTCGCGAGGCGAGCGTACCTTCAGGCACCGGACGATTAGTCTCAAGCATAGTCAAGACAGCGGCCGGGCGGAGGCGCCGAGTTCAGGGGCAGAATCCCGCGGGGTCTCCGGGCCTGGTTCCCGAGGACCGTCGGGAAACGGTTCCTTCCACCGACAGGGGAGTTGCGACGCCGGAGCGCGGTTTGCCGGAGCCCGGGTTGAACGGGCTCCGGGTCTTGATCCCAGGAACTACCGGCGGGGGTCCCCGCCGGCACAGGCGTCCGGGCTAGCTGCCGTAGCCCTCCGGGAGATCGAATTCCAGGTTCTCCAAGAGAAAGGCCCACCGGTCGGCGTATTCCTCGATGATTTTTTCCGTGGGCGTGCCGGCACCATGTCCGGCCTTCGTTTCGATGCGTATCAGGACCGGGTCCGGACCGGTCTGGGCCGCCTGTAGCGCCGCGGCATACTTGAAGCTGTGTCCGGGCACGACACGGTCGTCCGTATCCGCCGTGCTCACCATGACCGCCGGATAATCCTGCGGCTGGATGTTGTGATAGGGCGAATAGGCATACAGGGCACGGAACTCCTCGGGATTTTCCGGCGAACCATAGTCATCCACCCAGAAGCGACCCGCGGTGAACCGGTTGAAGCGCACCATGTCCATGACGCCCACGGCGGGCAGGGCGGCGCCGAAGAGGTCCGGCCGCTGATTGGTCACGGCGCCGACCAGCAGCCCGCCATTGCTGCCGCCCAGGATGGCAAGCTTGTCGGGTGAGGTGTAGTCGTTGGCCACGAGGTACTCCCCGGCCGCGATGAAGTCGTCGAACACGTTCTGCTTCTGCAGCCGCGTGCCGGCCTTGTGCCATGCCTCCCCGTATTCGCCGCCGCCACGCAGGTTCGCCACCGCGTAGACGCCGCCCATTTCCATCCAGCTCAGACGAGTGATCGAAAAGCCCGGACGCAGGGAGATGTCGAATCCCCCGTAACCGTAGAGGAGGGTGGGTCGGCGCCCGTCCAGCTCCAGGTCCTTGCGGTGGCTGATGAACATCGGGACCCGTGTGCCGTCCCGGCTTTCGAAAAACACCTGCTTGACCACGTAGTCTGCCGGGTCGAAATCCACTTTCGCGGTTCGGAAAACCTCCGGGGCGCCGCCGTTCACGTTCATCCGGTAAATCGTCGGCGGCCGGTTGAAGCTCGAGAAGCTGAAGAACGTTTCCGGGTCGTCTGCGCTGCCGCCAAAGCCGCCCGCACTGCCAATGCCCGGCAGCTCGACGGTCCGCTTACCGGAGCCGTCCAAAGCGAAGATCTGCACCTCGGATCGGGCGTCCCTGAGGTATTCGGCGATGAGGCGTCCGCCCACGAGGCTGGCGTCGTCAAGAACCGCGTCGGACTCCGCTATGACTTCCCGCCAGTGCTCCGGAGCCGGCTGGTCCGCATTGATGGCAATGATCCGCCCCAGGGGCGCTGCGTTGTTCGTCTTGAACATCAGGTCCCGGCCGACATTCCCGATGAACGTGTACTCGAAGTCGAAATTGTCGATCAGCATTCGCGGGGCGGGGTCGTCCGACTCCAGATCCGCGAGCGCGATGCGGTAGCGATTGTCGGTGCCTTTCCAGACGGTGATAACAACAAAGCGGCCGTCGTCCGTTGCCGTTGCGTCGAAGCCCCACTCGGGCTCATCGCCGCGGGCGTAAAACTGCGTGTCTCCACCCTGGTCCGTACCGATGCCATGGAAGTGGATCGCATGGTCCTTGTTGAGAGACTGGAACGCCTCGCCTTCGGCGGGCTCGGGATAGCGGCTGTAATAGAAACCGCTGGAATCCGCGGCCCAGGTGATGTCGGTGAACTTCAGCCACTGAATGTCGTCATCAAGGAATTCGCCGGCGTCCACGTCGAATACCCGTGCCTGGCGCCAGTCCGAACCGGAGCGCTGCACAAGAACGGCGAGGAATTTGCCGTCCGGACTCGGGTAATAGGCGGACAGGGCCACGGTGCCGTCGTCGGCCCATAGGTTGGGGTCGATCAGCAGTTCCGGCTCGGCCTCTGCCGATCGCTGCACATAGATCTGGTCCTGGTTCGCGAGCCCGTCATTGTATTCATAGAAATAGCGGCCGCCCCGCTTGACCGGAATCGAGTATTTCTCGAAGTCCCACAACGCGGTCAGGCGCCGGTTGATGGCGGCCCGCTCGGGAATGCCTGCGAGGTAGGCGTCCGTAACTTCGTTTTGAGCGCTCACCCAGCGCGCGACACGATCGCTTTCGCGAACGTCTTCTTCGAGCCAGCGATACGGATCGCTCACGGACGTTCCATGGTAGACGTCCACCTGCTCGACGGTCGCCGTATGGGGATAACTCACGGCTGGAGGATCCACGGCGGGATCCGTGTCGGCGCACCCGGCAGTCACGGCGGCCACTGAGGCAAGAGCAGTCAGGCGATGGGCGGTCATGCGCATTCACGTGTCTCCATGCGGAGGGCAGATCCGGGATGCGGATTATACGGGCCATCCCGGGAAACGGGACCCGGCCGCTATGCTCCGGCGGCCTCAACGGCCGTCCGGCGGTTTGGACAGGGACGACCAGGAGGGTCACGATACGGCCTCGGCCCTCCGGCCGGGGAGAGATGATGCGGTACGAAGAGCCATCCTTGCGACAAAGCGAACGCCCGCACTTCCGATCCGGTCGCTGGCGGCTGGCGGTCTGGTTGGTTCTCGCCTCGGTGTCCACGCCGTTGACGGCGGAAGACATCACCGCTCGCTACTTCGGCGCGGCCGTGCAGGGGGACCTCACAGGCGCGCAGGCGTTACTCGAAGCCCAGGCGGACTCGCCGCCGGAGACCACCGAACTGGCCGAACGATTCCGGAAGCGGTTTGTTCATGGCACCGAAGCCACATCGGCCGTGAGCGAGCAAATGGTCGTCAACGACATCGTCGGGGCCTACCAGCGGTACTGGACTACCGCGTTGATGGGGCGTGCTTCCCGGCGTGACGCCGAGGACCGGCTTCATGCCGAGCTGAGGTCGTCATTGGAACGCCAGGGTGCCGCGGCGGCCCTGATGAACGACGAGGAAACCCAGGCGACGGTCGGCCGGATCCTGAGGGCCGAGGGTTTCGGGGTTCAGCAGGGGCGCACGCCGCCCTTGCTGGATCTCCTGGTCTGGAGGGAAGAAGATCGCAGAGACTACGCGGTCAACCTGACCGATGGCGTTCAGCCGGTCCGCGTGCGGTTTCTTTCCGGTTTTGTGGTCAGGGGGTGGCTGGATTTCGCAACCTTCGGTCATGCCTCGGCGGGCGGCTGGGCCACGGACGATGGCTTGTATTGCCTGGCCGACCGGTATGACCGGAACTCCGAAACGTTTCTGGTCAGCTATCTGAAGCACGAAGCCCGGCACTTTGCCGACTACCAGCAGTTTCCTGGCTTGCCCGCGACGGACATGGAATACCGCGCGAAGCTGACCGAGCTGATTTACGCCGATGAGACCCTGGAGGCACTGCTGGACCAGTTCGATGCCAGCGCTTCGGATGATCCGTCGGCTTCCCATCCGTTTGCCGCCTTCCAGATCATGCGCGGCCTGGAAGCTTCCCTGCTGTCCTCAGGCTCGTTGCCGACGGATCCGCTGGCCGTTCGGCGGGAAGCGCGACGCCAGCTCGACTGGCATACGACCGCCCTGGTCGAGGGTGGTGAAGCGGTGGTGACCCGGGGGGTATTCGCGAGCGGTGTGCCGGGTCTGGTTGAGGAGCACCGCCGCTAGAATCGCCGGCAGCTTCAGAAAATTGCCGCAACGAGCATGATGGCAGTGGCCAGAAAGCCCACACCCCAGATGAGCGAGCGGACAAGGAATACACCTGAGGCGTAAGCGGGCACGTACAGCACGCGGGCGATGAGATAGATCCAGGCACAAGCTTCGGTCAGCGCGCTGCTGGCATCGCCAAGCACCACGACGACGACGGCGATCGTGAACAGGACCAGGCCTTCGAAATGATTGTCCAGGGCCCGCTTGAGCCGACCCGCCACGCCGCTTGCCTGCCGCTGCTGGTCCCGGTTCCCCGCGGTGTAGGCGGGGCCGAGCTGGAGGTTGACCGGCACGGCCATCAGCACGAGCTGGATGCATTGGAGCAGGGCCGCCAGACCGAGGACCTTGACTTCAACCGGCATACTGAGCCTCTTTGGTGTGCACAAACGGCTTCGGAGTATAGCGAAGACTATGCTGTGGGCGGTCCCCTCAAGGTTGCCATTCAATCCCCGAGAGTACCCGTTTTGAACGTCTCATCCCCTCGTCGCGGACTGGCCCTTGCCTGGGCCTTGGTATTCATGGCCGGCCTGGTGGCATCGGCGATCCGGCCGAAGGACTACGCGACCTGGGCATTGGAGGTTGCGCCGGCTCTGGTGGCCCTGGCAGTGCTGGCGGCAACACGTTCCCGCTTTCCGCTGACGCCGCTGACCTACGGGCTGATCCTCTTTCATTGCCTGGTGCTGATGCTGGGTGGCCACTACACGTACGCCGAGGTACCGGTCGGCGACTGGGTCCGGGAATGGGCAGGGGGGGAGCGCAACAACTACGACAAGTTCGCCCATGTGCTCCAGGGGCTCGTTCCTGCGGTCGTGACCAGGGAGGTGCTCGTTCGTCTGGACGTGGTAGCCCGGCCAGCCTGGCTCGCACCCATCGTCGTTGCGATTTGCCTGGCGATCAGTGCGTTCTATGAACTCATCGAGTGGTGGGTCGCCGCAGCAACCGGTGGGGCCGCCGAAGCCTTCCTGGGAACCCAGGGATACGTTTGGGATACCCAGTCGGACATGTTGATGGCCCTGATCGGTGCGATAGCCGCCGTGACACTGCTGGCCGGTCTGCAGGATCGGCAGATTCGTCGTTTGAGCGGGGCAGGGGGAATCGGCGAGCCCGGATGAGCCTGGCCAAGCCATGGTTTGCCGGAGGATGGGCGCGCCGTCGAAGTGCAGCAGCCGCGGAGAAAACTGCGGATCTGGTTCGAAGGCTGCGGCAACCCGGCGCTTTCGCGCTACTGTCGAATCGGGCGTCAGCGCGCGCCGGGTTTTGGTGAGGAGAGACATGAACGAGAAACGACTCGAAGACCTGCGGACCGGTGGGCCCCGGCCGCTCTGCAGCGCGAGCCGTGGGCCTGGTAGCCGCCTTGTGGGCCATGGCCGCGGCCGGAGGGCCGGCTGAAGACGCGGCGCGCCTGTATGCGGAGGAGCAATGGGCCGGAGCCGCCAAAGCCTATTCCGCATTGGCGGACGCTGCTCCGGACAACGGCCAGTTCCAGTATCGGACCGCCGTGGCGCTGCGCCGTTCCGGCAACCTGGCTGGCGCAAGCGAGCGCATTGCTGCGGCATCAGCCGCCGGCGTTCCCGTTGGCTACCTGGATGTGGAGCGCGCCAAGCTGGCGTTGGCATCCGGTGACCAGACCGCCGCGCTCAAGGCGCTTGGGGCTGCCGGAGTCTCCGTGCCGTCACCGGCCATGCTGGAGTCGGATCCGGAACTCCGCGCATTGCGCAATACCCCCGAGTTTGCCGCAGCGGTCGCCGCAGCGCGCGAGCTGGCGATGCCCTGCGAATCGATGCCCGAGGCGCGCCAGTTCGATTTCTGGGTGGGCCAATGGCGGGTCGAAGATGCCGCGGGCACCTACGCAGGCGACAACCACATCCGCAAGGCGGAACTCGGCTGTGTCCTGATCGAGAGCTGGGCGGGACAGAGCGGAGGGACCGGCACCAGCATGAATTTCTACGACCCGGCAAGCGGTCAGTGGGTGCAGAACTGGGTCGGCCTGAATCTGCTCATCGACATCCGCGGCGGACTTTCCGATGGCTCCATGGTGCTCGAAGGAACTATTCACTATTTTCGGGGCGGGACGACGAGCCCGTTCCGGGGCACGTGGACGCCGATGCCGGAGGGTGTGGTGAGGCAGCATTTCGAGCAATCGGCGGATAAGGGGCAGACCTGGACCACGTGGTTTGACGGCTACTATCATCCCGTTACCGACGCCAGCAGAGGCCCCGGTAGCCCCTGGCAGGGCCGGCCGAACTAGCCGATCTTCGCTCCGGGTCTTGAATCCCGCGCGGTTTGGACCGACATTACCCACACTATGACAAGAGACGATCACCCTCCCAGTCAGCTCGGCGGATCCGCGGCCCAAAGGCCCGGTTTCGCCGGTCGATTCCTCTGGTGGTTTACCGCCACTGCCATTCTTGCGGCGGGCCTCGTACTTGGGGCCGCTGCCCTCGTAACCGCCGGCGTTATCCTGACGGCGCTGTGGATCTACGTCCTGGCGCGTGGGGCCCTGGGGGTCCGGCGCTTCGGTCAGCAGGCACGCTCCGGGCCAGCTGTCCTTGACGGCGAATACGTTGTCGTGAACAGGAAAACGGGCACCGAAGGACCAAACAACCGTTCCGGGGAGAGGTAGTTGCCGGGCCTGAAAAAGGAGCATCGGTCGCTCCGCAGGCGGCCCCTTTTTACCCCCGTTTTTCTCGCCGGGTTGGCCAGTGCAGTCTTTCTGGCGGTGGCCGCGTGGGTGGTCTGGCAGGCAGGGACCGTTTCGGTGGTCATGGTTCGCCATGCGGAGACCGGGATCGGAGAGGATCCGGGACTAAGCCCTGACGGGAGCGCGCGAGCGCAGCGGCTCGGCCGTATGCTGGAGTTCTCCGGTATCGATGCCATCTACACGAGCGAGCTGAAACGGACCCGGGAGACGGCCGCTCCCCTGTCCGGCCTGACGGGCCTGGAGGCCGTTGTTATTCCGGCCAGCGACGTGGCCGGCCTGGCCCGTACCCTGAAAAAGTCCCATCGTGGCGACCTGGTCCTGGTGGTTGGCCACAGCAATACGCTACCGCGTCTCGCAGATGCCCTGGGCGAGCCGATTCCGGCTATCGGCGAGGACGACTACGGCAACGTCTATCTGCTCCGGACCGGGCCGTTCGTGCCGTCCTGGATGACGCACTTGCGCTACTGATACCCGGTCCCTGTGGCCAGGCGTGTAACCACGCCCGCGCCGGATCCGGCTTGCCCATATGAGCGTTACCGGGTCGGTGCGGCCTGACCGGTAATACTGCCTTCCGCCGGAATGTAGGTTCCTCGCCACTTACGCCATGCCCGAAGCACCCGGCCCTGGACCATGAGAAGGCTGGGCGTCAGAAGCAGCGTCAGCACGGTCGCAAAGGCCAGTCCCCCGGCGACGGCCGACGAAAGCTGGGTCCACCACTGGGCGCTTGGCCCGCCGATCGTGATGTCCCGCTCGATCAGGTTGATGTTGATCCCCATGACCATCGGCATGAGGCCGAGAATCGTGGTGACGGTGGTCAGGAGTACGGGTCGCAGGCGCTGTGCGCAGGTCCTGAGCACAGCTTCGCGGAGCGGGAGGTTCTGCTGGCGAAGCTGGTTGAACGTATCGATCAACACGATGTTGTTGTTGACCACGATACCCGCCAGCGCGATGACCCCGATGCCGCTCATCACGATGCCGAAAGGTCTCTGGGTGATGATGTGGCCCAAGAGGACGCCGCCCGTGGAAAAGACGACGGCGGTCAGGATCAGGAACGCCTGAAACAGGCTGTTGAACTGGGTGACCAGGATGATCGCGATGACGAATACCGCCACGAGCATGGCCCGGGCGAGAAACGCCGAGGCTTCCCGCTGATCCTCGTCGTCACCGCGGAACGAAACGTCTACGCGGGGATCCAGTCCGAGACTCTCCACGGCTGCACGGATCTCGAGCACCTTGTCTGCGGCCAGCACGCCGGGTGCGACGTCGGCTGCCAGCGTCAGGGTCCGGCGCATGTCGGTGCGATCGATGGTCGTGACTTTCTGCGCGGGCGTTCGCACCACGAAATTGGCAATGGGGACGGGCCCCTCGGCGGAGGGCACCCGTAGCTTGTCGATCTGATCGAGGCTGCGACTGCCGAACGGATACCGGACCCGGATGTCGATTTCCTCATCGGCGTCGTCCGGCCGGTACTCACCGATCTTCACGCCGTTGGTGACGAGCTGGATGGTATTGCCGACCAGGGCGACGTCTGCACCGAAGCGCGCCGCCTGCGCGCGGTCCACGGTGACCCGCCATTCGATGCCCGGAAGCGGCCGGCTGTCCTCGACGTCTTCAAGGCCGGGTGTCTGGTCCATGACGCCCCGGATGGCCGCCACCGTGCCGCCCAGCAGGGCCGGGTAACGGGAGGCGACCTGGATACTGATCGGCTTGTCACCGCCCGGTCCGGCTCTGGGAGTCTGGGTCTCCACTTCGACTCCGGCCAGGTCGGCGGTGCGTTCGCGAACCTCCGCGAGGATCTCATCGGCAGGCCGGCGCTGCTTCCAGTCCACGAACTGAAACTGGATCGTCCCGATAATGTCCTCGCGGTCGTTGCTGCCGCTGCCCGTTCGCGCATAGACGCTTTCGAATTCCCCCATGCCCAGTAAACGACGTTCAACGGATCGAACGATGGCATCTTTCTCGTCGGTGGACAGGTCCCCGCGCGCGGCGATCTTGATGCTGGCGAACTGGGGTTCCACGTTGGGGAAGAACTGGACGCCATGGCCCAGGAATCCATAGGCAATAAACACGGCCACGAGCAGGGACGTGACCGCCCCGACGCTAAGCCACGGGCTATCTAAGGCTTTGTTTAGGAAACGGACGTAAACACCTGCCATACCTTGAATATCTGAAAGCTCTCCGGTCTCGGCAGCGGCGAGTTGCGCACGGGCCCGGGCGCTCACGGCGCCGGAGCTGCCGAACAGCCCGCCCAGTGTCGGCACGAAGACCAGCGCCATGAGAAGGGACGCGGCGAGCGTGGCCATCAGGGTGATCGGCAGGTAGCTCATGAACTCGCCGGTGATTCCCGGCCAGAAGATCAGCGGCGCGAATGCGGCCAGGGTCGTCAGCGTGGATGCCGTAATCGGCCACGCCATGCGCCGGGCGGCCTCCTGGTAAGCCGCGCGGCGGCTTTGTCCTTCGGCCATTTTCCGGTCCGCCAGTTCGGTCACGACGATGGCGCCGTCGACGAGCATCCCCACCGACATGATGAGGCTGAACAGCACGACAATGTTGATGGTCAGGCCGCCGATGCCGAGCATCAGGATCGCCATGAGGAAGGAGCCGGGGATGGCGACGCCCACGAGAAGCGCATTCCGAACGCCGAGGATGCCGATGATGACGATGAACACGAGCAAGACGGCAGAGAGCACGTTGTTCTGCAGGTCCGACAGCATGTCCTCGATGTCCGTGGACTTGTCCCGTGAATACGTCACGGTGACATCGGGTGGCCACGTGGCCTGTTCCTCGGCCACCAGCGCACGCACGCCGTCGATGGTGCTGATGATGTTGGCGCCTGCCCGTTTGACCACTTCAAGACCGACGGCAGGGCGGCCGTCAATCCGCGCGTAGGTCGTCGCATCCTTGTAGGTGCGCCGAACGCTGGCCACGTCCTTGAAGTGCACGACCCGGTCACCGTCCACTTTCACGGGCATGTTGAGCACGTCTTCGGCCGTCTCGAAAACCCCGGGCACCTTGACCGGGAACCGGCCCTGACCGGTATCCAGGGCGCCAGCGGCCACCAGCCGGTTGTTGCGGTCCACGAGCTGGAAGAGCTGGGCGGAGGTGATGCCGTAGCTCTCCATGGCCAACGGATCCACGACGACTTCCATGAGCTCCTCGCGGATACCGGCGAGCTCCACTTCGAGAACACCGGGCAACCCTTCGATCCGCTCCTTCAGATCTCTGGCGAGGGTGAAAAGGGTGCGCTCCGGGATGTTCCCCGAGAGATTGAGCACCAGCATGGGATCCACCCGTGAGATCTTGACCTCGCGAACCACGGGCTCGTCGGTTTCGTCCGGCAGCTTGGCCTTGGCGGCATCTACCTTGTCACGAACATCCTGAAGGGCCTGGTCCGTCGGGATGCCGGCATAAAATTCCAGGGTGACGTTCGCGCCGCCCTCGTAGGCGCTGGCGGTCATCTCCTTGACCCCCTCCAGCGACCGCAGCTCCTGCTCCACCGGCCGCACCAGGAGTCGCTCGCCGTCTTCCGGCGAGATGCCCTCGTGGGACATGCTGACGTAGACGTACGGGATCTCGACGTCCGGCTCGGCTTCCTTGGGGATGGACTGGTAGACGACCGCGCCGGCGATAAGGATGAACAACAGGCTCAGGACCACGGTACGACCGTGGTCCATGGCTGCCGCGATAAGGCGTCTCACCGTTCCGAGCCCGCGCGCAGGGTGTCGCTGGTGGCTGATTCGGGCACCGATACCACGCGTTCCCCGGCGCGGACGAAGCCCTGACCGACGGTGATCACGTTGGCCGAGGCCGGCAGACCCGCCAGCCACACGCCGTCGTAGGTGGAGACGGCCATGTCAGCCGCAAAGAACTCGACCTCGCCCCGGTCATTGACAAGCTTGACGCCGAGCGTGCCGTCGTCGTCCAGGGTCAGAACCGCCGGGGATACCTTGTGGGCCAGCACCTTGCCCACCGGAATCTTGAGTTCGGCGGTGACCCCCGAGGCCAGTGCGCCGTCGGTGTTCTCCAGGGCGAGTTCCACCTTGAAGGTCCGTGTCGAGGTGTCTGCCACCGGAGAAACGTAGCGAAGGTTTCCGCGAACCACCTGTCCGGTGACAAGCGCGGCCTCCGCGGCCTGGTTCTCGGCCACGAGGCCGATGTCTTTCTCGGAAATGTCGGCGGTGACCACCAGCGTCCGGTTGTCCACGTAGTCGGCCACGGGGTCGCCTGGCGTGAGGTAGTCACCGACTTCGACATGCCGCTCGAGCACGGCCCCGGCGAACGGTGCCCGCAGCGTCATATAGCTCAGGTCGAGTTCGGCGCGCCGAAGCTCTGCCCGTGCCCCTTCAAGGTTGGCGTCGGCCTCGGCCAGCTGGGTCTCCGCCGCATATCCCTGGGCCTTGAGTTTCTTGCGACCCTCGTACTCGAGTTCACGCTGTTTGACCAAAGCTCGGGCCTGGGTCAGGCGGGCCTGCCGGTCGCGGCCGTCGAAGCTCAGCAAGACCGCGCCTTCCTCGACGCGCTGTCCGCGTTCCGCGCCGATCGAAACCACCCGGCCGGTGGTTTCGGCCTTCAGCTCCACCTGTCTGGACGGCGCGGTTCGTCCGTACAGGGTCAGATAGCGCATGACCGGCTGGGCATCCAGGGACCGCACCTGGACCTCGGTCAGGGGCTGATCCCCGGCCGCGGTTTCGGTGGGTGTAGGGGCGCGATCCCGGCCCACCGCGCCGCTGGCCATCCAGACGGCCACGGCGGCGCCAATGGCCACCGCGATGATCCACGGGCGGCGGCCGATCGCACTCTTTAGACTCGATGCGGCGGTCATGCTGGGTCCTCAGGCCTCGGCGCCGGCGGCCGCGGCAACGGTGGGGGGCTTTTCGGGTTCGGCAACGGCCGACGCGTCGAGTTCATGGCGATGGGTCACGATGTAATCCCGGGCGGCCTGCAGCAACGTGGTGCCGAACCCGGCGACAAAGCGAACCCCCGGCGACGAATCGCCGTCGGCCGCCTGGGTTTCCCGGACGGAGGCCAGCAGGGAATCGATATCCAGGAGACGCTCATCGAGAATGGCCCGCAAGCGGGCCGGCGGCAGCATGTGCGCGAAGTAGAGGATGACCAGGAACTCCGAGCGCACTTTGTGCCGGGGCTCGGTGCGGACGATGGCGTCCCGAAAGGCCTCCCGGCCGGTTTCGGTGAGCTGGTAGACCTTGGCGCCGGCCCGGCGGTCGCCGATCTGGTTGCGAACGCGGACGAGGCCCTCGTCGGCAAGCTCCGCGAGCGCGGGATAGATACTGCCGTAGCCGGCAACGAAGAAGTGACTGAACGCTTCTTCGAAGTATTTTTTTATTTCATAGCCTGTGGCGTCGCCGAAGCTCAGCACGCCGAGGCACAGGGTTCGTACATCCATGAAAACGGCTCAGTCGGCGCGGCTCGCACCATAACTATCGAAATGATATATCAGTCCGATAGTTTTTTCTACGGATCGAGTTGCTCACCGACGGCCCGAGGCGATTTCAGCCATCCACCTTCACGCCTTTCCAGAAGGCAACCCGGTCCTTGATTTCCGCCGCCTTTGGCTTGGGGTCCGGGTAGTACCAGGCGGCATTCTGGTTGATCTGATCGCCCACACGGACATGAAAGTAGCGGGCGGTTCCTTTCCACGGACAGACCGTCGTGTGGCCGCTGTCTTCGAAATACCCCGCCTCGAGTCGTTCCTTGGGGAAGTAGTGATTTCCTTCGAGGACGACCGTGTTATCGCTGTCAGCGAGCACGGCGCCATTCCAGCTTGCCCTGGGCATGTGTGGCTCCAATTTAAAGCAGAGTTTCGGACCAGACGAAGGTCCGGAAGTGGGTTCATGAGAGGCTTCGCACTGAAGCGGCGAACGGATTGCTCGCAAGGTCGCCATCCTCGGTCAGCGGGGGATAGTCAATGCCGCGCTGCCGGCAGCGGCGAGCGACGGCCGGATGCGACCATTCGAAGAGGCGGCGCCGCTGGAGTTCCGGATCCAGCCGGCACCGCGCATACAGCCCGGCCCGTTCACGCTGCCTGGCCGCCTCGAAGAGTACCAGCGCGGCTGCGACCGACACGTTCAGTGATTCCACCAGGCCCTGCATCGGGACCCGTACCGCCAGGTCCGCCAGGTCCGCGCCGGCTTCGCTGACACCCCACAGTTCGGATCCCAGCAGCAGGGCCGTGGGCCGGGTGTAGTCCACGTCCCGGTAATCCACGGCATCTGCGGTGAGATGGGCGGCCAGTATCCTGAAGCCCTGGTTCTTGAGTGTCGCGGCCGCCGCGGGGAGGGCGGCATGGGTTCGCACCGGCACCCATTTCCGGGTTCCGGCGGCGATCATGTGATGCCGGCGGAGGTCCGGGTCCTCGGATACGGCGTGGGCCTCGAAGACGCCGACGGCATCGCAGGTACGTATGATGGCCGCGATGTTGTGAGCCTTGTGGACGTCCTCCATCAGCACAGTGAGGTCCGGCTGGCGTCGGGCGAGGACGGACCTGAGTTTATCGAAGCGCTCCGGCGTCATGGGCTCATATCATAGAATCGTAATTAGAAAAGAGCAGTAAGTCTATGTTTATTGGTAACTATAGCTTAAAGGTGGAAACGAAGGGCCGCGGCACCTACGAAATTACGGACAAGATACAGGCAATGGCAGGTCGAGCGGCCGCAAGCTCGGGGATGATGAGTGTGTTTATCCATCACACGAGTGCGTCGCTGATCGTCTGCGAGAACGCCGATCCGACCGTGCGGGAAGACCTGGAGCGATTCATGGCCCGGGTGGCGCCCGATGGCGACCCCTTGTGGGAGCACGCGTCCGAAGGGCCGGATGACATGCCCGCCCATATCCGCTCGATTCTGACCCAGCCCAGCATCTCCATACCGATGAGCGGTGGCCGGGCCCTGCTGGGAACATGGCAGGGAGTTTACGTCTGGGAACATCGAACCGGTCCCCATACCCGCCACCTCACGGTCAGCGTCCTTGGAGACCAGCCCGGCTAGGGCCCGGCGGCGCAGCGCGGGAATGATCTCAGCCGCGGTTCGCGGCGATGGCTGCCTGGATGAAGGCCTCATGCCGGCCGATGCGAAGGTCGGCTAGCACCGTGTCCTGTATCACTCCGTCGGCGCCGATGAGGAACGTGGCCCGGCGAACGCCGATGCCCATGGGCCCGTCGACGCCGTAGGCGCGAACGGCGACTCGCTCGGGGTCCGCCAGCAGCGTGAACGGCAGATTATGGCGGCTGGCGAATCGCAAATGACTGTCCGAGTTCTGGGGGCTGATGCCCACGACGCGCATGCCGGCCGCCGCGATATCGTCATGCATATCGCGAATGGAACAGGCCTCCTTCGTGCATCCGGGCGTGAAATCCGCCGGATAGAAATACAGCACCAGTGGCCCGTCGGCGAGAAGCTCGGAAAGAGTCCGTGCCGTGCCGTCCTGGTCGTGGAGGGAAAATTCCGGGGCCCGCTCTCCAGCCTCGATCATCAGTTATCACTCCCGAACTCGGTTTCCATTACCCGGTAGCCCGTATGGCCCATCCCCAGGCTCCGATACGTATCCTGGGCCCGCGCGTTCTCCCGTTCCACGTAGAGCCGGATGCCCACGATATCGCCACTTTCCCGGGCCAGGGTCTCGATGTGTCCGTACAGGCGGCGAAAGACGCCGGCCCGACGGTGATCCGGGTGTACATAAACGCTCTGAATCCACCAGAGCCAGCCGTCCCGCCAGTCCGACCACTCATAGGTGATCAGGGTCTGGCCCACCGTCTGGCCGCTGGACTCCGCGATGAAATAACGGCCCCGTGCGGGGTCTTCCAGCAACCGCCGGACGCCGGAGTCCAGCACCGTCCTGTCCAGGGTCTTGTGTTCGGATTCCAAGGCGAGGGCGGCGTTGAATTCGGCGATCGCCGCCTGGTCGTCGATCACGGCATCGCGAACTTCGATAGTCAGATCACCCATGGCACCCGTTCCACCCCTCCGCAGAGGATCGAGGATACACGCCGGGGCCTGCCCCCTCCACCGGGACCGGCGGGCCCCAAGACTCCCCGGCGCCACTCGAGAACCGCAGGGCTGTCGGGGGCGGCAGGAGGGCCTTGCCCGTGCGCTTGGCGTGCGGGTTTCGGCTCCGGGTCCTAAATGCTTCGACGGGCTGGACAGGGTGGGCGCACTTGATAAACTACGCGGCCTCGTTCGGGGCCGTAGCTCAGATGGGAGAGCGCTGCGTTCGCAATGCAGAGGTCGGGGGTTCGATTCCCCCCGGCTCCACCACCGAATGATCGCGGGCCGCCCTTGGGCGGCCCATTTTCGTTTGGGCGTTGTTACCAGGGAGGTGTTCGGGGTCCCATGCCCGGTCCCCACGTGCGGCGGCCGGCCGCGATCCACGTTGCGGTCACGGCTGGCCACCTTTATCGGACACCCGGCGGCTCGCGCGTTTCCGCGTGGCGCCAGGGATTCGCCGGGAGCACATCGTGCAGGCACCGCGGATCAGGATGACCGCAACTGCTATCGGCGCCGCCTTCCCGGCCCGTCCCGCCGCCGGCGCAGACGAAAACTCTCTCTCTGTCTTGCCCGGTTAGAGCCCCGATACCCCGGTAGTCACCGTGGCCGGCAGCAAGTCATCTTCGCTGTGGATTGACGGTGAAACCCCCAGTGGGTTGATCTCGCCCGTTCGAGCAAGGACACTTCGAGTCCGACGCCCCGGTAGCTCAGGGGATAGAGCAACCGCCTCCTAAGCGGTAGGTCGCAGGTTCGAATCCTGCCCGGGGCGCCATCAATCAGGGCTGTATTCCGGACACATGGTTAACACTTTGTCCGGTTCGAACGGATGGAACGGCAGCTATGCTGCCTCGCACTGCGTGCGTCTGTCGCCTAGCAAGCTCGGCTCGGATAAGGCCGGGTTCTACCCGGCCTCTATCGTTGTCGAAGTAACCCGGATCATTGCACAGGAAGCTGACCTGCCAGAGCGGGCCCTCGACCTCGCGGGTGCCGACGGTTTGGTCAGCGAATACGGTCGAGAGGTCGATTTTGCGCTTGCCCATGCAGATCCGATGGCGTGCGCCTTACTCGTCCTTCGGATTGGTTTGCCGGCGACCGGCGGCGCTCGATTCGGGTTCAGCAGGGGTGCGCAGGCGTATCTTGCTGGCTTGCTCCGGACGAAACCCGCGCTTTTCGGCATAAAACGCAACAAGCTTCTCCATGTCGGTAGCCACGTCGCCGGTGAGCGTCAGGAACCCGTCGATTCCTACGGTCTTACCTGGATAGTCGATAAACCCCAAGCCGCACGGTACGTTGGCAGCCCGCGCGATCCGGTAGAAGCCGGATTTCCAGTGATCCGTGTACGAGCGTGTGCCCTCCGGGGTCACCGCCAGCCACATGAAGTCCCGGCGCCGGAATTCGTCGGCTATCGCCTGAATGGCGCCTTGCGGCGCTCTCCGATCGATGGGTACCCCGCCGACTTTTTGCAACAAACGTTTGAAGGGCCAGTGAAACAGGGAATGCTTGGCCAGCCAGTGCACCGGCATGCCGTGTCCGAGGCGAAAAAGCATGCCAATCGGAAAGTCCCAGTTCGAGGTGTGGGGATAGACCACGATGATGCCTTTTTTGCCGGGGAACCCGGCGAACACGGTCCGCCAGCCGAACACCGCCAGAAGCCGGAGGCAGAAGCGCCGCAGCGGGTTCCGGGATGGCTGTGGATCGACGGTCGGATTCAGGTTGTTTCTCCCCACGGTGCGCCGCCAGTGTACTCCCACGGCCTGATCGGGCGCCGCCCACTGCGAGGGGCACTCAGAGCGATACTCGAGGCTCATCCGAACCGCCCGCTCGCGGACTTCCGGTGCCTGGCTCCTCGTCATGTTCTCGACGGCATCCTTGCGAGAAACGGAGCCTCTGGAAATCCCCTCCGGTTCACTGTGATCGGACAAGCCTGCCGGGACCGAGGGCGCAAACTTCAAAAGCCCTCGAATCTGACCGGGATGTAAGCAGCGGTTTGATCTGATAGCTTCACTAAACGGGCAAGAGATACCGCTTGTGGGTATGAAGATCAACGTCTATCTCAGCTTTCCGGGAACCTGTGAAGAGGCCCTGGAGTTCTACCATGAGGTACTCGGCGGAGAGCTTATGCCCATGCGCTATTTCGAGGGATCGACGGCGGAGCCCAGTGCGCCGCCGGGCTGGGGAAAAAAGGTGATGCACGGGGCGCTGGCGGTCGGCGACATTCATCTGATGGGCTCCGACCTGTTGCCGCAACATTTCGAGGCGCCCCGGGGCGTGCACCTGTCCGTCAATACCGAGAGCATTGTGGAAGCGGAGCGGGTCTTCGAGACCCTGGCGGACGATGGCAAGGTCATCATGCCGCTAGAAGAGGCCTTCTGGGCCAAGCGCTTCGGGATGCTGACCGACCGCTATGGCATCCACTGGATGGTGAGCTACGCCCAGCCTGACTTGCCGGGGCGGGGCCCGGCCACGAAATAGCTCACACTGATTCCGCCGCGGATTGAGTTAAAGAGCGTTCCAAACTTTGTAGCTCGGTCCTGCTACTCGTTGGCCTTCAGCAGCCGTTCGCACGCGTCTGCTTTCTCCTGGTCCTTGCCCGCCTTCTTCAGGCACGCCTTGTACTCCTGCATGGTCTTGGTCTGCTCCTCGGTGTGCCTCGCTTCGGCCTTGGCCTTTTGCTTCTCGGGGGACGACCCGCAGGCCGTCATAACGGCCACCGCGCAGGCGACGATCAGAGCCGTTCGAATTTGCATGAGAATACTCCCTGACGACAAACCCCCCGACGGGCGGGATCTCTTGCCATTTTCCGTACCTCTACTTTAGCTCGTGCCTGTGGTCTGGCTACTGGGGTTTCCCCTCATAGCTACAGGATTGCCGAACGGCAGCACGGGTTCCCGTGGACTAGAGTACTTCCTGTTTCAGATCGTCTGACTGAAGTTTCCAAAGGGGATGCCATGGCTGCTGAATACATTTCTCGACCGTTCGTATTTCTGGCCTGGATCGGCCTCCTCCTGGCCGGGCCCGCTCTCGCGGTGGAAATCGGCGACGTGGAGGAGGGCGACGCCAGCTATGTCGCCGATTCGCTGCATGGCAACAAGACCGCCAGCGGCGAACGGTATGACAAGAACGCGATGACTGCGGCCCATCGAACCCTGCCGTTCGGTACGCGGGTAGAAGTGACCTATCTCAAGACCGGTAAGTCTGTGGAACTTACGATCAACGATCGGGGTCCTTATCGGCCTCCGAACCGGATCCTCGATGTCTCAAGCGCAGCCGCCAGGGCGCTGGGCATGGTCAATGACGGTCATGGCGATGTGAGGATCGAGGTCGTCGGCAAGCCGCCTGGAGGCTAGGGTCTTTCCCGGCATCCGGAATACACAACCTGGTGGTAACGAGGGACACGGCCGAGGACAGTGTGCCAACGGTGGAACGCGGTTCAGGCCTGAATTCGACAAGCCGTTGGTCAGCGTCGGCAGGACGACTCCGGCCTCCCGGTTGACGCCGGAAGCGGTGGACTGCCTGGCGCCTGGCGGTTACGGCTCGAGGTCCGACAGCGTGACGCCCTTCTTTGCCAGGGCTGCGCGAAGACGCTCGATGTAATCCGGAGGGAAGGTCCAGACGGGAGAATCCTCCCGGCGTACAAGCCCCCGTTCGGCGGGGGTCAGGTCGAAATAGAGGCTCATCAGCACGTCGCTGCTGACCCACGGGCTGGAGCGGAAATAGGAATGGCCGTTGCCGGACAGGGATCCGGCGGCATCGGTGACGTCGATGACCATGAAGTTGGGCCGCTCCTCCACGTAGTTGACGAAAACCTCCGGCAGATTCGCGGGGTCCTCGAACATCTGCCCAACCCGGTTCTTGCCGAACACCCGCCTCGACATGCCGAGGGCAGCGTCGCCTGCGGACATGTACACGGTGAACCGGTCCATGACGCTGAACCACCCGTCCGCGAGGTAACCGGCGAATAACTGGGCGTCCACGTCGCTGCCGACGAGAATCACGTTGTGCAGCTTGGTCCGTGCGCGTTTCTGTTCCTTCGTATAATCAATAAACCCCATCAGCGACAGGTCGGAGATGGCCCGGGTCACCATGCGTGTGCCTGCGGAGTAACCGATGACGTGGATGCGCTCCACGTCGGTCTTGTCCGCGACCATCATCAGGAACTGGCGGAAGTTTCGGGCCGCGGTTGTCGCGTCCTCGAGGTCCGACACGTAGGCCAGGGTCTTGGGCGTCGACGGCCAGCTATAGGCGACGAACGCCCCCTTGTAGCCCAGGAAATGCCAGAGTTCCGATGCCACCAGGATCGGGTTTTCGAAATTCACCTTGTAGCCGTGGACGTAGACAAACACGTCCTTAGAGTCGGTGGCCGTCATGCGGTCGTTAACCGCCCGGATAAATCGCTCCTCGGGTTCCTTGCTGAACTTGTCCGGGTCATACCAGGCGGTCAGGGACTGAGAAACGACACCATATTCCTCGACACCCTTGACCTGCAGGGGGTATTCGGCGTCCCGTTCCTTCAGGAGCGAAAACTGCCTGGCCTGGGCCCAGCTATAACCTCCCTGGCCCACCTGGATGGTTGCTTCACCGACGCGCAGCAGGTGGCCGCGCTCGTTGCCGTAGAACCGATGGCCGTCCTGCACCTCGCCTTCGTCCAGGGGCCGCCGGTCGGTGGCATAGAGCAGGGGGTAGTTGGGCGGGGTGTCCACCAGGCCGGTGAGGATGAAGGGATCGATGGTCCGGGAATCGTAGACGTCCGGCGCCGGCATCATTTCCACCTTGTAGGGGCCGCCGGAGCTGCACGCGGTGAGACCCATGAGGGCCACGCATCCAAAAAGCAGGGTTCGAGCGGTCGGTCGGTCTGCGCATGTCGGGCTCCTCTGGCCGGCATCTTCTTGGTAAACCAGGGCAGGGCAGCAGGCCCTGCCGAATACCGTAGTAACGCTTGGCCAGCTTCGGGCCGAGCGCGTCCTGATCCTCAAAGCGTTGTGGGCAGTATAGCGCCGGATCTGCCTGTTTTCATTGCCGAAATAAAGGAGCGAGCCGGGCGCCCGAGAGTTCTCCTGGGCGCATCGCGGGCCCCGGGCCGCAAAGCTTGCAGCAAGCTGCCGCCCTGCTACGGTCTTAGGTGAGTGCGGCCGCGGGGAGGGACCGCGACGTCCGCCTGTCAGACCTGTTGGAGGAACAAACATGCAGATCCGGTTTTTCGGCGCCGCGGGCGAGGTGACGGGGTCCTGCCACATTGTCGAGGTGCAAGGACGGCGGGTCCTGCTGGACTGCGGTCTGATCCAGGGCGGGCGCAAGGACGAGGCGAGGAACGCCGAACCCTTTCCGTTCGATCCCGCGGGGGTTGATGCGGTCGTGCTGAGCCACGCCCACATCGACCACAGCGGCCGGCTTCCTCTGCTGGTTCGCGCGGGATTCAAGGGCCCGATTTACGCCCAGTCGGCGACCCGCGATCTTTGCCGCATCATGCTCAAGGACTCGGGCTATCTGCAGGAGAAGGACGCGGAACACGAGAATCGGAAACGGGCTCGCAAGGGCCTCGCCCCGGTTGATCCCCTGTACACCTCCGCCGACGCGGTGGCCTGTGTCCGAAAGTTCCGGACACTGCCCTACGACCGCTTGACCGATATCGTGCCCGGCGTTCAGGTCCGGTTCCACGATGCGGGTCATATCCTGGGTTCCTGCATTGTCGAGTTGCTGCTGGAGGAGGGCGGTGTTCGTCGGCGGCTGGTGTTCAGCGGCGATCTGGGGCAAACCGGCACGCCAATCCTGAAGGACCCCGTGGCCCTCGAACAGGCGGACCTGGTACTGATGGAAAGTACTTACGGGGATCGTCTGCATCGGTCCCGTGACGAGACCTGGGCGGAGATCCAGGGCATCGTCGGGGAGGTGAAATCCCTGAGCGGCAATATCCTGATTCCCGCTTTTGCGGTTGGCCGAAGCCAGGAACTGCTTTACCTGTTCGCCACCCACTTCAAGGAATGGCACCTGGACCGCTGGCAGGTTTTTCTCGACAGTCCGATGGCCATTGAGGCCACGGAGGTATACCTGAAGCACAGCGAGATCCATGACGACGAGGCGGCCGCGTTCTGGCGCAAGGACGGGGGCGGCGACCTGCTGCCCAATCTGCATCTCACCCGGACGCCCCTGCAGTCCCAGGCCATCAACCGTATTCAGTCCGGCGCCATCATCATCGCCGGCAGCGGCATGTGCACGGGCGGACGGATTCGGCATCACCTGAAGAATAACGTCTGGCGCCGCGACTGCCACGTCATTATCGTGGGCTACCAGGCGCACGGCACGATTGGCCGCCAGCTCGTGGACGGCGCCCGCCACATCCGGCTGTGGGGCGAGACGATTCGCGTGGGCGCCATGGTGCATACGGTGGGTGGCTTGTCCGCCCACGCCGATCAGAAAGGCCTCCTGGAGTGGTATGGGGCGTTTGAAAACCGGCCGCCTGTCGTTCTTGTCCACGGGGAAGAGCGGGGCCAGGGCCCCCTGAAAGCCGAACTGGAAAGTCGTTTCGGAGCTGCCGTGCGGATCGCCAGCCCCGGCCAGGTGATCGATCTCGCGCGGGCCGATCGGCGGACGGCAGCCTGAACACTGGCACGGACTTTGGCCGAGGCACCGGGTGCCCGGGCTCTTGATCGTTTCACCGGGGCTGGATCCGCTTCTTGAGTCTCGTCGAAAAGACGTACAATGACGTCAGACGCGAAATGAGGGTTTCGCGGTTTTTTCAATGAGGGAGGGAGATGATGAGCGATTCCACGAACAAGTCCGGCATTCGCCAGGACCGGCGGCGTTTTCTGAAGATGGGCGCCGGCGCGATCGCCGCCGTGCCGGTAGCGGCACTTGTCGGCGGCCGGGTAGCCTTTGCGGAAGACCTGCCAAAACTGGACGAGGCTGATCCGTCGGCGGTTGCGCTTGGCTACAAGCACGATGCGGCGGATGTCGACACGGCCAAGTTCCCGAAGCACTCGGGAGAGGAGGGCGCCAAGCAGCTCTGCTCGAACTGCAACCTTTACCAGGGCGGTGATGCCGAGTGGGGTCCCTGTGCCATTTTCCCGGGGCGGCGCGTTGCCGGCGCGGGCTGGTGCAACGCCTGGATACCGAAGCAGGGCTGATACCCGCTGCCATTCTGTTTGTAACGATTGTCTTAGCGCCCGGCTCAGCCGGGCGTTTTTTTTTGTTCCTCAACTGCTGAGCCGCAACTTCGTCCGTTCAGTGCGCAATAGTTTCTCTATTTCGCAGCAGGGCCGGTTCTTAGCATCAGTCATGCAATGCAGATGGATTGCTTACTGACTGGAGGCACAGCCACATGAATCACAGAGATCCTGTTGGAGATGCGGTTCGATACGCGCTAACTGCAGGTGTCGCGGCATCGTTTGCGGGTGTACCCGCGGCACTGTTTGCCGAAGACGACGTTGCGGTCCAGGAGAAGGTCACCGTCACCGGCTCACGCATCAAGCGGGTCGACATCGAGGGCCCTTCCCCGGTGGCGGTTATCAGCCGTGACGACATCGACGCCACGGGGGATATCTCCGTAGCGGAAGTGCTGCGCGGCTCCGTCTGGAATAGCTTCGGGTCGTTCCGGCAGAGCTCCGGTTCGTCGGCGCAGTCCCAGTCCGCAGTGAGCCTTCGCGGCCTCGGATCGCAGCGCACCCTCGTGCTGATCGACGGCCGTCGCATGTCCGGTTCGCCCACCAACGGCGCGGGCTCGACCCAGAACCTCAACGTTATTCCCCTGGCAGCCGTGGAGCGCATCGAGGTGCTGCGTGACGGCGCCTCGGCCGTTTACGGAAGCGATGCTATTGGCGGCGTGGTGAATATCATCCTCCGCCGTGACTATGAGGGCATGAACCTCGCCTGGGGCATCGGCCGTCCCACCCAGACCGGCGGTGACGAAGACAGCTACAGCGTCGTGGGTGGCCTGTCGTCGGGCAAAGGCAATATCACTTTCGGCTTCGACGTGGAAAAGAAGGAAATCATTTTCCAGGGGGACCGTTCGTTCTCCGCCGTCGGCTTGTCCGCCTTTGGATTCCCGAGCAGCTATTTCGGGTATCTCACGACCAACGATCCCCGCAACCCGACCGGGCGAGTTTTTGTCGGTCGGCACGTTCCCCGACGCGAGATGTCCCGCGTCCCTGGGCTCCTCCCAGGAGTTTCCGGCATCCCAGGTCTCCGCCGGCGGCACGCTGTGCCAGTACAACTATGCGGGGGTTGCCGCCAACGAGGCGGAGAACGATACGAAGAGCTTCTTCGTGAACATCAACTACGACCTGAACGAGACCACCCAGTTCTTCGCCCGCGGCAACTTCTCCTATAACGAGAGCTTCGGCCGCTATGCGCCCAGTCCGTTCACCTCGCCGTTGCCCACGCTGACCCAGAGCAATCCGAACAACCCCACCGCGCCGGGCGCCACCAACATCGACGGACAGACCTTCGGCGGCCAGTCGGTGACGCTGGCCGATGGCACAGTCGTTGAGGGGCCGTTCGATCTTTCCTTGTTCTACCGGAACGTGCCGGGTGGCTTCCGCGACACCAACATCGAAGACACGCTCGTCGACTACATGGTGGGCGTGAACGGGACGGTGGATTTCCTCGGCGGCATGGACTGGGAGCTGGCCGGCCAGTGGTCCCAGCAGACCTCTAACTCCGCCTCGCCGGGGCTGGGAGTCATTCCGTTTCTGCAGCGCGAGATCGACAACGGCAACCTGGATATCTTCGAGGTCAACCAGGAGACCGACTCTTCCTTCCAGGAGGCCGCAAGCTTCGACGGTATTTTCGACGCCAAGACCCGTATCGCCAGCGTAGACGGTAACGTCGGCTGGGACCTGTTCCAGATGCCCTCCGGCCCCGTGCCGATCGTGCTGGGCGCGGAGTACCGCGACGAGAACTTCGAGCAGAACTACGACGCCCAGCAGAATGCCGGCAACGTGGCCGGGTCCGCGGGCGGCCAGGACGTGTCGGGGGCGCGTGTCGTGAAATCCCTCTTCACGGAGGTAAATATCCCGATCATCAGCATGCTAGACGCCACGCTGGCGCTTCGCTACGACGACTACAACGACTTCGGGACCACATTGACGCCACAGGCCAAGCTGGCTTTTCGGCCCCTGGACAGCCTGCTGGTGCGGGCGAGCTGGGGCAAGGGTTTCCGGGCCCCCTCCATGACCGAGCTCTACAGCGCCCGGACCCAGAGCTTCGATGGTGCCGTGGATACCTTCCGCTGCTCGCTGGATCCGGCTGACACGAATGGTGACGGCCGCCCGGATGTGGATCCGAATACGCTGCCGGCGGGCAATCCCTGCGTGTTGACCCAATACCAGAACCTGTCGGGGGGTAACACCAAGCTGGACGCCGAGACCAGCGACCAGTGGGGCGCCGGCTTCGTCTGGAACCCGCTGCAGGACCTGTCGATCGCCATCGATTACTACAACATCGAGATCGACGACGAGATCGGGACATTTGCCCTGCAAACCCTGTTCGACCAGGAGTTCGGCCTCCGCCAGGGCGGCGCGGGTGGCCAGACGGTCGGCGCTGTGACTCGAATCCAGGGCAACAACTTCGTGGATTTCGTGGTTAACGACAACGCCAATTTCGCAACCCGCGAGACGGACGGGCTGGACGTGGATATCAGCTACGCTTTCTCGGCCGGAGCTGCCGGAGACTTCCGTACCCAGGTTCTTTGGACCCACGTCCTGGAGTACGAGCGCGATGTCGGCGACGGGCAGGGCAAGCGTCGGCTCGACGGGACCTTTGATCCGGAGAACCGGGCCAGCGTGTTGCTGGGGTGGAGCCTGGGAGACTTCAACGCCAGCGCGGTCTGGAACTATATCGACGAAGCGGAGAACGCAGAGAACAACTCTCCGGTGTATGCGAAGGTGGATGACTATTCCACGGTGGATCTGAGTTTCGGCTATTCCACCCCCTGGAACGGCCAGATCACGGTGGGTGCGCGAAACATCTTCGACGAAGATCCACCCACGACCATTAATATCGGCAGCCCGTTCTACACGAACTATCTTCACGACGTTTATGGCCGGGTCCCTTACGTCCGCTACGAGCAGGATCTCTAGGCGCTCGTCGAAGGAACGACCCGACTCGCAGCAACCCAAGGCATCGGCCCGTTTCGGCGGGTCGGTGTCTTTTTTTTGGCTTTCTGCGGTGGAACGAGCCGTCGGTACGATCAGGCCCACTTTTACGAAGGATTTCGTATTGAATGTTACGAAGGATTTCGTATACACTCGGATCACGCGTTTCTTGTCAGGAAGCGACGCCAGGAGGAGGGTCTGTCACCGCTGCCCATGACTAGCCAGCAGCACCATCGCGAGCGGTATCGCATCGGCGACCTGGAACTGGATTTGGGCCGGGTACGCGTCGTGCGCAATGGTATTGAACTGGCGCTTCCGCCCCTGTCCTTCCGCTTGCTGCTGGAACTGGCGCGGATTTCTCCTGACGTAGCGCGCCCCGACGAATTGCTCGAACGGGTGTGGGCCGGGGTCATCGTTAACGAGGAAACCCTCAAGCAACGGGTCAAGCTGCTTCGCCAGGCGCTGGGCGAGAGCGGTCGTGACCCCCGCTACGTCCGCACGGTTCGCGGTACCGGCTATCAGTTGATTCCGCCGGTCACCGAGCTGACCAGCCACGAGCGTTTCCAGGACGACATCGAAGGTGACTCGCGATTGGCGCCCGCTGCCTGGCCAGCCGGGACAACCAACTTTTCTGGCACGTCGTGGCTCCGGCGGGCGCTGCGGCCCCTGGGCCTCGGCGCCGCCATCCTCACGGTGGCGGCACTGGTCGTCGCCGTGGGTGTCGATCTGACCACGCGCCCCTTACCGGCAGCGGACCATCCATCATCGCCGGCCCCGCCAGTAGCCGCGCCAGGCTCGGCGGAGGCCCTCTACAAAGTTGGCCGACAGCACTTCGTGCGGCGTGACGCGGCGTCGCTGGCCCGGGCGCAGGGTGCTTTTCGGCGGGCAGCAGAGCTGGATCCTGCGTATGCACCGGCCTGGGCCGGCCAGTCGGATGCCGGCCTGATGCTGCTGTTGTACGGCGAAGCGGATTGGGAGCGGACGCTCGTCGCATCGAGGTCTCTGCTGGAACGCGCTGAAGCTGCCGGAGGGCATCGGGCCGTTATCGCTACGTCCCATGGCCTGCTGGCCTGGATGGAGGGTGATGTGTCGTCGGCCGAGAGCCTGTTCGAGCAGGCCATCGGCCTTGACGCCGACCATCAGCTCGCCAGGCTCTGGCTGGGCATGATTAGGCTGCGGGAAGGCCGCCCGGAATCGGCCCGGGAACACCTGAGCCACGCCCGGCGACATGCGCCGCTGGACCCGGTTGTCCTGACGAACCTCGGTGAGGCCTATATGAGTCTCGGTGACTTTGATACTGGGATCGTGCACCTGTCCCTGGCTGCGCAGGCGGCGCCGGACCTCGGACTCCTCGCAGTACGCGCCGTTGCATGGGCCTGGGAGTACGGCGAACTCGAAGTGGCCGGGGAATGGATTCGGCGGGCCGAAACGGTCGGTCGCGATCCCCATGGCGCGCTGGCGGCCCTTCGCGCCAGGACGCAGCTTCAGGCGGGGAATCCGGAGGCGGCAAGGGCTGTCATGTTGGAAGCCGGCCTGGACGCCAGCGGGGCACGGCTGGACACCGGGCCGCCCTGGGCAGTGGAGGCCAAGCGGTCGGCGGCCCTGCGGCTGGCCGTGGCTGATCGTGAGATCGATGCCCTTCATGGCCTTGCGGACACTGGCGAGCATCACGAAATCATCGAGGGCTGGCGTCACGAGGTGGCCGACGCCCTGTATCTGACCGGCGACTATCCGGGCATGATCGGGCTCTATGGGAGCGGTTTCGAGGATTCGGGATCGGAGCTGGGGCCCATGGGCCGCGCATGGCTGAATGTCAGCCTCGCGGTGGCCTTCGAGCGCCTGGGACGGACCGGCCAGGCCCGGGCCCGCGCCGATGCGGCGATGATCGCGGCGCAGGCCCACGGCGGGCGCGAACCCCGGATGTCGCTGCTCAGGGCGCGGCTGGCCGCGATTCAGGGAAAGGAGGCGGCAGTGTTCGACGAGCTCCGCGCGACGCTGGCCTCGGGATGGGTCGATGCCGGCGCCATCGAGGACGACCCGGTATTCGCAGACTACCGCTCCCGGGCGGAGTTTGTTGAGCTGAGAGCGACTCTTCTAAAACGCCAGGAGCAGGCCCGCGAGCGGCTCGATGACTCCGGGAGCCACTTCAAGCTTGCGGTTGCCGGGGCACCCGCCGGTCACCGCCCATAGCGTTTCCCTCGCGCCCAGGACGGTCCTGCAGGCGGCCCGGCACAGTCGAGCCGACGTCGTCAGTTCAGGCCTGGCCAGTTATACGTGGAACACGCAACGGGCCGGCGGGTCTCCGGCGACTCCCAGGATGGTCGGTCCTGCGCGGTTTGAAGCAGCTCCGCTGAGCCTTGTTGCTTTCGGATCGTGGCCGGTCACCCGAACAGCGATCCGCGCCGGTCTCGCATGATCCGGTCAAACCTATGAAAAGGCTCGCCAAAAAAGCGCTTTACCCGGCCTACCCGAAAGCTTCCCCGCAATTTCCCCCGGACTTCACGCAACCAGGCCACGGCATCCGGAAGCTGTTGCCTGTCACCATCCCGGGAGAACGCCATGCTGGTACGCGCCACGAGTTCCGCTTCGTCTTCGCAGCTCCAGGAGCTGGCCATCGAGAGCCGGGTCCGTGATTGCCTCTTATCCCAGGAGGCGCCAGACCCTGAAGCCATGATCGAATCACCCGGCTGCCTTGTGGTCTGGTCCAGCGGGCCGGCCGGTATTGGCATAAACGGTGTGTGGCGAGCGCTCTCCGGTGATCGGCTGGTTGTCGCCAATGCCGGAACCCGGGTTCAGCTGCGGGTCGATCCGGCCGGTGGCGGGAGAATCTCGCTGGTCACGATGCCCAAATCCCGGGTCAGCGAATGCCTCGAAGATCTGGGCGCAGTCAGCCGTCGCTTCAGGCTGCTGGCGGGCAGCGACCAACCGCTGGCGTCCATCGCCGGTCGGATTCTCTGGCAGGACTCCGGAATCGGCCCTGTGCTGTCGGACCTCGAACAGGCAGCCGCCCTGGGCATGAAGGATTCAGTATGGATGACGCGGGAAATCCGCTTGCTTGCAGAGCGCCTGCTCTTCATGGCCTCGCGCAACGGCGGACGGCCGGGTCGGCGCCCGTCCCGGCGGGACCTGCTCCGCGAACGCCTGGAACGGGTCAAGGTCCTGATCGATACCCGCTATCCCGAGGCAATTAATCTGGATGCCATGGCGCAGACCGCGTGTGTATCGCGCTATCATTTTCTGCGCGAGTTCCGGCGAGCCTACGGCGAGACGCCGTACCGCCTGCTGGTGAACCGGCGGCTGAACGCGGCGAGAGAACTCCTGCAGGCGGAGGACCTGAGTGTCCAGGAAATCAGCCGACGGGTCGGATTCGCGAGCGCGGATGGTTTCTATCGGGCCTTTCGGCGCCGCTACCAGGCCAGCCCCTCGGCCTTTCGAGGGGGCGGCTGAGGGTCAGCCCCTATCCGTGTCCCGCCGATAGTCCGCGTAGGATTTCTCTTCCACGAGGACCGATCCGGTTGCCTCGTTGATCCGGCGCTTCGCGGCTGCGCGCTCGTCGTTGGTCAGGTAGACGGCCCGCGCCAGCTCGACGAAACGCTCGTTGAACTCGCCGGCGGACTCCAGGCGGCGAATGTCGTCTTCGATATCCCACAAGGTTTCGTTTATGCGCTTGAGAGCCGCACGATCGTCGCCAATGTCGATTGTGGCCAGCGGGCTGTCGTCCCAGGTCGCCACGAGCTGGGACAGTTCCATGCGAACGTTGGCCAGCTTGCCCGGATCAGAGATCCGCTGAGACTTGATCTCGAGGATCGTGATCTTGTCGATCAGTTCGCCGACGGAAACCGGTACCCGCAGCTCGGTCATCGTGTCGTTCTCCAGTTCATCCCCGTGGTTTCAGTCCGAGCCGGCGGGTGCCGCTTCACTGCGGGGCATGCCGGCGGCTACAAACGCGTCGAGGCGCTCCCGTACGTCGTCCTGGGTGACCAGCTCCATGACGCCCGGAACCTCGATCTTCGTCCCCCACTTTAGCGCCTCCGCCGGCTTGCCGAGGAACTTGCGGGCGGCGCTGTCATAGCGATCCACGCACCAGCGGCGGCTCAGGTACGGTCCACTGCGCTGGGGATTGCTCGCCGCGTGCAGGCCCAGCACGGGGGTCCCCATGGCGGTTGCCATGTGCATGGGCCCGGAATCCGGGGTGACCAGCACGGCCGCACGACCGATCATGGCCAGGAGCTGCTTCAGCGTGTCCTTGCCGATCAGGTCCAGCACGGGCTCGCGCATCTGGCTGCGGATTGCTTCGCCCATCGCCCGTTCCGCATCGCTGGGCCCGCCCGCGAGCACGATCCGGAACCCGTGGGTTCGCGCAGCATAGTCGCACAGCGCCGCATAGCGATCCGGCATCCAGTTTCGCAGGGGGTGGCTGGAACACGGGCTCAGCAGCAGCACCGGGCCGTCTGCCGGCAGGTTCGCCTCGGCAAAGGCCCGGGCTTCCTCGGGGACCGGAATGTCCCAGACCAGCCGCCGCTCGCGGACCCCTAGCGTCCGGGCAAAGCTGAAATAGCTGTCCACCACATGCTGTCCCCGGCCCGGTGGTATGCGCTCGTTGATAAACAGCCCGTGGAGGTCCTTGCTCCGCCCGGCGTCGTATCCCAGGCGAACGGGCGCCCTGACCTGGAGGCTGGCGAGATTCGACCGCATCGAGAACTGCGCATGGATCAGAACGTCAAACCGGCGGGAGCGCAGCTGGCGCCGAAGCGCCGTGTAGCTCCGGACCCCGAGGGCCTTGTCGAAAATCACGAACTCCACGCCGGGCAGGCCTTCGAGCAGCCGTTGTTCCAGCCTGGCCACGCACCAGGTGATCCGGGTTTCAGGCCAGGCCGCCTGGATGCTGCGGATGACCGGAACGACGTGGGTGACATCCCCGAGCGCCGAAAACCGCAGCACGAAAAGGCTGGCGGGGGCGGCTGAGAGGGGAAGTCGGGAGCGGGGCATCGGACCATCCGGCTGGCAATGCCCGGATTCTAGCCGGGTCCGGGCGGGTGCTGTATCCCCGGGCGCCGCCGAATGTCGCGTTTCCCGAGGCGCTGGGTTGGGATACCATTAGCGCGTTTTTAGTCGGGACAACGCTTTTCGAACACCGGTTCGCGGCCGGGACTGCTCCGGATTTCCGCGGGTCGCCGAGGAGGGCGAACGGGTCTTGAGCCTCGGAAAAAATCACGAACAGTCATGCCCGCCGCTCCCGATTCCCAGTGCTTCCGGATGTCCATGGAGAGCCGAACATCCGGCGGTTGACCGCCCATCTGGCCACAGGTGACCAGAACCCAGCATGAGTAGAAGCCCATGAGCAAGTCGCTGGAGGAACGCTACCAGTCCAGCCCGCTGTTCGGCGGCAACGCGCCGTTTGTCGAACACTACTACGAGCAGTACCTGGCTGATCCCGACTCCGTGGCCCCCGAACTTGCGGCATGGTTCCGCGACCTCGGCGGCGAACCCGGTGCGGAAACTCCCCGCGGCCCGGTCGAAGCGGAGTTCGCCGCCCGCGCCAGGCAGCCGCGCGCTGCGGTTCAGGCCGGCGCGGTATCGCCGGAGCTCCTCGAAAAGCAGGCGGCGCTCCTGCAGCTGATCCAGGCCTACCGCATGCGCGGCCACCAGCTGGCGGACCTGGATCCCCTGGGGCTGGCAGTACCCCCGCGGCCGCGGGAAGTCGCGCCGGCGTTCCACGGTCTGAACGAGGACGACGGTACCCGGTTTGCAACGGCCAACCTGGGTGGTCGTGCGTTCATGACCCAGACAGAGGTCATCGACTACCTGGACCGGCTCTATGGCGGCCCCATAGCCGCCCAGCTTTCCCATATCACCGACGCCTCCGAGCGGCTCTGGCTGCAGAGGAAGTTCGAAGAAATCGCCGAGTCCGTTGTTGTCTCTGAGCAAGACCAGCGCTTCCTGCTTGAGAGCCTGACTGCCGCCGAGGGCATCGAGCGGTATCTGCACACCCGCTATGTGGGCCAGAAGCGTTTTTCGCTGGAAGGCGGCGACAGCATGATTCCGCTTCTCGACGACCTCATCCAGAACGTCGGGGTCTCCGGCATGGAGGAAGTGGTCATCGGGATGGCCCACCGGGGCAGAATCAACGTGCTGGTCAACGTCCTGGGCAAATCCCCCGCAGAATTGTTCTCCGAGTTTGAGGGCACCAAGGATCCCGCCAACATGAGCGGTTCCGGTGACGTCAAGTACCACCTCGGCTTCTCTTCGGACCACGATACGCCCGGCGGCAAGATTCACGTCGCGCTGGCGTTCAATCCGTCCCACCTGGAAATCGTCAACCCGGTGGTCGAGGGCTCGGTCCGTGCCCGCCAGGACCGCCGCGGCGACACTCGTGGGGCCAGCGTCCTGCCGATTCTCGTTCACGGCGATGCGGCCTTTGCCGGACAGGGCGTGGTCATGGAGACCCTGCAGATGTCCCAGGCCCGTGGGTTCGCCACCGGCGGTACCGTGCACATCATTTGCAACAACCAGATCGGCTTTACGATCAGTAATCCAAACGACGCCCGCTCGACCCCTCATTGCAGCGATGTGGCCAAGATGGTTGAGGCTCCCATCTTCCACGTGAACGCCGATCATCCCGAAGCGGTGCTCGTTATCGGCCGGCTGGCGCTCGAGTACCGGATGAAGTTCGGCAAGGACGTGGTGATCGACCTGGTCTGTTACCGCCGACACGGGCACAACGAGGCGGACGAACCGGCCGCCACGCAGCCCGAGATGTACAAGATCGTTCGCAAGCACCCGACCGTGCGCCGCTTGTACGCGGAGAAACTCGCCGAGTCGGGCCGGTTGTCGGCGGAGGAATCCCGGGGCCTGGTGGAAGCCTACCGGCAAGGTCTCGACGAAGGATACGTGGCCCAGAAGAAAATCCTGGGAATGGTCGGCAACAAGTTCACCATCGACTGGACCCGCTTCCGAAACGTGGACTGGGCCGAGGACGTGGGTTCGGCGCTGGCGCCCGAGCGCGCCAGGCACCTGGCCGAGCGCATCACCGCTGTGCCGGACGACGTCAGTCTCCACCCCAGGGTCGCCCGGATCATGGCGGACAGGCTGCGCATGGCCAGCGGCGATTTGCCCATGGACTGGGGTTTCGCCGAGACCATGGCGTATGCCAGCCTCCTCACCGAAGGCCACGATATCCGCCTGACCGGTCAGGACAGTGGTCGCGGCACGTTTTTCCACCGCCATGCGGTGCTGCACGATCAGAACGGGCGGGAAGCCTATGTTCCGCTGAAAAACCTCGAGGAAGGCCAGGCCTCGTTCCGGGTGACCGATTCCCTCCTGAGCGAGGAGGCGGTCCTGGGATTCGAATATGGTTACTCCACGACCGCGCCGGACACGCTGGTTATCTGGGAAGGCCAGTTCGGCGATTTCGTCAACGGGGCTCAGGTGGTGATCGATCAGTTCATCAGCTCCGGCGAGTCCAAGTGGGAGCGCTACTGTGGGCTGACGCTGCTTCTGCCCCACGGCTATGAGGGGCAGGGACCCGAGCACTCGTCCGCGCGGCTGGAGCGATTCCTGCAGCTGTGTGCGGAGAACAATATGGCCGTATGCGTACCCTCGACGCCGGCCCAGATGTTTCACATGCTCCGGCAGCAGATGCTCCGGAACTTCCGCAAGCCGCTGATCGTCATGACCCCCAAGAGCCTGCTTCGTCACAAGAGTTCGGTGTCGGCGTTTTCTGCCCTGACCGAAGGTCATTTTCACTGGTTGATCCCCGACCAGGACGACCTGGATGACGAGGCCGTTGAGCGGATCGTATTTCTGCAGCGGAAAGGTCTACTACGACCTGGCAGCGGCGCGTGAAGAGCGCGGGCAGCGGGACGTCGCCATCGTCCGGCTGGAGCAGCTCTACCCATTCCCGGTGCGGGACTACGCGGCTACCATCGCCCGTTATCCGAACGCCCGGCAGGTCGTCTGGTGCCAGGAGGAGCCCCAGAACCAGGGAGCGTGGTATTCGATCCGCCATCGCCTGCAGGAGCCCCTGGGACCCGACCACGACCTGCTTTACGCCGGAAGGCCTGGTGCGGCGGCACCAGCGGCAGGACACTATCAGCTGCACGTCAAGCAGCAGCAGCTTCTCGTTGAGGCCGCACTCGGTGGCCGGCCGGCGGCCGGCCGCGTTGCGGATGCACAGACCACAGTCAGGAAAAAGGCATGAGTATCGAAGTCAAGGTTCCCCAACTGCCCGAGTCCGTTGCGGATGCGACGCTGGTGGGATGGCACAAGAGTGCAGGAGACCGGGTCGAGCGCGACGAAAACCTTGTCGATCTGGAAACCGACAAGGTGGTTCTGGAAGTGCCGGCGCCGGCAGCGGGGATTCTCAAGGAGATACGCATCGAGGACGGCACCACCGTGACTGCTGGGGAGGTCCTTGCAGTGCTGGAAGAAGGCGAGGCGGAGGCAGCTGCGCCCGCCGAGCCGGCGGCGGACACGGAAGCGGCCGCCCCCGAGGACACTGCCGGCACCGCCGACGCGTCAAGCACGCGGTCCGGAGAAACCGGCGGATCCGGCAAGCTCGGTCCCGCCGCACGGCGTCTGGTCGAGGAGCATGGGCTTGACGCCTCCAGCATTCCCGCCAGCGGCCGGGACGGCAGGGTGACCAAGGGTGACGTAATGCGTTTCGTGGAAGCCGGCGGCAAGGCCGACTCCGCCCCGACGGCGCCTGCGCCCGCGCCCGCGGTATCCGGTCCACGGCGCGGAGCGGCGGGTTGCCATGACCCGGCTTCGGTCGCGAATCGCCGAGCGCCTCGTGGAGGCTCAGCAGACTGCTGCCATTCTGACCTCGTTCAACGAGGTGGACCTGTTCGAGGTGATGGCGCTGAGAAAGCGCTACAAGGACAGCTTCGAGAAGAAGTACGGCGTGAAGCTGGGGTTCATGTCTTTCTTCGTAAAGGCCGCGGTCGAAGCGCTGCGGAAGTTCCCGGTCGTGAATGCGTCCGTGGAAGGCAATGACATCATCTATCACGACTACTACGATATCGGCATTGCCGTCTCGACTGAACGCGGGCTGGTCGTACCGGTCTTGAGAGATGCCGGAAACATGGGTTTCGCCGACATCGAGCAGGCGATCATGGACTACGCGGTCCGCGCCCGTGACGGCAAGCTCGGGATGGATGATCTCACTGGCGGCACCTTTACGATCACCAATGGGGGCGTCTTCGGCTCGCTGATGTCGACGCCGATCATCAATCCGCCCCAGAGCGCCATCCTGGGCATGCACAAGATCCAGGAACGGCCCATGGTGGTCGACGGCGAGGTCAAGGTGCGGCCGATGATGTACATCGCGCTGTCCTACGACCACCGCATCATCGATGGCCGGGAAGCCGTACAAACCCTCGTCTCCATCAAGGAATCCCTGGAAGATCCCGCGCGGCTGATGCTGCAGATCTGATCCGGCTAGTTTGCCGGCGCCTTCGGGCGCCGGCCCAGAACCCGAAAGGACATCACCCATGAGCGACACGTTCGACGTCATCGTCATCGGCGCCGGGCCGGCCGGCTACGTATCCGCCATCCGGGCCGCCCAGAAGGGCCTGAAAGTGGCCTGTATCGACGGCTGGAAGAACTACGACGGAAGCACCGCGTTCGGCGGCACCTGCCTGAACGCCGGGTGTATTCCTTCCAAGGCCCTGCTGGAAAGCTCCGAACTGTTCCACCGGGCGAATGAGGAATTTGCTACCCATGGCATCAAGGTCGGTGGTGTGGAACTCGACCTCGCTGCCATGCAGGCGCGCAAGGGCAGTATCGTCAAGCAGCTCACCGGCGGCATTACCGCGCTCTTCAAGGCCAACAAGGTGACCGGGATGCAGGGTCACGGCCGCTTCCTCGGCAACGGCAAGGTGGAATACACACCCCATGACGGCGAGCCGCAGGTGCTGGAGACCCGTCACGTGGTGCTGGCTTCGGGCTCAACGCCGGTGGAGCTCAAGGCGGTGCCCTTCGATGGCAAGGAGATTGTCGATTCCTGGGGTGCGCTGGAATTCGACGCCGTGCCGGGACGGCTTGGCGTCATAGGCGGTGGCGTGATCGGTCTTGAACTGGGCAGCGTCTGGAAACGGCTTGGCGCCGAGGTGACTGTCCTGGAGGCCATGGACCGGTTCCTGTTCATGGCCGACCAGCAGATCGCCAAGGACGCGCAGCGGCAGTTCAAGAAGCAGGGCCTGGATATTCGTCTCGGCGCGCTCGTGCAGGGGGCGGAGAAAGGTCCGGACGGCATCAAGCTGACCTACGAGGACGGCAAGGGAACCCAGAGCCTGGTGGTGGACAAGGTCATCGTGGCCGTAGGGCGCCGCCCGTACACCGACGGCCTCCTTGGCGAGGACACCGGGGTCAAGCTGGACGAGCGAGGATTCGTGGTCGTGGATGACGAGTGCCGCACCGGCGTGGAGAACGTCTGGGCGATCGGCGACCTTGTGCGCGGACCCATGCTCGCGCACAAGGGCTCGGAGGAGGGCGTGATGGTGGCTGACCTCATCGCCGGCGATTTCTCGGAGGTCAATTACGCGGTCATCCCTTCCGTGGTCTACACGGCGCCTGAAATCGCCTGGGTGGGCAAGACCGAGGAAGAGGTCAAGGCCGAGGGTACGGACTACAAGGTCGGGACGTTTCCGTTTGCCGCCAGCGGCCGGGCGAAGGCGATGGAACAGGCGGCGGGTCTCGTGAAGGTGATCGCCGCGACCCGGAGCGACGAGATTCTCGGCGTGCACATTGTCGGCCCAATGGCCGGAGAACTCATCGGCGAGATGGTCGTGGCCATGGAGTTCCAGGCCAGCACGGAAGATCTTCAGCGCACAATCCATGCCCATCCGACGCTGTCCGAATCCTTGCACGAGGCCATGCTGTCCGCCGACAAGCGGGCGATTCACGCGATCAACAAGTAGGCACGCGCCGAGCGGCGAAGACCGCTGCTCAGGTTTTCCGGCGGGCCGAAAAGACGTTGGGCAGGCCGCCGAGGCGGTGGAGGAGCCTTGAAAGCTCCTCCAGCCCCGGTATGCCCACCGTGGCCTCGATGATGTGGGTACTCTTTGCCGCGTCGGTATAGGTGCTCATATCGATGATATCGATGCTCTCGTCGGCGAGGACCGCGGTCACGTCCCGGACCAGGCCTTGCCGGTCCAGCGCCTCCACTCGAATTGCCACCGCGTAAGTGTGCTCCTCGTCCGGTTCTCCCCAGGAAACGGGCATGACCCGTTCCGGGCTCCTGCTCTGCAGCCGGACGAGATTGGCGCAGTCCATCCGGTGGATCGTCACGCCCCGGCCCTGGGTGATATAGCCGACGATGCTTTCCGGCGGCACCGGCCGGCAGCAGCGGGCGAACTGGGTCAGCAGGTCGCCGACCCCCGAGACGGTGACCTCGCCCTCGCGTGCCTTCGGGCGTCTGCGCTTGTGAAGAATGCGTTCGTCTTCGGGCTCGGCTTCCGCCTGCTCCCGCTCCAGGGCATTGGCCACCGTATTCATCGTCAGGTCGCCGGCGCCGACCGCGAGGAACAGCCGTTCCTGGCTGCCGTAGTTGAAGCGTTTCGCCAGCGACTCGAAGTCCTGGGGTATGCCGAGGCGCTGGAGTTCGCGCTCCAGCAGCGTCCGGCCCTGGCGGACGTTCTGAGCCTTATCCTGTTTCCTGAACCAGGCACGGACCTTGCTCCGGCTCCGGGGTGAAACCAGGTACCCCGACTGCGGGCGCAGCCAGTCGTGGCTCGGATGCGAGGCCTTGGACGTCAGGACCTCGACCTTGTCTCCGTTGGCCAGGGCGTGGGTCAGCGTAACCATCCGGCCGTTCACGCGCGCACCGCGGCAGTGATTGCCGACTTCGGTGTGCACGTGGTAGGCAAAATCCAGCGGCGTGGAGCCGGCCGGGAGATCAACGACGTCTCCGGCAGGCGTAAACGCGTAGACCCGGTCTTCGAAGATTTCCGCGCGGACCCGGTCAACAAAATCCTGGTCCGACTCCGCGCTGTCCGCCGGCGAATCGTCGGCCGGCGCGATGAGCTGCCGCAGCCAGTTGATCTTCTGGTCAAAGGCGGGATCCGTGCCACCGCCTTCCTTGTAACGCCAGTGCGCCGCTACGCCCAGCTCAGCATGCTCATGCATCTCGCGAGTGCGAATCTGAATTTCAAGGGGTTCTCCGCGCGGCCCCATCACCGCCGTGTGCAGGGAGCGATAGAAGTTGCCCTTGGGTGTCGTGATGTAGTCGTCGAACTCGCCCGGCACATAGGCCCAGCGCCCGTGAACGATTCCCAGGACCGCATAGCAATCCGGAATTGAGTCAACGAGCACGCGCACGGCGCTGATATCGAAGATCTGGTCGACGCCCACCTGCTTGCGGCGCATTTTCCGCCAGATACTGTAGATATGCTTCGGCCGGCCCTCGATATCGGCGCTGATACCGGCATCGCCCAGGAGCTGTTCCAAAAGCGTTATGACTTCCTGAATCCGTCCCTCACGCTCCTCCCGTCGCTGGTCCAGGAAGGCGGCGATATCCTGGTAGACCTGGGGTTCCAGCACCCGGAAGGCCAGGTCCTCAAGCTGCCACTTCAGGTGCCAGATTCCGAGCCGGTTGGCCAGCGGCGCAAAGATTTCCCGGGTCTCTACCGCGATTCTTCCGCATTCCGGCTGGTCCGTTGCCATGGCTGTCTGAAGGCGATATAGCTGGTCGGCCAGGCGTACAAGAACCAGGCGCACATCGGCGACGATGGCCAGGAGCATCTTGCGCAGGGTCTCGGCCTGGGGCGCCGGCAACGGCGCATCCGGTGCCCAGTGGGCAGGCAGACCGAAGTCGCTGAGCCGGCAGAGTTCGTCAACGAGCTCGAGCCCGGCGTCGCCGAGGGCCTCGGAAATCTGCTCCCGCGGGAGGACCCCCTCCATGACGGCGGGATACAGCAGGGCGGCGGCCCGCAGAGCGGGATCCGAATGAATTTCCGCGAGGATGGCCTCGAGCCCCTGGCCTCGCTCGGCTGCGGGCCCCTGGATGCCCTTGAGCAGGCGCAGGGCCGCGGCCTGCGCCTGGGCGGGCGGCACCGGTGGCTCTTTGCTGGTGTCGATATTCAAGGCAATGCGTTCGGCGATGTGCTGCCCGAGGATACTGGTTAAACTACGGCCCACCGCGATAGCGGTGCCCCTCAAGTGTACTGGAGATCAACTATGAAACTGTTCCCGGCCGTCATGATCGCCGGGCTGCTGGCCAGCGGCGCGGCAGCCGCCACCGAGCTTGACCTCAGCGTCAACGCCGATGCCGTGAAGCTTGGAGCGGAGTTCGACGTGACCAACAACCTCAGGCTCGGCGGCAACTGGCTTTATCACCAGGACAAGGGCCACGTGCTGACCGGCGATGTGCATGTGACGGGGAACGCGGCTCCCAGCCTGCAGACCTTGCGGGCGGGTATTGGCCTGCAGCTGGCCTACGTGGACTCGGACGAAAGCACGAAGGAAAACGGCTTCAGCATCCCGCTGGGCGGATTCGTTCGCTACACCCTCCCGCAGTATGACCGGATTTCCTTTGGGGGCAGCCTCCACTATGCCCCCGGCGTGCTGAGTTTCGGCGACCTGGATTCCTACCTGGCATGGGATGCCTGGGCCGGTTACGACGTCATTCGCGACGCCACGGTCTACCTGGGAGTTCGCGCGGTCAAGCCGGAGTTCGAGGAGGTAGGAACCCAGCACATGGATACCGGCATGCACGTGGGTGTCCGGATCGGTATTCGCTAGTCCGTGGACTGCCGCGGCGGGCCGCGGGTAGACTAGGGGATTGACTGCGGGGCCCTTGTGCCCCGCGGTGCGTTTACTCGGCGTGGGCCGCTACAGGATGGGTCCCGGTCTGGCACTGGAACCAGGACAGAATCAACGGTATGGCAGGACACAGTAAATGGGCCAACATCAAGCACCGCAAAGGGGCCCAGGACAAGAAACGCGGTAAGGTCTTTACCCGCCTCATACGCGAGATCCAGGTGGCAGCGAAGGAGGGCGGCGGTGACGCCGACGCGAATCCGCGGTTGCGTCTGGCGATCGATAAGGCCAAGGCGCAGAGTGTCCCCAAGGACACGATAGAGCGGGCCGTTCAGCGGGGAGCCGGTGGCGGCGACGGTGAGCAGCTCGAAGAGCTGCGGTACGAGGGTTACGGCCCGGGCGGCGCCGCGGTCCTCGTGGAATGCATGACGGACAACCGGAACCGAACCGTTGCCGAAGTGCGACACGCGTTTTCGAAGTTCGGCGGCAACCTGGGTGCGGACGGCTCGGTGTCCTATCTTTTCAATCACTGCGGCGTGCTCGTTTTTCCTCCCGGTTCGGACGAGGAGCGGATTCTCGAACTGGCGCTGGAAGCCGGCGCCGAGGACGTCGTGTCAGACGAGGATGGCTCGGTGGAAGTCCTGACCTCCCCGGGAGAGTTCGAATCGGTCGCGGCGGCCATGAATTCGGCGGCCCTGGTTCCCGAGAGTGCCGAGGTCACGATGCGCCCGTCCACCTCCGCGCCTCTGGAAGAAGATCATGCGCCCACCATGCTGAAATTGCTCGATATGCTGGAGGACCTGGACGACGTGCAAAACGTCTTTACGAATGCGGAGATCGACGAGGAGATCCTCGACCGGCTCTAGGCCGGGCCCGCTCATGGCAACGCCACAGGTGGTCAGAATCCTCGGCTTCGATCCCGGATCCCGTCGTACCGGTTTCGGGGTGATTGAGCTGTCTTCCGGCGGGAAGCTCGCCTATGTGGCAAGCGGTTCGATCGTGCTTGGTGCACTGGCATTTAACGATCGACTGCGGCGCTTGTATACGACCGCCTCGACCCTGGTGAGGGAGCATGCGCCGGACGAGATTTCCATCGAACGGGTCTTCATGCATCGAAACGCGGACAGCGCCCTGAAGCTGGGTCATGCGCGCGCGACGCTTATTTGCGCGACGTTCGCCGATGAAGTCCCCGTTTTCGAGTACGCCGCCCGGGAGGTCAAGCAAATGGTCACGGGCAGCGGAGGCGCAGCGAAAAGCCAGGTCGCGCATATGGTATGTCGCCTGCTCGGCGTACAGGGGGAACTGGGTGCGGACGCGGCGGACGCGCTGGCTATTGCCATCTGCCACGCCAACTGCCGGAACCGGCCCACCCTGGGAGCAGCGGCGGGGCAACCATGATCGGTTTTCTTCGTGGCATTCTCGCGGCCAAGCATCCGCCGGTCATTGTGCTGGACGTTGGCGGCGTCGGTTACGAAGTCGAAGCGCCGATGTCCACGTTCTACGAGTTGCCCGAGATCGGTGAGTCGGTCCGCCTCGTCACCCAGCTCGTCGTTCGCGAGGATGCGCATATTCTCTATGGATTTGCGACAGAGGCGGAGAGAATCCTGTTCAGAAACCTCATCAAGGTCTCCGGTGTCGGTCCGCGAATTGCCCTGGCGATCCTTTCGGGGATCAGTGTGGATGGTTTTGCCCGCTGCGTGCGCACCGAGGACGCAGCCAGCCTGGTCAAGGTGCCGGGTATCGGCAAGAAGACGGCAGAACGACTGATTGTCGAAATGCGCGATCGGCTGGCGGCCGCTGAGCCAGGCCAGGTGGTGGCCGGTACAGCGCAGCCGGCAGGGGAAACCGCGCCGAAGGACGAAGCTTATGGCGCTCTGGTGGCGCTGGGGTACAAGCCGCCGGAAGCCGTCAAGATGCTCAGCAAGGTGGACGGCGAAGGCAAGACTTCCGAGGAAATGATCCGCGCGGCCCTTCAGGCCGCCGCGGGATAGGGGCCGGCGATGCTCGAACAGGACCGTCTTGTCAGTGCCTCGGGAAACCGTGAAGAAGATGCCGTTGAACGTGCCATACGTCCCCGGCAGCTGGAGGACTATGTGGGTCAGCCGGCCGTTCGTCGGCAGATGGAGATTTTCATCAAGGCCGCACGCCAGCGGGAAGAGGCGCTCGATCACACCCTGATCTTCGGGCCTCCGGGGCTGGGCAAGACGACGCTTGCCCACATCATCTCCAACGAACTCGGCGTGAACCTGCGCCAGACATCGGGGCCGGTGCTGGAACGCGCCGGTGACCTGGCCGCCATTTTGACGAACCTTGAGCCGCGCGACGTCCTCTTTGTGGACGAGATTCACCGGCTCAGCCCGGTCGTGGAAGAAGTGCTCTATCCGGCGATGGAGGATTTCCAGCTGGACATCATGATAGGCGAGGGACCCGGCGCCCGCTCCATCAAGATTGATCTGCCCCCGTTTACGCTGGTGGGCGCGACCACGCGGGCGGGTCTTCTCACTTCCCCGCTGCGGGACCGCTTCGGCATCGTGCAGCGCCTCGAGTTCTACAGCCGCGAGGACCTGGGCCGTATCGTGGCCAGGTCGGCGAGCATCCTGTCCCTTCCGGTCGAGCCCGAAGGTGCCCGGGAAATTGCGGATCGGGCCCGCGGCACGCCGCGTATCGCCAATCGCCTGCTTCGCCGGGTCAGGGATTTCGCGGAGGTGGAGGCCGACGGGCGGGTCAACAGCCACGTCGCGCGCCAGGCCATGGACCTGCTGGAGGTCGATCCCGGCGGATTTGACGTCATGGACCGGAAACTGCTCCTGACGATCATCGAGAAATTCGATGGGGGGCCCGTCGGCGTCGACAGCCTGGCGGCGGCCATCGGCGAGGAACGAGGCACCATCGAGGATGTTCTGGAGCCCTACCTGATCCAGCAGGGCTTTCTCATGCGCACTGCCCGGGGCCGGGTGGCGACGCGTCTGGCCTGGCAGCACTTCGGTCTTGCTCCGCCTCCCAGCGTGGCAGTTCCGGGCCTGTTTGATTCCGCTGACGAGGAGGACCGCGGTGCATGAGCCAGACCAGCTCCACAGTTTCCGCCGATCCACACGCGGTTTTCGAATGGCCGGTTCGCGTCTACTACGAGGACACGGACCATGGCGGCGTGGTCTACTACGCCAACTATCTCCGTTTCCTGGAGCGAGCCCGCAGCGAGTGGCTGAGGGCAATGGGTGTGTCCCAGACCCGGCTGTTGTCGGAGAGCCGGGTGCTGTTTGCCGTAACCAGTGTATCCATCCGTTACCTGAGCCCGGCCCGATTCGAGGACGCTCTCATCGTGACCAGTGAGCTGAGTCGCCTGAAACGGGCCAGCATGACGTTCAGCCAGCGAATCTGCAGAGACTCGGTGGACGGTGAGCTTTTATGCCAGGCCGAGGTGCGTGCCGCCTGCCTGGATGCTGATTCAATGCGACCCCGTGGGATGCCACCGGGTCTGTTTATGGAGTCCAACTGATGCAGAGCGATCTCTCCATCATCCATCTCGTCCTGGAGGCCGGTCCGGTAGTGAAGGCCGTCATGGTGCTTCTGCTGCTGGCATCGGTAGCCTCCTGGGCCGTTATCTTTGGCAAGCGACGCATGCTGAAACGTTCCCGCAGTTCAGCCGACCGCTTTGAAAAGGCCTTCTGGTCGGGCGGTGACCTCACCGAGCTCTATCGCAAGGTGTCGGCCCGGGAAGAGCCCGCCGCCGGCATGGAGGGCATTTTCGAGGCAGGGTTTCGCGAGTTCGGTCGCCTGCGACAGCAGGACGGCCATACCCCGGGCACCATTGTTGAGGGCTGCCAGCGAGCCATGCGGGTGTCGCAGATGCGCGAGGTTGACCGGCTTGAACAGAACCTGGCCATGTTGGCCACCATCGGGTCTACCAGCCCCTATGTCGGCCTGTTCGGCACGGTCTGGGGCATCATGAGCGCCTTCCAGGGACTGGGGAACATGCAGCAGGCGACGCTCGCCACCGTTGCCCCGGGCATCGCCGAGGCCCTCGTGGCCACCGCCATGGGCCTTTTCGCGGCGATTCCGGCGGTGATTGCCTACAACCGCTACGCGGACCAGGTGGGCCGGCTCGAGAGCCGTTTCGATACCTTCATGGAAGAGTTCGCCAGCATTCTGCAGCGCCACGCCCGCGGCCGGATCGAGAGCTGACATGGCGTCTGCGCGGGGCAAACGACGGCTGATGGGGGAGATTAATGTCGTTCCCTACATCGACGTCATGCTCGTGCTGCTGATCATTTTCATGATCACCGCGCCGTTGCTGACCCAGGGGGTCCAGGTGGAGCTGCCCAAGGCCGGCGCCGAGCCTATCGACAGTGACGGGCCCGAGCCGCTGGTGCTGAGTGTGGATCGGGAAGGGCTCCTGTATCTCAATGTGGGCGGTGACGAGGAAACCCCCATTGATGCGTCGATCGTGATTGCCCGTGCCGCAGCAGTTCTGAGGCGTACACCCGGGACTCCGGTACTGGTCAGGGCTGACACGGCAGTGGAGTACGGCAAGGTCGTGAGCGCGATGGTGTTGCTGCAGCGGGCAGGCGCCGAGCAGGTGGGGTTCATCACCGACCCGTCGGAGACGGTGCAGCCTCTAGAGGTTGAGGACTAGCCGGGCATGTGGGAGTTTCTCCGCCATAACCCGGGGGGCCTGTTCCTGTCGGTGGTCCTGCACGGCCTCCTGGTCGTTGGTGCGGGCTACGCGTCGCTACGCAGCGTGCCGTTCCCGGAAGCCGCGCCGGACGTTTCCATCAAGGCCACCGTCGTGGACGAGGCCATGATCCAGGAAGAAATGCGCCGTCTCGAACGCGAGGAAGAGCAGCAGCAGGCCCAGGTCGCGGCGGAGCAGGCGCGTATCGAGGAGCTCCGACGGCAGCGCGAAGATGCCGAGCGTCAGGCCCGCGAGGCCGAGGAACGCGTCCGGGAGGAGACCGAGCGGCAGGAGGCGGCCGCCGAGGAAGCCCGCAAGCAGGCGGCCGAGGAAGCCGAGAAACGCCGCGTGGCGGAGGCAGAGCGGCAGCGCAAGGAGGAGGCGGAGCGCGAGCGGCTCGCCGAACTCGAGACAAAGCGCAAGGCCGAAGAGGAACGCCTGGCCAAGCTCGAGGCCGAGCGCAAGGCGGCGGAGCAGAAAAAACGCGAGGAGGCCGAGGCAAAACGCCGGGCGGAAATGGAAGCCGAACTCAAGGTGCAGCTGGCGGCCGAGGAACGGCGCCGGAACGCCGAGCGCAGCGGCGAGCTTGCCCGCTACATCGCGCTCATCCAGCAAAGCGTGGAGCGCAGCTGGATTCGTCCCCCGGATGCGGCCTCCGGTATTGAATGCGAGCTCCTGGTCCGGCAGATTCCGGGAGGGGACGTTGCCGACGTCCAGGTGGGAGCCTGCAATGCCTCGCCGGTCGTGCAACGATCTATTGTCAACGCGGTCTACAAAGCCGCGCCGTTGCCGGAACCGTCCGACCCGAGCTTGTTCGAACGAAATCTGAGATTCGTGTTTCGACCGGAGGATTGATGCGCATCATCCGAAAACTGCTGGTTACCAGCCTGGTCCTGGCTTTGCCGTTCCCGGTGTCGGCCCAGCTCACCATCGAGATCAGCCGCGGTGTCTCTGAGGCCGTCCCCGTCGCCGTCGTGCCGTTTGCCTGGGAGGGCGAGGGCGATGGGCCGATGGACGTGGCTGCCGTGATCGCCAACGACCTGGAACGCAGTGGCCGGTTCGCCCCAATGGACCGGGAAGACATGATCGGTGCGCCGTCTGAACCCCAGGACGTCAACTTCCGGGACTGGCGCCTGCTGAATACGGACGTCCTGGTGACCGGGAGCGTCAAGCCGGTCCCGGAGGGATACGAGGTCGCCTTCTTCGCGTTCGACGTGTTTCGCGGAGACCAGCTGATCGGCTATTCGCTGAAGAGCCCGCCCGGCGGGCTGCGCGCGGCGGCACACCGGGCGGCGGACATGATCTTCGAGAAGCTCACCGGCGTTCCGGGGGCGTTTTCCACCCGCATCGCCTATGTCAGCGTGGAGGGTGATGCCAGCAACGAGCGCTTTCGACTGATCGTTGCCGATGCCGACGGGGAGAATCCGGTGGTCGTGGCGGACTCCCGCGCGCCGCTGATGTCCCCGTCCTGGTCGCCTGACGCCAGCCGCCTGGCGTATGTGTCCTTCGAGGGCGGCGCGTCCGGCATCTACGTTCAGGAGCTGGAGACGGGGCGGCGGCAGCTGGTGTCCTCCCACCCGGGAATCAATGGCGCGCCGGCTTGGTCGCCTGACGGCAAGAGCCTGGCCATGACCCTGTCCATGGGCGACAGCAACCTGGACATCTATTTACTTAATCCGGCCACCAACGAACTCACGCGCCTGACGCGCAATGCCGCGATCGACACCGAGGCCAGCTGGGCGCCGGACGGAAAAACCATCTACTTCACGTCGGACCGGGCCGGCGGACCACAGATTTATTCGATACCCGTTGGCGGGGGAACGCCAAGGCGAGTGACCTTCGAAGGCAGCTACAATGCGCGTCCGCGTGTCTCTCCGGACGAGCGTTCCCTTGCGGTGGTCCACAATGACCGGGGCAATTTCCGAATCGCGCTGGTAGACCTGGAGCGCCGCTCGGTCCGCGTCCTCTCCGAGGGGCGCCAGGACGAGTCCCCGAGTTTCGCACCCAACGGCAGCATGATCATCTACGCTACCCGCGCCGGGCGAAGGGGCGTTCTGGAGGCGGTTTCCACGGACGGCCGGGTCCAGCAGCGGATCGCGGCAACCGCCGGAGACGTTCGCGAACCGGTGTGGTCGCCATACCCGGTGCGCTGAGAGCAGATATCATTTCGGCCGGGCAGGCCGTACTCACACGAAGAGGCAATCGAGGCCCATGGACATGACAAGGCAAGGTTTTCTGGCCGTACTGGCAGCCGCACTTCTGGTTGCGGGCTGCTCCAGCGGCGATACAAAGGATGATGGAGATGCCGGCGAAAGCGTCGGCGGAACCGACGACGGCTTCCTGACCCAGGGACTGCCTGGCTCCGGCGGTCTCGAGGGCGGAGCCCTGGGGACCGCCGGGGGTGACCAGGGTGCCGGTCCGGACGCTGAAATGCTGGCGCGCACGGTGATCTACTTCGACTTCGACTCGGCGGGCATCCGCCCCGATTTCTCCGAAGTCCTCGCTGCTCACGCCGTCGTTCCTGGTGGAAAACCCCGGCGCCATGGTGCGGTTGGAAGGCCATACCGACGAGCGGGGCAGTCGGGAGTACAACATCGGTCTGGGCGAGCGGCGCAGCCAGGCGGTACGTCGGGTTCTCATGCTCCAGGGCGTGGCGGCCACCCAGATCACGACCGTAAGCTACGGCGAGGAACAGTCCGCCATCAACGGCTCCGACGAGGAAGCGTGGTCCCTCAATCGTCGCGTTGAGCTGGTGTATCCATGAGGTTTCGGCCTGGGATCCGGCAGGCGCTGATCTGCAGCGGTGTGCTTGCGCTTTCTGCCTGCGTATCGACGCCTCCCGAAGAGGACCCGATCTTCATCAAGCTCACGGAGCTGGAAGATCGCATGGACAATATGGAACGGGTCATGCGCAATGAAAGCCTGGTGGAGCTGGCGGGGGAAATGGAGATGCTCCGCGAGGAAGCCCGGGCCCTGCGTGGCCAGGTCGATACTTTGCAGCACGAATCCGAGCAGGCCCGAAACCGCCAGCGTGACCAGTACCTGGATATTGACCGGCGGCTCCAGACCCTGGAGGGCGGCGGCGAACCCGTGGACTTTTCCGCGCCAGTGGCTCCTGGCGCCGCAGCTGCCGGAGCGGCAACGGCCGGGGCCGTTGCCCGGCCCGCGGTAGGCGGGACCGTGGATGACCGGGCGGCCTACGAGGCTGCGTTCGAGCTGCTGAAAAGCGGCCGCTACGATGAGGCGAAGGGTGCTTTCACCCGCTTCCTCGGCGCCTACCCAGACAGCGACCTTGCCGGGCACGCCCAGTACTGGCTGGCCGAGACCTTCTACGTCCAGCGGGACTTCGAGACGGCGCTGGGCGCTTTTGCGACCGTAGTCGAGAAGTACCCCGGAACCCGGAAGATGCCGGACGCGCTCCTGAAGATCGGGTACTGCAGCTACGAAAACGGCGACTACGCCGACGCGCGCAGCGCCCTGGAGCAGGTCGTCAAGGACTATCCGGATTCCACGAGCGCGCGCCTGGCCGGGCAGCGGCTGGAGAAAATGCGCACCGAGGGCCGTTAGTCCTCCATGAGCGCAGTGGCCTCCGGGTCGGTGGAAGCCGCCGCGGCGCCGCGGCTGAAGATCGCCGAGATATTTTCGTCGATCCAGGGTGAGGCCGCCCACGTGGGCTGGCCGACGGTCTTTGTGCGTCTGACCGGCTGCCCTTTGCGCTGCGTCTGGTGCGATACCGCCTACGCGTTCCAGGGCGGCGAGTGGATGGAGATTTCCGGGATTCTGGAAACCGTGGCCGCCGCCGGAGTGCGTCACGTCTGTGTGACCGGGGGTGAGCCCCTCGCCCAGCGCGCGTGCCTCGTCTTGCTGACGGGGCTTTGCGACGCCGGGTATGTCGTGTCCCTCGAAACCAGCGGGGCGCTGGACGTCAGCGACGTGGATGCCCGGGTCCACAAGGTTATTGATATCAAGACACCCGGGTCCGGCGAATCCGAGCGCAATCTCCCCGGGAATCTGGATCACCTCGGCCCGAACGATGCCCTGAAGTTTGTTCTCGCCGACCGGGCGGATTTCGACTGGGCGCGGGACTTCGTTCGGGACCGATCGCTGGACGCGCGCTGCGAAGTCCTGTTTTCCCCGGTCTGGGAGACGCTCCCCGCGGCGCAGCTGGCTGACTGGATTGTTGGCGAACGGCTTCCGGTACGCCTGCAGCTGCAGCTGCACAAGGTCCTCTGGGGCGATGAGCCCGGACGCTGACAGCACCGTCAGGGCGGTCGTACTCGTTTCGGGCGGGCTCGACTCTGCGACCGTGCTGGGCATGGCCAGGGCGAATGGCCGCGAGTGTCACGGTCTGAGCTTTTACTACGGTCAGCGGCATGAGGCGGAGCTGAAGGCTGCCGAGAGAATCTGCGCGGCGCTCGGCGCCGTCAGTCATCGGACCATGGGAATCGACCTGGGCGGTCTGGGCGGGTCGGCGCTGACGGACCCGGCAATCGCTGTCCCGGAGTTGCCGACCGACGGCATCCCGGTGACCTATGTGCCGGCCCGCAACACCATGTTCCTTTCCCTGGCGCTGGGAGCGGCAGAGGTGCTGGGCGCCACCGAAATCCACATCGGCGTCAATGCGCTTGACTACTCGGGCTATCCGGATTGCCGGCCAGCCTACATCGAGGCGTTCCAGGCCCTCGCCAATCTCGCCACGAAAACCGCCGTCGAGGGCGATCAGATCCTGATCCGGGCGCCGCTGATCAACCTGGGCAAGGACGAAATCATCCGCCGGGGCCTCGCTCTCGGCGTGGACTACAGCCAGACCGTCTCCTGCTACCAGGCGGATGCCGAAGGACTGGCCTGCGGACGCTGCGATTCCTGCCGGCTTCGGCGGGCGGGATTCGAGGCCGCCGGTGTGGCCGATCCCACGCGGTACCAGGGCTGATTCGCGCCAGTATCGATTTAATCCCGGAGCGTTGGTCGCCGGCACGGCTTGCAGTACAATGCCGCGCTTCCCGGTGGGCTGTTAGCTCAATTGGTAGAGCACCGGGCTTTTAACCCGTTGGTTCTGGGTTCGAGTCCCAGGCGGCCCACCAAATCTTTCTTACCGTCCTTGGTCCCGGCTGGATTCGCAGCCGAACAGGGTTTCTTTTCCTGGCCTCGGGCGCTCATTACCTCTTCTCCCCGGCCTGGAACGCTCCCAGCCGATCCGTCCTGGATCGGACTGCCGAGGGCTTGGACCCCCTCGATTTTTGCTGCAGGCGCACATTGACCGGCTCTGCAAAGCCGTTTGGGCGTTTTGACAGGATACGTACGGCCAAAAACCGGATGATGCTCCCCGTGATCGCAGCAGGCCCCAGCGGATCGGGGCCGCTCGGAGCAGGAAGCCCGGGTGGACGCCATCGGACTCGGAACGCGCCAGAGCGACACGGGGAACCGAAGGGACCGGTTCCGCACAAGGGGCCACGGACGACAGACATCGGATCCAGGGCACGATCCGGGGCAGCGCCAGGATGGCGCTTTACTGAGGTGCCATGACGGCGCCAACACCGCGCGGCCAGGGAAGGGTCAAGAACAACAGGGCGCTTGTCGCCCCGCCCATCGGGCGGGGCGTATTTCCGGGCTGCAATTAGCCCGATCGAATCTGAGATCTCGGCCGAAGGACTGGCCGCAGGATTGCAGGGACGCGGGCGGTCCGGAACCGCCGAGGGAAGACATAACAACACCAGGGATACTCAGCCCCGCCGTTCGGCGGGGCTTTTTTGTTTCCGCGATGGCTATTCGAGGTGACCGGTCCGGTTAATCGTCGGCCAGGCCGGCGACGTCGAGGACAAAGGCGTACTCCGCGGCGGTCTCCGCCAGCCCTGAGTATCGGCCCGCGGCATCGAAATGGCCGGTCTCCAGGTTGGTCTTCAGCACCAGCAGCGAATCGCCGACCTTGCGCTGGCGCAGTCGCGCCACCCATTTAGCCGGCTCCCAGTACTGCACCCGGGAGTCATAGAGGCCGGCGGTCACCAGCATCTGCGGGTAGGCAACGGCGCGGACCTGGTCATAGGGTGAATACGACAGCATGTAGTCGTAATACGCTTTGTCTTTCGGATTGCCCCACTCATCGAATTCGAAGGTGGTCAGCGGAATGCTCTCGTCGAACATGGTGGTGACGACGTCGACGAAGGGGACGCCGGCTACGATGCCCGCATAGAGATCGGGTCGCATATTGGCGATCGCTCCCATCAGCAGGCCGCCCGCGCTGCGACCCTGGGCAATGATGCGCCGTGGGTCTGCCCAGCCCTCTTCGACAAGAAAACGGGTCACGTCGACGAAATCCGTGAACGTGTTTTTCTTGTTCAGCAGCTTGCCGTCTTCGTACCAGCTTCGGCCCAACTCTTCGCCTCCCCGGACATGGGCGATGGCGAAAATCACGCCGCGGCCCACAAGACTGATCCGCTCCGGGTCGAATGAGGGTTCGTATGACGACCCGTAGCTGCCGTAGGCATTGAGAAACACCGCATGGGTGCTATCCGGCTGCGAGCCCTTGCGAAGGAGCAGGCTGACGGGTATCCGCGCGCCGTCGCGGGCCTGCGCATGCAGTCGCAGGGTCTCGTAATCCTCGGGATCATAGTCCGCCACGCTGGCGCGCTTGCGGATCCGGAACTCCCGTTCGCGGGTATCGAAGTCGACGACGGTTTTGGGCTGGTCCAGCGAGGACCAGGTGAACCGGGCTATATCACCATCCACGCCCGGATTTTCGGCCAGTGACGCCGTATACGCGGCAGCCGGGATCGGCACGTAGAACGACTCCCTGCCGTTCAGCGGCTGGATGCGGATCTTCCGCAGGCCCTCGTGCCGTTCCTCCAGCGCCATGAACTTGGTGAAAGCACGAAAATCGTGGATGGTGGCGTCGTTACGGGGCGGCACCAGCTCGTCCCAGTTCCCGGTGTCGGCAATCTTCGACAGCGGCGCACGAACGAGCCGGAAGTCCGGTGCCCCGTCGTTGGTACGCAGGTATACCCAGTCGCCAACCGGCTCGGGATAGTATTCGTGGCCGACCCGTCTCGGGATGATCACCGTCGGCGCTGCTTCGGGACTGCGGGCGTCGATCAGCCGGTATTCGGTGGTCAGCGTGCTGACGATACCGATAAGAATCCAGCGGGGGTCGCGGCCCGCCTCGATGCCCATGGTGAAGGTGTTGTCGGTTTCTTCGTAGACGAGTGCGTCCGCGGCCTGGTCCGAGCCAAGTTCGTGTCGAAAAACCCGATTGGGAATGAGCGTTTCCGGGTGCCGGCGGACATAGAAGAGGTGCCGACCATCGGCCGACCAGGCCATCGATCCCGTGGTGTTGGCAATAACGTCCGGCAGCATTTTGCCGGTGACCGTATCCTTGATCCGGATCGAGAACAGTTCCCGGCTCAGCGTGTCTTCTGACCACGCGAACAGCCGGCCGTCGGGAGACGGCGCCGTTTCGCTGACCAGGTAGTAGTCGTAGGCGCGTGCCTCCTCGTTCGGGTCCAGGAGCATCTCTTCGGGTCCGTTTTCGGCCCCCCGGTGGCGCATGAACATGGCGTAGTCGGCACCCGGTATATAGCGCTCGAAGTACCAGTCGCCGCCGCGACGAACGGGAACCGTGCTGTCCGCCTCGGGCAGGCGAGCCTTCATCTCGCCGAGCAGTTTCGTCTCCAGTTCGCTCAGGTGGGCGAGCTGAGTTTCTGCCCAGGTGTTCTCGGCCTCGAGATAAGCAATGACCTCCGAGCTGGTGCGGGCGTCGTCGCGCAACCAGTAGTACTCGTCTACACGGGTTTCGCCATGTGCCGTGAGTTCGACAGGTCGCCGCTCAGCGACCGGCGGCTGCGCCTGGGTAATGAGTTTCGGTGCCGGCGTCGTGCTGTCGTTCATAGAGCAGCCGCCAGCCAGGGAGACTCCCAGCAAAAGGGCAAGGAGGGGGCGAAGGCGATGAGACAAATCCATCAGTCATTCCCGGCCGAAATGGGGATTCTATCAGGGCGGGTTGTTTTGCGAGGCGGCGGGCTTTGTGCCATGGCGGCCCGCGCCTTCGGCGAAGGCGCGAGCGCCTGCCACGGCCTCCTTTTCCACTACGCTGCGGCCGGTCTCGAATTCCCGCTCCAGCGCCGCCTGAATGTGCCCCGGATCACCAAGTACTGAGCGTCGGTCCGCCCGCAGGCAGGCCTGCGGGAACGCCGCCAGTTCATGGGCCCACTCGATGGCTGCCTGAACACTATGGCCGGTCGGAACGACCCGCTCGCACAAGCCCATGGCGAGGCATTCAGGGGCGTCGATTCGCCGGCCGGTCAGGATCAGGTCCAGAGCGCGACCGCGCCCCACCAGCGCGGGCAGTCGTACCGTCCCGCCATCGATCAGCGGGACGCCAAAGCGGCGGCAGAAAACACCCATGTAGGCGTTTTTCTCCATAACCCGGACGTCGCACCAGGCGGCCAGCTCCATGCCGCCGGCCACGGCCGGTCCGGCGATGGCGGCGATCACGGGTTTCGACAGCATCATGCGCGTGGGTCCCATGGGTCCGAGAGGGGCTCTGCCGTCATCGCCGAAGTGCAGTTCGTCCAGCCAGTCGGCCGCTTTGCCACCGGCGAGGGCCTTGAGGTCGAAGCCCGAGCAAAAGGCGCCGCCGCTGCCGGTCAGCACCGCGACCCGGCTCTGACTGCACCCATCGAACGCCACAAATGCCTCGTAGAGACGCTTCGCCGTTGGCGGATCGACCGCGTTCATTGCGTCGGGCCGCGCGATGCGGACGATGTACACTTCGCCATCGCGGTGAGTAGTGACCGTGTTGTTGTTCATGAGCTCGGTTTCCCTGCGGCCGAGTCTATTAGAGCAGGATTGCGGCGAGTGCGGGGCGTGAAGGACGGCGCCCGGTGAACGCTATACTAGTTGCCTTGGCGCCATTCAGCCGTTCCGATGCTTGCCGGCCGCAGAGAGCCACGCCTGATGAATGTAAAACCGCTGCTGTTATCCCTTGCCGCGATTTTGCTCGCGAGCATGCCGGCCGCCGCGGAGCTCGCCGCTTCCGGCCCGGCCAGCCGACCGGATGTTTACGAGCCGGGCGCTAAACGGCTGCTTGGCTGGGTCGAGCGTGCCCTGGTCACAGACGCCGGAATTTCCGTCAAGGCGAAACTCGATTCCGGTGCGCGCACCTCGTCGCTCGACGCCCGTAACATCAAGCGTTTCAAGCGTAATGGAGAGGAGATGGTCCGCTTCGACTTCATAAACCCTGGCGATGGGCGCAGGGTTCAGATGGAACGGCCGGTAGTGCGAAACGTTCGAATCCGCGAACATGGCGGCGGCTATCAGCGCCGGCCCGTGGTTGACGTGTGGCTGTGTATCGGCGATGTGGCCCGGGAGGTCGAGGTGACTCTGGCGAACCGGCGCGGGTTTATTTACCCGCTGCTCGTGGGCCGCCGCGCCCTGGAGGGTGCTATCGTCATTGACCCCGAGGAAACGTTTACCACGCCGCCCACCTGTCGTCTCGGGGTGTACCAGCCTTGAGGCGCGGCCATTTGCTCGGTATTGCGGGAGCCCTGGCAGTGATCGGGCTCAGCATCTTTTTCTACAAGGTCGAGCGGCTGGGCTTTCCCGTCGTTCCGGAGGAGAAGGTCCAGATCTGGACCGTGGAGGCGAGGGCGGACTTTCGCCGCACGGGTGTCGGGCCCGTCAAGGCGGCGCTGCGCATTCCCAAGTCGCCGCCGGGATTCGACCTGATCCGGGAGAATTTCGTTTCCCGCGGCTATGGCCTGGCAACGGCGGAGGAGCGCAATACCCGCACGGCGACCTGGTCCAAGCGGCGTGCCTCGGGCGAGCAGTCCCTCTACTACCAGGTCACCGTTGCGGGCGATCCCGACCGGGAAGGCCGCGATGATGTGCCCGGCTTCCCGGACATTCCGAGCCTCAAAGAGCCGCGGCAGTCGGCGCTTATGGAAATCGTCGAAGAAGCCCGTGGCGAGTCTGCCGACATCGCGACCTTCACGTCAGCGGTATTGCGCCGGATCAATGCCGAAACGCCGGATGAGACCATGAATCTGCTGCTGGACGGGGTCGACGGCAGTTTCAGCCGCGCCGCTCTCGCGGTAACGGTTCTCGCCGGGGCCCGAATCCCGGCCGAGGTCGCCCATGCCGTCGTGCTTCGGGATCAGCGGGAGTCGTCGTTCATTCCCATCCTCGCTGTCCACAACGGCGACCAGTGGCTGTACTTCAATCCCGTGACCGGCGACCGGGGGCTCTCGCCCCGGGTGCTGATCTGGACCTGGGGTTCGGATCCGGCCTTTTCGACCGAAGGGGGTTCGGGCCGCAGCGTGACCCTGACCGTGCGCCGCAGCCTCGGTGACGCGATGGAGGTGGCGGAGCGCAGGGCCGAATTGTCCGGCTCGCGCATCGTCGACTTCTCAACCTTGAGTCTTCCGCTGGACGCCCAGGAGCTCTATCGGGTTCTGCTGACGCTGCCCATCGGGGCCTTTCTCATCGTGATCATGCGCAATTTCGTGGGTGTCCAGACCTTTGGCACCTTCATGCCCATTCTGATCGCGCTCGCGTTTCGCGAGACCAAGCTGGGCAATGGCATCCTGTTGTTCGTCCTGGTCGTATCGACGGGCCTTCTCATACGCCTGTACCTGGAGAAACTGCACTTGCTCCTTGTGCCACGGCTGGCTTCGGTCTTCACCGTGGTCGTGCTCGTGCTGCTTGCGATCAGCATTCTGAGCCATCGGCTGGGCGTCGAAATCGGTCTTTCGGTGGCTTTGTTCCCGATGGTGATCCTGACGATGGTGATCGAACGGATGTCTATCGTCTGGGAAGAGCGGGGGCCGGGCGATGCGGTGAAGGAAGGGCTGGGGACGCTTTTCGTAGCCTCCCTTGCCTATGTCCTCATGGGTGAGGAGAGCATCGAGCATCTCATGTTCGTGTTTCCGGAGCTGCTGCTGGTTCTCCTGGCGGCCACCTTGCTGACCGGACGCTACACCGGCTACCGGCTATCCGAGCTCATACGCTTCAAGGCAATCACCGGGGAACGCCCCGGCGGGCCGGCGGCGTGATCGGGGCCTGGCGGCGATTGCGCCGGGCGGGCATTGCCGGCATCAACCGGCGAAATGCCGGGCTCATCATGCCCTACAACCGGCGGGCGCTATATCCGCTGGTCGATGACAAGCTGAGAACGAAGGAACTGGCCCTCGAGCACGGGATTCCCGTCCCCGCCCTGTATGGCGTGATCAGCACACCCCACGACATCCGGGATCTCCCCGCGATCGTGGCCGACCGGAAGGACTTTGTCGTCAAGCCGGCCCACGGCAGCCAGGGCGACGGCATCATGGTCATCGTGGACCGGACCCGTCGGGGCTTCTATCGCACGGCGGGTGGCCGCATTGTCGATGCCGATGGCATGTCCCATCACTTGAGCAATGCCCTGAACGGCCAGTACAGCCTGGGGGGACAGCCGGACCGGGTGCTGGTCGAATACCGCGTGGATTTCGACCGGATTTTTGACGGCATTACCTTCCAGGGTGTGCCCGACATCCGGATCATTGTCTATCGGGGATTCCCGCTGATGGCCATGGTGAGGCTTCCCACGAAGGATTCCGACGGCAAGGCCAACCTGCACCAGGGCGCGGTCGGCGCAGGCCTGGACCTTGCCAGCGGGAAGACCCTGACCGGCGTCGTCGGGAACCGCAGCGTGGATGAGCATCCGGATACCGGCGAACCGATTGCCGGCGTGAGCCTTCCCTACTGGCGGGACATGCTGCTGACGTCCGCTCGCTGCTACGACATTACCGGCTTGGGCTACCTTGGCGTCGATCTGGTGCTGGATGCGGGGCAGGGGCCACTGGTCCTCGAACTCAACGCCCGCCCGGGGCTCAATATCCAGCTGGCGAACCGTGATGGGATTCTCCGACGGGTGGCTGCGATCGACGCGCTGGACTGCTTCGGCGCGAGCGCTGAGGAGCGCGTGCAGGCCTCGATCCAGGCGCTGGGTCCGGCCGGAGGCCACTGAAACCCGATGAGGTTCTTGAAGACTGGCTGGGCAGTGCCGAGGGCATGACGAAGGACGCGAGCGGGGGGCAAACGGTCTTCATCACCGGAGCCGCTGGCGGGATCGGCCTGGCAACGGCCCTGCACTTTCACGAGGCGGGCTGGAGGGTGCTGGCCGCTGATCGCGATGTGGAGGGTCTTCAAGCCCTGCTGAGCCGTACCGGACCCGAGCGAATGGCGGTCGTGTCCTGCGACGTGACATCCGCGGACGAGATCGCAACCGCGTTCGGATTGTTCCAGGAGCGTTACGGACCGGCTCTCGACGCCCTGGTGAACAACGCCGGTGTGCTTCATGTCGGTCGTTTCGAGGCCCTTGCGGCGGCCGACCACGACCGGACGATCGAGGTCAACGTCGGCGGTGTGGTAAGGGTGCTCTACGCGGCGTTTCCGTACCTGGCCGAAGCCCGGAATCCGCGGGTTGTGAACGTGTCGTCCGCCTCGGCGGTCTTCGGCGTGCCCGAATTCGCCAGCTATTCGGCTTCGAAATTTTTTGTCCGCGGGCTTACCGAGGCGCTGGCCGTGGAATGGCGCGCCAAGGGTATTCATGTCTGCCATGTCATGCCGGCGTTCGTAGCCACCGGCATGGTCGAGGGCCAGCATTCCGAGTCGATGGACCGGCTGGGTGTTCGTCTCACGGCCGAGGAAATCGCGCCGGTCATTTTCCGGGCGGCGACACGGGAAAAGCGCCTCTCCTGGCCCGTGGGCGGCGGGTTCCGCATACTTCGGCTGATTCTCGGGCCGGCGCCGGAATGGCTGAAGCGGCGCATCATGGGATGGATCACGGGGTACTAGGGAAGATGCCGACAACAGGGAACTATTATCGGGACAAGGTCGTTTTCATTACCGGTGCCGCGAGCGGGATCGGACTGGAACTGGCGCGTCAGCTGCTGGGGTTCGGTGCCCGGGTTGTACTGTCGGACCGCGATGCGGCGGGGTGCGAACGAGCGGTCGGGATGCTCGGCGACGGCGCGTCCTGGGTGCAGCTCGACGTTGCCGACGCCCAGGCCTTCGAGTCGGCGCTGGACGAGGCCTGGGAGCGCTGTGGCCGCGTGGACGTCCTGGTGAACAATGCCGGATTCGGCATGGCGGGTGAGATCGCCGACATCACTGAGGAAATGTGGGAGCGAATCGTCGCGGTCAACCTGATGGGTGTCGTGCATGGCTGCCGGCTGGCGTTTCCCCGTATGGCGGCGCAGGGCGGCGGGCAGATCGTCAACATCGCCTCGATGTTCGGGCTGTTGCCCGGTCCCCTGTACTCGCCCTACGTCACGACCAAGCATGCCGTTGTGGGCCTGTCCCGGTCATTGCGCCTGGAGGGCCGCGCTGCCGGGATCAAGGTCAACGTTATCTGCCCGGGCTTCATCGAGACCCGGATCATCGAGAATGCGGAAACCGCCGGCATGGACTCGTCCCGGGCCCGTGAGACGATTCCCTTTCGCTTCCTCCCGGTGGAACGGGCGGTTGCCACGATGCTCGATGGCGTGGCCGGGGACCGGGAGACCCTGCTGTTTCCCTTCGAAATGCGTTTGCTGTGCTGGTTGGACAGGATCGCGCCGTCACTGAGCGCCTGGGCGCTCAACCGCACGCTGGCCGATACCCGGCGGACACTCGCCGGTTCCTGATCCCGGGGCGAGTGATCGCGGAGTTGTGCTGCACAGCCCGGGGTTTCGCTATAATTCCCTTTCTTCCTGGCACTTGGGTTGGGGAGCGCAAAAAGGGGGTGGCTCGTGCCTCGCGCGGTCGCTTCCCTTGCCCCAACGCGATAGCGCGGACCCGGAACCACGGCCATGACAATTACGATAAAACGCGGTCTGGACCTACCGATCGCCGGTGCGCCTGATCAAATCATCAGTGAGGCGCCGCCGGTTCGGAGCGTTTCCGTACTCGGCCGCGACTATGTCGGACTGAAGCCCACCATGGAGGTCCAGGAGGGCGACCGGGTCGAGGTCAGCCAGCCGCTGTTTCGGGATAAACACAATCCGGGCCTGGTGGCCGTCGCTCCCGGGGCCGGCATTGTTCGAGAAGTTCGCCGGGGCCCGAGGCGCATTCTCCAGGCAGTACGCATTGAGCTCGAGGGGGACGCCCACCGTGCTTTTCCGGTGCGAACGCCCGGCGAACTGGCTGATATTCAGCGAGCCGACGTTGTGTCCGCGCTCGTGGAATCCGGTCTCTGGGCGTCGTTCCGGACCCGGCCCTACAGCAAGGTTCCGTTGCCCGATGAAGCGCCGGCCGGGATTTTTGTCACGGCCATGGACAGCAATCCGCTGGCGGCAGACCCGGCGGTCGTGATCGCCGATGCTCGCGAGGATTTCCTCAACGGCGTAACGGTGCTTACCCGGCTGACAGATGGCCCGATCCATGTCTGCCGACGCGCGGGGAGCGATGTGCCTGCGCCAGCGCTTGAACAGGTTGGCACGGCCGAATTTGCGGGCCCGCACCCGGCCGGTCTGCCGGGCACCCACATTCATTTTCTTCAGCCCGTCCACCCTGGGCGAACCGTTTGGCACGTGAACTATCAGGACACGATCGCCATCGGCCGCCTGTTCACCCAGGGCCGCCTCGTACCCGAACGCATCGTCGCCCTTGGCGGGCCGGCGGTTCGGCAGCCCCGGCTGCTCCGGACCCGCATGGGGGCGGCCGTGGCGCCGCTTCTGGAGGGCCAGCTCGAGCCGGGCGAAGTCCGGGTGATTTCCGGGTCGCTCCTCTCGGGCTATCGGGCGGCGGGCTGGGCGGCCTATATCGGTCGCTACCATCTCCAGCTGAGTGTCCTGCCCGAAGGGCGGGAACGGGAGTTGTTGGGCTGGATCATGCCGGGCCGCAAGAAGTTCTCGGTAACGAATGCCTTCGCGTCGAGCTTTGCCCGGGGCCGGCGCCTCTTCGGCCTCACGACCAGCCAGAACGGCAGCCCGAGAGCGATGGTGCCGATCGGCTCCTACGAGCGGGTCATGCCGCTGGACATTCTGCCCACCCAGCTCCTCAGGGCCATTGTCGTCAAGGACACGGACGCCGCTCAGAAGCTGGGCTGCCTCGAGCTCGACGAGGAGGACCTGGCGCTTTGCACTTTCGTTTGTCCGGGAAAGTACGACTACGGCCCTATGCTGCGGCAGAACCTGGAACAGATTGAGAAGGAAGGTTGATGTCTGGACTCAGAGCCTACCTGGATCGCCTCGAACCCCTCTTTCTCAAGGGCGGCAAGTTCGAAAAGTTCGGCGCTCTCTTCGAGATGGTGGATACGTTCCTCTACAGCCCGAAGGACGTTACCCGCAGCGCACCCCATGTCCGCGACGCCATAGACCTCAAGCGGGTGATGACCTATGTCGTCATCGCCGCGCTGCCGGTGGCGCTGGCCGGCATGTACAACATGGGATTCCAGGCCAACACGGCGCTGGCGGAACTCGGTCAGTCCGGCATCGACGGCTGGCGGGGCAGGGTGATCGAGCAGCCTGGGTATTGGCTACGATCCGGCCAGCTTCGCGGCCTGCTTCTGGCATGGCTTTTTGTACTTCCTCCCGGTGTATGTCGTCACGCTGGCGGCCGGAGGATTCTGGGAGGTCGTGTTCGCGGTCACCCGGAATCACGAGGTCAACGAGGGCTTCCTCGTGACCTCCATGCTTTATGCGCTGATTCTGCCGCCGACGATTCCGCTCTGGCAGGTCGCGCATGGGCATCAGTTTTGCCGTGGTCCTCGGCAAAGAGGTCTTTGGCGGGACCGGCAAGAACTTTCTCAATCCGGCCCTCGTCGGCCGGGCCTTCCTCTACTTCGCCTATCCTGCCCAGAACTCCGGCGATGCCGTCTGGGTGGCCGCCGACGGGTACTCGGGTGCAACGCCGCTGGCGCTCGGCGCCGAAGGCGGAGTCAGCTCGATTACCGGCGGAGGCGTCAGCTGGATGGACTCGTTTCTGGGCCTGGTGCCGGGCACGATCGGTGCCGAGTCCGCGCTCATGTGCCTGATCGGCGCAGCCTTTCTCCTCTACACTCGGGTGGCGTCGTGGAGAATCATGCTGGGCGTCTTGCTCGGCATGGTGGGGGCGTCGTTGCTGTTCAATACGATCGGAAGCGATACCAATCCGATGTTCGCCGTTCCCTGGCACTGGCACCTGGTGCTGGGCGGCTTTGCCTTCGGCATGGTCTACATGGCGACGGATCCCGTATCGGCCGCGCACACGGCTCGCGGCCGGCTCTGGTACGGGGCCCTCATTGGCGTTCTCACGGTCCTCATCCGGGTAGTGAACCCGGCGTTTCCGGAGGGCATCATGCTCGCAATCCTCCTTGGCAACGTGTTTGCACCGCTGATCGACCACTTCGTGGTGCAGTCGAATATCCGCCGGCGGGAGAAACGCTATGTCTAATGACAGCATCGCCAAGACCCTGCTCGTGGCGATCGGCCTGTCGCTGGTCTGTTCGATCGTGGTGTCGGTCGCGGCAGTGGGTCTGAAACCCCGCCAGGAGGCCAATGTCGAGGCGGCCCGGCGAGCTGAAATTCTCCGCTCCGCCGGTCTTCTGGATACGGAAACGGACGTGAACGCGGTCTTCCGCGAACGGGTCGAAGCCCGGGTCCTGGATCTCGACAGTGGCCAGCTTCGTTGCCGACATGGACCCCGCCGCTCTCGACGGCGGGCGCGGCGCCGCCGCCTCCAGCACGGTGTTGCCGCCGAGGAGAGGATATTGCGGGCATCGTCAGGCGCCCACGCTACGTGCCCGTTTACCTGATTCGTGACGGTGAGGCCGTCCAGACCGTGGTCCTGCCCGTCCACGGGTACGGCTTGTGGTCAACGATGTACGGATTCCTGGCGATGGGCGCTGACGGCAACACGGTGGAGGGCCTGAGTTTCTACCAGCATGGCGAGACCCCCGGGCTGGGCGGCGAGATCGAGAATCCGCGCTGGCTCGCGGGCTGGCATGGCAAGAAGGTCTACGGTGACGGCGAGGACGTGAAGCTCGGTGTCATCAAGGGCCAGGTGGATCCGGCCAGCGCGCAAAGCGCCTGGCAGGTCGATGGCCTCTCCGGGGCCACACTGACCGCCACCGGAGTCACAACATGATCCAATACTGGTTCGGGGAGGGCGCCTTCGGGCCGTTCCTCGCGCGGCTCAGGAACGGGGAGGTATTGTCATGAGCAAGAACCGCGATGTCTTCCTCGAGCCCATCGTGGACAACAACCCCATCACTCTCCAGGTGCTGGGGGTCTGCTCGGCGCTGGCGGTTACCACGAAGCTGGGTCCGGCCCTGATCATGTCCCTCGCGCTCACGGCCGTCGTGGCGGCGTCGAACGTTTCGGTCAGCCTGATACGGAACCACATGCCGGGGCCCATCCGGATCATCATCCAGATGACTATCATTGCCAGTCTCGTGATTGTGGTGGATCAGCTCCTGAAAGCCTACGCTTACGACATCAGCAAGCAGCTCTCGGTGTTTCGTCGGTCTGATCATCACCAACTGTATCGTGCTGGGACGCGCGGAAGCGTTTGCCTCCAACAATCCCGTCTGGCCGAGCTTTCTCGATGGTCTCGGCCATGGACTCGGCTACAGCGTGGTACTCATCCTGGTCGCCGTTCTCCGCGAGCTTTTTGGTTCTGGCACCTTGCTGGGGCACCAGATTCTTCCCACGGTCACCGACGGCGGCTGGTACGTGCCCAACGGTCTCATGCTGCTGGCGCCCAGCGCGTTCTTCATCATCGGGCTGCTGATCTGGGCGGTGCGCTCCTGGAAGCCGGCCCAGGTAGAGAAGGACGAATACCGTATTCATGTGGTCCATCGGACAGAGGCCGTCTGATGGAAGCCGCTCTGAGTCTTTTTATCCGTTCGATATTTGTCGAGAATCTCGCGCTGTCCTTCTTCCTGGGCATGTGTACCTTCCTGGCCGTGTCCAAGAAGGTGGATACGGCTCTGGGGCTCGGCGCGGCCGTGGTAGTCGTCCAGGCGATTACGGTTCCCGTCAACAACCTGATCTACCTGTACCTTCTGAAGGACGGCGCGCTGGCCTGGGCCGGACTGCCGGAAACGGATCTGTCGTTTCTCGGGCTGATCACGTATATCGGCGTGATTGCGGCAATGGTGCAGATTCTCGAAATGTTGCTGGACCGTTTTTTCCCGGCGCTCTACAACGCCCTGGGCATCTTCCTGCCACTGATTACCGTGAACTGCGCCATTCTTGGCGGGTCGCTGTTCATGGTGGAACGCAACTACGATTTCGGCGAGAGCGTGGTATTCGGTCTCGGCAGCGGTGTTGGCTGGGCACTGGCCATCGTCGCTCTGGCGGGCATACGCGAGAAAGCTCAAGTACAGCGATGTGCCGGCAGGGCTCCAGGGCCTGGGCATCACCTTCATTACCGTCGGCTTGATCTCCATGGCTTTCATGGCGTTCTCCGGCATCCAGCTCTAGGTCCTCACGGCTTCACGCCAGGCAACGGATTCGGAACAATTTCAGTCATGTCGGAAATACTTCTCGGCGTCGCGCTATTCACGATGATCGTTCTCGTGCTGGTGCTCGTTATCCTCGGCGCCCGCTCCCAGCTGGTGGCGTCCGGCGAAGTCAGTATCGTCATCAATGAAGAGCGCACTATTCATATTCCCGTAGGACAGAAGCTGCTGGGTGCGCTGGCCGAGGAAAAGCTCTTCGTTCCATCGGCCTGCGGCGGTGGCGGGAGCTGCGGTCAGTGCCGGGTCCGTATTTTTGAAGGCGGCGGTGCGATTCTGCCGACGGAGTCCAGCCACATCACCAAACGCGAGGCCGGTGGAAGGCGATCGTCTGGCCTGTCAGGTGGCGGTCAAGCAGGACATGAAGATCGAGGTGCCCCGGGAGGTGTTCGGGGTCAAGCGAATGGAGTGTACGGTTCGCTCGAATCGCAGCGTGGCGACCTTTATCAAGGAACTGGTTCTGGAGCTGCCGCCGGAGACCGACCTGAACTTCCGTGCCGGTGGATACATACAGATCGAGGCGCCACCCCACGAGGTCCGGTATGCGGATTTCGAAATTCCGGAGAGGTTTCGCGACGACTGGGACCGCTACGACCTGTTCAAGTACGTCTCGCACGTGGAGGAACCGGTCATGCGGGCCTATTCCATGGCGAACTATCCCGAGGAAAAAGGTCTGGTCATGCTGAACGTGCGGGTGGCGACGCCGCCGCCCCGCCAGCCGGATGTGCCGCCGGGACAGATGTCGTCGTTTATTTTCAATCTCAAGCCGGGAGACAAGGTCTGGGTGTCTGGGCCATTTGGCGAGTTTTTTGCCAAGGAAACCAAGGCGGAAATGATTTTTGTCGGCGGTGGCGCGGGCATGGCGCCGATGCGGGCCCATATTTTCGACCAGATACGCCGCCTGAAAAGCGAGCGCAAGATGAGCTTCTGGTACGGCGCCCGGAGCAAACGGGAGATGTTCTACGTCGACGACTTCGAAATGCTCGCGGCGGAAAGCGACAATTTCGATTGGCATGTCGCTCTCTCGGATCCCGTACCCGAAGACGAGTGGACCGGCTACACAGGCTTTATCCACGAAGTCCTCTACGAAAACTACCTCAAGGAGCATCCGGCTCCGGAGGATTGCGAGTACTATCTGTGTGGCCCCCCGATGATGACTCGTGCGGTGATCAACATGCTCGAAGGGCTGGGCGTGGAGCGCGAGAACATTCTGCTTGACGACTTCGGAGGCTGACCGTCATGACGATCTTCCTGCTGACGTTCGCGGTCTTTCTGCTGGCCCTTACCGGCATGGCCATCGGGGTCATCGTTTCGGACCGCCGCATTCGCGGCAGCTGCGGCGGTCTGTCGGCCTTGCCCGGCATGGAGCCCGGAGACTGCCCGGGCGTCTGCAACAAGCCATGTCCGAAGCGCAGGGCGGCCCTGCGCCGGGCCGCACTCCAGGGCGGGGATTCACCGTGAGCTATCGAGCCCGGGAGTTCATGAGCCAGAGCTTCGTGACTTTCAGTCCGGAGACGGATGTGCTCGAGGTCGTCCGGAAGCTGACGGATTACAACATCTCGGGCGGACCTGTCGTAGACAGCCAGGGCAACCTGGTGGGAGTCATCTCCGAGATCGATTGCCTGCGTGCGGCAGTCCAGGCGTCCTATCACGAGTCCTGGGGCGGTACGGTGCGAGAAGTGATGCGTGAGGCCACCCGGACGGTGGACGTGGACGACAGCATCATGCACGTGGCCAATCTCTTCGCCGACCAGGAATATTCCTACTATCGAGCCTTCCCGGTCATGAAAAACAACCGGGTGGTCGGACGGATCAGACTGCGGGACGTGCTCCGGGCCTTCGACGTGATGAGCCAGGAAGCCCGGGGAGGTAGCTGACTTGCGTTTTACCGAGATGTGCCAGGCCCTGGAACAGGCGCGCCACTGGCACCTGGATATTGCCGATCGCTTTGGCAAGGCGGCCACGGCAGACAAGGTGGGTCCGAGGGCCCGGCTGCTGTTCGACTACATGGGATCGCGCCACGAGCTGTTTGCCCATGCAGTGGAGGAGTTCATGACCGAGTGTCCCGCAGTAGAGCGCGACAGCTGGGCCAAGCGTTCAGAATATGGCGGGGTGCTGGCGGATATCCTGGACAAGAGCGAGAGGCCTTCCATCGGCTTGGAGGAGGCGGAAGACCTTGGCGATCGGCGTCAATCAATTCTTCATAGATCTGTTCGACCAGCTTGCCCGCGGCAGCGACAGCCGCCACGTTCGGGAAGTGTTCGAGAGCCTCAAGGCTGGCGCCGAAAAAGAGCAGACAAAGCTGTCGCGCAACGTCAACCTGATGCTGGACTTCTAGCCACCCATTTTTCGACGTTTCTTTTTCACCGATTTCGCTGCCGCACGGGCTCGCTCCTGGGCGAGATCGATGAAGATCTGCTGAGCGCTTCGCTCGTCGTCGCCGGGTCCCGGCTGGCGCTGCACGTAGCTTCCGTCGCTTTGCATGTCCCACGCACTTCGATGATCCGCGAGCTGGATGGTCAACATGTGGTCCAGCTCGGCACGGAGTTCCGGCGGCTCCACGGGAAACACGGTCTCGACCCGTGACTCCAGGTTTCGGCGCATGCAGTCAGCGGAGCCGATGTAGTACTCCTCCTCGCCACCATTTCTGAAATGGTAGATGCGGGTGTGCTCAAGAAAGCGCCCCACAATGCTGATAACACGCATATTTTCCGTCAGACCTTTCAGACCGGGTCGGACTCGGCAGGTGTCGCGGATGATCATTTCCACGTGGACCCCGTTTGCCGCCGCCTCGTAGAGGGCGCGAGAGATGTCGACGTCCTCCAGGGCGTTCATCTTGAATCGGATCAAGCCTTCCTCGCCTTGCTGCACGTGACGTATCTCGCGACGTATCTTTTCCAGGAGTGCCGGCTTGAGCACGGTAGGGCGCGGGCAGGAGCTTGCGGTAGCGGCGCCGCGGCGAGTAGCCGGTGGTGAGGAAGTTGAACAGCTCGGTCAGGTCGCTGCCTATCACCGGATCACAGGTCAGGATTCCGAGATCGCTGTACATGCGAGCCGTGCCGGAGTGGTAGTTGCCGGTGCCCAGGTGGGCGTAGCGCCTGAGGCCGTCGTAATCTTTGCGCAGGACGAACACGACCTTGCTGTGGGTTTTCAGTCCGAGGATGCCGTAGGAAACGTGAATGCCGGCTTCCTCCAGCCGGTTTGCCCAGTGGACGTTAGCCGCCTCGTCGAATCTCGCTTTCAGTTCGACGGCTACGGCCACCTGTTTTCCACGGCTTGCGGCGTCGATGAGGTGCTTGATGATCTGAGAACGCGAAGCTGTGCGATAGAGTGTCATCTTGATCGCCAGGACCTTCGGATCCCGGCTCGCTTCCATGACGAACCGCTCCACGGATGTGGCAAACGACTCGTACGGATGCTGAAGCAGGATGGGTCCCTCGCGACGGATCAGGTGGAACAGATTGGGGGCTCCGGCGAGCAGGGGATGATCCACCGGCGCGTGCGGCGGATCCTTCAGGTCCGGCCGGTCAACCCCCATGAGCTCCATCAGGTCGCGTTTCTGCATGATGCCGTCGACAATGAAGACATCCTGGTCTTCGTCGAGTCCCAGTTCCGCAGCCAGCATACCCTTGTGCTCCGGCCGCATGCCGCTGGAGACTTCCAGCCGCACCGTCGGCGCGAACTTCCGGTCCCGGAGTTCGCTTTCGATCATCTCCAGCAGGTCGTTGGCCTGTTCCTCGTCCCGTTCCACGATCGCGTTGCGGGTGACCCGAAAGACATCCCAGTGGTCGATGCCTGAATCAGGCAGCAGAAGATCGATATTGTTGGCAATCACGTCTTCCAGCGGAACGAAGTGATCCTCGTCTCCCACCCGCAGGAACCGGTCGATGTCGGGGCCCACGGGGACCTTGATTCTCACCAGGTCATTACCGTGGCCGTCGGAGCGGGTCACGCTGACCAGGATATTGAGAGAAAGGTTGGAAATGAACGGGAATGGATGGGCGGGATCCATGCCCATCGGCGTGACCAGAGGAAAGATGTTGGCGATATAGAACTCGCGGATGTCCTTCTGCTCAGTCTTGCTCAGCTCCTGGTAGCGGCTGACCCGGATGCCGGCCTCGTCCATCTGTTTGTGCAAGTCGATGGCCAGCTGTCGCTGGCGTGTTTTCAGTTCGCGAACCAGTTCGTGACAGGCTTCTATCTGTTCCTCGGGGGTGCGCCCGTCCACGGAGCGCTTCTGCACGCCGGCTCCGACCAGTTGCTTCAGCCCGCCGATTCGCTTCATGAAGAACTCATCGAGATTGGAGCTGACGATGGCCAGGAACTTGACGCGCTCCAGCAGGGGCGTGCGCTCGTCCTCCGCTTCGTGGAGGACCCGGGAGTTGAAGGCCAGCCAGGTGAGCTCCCGGTTCAGATAGAGATCCGGGTCGTCCAGCCAGCTCGTGTCCGAGTCTGGCGGCCCGCCCTGTGAGCCTGTACCCCAGCCTTCGGGTGAGGCGGCGGGCGGTACGTTGACCTGGGAGCGTCGATCGGATGCGGCGTGATTCATGGTGAGTCCTCCATTCCTCAAAGCTAGCACGGGCGAGCCAGTTCGCGAGTCAGTGTAGACCCCTAGGCGATGGTCGCCGGAGGCTGGCATTTGCGGCCTGCCGGGACCTGCCGACAGGGAGCCCGGCAGGCCATCCTGGTTCGAGCGGAGCGTTGGGGCGATGGCTGATTCCGACGCCATGAGACGTCCTGACGGATGTATTTTCCGTAAGCTGTTGCGCCACTGCGGAAAAGATGGATATCTTTTCCCGCGATCCGGCGAGGCCGGCTCTGCAGAATAAGCACGGCGCGGCGTGAAAAAGATAAAAGAATGACAGCCGCGTTCTTGAACCCGCCCTCAGGGCGGGTTTTTTTTCTACACGGGTTTTGCCGTGACAGGCGCTGTCTCCAGCCGCGTTGCGCGCTAGACTAGCGGCTGGGAGGAGTGCTCTTGGACTGGATTGCGTGGTTGATCGGTGCGGCGGCCGCTGCGTTGCTGATTGTCGGTGGTCTCCGCTGGCAGAAGCATCGGAGCGAGCCCCTCAATCGCGTTGGCCGGGCCGCCGCCGACTCGCTTGAAAACACGGTCATCCCGGACGGCCTGGGCGCCGAGATTCACGTGCCGCACCTTTATCTCTGCGGTTCCGGCATCTTTGTCGCCGAGTTCCGTGAGATCGCCGGGACCCTGTTCGCCGGCGAGCGGCTCGAGCGCTGGACGGTCATGGAAGCCAGTCGGCGCTACGCCTTCTCCAACCCCCTCGACGCCATGGAACGTCGCACCCAGGCGGTCCGCTTGCTGACTCCCGCCGTGCCGGTGAAGGGCCGAATTGTCTTGATCGGCGACGTGGAGTACGGCTCCGGGAAGCCGGATGGGGTCGTCACCCTGGAAGCATTCCTCGAGGAACTGGCAGCGAGCGGAGGTGCCACGGCCGCTGCGGTTGGCGCGTTCCACGGTCCGTGGGAGCGGGTACGATCAGCCGCTTTGTGAGGGTTGGCGGGACGTCGTCAGCCTGCCGCCAGGGGCCACGCAGCCCGTTTTCGTTTGATGATGGTGAGCCTGAGCCGCGGAGCGGGCTCACCGACCCTCTCGGAACGGTAAGCCCGGATACGGGATCAGGCGGCCATCGCGGCTGTGTCCTTGTTGAAGTGGTCCGCAAGCACCTGCGCCACACAGGCGGTGATGTGCTTGCCTTTCTGGATGTGAAGAAACTCGTTCGGACCGTGAGCGTTGGATTTCGGTCCAAGCACCCCGGTCACCAGGAACTGGACGCCAGGAAATTTACTCCCCAGCATGCCCATGAAGGGGATGCTTCCACCCGTGCCCATGTACATAGCATCGGCACTGAAGAAGGCCTGCGAGGCCTTCTGCATCGACGCCTCCAGCCACGGTGCGACCTCCGGCGCGCTCCAGCCCCCCATCGCCGACTCTACGTCGAACACGACCTCCGCTCCCATGGGCGGATGGGATTCGATGGCGCTCTTCACGGCAGCCGCCGCCACGCTTGCGTCGGTGGTTGGCGGCAGCCGGAATGACAGCTTGAATCGTGTCTCGGGACGCAGCGTATTGCCGGCGCTCCCGATGGCCGGCAGTCCGTCCGCTCCGGTTACACACAGCGTAGGCCGCCAGGTATTGTTGAGCAGCAGTTCGGTCGGATCCGACGACACCGGCCGGGTGGCGCCTGCCCAGGCGAATTTCTTCCAGACGGTGTCGCCGAGGATTCCTGCGGCGGCCCGGGCTTGCTCGACACGGCTCTCGGGAATCGAGGCGTGCAGCTCAGGCAGAAGGATTTCTCCGGTGACCGGATCTTCTATCCGGTCGAGCACCTGCCGAACGATCCGGAAGCTCGAAGGAACAATTCCGCTCGCTCCGCCCGAGTGGACGCCCTCCCCGAGTACACGGGCTCGAAGGGTCCCCACGAGGTTGCCGCGCAAGGTGGTCGTGCACCACAGCTGGTCGTAATTTCCGCATTCCGCATCGAGGCAGACCACGAGGCTCGGGTGCCCAATCCGGTCGGCCAGGTGATCAATGTAGTAAGGGAAGATCGAAGCTGCCGCTTTCCTCGCAGGCTTCGATGAGAATGACGCACCGGGCATGGGGGATGCCCTGGTCTCGCAGTGCACCGATGGCGGTAAGGGAGCCGAATACCGCGTAGCCGTCGTCCGCGCCGCCTCGACCGTAGAGTTTTCCGTCCCGGATGACCGGCTCCCAGGGCCCGAGGCCGTCCTCCCATCCTGTGAATTCCGGCTGCTTGTCCAGGTGGCCATAGAGCAAAACCGTGTCCTCGTTCTGACCGGGGACTTCCACAAGCAGCACGGGCGTGCGGCCTTCCAGCCTGACCACCTCGACGGTGGCGTCCGAAGGGGCATGGGTCCGGCACCAGGTTTCCATCAGTTCCACGGCCTGGTCCATGTAGCCGTGGGTGGCCCAGTCCGGGTCGAACAGAGGAGACTTGTTGGGAATCTTCACGTAGTCGACCAGTTCATTGACGATGGAATCGTCCCAGAGGCTGTCGACATAGGTCTGAATTCGGCCCTGATCCATGGTGGTCTCCTGTGCGAATCAACAAATCTGAACTGCTAGTTTAACCGCTGGAAACGATTGTCCGGGGCTTCTTGCCGGCGCCAGCAGCGACCTTCCACCCCAGTTTCGTCCCCGAGCGTGGTCGGGCGAAAATCCGGGCTTGAGCGTCCTGAAGTATCTGTAATAAATACAGAGCATTAAGGCGCCTACCTTGCGCTATGCATTGCTCCCTGCAAGGCCAAAGAACCGCTCGGCATTGGCGGTCGTGCGGGCTCCGACGACTGCCAGGATCCTGGTCGCGCAGCTGCGCCACTGCCGCGAGGATGTGGGGCAGGTGCATGGGCTCGTTGCGGCGGGTTTTCGGACGAGGCACCAGGTCCCTCGGCAAGAGATACGGTGCGTCGGTTTCGATCATCAGGCGATCGTCCGGGATTCCGGGCACGGCTTCCCTGAGAGCGTGCCCCCTGCGCTCATCGCACACCCAGCCCGTGATGCCCAGGTAGAGGCCCCGGTCGAGATAGTCGTCCCGGGCCGCCGGTCCTTCCGTGAAACAATGAGCGACCGCCGCGGGAAGCGATGGCAGGTAGTCTTCGAGGATGGCGAGAAACCGGTCATGGGCGTCCCTCTGGTGGAGGAACACGGGCATGGAGAGTTCGGCGGCCAGCTCGAGCTGCGCAGCGAATGCCCGCTCCTGATCCTCGGCCGGTGAGAAATTGCGAAAGAAATCCAGGCCGCATTCGCCAATCGCCACAACGCGGCGATGGCTGGCGATCTGCCGCAGGAGAGGCGTGGTGTCCGGCGTATAGTCTGCTGCATGGTGGGGATGGACGCCTGCAGTAGAGAACAGGCCTCCCTCGGTGTCGCTCGCCAGCATGCAGGCCCGTTGGCTCGACGCCTCGCAGCTGCCCGTCACGATCATTCGGCCTACACCGGCGGCCCTGGCCCGCGCTAGAACGTCGCCCAGGTCGTTGTCGAAACTGTCGTGGGCGAGATTCACGCCGATATCGATGAGTTCTCCGGACATGTTCGCGCTCCCGGCGTCTAATGCGCTTGCTGCGGCCCGACACGGCCCGCGGTGCGGAATTCTATGTGAATGGCCGAGCGGGCGCCGCCTCGATGGGGGCTTCGGAGCTGCCCCGTGCGGCGGCGCCCTGGCAGAATACCCATTGCGAGTGGCCCGGGATTGCCCGACGGGCGGCAGGCTCGCATACTGGCGCCCATCCGACGTCGGAGAACAAGAATGATAAGAGGAGTCCGCGGCGCCGTGATTGGAGCTGCATTCGTCTGCGCGTTTGCGCATGCGGACTCGCCGTTGTCTCTGGAGGAGATGATCGCGGCGGCGGACGCCTCGTGGCACGCGCAGAACGAAACTGCGCTTCTGGCGACGCGACAGGGTCTGGCTGAGCTGGCCGCCGGGCGGCCCGGCGAGCGGCTCCCCGGCTACTATCTCGCGTTGATCGACTACCGGCTCGCCACCATCAACAGCGGCGGCCTGGCCAGCGGCACCCTATCGTGGCTTGAGAGCTGTGAGGCCGGTTTGAAGGAGCAGCTGGCCACGGACGAGGAGTTCGGCGAGGGCTGGCTGCTGCTTGCCGCCTGTCGCTGGGAGCGGCTGACAGGGGCGGACCTGGGTGCTTTGCCCCTGGTTCCGCAGGCCCTGAGTGCCCAGTCCCGCGGTATCCGTCTCGTTGAGGAGAGCCCTCGGGCGCCGCTGGTCGACGCAATCGGGCTGATGCGTCGTCCTGCAAGTCTCGGCGGGAATTCGGCCAACGCCGAGCGGGCCCTTGAGGAGGGCCTGCGAAGATTCTCGGCCAGCTATCTCGATCCCGAGGGTATCGACTGGGGCCAGGAGGACCTCTGGCTGCGTCTTGGCGATCTCTATCGGTCGCGGGCCGATACGCTCAGGGCCCGGGATGCCTACGAACAGGTCCTCCTGGTGATACCGGAATCCAGCCTGGCCCGAAAGCGTCTGGAATCATTGCAGGGCGAAATCGAATCTCCGGGCGCGAGTGACCCACCCTAGGCCTGGCCACATGGGTCTTCGATCGGTACAGGGGTCAGACAGCGGGCTGGCGGACGCTCCGGGTTTTCTTTTTCGGCGCCGCCCGTCCTGACGCGTTTTTTTTTCGCGTTCGCAGTCTTTTTCCTGGACGCTGCGCTCTTTGGACGGGTCTTTACGGCCGCCTTTTTTCTGCTCGATGTGCTGGCCCTGGCGCCGGTCTTCACAGCCGGTTTCTTTTTCTTCGACGCGGTGGCGCCTCGCTTACCGGCGGGACTTTCCTTCCGGCCCGCTCGTTTCGCCGCAGCTTTCCTGGCGGCAGCCTGGATCTTCGGGCTGGTCTTTGTAGTGGCCGGGGACGGTGCCGAGGGCTTTCCGTCTGCCGGTGATTTCCTGTTTGCCGACTTGCCTGCAGCGGCATCCTCGGTCTTCACGCGTTTCGCCATTTTCTTCCGGGCAGCCGCCCGGGCCGCTAGCTGCGCCGCCGTCGGGGCATCGCCCGTCGGGGCGGCAGTTGATGCCTTCTTCGCCCGGCCGGCTGCGGCCGCTGCTCGGCGCCTTGCTGCCCCGGTTTTTCTGGGAGGGGTCGGCTTTCGGCGGGCCGGCTTGCCGATCTGGCTGACAGCGGCCTCCAGATCAGCCATGGAGTCGGCAATCATGCTGCGCAGGTCGTTCAGTCCGGGGATGGCATCGTAACCGGCGATCATGCCGAAGAACATGTGACCGTCGTAGCTGAAGACGGTGATGTTCATGGCCATGCCCGGCGGAATCGTGGAGATCGGATAGATCTCCAGCATGCGTGCGCCTCGCAGATAGAGGGGCTGACGCGGCCCGGCCAGATTGGATATCAGGATGTTTCCCAACGGGGGAACGTAGTCATTGAGGCCGAGAAGTTCGCCGAGCTGGGAGGCGCCCTGGATCAGCAGGGTATACGTAATGACGGCGCCCTGGGACAGACCCGCAAGCGAGCCCTTGAGCTCGTTGGTGGAGCGGCTGATCTGCCGCAGCCGCCGCACCGGGTTGGGGGAGGCGCCCGCCAGGCGGACCGGAAGAATCCCCACTACGTTGCTGATGCTCTTGTCGGATTTCGAGCGCAGGTTCACCGGGAGCTGGGCGACAAGGGGTTCGGCAACCTGTTCGCCCTGGCTTTCCAGATAGCGTCGCAGGGCGCTGTCGGCAATCGTGACGACCACGTCGTTGACCGTGCTTTCAGTGGCGTGGGCGACAGCCTTTATCCGATCGAGCTCGATTCGTGTCCCAGCGACGCGGCGGGCCCGGGTCAACTCACCGTTGAGGAGGGTCCTCGGCGCGGTGAACGGCACGTCCAGGCCCCCGTGGGCCAGGCCGAATTTCTCCATGCCCATGCGCGTGAAGAGCTTGGACAGTTCGATACCTGTCCCGATGCCCTTGCGCACGCCGCCGGCCGTATCGCCGAGGGAGCGCAAGAGGCCCCGCGGGGGCGAATGCCGCTGGCTTGCCTCTTCAGGTGCTTCCCAGTAGGCCCGGAGCGTGCGATCCGCCGGATCGGTATTGAGCGTACCGCTCAACATTCGCGTAAGCGTCGCACCGTCGCAGTAGGCGTGGTGAATCTTGGTGTAGAGCGCAAACCGGCCCCCTTCGAGCCCTTCGATAATATGCAGCTCCCACAGCGGCCGATCCCTGTCCAGCAGGAAGGAGTGCAGTCGGCTCGTCAGCTCGCCGAGCTGAGCGCGGCTGCCAGGCGCGGGAAGCGCCGAGCGGCGAACGTGATACTCGAGATCGAAGTTCGGGTCCCGGGTCCACTGGGGACCGCCGGTCGCAGAGATCCGGACCCGTCGGTCGAAGGGAGCGTGGGCGGGTCGCTTCAGGAGCTCTTCGTACAGGTCGGCCACGAAGTCCCCGGGATAGTTTTTCGGGGGCTCGTAGATCTGAATGCCTGCGACGTGGCGTGGGCTGTCCTCGGTCTCGGTGAGGAGAAACGCGTAGTCGGTCAGGGAAATCCTGCTCATAAGTTCTTGCTCGGCCGTAGTGAGTATAAAGAGTGTACAACAGGGGTAACCCGCCGGCCGGCAAGTTGACGACCCGGCAATCGGGATCGCTCCAGGGGCAATGCGACCGTCCGGCAGGCGCCAGGCGGATTGCGCCCGCGGACCGGGGTCGCCCTTGCAACGGGTTGTCGTATGATGCCCGCAGCTTCCCTCAAGGAGACTCCATGTCAACGCCTTACCCCCATTTGCTCGCGCCGCTGGACCTGGGCTTCACGACGATCCCGAACCGGGTCCTCATGGGGTCGATGCATACCGGCCTGGAAGATCGCGCCCGGGACTTCGATCGGCTGGCGGTCTATCTTGCAGAGCGCGCCGCGGGCGGTGTCGGACTGATCGTGACCGGCGGTATCGCGCCGAACAATGCCGGCCGCGTTGCCCCCTTCGCAGGCAAACTGACCGGCAGCAGCGAGCTTGCCCGGCACCGGAAGATTACGAGCGCGGTTCATGACGCCGGCGGGAAGGTTTGTATGCAGATTCTGCACGCAGGCCGCTACGCGTATCACCCCTTTGCCGTGGCGCCTTCCGGCCTCAAGTCGCCGATCTCGCCGTTCAGGCCCTGGGCCCTGGGTGCTCGGGGCGTTGAACGGCAGATCAAGGCCTTCGTTCGCGCTACCTGCCTTGCCCGGGAGGCCGGCTACGACGGCGTGGAGATCATGGGGTCGGAAGGCTATCTGATCAACCAGTTCCTCGTAGAGCGAACCAACCGCCGGGACGACGAATGGGGCGGCGATTTTTCGAAGCGGATGCGTTTTCCGGTGGAAATCGTTTCCCGTGCCCGGGAAGCCGTCGGCGACGATTTCATACTGATTTTCCGGCTCTCCATGCTGGACCTGGTGGAGGACGGCAGCAGCTGGGAAGAAGCGGTCACGCTGGGCAAAGCGATTGAGAAGGCCGGAGCCACCCTGATCAACACCGGAATCGGATGGCACGAAGCCCGCATTCCGACCATCGCCACCATGGTCCCCAGGGGCGCGTTCGCCTGGGTCACACGGCGCATGCGGGCCGAGCTCTCCGTGCCCCTGGTTACCACCAACCGGATCAACACACCGGAGGTAGCCGAGGCCTTGCTGGCCCAGGGTGACGCCGACATGGTGTCGATGGCCCGGCCGCTGCTGGCCGATGCGGATTTCGTCGCCAAGGCCGCGGCTGGCCGGTCCGCGGATATCAACACCTGCATCGCCTGCAACCAGGCCTGTCTGGATTTCACCTTCCAGGGTCGGCCCGTGAGTTGCCTTGTTAACCCGCGTGCCGGCCACGAAACGGAAATTGTCATACGCCCGGCACGCGACCGGGTTCGGATGGCGGTCGTCGGCGCCGGTCCGGCAGGCCTGGCCTGCGCGACAACAGCAGCAGAGCGCGGACACGATGTGACCCTTTTCGAATCCTCCGGGGAGATCGGCGGCCAGTTCAACCTGGCGCGGCGGATACCCGGCAAGGAGGAGTTCAAGGAAACACTGCGCTACTTCCGCGGCCGGCTCGCGGCAACCGGGGTCACCGTGCGCACGGGTACGAAGGCGTCCGCCGAAGACCTGATCAGCGAGGGATTCGAGCGGGTGGTTCTTGCCACTGGCGTGCGGCCACGGATGCCCGATATTCCGGGTATCGACGACCCGATCGTCGCCAGCTATGTCGACATCCTGACCGGGGCGCGGGTAGCGGGCCGTCGCGTGGCCATCGTCGGTTCTGGCGGCATCGGTTTTGACGTGGCCGAATTTCTCGTCCACCCGCCGGGGCCCGGCTGGTCGCAGGATGTGGCCGCATTCAATCGCGTCTGGGGTATCGACCCCACGCTGTCGGTCCGCGGGGGCGTCGAGGGCATCCGACAGGAACCGGGAACACCCGCCCGGGAGGTCGTGATGCTTCAGAGGAAAGCGGGCAAGCCCGGTGCGGGTCTCGGCAAGACCACGGGCTGGATCCATCGCCTTAGCCTCAGAAATCAGCAGGTCCAGATGATTCCCGGGGCAAGCTACCGGCGCATTGATGCGGAGGGCCTGGTCATCGAGATCGCGGGCAATGAGAAACGAATCGCCGCCGATACGGTCGTCATCTGTGCTGGCCAGGATCCCCTGAAGGACCTGGAGGAGCCATTGCGGGCAGCGGGGGTGACCGTGGACCTGATCGGCGGCGCCGACGAGGCCCGCGAACTGGATGCCCGCCGCGCGATCGACCAGGGAACCCGGCTGGCCTGTGAACTGGAGCGCGATGTGTCCCGGGTGGCGTGAGGACACGACAATCATGGTGGACAGCCCTGACTTCGTTCTTGCGGCAATGCTCGTCCTTGCGGGCTGCAATGCGTCGGTCAACGAGGACATGACGATTGCCGAGGGCACCTCCCGCAGTACACCGTCGGTCACCGTCAACGGCGAGCTCCGGTTCGAACAATCCGTGCGATTATTCATTCACGATAGCGCCACGGTCGGAGAGATCAGCGGCGCGGAAGCCGGCAGGTACAGTGGCTAAACTTCGTCGGCGTCCTCCTGAGCCTGCCCAGCTCGAACTGCTCGAGGCGACCCGGGCCGACGCCCGCGGCATCGAGATCCGGGAAAGCAGCCGCGCCCGACGACTCAGTCTTCGGGTTCATCCCTGGGGACGGGTCGAGGTCATCGTGCCGCGGGGCACCGCGCCTTCCAGCGTCCGCCGTTTCGTGCACGAACACCAGGCATGGATCGAGCGGACCCGACGCGCGATGGGCCTTGACGAGACGCCTCACGCGGAAGGCGTTCCGACCGATATCGTTTTTCCGCTGACCGGTGAGCGGTTCTCCGTCGATTGGTCCGGGACGACGCAGACGGCCGGATTGACAGGCCGGCCCACAGCAGATCGCATCACCCTCCGGGGACCGGAACCCGAAGCACTGGTGGCACTGCGCCGCTGGTTCCTGGCCCATGCCCGTCAGCGATTGGCGCCGCAGCTGAGGCAGCTCTCTGAAGAGCTCGGGCTGACCTACCGCAGACTCCAGGTTCGGCGACAACGCACGCGGTGGGGAAGTTGCTCGTCCACGGGCACGATCAGCCTCAATGGCTGTCTGCTTTTCCTGGCTCCCCCTCAGGCGCGATACCTGATGGTCCACGAGTTGTGCCATACCCGGCACATGAATCATTCGGCCGCCTTCTGGAGCCTGGTGGAACGGCACCAGCCGGGGGCCCGAGCGCTGGATCGGGAGGTGAGCGAAGCCTGGCGGCACATTCCCGCCTGGATCATGGCGGGCTGAGTTCCGCCAGCCAGCGTTCCTCTCTGCGAGCGAAGGTAGCCGCCGCGCGCCGTCCTTCCGCAATTGTGCTTCGCATGCGTTCCAGGTCGGTGTCGTAGGAGCCCACAGGCAGGGGCCGGTCCGGGTGCAGGACCCGACAGCCCGGTGGCCATGCGCGGGTGGCCGGACGAAAAAAGCCGGTTTTCAGATGGCCTTCCGGGTTCGATACGATGGCCAGGACCGGTTGCCCGGGAGCTGCAGCATCCACGGGCGTACGCAGTAGCCAGGCGCCGTCAAAAGCCGCGCGGCCATCGATCCGTATGACCCGATGATACGGGCCCGGGACGAAGCAGGAAGCAAGCACGGCATCGGTCACGTCGATACGGTCCTGCCGGGTTAGCAGACGGCGCGTGGGTGCAGGCTGGCAGTGAGTGACGGGGATGCTGAGCGGGAGCAGCGCATCGGCCAGCGTTTGCCCGGGGAAGGCCGCCGCCATGGCGGTGCCGACGATATCGCTCATGGCCAGCGGCCATCCGAGTTTCACAATGCGTTCGGGGCGGACGACGCGAGACCCGGCCACCCCCAGCCAGATGTCCTCCAGGTCGCCAAGCCGGCCGAAGGCAACGGTGGCTGCAACGATGCTCCCGGCACTGGCTCCGGCAACGGCGGCGGGCCGGATACCGCGACGCTCGAACCAGTCGAGCACGCCGATCTGGAAAGCCGCCCGGCCGGCACAGCCCTCCAGGGCAACCGTAAACTCAGTCACCGAAGCAACGTTGTGCAGCGCGGGCTCGGCGGCAGCCGCGCGGGACTCGAAATCCGGGGCTGCGGCTTGCCTCGGCGAAGGGGCGCCTTGCCCCGGCGGATTTCTTCACGATCAGCCGGCACCGCTGCAGCGGGCCTGGAGTTCCGCCAGCAGGGCCGGCAGCAACGTACCCGCCGGACCGGCGAGAGCGTAATCCGCACAATCGGTGAGGTCGGTGCTCGCGGGATTGATTTCCACGATCGTGGCGCCCCCGGTCCGGGCCCGATCGGCCAGGCTGGAAGCCGGAGCGACGAGAGCCGATGTGCCCACGGACAAAAAGACGTCGCAGTCGGCGGCCGCCGTGTCTGCCGCGCGCAAGGCATCAGCCGGAATCGCTTCACCGAACCAGACCACGCCTGGTCCCATCAGGGAATCGCAGGCGGGGCACTGCGGGGGCATTTCGGCAGCCGGGTCGCCTGCCGCCCCGACCTTCCCACAGTTCCGGCAGCGGTTACGGAAGATGTTGCCGTGGAACTCCACGACGCCTTCAAAGCCGGCCCGTTGGTGCAGACCGTCGACGTTCTGGGTTACGAGGGTGACAGGCAGCCCCAGGCTCTGCATCTCCGCGAGAGCCTGGTGCCCGGGGTTCGGGTCGGCGGCGCGGATCAGGCCGCGGCGCCACTGGTACCAGGACCAGACCAGCCGCGGATCCCGTTCGAAGGCCTCCGGTGTCGCCAGTTCCAGCGGGTTGTACCGGGCCCAGAATCCGGTGCCTGCCTCCCGAAAGGTAGGGATGCCGCTTTCCGCGGAAATACCCGCGCCCGTCAGGATCAGGATCCTGCGGGCGCGGGCCAGCGTATCGGTCAGCTCCGCAAGGACGCCGGGTGTGTCACCCGCCCCCATGCGGCCGGTCAGGCGGCCTGGTCCGCGGAGGCCAGCTGCCTCAGCACGAAGTGCAGAATGCCGCCGTTGCGGTAGTACTCTCGCTCCTTGGGCGTATCGATCCTGACCCGAGCCGAAAAGGTGATCGGGTCGCCGGATTCCGGCGTGGCAACGACGGAGACAGACTTTGCGTTGCCGTCGTCGAGGCCCTGGATCTCGAATACTTCAGTGCCGTTCAAGCCCAGGGTTGCCGCGGACTGCCCGTCGTTGAACTGCAGCGGCAACACGCCCATCCCGATGAGATTGGACCGGTGAATTCGCTCGAAGCTCTCGGCGATGACCGCGCGGACGCCGAGCAGCTTCGTGCCCTTTGCGGCCCAGTCCCTGGATGAACCGGAGCCGTATTCCTTGCCGGCGATCACGATCAGCGGCGTGTCCTCATCGCGGTATTTCATGGCGGCATCATAGATGCTCATGGTTTCACCGTCCGGGAGATGACGGGTCCATCCACCTTCGGTGCCCGGTGCTACCTGGTTGCGCAGGCGGATGTTCGCGAACGTGCCGCGCATCATGACCTCGTGGTTGCCGCGTCGCGAGCCGTAGGAGTTGAAGTCCTTCTGCTCCACGCCGTGGTCCGTGAGGTAGCGGGCGGCCGGGCTGTCAGCCGAGATGCTTCCGGCAGGCGAGATGTGATCCGTGGTCACGCTGTCCCCCAGGAGGGCAAGAACCCGCGCACCGGAAATTTCCGCGATCGGATCGGTGCCAAGGGACATGCCCTCGAAAAACGGCGGGTTGCGCACGTACGTGGAATCGTCCACCCAGTCGAAGATCTGTCCTTCCGGGCTGGGCAGTGAGGTCCAGTTCTCATCGCCGGTGAAGACACTGTCGTAGCTCTTGCGGAACATCGTCGAATCAATGTGCTGCATGATCGTGTCGGCGATTTCCTTTGACGACGGCCAGATGTCCTTGAGAAAGACCGGCGTCCCCGCGCTGTCATGGCCGAGCGGTTCCTTGTAAAGGTCCACGTTGAGGTTACCGGCCAGCGCGTAGGCCACCACCAGCGGCGGCGACGCAAGAAAGTTCATGCGCACCAGCGGGTGGATGCGGCCCTCGAAATTGCGATTGCCCGACAGCACCGACGTTCCAACGACGTCGTGGCCGGCGACGGCCTCGGAAATCTCCGGATCCAGCGGCCCGGAGTTACCGATGCAGGTCGTGCAGCCGTAACCGACGACGTTGAAGCCCATGGCTTCGAGGTCGTCCAGCAGATTGGCGGCCTGGAGATATTCGGTTACCACCTTGGAACCCGGCGCGAGGCTGGTCTTCACCCACGGCTTGACTGTCAGGCCACGAGCGTGGGCGTTGCGGGCGAGCAGGCCGGCGCCCACCATCACCGCCGGATTCGACGTGTTCGTGCAGCTCGTGATGGCGGCGATCAGCACCGCGCCATCCTCGATCTCGAAGTCCTTGCCCTTCATCGAGACCTCGGCGCGGCCCAGGCCGGTATCGGTTCGGGCCTGGGCAATGGGTGCCAGGTGGCCTTCGAAAACAGGCTTGGCTTCCTTGAGCAGAATCCGGTCCTGCGGACGGCGGGGACCGGAAATGCTGGGCTCGACGGTGCCCATGTCCAGCTCGAGAACGTCGGAATAGTCGGCGTCCGGTGCGCCGTCCTCGCGCCACAGCCCCTGGGTCCTTGCATAGGCCTCGACCAGCGCCACCTGCTCTTCGCTGCGCCCGGACAGGCGGAGATAGCGCACCGTTTCCTCGTCGATCGGGAAGATCCCGCAGGTGCTGCCGAACTCCGGGCTCATGTTGCCGAGCGTGGCCCGGTCGGCGAGCGGGAGGTTCGAGAGGCCGTCACCGAAGAATTCGACGAACGTGCCGACGACTCCCCGATTGCGGAGCATCTCGGTCACGGTCAGTACGAGATCGGTTGCCGTCGCCCCCTCGGGCAGATTGCCGGTCAATCGGAAGCCGATGACCTGGGGGATCAGCATCGTGATGGGCTGACCGAGCATCGCGGCCTCGGCTTCGATACCGCCCACACCCCAGCCGAGAACGCCCAGGCCGTTGATCATCGTCGTATGGGAGTCCGTACCCACCAGCGTATCCGGATAGGCCTGGCGGACACCGTTCTTCTCGGCGTCAAACACCACGCGGGCCAGGTATTCGAGATTGACCTGGTGGACGATGCCGGTATTCGGCGGAACCACGCGGAAGTTGTCGAAGGCGCCCTGTCCCCAGCGCAGGAACGTGTAGCGTTCCTGGTTGCGGGAAAACTCGATGGCGTTGTTCTCCGCCAGAGACGTCGGCGATCCGTAGTGATCGACCTGCACCGAGTGATCGATCACCAGCTCGGCGGGAGACAAGGGGTTGATTGCGTCGGCCTTGCCGCCGAGGCGCACGACCGCGTCCCGCATGGCGGCCAGGTCCACGACCGCCGGGACCCCCGTGAAATCCTGGAGAATGACCCGGGCCGGCGTGAACGCGATTTCGTTCGTGGGCTCGGCCTTCGCATCCCAGTTGGCAAGCGCCAGCACGTCGTCCGTGGTGACATCCACACCGTCCTCGTGCCTCAGGAGATTTTCGAGCAGGATCTTGAGGGAGTAGGGGAGCCGCGCGGCGCCGGTGTCCTTGAGGGCGTCGAGACGGAAGATCTCGTAGTCTCGTCCGTCGACGGACAGGGTGGAGCGGGCCTTGAATGAATCCTTCATGCTTCCTCCGGACGGTGGATTGCTGATAGCCGGGTGTTCTGGGCTCGCGAAGCCGCCCTCGGGGCGGCTCGGAGCCGGTCAATTATAGCCCCAGATCGTGTCTTGGTTTGGGGCGGGTGAACCTGCAGGGTCCAGGCTTCCCTCCGGCCGGCTCAGGCGCGGAGGGATTCCGCCGGAACGGCGTCTACCCGAGAGTCGCCGTCTGAAGGTCGGCGGTCCCGATGCTCATGAGCCCTGGAGGAGGTGGATTCGATAACCGCGCCGCCCAGGCACTGGTCATCGGCGTAGAAAACAATGAACTGGCCGGGCGTAACGGCGCGCTGCGGCCCGTCGAATTTGACGGCAATGGAACGGCCGTGGACCTCCACGCGGCAGTTCCGGGGCGCCTGGCGGTAGCGGGTCTGGGCGGTGCAGGAGAAGGACCGGGCGGGGGGGCGACCACCGATCCAGTGGGCCCGGGATGCCGCCACCCGATCGCAAAGCAACGCGGGATGGTCATGTCCCTGGACCACCGTCAGGCGGTTGCGTCCGAGGTCCTTGCCGGCCACGTACCACGGGGCGTCGGAGGCGCCCTGGCGGCCCCCGATTCCCAGGCCCTGGCGCTGGCCCAGCGTGTAGTACATGAGGCCCTGGTGCTCGCCGATGACTTCCCCGGACTCGGTGACGATCGGTCCGGGCTGCGCGGGCAGATAGCCCGATAGAAATTCACGAAACGGCCGCTCGCCGATGAAGCAGATGCCGGTCGAGTCTTTCTTGTCGTGAACGGGAAACCCTTGCGCTGCGGCCAGGGCTCGCACTTCGCTCTTGGTGAGGTCTCCGAGGGGAAAGCAGGTCATTGCCAGGGCGTCGTCCGGCGCCGCGTGAAGGAAATAGGTCTGGTCTTTCGAGCGATCCCGGGCCCGCATGAGAACCGTCGTCGAGCCAGACCGGGCCAGCCGGGCGTAGTGCCCGGTCGCGACATGCGCGGCGCCCAGGCGGCGGGCGTAGTCCACGAATGCACCGAACTTGATTTCCCGGTTGCACAGCACGTCCGGGTTCGGAGTGCGGCCGGCCTCGTACTCGCTGAGGAAGTAGGAGAAAACCCGGTCGCGGTACTCGACGGCAAAGCTGACCCGGTGCAGAGGAATCTCGAGGCGCTCGCAAACGTCCCTGGCGTCCTGGTAGTCGCTGGCGTTCGTGCAGTAGCCGTCTTCGTCCTCTTCCCAGTTGCTCATGAACAGCCCGTGGACGTCCCAGCCGTCCTCGAGCAGCCGCCATGCGGCAACCGAGGAGTCCACTCCGCCGGACAGGCCGACCACGATGCGCTTGCTGGATTTCGACGCCATGGGGCCTAGTCTAATTCGGCCACCGCCGGCGGGCGAGGGTAGCGGGCCCTTCCGATACGACGATGGGAGTGCCGCGCTCAGGACGTCTGAATCGATGAGGCGGAATTCGCGAAGCGGCCGGGTCAACCGGCAGGGACAGGGATGCGCTCAGCCGGTACGCAGCTCGAGGGGCTCTCCGGAGTCGGAAATGCCCAGGTGCGCGATCAGGCCCAGGGGATAGCGGCAACCCGCCAGGTAGTCATCGATCACGCGGAGCACCAGCGGGCTGCGCAGGCGGGGCTCGCGTTGCTGGATCTCGCGGCGTGTGAGCCACACGGCGCGCTCGATCCCTGTATCCAGCGGGCGATTGGCCTCGTGGCCCGTGGCCTGGCCGCAAAAAGCCACCCTCAGATAACCCTTGCCGGAAGCCGGGTGCCGCCAGAGATAGAGGCCCACTACCCGCTCGGGCAGAAAGTGCCAGGCCGACTCTTCCAGGGTTTCGCGAATGGCCGCCTCGATCAGCGTTTCGCCCGCCTCCAGGTGGCCAGCGGGCTGATTGAAAACCAGTTTTCCAGAGACCTGTTCTTCGATGAGCAGGAAGCGCCCGTCGCGTTCGATGACGGAAGCTACGGTGACGTCAGGTCTGAATGCCATGTGGGCTCGTTCCTTTGTTGGGCGCCGCTCAGACAGGCGACCGGTGATGACCGGCGCATGAAGCTAGAGCGAAAGCCGGCGGATTTCGGGGGCCGGCACGCTGTCCTGCCACATCTGGTCGAACTCCTGCAGATACAGGCGCGCAACAGCGGGTTCCCGGGTGTCGGCAATGCCGTCCCATCGCTCCCGGTTGGCCCGGTAGACCACACCGGCCTCGTCGGCGACGAGAAATGCCTCGGTCCGGCCCAGGAATTTGTCGCCCAGCTGACGAAACTCCACGAAGCTGGAAAGCCGGCGGGCGAGGTGAACAAAACGGTTGGAACGGCGCATCGCACGCTCCGAGTCCGCGACCAGAACCCGAATCCGGACGTAGCTGCGCGACAGCACGAGCTGCTTGATCGTGTTCAGCACTTCAGCGTCATCGTAGATTCCGGGCTCCAGGTCGCCGGAGAAGATCGCGAGAGAGCGCGTGGCCCCGGAAACCACTTTCAGCACCGCATCGCGGACGTCGTTTTTGCGGGTCATGACCGAGCGCGTCGTCATAACGTCGGCATCATGTAGTCCTTGTATCGTGCTGGCCATGTCCGGAACCTCACAGAGTGCGCCTCATCAGGCGGTGAGGGATGCCGGCTTCGTCGAACTCGTCCCCCTCGGCCACGAATCCCTGGTGCTCGTAAAACTCCAGGGCCCGCGTCTGGGCGTGAAGGTAGACTTCGGGGTGTCCGCGCTGCTGTGCCTGCTCTACCAGGGCCGAAAGGATTGCCGCGCCGACCCCCTGCTGCCTCCACGGCCGCAGGACCGCCATGCGACCAATCTTGCCGTCTGGGTGCAGGCGGCCTGTACCGACCACGTCACGATTTTCCGTCTCCGCAAGCGCATGCACGGACTCGGCGTCCAGCCCGTCCCACTCGAGCTCGGGTTCCACGGCCTGTTCCTCGACAAAAACCTCCTGGCGGACATGGCGAATGGCAGCCTCATCCTCCGACCAGCGAGCCAGACGTATCTTCGGGGTCAAGTCAATATCTCCAAAGCGAAATTAAAAAACACCTGTAGGTTACTGATAAATATATTCAAACGCTAACTCAACTCCAGGGTGCCATCGGCAAGGAGATCGAGAATCAAGCCGCTACCGCCGGGTTGGTCCAGCCACTCCGATACCTCCTCGCCAGGCCAGCCGGTTTCGGCGCACAAGGCCTTGACCGCGGATTCCAGCGACGGGTCCACTTGCAGCGCACGGCCATTGGCAAAGAGGGTCCATCCCCGTTCCCTCCGGCTCCTGGCCGTCAGACTCATGGGATGTTTCGAAAGACCGCCGCCAGCGGCGAGATGCGCCCTCAGGGCGGGCTCGCGAACCGGGGTCTCGGGTGCCGAAGGATGCAGCCAGCTCTTGGGTTCCGTGAGCAGGCACCCCAAAGTTTCGCGCAGGCAGCCTGGCTCGTAGAGCACGGCATCTTCAATCAGTCGACGAAACCTGGCGACCGCGCGGTCGTCGATCAGGCCGTCGGCCGCCTCTTCGGGGACCAGATCGGAATCGGCGTAGCGGACCGCCCGGGCAGGCGCGGTATCCGCCAGGGCCGACATGACATCAGCGGCAAGCGGGCTTCGAAAACCCACCGACCAGGTGATGCAGTCGTCCAGGGCCACACCATGGTGGGCGGCGCCGGGGGGGAGATACAGCACGTCCCCCGGTTCGGCGACCCATTCGTGGATGGCGCGAAAATCCGCGAGCAGGTCCAGCCTGGTGCCGGGAACGCGCCGATTCGAGCGCGGCGACGGATCCACCTGCCAGCGGCGGCGTCCCCGGCCCTGGATAAGAAAGACGTCATAGGCATCGACATGGGGCCCCACCGATCCGCCGGGCGGCGCATAGCTTGCCATCAGGTCATCGAAGCGCCAGTCCGGCAAGAAACGAAATCCGTCTCGCAGCAGGGCGGTGTCCGGCAGGTGCTTGTCGAGGTCCTGTACCAGAAGGCTCCAGCCGGTCTGCGGCAGCCGGGCAAACCGTTCCGGTTCGAACGGGCCGTTTTCCAGCGACCAGGGCGGGTCACTGTTCTCGATGACGATCCGTGACTCGATGTCGGGATCGCAGGCGAGACCCGCCAGCTCATCCGGGTCCAGCGGGCTCACGAGGTCCGGTAGCGCCTGCGGGAGAAACAGCGGCGCCTTCTGCCAGTACTGGTACAAGAAGCGCTGGGCGTCCAGGCCTTCCGGCCAGCGAAGCATAGAGGTCAGGGTTCCAGCTTGCCCGCCAGCCGCGCTGCATCGCCGATATAGCTGTCGGGAGTCAGCGCCAGGAGCTCCTGGACCACCTCATCGGGCAAGCCGAGATTGCGTACGAACGCGGCCATTTCCTCCCGCCCGACGCGCCGGCCCCGGGTCAGTTCCTTGAGCTGCTCGTAGGGGTTTTCCAGGCCGTAGCGACGCATCACCGTCTGGATGGGTTCGGCCAGCACCTCCCAGTTCGCATCCAGGTCCGCGGCCAGCCGCGCCGTGTCCGGCTCCAGCTTTGCCAGACCCTTCAGGCAGCTTGCGTAGGCGATTGACGCGTGGCCCAGGGCGACACCGAGATTGCGTAGCGTGGTGGAGTCCGTCAGATCCCGCTGCCAGCGGGACACCGGAAGCTTTGCCGCGAAATGGTTCAGGAGGGCATCGGCGATGCCGAGGTTTCCCTCCGCGTTTTCGAAATCGATAGGATTGACCTTGTGGGGCATGGTGGACGAACCCACTTCGCCGGCCACCGGCCGCTGCCTGAAATAGCCCAGCGAAATATACCCCCAGACGTCACGGCAGAAATCCACGAGTACGGTGTCGAAGCGGGCCAGTGCGTGGCAGTACTCGGCGATCCAGTCGTGGGGTTCGATCTGGGTCGTGTAGGGGTTCTGCTCCAGCCCCAGGCCACGAATGAATTCGGCGGTCATTGCCGGCCAGTCCAGGTCCGGGTAGGCCACCCGATGAGCGTTGTAGTTGCCGACCGCGCCGTTCATCTTGCCCAGCGGCCTTACAGCCTTGAACTGGTCACGCTGCCGAGTCAGCCGGGCTGCGACGTTGGCAATTTCCTTACCCAGGGTGGTGGGTGAAGCCGGCTGGCCGTGGGTGCGGGACAGCATCGGTACGCCGGCCAGTTCCACCGCCATGGCCTCGAGCACGTCTAGCAGCTGGTCCTGGGCCGGCAGGAGCACCTCGTCGCGGGCGGCCTTGAGCATGAGCGCGTAGGCCAGGTTATTGACGTCTTCGGACGTGCATGCAAAGTGCACGAATTCCGTGACCGCCGCCGGTGCGCCGGCGGCCGCCAGGCGATCCTTGATCAGGTATTCGACCGCCTTGACGTCGTGGTTCGTTGTGGCCTCGATGGTCTTCACGGCATCCGCGTCGGCGGCCTCGAACGCCGTCTCCAGCCGGTCGAGTGCCGCGAGTGACGCAGCATCGAGCTCCGGGAGCTCGACGACGCCCCGGGCACCGGCCAGCGCCTTGAGCCAGCGGACCTCCACGAGGACCCGGTGCCGGATCAGTCCATACTCGCTCAGGAACGGCCGCAGGGAGTGGGCCCGGGCGGCGTATCTGCCGTCCACCGGGGACAGGGCGGTGAGGGGATTCAGCGTCATGCCGGGTGGGTTTCAAAGGTGATAGGATGCCGCATCTTACCCGATTCCCTTTCCGGCTGTCGGCGCTGCCGGGCCCGCGCGAGCCTCCGTTTGCGCTGCGCCTGGCAGGCCCTGGCCAGCGGCACCGTCCGCCTCAAACACGCATCTGGAGACGCAGGCATGGGTGACAACGGCTTTCGAATTGAGAAGGACAGCATGGGCGAGCTGAAGGTCCCGGCGGATGCCCTCTGGGGCGCCCAGACCCAGCGGGCTGTAGAGAATTTCCCGGTCAGCGGGCTGCCTGTTCCGAGGGCCTTTATCCGGGCCCTTGGCCTGGTCAAGGGCGCCGCCGCCGGAGCCAACCTGAAGCTCGGTCTGCTGGATGAGCCCCGGGCGCGGGCGATCGAGCAGGCTGCCGGCGCCGTTGCTGACGGCGACCACGACGCGCAGTTTCCGGTGGACGTTTTCCAGACCGGTTCGGGGACCAGTTCGAACATGAACGCCAACGAGGTGATCGCGTCCCTTGCGACGGCGTCCCTCGGCGATACCGTCCACCCCAACGACCACGTGAACATGGGGCAGAGCAGCAACGATGTGATCCCCACCTGTATTCATGTCAGTGCCGCGCTCGAGCTGAAAGAGAGCCTGTTACCGGCGCTCGATCACCTGGCCACCGCGATCGAGAACAAGGGGCGCGAGTGTGACCGCCACGTGAAGACCGGCCGGACCCATCTCATGGATGCCATGCCCGTGCGTATGAGCCAGGAACTCGGCGGATGGGCCAGCCAGGTGCGCAACGGCATGGCGCGTCTCGAAGCGGTGCTGCCCCGGCTTACCGGGCTGGCCCAGGGTGGCACGGCCGTGGGCACGGGCATCAATGCCCACGAGTCCTTTGGCGCGGCGTTCGCTGAACTCCTCGGAGAGCAGACCGGAGTCGGTTTCCATCCGGCTGCGGATTATTTCGAGAGCCTGAGCTCACAGGACACGGCGGTGGAATTGTCCGGCCAGCTCAAGACCGTCGCGGTCAGCGTGATGAAAATCGCCAACGACCTGCGCTGGATGAATAGCGGCCCGCTCGCGGGCCTGGGCGAAATTGCACTGCCCGCACTGCAGCCCGGCAGCAGCATCATGCCGGGTAAGGTCAACCCGGTGATTCCCGAGTCAGCGGCCATGGTGGCCGCCCAGGTCATCGGCAACGACGCCACGATCACGGTGGCCGGCCAGGCCGGCAACTTCCAGCTCAACGTGATGCTGCCGGTTATTGCCTACAACCTGCTCCAGAGCATTCACGTGCTGGCGAGTGCCGCGCGCCTGCTGGCCGACAGGGCCATCGCCGGCTTTACCGTGAACGAAGGCAATCTCCAGGCAGCCCTGGAACGCAATCCGATTCTCGTTACGGCGCTTAACCCCGTCATCGGCTATGAGCTCGGCGCGGCCACAGCCAAGAAGGCCTACGCCGACGGCCGCCCGATTCGCGAAGTTGCGCTGGAAATGACCGAGCTGGACGAAAACGAGTTGTCGCGGCTGCTGGATCCTGCCGGCCTGACGGAGGGCGGCATTCGCAAGTGAGGGAACTGATCTGCCGCCGCCTGGCCGGGACCCGGCCCGCCGACCCGACCCGGTGGCGGGTCCCGGGTCTTCAAGGCGATGTGCCGCGGCTCCTGCGTTCGCTTCGGCCCGGACGAATCGTGCCGGCGGCCGTCCTGATACCGGTAGTGGACCGAGCAGAAGGGCTGGGTCTTCTGCTGACCGTGCGCGCCCGCCACCTGAAGCACCATCCCGGACAAATCAGCTTTCCCGGTGGCCGCCTCGAGGCGGGTGACCCCGGTCCCGAGGCAGCCGCCCTGCGGGAGACCGAGGAGGAGATCGGCCTGTCGGCGGACCGGATCCGGGTTGCCGGTTTTCTGCCCAACTACCTGACGATCACCGGCTATTCCGTGACGCCTGTCGTGGCCTTCGTGGATCCGGATGCCGAACTGCAGGCGGACAACACGGAAGTGGCAGAGATTTTCGAGGCGCCCCTGGAGTACGTCCTCGATCCGAGAAATATGCACCGGCGCTCGAAGCGCTTCATGGGGGTGAAGTTGCCTTACTACGAAATCCCCTGGGGCGGCTACAACATCTGGGGGGCGACCGCAGGCATGCTCGTGGGCCTGCGGCAGGCTCTCTACCCTGACGAGGACCGGTGATGGCGTCCGTTCAGCGGCTGCTCGAGATCATGGCTGCCCTGCGGCACCCGCAAACCGGTTGCCCGTGGGACCTGCAGCAGACGTTTCGCACGATTGCCCCGTATACCCTCGAAGAGGCCTACGAAGTGGCCGACGCCATCGAGCGCGGCGACTTCGGCGACCTGCGGGACGAACTCGGCGACCTGCTTTTTCAGGTCGTATTTCATGCCCGGATGGCGGAGGAGGCCGGGGCCTTCGGGTTCGATGACGTGGTGCGCGCCATTTGCGAGAAGATGGAACGCCGTCACCCCCATGTGTTCGGCACGGAGACGGTGTCGGACGCGGCGGAGCAAAGCGAGGCCTGGGAGCGGCACAAGGCCCGCGAGAGAGCCGTTTCGGGGTCGGCCGCGAGCAGCGCGCTGGAGGGCGTGCCCGCCGCTCTGCCCGCGTTAATGCGTGCCCAGAAGCTGGGACGAAAAGCCGCTCGGGTCGGATTCGACTGGCCGGAATGGTCCGGCGTCATGGACAAGGTGGTCGAAGAACTGGACGAACTCCGCGCGGTCGCCGGAGTCGACCGGGCCGCGGCTGAGGAAGAACTGGGAGACCTGATGTTCGCGGTGGCCAGTCTTGCGCGTCACCTCGAACTGGATGCGGATGCGGCGCTGCGCCGCGCGAATCTCAAGTTCGAGCATCGCTTCAGGGCCGTGGAAGCAGCATTGCTTGCGCAGGGCCGTGCGCCCGGGGCCGCGGGTCTGGACGAGCTGGAGGCTCTGTGGAACCAGGTAAAGGCGCGGGAAAAGGGCGCGTAGCCAAGGCGGAAGTCACCGTGTTGCGGGCTGCCCTGGGCGACGTCCGCGCAGCTGACGTCGCTGCCTTTGCCCGGCGCCTCGACGGGTTGTCCCGGGCCGCGGCCCGTGGACGCGATCCGGTTCGTGCCCTCGCGGCCGTGGCGGCCGACATCGACGCGTCTGTGCGGGCAGTGGCCGAGGCCAGGGACAGGGCACCCGACCCGATGCCGTACCCCGAGATCCTTCCGGTCAGCCAGCGTCGAGACGAAATTCAGGCGGCGATCCGCGAACATCCCGTCGTGGTCGTGTGCGGTGAAACGGGCTCGGGAAAGACCACCCAGCTCCCCAAGATGTGTCTCGAACTGGGGCTGGGTGCCAGGGGGCTGATCGGCCACACTCAGCCTCGACGGATCGCCGCTCGTTCGGTGGCCGCCCGCATCGGCGCCGAACTCGGGGAGGGGGCATCGGGTGGCGACTGGACCGGGCTCGTGGGTTGGAAGGTCCGGTTCGCTGATCACACGCGGCCCGACTGCCGTATCAAGCTGATGACGGACGGAATTTTGCTCGCGGAAATTCCCCGCGACCGCAGCCTGCTCCAGTACGACACGCTGATCATCGATGAGGCCCATGAACGCAGCCTCAATATCGACTTTCTCCTGGGCTATCTCAAGCAGCTGCTGCCCCGCCGCCCGGACCTCAAGATCATCATCACCTCTGCGACCATAGACCCGGAGCGATTCGCCCGGCATTTCGACGGTGCTCCCGTGATCGAGGTGTCGGGTCGTACGTGGCCGGTGGACGTGCGTTACCGGCCCCTCCCGGAGGACATCAGCGAACCCGACGCCGTCGTGGATGCCGTACGCGAACTTGCCGCCGAACCCGGATCGCCGCCGGGTGACACCCTGGTGTTCCTCGCCGGTGAACGGGAGATACGCGAAACGGCCGAGGCGTTGCGTAAACATCATCCGGAGGGGACCGAAATCCTGCCCCTCTACAGCCGGCTCTCCGCAGCCGAGCAGGACCGCGTCTTCAGACCGACCGGCGGCCGGCGGATCGTGCTGGCGACCAACGTGGCCGAAACCTCGCTGACCGTGCCGGGCATACGCCACGTCGTGGACCCGGGGTTCGCGCGAATCAGCCGCTACAGCTTTCGCAGCAAGATTCAGCGTCTGCAGGTGGAGCCGGTGTCCCGGGCCAGCGCCGATCAGCGGAAGGGCCGCTGCGGCCGCGAGGCCCCTGGCATCTGCATCCGACTGTTCGATGAAGAAGCCTTCGAAGAGAGGCCCCGGTTCACCGAGCCCGAATTGCTCCGGACCAACCTGGCCAGCGTGATACTCAGGATGGAAACCCTGGGCCTGGGCCATATCGAGGACTTCCCCTTCGTGGATCCACCGGATTCCCGATTCGTTCGCGACGGCTACAGACTGCTGAAGGAACTTACGGCAGTCGATGCGGACGGTCGGGTGACTGCCCTGGGCCGGGAGATCGGGCGGCTGCCGGTGGATCCGAGGTTGGGGCGCATTCTCGTCGCGGGGCGCGACGGCGGTTGCCTTGCCGAGGCCCTGGCCGTAGTGAGTTTCCTGTCTGTCCAGGATCCGCGGGAACGACCGGCTGAGAAGCGCCAGCTCGCGGACGAGCAGCATGCCGGATTCGCGGACGAGCGCTCGGATTTCCTTACCGTGCTGAGTCTCTGGTCGGCTTACCTGGACGTGCGCCGCCACCGGACGGTCAGTCGCCAGCGGCGCTGGTGCCGCGAACGCTTCCTGTCGTTTCCCCGAATGCGCGAATGGCACGATATCCATCAGCAGCTTATCGCCCAGGTGAAGGATGCGGGATGGCGCCTCAACCAGGTGGCGGCGGAGTACGCAGAGCTGCACGGCGCCCTGCTGACCGGCTTTCTAGGGCACATCGGAGAGCGCGCCGAAGAACGTGTCTACGAGGGTGCCCGGGGACTCAAATTCCACATTTTTCCCGGATCGGCCGTGGCCGCTCGTCCGCCCCGTTGGATTGCGGCGGCGAGTCTCGTGCAGACCACGCGGACGTTCGCGCGGATGGTGGCGTCCGTTGAGCCGGGGTGGATCGAGCGGGCCGCGCCTCACCTGGTCCGGCGAAGCTACAGCGATCCCCACTGGCAGGAGGGCCGGGGCTTCGTCGGCGGGTATGAGCAGGTCAGTCTTTATGGCCGGGTCCTCGTATCGAAGCGACGGGTGGACTATGGCCGCGTTGCTCCGGACGAGGCACGAGGGGTCTTCATCGAGGAGGGCCTGGTCAACGGGCGGATCCGCACCCGGGGAGCGTTTCTGGCAAGGAACCAGGCGCTGATTGCCAGCGTCCGTTCCCTCGAGGCCCGTCTGCGGCGCCGCGACCTCCTGGCTACGACCCAGGCGCTTGCCGCGTTCTACGCGGAAAGGATTCCCGCATCGGTCTGCAGTACGCCAGCGTTCGAACGTTGGCGAAGGAAGGCCGAAAAGGACACGCCGGCCCTCCTCGAGATGGCGCTCGAGGATGTGCTCGTGACAGGTCAGGTGCCCGAGTCGGGGGCCTGGCCCGAGACGTTACTGGTGGGCGGGGAAGCTCTGCCGCTTCGCTACGTATTCGATCCGGCGGACGAAGCCGACGGCGTGACGGTCACGGTGACCCGGCACTGGCTTGCTGCCCTGCCGCCGGAAACCGTGGACTGGGTGATCCCGGGGCTTGTCGAGGAAAAGATCGTCGAACTGCTGCGCCGCCTGCCGAAACCGGTTCGCCGACGCCTGGTGCCCCTCCCCGATACGGCCCGCCGTATCGGGGCCGATCTGCAGCCGGGACGGGAACGCCTTGCGGTGGGGCTGAGCCGCGAACTGAAGCGGCATTCGGCAGTGGACGTTGCGCCCGCCGCTCTGGACATGGACGCGTTGCCGCCTTACCTCAATCTGCGAATCGAGGTCAGGGACGACGACGGCAAACTGATCGGAAGCGGTCGCGACCTGGCTGAGCTGCGCAAGCGTTACGGCCTGGGCGACCGGCCGCTGCCCGCGGTGAGCAGCGGGTCGTCCGCCGCGTGGGCGGGGTCCGGTTTTCGGGAGTGGACCTTCGGGCCGATCCCGGAGCGCGGAGAGGACGAGGGCAGGGGGAGGCCCGCGGTCTACCCGGGCATCCGGGACGAAGGCGAATCAGTGGCGCTGGAGATGTATGCCAGCGAAGCGGCGGCGAGCGCAGCGACCCGCGATGGGGTGCTGCGCCTGTTCAGGTTAGCCGTCTCGGACCGGATCAAGTATGCGCGGAAGGAACTGACCCGCAATCGCTCGCTGGGGCTTGCCGCCGCAGAGCTGTCAGCGTCTGGCGGGCTGGTGGAGGACATCATCGACGCGGCCTGCATTCGTGCATTTCCTGGCGAGAAGCAAACGCCGCGGGATCCGGACGCTTTTGCCGCGGCGCTGGAGTCCGGGCGCGCGCGGCTGGTTGCGACCGCCCAGGAGATTGCCGGGCTGGTGGCTCGCATTACCACCCTGCGTCGCGAGCTGAATCTGCGTCTGGAAGCGGGCGTCAGGGGCGCGGAAGCCAGCCAGGCGACCGCGGATATCCGCGAGCAGCTCGATGGCCTGTTCCAGCCCGGATTCGTGGGTGCAACTCCCGCTGAGTGGCTGGAACAGTATCCCCGTTATCTTGAAGCGCTGGGTCAGCGCATTGAGCGGCTGGCAGCGGGAAGGAGCGAGCGCCGTGAGCGGGAGGCCCTCCGGGAACACGCAGCCCGCCTGCTGGAGTATCGTCAGGCTGAATGGCCCACGTCCGAGGCTCGTGCGGCTTTCGAGCAGTACCGGTGGCTCACCGAGGAATTTCGGGTGTCGCTGTTTGCCCAGACCCTTGGGACCCGCGTGAAGGTCTCGGCGGTGCGCCTGGATCGGGCCTGGGCCGCGGTATCGGCGGCGGTGAATGCGGCGGCCTGAGCCGGGGTGGCCGTTGACGCCGGCAAGCCGGATCGCCAGAGTTGCGCCCATGCAACGCAGAGTCCACCGACACGGTCGGGCGGCGGCGGGGCCGACGTGAAGATCGGGCTTGCAGTCGATCCCACCTGCGACCTTCCGCTGGCTTTTCTCGAGAAGCACGACGTAACGGTCCTGCCCGGCCGGATTCGTTTCGGCGACCTGGAGTCGCTGGACCGTCGAGACCCGCGGGAAACCATGGGGTTCTATCGTCGTTACGTCGCCGACCGGTCTGCCGACGTGGCGACGGGCCCCGTTGCCGCCGACGAACTGCGGGAGCTGTTCCTTCAGCGGCTGGTTACCCGTCACGATCGCGTTCTGGTTCTTTGCCGTTCCACGGCCCGTGGGGGGAGCTTCGAACGGGCAACCCAGGCTTCCTACGGTGTTCTGAAGCGTTATCGGGATATCCGCCGGCAGGCCGGCCTCGACCCGGCGTTTGCCCTTCGCGTTGTGGACCTGGGGTGCGTCGGTCCGGGCGAGGGGGTTGTTGCCCACTACGCGGTACGCCGGATCGAATCCTCGCCGCCATTTGATGCCCTGCGCCGTGCCGTGGAGGAAGCGGGATCCAGGACAATGACCTGGCTCGTGCCGCAGGACTCCGCCTATCTGCGACGCCCGGCCGGACGCCACCCGCCGCTGCATCCCGGCGGCTGGCGCTACCTGGGCAGCCGGTTGAGTGGACGTCTGCCCGTGCTGGCGCTGCACCATGGTCAGACCCGGGCGGGCGCCCTCATGGCGGACTTTCAGGCTGGCGTGGAGTACGTTTTTGAAAGAGCCCGTGAGGCGGTCGAGGCCGGTTTGTCCGTGCCCGCCATCGTCATGAGCTTTGGCGGCGATCCACGGATCATCCGCAACCTCGCCGCCTACCAGGCCTTCGAGGGCTTTGCCGCCGACCGCAAGCTGGATCTTCAGCTCAGCGTGATGAGTGCAAGCCTCGCCGTGCAAGTAGGGCCGGGCGCGTTCGCCGCGGCCTGGACCGCCGGGGACTAGGCCTCGGCCGGCGGTGCGGACGGAGGATCGGCCGGAGCGGTTGCCGTTGGGGCGGCCGGGGGCTTGCCTGACACCATGCTGGGCGTGACCTTGCCGATGAGCGGTGCGACCAGGTCCAGCGGAAGAGGGAAGATGATGGTGTTGGTCCCGTCATCGGCGACCTGGGTCAGCGTCTGCAGGTAGCGGAGCTGCATCGCCTGGGGTTGCTGGGACAGTTGTTCCGCGGCCTCAAGCAGGTGGCGCGACGCCTGCAGCTCACCCTGGGCATGAATGACCTTGGCGCGCCGGGACCGCTCCGCTTCTGCCTGGGCGGCGATCGCCCGGATCATGCTTTCATCCAGGTCCACGTGCTTGATCTCGACGTTCGTGACCTTGATGCCCCAGGCGTCCGTGTGCTCGTCGAGGATGAGCTGAATATCCGCGTTGAGCTTGTCCCGCTCGGACAGCATTTCGTCCAGCTCGTGCTGGCCGAGTACGGACCGGAGCGTGGTCTGGGCCAGCTGGCTGGTCGCCTCGTAGACGTTTTCGACCTGAATGATGGCTTTTTCCGGATCGACGATGCGGAAGTAGACCACGGCGTTGACCTTGACCGACACGTTGTCCTTCGAGATCACGTCCTGGGTCGGCACATCCATGACGATGACCCGAAGGTCCACCTTGGTCATCGTCTGGATGCACCGGAATCACCAGGATCAGGCCGGGGCCCTTGACCTTCCAGAACTTGCCGAGCTGGAAGATCACGCCGCGCTCGTACTCCTTGAGGATCTTGATGGAGCTGACGAGGAGCAGGACGAGGCCGCCGAGGAGGATAAGACCGATTTCGGGCATGACTTAGTTCTCCGGTTCTTTGTCGGGACTGACCTGGAGGGTCAGCCCGTCTATTGCCACGACGTTCACCGCCTGGCCTGAATGAATGGGTTGGCTGCTCCGAGGCATTCCACAGTTCGCCGTGTACGAAGACCCAGCCCTTGCCATGGAAGTCTTCCCGGGCGATGCCCGAGGCGCCGATCATTTGTTCGATGCCGCTGACCACGGGCCGCCGTCGCGCCTTGATGGCCACCCAGATGATCCCCATGACCGACAGGGCACCGACGCTGGCTACGCCGGCGATCAGCCCCAGCGGTACACCGAAACCAGGCACGTCGGTGTCCATGAGGATCACTGATCCCACGACGAACGCGATCACGCCGCCGATGCCAAGCACACCGAAACTGGGCACGAACGCCTCGGAGATCATGAGGATGATGCCGAGGACGATCAGCGCCAGGCCGGCATAGTTCACCGGCAGGACCTGCAGAGCATATGCCGCTATCAGCAGGCAGATCACGCCGACGACTCCAGGGACAATGGCGCCGGGATTGTAGCCTTCGAATATCAGACCGTAGATGCCGACCAGCAGCAGGAGGTAGGCCACGGTCGGGCTGGTGATGATGCTCAGAACTTCGGTCCGCCAGTCGGGCTCGATGCGCTCAAGCACCAGTCCGTCGGTCTCGAGCACACGCTCGCCTTCAGCCATCTGGACCGGGCGGCCGTCGATGGCCCCCAGGAGTTCCGCCATGTCCGAGGCGATGACATCAATGACGTTCAGCTCCAGGGCTATCGAGGAGGATATGCTGGCCCCTTCACGGACGGCTTCCTCGGCCCAGTCGGCGTTTCGGCCGCGCTGCTCGGCGAGACTACGGATATACGCGACCATGTCGTTGAGCACTTTCTGCTCGGAGGCCGTTGCGGGCTCGAAATCCTGGCTCTCACCGGACTCGTTGCCGTCATCCGCATTCTCGCCGGAAGTTTCGTCACCGGCCGGGTTCTCCGGTTCGTTGCCGGGGAGATCTCTTAACCCACCAGGCTTCGGCGTGCCACCGCCCATGGCCACCGGCGTGGCGGCGCCTACGTGGGTCGCCGGCGCCATTGCCGCAATGTGGCTGGCATAGAGGATGTAGGTGCCCGCGCTGGCTGCACGGGAGCCTGATGGTGCAACGAACGTGACAACGGGCACCGGAGAGCCGAGGATTGCCTTGATGATGTCGCGCGTCGAGGAGACCAGCCCACCCGGGGTGTCCATCTGCAGAACAATGAGGCCAGCATCCTGTTCGGCGGCGGTTTGCATGCCCCGAATCAGGTAGTCGCTGGTCGCCGGCCCGATAGGCCCGTCTATCTGAAGCAGAACGCCTGCACCGGCGCCATCCTGAGCGCGGCCGCTCACCGCCAGGCACAGGAGCATCAGCATGGCGGCCGCGGCCCGAAAAGACTTCTTGGCGAGAATCTCACGCATCTGGTTCGATGGTAGTGCCTGCGCCTTCCCGGCGCCACCGGCCCCTTCTCCGCTGTCCCGGCAGCGGGGGTATACTTCCGCGCCACGATCTGCTCCAGTTCCTGCGGAAGACGCACTGAATGCACATTACGTTCATGACCACCGGCGGCACCATCGACAAGGTGTACTTCGATGCCCAGAGCCGCTTCGAGGTGGGGGAGACCACACTGGAGCACATGCTGCGGCAGGGGGAAGTCGCGTTTGATTACGAGATCGTTTCCCTCATGCGCAAGGACAGCATGGAACTGACCGCTGCTGACCGGGAACTGATTCGCGGCGCCATCGAGGCCCGTGACAGCCGCCGATTCGTCATCACCCATGGCACGGACACGATGGTCGAGACGGCACTCGCGCTGGAGGGTCTGGCGGACCGGGTCGTCGTCCTCACCGGCGCTCTGAGCCCGGCACGTTTCCAGCAAAGCGACGCGCCCATCAACATCGGCCTGGCGATTGCCGCCGCTCAAACGTGCTCTCCCGGAGTCTACGTCGCGATGAACGGGCGAATCTTTTCTCCCCGTGGTCTACGAAAGAACCGGGAGCGCAACCGTTTCGAATTGCCGCCCGGCCAGGGCAGCTGAGCCGAGACGCAGTCCGGGCACTAACCGGTCGCCTCGAGGCGGCCGCGCCTGATCAGGACCCGAACACAAGAATGGATGGCTAATGGAGATCACGATGTCCGATTCGCACCCGCCGGCGACAGCCGGGGCACTCAAGCGCGTGGCAGCCGGGCTCGCCTGCGCAGGGGTATTTCTTGCCGGTCCGGCCGCGGCCCATGAAGAACAGAGCACCGCCGCCGGCACCCCGAAGCAGGAAGTCACTGTGGTTGCCGAGCAGGTTGCTGGCGGCGTTTACATGTTGACGGGCCGTGGCGGCAATATCGGCGTGTCGGTGGGACCGGACGGCGTGTTCATGATCGATGACCAGTACGCGCCGCTGACCGAGGCGATTCGCGAAGCAGTCCGCAAGCTGTCAGACCAGCCGATCCGGTTTGTGCTGAACACGCACTGGCACGGCGACCACACCGGCGGCAACGAGAACCTCGGCAAGGCAGGTTCGCTGATCGTCGCCCACGACAATGTGCGTGTGCGCCTGGGTACGGACCAGAACATGCCGTTCTTCGGACGCGACGTGCCGGCCTCGCCGGCAGCGGCCCTGCCGGTTGTCACATTCAATGACGAGGTGGGCTTTCATCTCAACGGCGAAGAGATCCGCGCCCTGCATTTCCCTAATGCCCACACCGACGGCGACTCCGTTGTCCAGTTTCGGGGCAACAACGTCGTGCATATGGGCGACATCTATTTCAATGGTCTGTACCCGTTCATTGACTCAGGCAGTGGCGGCTCGATCCGCGGCATGGTGGCCGCAATCGATGGTGTTCTTCCGCTGATGGACGCCGAAACCCGGGTCATACCCGGCCACGGACCCCTGTCCAATCGCGACGAGCTCGCCGCCTACCGGAATATGCTGGACGATGTGGCAAACCAGATATCAGCGCTCCTCGCCGAGGGCAAGGATCTCGCGGCCATCCAGGCAGCGGCACCCACGGCCAGCTACGACGGTGACTGGGGCGGCGGTTTCATCAATCCCGACACGTGGGTGAAGATGATTGTCGAAGACCTGTCCCGGTAAGTCTTCTTCGTGGAGCTGGGTTAACCCGCCGCGCCGGTCCGGCCGGCACGGCGGGTTAGTCGGCTGCCGGTTTCAGGCTAGCCGCCGATATCGAAACGGATTCCCTGGGCCAGCGGCAAATCAGTGGAGTAGTTGATCGTGTTGGTCTGGCGGCGCATGTACGCCTTCCACGAGTCCGAACCGGCTTCGCGGCCACCGCCGGTCTCTTTTTCCCCCCCGAAGGCGCCGCCGATCTCGGCCCCCGAGGTGCCGATATTCACGTTGGCTATTCCGCAGTCGCTGCCGGCGGCGGAAAGGAAACGCTCGGCGGTCTGTAGGTTGTCGGTGAAGATGGCCGACGACAAACCCTGGCGAACGCCGTTGTGCATGGCGATGGCCTCATCGAGGCTGTGATAGGGGATCAGGTAGAGAATGGGGGCGAAGGTCTCGTCCTGCACGATCTGCCAGTCGTTGAGCGCTCGCACGATGGTGGGCTGAACGAAATTGCCCGCCTGGTCGAGCACATGGCCACCCGCCAGTACCTGCCCGCCCTGGGCCAGAGCGGCCTCTACGGCTCTCTCGAAACGCAGCACCGAGTCCTCGTCGATCAAGGGGCCCATCAGGGTGGCCGGATCCATCGGATCGCCGATTTTCACCTGGTCGTAGGCACGGATCAGGCGATGGGCCAGTTCTTCGTAGAGCTTCTGGTGGACGAATACCCTGCGCGTCGAGGTACAGCGCTGGCCGGCCGTGCCCACCGCCCCGAATACGATCGCCGGAACCGCAAGATCCAGGTTGGCTTCCTCGTCCACGATGATCGCGTTGTTGCCGCCGAGTTCGAGCAGGGATTTGCCCATGCGGCGGGCCACCTGTTCTCCCACCTGGCGACCGACGGCGCAGGAGCCGGTGAAGGACACCAGGTCGATGCGCTCATCGTTGACGAAGGTCTCGGCCTGGCTGACATCGCCATCCAGGAACATGTGGAAGATCGCCGGGAACCCTTGTCCTTCCAGGGCTTCGTTGACGATCTTCTGGATGGCGACGGCGCACAAGGGCGTCTTGGGGGAGGGTTTCCAGATGCAGACGTCACCGCAGATCGCGGCGATGAACGCATTCCAGGACCATACGGCCACGGGGAAGTTGAAGGCGGAGATGATCCCGACGATACCCAGCGGATGCCACTGCTCGTACATCCGGTGGCCGGGACGCTCCGAGTGCATGGTGTTGCCGTAGAGCATGCGTGACTGGCCGACGGCGAAGTCGGCAATATCGATCATTTCCTGTACTTCGCCGTCGCCCTCGGCCTTGATCTTGCCCATCTCCAGGGTGACCAGGCTGCCCAGGGCATCCTTGTGCCTGCGCAGGGCCTCGCCGATGAGCCGCACGGCTTCTCCGCGATGCGGCGCCGGCAGCGCCCGCCACTCGCCGAACGCGGCTCTAGCGGCCTGGACGATGGCTTCGTAGTCCGATGGCGTGGCGGCCTTGACGCGGCCGAGTACTTCGCCCGTGGCGGGGTTGACGCTGTCGATCACGCGTCCGCCGTCACAGGGCAGGGGACGGCTTCCGGCCCAGGCGCCGGCGTTGACTTCCTCCAGACCAAGGGCCTTTAGAACCTTTTCCATATCACTCTCCTGCAGCTCGCTGGTGCCCGGTACGGCCGGTGGCCACCAGACGGGCGGAAATTTCATTGGTGCCGCCATGGGCGTAGTAGCGGCCGAAGCGGTTGTCCAGTATGTCCTTCAGGCGGAAGCTCTCCTGGGTGACAAAACCCTCGTGATCCCCCGGGTTGGAGAGCACCAGATCCACGACGGAGCACACGCCGGCAGCGGTTGTCACCTGGATGGCGGACCACAGGCGGCTGGCGATCACCTGGGGATAGACCTTGTTGACGTAGTTTTCCTCGCGCAGTTCGCCGTCCTGCAGACCGGTCACAGAGACGTACACGACAACCACGTCCTGGAGCGTTCGCGGCACGGCATTTTCCAGAATGCGCTTCAAGGTGTCGCGATCATGGTTGAGCTTCAGCCCGTTCATGAGCAGGCGCATCTGGTGGCAGTGCCCCGGGTAGCGCATGGTCTTGTAGTTCATCTGCCGGACCTGGCCGGACCAGGTTTCCGCCATCGAGCCGAGACCGCCGGAGGTATTGAACGCCTCGTATAGCGTGCCGTCGATCTCGATTTCCTCGAGGCCCTCCAACGGCATAACGTTGACCTGGTCGCCGTCCTCGACGCTCTGGCACATATTGCCGTACTCGTTGATCAGCCCGTCGGTGGACCAGGTCAGCGAATACTTCAGCACGTTGTTCGGGTGCTGGGGGAGGGCACCGACCCGCAGCTTGACCGTATGGACCTCGTCGAAGTGGTTCGCCAGCGCCTGCGCGGCAATGCTGATGAAGCCGGGGGCCAGGCCGCACTGCGGGGCAAATGCCCGCTTTGCACCCCGGGCCAGTCGGCGCACCTGGTTGGTGACGGCCACGTCCTCGGTGAGGTCGAAGTAGTGCATGTTGGCGTCGCGCGCGGCCTGGGCGACCACCGTGTTGCAGAAGTAGGGCAGGCTGGATACGACGGCGTCGGCCGGATGTTCGGCCAGGTGGGCGGCCAGCGCCTCCGGATTGCTGGCGTCCACATGGGCGCCCGTAACGTGGTCCAGGCCATGAGCGGCAACCACGGATTCCACGGCTTCTCCGTCGATGTCGGCCAGTTGGACCCGATAGTCACCGGATTCGCCGAGGAGCCCGGATATCAGGGCTCCGATCTTGCCGGCCCCAAGAACGAGAACTCGATGCATAACGATCTCCAGCTGGATCGAAACTAGTAGATGTGAATCCCGCGGCCGGAACCCCCGGTCACCGGGCGACGGGTAAACCGGGAATTATCGCGACTGTCGCTAAAAGCCGCCAGCCCCGATTGATATTCCGTCGGGTTTTGCAATGCGGCATCGCGGTGTAATCTAGGCATATGAGCCAACCCCCCGACCAGGTCAGCTGGCATCCCGCCAGCTGGCACGCCCGAACCGCGGGCCAGCAGCCCCTGTATGCGGACCCCGCGGCCGTTGAACGCGTCATTGCCGACCTGTCGGCCCTGCCGCCGCTCGTCGTCTCCTGGGAGGTCGAAGAGCTCAAGAAGCAGATCGCCCTCGCCCAGCAGGGCAAGGCGTTTCTGCTCCAGGGCGGCGATTGCGCGGAGAGCTTCGCCGAGTGCGAGTCCGACCGCATCGCGCGCAAGCTCAAGATTCTGCTCCAGATCAGCGTGGTGTTGCTGCATGGCCTGAAGAAGCCCGTAATCCGGGTCGGGCGGATGGCGGGCCAGTATGCCAAGCCCCGGTCGGCGGACACCGAGACCATCGATGGCGTGACGTTGCCGAGCTATCGGGGCGACCTCGTAAATCGGCAGGGCTTTACGCCGGAAGATCGGGAGCCGGATCCGCGGCTCATGATCGAGGGCTATCAGCGGGCGGCGCTCACCCTGAATTTCGTGCGGTCGCTGGTCGACGGCGGCTTCGCGGATCTGCATCACCCGGAGTACTGGGACGTGGACTTCGTGGCCTCGTCTCCCTACGAGGCCCAGTACCGGCACATCGTGCAGTCGATCCGTGACTCGCTGGATTTCTTCGAGTCCATTTCCGGTCAACAGGTGCACCGGACCCGGCGGATCGATTTCTACACCAGCCACGAGGGTCTGCACTTACTCTACGAGCAGGCCCAGACCCGCTACATCGAACGCCATAAGCGCTGGTACAACCTGTCGACCCACTTCCCGTGGATCGGCATGCGCACCGCCAATCCCGACGGGGCCCACGTGGAATTCTTCCGCGGCATCGCGAATCCGCTCGCTGTGAAGGTCGGCGCCGGGATGAGCGCCGAATGGCTGCAGGAGCTGATCGGCACCCTCAATCCGACCAACGAGCCGGGCCGGCTCACGCTGATCCACCGTTTCGGGGCCAAGGATATCGAAGCCCGTTTGCCACCACTGATCGAGGCGGCGCGTGCCACAGGCAGCCCGGTTCTCTGGGTTTGCGACCCCATGCACGGCAACACGGAAACCACGGCCTCGGGCCTAAAGACCCGTCGGTTCGACAATGTCCTGGCCGAGGTGGAATCGGCTTTTCGCGTTCACCGGGCCATGGGCAGCTACCTGGGCGGAGTGCATTTCGAACTCACCGGAGACGATGTGACCGAGTGCATTGGGGGTGCCCGCGGCTTGGCCGAGGCGGACCTGGCCCGGGCCTATCGGTCCCAGGTGGATCCCCGGCTCAACTACGAGCAGGCGCTGGAACTGGCCATTCGCGTGGCCGGCGGGCAGTCCGAGGAGGGCTTCGCCCGCTAGTTCCGTCGCCGCGTTCGCTGGCCACGAAAAAACGCCCGGACCTCATCGCCTGGCACTTCCCGCCATTGCCCGGGCTGCAGGTCGCCGATTTCCCAAGGACCTACGGCCCAACGCACCAGGCGCAGCGTGGGGTGGCCTATCGCTGCGGTCATCCGGCGGACCTGCCGGTGCCGTCCCTCCGTCAGCGTCAGGGCAAGCCAGCAGTCCGGTATCGACTTGCGGACCCGGATGGGCGGGTCACGGGGCCAGAGGCCTGGCGGCGTGGTGATGCGCTTGACGACGGCGGGGCGCGTCCGGCGTCCGTCGATCACCACGCCTTCGCGAAGGGGATCCAGCGCGTCGTCTTCGACCACGCCTTCAACCTGTGCATAGTAGAGCTTCCCGAGCTTTTTCCGTGGTTCGGCGATGCGTGCCTGCAAGGGCCCGTGGTCGGTGAGCAGGAGCAGGCCCTCGCTGTCGAAATCCAGCCGCCCCGCCGGGTATACATCGGCGATCTGCACGTGGTCCGCCAGGCAGGCCCGGCCGCCCGGCGAAGTGAACTGGCTCAACACCTGGTACGGTTTGTTCAGAAGAATCAGACGCATTCGAGATCCGTTGATGGGTTTTCGCCCGGCTGGGTCCGAGCGTTTTCGAATAATTCGTTCCGCCTACTGTCTTGCCGGATAAGCCCGGATCTTTCATCTGCCCCGGGGGGGCGGCTTCGAGAAGAGGCGGCGGGTTGCGGAAATCCCCGACGGCTCGGTCCGGCGGGGCGGGCTATCATGCCTTTAGGAGAGCCCTTTCCCGGCTGCCAGCGTGCGCGTTTTGCATTGCCGCGGGCGAGGGATTAGCATGATGCACCGCAGTATGCCAGACGAAGAAGCTTGCCAAGGAACCCCCGTTTCCGCAGCCGCTTCCGCGCCCGGCACCGGCTTGCTTATAAGGTGAACCAATGACCGCAATTTCGGAGTCTTCGCCCGCACCCTCGATAGACGTTCTGGGCCCCACAGAGCCCGGATTCGATGAAATTCTCACCGACGAAGCCCTGGCCTTTGTGGCCGACCTGACCCGGCGCTACCGCGGCAGGGTCGTCGATTTGCTGTCCGAGCGCGACGCTCGTCAGCAGCGCATCGACGGGGGCGAACTCCCCGGGTTTCTTCCCCAGACCCGCCAGATCCGCGAGTCCGAATGGACCGTCGCGGAAGTGCCGGCCGACCTCCAGGACCGGCGCGTGGAAATCACCGGTCCGGTGGACCGCAAGATGGTGATCAACGCCCTCAATTCCGGTGCGAAGGTCTTCATGGCGGACTTCGAGGACTCGCTCACGCCGACCTGGAGCAACCTCGTCAACGGCCAGATCAACATGCGCGATGCTATCGATGGCAGCATCGCGTTCACTTCGCCGGAGGGCAAGCAGTACAGCCTGGGCGAGACGCCGGCGACCCTGATCGTGCGGCCCCGGGGCTGGCACCTGTTCGAGAAGCATCTGCTCGTGGACGGCCAGCCGGTGCCCGGCGCCTTCATGGATTTCGGCCTGTTCCTGTTCCACAACGCGAAACGGGCCGGCGAGCGGGGTACGGGGCCGTACTTCTATCTGCCGAAGCTCGAGAACCACACCGAGGCGCACCTCTGGGCCGAGGTGTTCGAATTCGCCGAGAACCGGCTGGGTCTGCGCCACGGCACGATCAAGTGCACGATCCTGATCGAGACCATTCTTGCCGCCTTTGAAATCGACGAGATCCTGTATGTCCTTCGGGACTACATCGTCGGCCTCAACTGCGGCCGCTGGGACTACATTTTCAGTTACATCAAGAAATTCCGTAACTATCCCGATCGTGTGCTTCCGGATCGCGGCCAGGTCACGATGACGGTGCCGTTTCTGCGCGCGTACTCGCTGCTGGTCATCAAGACCTGTCACCGGCGCCGCGCCCATGCCATCGGCGGCATGGCCGCCCAGATTCCGATCAAGAGCGATCCCGAGGCTAACGAGGCGGCGCTGGCCAAGGTCCGTGCCGACAAGGAGCGCGAGGCCGGTGACGGCCATGACGGCACCTGGGTCGCCCATCCGGGGCTGGTCCCGATTGCCATGGAGATTTTCGACAAGCACATGCCGGCCCCCAACCAGGTGGACCGGCTGCGACGCGATGTTGAGGTCAGCGCCACGGACCTCATCGCCGTGCCCGAAGGCACGATCACCGAGGCAGGTCTTCGCAGCAACATCAGCGTGGCCATCCAGTACATGGCGGCCTGGCTGGGCGGTCTGGGGTGCGTACCGCTGTACAACCTGATGGAAGATGCGGCCACCGCGGAGATTTCCCGCGCCCAGATCTGGCAGTGGGTCCGCCATGACAAGGGCGTCCTCGATGACGGACGCGCCATCGACGTGGATCTGTACAAGGCCTTCAAGGCCGAAGAAATGGAAGCGATCCGCAAGGAGGTGGGCGACGATGCCTACGCCGCGGGCCGCTACGAGGCGGCGGGCGATCTGCTGGACCAGATCACCGCCGATGAAGAATTCGTGGACTTTCTGACGCTGGCCGCCTATGAGGCCATCGACTGAAAGAACGGTTGAACGAATGCAGACATGTAAGTCACCTGTCGAGGAATGAAGGCATGAGCACGAAAGCGGTCGAGACCCTGCAGAAGGAATGGAACGACAACCCGCGCTGGAAAGGCGTGACCCGTGGCTACGATGCCGCCGAGGTCGTGCGTCTGCGCGGAACTGTGCAGATCGAGCACACCCTGGCTCGACTTGGCGCGGAAAAACTTTGGCGCTATATGGACGAAAAGCCTTATGTGAACGCGCTGGGCGCGTTGACGGGCAACCAGGCCATGCAGCAGGTAAAGGCGGGACTGGACGCCATTTATCTCTCCGGCTGGCAGGTGGCGGGCGACGCCAACCTCGCCGGTGAAATGTATCCCGATCAGTCCCTGTATCCGGCGAACTCGGTGCCCGCGGTCGTGCGGCGGATCAACAACTGCCTGCAGCGGGCCGACCAGCTCTGCCTCGCAGAGGGCGATGACAGCATCGACTGGTTCAAGCCGATCGTGGCCGACGCCGAGGCGGGTTTTGGCGGCGTGCTGAACGCTTTCGAGCTCACCAAGGACATGATCAATGCCGGCGCGGCCGGCGTGCATTTCGAGGACCAGCTCTCGAGCGCCAAGAAGTGCGGACACATGGGCGGCAAGGTGCTTGTTCCCACCCAGGAAGCCATCAACAAGCTGGTGGCCGCGCGGCTCGCCGCTGATGTCTGCGGCGTACCCACGGTCATCGTTGCGCGCACCGATGCGGAGGCCTCCAAGCTCCTCACCGCCGACGTGGACGAGCGGGATCTGCCCTTCATCATCGAAGGCGAGCGAACCGCCGAAGGCTTCTATCGCGTGAACGCCGGACTGGACCAGGCCATTGCCCGCGGTCTTGCGTATGCGCCCTATGCCGACCTGGTGTGGTGCGAAACCGCCGTCCCGAACCTGGACGACGCCAAGCGCTTCGCCGAGACGATTCTCAAGGCCAACCCGACCAAGCGCCTGGCCTACAACTGCTCGCCGTCGTTCAACTGGAAGAAGAACCTCGACGACGCGACGATCGCCAAGTTCCAGCGCGAGCTGGGCGCGATGGGCTACAAGTTCCAGTTCATCACGCTGGCCGGTTTCCACGCGCTGAACTACAGCATGTTCAAGCTGGCCAAGGGCTATCGTGAGTCCCAGATGACCGCCTACGTGGAGCTCCAGGAAGCGGAGTTCGGCAGCGAGTCGGAAGGCTACACGGCCACCAAGCACCAGCGCGAAGTGGGTGCCGGCTACTTCGACGCCGTGACCCAGGCGGTGACCGCCGGCACCTCGTCGCTGTCGGCCATGGAAGGCTCCACCGAGGAAGAGCAGTTCGAAAAGGCCGGCTGAGGCCGGCTCCGGTCTCCGACCGGCGAGCATGAACCCGGGCCCGGCGCCTCCAGCGCCGGGCCCGTTTCGTTTGTGACCAACCGTCCGCCATTGAGGACTGTGCGGCGGATCGGCGATAATCGCCGCCCCCGGAGGTGGTCCGGCCGACTGGAGCAGGCATTCGAATGCAGTACGATCATATCCAGGTGCCCGAAGAGGGCACGGCGATCACCGCCAATCCCGATCATTCGCTGAACGTACCGGATTGCCCGATCATCCCGGTGATCGAGGGCGACGGCATTGGCGTGGACATCACGCCGGTCATGAAGAACGTGGTTGATGCGGCCGTGTCCAAGGCCTACGGCGGCAGCCGCCGCATTGCCTGGATGGACATCTATGCCGGCCAGAACGCTACCGGAGTCTACGGGGCCAGCCACTTCCTGCCCGAGGAAACGCTGGACGCCCTGCGTCGCTACGTCGTGTCCATCAAGGGGCCGCTGGCAACGCCGGTTGGCGGCGGGGTGCGCTCGCTCAACGTGAGCATTCGCCAGAACCTGGACCTGTACGCCTGCGTCCGCCCGATCCGCTACTTTCCCGGCGTCCAGACGCCGATGAAGGAGTCAGACCAGGTCTACATGACGATCTTCCGGGAGAACACCGAGGACATCTATGCCGGTATCGAGTGGCCGGCCGGGTCGGAGGAAGGCCTCAAGCTCATCAAGTTCTTGCAGGACGAACTGGGCGTCACCGGCATCCGCTTTCCCTCGAGCGCCGGCCTGGGGATCAAGCCTGTATCCCGGGAGGGCTCCCAGCGGCTGATTCGCAAGGCCCTGAACTATGCCGTGGACGAGGACCGCAGCTCGGTGACCCTGGTCCACAAGGGCAACATCATGAAGTACACGGAAGGGGCCTTCCGGAACTGGGGTTACGAGGTGGCTCGCGAGGAGTTCGGTGCGGCCGAAGTGGACGGCGGCCCGTGGCTGGCGTTCCCGAATCCCCGGACGGGCCGGCAGATCGTCGTGAAGGACGTGATCGCCGACAACTTTCTCCAGCAGATTCTGCTCAACCCCGAGCACTACGATGTGATCGCCACGCTGAATCTCAACGGCGACTATATTTCCGACGCCCTGGCGGCCCAGGTCGGTGGCATCGGGATCGCCCCGGGGGCGAACATCGGCGATTCCGTCGCGGTGTTCGAGGCCACCCACGGGACCGCGCCGGGTTTTGCCGGAAAAGACCAGGTGAACCCGGGTTCGCTGATTCTTTCAGCAGAGATGATGCTCCGCTACCTGGGCTGGAAGGAGGCGGCTGACCTGATCATCCACGGCGTGACCCACACGATCGCCAGCAAGGAACTCACCTTCGATCTCGCCCGCCTGCGGGTGGGCATACGCCATCCCCGGCTCCCGGGCGGTGACAAGGGTTCCGCCCAGGAGCAGGTGGCGAACCTGATCCCGGGCGCGACGCTCCTGGGGACGAGCGGTTTCGGTGAGGCCATTGTTCGCCATATGGATGACTAGAAGCCCCTGATAAACAGCAAGTTAAAGGCGAAAATTGCAGTGAAGAAGTAAAGACGGGGCCGGGTTCAATCCGAACTGCCGGCGATGTCCCCGTCTGGCTGCCTACCTGGACGAAGTCCGCGCCGACCACCCGGCCTATCATGCGCGCCCGGTGCCGGCGTTCGGCGACGCTGCACCGCGCCTCCTGATCGTCGGCCTGGCACCCGGATACCACGGGGCCAATGCCACTGGCCGGCCGTTTACCGGCGATTATGCCGGCATTCTCCTGTACGAGACGCTCCACCAGCTGGGGCTGGCGAGCGCGCCGGCATCGGTGCATCGTGACGACGGGCTGGTCCTGAGCGGCTGCCGCATCACCAATGCGGTGAAGTGCCTGCCGCCGGCCAACAAGCCGGTCGGCGAGGAAATACGCAGCTGCAATTCATACCTGGCGGCCGAGATCGACGGGCTAGGACCGGGGCTGGTCGTGCTGGCACTCGGGCGCATTGCCCATGACGCAGTCCTCAGGGCCCGCGGTGAGCGCCTGTCCGCCTGGCGCTTCGGCCATGGCGCAGAACACACGCTGCCCGACGGCCCGGTCCTTGTGGATTCCTATCATTGCAGCCGCTACAACACCCAGACCCGACGCCTTACGCCGGACATGTTCATGGCGGTGACAAGCCGGGCCGCGAAACTTGCGGGCCTTCAGAGGTGAGCGAGGCGTCGACAGTGCCCGGCAGTCAGCCCGATGCGGGCCGGCCGGTTTTCGATCCGAAGCCGGCCCTTCGCCGGCTGAGTCACAAGCCCGGCGTCTACCAGATGATGGGTGCCGACGGAGAGATCCTCTACGTGGGCAAGGCCCGGGATCTCAAGCGGCGCGTTTCCAGCTACTTTCGCTCCGGGATCCCGGGTGGGAAAACCGGCGCCATGGTCCAGCAGGTGCAGGGGCTGGAAGTCACGGTGACCCGGAACGAAGCCGAGGCGCTCATTCTCGAGAACAATCTCATCAAGGCCCACCGGCCCCGCTTCAATGTCCTGCTGAGGGACGACAAGAGCTATCCGTACATCATGCTCAGCTCCGAGCACGCCTATCCGCGCCTGTCGTTTTACCGGGGTAGCCGCAGGGTGCCGGGGCGCCTGTTCGGACCGTATCCGAGCGCCGGCGCCGTACGCGAGACTCTCAACACCCTGCAGAAGCTGTTTCGTATCCGTAACTGCGAAGACAGCTATTTCGCCCATCGCAGCCGGCCGTGTCTGCAGCACCAGATTCGCCGCTGCTCCGCGCCTTGTGTCGGGCTCATCAGCGCCGACGACTACGCCGCGGACGTGGCTCATGCCGTGCACTTCGTCGAGGGCCGCAGCCGCGAGGTCATCGAGGAATTGCAGCGGCGAATGGAATCCTCCGCAGCCGAACTCGCCTTCGAGGACGCTGCGCGGTACCGGGACCAGATCGGGCGACTGAAGAAAATCCAGCAGCACGGCGGCGACGTTGCCGATCGCCGCGACCTTGACGTGGTGGCGGTGGCTGAACGGGGCGGCCGTTATTGCGTGGCGGTGATGTTCTATCGGGGTGGGCGCCATCTCGGCAGCCGCACCTGGTTTCCCCGGGCCGCGCCGGGCACGGGCCTGCCCGAAGCAGTGGCCGCATTCCTGTCCCAGTACTACGCACATCGTCCTCCGCCCCATGAAATCCTGACCGACCAGCCGCTGGACGAGGAGGGCGAGCTCCTCGCTGCCGCACTGACGGAAAAGGCGGGGCGGCAGGTGCGAATCAGTCACCGGGTGCGGGGTGACCGGGCGCGCTGGCTGGAAGTGACACGGGCTAATGCAGAGCAGTCCCTGGACCTGGAGATCGCCGGCCGGGCGGGGTTGACCGCCCAGCTCGCGGCGCTGGGCGAAGCGCTGGAAATGGACGATGCCCCACGGCGGCTGGAATGCTTCGATGTGAGCCACACGATGGGGGAATCCACCGTCGCGTCCTGCGTCGTATTTGGCGCCGAGGGACCCCTCAAGCAGGAGTACCGACGCTTCAACATCACCGGCGTCGAGCCCGGCGATGATTACGCCGCCATGCAACAGGCGCTGAAGCGGCGTTACACCCGGGTCCGCCGCGGCGAAGCGCCGATACCCGACGTGCTTTTCGTGGACGGCGGCAAGGGCCAGCTGGCCAAGGCCGTCGAGGTTCTCGAGGAGCTGGAGATCGAAGGCGTGGAGATCGTGGGGGTGGCCAAGGGGCCGACCCGAAAGCCGGGTATGGAACAGTTGTTCTTGGTCGGTCGCGGACGCCCCCTTATACTGCCAAGAGACTCGGCGGCGCTGCATCTCATCCAGCAAATCCGGGATGAAGCTCACCGGTTCGCCATTGCGGGTCACCGGGCCCAGCGAGCCAAGGCCCGGCAGAAGTCGGTGCTGGAGGACATCGCGGGCCTTGGACCGATACGCCGCAGGGAATTGTTGAAGGAGTTCGGCGGACTCAAAGGGATTATGGCCGCGGGCGCCGAGGACCTGGCGCGGGTCCCTGGCATCAGCCGTAACCTGGCCGCACGGATCTGGAACCATTTGCACCCCGAAGGATAAGCGCCTGGTATGGCAACCCACTTCAACCTTCCCAACACGCTGACCTGGATTCGCATCGCGCTGATCCCGATGTTCGTGCTCGTGTTCTACCTGCCCGTGCCCTGGGCCCGGCCGGCCTCCGCCATCATCTTCTCGCTGGCGGGCATCACCGACTGGCTGGATGGTTACTACGCCCGCAAGCTCGGTCTGACGTCCTCGTTCGGGGCCTTCCTGGATCCGGTCGCCGACAAGCTGATGGTGGCGGTGGCGCTGGTGCTGCTTGTCCAGCAGGACACGCGGGTAACCGTGACCCTTGCGGCGGCGGTCATCATCGGACGGGAAATCACCATTTCCGCCCTGCGGGAATGGATGGCGGAACTGGGCCGCCGCAGTCACGTGGCCGTGAGCCAGATCGGCAAGTACAAGACCATTGCCCAGATTACGGCGCTGATCATGATGCTCTACCACGAGGATCTCTTTTTCATCCCGATGTATGAAGTCGGCTACGTCTTTCTCCTGCTGGCCGCCGTACTCACCCTGTGGTCCATGGCTCGCTACCTGTCGGCCGCCTGGCCGGTCCTGACCGGAGAGTCCGGGGAACCTTGACACCCCCTTCAATCCCGATAGAATGCCTCGCTTCACTCGGCGGGAATAGCTCAGTTGGTAGAGCACAACCTTGCCAAGGTTGGGGTCGCGAGTTCGAGTCTCGTTTCCCGCTCCAAGTTTTTATTCAAAGGGTTAGGTAGATTACCTGACCCTTTTTTTATACCAGCAGGAGCCTTCAGGCGGGGCTGTCGCGGGCGGGCAGTTCAACGTCGAAGCGGGTGCCCACAGTGATTTCGCTGTTCACCGTGATGTGCGTCCCGTGCAGGTCCAGAAATCCGCTTGACGATGGCAGGCCCCAGGCCCGACGAGCTGGATGCCGCTTCGTCCGCGTTGCCGGCCCGATAAAAGCGGTCGAAGATCTTGGGCAGATGGTCACCCGGTACGCCGACTCCGGTATCCGCCACGGTGACGCCGAGCGAGCCGGGCAACGGGGTCGGCCGAAGGGTGATTTCACCCGGTCCCGGCGTGAAGTACAGAGCGTTCTTCAGGAGGTTTTCCAGGAGGCTCTGGATCAGGCTGATGTCCGCGACAACCGTCCGGGTCGATCCGGCATCCCAGCGACTGCCGTCAACGGGTTTGAATTTCTCCGTCCGATCGCTTCATGATGCTCCTCGTCAGCAACTGTAGACGGTGACCCGGAATGAACGAGCCTTTACAAGACCGGCCCCGAACCAGGACCGAGTCGACGTGCGGGGGTTCTGCCTGGTTCGCCCCCCTTGTGCTGGCCTTCTCGTTTCACGCCTCGGCTGCTGAACTGCCCAGGGTCTTTATTCTCGCCACCGGCGGAACCATTGCCGGATCCGCCGAGTCCGGCACCCAGGCCGGCTACGCGTCGGGGTAGGTGGGGGTCGATTTGCTGATATCCGCGGTCCCGCAATTGTCGGAGCTGGCTTCGATCAGCGGCGAGCAGGTGGCCAATGTCGGCAGTCAGGACATGAACGACGAGATCTGGCTGAAACTGGCGCGCCGGGTCAAGGCTCTGCAGGCCGACCCCGAAGTCGACGGAATCGTGATTACCCACGGCACCGACACGATCGAGGAAACCGGATATTTCCTGAACCTCGTGGTGGACGGCGACAAGCCTGTAGTGATGACTGCCGCCATGCGCCCCTCGACAGCGCTGCGGCCAACGGCGCAAAGGGCATCGTGACCGCCGGCGTCGGCAACGGCAACATGACCTCCGCTGCCCTGGAGGCCGTAGGCAAGGCCGTTAAGGAGGGCGTGACGGTGGTCCGTTCGACGCGCCTGCCGGCCGGGTCGGTCGGCCGCGATATCGAAGTCGATGACGATGAACTGGGTACCGTGGCCTCCGGCGAACTCGGTCCGGCAAAGGCCCGCGTCCTGCTGAAGCTCGCCCTGCTGACAACCCGGGACGCGGCAGAGATTCAGCAGTTGTTCGGTACCCACTGACCGAAGGGTTCATGACCAGCAGGGGGCGCTCAGGCGCGCCCCCTGCTAATCGGCCTTGTCACGTTTCACGCCGTCCTGAGCGTGGCGAGGTCAAAGGATGCGGCCAGAGGATCAGGCGGATCGACGAGCCGGCAGATCCAGTTCCGCCGCGCCGCCCACGGTGCTGCGAGACTCGGCGTGGACGGAAGCGACCAGGTCTCCCGGCAGGTCCAGCCGGTCCGCGAGGATGCGCAGGTGCCGGCGGGCCGCCGGCTCCTGGTCATCCACCACGAGAAGCGAAGCCGCGTAAACCTCGATCCCCATAGCCACATCGACCACCTGTTCGGCCAGTTGGCTGATGCTCACCGGGTGACGCAGCTCGTCGATCAGCATGGCCTTTTCCTCGAGAGTGAGGTCGAGCCGGTCCACCTCGGCAAAAATGCGTTGCTGTTCGTTCGGGTCCAGGTGCCCGTCCGCATGGGCGGCGGCGATCATGGCCCGGAGCAGGACCAGGGCGCCGGAGCCGCCGGCATCGCTGTCCGTGACCTGTTCGAATTCCGCCTTCGAGAGACCCATGGCTCCCGCCAGCGGGGCAGGTCGGGGCGTCCGCAGGGGAGGGGCCATGGGCCTGCGCGGGATCGTCCGCATAGGCTCGATAGGCCTTCCACGCCAGCCCGCTGATCGCGGCGAGGCCGCCGATTTTCAGCGCCGTGCCGCCCATTTTTCGGCCTTTCTTGGTCGCAAGCGCTCCCGCCACCGTGCCGCCGGCCAGGCCGCCAGCCAGGCCCGAAAGGGCGCCGCTGCCCGCCAGGCCATTGATGATGCCTTTGAGATCGTTCATATCGCTCTCCTGTGATGCTTGCCGGCAGTCTCCATGTTGGCTCATCCACGGAAAAGCGGATAATTTCGACGCCGGGGTTCGGGAAAATCGATGTATGGGTTAACCGCTTCGAGCCGGGCGCGTTCGCGGGCTGGCGGACGGGTTGGAAGTCGGGGATGAGTCCGGGGCTTTTTACGGTCAGGATCTCGCCGGATGGGGCGCGGTCCCGTCCAATAGCCTGTCGGGTGGGTGACAAGCCGCGCCATTATTGGCATGGACTGCCGTAATCCAGTTGGCAGAATCGGCGGGAACTAACTACCTTTCAGTTGACTACCCGTCTGTTGCCGGGGGGTTGGGCTCGTTCTCGCGGATGAGCTCAGGACGGCAATCAGATCCCCATTTCGTTCGAAAAGTTTTTAGAGGACACGTTCATGGCAGTGAATTTGATCAGCATGTTCACCAACTCGGTCGTAAAAGACCTCGCCGGCAAAGCTGCAGGCATGTTGGGCGAAGCACCGCAGGCGACAGAGACCGCTGCGGCCAACATTTTTCCCGCGCTGCTCGGCGGCATGCTCGGGTCGAGCAAGGGAGGCAGCGGTGCCGCGGATCTGTTCAAGCTGGTCACCAGCCCGGATATCGACACCGGCCTCCTGGACAACCTCGGTGATCTGATGGGGGGCGGTCCCAAGACAGACTCCGTGTTGTCACTGGGCACGACCCTGCTGAACGGGATGTTCGGCACCAAGACCAGCGCCCTGACGGACAGCATTTCCAACATCGCCGGAATCAGTTCATCGTCCGCCGGGAAGCTGATGGCAATGATGGCGCCCATCGGCCTGGGCTTCCTGAAACGCCAGGTGGTGGACAACAAGCTCGATGCAGGTGGATTGATGAACCTGCTGTTGGGCCAGAAGGACTACCTGAAGTCCGGCCTGGATTCGCGGGTAACCGAGGCGTTGGGTTACGGCGATGTGACATCGTTCCTGAGCAGCGTCGGAGGAGAAGCACCGCGGGCGGCTCCGCCGCCGCCGCGCGCGCCGGAGCCGCAGAAGAGTGGCCCGAACTTCGGCAAATGGCTTCTCATTGCCGCCGCTATTCTGGTGGTGCTGTTCCTCTTGAGGAGCTGTGGCGACGATGCCGAGAGAGTCGCGTCTGACGCCATGCAGAGCGTCGAGGAGACCGCCGAGAAAGCAGGCGAAATGGCGAAGGACACGGCAGCCGCCGTGGGCGAAGCCGCTTCAGACGCCGCTGATGCGGTGGGTGATGCCGCTTCCAGCGCAATGGAGGCGGTCAAGGAAGGGTTTGCGAGGCTGACGCTGCCTTCGGGCGAAACCATCGACGTCATGGACGACGGCTTTGTCGCATCATGGGTGGCGTATCTGGACACCGGGGACGGCGACAACCGGTTCATCTTCGATGCGCTGGAGTTTGAAACCGACTCCGCGCGTCTGGCCATGTCGTCGAATCGCCAGCTCGATGTAGTAGCCAGCGTGCTCAAGGGCTATCCGGCGAGCTTCATCATGGTCGAAGGCCACACCGACAATACCGGGGACTCGGGCTATAACGCCAAGCTGTCCCTCGACCGTGCGCAGGCGGTTCGCGAGGCGCTGATCAGTCGCGGCATCGATCCGGGACGTATTTCCGCGGTTGGCAGCGGGGATGCCCAGCCCATCGACACGAACGACACAGAGGAAGGGCGCGCCAACAATCGCCGGGTCGAACTCGTCGTTGTTGAGCCTGCATAGGCAATGACGTTTGCTGCCGGGTAGGCCGGCGGCGGTCGCATAAGCCGAATGGGACCCGCAGGGAAAATCCCTGCGGGTCCTTTTTTTGTGACCAATCAGACCCGCCCGCGGAACCGCCGTCGCATCATTAACGAGTCATTCCGATACGGCCACCGTGCCGGTGAGTCGCCCCATGAATGCCTTCCAACGGGTGAAGCGCGTGCGCATCCCTGACCCGGATCGCGGATCGAACACGATTGCCCGGGGCGCCCAGGGACCTGTCGGGTCCGAGCGATGGGGCAGGCGTATCGTGATCGGCGACCGCGATACGGAAATCGCCGGCCAGGAGACGGGCGACGCCCCGCGCCGTTGCCTCGAAGTCGTCCAGGCGCATTACGGGTATGAGGGCCAGGTCGGCCAGCCGCTGGCAAAGCCCGTCGAGGCGCGAGAGTCCGCCGCTGACAGCAATACGCGCCGGCGTGCCCATGCGCTCCAGATTGGTCTGGATGAGAAAAACGATGCTTTCCAGAACCGCCACGGTCTGGCCGGCGACGCTCGCCTCCCGGTCGAACATGACCGGAGCGTCCGGCAGCCAGAACGGGGAGCCGAGTCCGCCGACCCCATTGGCAAACAGCGGTGGATCGGCAACGGTGTCCAGCCACCCGGGGGCCTCCTCGATGAGGACCTGCTCCGTTATTCCGATCGAGGCCGCCAGCCAGCTCAGCGCCGCGCCCGCACCGTTGACGGTGCCCTCGACCACCTCCAGGACATCTTCGCCCGACTGCCAGCAGACACTTCTCAGCAATCCGGGTGGGGCAGGTCCTGTCAGACCGGGGCGCTGGAGAAACGCGCCGGTGCCCAGGTTGACGTAAACAGTGTCGGGATCCGGCGGGCCGGCCGCAAAGAGGGCGGCCGCCTGGTCTCCGGTGCATACCGTCATCGGGATCCGGGTTCCTTCCGCATCGATCACGCCGTAGTCATGCCGGCTTGGAACCGGACGGGGCAGCACATCCCTGGGGATGCCGACAGCCTCGAGCATTGCCGGGGACCAGGTCCGGCTCCCGATATCCCACAGCAAGGTCCGGGAAGCATTGGCCGGGTCAACGACCGACGATTCGAAGCAATGTGAGTCGGCTGCCGCAGCCGGCGATGGCGGTGGCGAAACCAGTCGCGTGGTCAGGAAGCTGGATAAAGGCCCCAGCCGCAGACGACGCTGGGTCCAACGCATCGGCGACGTCCGGCAAGTAGTCCAGGCACCAGCGCAGCTTGCTCGCGCCGTAGTGGGGCGAGGGAACCAGGCCGGTTATCCTGCGTACTCCGCTCACGTCCAGTTCCAGGCCGGCCAGCCACTCCGCATGCCGGGTATCGCGCCAGGACAAGGCCGGAGAAAGGGCCTGGCCGGTGACGGCATCCCAGGCCACGACGGTTGAGCGCTGCGTGGCCATGCCGGCGCTTCGCAGAGCACCCGTTGGCAGGTCCGCTTCTGATAACGCGTCACGGATCGCTGCCTGCACCGAGCCAACCAGGGCTTCGGCATCGTGCTCCACCCAGCCAGGCTTTGGCTGAAAGGTCTCGACAGCGGATTCCGCTGCGGCGAGTAACTCGCCATCCTCCCGGTAGACCAGCGCCTTGCTCGCATGACTACCCTGGTCGATGACCAGGACCGCACGTTCCGTGTCCTGGCGTTTCATGTGCTCAATGGGTCCGTCGGCACCGTTCTCTGCCCGTACTGTTTGATTGCAGCCAAGGCCGTCTGCGGTTGTCCGGCAGCCGAGCGCCTAGGCTTCGGAGAGGGCAGTATGATGCACGCAAAGCCCGAGCTCACGGGCTGGACCCGCCAGCGGGGCCGGCCGGAGCTGGCTCAAGTCATGGAGGCGACGCGATGGATACCAAAAGGGCTCAAGAACCGGCGGATGACCGGGACTGTAACGGAGAAGCGCCCCGGTTGCCCGGCGAATCCGCGGGGTACGACTAACGACTGGCTCGTTATCGGCTCTGGATTCGGCGGAAGCGTTTCGGCGTTGCGCCTCGCAGAGAAGGGCTACCGGGTCGGCGTGCTCGAGGCCGGACGCCGATTTCGGGACGAGGACCTTCCCCGGACCACCTGGGATGCGCGCAACTTCAACTGGTTGCCGACCCTGGGTCTGCGGGGCATTCTCCGGCTCACAACATTCAAGGATGTCTTCATCGCCAGCGGTAGGCAGGGGACCCAGGCGTCGGAGCCCGGCCTGGCCGGAGCCCTGCCGGCAGCCTTGCCCCTGGGCAAGGCCGAGACGGCTGGCGACTGAGCACGGCAAACTTCCTTGGGGTACGATGCGGCGTCCGGGCCGTTGGTGCCCGGGGCTCCCGCGAACTGGCGGCCGATGACTCCAACCACCCTTGTCCTTATTGGCGGATTCTGCATTCTGCTGGCTGGCGTGGGCCTGCTGGGAACGTTGCTGGGCGTGCGCGCCACCGTAGCGTCTTTCAGCAACCTGGAGATCGGCCTGGTCATGGCCGGGTACTACGCGGGGTACATTGGCGGCACCTACATTGCCCCCCGCATCATCCGGAACGTCGGCCACATCCGGGCGTTCGCCGCATTTTCCGCAGTCGCGTCCGCGATGAGCCTGGCCCTTGGGCTCGTCGTGGCTCCGCTGCCGTGGTTTGTCATGCGCGTTATGGGCGGTCTGTGCGTGATCGGCCTCTTTATCGTGGTCGAAAGCTGGATCAACGCACAGGTGGAAGCCGGCAAGCGCGGCCGCGTGTTTTCCCTGTATGTCACCAGCACGCTGCTGGCACTGGGCGCCGGCCAGTTCCTGTTACCGCTGGCCAGTCCGGCAGAGCTGACCCTGTTCGCCGTCGCCGCCATGCTCATCTCCATCGGCATAGTGCCCATCGCGGTGACCCGCATCACGGAGCCGGGGATCGAAGTCGGAGCCACCCTCGGATTCAGGGAGCTTTTGCGGATATCGCCGGTCGGCGCGGTGGGCGTATTTTGCGCCGGGGCTCTGAGCGGAGCCTTCTGGGGCATGGCCGCGGTGTTCGGCAAAAGGATGGGGCTGGGGGCGGTCGAGATCGCCGCGCTCATGTCGGCTACGATCTTCGGCGGTGCGGCGCTGCAGTGGCCCATCGGCCACCTGTCCGACCGTGTCGACCGCCGCACCGTCCTGATCCTCGTGAGTCTCGCGACCGCGCTGGTGGCTGCCGGCGGCGCTTGGCTCGTCTTTGATGCCAAGCCGGGGCTGATGCTGGCCCAGTTCGCGTTTGGCGGACTCATGTTTTCCCTCTATGGGCTTAGCGTTGCTCATGCCAACGACCACCTGGAGGCGGCGCAGGTGCTGGATGCAACACGCGGCCTGCTGCTCATTTACGGCCTGGGGGCGTTGTCCGGGCCGCTGATGGCCGGCGCCGCCATGGATGCCGTGGGGCCTGCCGGGCTGCCGGCGTTTTCCACCGCGGTGGCCACGGTGCTTGCTCTGTTTGCCCTGTATCGCACAACACTCCGGGCGCCTCCGCCGCTGAATGCCCAGGGCGAGTTCGTGTCCATGGTCCGAACCTCGCCGGTGGCCCTCGAGTTGCAGGTAGAGGCGCAGCCGGGCGAAGGTGAGGAGTACGACGAGTTTCTCACGACGGGCGAAGAGCCCGAACCGCCGGACACAGGCCCGGAGCGGCCAACGCGAACCCTTATGAGGGACCCTGATGCAGACCGGTGAAGGCGGGTTAGCGGGTTCCGGCGAGCCGCGCCATGCAGAGGCGGCAGGCTCAGGCAGCCTTCGCTCGCCGTTTCAGCCCCCAGGCCGGCAGACCTTGTCCTCGCAGTCGCGGCCGAACAACTGCACCCAATCGAACCCGATGGCGTGCGAACAGGTCGATAGCCCCAGTCGAAAACCGGCCGCAGGACCGGCCAGCCGGTCGGCGCCATGAGCCAGCCTAGACCGACCGCGGCGTACAGGCGCCGAAAGACCTCCATGCCGGTGACCAGGCGGCCGTCGGACAGCTGGGCATGAATCACCCCTTCGACGCCCGCCTGGGACAGGCCGTAAGCGGATGCATCGAATTGGGGATCGGTGATGTCCTCCAGCGCTACCTGCCCGGAGCGGTCGCGGCGGGCCAGCCAGTTGACCTCGCGCCGGCAGAACGGGCAGGCGCCGTCATAGAGCAGCTTCAATTGCCAGGAGGGATTCGTGCTCATGTCAGTCGGCCGGACCCAGTGCTGCGGTGGTGACGCCGTCGCCCGCGGCGTCCAGGACGATTCCCGACTCGGTACGTCCCTCGCCGCAGAAGATCCCGTGGAGCACCTCGTGCCGATACTGGAAGATCCGGATCAGCTGGCGGCGGACCAGGGGATGGGCCAGGTTGCCCAGGGCGGCGGCGGGGAGCTCGTAGTCAACGTGGTCGCAGACCAGGGTCCCGCCGTGGGTAGGAATGAACTCATGGCGGTGGGACCAGACCCGGTAGGGGCCGGAGAGCTGCTCGTCGACAAAGCGAAATGGGGGTTCCCAGCAGCTGATCAGCGTTTCCCAGTGGAAGGGCACGCCCCACAGCTTCAGCCGATAACGAATCCGCGTGCCCTCGGCAATTTCGACCGGCGCCGGGGTGAGCACCTTGAATTGCAGCTCCGGGGGCGTAATGCGCTCCAGGTTGAAGGCATCCGAGAAAAACGGGAAGACCTGTTCCCGCTGCTGGGGAACTCGAAGCTGGGTATCGAGCGTGTGGGACATGGCCGTCTCCCGAAAGGCCTGATCATAAAGAGCATTTCGGCCATCGTAGCCCGGCGGATTCCAGCGGATGGTGCGAATGAATCCGGCAGGGGAATCCCCAGGCTGCTATTGTTCGTCGGTGTTTTTTCAGTTGCGTGATTCGAGGGGGAGAATAAATGTCGATAAAGAAGCTTACGGTTGGGGTACTGGGTAGTGTCGCGCTCGCCGGACTGGCAATGACAGCGTGGGCAGATCTGACGCCTTGGACGGACTACGAAGTCAGCGATTCGGTCTGGAACGTCACGACCGTTCGGGTGCATCCCAATATGGACGATGCGTATCTCGAGGGCCTGAAACAGACCTGGATCGCCAGCAACGAAGTGGCCAAGAAGCTCGGCCAGATCGAAGACTACATGATTCTGCGCAGCGACCTGCCGCAGAGCGGTGATTTCAACCTGCTGCTCATGGTGAAGAGCGCCACCACGGCGGACCTGGCTCCGAACAAGGAGCGCTATGACGCGTTCATGAAGGAGTGGGGTGAGTCCCGCGGCAAGGAGTCCACCGAGTTTGCCCAGAAGAACTATCCGGGGATGCGGGACATCACCGGGCAGTACATCCTGCGCGAAGTGACGGTGAAGTAAGCGAGGCTTTCCCAACAAGCCAAACGGAGCGTAATGCCCCGGAAGACGGGCAGGCCTCGGGTCTGCCCGTTTTTTTTGGCCGGCGAAGAGGCCGGGGCGCTCCGGGCGGGTTGAGTGCGATAGACGGATTCGGCCGTGATCCGGGGCCTCCCGGCCCGGCGCGCCTTGTGGTAGAGTTCGCGTCCTTCCCGGGCTCCCGGCCCACCCTGGCGCGGTGGCGGAGTGGTTACGCAGCGGCCTGCAAAGCCGTGTACGCCGGTTCGATTCCGGCCCGCGCCTCCATTAATTATCTACCGTGGGCGTCCGTTCCGGACACTTCACGCGGGCGTGATGGCCCCAGGTCATGGAGTTCGAGACACCTCCTCCGAATCGAGAAAACCCAGCCGTGAAGCCGACTACTAACAGCGCCCGTCTGCGAGCCCGGCTGCCCGCACCCAAGGGTGGGGCGTGTTTCCAGGTGTCATGATAAAGTCGGCTCCGCACCGATCGGCGCGAAGGCCCGGGTGGCGGAACTGGTAGACGCAGCGGACTTAAAATCCGCTTCCCTGTAAGGGAGTGTGGGTTCGATTCCCGCCCCG